>NZ_JAACFS010000037.1 GCF_029051645.1 Bradyrhizobium sp. CSA112
CCCGCCCCCGGAAACCAACCCGGCCGAGTAGGGCGCCAGGGCCGCGCAGGCTAATAAGCCGTCATTCCCCGCGAAGGCGGGGAATCCAGTACGCCGCGGCCAGGCGGATTTATCTCGAACTGCTCTGGAATACTGGATCACCCGCTTTCGCGGGTGATGACGGGTGTGGTAACTGGGGCGCGTAAACAATCAACACTAGCCTTGATTGTTTACAGAAATCGACTTCGGGGCCAAATCCTCATGCACGACATCAAATCGATCCGCGACAATCCCCAGGCGTTCGACGCCGGACTGAAGCGCCGCGGGCTGGCGCCGCTGTCGGCTGCGCTGCTGACGATCGATGAAAAGCGCCGTGCGGCGATCCTGGCGTCCGAGCAGGCGCAGGCGCGGCGCAATGCAGCTTCGAAGGAAATCGGCGAAGCCAAGAAAGCGAAGGATGACGCGCGCGCCAACAGATTGATGGCTGAAGTGGCCGAACTCAAGACTACAATGCCGGAGCTCGAGCTTGCCGCGAAGACCGCGGACGAGGAGCTGGCAAAAGAACTTGCCGCGATTCCAAATCTGCCGCTCGACGACGTGCCCGAAGGCACAGACGAGCATGGCAATGTGCAGCGCCACGTCTACGGCAAGATCCGCAACTACGCCTTCACGACCAAGCCGCATGACGATCTCGGCGGCGCTCTTGGTTACATGGATTTTGAGGCGGCCGCAAAACTGAGTGGCGCGCGCTTCGTGGTGCTGAAGAAAGGACTTGCGCGGCTGGAGCGCGCAATCGGGCAGTTCATGCTCGATCTCCACACAAACGAACACGGCTACACCGAGGTCAATCCGCCGCTGTTGGTACGCAACGACGTGATGTTCGGCACGGGTCAATTGCCGAAATTCGAGGACGACCAGTTCTGGGCCATCAAGGGCGAATTGCTTGCGGCTCCCGACGAACGATTGAAGACCGAGCGTCTCGGTCTCATTCCCACCGCCGAAGTCTCGCTGACCAACCTCGTCCGCGAATCCATCGTCGACGAAAAAGAACTGCCGATGCGCCTCACCGCGCTGACACCGTGCTTCCGCGCCGAAGCCGGCGCAGCGGGGCGCGATACCCGCGGCATGATCCGGCAGCATCAATTTACAAAGGTCGAACTGGTGTCGATCGCGACGCCCGAGACCAGCCGTGACGAGCATGAGCGCATGCTGTCCTGCGCCGAGGAAGTATTGCGACGGCTCGACCTGCATTACCGCGTGATGACGCTGTGCTCCGGCGACATGGGCTTTTCCGCGCAAAAGACCTACGACATCGAGGTCTGGATGCCCGGGCAAGGCGATGGCGGAGCCTATCGTGAAATTTCGAGCTGCTCGGTGTGTGGGGATTTCCAAGCGCGCCGGATGGATGCGCGCTCGCGCGGGCCGGACGGCAAGCCGCGCTTCGTGCACACGCTGAACGGATCCGGCACGGCGGTCGGCCGCGCGCTGATCGCGGTGATGGAAACTTATCAGCAGGAAGACGGCTCCATTGCGGTGCCTGCGGTGCTGCAGCCCTATATGGGCGGGCTCAAAACCATCGAGCGGGACAAATAACGCAAAGCGAAAATGGCATTGCATCGCGACATCTTTTGGATCGGGAGGCAATGGGCTGTCACCGGCCACGGCATGCAATTGATCGATCAGAGGCTGATGGGCGCCTTCGATATCGAAGTGGCGCGCCTGTGGGACGACGATCTGATCGAGCGCATGCATGCCAAGGAGTGGCTCAACGCCGCGGATTTCGACAAAGGATTGGCGTTTGCGCGAACGCGGCATAAGCAGCAGCCGGCGGGATCGGCGCCGGTAGCTGCGCCGACGCCGGCGATTGAGTCCATCGCGCTGCCTCCGCTGGTTGCGAAGCCGGAACTGCCAAAGCTCGAGATGCCGAAGGTCGATCGGCCTGCTGTCGTGGTGCCTTCGCCCGCAGCGGTAGGGACGCCGCAAGGGCCTGACAGCCCGCCGCCCGTTGCCATGGAGCAGCCAAAGCAAAAATCGCCGGATCTTCAGATGAAAATCGACGGCGGCGCCAAATTCGCGCGTCCCTGGCGCATCTGGATGAAGAAAACATGAGGAAATGGGCCGGTTTGCCTCGGCGGCGATAGCCGGATAAGACGACGGCCCAAAGGCGAAAGCCGGCCACACCTCGAAAAAGGCGTTTTGACGGATGCGAATTCTCTGCACCAACGACGACGGCATCCATGCGCCGGGTCTGAAGATTGTCGAGGAGATCGCCCGCGCGCTGTCCGACGATGTCTGGATCGTGGCGCCGGAGCTCGATCAGTCCGGCGTTTCGCATTCGTTGTCGCTGAACGATCCGCTGCGACTGCGCGAAGTCGGTCCGCGCCACTTCGCGGTGCGGGGCACGCCGACCGATTGCGTGATCATGGGCTCGCGCCACATCCTCGGCGAGAAGATGCCCGATCTCGTGCTGTCCGGCGTCAACAAGGGCCGCAACGTCGCCGAGGACGTCGTTTATTCCGGCACCATCGCGGGCGCCCTTGAAGGCACGATTCTGGGAATTCCGTCGTTTGCACTGAGCCAGGAATTTTCCATCGAGACCCGTCACGCGCCGCTGTGGGACACCGCATTGAAATTCGGTCCGGACATCCTGCGCAAGGTAATCGACGCCGGCGTGCCGAAGAACACCGTGATCAACGTCAACTTCCCCGCCTGCACGCCCGATCAGGTCAAGGGCGTCCGTGTGACGCGGCAGGGCAAGCGCAACCTCGGCTTCCTGAAAGTCGACAAGCGCCACGACGGCCGCGGCAACCCGTATTTCTGGATCGGTTTTGAGCGCGCCGCGACGATGGATACGCCGGCCGAAGGCACCGATCTGGCGGCGCTTGCGGCGCGCTACGTATCGGTCACGCCGCTGCGGCTCGATCGTACCGATGAAGCGTTCTCGGAAGAGCTGACGACGACGTTGAAGTAGGCCCCGGCCGAACTCGTCATACCCGCGAAGGCGGGTATCCAGTACACCGCGGCTTCTCGGTTCAATCGCAGGTCTCTGGAATACTGGATCATCCGCCGGAGCCCGTCATCGGGCGGCCGTTCGGCCGACCCGTTGGCGGATGATGACGGCTGGGTGTGCGGATTGACGACCTAAACCGGCGCGCTCTTCATCGTGGAGGTGATCATCTGGGCCAGCGTTTCCAGTTGGAACGGCTTCTGTAGCGCGGGGCGGTCGCGATATTCCTGGGGCAGGCCGGAGGAGCCGTAACCGGTCGCAAAAATGAACGGACGGTTGCGCGCCGTGATCAACTCGGCCACGGGCGTGATCACCTTGCCGTTGACGTTGACGTCTAGAATGGCGAGATCGAACTCGGTCGATTGCACCAGCTTGACCGCTTCGCCGATTTCGCCGGCCTCGGCAGCTACGCTGTGGCCCAGCTCTTCCAGCATGTCAGCGACCATCATCCGGATCATGACCTCGTCTTCAACGAGGAAAACAGAACAGCCCGCCGGCCGTGTCGCCATCATGGGGAATCCTTGCCCTTCCAATGCTTTGAGGTTCGCAAAAAACACCCCTCGGCGCAACGTCGAGATGAACCGGCACGCTATAAGGCTAAGAACTTCCCGGCGAAGGATTTGCCGTGCCCTAACGCGGGGTCACGACCGCAGTTCCGGGAGTAGGAACCAAAATCTTGAGGAAATTCTTCCTTAAGTGCGCATGGGCTATTACATCTCGGCGAGGCCGAAGCATTGGATCGGCGGCAGAGTCCCCCACGAGACCGCAATGTCGCAAGAACCGCCCGAGAAGATGATGTTTCAGCTCAGCCTGCGGCGGCGGGGGATCAGCAACCAGGCTGTGCTGCGCGCCATGGAAGAGGTGCCGCGCGAAGTCTTCGTGGCGGCTGGCGATCGCGAACATGCCTACCGCGACAGCGCGCTCGGCATCGCCTGCGGGCAGACCATCAGCCAGCCCTTCGTGGTGGCCTACATGACCGAGCAGTTGCAGCCGCAGAAGCACCACAAGGTGCTCGAGATCGGTACCGGCTCCGGCTATCAGGCCGCGGTGCTGTCGCGGCTTTGCGCCCATGTCCTGACCATCGAGCGCTACCGGACGCTGGCGGACACGGCTCGCGCCCGGCTCGAAAAGCTCGGCTATTACAATGTCGAGGTGATGTTCGGCGACGGCTTCGACATCCCCCCGGGCGCCGGCGATTTCGACCGCATCATCGTCACGGCCGCGATGGAGCAAATCCCGGACAGTCTGCTGCAGCGGCTCGAGCCCCGCGGCATCCTGATCGCGCCGGTCGGCCCGCATCATGGCACCCAGACCCTGGTCCGGGTCACCAGGACCGAGAGCGGTTTTGAGCGCAAGGAGCTGGTCGATGTCCGCTTCGTCCCGGCCCTGCGGGGAATTGCGCGCGAACTGTAGAATCCCGGATTGGCGGTTCCCGCCAACATCTTATTCCAAGGGTTAAGCGGTTATTTACTCGGGACGTGTTTACTCAAAACAGTATTTTGTTGCGTACGAGTGAGTAACCATGTCCCGTGTCGCCGAGTTGCTTCGCTCGCGTCGGGTGCCGCAGGTGGCGGTGCTGGCGCTGATGTCGGTTGGCTTTGCCGGCTGCAGCGCCGATATGCAGACGCGCTTTTCCGATAGCTCCTTCTCCAATCCCTTTGCCTCCCAGCCCGAAGCGACCGGTTCGGTACGCACCCCCGCCGTCGACCGCCGCGAGCCGCCGCAATACGCCCGGCCGCAGGCGTCGGGTCCGCAATACCAGTCCGAGGCCTTGCCGCCGCCCGCCGTCACTGCACCGCACGCTTATCCGGCCAGCTCGGGCGGCGTGTCAGGAGGAGGGCGCGGGATTTCGTCCTATGCGCCGCCGTCCCGTCCGCCCATCGAGACCACCGCGACGGTACCGCCGCGCTCGGTCGCGGCCGCGCGCCCGGCTGCGCAGGGCGGCACCACAATCATCGTCGGCACCAGCGACACGCTCGACATTCTGGCCAAGCGCTACAACGTTTCAGCGGCCGCGATCCTGCAGGCCAATGGCTACAAGGGCCCGCGCACGCTGTCGCCCGGTCAGCAACTGATCATTCCGCGGCAAACAACAACGGCTGCGCCCGCGCCGGCGCTTGCGCCCCCGGCCAGCAAGCCGGTTGCCGCCGCGGCACCAGCGCCGAGCGTCCATGTCGTTAATCGCGGCGATACGCTGATGAGCATCGCGCGCCGCAACCATGTGCCGGTTGCCGAGCTCGCCAAGGCCAACAATCTCGATCAGACCGCAAAGCTCAGCCTTGGCATGAAGCTCACTGTGCCCGGTTCGAAATCCGCGGCCGCTGCTCCGGCGGCGCAGCCCGTCGCCGCAGCACCCGCCCAGCCGGTCGCCCCGGCTGCCGCGCCGGCCACCAAGATGGCCGCAGCCGGCGGTCCGCCGCAGAGCGCGCGGCTGGCTTCCGCCACCACGAATGTCACGGAAGAAAAGCCCGTCATCGAGCAAGCTTCCATCAAGCCCGGTGAAGCGACCGGCGCGCTGCCGACCTTCCGCTGGCCGGTGCGCGGCAAGGTGATCACGAGCTACGGCGCCAAGACCAACGGCAAATCGAATGACGGCATCAACCTGGCAGTGCCGGAAGGCACGCCGGTGAAGGCGGCGGAAGACGGCGTGGTCGCCTATTCCGGTAACGAGCTGAAGGGTTACGGCAATCTGGTTCTGGTGCGGCACTCCAACGGTTACGTCACCGCATATGCCCATGCGAGTGAACTGCTGGTGAAGCGCGGCGATACGATCAAGCGTGGCCAGATCATTGCCAAATCGGGTCAATCGGGCGAGGTGGGGTCGCCGCAGCTCCACTTCGAGATCCGCAAGGGATCATCGCCGGTTGACCCGCTTCAATTCCTGAACGGGGCGTGATCGGCTAGCTGCCAACGGCGCCGCCCCACCCACAACCGTCGTCGCCCGGCTTGACCGGGCGATCAAGTATTCCAGAGCAGTTGCGATTGAGCCGAGAAGCCGCGGCGTACTGGATTCCCCGCCTTCGCGGGGAATGACAGTTCGGGGTTGTCGCGGGATGTCTGCTCGCGGACCAGCCTATTTCCCCGCCAGCCGCACGCCCAGCCGTCCTGCCAGTTCCTGCGTGAACTGCCAGGCGACGCGGCCCGACCGGGAGCCGCGTGTGGTCGACCATTCCAGCGCTTCGCGTTCCAGATCTTCGTCTGACATCTTGATGCCGAAATGGCCGCAATAGCCGCGCACCATGGCGAGGTACTCGTCCTGGCTGCAGCGGTGAAAGCCGAGCCACAGACCAAAACGGTCCGACAGCGACACCTTCTCCTCGACCGCTTCGCCCGGGTTGATCGCGGTCGAGCGTTCGTTCTCGATCATCTCGCGCGCCAGCAGGTGCCGCCGGTTGGAGGTGGCATAGAGAATGACGTTGTCTGGACGTCCCTCGATACCGCCTTCCAGCACTGCCTTCAGCGATTTGTAGGAGGCGTCGTTGCCGTCGAAGGAGAGGTCGTCGCAGAACACGATGAAGCGGAAATCGGAGCTCCGCAGCAGGTCCATCAGGCCGGGCAGGCTCTCGATGTCCTCGCGGTGAATCTCGATCAGCTTGAGCCGGTCGGAAGGCTTGCGGTCGATGTTGATATTGGCATGCGTCGCCTTCACCAGTGAGGACTTGCCCATGCCTCGCGCACCCCAGAGCAGCGCGTTATTGGCCGGCAGGCCGTCGGCAAAGCGCTCGGTGTTTTCGATCAGGATGTCGCGCATCCGGTCGATGCCCTTGAGCAGGCCGAGATCGACGCGGCTGACGCGCGGCACCGGCGAAAGGCGTCCGTCCGGATGCCAGACAAAGGCGTCGGCGGAGCCGAATGACTTGGGGTTTCCCGCCGCCGGAGAGGCCGCGGAAAGGTGGCCGGCGATGGCTTCCAGCGCCGTGGCGATCCGCTCGGCGGCGGCGTCGTTAAGCGTGTTTGGCGGACGTTTTGTCGCGGTTTTCGCTTGGCCTCGCGAAGCTGCCCTGGGGGTGGCGCGCGGCGCTGTTTGAGTCGCTTTTTTCTTGGGTTTTTTCGACATTTCCGGAGTTCCTTACCGCGCAGCCTTAACGGGCCTTGGAAGGTCTCGCAAGCGGCCTAAATGAGAGGGCGGCCAGCGTTGCAATTGGGCCCGCCGCCGCTATAGTCCGCGCGAATTTGCCCGGACCGGCGATTTGCTCAAGGCGCTAAGCCCAGGCATGGCCGGTTCTTTTCCGTCTCACGAGGATTGTTCGATGCTGATTACTCCTGCGTACGCCCAGGCTGCAGCCGGTGGCGATGCCAACAGCATGTTGATGTCGCTGCTGCCGTTCGCGCTGATCTTCGTGATCATGTATTTCCTGATTCTGCGGCCGCAGCAGAAGAAGGTGAAGGATCACCAGGAGCTGGTCAAAAACATCCGCCGCGGTGACACCGTGGTGACCTCGGGCGGCCTGGTCGGCAAGGTAACCAAGGTGGTGGACGACGACCAGATCGAGTTCGAGATTTCGGACGGTGTCCGAGTGCGGCAGATGCGGCAGATGATTTCAGGCGTCCGCGCCAAGGGCGAGCCCGCCAAGGAAAAGAGTGAGGCCAAGGACGAGACGTCCGCGAGCTGAGTTTTCCGCGCCGCTTCCCGCGGCGCACTTTCCTGGATTCTGACGGGTCTACTCGATGTTGTATTTCACGCGGTGGAAGGCGCTGGCGATCATTCTGACCGCGCTAATCGTCTGCCTGTTCGCGGTTCCGAACTTCTTTTCCCAGGAGCGGGTGAAGAACTGGCCGGTGTGGGCACAACGCCACATCGTGCTCGGCCTCGATCTGCAGGGCGGCTCGTACCTGCTGCTCGAAGTCGATTCCAACTATGTGAAGAAGGAAAAGCTCGACCAGGTGCGCGACGAGATCCGCCGCGTGCTGCGTGATGCCAAGATCGGCTATACCGGCCTTGCCGTCCGCGGCGACGCCGCCGAAGTCCGCGTCAAGGAGAGTGACCAGCAAGCGGCCCTCGCCAAGCTGCGCGAGCTGTCGCAGCCGCTTGGCGGCCTGCTCGGCTCCTCAGGGCAGCGCAGCCTCGAAGTCTCCGATGCCGGCGGCGGCCTGTTCCGTCTCACCGTGCCGCAAGCCGCCATTACCGAACGCATCCGGCAAACGATTGAACAGTCGATCCAGATCGTCGAGCGCCGTATCAACGAATTGGGCACGGTCGAGCCCTTGATCCAGCGGCAAGGCACCGATCGCATCTTGGTCCAGGTGCCGGGATTGCAGGATCCAACCGACCTGAAGCGCATCCTTGGCCAGACCGCCAAGATGGAATTCCGCATGGTCGATTCGTCGGTGTCGCCGGATCAGGCTCAGTCGGGGCGAGGGATTTCGGCGGATTCGGAAGTCTTGATGAGCGAGCAATCGCCCAAGGTGCCCTACGTCATCAAGCGGCAGGTGCTGGTGTCGGGCGGCGATCTGACCGACGCGCAGCCGGGCTTCGACCAGCGCACAAACGAGCCGATCGTGAACTTCAAGTTCAACAGTTCGGGCTCGCGCAAATTCGCGCAGGCGACGTCGGAAAATGTCGGGCAACCCTTTGCTATCGTCCTCGACAACAAGGTGATATCCGCACCCGTGATCCGCGAGCCGATCACCGGCGGCCAGGGCCAGATTTCCGGCAGCTTCACGGTGCAGGCGGCCAACGAACTCGCGCTGCTAATGCGTGCCGGCGCACTGCCGGCGCCGCTGACCGTGATCGAGGAGCGCACCGTCGGCCCCGGGCTTGGCCAGGACTCGATCGAAAAGGGCAAACTCGCGGCTTACGTCGGCTCGATCATGGTCATCGCGTTCATGCTGCTGACCTACCGGCTGTTCGGCGTGTTCGCCAACATCGCGGTTGCCATCAACGTCGCGATGATCTTTGGCATCCTGTCGCTGCTCAACGCCACGCTGACGCTGCCCGGTATCGCCGGCGTCGTGCTGACCGTTGGTATCGCGGTCGACTCCAACGTGCTGATCTATGAGCGCATCCGTGAGGAACTGCGCGGCGGGCGCAATGCGATTTCGGCGATCGACGCCGGTTTCAGGCGAGCGCTGGCGACTATCTTGGACTCCAATATCACCACCTTCATTGCCGCAGCGGTGCTGTTCTACATCGGCACCGGCCCGGTTCGCGGCTTCGCCGTCACGCTCGGCATCGGTATCATCACCACGGTCTTCACAGCGTTTACGCTCACCAGCCTGATCGTCGCTGGCTGGGTGCGCTGGAAGCGGCCGAAGACCGTGCCGATCTAGGGACCCCACTGTGACTCAATCTATTCTCATTGCGCTGGGCGTTCTGATCGTCGTGCTGACCGTGGTCGCCGTGTTCGATCTGTTGCCGCCGCTGCGCATCGTCCCTGACGTCACGCATTTCGATTTCACGCGCTTTCGTCGCATCAGCTTCCCGATCTCCGCGGCTCTTTCGATCCTCGCGATCGTGCTGTTTTTCACCCACGGGCTGAATTTCGGCATCGACTTCAGGGGCGGTACGCTGCTGGAAGTGCAGGACAAGTCCGGCCCCGCCGACATCGGCGCGATGCGCACGAAACTGAGCACGCTCGGGCTCGGCGATATTCAGCTACAGCAATTCGGCGGTCCGGCCGACGTGCTGATTCGGGTAGCCGAGCAACCCGGCGGCGACGCCGCGCAGCAGGCTGCGGTGCAGAAAGTCCGCGGCGCGCTCGGCGATTCCGTTGAATATCGCCGCGTCGAAGTGGTGGGACCGCGCGTTTCCGGCGAATTGCTGGCTTACGGCATGCTCGGCATGATGCTCGCGATTTTCTCAATCCTGATCTATCTCTGGTTCCGGTTCGAATGGCAGTTCGCGCTCGGCGCCATGATCGCCAACGTCCACGACATCGTGCTGACGATCGGCTTCATGTCGATCTCGCAGGTCGATTTCGACCTCACGAGTATTGCCGCGTTATTGACGATTCTGGGTTACTCCCTGAACGATACGGTCGTGATCTACGATCGCATCCGGGAAATGCTGCGGCGTTACAAGAAAATGCCGATGCCGCAACTGCTGAACGAATCCATCAATTCGACACTGTCGCGCTCGATCATCACCCACGTCACGGTGACGCTGGCGTTGCTGGCGCTGTTGTTGTTCGGCGGTCACGCGATCCACAGCTTTACGGCGGTCATGGTGTTCGGCGCGCTGCTGGTTGGCACCTACACTTCGATCTTCATCGCTGCGCCGATCCTGATCTATCTTGGCGTCGGTGAGCACCGCGACGCGCCGGATACGCCTGCGAAGAAGTAATTATGGCAACATCCTCGGACGTCCCGCATCTTCCGAGGTCGGCGCCGATCGAAGCCTACGGCAAGGGCGGCTTCGCCTTCGCCGACATGTCGCATCGCGGCTCGCTGCTCTGCCTGCCGGACGGTATTTGGGCCTGGCCGGTGACGAAACCTGCCGAGATCGACGAGTATTCGCTGACGCGCGTGTTCAAGGCCGCCAACTCCATCGATACGCTGATCGTCGGCACCGGCACTGAAGTCTGGGTGCCGCCGCGGGGCCTTCGGGAAGCATTGCGCGCCGTGCGCGTGGTACTCGATGCGATGCAGACGGGACCTGCGATCCGCACCTACAACATCATGCTGGGCGAGCGCCGGCGGGTCGCGGCGGCGTTGATCGCGGTGCCATGAGCGGGGCGGCGACGTCAAAAGATTCCGCCGCGTTCTGCGCCGATCTGGTGCGCACGCACGACTTCGCCCGCTACGCATCGACGCTGTTTCTGCCGGCGGCTCAGCGGCGCGCGCTGCTGGCGGTCTATGCCTTCAACGTTGAGGTAACGCGCGTGCGCGAGCAGGTCAGCCAGCCTCTGCCGGGCGAAATGCGGCTGCAATGGTGGACTGACATGCTCGAAGGCGCCGGCCATGGCGGCGTCGAGGGCAATCCTGTCGCGGCCGAGCTGTTGCAAGCCATCGGCGAATTCCGCCTGCCGGTCGAGCCGCTGTCGCGGCTGATCGAGGAGCATCAGTTCGATCTCTATAATGATCCGATGCCGTCGATGGCGGCGCTGGAAGGCTATGTCACCGACACCTCCGCGGCGCTGTTCTCGTTCGGCGCACGGATCGCGGCACAGCCGTCGGCCGTGATCGACCATCTCGCGCGTCATGCCGGGCTGGCCCAGGGCATGGCGCAGGTGATCGCAACTCTGCCGTTCGATGCCGCGCGGCGTCAGCTATTCCTGCCGCTGCAATTGCTGCAGCAACACGGCAGCGGGATGGAAGAGGTCTTTTCCGGCAAGCAGACGCCGCAGGCGCGTGCCGCGATCGATCAGTTGGTCGGGGACGCCCGAAAGCATCTCGGTACAGCCTTTGAGCTGCTCATGCACGTGCCGCGGCCTGTGCGGCCGGTGTTCCTGCCGCTGACGCTGGTCCGCCGCGATCTCAAGCGTATGTCGCGTGCTGACGCCGATCCGTTCGTGCCGCAGGTGCCGTCGCGTTTGCGGATTTTGTGGACGCTGTGGCGCGCCTCGCGATCCCGGGAGTTTGGTGGGTAGGGTCGCTGCAGCTAACACCGTCATACCCCGCGAAAGCGGGGTATCCAGTACGCCGCGGCTTATCGGTTCAATCACTGACGTCTCTGGAATACTGGATCACCCGCCTTCGCGGGTGACGACAGCAAACGTCAAGTTGACGGCCTATCCAGATCAGCCGACTCGAAATTGAACCGGTCCCGCAAGTTCTTGCGGCTCTCCAGAATGTCCTTCAGGAACGCGCGGTCGACCTCGTTCGTGATCAGCGGCTCGATCAGGTCGAGCTGGTTCATCGCAACGAGCTGCAATATCTCCGTGCGCGGCTTACCGGCGGCGTCGCGCGGCAAGCCGTGCACCACCTGGATATGCTCTGGCGGCCTGACGCCCTTGGCTGTCGCGAGTTCACTGCGCAGCTGCTTCTCCAGTGCGACCTTGTCGGCCTCGACGAAGGCATACAACCCGACGCCGGTACGCCGGTCGGCGAAAGCCACGATCGCGGTGTCGCGCACGTCCGGGTTCTTCCTGATCAGGTCGATCAGCACAGGCGCGTCGTTGACCAGCCGCCTGCCGCCGCCTTCGCGGTCGGTGAAATTGAATAGCCCGCGCGTGATGGCCTGGTAGATCTTCTTGCCGGTCTTGAGCCAGATGCTGGCGACAAAGGATTTGCGCGCCAGGATCTTGCGTTCCATCGGCGTCAGCGCCGACGGCGCATAGCTGCGCTTGTGCTTCAGCAGGTGCCGCAGATCCTCGTAGGCCGCGATCCGGAACAGTCGGCTTCTTGTCTTGAAGCAGGCAGCCAGTTGAAAATCGGTCACATAGGCCCGGCCGTTGCTGCCGCGGAGCCAGTTCTGCTCCTTGGCGAGATCGTTGTGGCAGATGCCGGCGCGGTGCAGCCTGCGCAAGGCGAGTTTGGCGGATCGGAAATAGGCGAGGTCGCCATGGGGTTTTGCCAGATGCAGCGCGACACCATCGATGAAGCCGCGCACCAGCGCTCTTCGGCCGGCCCAGAGCAGCTTCGGGCCGACGTCAAGATCGCGCGCCAGCGCCAGCGCGCGGCGCTCGCGGGCGAACAGATGGCGGGCGAGCGGATAGGACCACAGCGGCACCTGATCGAGCCGGCGCAGCACGGCATCGATCTCGCCGGCATCATCGCGGAAACGGCCGCGCTCGACGGTCGAGAACACGTCGCGCTTCAGCAGCACTCCTTCGGTCCATCGCGCCGACAGGGTGGCGTTGTCGTCTTTCGGCAAGCCCATGGGATTACGCCGCCGCCGCAACGCGCAGATGATCGGCGATCCAGCGATCGAGATCGGTAAGCGCACGGGCGCTAAGCGCCTGCTTCTTGGCAACCGTCTTCTCGTTGCCGCGCAGCCGCGTGCCGTCGGGTTTTTTGCTCGGCACACTCGCAAGCGGAGGAAACAGTCCGAAATTGACGTTCATCGGCTGGAACGAGCGCGTTCCCGCCTCTGACGTCTCGATGTGGCCCCCGGTGATATGCCCAAGCAGCGATCCCAATGCCGTGGTCGCAGGCGGCGGTTCGAGCGATTGCGCCCGAGCGTTCGCCGCAGCGTAAAGGCCTGCGATCAGGCCGATGCTGGCGGATTCCACATAGCCCTCGCATCCGGTCATCTGCCCGGCAAAGCGCAGCCGCGGCTGCGCGCGCAGACGCAACTGCCCGTCCAGCAGCTTTGGCGAGTTCAGGAAGGTGTTGCGGTGCAGGCCGCCGAGCCGGGCGAATTCGGCGTTCTCGAGCCCTGGAATGGTGCGGAATACGCGCTGCTGCGCGCCGTAATTCAGCTTGGTCTGAAAGCCGACGATGTTGTAGAGCGTGCCGAGCTTGTTGTCCTGCCGCAGTTGCACGATGGCGTAAGGTTTGACCGTGGGGTTGTGCGGATTGGTCAGCCCGACCGGCTTCATCGGTCCGTGTCGCAGCGTCTCGTGGCCGCGCTCGGCCATCACCTCGACCGGCAGGCAGCCGTCGAAATAGGGCGTGTTAGTCTCCCAGTCCTTGAAATCCACCTTGTCGCCGGCCAGCAGCGCCGCGACGAAGGCGTCATACTGCTCCTTCGTCATCGGGCAGTTGATGTAATCAGCGCCGGTGCCGCCGGGCCCGACCTTGTCGTAGCGCGACTGAAACCACGCCACCGACATATCGATGGAATCCTTGTGCACGATCGGCGCGATTGCATCGAAGAACGCCAGCGCGTTCTCGTCGGTGAGTTCGCGGATAGCGTCCGCCAGCGGCGCTGAGGTGAGGGGGCCGGTCGCGACGATCACGTTGCCCCATTCGGTGGGCGGCAGACTGGCGATTTCAGCGCGATCGATCTCGATCAGGGGATTGTCGTGCAGCGCCTTGGTGACCGCTGCAGAAAACCCGTCGCGGTCGACCGCCAGCGCCCCGCCCGCGGGCACCTGGTTGGCGTCGGCGGAGCGCATGATCAGCGAGCCCAACCTGCGCATCTCGGCGTGCAGCAGGCCTACGGCGTTGTTGGCGGCGTCGTCCGAGCGAAACGAGTTGGAGCAGACGAGCTCGGCCAGACCTTCGGTGCGGTGCGCCTCGGTCATCCGCAACGGGCGCATCTCGTGCAGGACGACGCGAACGCCCGCATTGGCGACCTGCCAGGCAGCTTCCGAGCCGGCAAGGCCGCCGCCAATCACATGGACGGTGTCAGTTTGGGGGGTAGAGGAAATCATGCGCGCAGGGTTAGCGCGTTTTCGCGCCAAGCGCACCTACCATAGCGTTTTCGAGCGAAGTGGGATGCCGGTTCGCGTGAAGAAAACGCGTCAAACTAAAGGCTAGAAACGACAACGCCCGCAGCAGGGCGGGCGCTATCCGTTCATCAGGCGCGGCTGAACGAAGATCAGCCGTTGTGGGTTCCCGCTGCAACGCGCGGAATGTCCGAACGATCAAGGCCAATATCGGCCAGTTCGCGATCGCTGAGCTGGGACAGTTCGCTGACATTGCGCTGATAATCCCGGAACGCCTGGATCATGCGGATGAGCGAGAGCAACATGGTAGTCTCCTTGCAGTTACGGTTCAGCCCTTGGAGGAATGGCCTCACCGTTGAAATGAATATAGCTTGGATTTTTGCAGTGCGGAACTTCTTATGTTGCGATGCAGCTAATCCTAGAACGCATGGCAACGGTAAGGACCGCTTAACTTTTCAGTATGGCTGAAGGATCGGTCGGCTCGTACGCCCGGCAGGTGTCTCGCCCATTGAATATAATACCGTAAATTTAGGGACTTACCGTCATTTCCAAATTAACCGCCCCCGTCGCCAAATAGCGATCGGGAGGGCTCGAGTGCGAGCCCGCGAGCGCGTGCAGCGCACAAAAATATCCTTCAAAGCGAGCTCTTTGGAATCTTCTTATGCGAATCGCACGTGGCGCATTGATTATGAATGAACATTTATTCATTCTTACGAGTGACGATACGCTCGCACGAAGCTATCCATAGGCGCAGACCTGAGGGATGATGACCGCTGTGCCGGCCCTGAGTGGTTGCTGGTCTAAGGCGCCCGCGAAAGCTGCGTCGCGAAATGGGCGATGGTCCTGGCATAGACCTCGCTCTTGTTCCATTCTTTGATCGCTGCAAAATTAGCGCTGCCGGGCTCCCAGTCCTTGCCGCGCTGCCAGCCGTGGCCGGCAAGGAAGTTGGCGGTCGAGGCCAGCACATCCGGGGGGCTGCGCAAGAGATCGCGGCGGCCGTTGCCGTCGAAATCGACCGCGAACTTGACGTAGGACGATGGCATGAACTGGGTTTGACCGATTTCGCCAGCCCATGCGCCGCGCAAATCCTGTGCCGCGATGTCGCCGCGCTCGACGATGCGCAGCGCGTCCATCAACTCGGCCTTGAACATATCGGCGCGGCGGCAATCATAGGCCAGCGTTGCCAGCGAGCGCAGCGTCGCGAATTTTCCGATGTTGACGCCGAAATCGGTTTCCAGGCCCCAGATTGCCACCAGCACTTCGCCAGGTACGCCATAGGCCTGTTCGATGCGCCCGAGCACGGAGCCGTATTGCTTGAGCATGTTGGAGCCGCGCGTGAGCCGGGGCGGAATCATGCGGCCGGAGAATTCCTCAAAACTCTGGCTGAAGACCTTTTGCGATTGGTCGCGGGCCAGCACGCTCTTGTCGAGCGTGACGCCGGTCAAGCCAGCCTGAATGGCGGACGTCGATATTCCTTTGGAGGCCGCTTCCTTCTTGAAGTCCTCCAGCCATGCTTCGAACGGGCCCGCGCCGCAAGGTGCGGCGAGGGCGGGCGCCGCAGAAGTCAGCAACAGAGCGCCCAGGGTCAGAGCGCGCAGAGAGGGGCGAGAGATCATCGTGCCGTTCACTCCACGATCGATGCGTCATCAACGTTAGTGTCAACGTCATGCCGAATGTTCGAAGCAAGATCGGCCAAAACAAGGCTTATGTGGCTACCGTGACCGACTTTTCGTTGAAGATGCTCAATTCATCGTTAGTGAGCGGTGAACAGCCCCGCCGCCGGTCGGGTCGACCGGCGGCGTGATCGACCGGCTTCCGTGCAGGCCTATGCGCTATCTTTGCGCCGCCAGGGGAACAGATTGGCCGGAAAATCGGCGGCAGGCTTGCGCTCGCGGTGTGCACGGGGCGGAAGCGGCTGCGGATTGAGTTCCGGTTCGATCGTTGCCCGATAAAGATGCCAGGTGGCATGCCCGAGCAGCGGGATGACGACGGCGAGGCCGACGAAGAACGGCAACGTTCCCGCGACCAGCAGCACCGCGACGATCAACCCCCAGGCCGCCATCGGCACGGGATTGCGTGCGACCGCGCGCAGCGAGGTCACCATCGCATCGCCGGCGCCGGCATGACGGTCCAGCATCAGCGGGAAGGAGACCACGCTGATGCAAAGCGCGACGAGGGCGAACACGAAGCCGACGCCGCAGCCGACCACGATCAGCCACCAGCCTTGCGACGTCGTCAGCACGCGAGTAGCGAAATCGGAAATGCCGGTCACGCCCGCATAGCCGAACGCGGCGATGTAGATCGCCTGCGCGGTGGCCACCCAGGTCACGAACAGCGCGAATAGAAGGACGCCGAGCCCGAGCATCGCGCCGAATGACGGCGAACGCAGCACCTCCAGCGCATCCCATGCGCTTGCCTGTTCACCACGCTCGCGGCGGCGGCTCATTTCATAGAGGCCAAGCGCAGCAAACGGACCGATCAGGGCGAAGCCCGCGGCCAGCGGAAACAACAGCGGTATGACGGAATAGCCGAGGACGGCGCGTGCCAGCACCAGTCCGAGTACGGGATAGATCACGCACAGGATGATGGCATGGCTTGGCACGGCCTTGAAATCCTCCCAGCCGCGTCGCAGCGCGCTGCCGAGTTCGGCAAAGCCGATGGTTCGGATGACTGGCGCAGCCGCGGCGTCTCGCCCGCTTTGCGTCAGTGATGTGACATTGCCTTGATAAGAATTGCCTTGATAAGAAGTGGCCATGGTCGCTGTCTCCCTTTCGGCGGTCGCATTTTGCGCCGATCGAAAGACGCAAACGTGCCATTTCCAAAAAAGATCACGATCGGGCCAGACGCGAAGACAGGGTGGTGGAACTGGCCATGCCGCGAACTGTTCTTGGAGCGTACTCTCAAACAGCGACAATCGCACTCACGCTTCGGTGAATGTTTCATTGGCAAGTTTTATCTGGCTCGCTAGAGTTGTACACGATCCCGGCGTGGTGCTGCCGGTCAAACAGTGCCGCCAAGACTCACCCCATCCTCAAGTCATTGGGAGCAAACGATGAGCATTTTCGGAAAAATCATGAGCGCGATCTTCGGCACCAAGGCAGACGCAGCGCCGGCTGGCGGCGGCGCTGCCGCGGAGGCCGGATCGTCCGGCGGGGCCGCTGCACCGGCCGCGGCGACTGTCGACGTCGCGCCGATCCTGGACAAAGCTGTGGCCGCCAAGGGCGAGAAGCTTGCGTGGCGTACCTCGATCGTCGACCTGATGAAGGCGCTCGACATCGATTCCAGCTTCGCCGCGCGCAAGGATCTCGCGAAGGAGCTCGGCTATACCGGCGACAGCAACGATTCCGCAAGCATGAACATCTGGCTGCACAAGCAGGTCATGGCCAAGCTGGCCGCCAATGGCGGCAAACTGCCGCCTGATATCAAGCACTGACGCTTCACTCGGCTCACACATGCGAAGGCCTGCGGCGACGCGGGCCTTCTTTCTTTGGTGCGGTCGCAATGCAGCCGCGCACAAACGGTATCCACTTCACGGCGAAAAGGCTGTAGATACGGCGGACAACAAGACTCGCAAAACAAAACAGGGAGAACGCCAATGAGCAGTGTCGATCGCAGGACCATTCTGGCAACAGGCGCGCTGGCGCTGGCCGGTACGGCCGTGCAAGGCGGCACGGCCGCAGCGCAGGCCGACCCGAAATCGATTTTTCCGGTTGGCACGGCGACGATCCCGATCGTGGGTGAGACCGATGTGTTTCCGGTGCGCCGGATCTATTGCATCGGGCGCAACTATGCCGCGCATGCCCGCGAAATGGGGTCTGATCCCAATCGCGAGCCGCCGTTCTTCTTTCAAAAGCCGACCGACGCGATCCAGAACGTGGCCATCGGCACAGTCGCCGATCATCCTTATCCGTCGCTTACCAAGAACTATCATTACGAGGTCGAACTGGTGGCGGCGCTGAAATCGGGCGGCACCAACATCCCGCCCGAGCAGGCGCTCGATCACGTCTATGGCTACGCGCTTGGACTCGACATGACGCGACGCGATCTGCAGCGCGCGATGGGGGACGAGAAGAAGCCATGGGAGATCGGCAAGAGCTTTGATCGCTCCGCCGTGCTCGGGCCGATTCATCCCGCAGCCAAGACCGGACACTTCACCAAGGGCGCGATCTCGCTCGCCGTGAATGGCACGATCAAGCAGAACTCCGACCTGCGCAATATGATCTGGAACGTGGCCGAGCAGATCGCCAAGCTTTCGCAAGCCTTCGAACTCAAGGCGGGCGACATCATCTATTCGGGCACGCCGGAAAATGTCGGCCCGGTCGTGAAGGGGGACGTGATCCTGTGCAAGCTCGAAGGCCTGCCGGATATGTCGATACGGATCGTTTGAGAGTACCACATCCACCGCCGTCGCCCCTGCGAAAGCAGGGGCCCAGAGCCACGGAAGGCAATGACAGGCGAGAGTATCGCCCACGTTATCTTTGATCGAGCACAATCATTAACTGCACGGAGTATGGGTCCCTTCGCAGGGACGACCGCGATTTGCGAAGGTGCATTGCGTCACCGCGCCCAGATCGGCAAATTCTGGGTTTCTGCGCAGATAGTCCACGACAAAGCCGCAGCCGGCGATGACCTTGCGACCGTCGGCGCGGATCAGCTCAAGCGCACCCCTGACCAGCTCGGAAGCGATGCCGCGGCCGCGAAGGGCGCGGGGCGTTTCGGTATGGGTGATGATGACCGCCGATGGCGTGACCCGATAATTCGCAAACGCCACAGCGCCGTCGACGTCGAGCTCGAAGCGGTTTTGATTCTTGTTGTCGCGGACGACAGCCATACGGCGATTCCCGGATGATTGATGCTCTCATCTAGGGACATGAACCCGCCGATGCAATCCGGCGACGAAGGGGAAACTGGCTCGCTCGGGATTGGCTGATATGCGTGTTATGACCTGCCTAACCGCTGCATTACTGGGCACCGCGGTGATATCAACGCAACCGCCTGCCGCGTTCGCCGAAGGCGACCCGGGCTTGCAAGCCTGCATCGCCATGACCACGCCGCCGGACGAGAAGGTGGCCGCCTGTAGCGCTGTCATCGACGCCAAACGCGAAAGCGGCAGCAGGCTTGCCGCCGCCTATTGCTTTCGCGGCCACGGGCTGACCGAGAAGCGGCAGCTCGACGCCGCGCTTTCCGATCTCAACGAGTCAATCCGGCTCGATCCGACTTCAGCCTGTGCGCTCACCAACCGCGGCCGCGTCTACGCCTTCAAGCGTGATCTCGAACGCGCGATTGCCGATTACGACGAAGCGATCCGCATCGATCCGGCCTTCGCGCTGGCCTACAACAACCGCGGCGATGCCTGGTTCAACAAGGGTGACCTCGACCGCGCGATCGCCGATTTCAGCGCCGCCATCAAGCACAATCCGTCGCTCGCTATCGCCTACGGCAATCGCGGCTATGCCTATCACCGCAAGCGCGACATGGCCCGTGCGGTGGCGGATTACACCATGGAGATCAAGCTGAAGCCGGATGTGCTCGCTTATATCAACCGCGGCAATGTCTATCGCGACAGCGAGCAACTCGGCCGCGCCGCGGCCGACTACAGCGAGGTAATCCGGCTCGCGCCGACTGATGCGCGCGGCTGGCGCAATCGCGGCATGATCCGGCTCTATCAGGATGACATCAAAGGCGGCGTGGCCGACTACGACAAGGCGCTGCAATACGATCCGGCCGATGCCTATTCCTGGAACAATCGTGGCCAGGCCAAGATGCGGCTCGGCGACAAGGCGGGCGCGATCGCCGATTTCCGCAAGGCGCTGGAGATTAGTCCTGGCCTGCGCACCGCGAGCGAGAGCCTGCAGCGGCTTGGTGCGGCGCAATAGGCCGGGACGCGTGTTCGCGCTCGCAAGATCTTTGCAGGCGGGCCTTGCAACGGGTTGCGGGGTTCCTACGTCTTTTGAATGACATACGCCGCCGAAGCGGCCGGGTCTGGTTCGATATCGGAAGTGCTGTGATCGCGGCCGCCGACGTATGCCTCTTTTCAAGGGGAGGTTTACAATGTCGGGCTTTGGTTTCTTCAGTAAACATCGCACATGGGAGGACTGGTTCGGCATGCTGCTTGGCGTGCTGATCGTGATATCGCCGTGGTTTCCTTTCTCCAGCCACGACGTTATGGACGCCGAGCGCAGTACCATGATCCTCAACACGTTCGTGATCGGCATGCTGGTGTTCGGTCTGGCCCAGCTCGAATATGTCGCACTGCAGCGCTGGGAGGAGGTCGGCGAGATCGCGCTCGGACTCTGGCTGGCGGCTTCGCCGTTCATTCTCGGCTACGCCGGCGACGACATGCTTCGGGCCTGGCACATCGCCCTTGGTGGCATCGTCGTCCTCCTGGGTGCGCTTCAGCTCTGGCAGGACTGGCGCTTGAGCGATCAGGAGTTGGCCAACCATCCGCAGTAGTTCACGATGCTGGCCTGCCGGTCTTGCCGGATCGGCAGGCCACCGCTTCTAAGGAAGGCTAACATTTGAGGAAGGCGGGGATTACGGCGCGAAGCGACCGCGCTTCGCTGTCGACGGCACCCTTGATTTCGTCGATCGTCCATCCGCCTGCCTCGCGCACGAATTCATAGCGAATGATCCGATCGGCCGGTTTCGTCGGCGGCCACTGGTGGCTATCGATCGTAACGGCGATGAACGCCTTGTTGTCAGTCTCCTGCTTTTCATTAGCCCCCTTGAATGATTCTACATCCGGATCCTGCGAGCAATGCCGCGTGCGGGAAGGTGAGGGCAAGCAGGCCTGAAATGCCCAACACGATCAGCTTTTCGGCGGGTAATCATTGTTCCTCAAGTCGTTAAGCCGGGTTATGGACGTAAGCGCTTGGCTGGATCATGCTGAAATGTGGAGCTGCCAGCGGGCTATCAGCCGCCCGGCTTTCTGTTATCGTTCGAATGAGGTGTTTGATGTCTGTGTTGCGATGCGTAACCGCTGATTGGCGCGGACTGCGGCGCCCTGCTTCGGTGGCCTTCCAATGACTGGGGCCGAGACCACCGCCAACCCGCCGGGCGGGCTGGCGCGGATGTCGCGCCGGGTGATGAATCTGGCGCATATGCTGACACAGAATGCCCGCCGCCACGGCGACCGCACGGGCTTCATCTGGGGTGACAGATCCTGGTCCTGGCGCGAGATCGACAGCGCCGTGTCGGCACTGGCCGCAGGCCTCGCCGCGCGCGGCGTCGTCAAGGGCGACCGCATCCTCGTTCATTCCAAAAATTGCGACGAGATGTTCTGGTCGATGTTCGCGGCTTTCCGCCTCGGCGCGGTCTGGGTGCCGACCAATTTCCGCCTGATGCCGGACGAGGTCGCCTATCTCGCCACCGCCTCCGGCGCGAAGGCGTTTTTGTGCCATGGCGATTTCCTCGAACACGCCATGGCGGCCGCCAACCCCGCGCTGGAATTCATCTGGCGGATCGGCGAGGGGACCTTTGGCGAACGAGCCGTGAGTGACGTGATCGCGTCGCAGCCCGGCGCCAGGGTCGACAACGCAGCGGTCGATTACGACGATCCCTGCTGGTTCTTCTTCACCTCCGGTACCACCGGCCGCTCCAAGGCGGCGGTTCTTACCCATGGCCAGATGGCCTTTGTGGTGACAAATCATCTCGCCGACCTGATGCCGGGCACGACGGAGACCGATGCCTCGCTGGTGGTCGCGCCGCTGTCGCATGGCGCCGGCGTGCACCAACTCGTGCAGGCCGCGCGCGGCGTGCCGACCATTCTGCTGCCCTCGGAAAAATTCGACATCGCCGAAGCGTTCCGGCTGATCGAGGCGCATCGCGTCAGCAACATGTTCACGGTGCCGACCATTTTGAAGATGATGGTCGAGCATCCCGCCGTCGACAAATACGACCATTCCTCGCTGCGCTTCGTGATCTATGCCGGCGCGCCGATGTATCGCGAGGACCAGAAGGCGGCGCTCGCCAAGCTCGGCCCGGTGCTGGTGCAGTATTTCGGGCTCGGCGAGGTCACCGGCAACATCACGGTGATGCCGGCCAGCCTGCACGACCCCGAGGACGGTCCGCAGGCCCGCATCGGCACCTGCGGCTTCGAGCGTACGGGCATGCAGGTCTCGATCCAGGGCGATGACGGGCGCGAGCTTAAAGCTTTCGAGACCGGCGAGATCTGCGTGATCGGTCCCGCCGTGTTCGCCGGCTATTACGATAACCCCGAGGCCAATGCGAAGGCGTTTCGTGACGGCTGGTTTCGTACCGGCGATCTCGGCCACATGGACGAGGAAGGTTTTGTCTACATCACCGGGCGCGCGTCGGACATGTATATCTCCGGCGGCTCCAACATCTATCCGCGCGAGGTCGAGGAGAAGATCCTCACCCATCCCGCGATCGGCGAGGTCGCCGTCCTCGGCGTGCCCGACCCGTTCTGGGGCGAAGTCGGCGTCGCCGTCTGCGTTGCGCGCGAGGGCGCAGCGGCCGTGAGCGAGGCGGAGTTGGCCGCGTTCCTCGCGCCGAAGGTGCCGCGCTACAAGATGCCGAAGCGCTTCTTCTTCTGGGAGGCGCTGCCGAAATCCGGCTACGGCAAGATTCCGAAGCGGCTGGTCCGCGATGAACTGGAAGCGCGAGGGTTGCTTGAGCTCATATCCAAGACGGGTAGCTGAGGCGATGCGCAGCGTCGCGCAGCCCGGGCTGCCTGCGCCCGAGCGCATCCAATGGGTCGAGGCGCGGGGCCGGGCGTTTTCATTCACGCTTGCCGCCGGCCTGCCGCTCTTGGAGGCCGCGCGCCGCGGTTTTGCCGAAGCCGGCTTTTCAGGCGGCGTGCTGAGCATGCGGGGAGGGGCGCTTGGGCCCTTTGCCTATGTGATGCCGGCACTGTCGAAGACCGGTGCCAATGCAGCGTTCTACAGCGACACCTTTCGCCCGGCCGGCCTGACGCGGCTGAAGCTTGGCGCAATGACGCTGGGCGAGCGCGACGGCGCGCCGTTCTTCCATTGCCACGGGCTGTGGACCGAGACCGACGGACATCTGCACGGCGGCCACATTCTTCCCGAGGAGAGCATCGTCGCCGAATCGTTCGCGGTAGAAGCATTCGGCATCGACGGCGCGATGTTTGTGGCCGAGCACGATCCCGAGACCAATTTCAAATTGTTTGGGCCGGTGGTGCGCCCCGGCACGAATGTCAAAGCCGAGAGCCGCGCGTTCGCGATGCGGCTGCGGCCGAATCAGGATTTTGCCGCGGCGCTGGAAACCTTCTGCCGGCAGCACGGAATTTTGCGCGCGCGGATTCACGGCGGCGTCGGCTCCACCATCGGCGCGCATTTCACCGATGGCCGAACCGTCGTGCCGTTTGCGACCGAGCTTGCGATCAAGGCCGGCACTGTGGCGCCCGGCGCTGACGGCACGCTGCACGCAGAGCTCGATATCGCGCTGGTCGATTATCTCGGCGGCATCGCCGAGGGCCGGCTGATGCGCGGCGACAATCCGGTGCTGATGACGATGGAACTGGTGATCGAGGTGGTGTGACGTCTGCCGTAGGGTGGGCAAAAGCGCGTTAGCGCCGTGCCCACCATCTCTCGAAGAGCGTCATGCTGAATGGTGGGCACGCTACGCTTTGCCCACCCTACGCAGCAACTACGCGACTACATTCCCGTCTCAACGGAAGTGATAGTTCACCCCGACCTTGATGGTGTGGAAGTCGATGTTGCCGGAATCCACCGGGACGCCCAACACAGTATAGGTCTCGCCGCCGAGGCTGGTGTACATGTACTCGGCCTTGGCCGACCAGTTCGGCGTGAACAAATATTCGAGGCCGCCGCCGATCGTATAGCCGGAATGAGTCTGGCTATCCGAAGACGCTAGGCCTAGCGCTGGCACTGAAGCGGAGACTTTGTGGTTGGCCCAGGCGTAGCCGCCCTTGGCGTAGAGAAGCGCCGCATCGATCGCGAAGCCGGCACGGCCGGTCACGCTTCCGAATGAGTTGATCTTGGAATCCGCCGTGCCCAGGACTCCACCACCGACGTCCCCGGTTACGCTTTCCTTGATGCTGGCGCCGGCGGCGTCGACTTCGACGCCGAATACGAACTGGCTGCCGGGGAGCTGCCAGTTGTAGCCGACCGTGCCGCCACCAAAACCGCCGCTGGCATCGCTATCGCCGCTTCCCCAGCCATAGCCGCCCATCGCGCCGATATAGAAGCCGGACCAATTGTACGCCGCAACCACCGTCGCCGGGGCGGCGGCCTTGGGATAGGGCCGCGCCCGAAGGTCGGCGGCCGAGGCCGCGCTCGCGACCGAGAGGGCCACACCAGCTAGAAGTAGTCGTTTCATATTTTGTCCCCTAAAGTTGAACATTCGTATAACCCCCTGCGGGCTCGATAGCGAACCGATCGCACCGGCATGGTGACGTATCGTTTGTGGAAGCGGGCGCGAACGCGCCCTTCGAGAGCCGTCTGCAAGCGACGTTTGTGCGGATGTGAGAACGACCGCTTGCAGGTTAACCATACGTTGCGCATGCCGGCAAAAATTGGACCCAAACGCGACCGCCCATTGGCGCGAGCAGGTTGCTATTTCGACAGCATCGCGGCGACGTGTGGAGTGGAATGAGTGCTCGATGTTCGAGAGAGGCGAGGGCGTTTGTTCGATCAGGATTGTTATGCTCACGTAGTGCGGACATCCGTGACAATGGATTGCTTCGCTGCGCTCGCAATGACGGTACGCTTGCGTGCAAAGCAAATCAGCCCGCAGTGCCGTACCAACCATTAGACCCTCATGGTGAGGAGGCGCGCAGCGCCGTCTCGAACCATGCGGCCCCGCTGGTGCCATTCATCCTTCGAGACGCTTGCTGCGCAAGCTCCTCAGGATGAGGTCCGACATGGCGGTCGGATTGGCGATCAGAACCCTGGAAGCCCCTGCGCGCTACGGCGGACAAGTCGCATCCTACCACTGCAGCGATTGTGTCACCTGCGCTTACGAACGTGAACATTGATGTCGAGATCTATCTCGCTGACGCAGGTCTGCGTCGTGCGATGCGAGCGGCCTTCGTGCCAGCGCCCATCGCGCGTGCGGGCATTTCCGACGTTCGCCAGCTTCAGGCAGCGCCATTGCGGTAGCGGGCCCGAGCTTTCGCCGGCGAACTGCCAGGCCAGCACGACCTCTTCGCCGTTTTTGTTAGTGCCGATAATATGCGGGCATAGTTCGCGGACGCGGCCGTCATAGAGGCAGACGACCTGCTGTTCGCAAAGGATGGCGTTGCGGAAGAGGGTGTAGGTGGCGCTTGGCATTGGACGGCTGTGCCATCTAGGATTGCACGGCATTCCCTGTATAACTGTAACGAACGACTTTGTTTCCCCGGGACCCGAGCCTATGGCTTCCAGACGCAACCGCCCGATCAACCTGCCGGCGCCATATCTCAAACGCATCTGGCTCGAGCCATCGCGGATCACCAACCGCGAGGCCTATCCGTTCTGCCTTCCGCTGCTGCGCGACGATTTTGAGCTGAGCTTTGATAAGGCGATCACGATCATCGTCGGCGAGAATGGCACCGGCAAATCCACCTTGCTCGAGGGTATCGCCGTGCTCGCCGGCTATGACGAAGCCGGCGGCGGCAAGGGGTACATGACGGTCGACCACTCATGGGCGTTGGAAAAAATGGGTGGGCAATTGTCCAACGCGTTGCGGGCGAGCTGGCTACCCAAAATCACCAATGGCTGGTTTTTCCGCGCCGAAAGCTTTTTCTCGGTTGCCCGATACTTGGACGAGATGGCCCAGAAATATCCAATGGGAGGAGGCCCTCCGCCGGACTTCCTGTCCCATTCCCACGGTGAAGGGTTTTTGCGTTTCTTCGAGGAGCGTTGCCAGAAGCAGGGCATCTTTATCTTCGACGAACCGGAATCCGCCCTGTCGCCCGCGCGCCAGATCGAGTTCTTGAAGCTGATGCGGCGGATGGAGAATATCGGCCATTGTCAGATCATCATGGCCACGCACTCGCCGATGCTGATGGCGTACCCCAACGCGCGGCTGCTGCGGCTGACGAAATACGGACTGGAGCCGGTGACGGTGAAGGACACCGACCACTACAGGGTCATGCGGGAGTTTTGCGAGGACCCGAAGGGATTTGTGGAAGCGGCGATGGAGGAGTGAGCATGTAGGGTGGGTAGAGCGAAGCGAAACCGACCGTTTGCGCGGCAACAATTGATGGGTATCGCTTCGCTCCACCCATCCTACGTTACTGGCCCGACGGGGCGCTCGCCGTCCTGACACAACGCCGCTTGTCGCGGCGGCGCCACAAACCAGCCTCCTTTGGTCTGAAAATGCGTTACGATAACGCAACTGCGCGGCTAGCGCGGGCCAACAAGAGACAGTGAGGAAGCGACATGAGGACGACGCTCGCGAGGGTGGGAGCCGTGGTGGCGGCGCTGGCAGTGATAGGGGCAGCCTGGGCGCATGGGCCGACCCGCCAGAAGGTAAGGGAATCGATTGAGATCAACGCGCCGCCGGCGAAAGTGTGGGCCGTGATCGGCAATTTCCAGGACATGAGCTGGTTGCCGCCGGTCAGCAAGACCAATGGTGACAAAGGCAACGCGATCGAGGCCACGCGGCGGTTGACGCTGGCTGATGGAGTGACCGTCGATGAGGAGCTCTACAAATACGACGCGGAGAAGATGAGCTATTCGTACCGGATCACGGCCGTGGATGTGAAGGTGCTCCCGGTCACCAACTATTCGTCCACCCTGACGGTGACCCCCAGCGCCGACGGCAAGGGCAGCAGCCTGGAGTGGGCCGGCGCGTTCTATCGCGGCTATCCCAACAATGATCCGCCGCCGGAGCTGAGTGACGAGGCCGCTGTGAAAGCGGTGAGCGGACTTTATCGCGCGGGCCTCGAGGCGCTGAAGAAGAAGGTCGAGAGCGGAAGCTGAACGTGCGGGCCACCGCTCTGGCGGCGCTCGTCGCCGGCATCGCAACGGCTTTGGCTGAGGAAGGCTGGGTCGGGCAAGCCTCGGCCGAGGAAGCATTCGTCACCAATCAGCTCAGCGAAAACCTGTCGGTCGTGGACCTCGCAACTGCGCGACCGGTCGCGACCATCGCAATTGCTGGCAAGCCCGCGGGCGTCGCCGTCACGCCGGACGGACGCTTCGCTTATGTGACAAGCCCCGACACCAAGGCGCTTACGGTGATCGATGCCGCCGCCCGCCGGGTCTTAGGCAAGATCGACGTCGGCGGTGGTCCGCTCGGTGTCGCGGTGGCGCCGGATGGCGCCTACGTCTATGTAGCCGACTGGTACGCCGCGGCGGTGCGGGTGATCGATCCGAAAGCGCAGCGCGTGGTCGCCGATATCGCGGTCGGGGCCTCGCCGTCGGGCCTCGCAGTGACGCCGGACGGGCGGCTCCTGCTGTCGGCGGACCGCGACGCCGATAGCGTGTCCGTCATCGACACCGCGACGCGCGAGCGGCGGGCCACGATCAAGGTCGGGGAGCGCCCGTTTGGCATTACCATCGATGCCGAGGGCCGCCGCGCCTATACCGCCAATGTCGGATCGAACGACGTCTCGGTCATCGATGTCGCGGATAAGCGCGAGATCGGGCGCGTGAAGACGGGCTTGCGCCCCTATGCGGTCGCACTCGCGCAAGGGCGCGGCTTCGTCACCGACCAGTATGACGGCACCGTCAGCGTGTTCGATCTGTCGACGCTGGCGCCGGTCAAGCGCATCACTGTGGGCGATTACCCGGAAGGGATCGCGGCGACGGCGGACGGCAGGCGCATCATCGTGGCGAACTGGGAGAGCAACTCGATCAGCGTGATTGACGCCATCGAGCTCAAGGTGACAGACGAGATCAAGGTCGGCGATGGGCCGCGGGCGTTCGGGACGTTCTTGCGGCGGTAACCGGCAAAGGAGCGCAGGAACCGTAGGTCCGTAGGATGGGTGGAGCGAAGCGATACCCATCGGCCTCACAACCAGTATTGATGGGTATCGCTTCGCTCCACCCATCCTACAGCCTGGATCAGCACCGCGACGACCTGACGCCCGCGCATGCCGGGCTCGTTCGTGCTATAATGCCGGAGAAGCAAAGAAAAACAGGGAGGACGCCATGCCTCATACCCTGGTGCCCAGTGACCGCGTCGAGCGCGCGAGCGTCTACGGGCAAGACGGCACAAAACTCGGGACGATCGAGCGACTGATGCTGGAAAAGGTGACCGGAACGGTCGCGTATGCCGTGATAAAAACCGGCGGGCTGCTCGCCAGCCACCACCATCATCCCGTGCGGTGGGACGCACTCAGGTTCGATCCCGCGCGTCAGGCCTTCGTGGTCGACCTAACGCTGGAGGACCTGCGCGCCGGCCCGTCCGAGTTCGATGAAGACGCCTTCGACTGGGGCGACCGCTCGCGGTCGTATCCGCACCCGCATTATTGGACGGTGTAGACGATCGTTCGCGAGTGCGATGCGGGGTGGCGACGCGCCTATACTACACCGCCAGGTGCGTAGGATGGGTGGAGCGAAGCGATACCCATCGCCGCTGTCGCAAGATGATGGGTTTTCGCTGCGCTCTACCCATCCTACGCGCTGCCCGCTCCGGTCTCTCCAATCACGTGAGACCTCTCGATCTATCTATCGACCAAATATCCAAGACGCGCTTTTATCAACTCACGAATGGGTATATTACTCCGCCGCCTCGCTCGCGCTGCTGCTCTTCCGCGGCTTCCCTTCCGCCTTCTTCAGCACCGGGGCCAGAAACTTCCCCGTGTAGCTCCGCGGCGCTTTGACGATGTCCTCCGGCGGACCCCAGGCGACGATTTCGCCGCCGCCGTCGCCGCCTTCGGGGCCGAGGTCGATGACCCAGTCGGCGGTCTTGATGACTTCGAGGTTGTGCTCGATCACGACCACCGTGTTGCCCTGGGCGACCAACTCGTGGAGCACTTCGAGCAGCTTTGCGACGTCGTGGAAATGCAGGCCGGTGGTCGGCTCGTCCAGGATGTAAAGCGTGCGGCCAGTGGCGCGCTTCGACAGCTCTTTTGCCAATTTGACGCGCTGGGCTTCGCCGCCCGATAGCGTCGTCGCCTGCTGGCCGACGTGAATGTAATCCAAACCGACGCGGTGCAGCGTCTTGAACGTCTCGCGGACGCGCGGCACCGCCTTGAAGAAGTCGGCGGCTTCCTCGACGGTCATGTCGAGCACGTCGGCGATGCTCTTGCCCTTGAACAGGACTTCGAGCGTCTCGCGATTGTAGCGCTTGCCCTTGCAGGTGTCGCAGGTGACGTAGACGTCGGGCAAAAAGTGCATCTCGATCTTGATGACGCCGTCGCCCTGGCAGGCCTCGCAGCGGCCACCCTTGACGTTGAAGGAGAAGCGGCCGGGCTCGTAGCCGCGCGCCTTGGCTTCGGGCAGGCCGGCGAACCATTCGCGGATCGGCGTGAATGCGCCGGTATAGGTCGCGGGGTTCGAGCGCGGAGTGCGGCCGATCGGCGACTGGTCGATGTCGATGATCTTGTCGATATGCTCCAGCCCCTCGATGCGGTCGTGGGGCGCGGCGCCTTCGCTGGCATTGTTCAGCTTGCGGGCGATCGCCTTGTAGAGCGTATCGATCAACAGCGTCGACTTGCCGCCGCCGGAGACTCCCGTCACGCAGGTGAACAGCCCGAGCGGGATTTCCGCCGAGACGTTCTTGAGGTTATTGCCGCGGGCGTTGACGACCTTGATGGTGCGGCGATGGTTCGGCGGCCGGCGCTCGGGGATCGCGACCGACAATTCACCGGTGAGATATTTCCCGGTCAGCGACTTCGGGTTCTTCATGACCTCGGCGGGCGTGCCCTGCGCCACGATGTGGCCGCCATGCATGCCGGCGCCGGGGCCGATGTCGAGCACGTAATCGGCCAGCCGAATAGCGTCCTCGTCATGCTCCACCACGATCACGGTATTGCCGAGGTCGCGCAGCCGCTTCAGCGTCTCCAATAGCCGCGCATTGTCGCGCTGGTGCAGTCCGATCGAGGGCTCGTCCAGCACATAGAGCACGCCCGTCAGCCCCGAGCCGATCTGCGAGGCCAGGCGGATGCGCTGGCTTTCGCCGCCACTCAATGTGCCCGAAGAGCGGGACAGCGTCAGGTAATTCAGGCCGACGTCGAGCAGGAAGGACAGCCGCTCCCGGATCTCCTTCAACACGCGCGCGGCGATCTCGTTCTGCTGCGCGTTGAGCGCGGCAGGCACGCTCTCGAACCATTCGCCGGCGCGCTTCACCGAGAGTTCGGAAATTTCGCCGATATGCTTGCCGCCGATCTTGACGCACAAGGCCTCGGGCTTGAGGCGATGGCCGTTACAGCCCGCGCAGGGGATGTCGGAGAAATATTTTGCCAGCTCCTCGCGCGCCCATTCGCTCTCGGTCTCGCGGTAGCGGCGCTCGAGATTGGTGATGACGCCTTCGAACGGCTTCTTGGTGTCGTAGGAGCGCACCCCGTCCTCATAGGAGAACTTGATCTCGTCGTCGCCGGAGCCGTGCAGCAGGGCTGCCTGCGTCTTCTTCGGCAGGTCCTTCCACTTGGTGTCGAGCGTGAACTTGTAGAACTTGCCGAGCGCGGTCAGCGTCTGGATGTAATAGGGCGAGGACGATTTGGCCCAGGGCGCGATCGCGCCCTTGCGCAGCGTCAGCTCCTTGTCGGGGATAACGAGATCCTCGTCGATGTGCTGCTCGACGCCGAGACCGCCGCAGGCCGGGCAGGCGCCATAGGGGTTGTTGAACGAGAACAGCCGCGGCTCGATCTCGGGAATCGTGAAGCCGGAAACCGGGCAGGCGAATTTTTCCGAAAACAGAATCCGTTCGGGCCCGCTCTTGTCGTGAATCTTGGCGGTCTTCTTGTCGGACTTTTTCTCTTCCGCAGCGCCTGCCGGCGCGTCGGCGTATTCGATCACCGCCAGGCCCTCGGCGAGCTTCAGCGCGGTCTCAAAGCTTTCGGCGAGGCGCTGGCCGAGGTCGGGGCGGACCACGATGCGGTCGACCACCACGTCGATGTCGTGCGGGAATTTCTTGTCGAGGGTAGGCGCATCCGAAAGCTCATAGAAGGTGCCGTCGATCTTGACGCGCTGAAAGCCCTTCTTGAGCCATTCGGCAAGCTCCTTCCTGTATTCGCCCTTGCGGCCGCGCACGACCGGCGCGAGCAGATAGAGCCGCGTGCCCTCGGGGAGCGCCAGCACGCGATCGACCATCTGCGATACGATCTGGCTTTCGATCGGCAGGCCGGTAGCAGGCGAATAGGGCACGCCGACGCGCGCCCACAGCAGGCGCATGTAGTCGTAGATCTCGGTCACGGTGCCGACCGTGGAGCGCGGATTTTTTGAGGTGGTCTTCTGCTCGATCGAGATCGCAGGAGATAAGCCGTCGATCTGGTCGACGTCAGGCTTCTGCATCATCTCCAGGAACTGGCGCGCGTAAGCCGAGAGCGATTCGACGTAGCGGCGCTGTCCCTCGGCGTAGATGGTGTCGAAGGCGAGTGAGGATTTGCCGGAGCCGGAGAGGCCGGTGAACACGACCAGCTTGTCGCGGGGAATCTCGAGGTCGACATTCTTGAGATTGTGCTCGCGCGCGCCGCGGATGGTTATCGCGCGCAATGCAGAGCCGGCGGGTTGTTGGCGCTTCGCCCTTAGCACTTCATCCATATCGGCATTTCCAGGCGCGCAGATCGCGCGCCGCGTTAGGCGCGCATTGCCCGCGAGAGCCGGGATCAGGCGCCGATTAAAAGAATGCTGGAACATAGGAAGAACGGGCGAGGATTTCCAGTGCTGTGCGCAAGCCATCAACGGATTGTTTGCGCCGAGATATTTTTGGCAGCAGCCGTCAGCAAGTCAGCACAAAAAAAGGCCGGCGCAAGGCCGGCCTTTTCTCAATCTTGGGAACTTAGGTGACGCCGAAATCAGTACTTCGCGATGGCCGGGCCGCCGAAGCGGTAGTTGATGCGCGCTGTGACGATGTCAGCGTCCTGCTTGATGTCATCGTTGCGGGTGTTGAGGCCCGCGAGCACACCGGCGCCACGGAAGTTGTAGTTCTGGGTACCCATGAACAGGTGGTTATACTCGACGCCGAACGACCAGTTCGGAGCGAAGGCATATTCCACGCCGGCGCCAACCGAGCCACCCCAGCGGGTCTCCTCGGCGCGATCGATCACGATGCCGGCGATCACGCCTTCATGGCGGTTGTTGGTCACCGCAGCGCCGCCCTTGACGTAGAACAGGACGTTGTTGGCGGCGTAGCCGACCTGGCCGGTGAACAGGCCGAAGGCGTCGATCTTGGTGCGGTTGCTGGCGAGCGGCACAATGATGTTCGAACCGTTGAAGTCGGCCCAGTTGCCCTGCGCTTCGAGGCCGAACACCCAGTTGCCGGCTTGCCAGCGATAACCGATCTGACCACCGACCGTGCCGCCATCTGCGTCATGGCAACCTTCGGCAGTCGGTGCCACCGGAACGCCGAGGATCGCGGTGTTGGTCCAGCAGTTGCGGCTCGTTCCATAGCCGCCGTTCACGCCGATGTAGAATCCGCTCCAGTCATACACCGCGGCGATCATCGGGGGCGCCTTGGTGTAAGGACGCGCAGCGAGATCCGCAGCGGCCGCGGGGGCCATCCCAAGCGCGATCAAAGCGGACGTTGTCAGCAAAATCTTCTTCACGTTCTTTTTTCCTTTCGCGGCACTCAACTGTAACTTCCTCGGCCGTCGATTTGACGTTGCGGTTCCATATAGCGTGAAGTCATCGCAGATTGCTGTCGCCGAAAAACCACATCCGCGGCAAAAACATGCGCGATACAACCGCAGCGGGTGCCGTGGCGCCGACCTACAACCAAACAAAAAGGCCGGCGTGAAGCCGGCCTTTCCGTAGTCCCGCGCTGGCGTTGAGATCAGTACCTCGCGATGACCGGGCCGCCGAACCTGTAGTTGAGGCGGACGGTGACGAGATCCACGTCCTGCTCGATGCGAGAAGTCCTTGAGAACGAGCCGGTCGGCGCACCGATAAAGTTGCCGGACGCGGCAAAGTCGACGTCGCGGTCACCCATGAACAGGTGGTTGTACTCGACACCAACCGACCAGTTCGGGGCGAAGCCGACTTCGAGGCCGGCACCAACGACGCCGCCCCAGCGCGTTTCCTTGGCGCTGTCGACAAGAAACCCGGTCGCGGTTTCGATACCCCTGTACTTTTCGCCGGTCACGGCCGCGCCGCCCTTTACGTAGAGCAGGACGTTGTTCCAGGCATAGCCGACCTGACCGGTGATCAGTCCGAACGCATTGATCCTCGACTCGTTCTCGATGGTGCTGAGGGGGGTGAAAAAGCCCAGACTTGTGTTGGAGCCCTCGAAGTCAGCCCAGTTGCCTTGCCCTTCCAGACCGAACACCCAGGTGCCGGCCTGCCAGCGATAACCGATCTGACCGCCGGCCGTGGCGCCCGTTGCGTCATGGCAGCCCTCGGCCAGGGGCGGAACGAAAGGACCCAAGACGTCGGCGGTGAGATCCCAGCACTTGTTGGCCGAACCCCAGCCGCCGTTGGCGCCGATGTAGAAGCCGCTCCAGTCATACACGGCGGCAACCGGAGGCGGCGGCGCCTTGGTGTAAGGGCGCGCAGCGAGGTCGGCCGCCGCCGCAGGTGCGGCGAACGCGATGAGAGCAACTGTAGCTAACAGATACTTCTTCATGATCTATCCCCAGGTTTTGTCCGCTTCCGTTGGTCCCCGAAGCGTTCTCGGTTGAGACGCAGCGTTCTCGGATGAGACGCGAGCACCCGCGCCGTTGCACAACTCTATAGCTCGACTCGCGCGGAAATGGCGTCTCCCAAATGCAACAGTCGCCAGCCAAGTATATGGAACGAAGCTTATGATTTATCTGGTATAATTGGAACCGAGGTGGGAACTTTCGGGTTCCATTTCGCTTATTTCGGTTCCCCCGTGAGTTCCCGGAACTCGCCTAGAGATTGCAAGACTGCCAGCAGGGCACACAAGGCGTTATTAGGAACAAAGCTGGAACACGCGCGTAGGCGATGCTATATGTGGATAACCGGCGGCTTGCCGAGGGATCGCCAAGTCAGCGGGGCCAGTCAGTGTATAGGGTCCGGATGTCCGGGAGCGGACGCGCAGAAACGGACAAGCGACAGGTCAAGAAATGAAGGCGGCCGGCACGAAAGCGGGTCCGACCAGTAATTTTTGCCAGTAATTGTTGCCGGCAATATCGAGTGGAGAGCGGCGATGGCGGGAAGCGTGAACAAGGTGATTCTGGTCGGCAACCTCGGCAAGGATCCTGAAATCCGGCGGACACAGGACGGGCGGCCGATCGCCAATCTGAGCATCGCGACCTCGGAAACCTGGCGCGACAAGGCGACCGGCGAACGCAAGGAAAAGACCGAGTGGCACCGCGTGGTGATCTTCAATGAGGGGCTCTGCAAGGTCGCCGAGCAATATCTGAAGAAGGGCGCCAAGGTTTACATCGAAGGCGCGCTGCAGACCCGCAAATGGACCGACCAGAGCGGCGTCGAGAAATACTCGACCGAGGTCGTGCTGCAGGGCTTCAACTCAACCCTGACCATGCTCGACGGGCGTAGCGGCGGCGGGGGCGGCAGCTTCGGCTCCGATGATTCCGGCGATTTCGGCTCCGGTGGTCCGGTCAGTTCGGCACCGCGGCGGGCCGTGGCGGCCGGCGCCCGCAACAGCGACATGGACGACGACATCCCGTTCTGAGGCGGCGGCGCCGCCTGAAGCCGCGGTCGAGATTCGGAAAGCGCCCAGCATGAGCCTCACGCCGCTGCTGGATGCCGGCCCCCTGATATCGGTTCATGCCTTTGCGGCCATGGCGGCGTTCGCGCTTGGCATCGTGCAGTTCGCTGCCCCGAAGGGGACGCTGCCGCACCGGACGATCGGCTGGATCTGGGTCGGCCTGATGGTGGTCGTCGCCGCCAGCTCGTTCTGGATCCATGAGATCAGACTGCTGGGCCCCTGGAGCCCGATCCATCTGCTGTCGATCATGGTCCTGGTCCTGCTTCCGATCGCCGTGCTCAGCGCTCGCCGGCACAAGGTCAGCCGTCACCGCAAGACGATGATCGGCATTTTCACGGGAGGATTGGTGATCGCCGGCCTGTTCACCCTGCTGCCGGGACGGATCATGCACGCGGTATTTTTCGGCCAGTAGGCCGATGCAGGAGTTACGGTTCCAGCGCCTCTTTTCGGGCAGGAAAACATCCGCTCCGGCGAGCCCCATGGAAGGCGCCGCTAATCCGATAAGTCCATGAAAAAACGAGCGGAAAAACGTCGTCTCCAGCGCGCTTCGGGGTGGTGATCGGACCCCCGATGCGCTATATGATTCTCAGCTGAGAACTGACCGGATTCCCCCTTTGTCTGACCCCGAAGATAACAAGCCCGGCGAGCCGCCGGAGCCTTCCGATATTCGTCCCGTTTCCATCCTCGACGAGATGAAGCGCTCCTACCTCGATTACGCCATGAGCGTGATCGTGGCACGCGCGCTGCCGGATGCGCGCGACGGGCTCAAGCCTGTGCATCGCCGCATTCTCTACGCGATGCACGAGAACGGCTTCGAGTGGAACAAATCGTACAACAAGTCGGCGCGTACGGTCGGCGACGTCATCGGCAAATACCATCCCCACGGCGACCAGTCGGTCTATGACGCGCTGGTGCGCCTCGCGCAGGATTTCTCCATGCGCGAGCGCCTGATCGACGGACAGGGCAATTTCGGCTCGGTGGACGGCGATACGGCGGCGGCCATGCGCTACACCGAATCCCGGCTGACCAAGATCGCGCAGACGTTGCTCGACGATATCGACAAGGACACCGTCGATTTTCAGGCCAATTACGACGGCCGCGACCGCGAACCGACGGTGCTGCCGGCCAAGTTTCCCAACCTTCTGGTCAACGGCGCCGGCGGTATCGCCGTTGGCATGGCGACCAATATCCCGCCGCACAATCTCGGGGAAGTCATCGACGCCTGCGTGGCGCTGGTCGACAATCCGGCGCTTACGATCGACGACCTCATCAACATCGTGCCGGGTCCGGATTTCCCGACCGGCGGCATCATCCTGGGACGCCAGGGCATCCGCTCGGCCTATCACCTTGGCCGCGGCTCGATCGTGATGCGCGGCAAGGTGACGATCGACACCATCCGCAAGGATCGCGAAGCAATCATCGTCACCGAGATTCCCTACCAGGTGAACAAGGCCACCATGGTCGAGCGCATCGCCGAGCTGGTGCGCGAGAAGAAGATCGAGGGCATTTCCGACCTGCGCGACGAATCCGACCGTGACGGTTTCCGTGTCGTCGTAGAGTTGAAGCGCGACGCCGTGCCCGACGTGGTGCTGAACCAGCTCTATCGGTTTACGCCGCTGCAGACGAATTTTCCGGCCAACATGGTGGCGCTCGATGGCGGCCGTCCGCAGGTGATGAACCTGAAGGACTTGCTGACGCTGTTCATCGCGTTCCGCGAACAGGTGGTCACCCGCCGCACCAAGTTCCTGCTCAACAAGGCCCGCGACCGCGCCCATATCCTGGTCGGCCTTGCGATTGCGGTCGCCAATATCGACGAGATCATTCGCGTTATCAGAACTTCGCCCGATCCGAACACCGCGCGCGATATCTTGATGTCGCGCGACTGGCCGGCGCGGGATGTCGAAGCGATGATCACGCTGATCGACGATCCCCGGCACCGGATGGCGCCCGACGGCACCGCGCGGCTGTCGCTGGAGCAGGCCAAGGCGATTCTCGACCTGCGCCTGCAGCGCCTGACGGCGCTCGGCCGGGATGAGATTTCGCAAGATCTCGACAAGCTCGCCGTGGAAATTGCCGATTACCTCGACATCCTGCGCTCGCGGGCCCGCGTTCAGGCCATCATCAAGACCGAACTCGGCGCGGTGAAGGACGAGTTCGCCAACCCGCGCAGGACCGTGATCCTCGAGCAGGAGGGCGAGGTCGAGGACGAGGACCTGATCCAGCGCGAGGACATGGTGGTCACGGTCTCGCACGCCGGCTATGTCAAGCGTGTGCCGCTCTCGACCTATCGGGCGCAGCGGCGCGGCGGCAAGGGCCGCGCTGGCATGCAGACCCGCGACGAGGACTTTGTGAGTCGGCTGTTCGTGGCTTCGACCCATACGCCGGTCTTGTTCTTCTCGTCGCGCGGCCAGGTCTACAAGGAAAAGGTCTGGCGGCTGCCGGTGGCCGCGCCCAATGCGCGCGGCAAGGCGCTGATCAACATCCTGCCGCTGGAGCAGGGCGAGCGCATCACCACCATCATGCCGCTGCCGGAGGATGAATCCTCCTGGGGCAATTTCGACGTGATGTTCGCCACCACCGGCGGCACCGTCCGCCGCAACAAGCTGTCCGACTTCGTCGATGTCCGCCGCTCCGGCATCATCGCCATGAAGCTCGGGGAGGGCGAGGCAATCGTCGACGTGCAGATCTGCACCGAGCACGACGACGTGCTGCTGACGGCGGCAGGCGGCCAGTGCATCCGCTTCCCCGTCGCCGACGTGCGCGTTTTCACCGGCCGCACCTCGATGGGCGTGCGCGGCATTGCGCTCGCGGCGAATGACAAGCTGATCTCGCTGGCGATCCTGCGCCATGTCGAGACCACCTCCGACGAGCGATCGGCTTACTTCAAGATGCGCCGTGCGGTCGCCGGCGAAACCGCGGCGGAAGAACCTGTTGACGCCGAGGGCGAGGAAACGTCGGGTTCGCTGCAGCTCTCGCAGGAGCGCTACGCGGAAATGTCGGCGCAGGAGCAGGTGGTGCTGACGGTCTCCGTCAATGGCTACGGCAAGCGCACCTCGTCCTACGAATACCGCACCACCGGCCGCGGCGGCAAAGGCATCGTCGCGATGAGCGTCAACAACCGCAACGGCAAGCTGGTGGCGTCATTCCCGGTCGAGCACAGCGATCAGATCATGTTGGTGACCGACAAGGGCCAGTTGATCCGCTGCCCGGTCGAGGACATCCGGATCGCCGGCCGTTCGACGCAAGGCGTCATCGTGTTCGATACCGCCGACGACGAGCACGTGGTGTCGGTCGAGCATATCGGCGAGGATGAGAACGGTAACGGCGGCTAGTGCCGTGAGCCTGTAGCCCGGGTGGAGCCAACGGGTCGCGCGAATGCGCGCCCGCGACGAGCGCAATTGCGCTCGCACGGTGATGACAGGCTCCGCGCAACCCGGGACAGCTTATCCGCTGGCGAGACTTTCCCGGATTGCGCCGCGCTTCATCCGGGGTACGCCGTCAGCGCTCCCATTCACGGTAAACCAATCCTTAACCATAGATTGATACTATTTGCTGTGTCCGGGTGGTGACCGTCCGGCCAAACGGGAGCGAATATCATGCCCGTCGAGATGCTGACGTATGCCGAGCTGGGCGAAAGGCTCAAAATTTCCCCAGAAGCCGCCCGTGCTCTGGTGAAACGACATCGATGGCCGCGCTCACGCTCCAACGACGGCAAGACGCTTGTCCAGGTCGATCTCAGCGAATTCAGCCATTCCCCAATATCCCGTCAGCCGCAAGCGCAGGCCGGTCACCAACTGGTCACCGCCTTAAAGCAACAAATTGAAACCCTGCAGGCTGAGCTGGCAGAGATGAAGGTGATTGCCGGCGGCCATCGGGCCGACTTTGAAAGAGAATGCGAACGCACCAACAAGCTCCTGGCCGAACTGCTCAAAGTCAGCACCGAAAGCGTGGGAGCCCGGGAAAGGGCAGCTCTGCTCGAGGGGAAGCTATCGATGCTAACGCAACCTTGGCGACGTCGGCTGGTCGATGCCTTCACCCTTGCCCTGCCACAAGTCGCCTCCAACCCTCGCGAGAGCGCCGGCCCCATAGCCCAGTCGCACAATTGAACCGACTTGCCACCGTGCCGGGCTCCGCCGCGACCGGCACGAACCTGCACATCATTCCGGCTCTGCCATGTGCAGTCATGGACAACGGGCAATGCCGGCATTTGCGCTCGTGGTAGGGGCGCTCCGGCTTATCTCTGAAATGGTGTGCTTGTTGGCGTAGACAGGAGGTCACTCGTCCGCCTTCGAACTGGCGCTCCCGACTCCATTACGCGCCGACTCGTCCTCGCATCAAATCGCGCAAACAGCATGGCTTCCCGGAGGGTCCGGCTCGAGCCCAAGATGGAGACGAGGCCCAGCGCCATCAGCAGCACGCCAAGCCAGGTTGCCATCCAGCCGCGGCCGTCATCGGCCGCCTCGGCGTTCGGAAAGGCGACCGGCGCGGCAGGAGGCACGGAGGCGGCAACAGCGTCGCTGGCGGCTGGCGCGGCTGCCAGAAGCGTCTCCGGGTCGAGCTGGCGCGATGTGGGTTGGTCAAGCGTGAGCTGATCGGTCGCGCGGTTGGCGACCGGTGCCGGCGGCACGAAGGCTGCGGCCCCCGCAGTCGGGAGCGAAGCGGCATCGACCACTTTATGCTCGGGCGCGGGCTGCGTCGGCTGAGACGTTTCCGCTGGTGCGGAGCGCACCAGCTCCGCACGCGCATCCATGACCGTCTTGCGCCGCGCGGCCTCATTCTCCTCGACAGCCGCGACCCGAGGCTTCGCGTCGCGATGGCGAACCTGCTTCACCGTCGCGGTCCCCTCGGCAGCCTGGAACCAGCACTTGCGGCGCCCCTCAGAACGATAGACCCAGCGCTGCCCCTCCGCCGTCGACGTACCGGGTCGCGGCAAGCACTCCCTTTCCTTTTCCGCGGAAGCAGGCTCAGGGGCCGGCTGGGGAGGAGAGACATTGAACAAGTCTGCAAGAGGATTCGAAGACGCAGGCGAAGTCGGAAGACCTGCGAGAAGGACAAAGGCGGTGATGCAAGATCGCATATGACCGGACATGAGAACCCCCGGATTGCGCCCCCGCAGAAACGATCTTTGGCCGTGACCTGGGTCACAATGCGGCTCAAATCCGGCAAGGGGACGGAATCATTTTGGTCCGGAAACGAGATTGAGGCCAGGGTCCTGCAGCCATGCGAAAGGCGTGCAAGGTGGCTTCTTCCTCGTCTCGAATCCTCGATGGTCGTTGAAACTCAGTAAGTCATGTTGCTGACAGCATCGATGTGGCGGGGACAGCCCCCATGCACTGCCGCACCTCGTCCGGCGCGTTATAGTCGCGCATGGCAGTACGGCTGTCGCGCAAGCCACACGCCTCTCGCTGCACCACGAACATCCAAAGCGCGTGGCCGGCCTCCTTCACCATGATGCGCCGCGCCTGCTGTGCTGACGCCGGCGCGCCAGAGCGCGGATGGGTGGCATCGGACTCCCGCAGCCTGGCAAGGGCTGCTTCCAACGCTAGCCCTATCCGTCCGAGCGCAACGGCCTGCTCCTAGGCGATCTCATAGTTGAGAGCGTCGACGGGAGTGCGATCAAGACGAAAATCGCGGGACATGAGGAATGTATAGCGCCACGCGGGTCGTATACGCAGCGATGCGCGTTACTGCAGCGTCTTCTCGCTTTGTCGTCGGGCGGTTGTCGATAGGTGTTCAGGGCTGCGTTGGCCCAAAGCTGACATTGGCTAGTCGATCCGCGAGGTCTGCTTGGACCCAAAGCCGACATCCAGTCTCATGCGAGACCCGCACCCCGCGACGGCGCCACATGGAGCAAGCGCCGCGGACGAATTGAGCCTCATGGACGCCTCTCAGTTTCAGTTCATCTTCTCAAGGTCGCCGGGCTTCCATCTGTAGTCGACGGCTGCCTTTTCAGGCCCGTAAAGACGCAAGATAGCGAAGAATCCTCGTCCCGGTGACGTTGCAAGCCAGTTGGCTTCCTTGCCGGTAGGAGGCTTCGGACCGATGTAGAGCTCCGTCGTGCCGTCGGCGTTCTGCACCGGCTTGTCGCGTGATCCCAAGGAAGGGAAACGACGCACTTCGGTCGCGAGCCCTGACGCGTTTTCGGACTCGTAAAGAGTGAGAGACCAGAACAGCGCGACTGGAACGTTTGGCGGCAACGTCACTTTATACGAGGAATCTCCCGACAACGGCTTGTCGTCGGCGTCGTTAAAGGCGATCACATAGAATGCACCTTTGCCGGGCGATAACGACACCATCCCGGGGCTGATCGAATAATAATCGGTGAACATCCAGACACGAGGCTCGATTTCGGTAAAGCCTGCCTTCTTGTTGCGCCAGGATAGATCCAATGTCTTCTCGGAGCCGGGCTCGCTGACATTGTTGATCGGATTAACCCACTTGCGGTCCTTCCAGACCTTGAGGTCCCGGCCGCCGATTTCGGTCTCCCTGCCGATCACGCGGCTTGTCTTGTAAGCCGTTTTCGCCGCGGCATTCAGGATCGCCTTCGTGTCGGTATCGGGTTCGAACGGGCGGCCCTTGATGATGCCAACATTGGCGAGAAGGCCCAAACCATCTTCACCCGCCAAATTCTTACCCTCGCGATCCAGCAGCCATTTGAGTTGTTCGAAGGCTGTAATATCGGAGCGCGGCAACATGTTTGCCTCCACGCCTGAGGCATTCGGAAACTTCATCGGCTTGCGCTCAGCCTCTGGAAGGTTCAGCGGATAGACCTTCGCCTGCTCCATCAGCTTGACCGCGGGCGAAAGATCCTTCGGATCCTGGTAGAACGCGCGGAGGAAGATGAAGAGGTTGTTCGTGTCGGAGCGGTAGACATAGTATCCCTTCGGTACATTGCCTTTGTAGCCCGGTGGCAGAATGAGGAACTTGCCGCCCTTGCCGGCGTCCGGACCGGGCAAGCCGACATCGCCAAAGAACTTGCCGCCGTCGACCGGGATCGGCCGCTGCCAGAAATCGAGCAGAATGCCCTGCAGATTGGGTGGCGCCTCGAACACGATCGGCCCGGTCTCGCCCATGTCCACATAGCTCATGGCGTAGATCACGTCCGAGTTGGGCGTAGTTACCATTGTCTTGGTGTCCAACCGCTCTTTCCAGACCGGGAGGACGTTGTAGCCCGCGCCAAAAACCTTCTCAGAGCCGAACTTCATGCCGAGCGTGTTGATGAGCGGCATCGCCCATAGATACGCCTGCGTGGCCTGTTGGAATTCAAGCTCCTGCATCAGCGTCTTGGCCGTCTCAGGCGTCGGACGGTTCTGTTCGAACGGCAGGTCGGCGAGAGCGTCGAAGCGGTTGGATTGGCCATAAGCCATTCCAGTCGTCGCAATAGCGATTGCACCGACCAGGGCGGAAAAGGAAAGGATACATGTGCGAATTCGTTTGATCGTCATTGCACGAGCCTTTCGCGTTCACGTTGATATGGTGATGGGATCGACAATCCGAGACCGATCGGTTGGCCGCCTCAATTCACTTTCACGACGTCGTCCGGTTTCCAGGTCTGGTCGAAGAATTCGACGCCGGTGCCATAGAGGCGCAATGCCGCCAGAAAATTTCGGCCGCTGACGGTCTGGATCCAGTTGGAGTCAGGGGCGCCGGCGGGCTTGGTGGGGCCGAACCAGATATCGATCGACCCGTCGCTATTTGTAGCGACCTTGTTGAACCCGTTAATCGACGGCAGAAGTTGCGGGGTTTCCGGCATGGTCCCGTCGGTGACGTTGTAGGCTGTTACCGCCCAGAACAGCGCGGCCGGCGGATGCGGCGGCAGGCGCATCTTGTAGGTGTTCGAACCGTTGAGGAACTCGCCCTTCGCATCGCGGGCCGTGAACGGATACTTGGACCCAGCGCCCAGCGTCCTCATGACCATTGCAGAAGCCGACGAATAGGCGAACTGGAAATAGCTTGCCCGCTGGTTGACGTCGAGATAGCCGTCCTGCAACCATTCGGACGTCCCGCCGGCCCAAGTGTTTTCGTATTTTCTGTCGTTGTAATAGAGCTGACGTCCGTCCGGTCGGCCGAGTTGTCGTATGGCTAGAATCATCTTGGGCGCTGTCTCGACCGCCTTTTGCAGCAGCTCCTGTTGCTGCCTGGTCGGATTGAACGGCTGCCCCTTGATGATGCCGATCGAAGCCAGCACGCCGCGCAATTCAGGATCGATGGCCGAGACCGGTTCGTAGTCGACGAACGTCTTGAGCTTGGTCCAATAGGTGTTGTCGACCGGATACATCATGTTCACGCGCTTGCCGCTTGCATTGGGAAACTGCATTGGCTTGACGTCCTTTTCCGCGGACCACAACGGATAGACGCGTGTTTGTTCTGCAAGTGTGGCAGCCGGCTTCGGATCCGGTCCGTTCTCGCCTTTCGCCATGACCGTGCGAAAGAACAGAAAGACGTTGTAGGTTTTGGATTTGAACGCGAAATACCCTTGCGGTACCTCGCCGTCAAAATCCGGGGGTAGCAAGAGATAAAGCCCGCCTCGCGCGCGGTCCGGCCCGATGAGCCCGACATCGGTGATTGTGCGCTGGAAAAAGTCAGTGAACATGCCGATGACGTTGGACGGCGCGGCAATGACGAGCGGTCCGGTCTCCTTGAGGTCGAGATAGCTCATGGAATAGATGACATCGGCATTGGGCGTTGGTACCCAGGCACGCGAGTCCATGCGGTCCTTCCAGATCGGCAGGACGTTGTAGCCCTTTCCGAATGCGGCCTCCGAACCATCGCGCATTCCGATGACGTTCAGCGCAGGCTGCATGGTCATGTAGACACGAACCGCCTGCTGGTAAAACAACTCATCTCGAAGCGCCTCCGCTTCCTTTTGCGGCAGCCAATTTCCGTTGTTGATCTGTTTGAGCAGGGGTGACGCTGTCTGATCCTGTTGCGACAATGCCGGCACGACACTACAGAGAGATGAGATCAACAGGGCAGACGTCAGGATTGAGCTTCCGGTTCTCATGTTTCCCTCACTGTGTAGAACTCTCTCTCGCTTCCTAAATGCTCCTTGGAGAAGCGAGGCGCATCAAGCGCCTCGCTTGGATCGAAATCGGGGAAATACGCGCCGTGTCATACGTCACTTCGCTTGCTTGCCTGATCCCACCGTTGCTGCCGATCCGATTTTTTCGAAGTCAGGTAATGCCCACGACTTGTCGAAGAACGCTTCGGTCGGGCCGTAGAAGCGGAAGTAGGTGAACCATCCCTTGTCTGGTTCGGTCTGCACCCAGTTCGCCTCTTTGCCCTGTGGGGCCTTGGGCCCGAAATAGACGTCCACAGAGCCATCCTGGTTCTTCACAAGATCCTCCTTGCGGGAGGAAAGGTCCGGACGTCCTTGTTCGGTGACGACCATCTGTCGCGTATCTTCGTCATAGGCAGTGACGGACCAGAACCCCTTGGCTGGAGGATTCGCCGGAATGTGCAGTTTGTATGTGTTGCCGCCACTGAGCCAGTTGCTATCGCGGTCCTTGTAGGCCGCGATATAGCGTTGTCCAACGCCGGGCGTCTGGGTCAGCATAGCCTTCGAGACGACGACAGCCTCGTAGAACCAAGCGGCGCGCTCGTCGAGCTGATCATAGCCGGGCATGCGTTGGTCCACGGACACCACGAGCGCGTGCTTCCAGTTGGTGCCCGGCCAGAAGGGAGGTTCCACACGCTTGTCTGAGGTGTTGGCCTTGGCCATCGCTTCGCCAACGACCACCGCCTCTTCGAGAATCTTCTTCTGGCGCGCATCCGGGTTGAATGGCTTGCCTTTCTCGATTCCCAGGAACCGGAGCTGCGCCAGGATCAGGCGGTCCCTCTCCATTACGGGTTCGCTCTGGATGACCTTGTTGAGGCTTTCCCAGTAAGCCATGCCGCGCGGCGGCATCTGGCTCCACTTCATATCGCCAGCATGGCGGACGGGCATCACTTCGCCAATCCCGTTCGGTGACCACTTATAAGTTTTGAGTCCCGGAATCAGTTCGCGGATCGCCTTCTCCTTGTCTTCGCCAAGTAGCCGGACGCCGAAAAGCACCGTTCGCCCTGGAGACTGTACGACATAGTAGCCATCTGGGTTTACCATCTCGTGGCCGGGCGGCAGGATCAGATACTTTCCCCCCTTGCCTTGGTCTGGTCCGACCACGCCTGTGTCCGCAAGAACGCGCTGCCACGGGTCGAGGACCATGCCGGCCATCAGCCCTGCGGGGAGTTCGAACACAATGGGCCCGCTCTCCTCGAGATCAACCAGCGTCAGGATGTACGGCGTCGTATAATTCGGCGTGAGGATGCCGAGCTTCTCCTTGAAATCAAGGTACGACAGCAACTCACCATTCTTTGCCTTGAAGACGTCGCGATGAGCCAGCCGCCATTCGGCGAGACCGACTGCCGGGATTCCCCAGATGTACGCTTGGGTCGCTCGCTGGAAGTCCATCTCGTCATAGAGTTTCTGCACCGTCTCCTTTGACGGATAGCCGCTCTCGAAGGTGAGCTTGCCGATATGGGTATCGAGCGTTTCTTGCGCCAACGCGGGCGCAAACGCGCACAAAGAGATGAGTAGAACGGACGTCAGGGCTGAGCTTCTGGTTCTCATCGACTTCCTCCTTAAGTTATCGGGACACTTCTCGCTGCTTGGACTCCTTGTTCTGAGCGAAAGCGACTAAGGGAAAGTCGTCTACGTAAAGGGAAGTCGTCTACGTAGTTCGTGCCAAAGTTGATACGCCATTATGCTGCAGCGCACTGCCATGAGCGAGCGTGCAACTTAAGGCGTGAGCAACTATAACGATAATAGCTCTACTGGTCAGATCACTGCGCCAGACGCGACACTCTATGAAAACTTTTGGAGTGTGCCACGCTTGGATACTTCGAACCGATGAGCGCGCTGCTTCACTTTAATCCACAGGCAAACGGCGCTGTTCCTATTCCGTTTTGTTGCTAGCAAACTCTGACCGACTGCTGAACGTAGGTATAGCCGTTCCAAACAGACTGAGTTTGATAGCAGGACCCGTAAGCGGCTGCGGCCCCGAGTGCGGCGCCAGCCGCCACGCCCGCGGCTGCGGGATATCCCCAACCTCTGCCGTAATAGCCTCCACGGTAGTAACGACCACCGGCCCATCGGGTGCCACCGCCGTGCCAGCCGGGCCTCACTCCGGGGTGGACCCCGCCGTGAAATCCGCCGGCATGAAATCCGCCCGCTCGACCACGGGGACGTGCATCGGATTCAACAGGTACTAGGGTTAGACCAGCGGCGATTAGGCTTAGAGCCAATACGGAGGTGGTTGGGCGCATGGGTTGTACTCCCTTTACAGTGCACCTTTTGGGCATTTTTTTGCGAACGCAACCGATACGAGTTTGTTCCGGCTATCTCGAGTAAATTTCGTTCAATCTCGCTCTTGCGAGACAAACCACAGAGCGACATCACGATGGTTCTCGTGTGAGCCAGAATCCGCTGCCCTCCCTGGATATGAACCATGTCCTATGACCCCTAACCAGACCTACGGACGGTTGTCCAATGATCGCTCCATGATAATCGTGCGCTCTTCACCATAGTAGCTATCGCGCACGGTCTTGAACCCAAGTTGCACGTAGAATGTTTCGGCGCTGAGTGAAGAAGGGACAGCCAACCTAGGGATATCTCTCTCGCGTGCCGTGCGCTCAATCTCGGCCATCAGCAGCTTGCCTATACCCCGGGCCTGAACGTCAGGGGACACGAAGACCGTACGGACTACGCTTCCATCGAGGCTTGCTGTTCCAACGACACGACTACCAATCGCGGCAACAAAGACGGTGCGCCTGGCGATTAGCTGCAGAACGGCGCTCGGACTAAAGCTGTGCTCGATCCTCTCGATGATCTCTCTTGCATAATCCTTCGCATTGGTTTCGCGCAATGTACGCAAAATGACCGCGCTTATTTCGTCGGCGTCGTCTTCACGCGCCGGCCGGATCGTGCATTCCATCGGTCGCCTCCGCTTGCCCAAGAGTCGCATCATTCCGTGGCAAACGGCGCTTCGCGCGGCACGACGATCCGGATTTTCGTTCCCGCGCCAGGCCTGGTTTCCAGATTGATCCGGCCACCCAGCCGATTGGTCACGATGTTGTGGACGATGTGCAATCCCAGGCCAGTGCTGCCCTGGTCGCGCCGGGTTGTGAAAAATGGATCGAACACCTGGCGCTTGACCTCCGGGCTCATTCCGCAGCCATCGTCCGAAAACAGCACTTCAACGTTGTGCTTGCCCAACGCCTGGGCCGCAATATGGACGGATCCTCGTGCGCCGTCCGGAAAGGCGTGCACCGCGGAATTGAGAACCAGGTTGGTGAGCACCTGGCCGTAAGGTCCGGGATAGCTGTTCATGGCGAGGTCGGGCTCGCATTCGACGCTGACCACAAGATTTCTGCGCAGCCCGAACCGCAGTCCTTTGATGACCTGCTCGGTCACCTGGCCGAGATCAAAGGCTCTCCGGTCCGAAACGTTGCGATCCGAAGCAACCTGCTTGAACGACTGTATCAAATCGATCGCGTGATTGAGGTTGATCATGATTTGCGATGCCGCCTCCCGGCTTGCCGCAATGAATTCAGCTAGGGCCGACCGGCGCACGCCGCCGCTCGCGACATCGGCTTCAAATCGATCGGTCTTGTTCAGGAGTGCCGAGGCGACGGTCAGGCTGGTACCGACGGGGGTGTTGATCTCGTGAGCTACACCCGCCACCAGCCTTCCCAGCGCGGCCAGCTTCTCGGTCTGTACGAGACTGTCCTGCGCGGCGCGGAGATCCTCGAGCGATTGCGACAACTGCCTTGTGCGTTCCTGTACTTCCGCGAACAGCCGCGTGTTCTCGATCGCGATGACGGCCTGACCGGCGAAGGTTTTCAGGAGCTCGACCTGCGCCTTGGGAAACAGTTGCGGCTCAAGCCGCATCACCGCGATGGCGCCGATCGCGACCTCGTCACGCAGCATCGGCACGACGAGGATGCTGCGATAGCCTGATGTTCTCTGCAGTTCGCTGTATCCGCCGGAGACGAGCACATCCGGCTCGTGCACGAGGCGGCGCTCGCGGATTGCGACCGAGATCAGGTTGTTGCTGCTTAGCGGGGCAGGGTAGGCCTTGCGCACCGCGGCCACCGATTCCGGGGAGAACTGATCGTACGCGACGAGATGTACATGATCTCCATCCCGGCGATAGACGGCGCTCAACACACTCTGGCAAAGCCGCGCTGCGTTCTTGATGATCCTGTCGAACACCGGCTGAATACCGGTCGGCGAGTCCGAGATGAGGCTCAAGACTTCGGCTGTCGCTGCTTGCCGCTCCCGGGCGTCCTGAAGTTCGAGGGCAAGCTGTTCGACTTCGGTGTTGGCGGGACTTTCGACTTTCGTTTTTGCGGGGCTTTCGACTTTCGTTTTTGCGGGGCTGGAGGCGCGTGCTGCTTTTGGCGCAGGGCGGCGCTTTGCCGTGGTCGTCGCGTGGCTTCTCGATCTGGTTGGTCCGCCGCCTGCTTTCATTGCCTGCCCCAAGCCTTCCGGATAAGCCATCGTATCGGCTTAAGCCTGCAAAGGGAAAGGGCATCCGTGGTCTGCTTGGTTCAAAACAGAACTCACGGCTGGTTTTTCCGCGTCCGCTGCTCGCGTTTCGGCTGGCCGCGAAGCCCAATGCCGGCGGCTGTTAGCGGTGCTGATTGGAGTGACAGTTCACCGAAGATCATCCCACAGAATGGTGCATTAGCGGCGAACCGTGGTATCCCGGCGATCAGCGTGAGCGCTATTGACACGGGAGCCTAGCGACGGCGGCAGCGATTGTTCAAACATGTGAACTCGTTCACAGCCACTTGCGCTCTTCCGGTACATAACGTGGCTGCGGAGGGCGCACGCTATGACCCAACCTGCAAAGCGCATACCCACATGGCTGACGATTGACGTGCTGGTGATCGTCATATCGCTGGCGATTATCGGGATCGGAATCGGGATCGGGATTGCTCCCTAGCCACGAACATGAGCCGGATCGGTTCTGACAGCTAGCAGTACTACCAAAATTGGTACATCCAGATTGCCGGGTTTCCGAACGGTTCAGTTTTCATAACATCACGGACAGAGGAGCTCTCTTGTGTGCGCGCTCCGGCGAGAAAACCGCGTTGGCTCAATCCAGCCCCCTGTACAGCAGCCAAGGGCATGTATCTCGTCGGGGCGCGCAAGCAAGAATTGCCTGGCACAACGCTCCTCGGGAACGCTGTGGATGTGCCTGGAAGCGGAACGGCGGTGAATATGCGTGGTCGTTTTCACGGATTAGTCGAGTGTTTGGTGTATCAAGCACCAAACGCCGCTGCCCGGGTTGCATCGGCTGCGAACAGACCGCTGCCGGGCGGCCAAAAAACGCCTCGACGGACACGGGGCTTTCCGATGTGGGCATTTCTTACGATAAATCCTCGCGCTGGCAGAAACTCGCGGCCGTACCCGAGGAAATTTTTCGAGCGCCAAGTGTAAGACAAAACCCACGTGCCGACCACGACCGGCGCGGATCCGCGCTGCTCCCGAGCGAGGCCATGCTGGTCACATAGCTGCGGCTTTGGCGCAGCCCTGCGCCGCCCAGTCGCCTCGGGTTGGATACCTCGGAGCGAGGAGATGCCAGAGTGTTCATCAGGCTGGGGCCGTAAGTTCGACGACCCGATCGCGCCGGCGGGCGGCGGCAGGCTCGTCCCTGATCGCAATCCGACCAGGCAATCCAATCGACACAAGCGGTTAAGGTTTCATTAACCCTAGGGAGCGAGACTTTACCTGCCGGGGCTGGGCGCATCATGAAGGGAAAATCCCATGCCAAATCTGGAAGAGGCCATTCGCGAACGTGCCTACCACCTCTGGATCGCCGATGGTCAACCCGAGGGCCAGGCGGACATCTATTGGCTCAATGCTCAACGCGAAATTCTCACGACATCAGTTGAAAGTTCAGGCAGCAACGCTGCCGCCGCAGCGCCCACCGACACGAGATTGGTTGCGACGAAATCCACTAAAAAGGCAAAGGTCGCCCGATTGGGAAAAAACAAAACCCGCGCCGCATAGTTCCACGCGAGCATTGTCACGCGGACCCGTGACGATGACTCCGTCATCAGCGGAGCGGGTAGCCCCGCTCCTGTTCGTCCAATCGAATCGAGGCCGTTTTTCAGGAATGCCGAGACAGTCGGGATTGGATTGCGAGAAGTACCGGCGCTTCCGCGGCCGTTTCGTGGGAGCGTTCATCAACTGCCGCCCGTTCCAAGATCGCGCAGCACCCGGGTGAAGTTAGACGAGGACAAGCCGTTGGCTAAGCAGGAAGCGATGATGCGCCGAGAGTAAGCGACTCGGCAGTCCTGACCACCGCGGCGATGGTGGCGCTGCCGCCGCCCGCCAAGATGGCCTGGCGACGTCGTTCGATTGCCTACGGAGGCGCAGGTTGCGAAAGAGCCCGACGCTGGACACGTGCGTGCCGGCCTGGCCGATCTGAATCGTATAGCCGTCAGCTGTCGCACGCGCGGCCCTGGTCGAACCGATCGTTCCGCCGGCCCCGGCGACGTTTTCGACCACCAGCGTTTGTCAGAGATCCCGCGAGAGGAATTCCGCATAGATGCGCGCGATCGCGTCGGTCGGCCCTCCGGCGGCGGACGGCGCGATGACGTTGATCGGCCGGTCCTGGTAACTCGTCTGGGCACGCAGGATCGACGGCATGCAGAGCGCGCCTGCCAGGCCGAAAGTGACGGCGCGGCGGTCAAGAGTGCGGGTCACCATCATGTCCGGTCCTCCCAGATGTCGCTTTGCTTATCGTTTGATTTGACGGGCGAGCACGCGGTCGACCATCTCTCCGGCCGTTCCGAGATAGTTGGACGGTTCGCACAAAGCGGCGAGCCGATTGTGCGGCAAGGCGGATGCGATCGCCGGCCGCCTCAGCAACGCATCGAGGAGTGCGTCACCGCGATCGAACGCATCGCGGCAGGCGGCGTAGACCTCGTCATGCGCAAGCTGACGGCCAAGCGCGGGCGCCAGCCCCATCATGACAGCTTCGGCGACGATCAGGCCGCGCGTGGAATCGAGGTTTCGCTTCATCGCAGCCTGATCGACGGTCAGGCCCGAAAGCATGAATTGCGCCTGTGCCAGCGACCCGGCCGTAAGAAGACAGACCTGGGGCAATGCCAGCCATTCGCAGTGCCAAGGCCCGGTGGCGCGCTCGAGATCCTGCACCATGGCATCTAACATCAGCGAGGCGGCGTCGCGGGACATTTTCGCGTTCGCCAGCAGAATTTCCGACGAGATCGGATTGCGCTTCTGCGGCATGGTCGAGGACGCCCCGCGATGCGAGGCGAAAGGTTCGAACACCTCGCCGATCTCGGTCGCCATCAGGATCATGATGTCGTAGCCGATCTTGCCGAGTGCGCCGCAGATTACCGCCAGCGTCTGCGCCAGTTCGACCAATCCGTCGCGGGCGACGTGCCAGGTGATGTCAGGCTCAGTGAGACCGAGGGCGCGAGCGTAGGCGGCGCGCACATCCAGTCCGCGCGCGCCGAGCGAAGCCAGCGTTCCCGCCGCGCCGCCGAGCTGCGCCTGAAGGGCGCGCGGCTTGGCTTGTTCGAGCCGAGCGGCCGAGCGCTGCAGCGCCGAGAGCCAGATCGCTGCCTTGTGCCCGAACGTAATCGGCAGGGCCTGCTGAAGATGGGTTCGTCCCGCCATCGGCGTATCGTGGTGGAGGCGGGCGAGACCCGCGAGCGTGGCCATGACCTCAGCGAGCTGGGTTTCGATCAGCGCAACCGCTTCGCGCAGTTGCAGCACGGTCGCCGTGTCCATGATGTCCTGGGTGGTCGCCCCCCAATGCACGTAGCGGCCGGCTTCGCCCAGGTGCTGCGAGAGCTGGCGTACCAGGCCGACGATGGGATAGCCGACATTCTCGGTGTCGCGTTTCAACTGCTCGCTGTCGAGCGCGATCATCGGGGCCAGGCGCGCGATCGCCTCGGCTGCCTCGCGTGGGATCACGCCGGCTTCGCCCTGGGCGGTGGCAAGCGCCACTTCCGCCTGCACATAGGCCCGCAGCTGGGCATCGTCGGAAAACACCGCCCGCATGGCCGGCGTCGAGAACACGTCGCGATAGAGGGAGCTGTCGAAGATGATGCTGGCCACGGGCTTGCTTTACTCCCGGTTAATATGTACGGCCATATGATTGAGATGTACAAATTTGTCAAACGCTGGACGCGGTTCCACCGAAGCCGTGTTATGGCGCCCGGACCGCGAGAACCGTTTCGATATGCCAATCTACGAGGTTATCGCCCGCGATTTGCTGGAGGCGATCCAGCGGGGCCAGTACCCCGTCGGCGGCCTGATACCGACCGAACTGGAGCTTGCCGCGCGCTACGACGTGAGCCGGCAGACCGTGCGTGCGGCGATGCGCCGGCTCACCGAGCTTGGGGCGGTTTCGCGCCGGAAGGGCTCCGGCACGCGGGTTGAGACGCGCGAACGTCCGCAAGAGAGTTTTCAGCAGACGCTCGGCTCATTGAGCGATCTCGTAGCGCTCGCCGCGGCGACTGATCGCGACATCAGAAGCATCGACACCGTCGTGATGGATCGCAAGGCGGCGCGGCGCTTTGGCTGTCAGCCGGGTTCGCGCTGGCTGCGGATCGCCTATGTCCGTGCATCGACAAAGCCGAAGAGCCCGCCATTGGCCTGGGTCGATTGCTATTTCCAAGAGAGCTATGCGGATGCCGTCAGCGACATCAGGAAAGATCGCCGCCTGGTCTGCGACATGATTGCCGACAGTTACGGCGTGATCGCTTCCGAAGTACATCAAACGGTTGCGGCGACCGTCGTTCCGAACGAGTTTGCCAGGGCGCTGGGTGCAGAAGCCGGATCGCCCGCGCTCGAAGTCATCCGCCGATATCTGGACTCGCACGGCCGGCTGTTCGAAATATCGGAAAGCATCCATCCCGCCGGCCGATATGTCGTAACGTCGGTACTGAAGCGCGTCGGCAATCCGGGCGTGGCAGGCGGCCGCGCGACGCGATCTTCCGGCAAGACGAGACCGCGCGCCTGAGGCAGGCGAAATAATTTGGAAAACGGGAACGATGGTCAGAACGCCAATTCTGCCGGCCTATCTCTCATACGAGCCGACGAGGATAGCTTCTGCGATCGCGTGCTGGCGCGCCTCTCGCTCAATATCACGGCAGGACGCACCGGCTTTTGCCGGAAGGTGGTCCGTCGAGAGGGCGAGCAACCGGAAATGATAATGATGAGGTCCATGGCCCTGAGGTGGGCACGGGCCGCCATAGCCCACTTTCCGAAAATCGTTGACCGCCTGCTTCATTTTCATGTTCTGCGCGGCGCCGTCCGCAAGCTCCGTTAGCACTGGCGGAAGATCGTAAACCGCCCAATGATGCCATGTGCCTGCGGGCGCATCGGGATCGTCGCACAGCAGGACGAAGCTTTGCGTTCCGGCTGGCGCGCCGGACCATTGCAAAGGCGGCGACAGGTTTTCTCCATCGCAGGTGAAGCGTCGAGGGATGGCCGCTTTGTCAGCAAAGGCGTTTGAAACGAGCTTCATGGCTCTCTCCATCAAGGCTGCAGGAGACATCGGCTCGGGCTTGGCGAGCTCTCCCAGATGCAAAATCCAATAACGCTGACTAGATCCGGGAAGTTCATCGCACATTGACCAAAATCAGGCCCGCAAACAAAACGGGCGTTGCGCAGTTAAGTCAGAGTGGCGCCCGAGATCTGTAGAAAACCCGCTGCGGCAGAGTAGCTTGCGATGCGACCGATCTTCCATCCGAGCCTCGTCAACGGTCGCTACGGCGACCCGACGATTTATGTGGAGACGCTGTTCGAAAAGCACAGCCTGCTGTTCGATGTCGGAGAAATCGCTTCGCTGTCAGCGCGAAAGATACGACGTGTCGACCAAATCTTCGTCTCGCATGCGCATATCGACCATTTCGTTGGCTTCGACCATCTGCTCCGTTTGCTGGTCGGGCGCGAGAAAACGGTGCAGCTCTACGGTCCACCCGGCTTCGCGGAGCGCGTCTTTCACAAGCTTCAGGCCTATCGATGGAATCTGATCGAAGCCTATCCTTGCGATCTTGTTTTCGTTGTGAGCGAATTTGAAACGCCGAGTTCCATGTCCACCACGCGGTTCCGCCTCAAGAAGGCGTTTGCCGCGGAGCCATCAGTCTCGCACAAAAGCCTTGCCGGCGTGCTCTGCGACGAACCGACCCATCGCGTATCGGCCGCGATCCTTGAACACGGCACGCCCTGCCTTGCCTTTGCCCTGCAGGAAGCAGCGCATGTGAACATCTGGAAGAACCGATTGTCGGAGCGCGGACTTCCCGTTGGTCCGTGGTTGCGCTCCCTCAAGAAAGCCGTTGTCGAGCGTCGCGCGGACGATCATTTGGTCCATATCGACGGACCGGCGACATCGGATGATCGTGTTGTACCACTTGGCAGCTTGCGTGATCTCTTGACGGTCGCTGCCGGTCAGAAAATTGCCTATGTTACCGATGTCGCCGATACGCCGGCTAATCGTGCCGCCATCGTGGCGCTCGTTCGGAACGCCGACATCCTGTTCATTGAGGCCGCATTTGCCGGAGCGGACGCCGGATTGGCGAGGGACCGGGGCCACCTTACAACCACGGCTGCCGGGGAAATTGCGCGGGAGGCCAATGTGCGCCGCGTCGAGCCGTTTCACTTTTCTCCGCGTTATTCGGGAGAGGAGGAGCGGATGCTGGCCGAGGTGATGGCGGCATTCGCTGGACCTCACGCCTGACGCGGACGCTGGAGCAGCATTTCATGCCCGAGGAAAGACATTTGCCGGCTGCGCACAGGAAGTCGGTGCGGCTCTTTCTATGCGGCGATGTCATGTGCGGCCGCGGCATCGACCAGGTGTTGGCGCATCCCTGCAGCCCCGAGATTTACGAACATTACGTGCGATCGGCGGAGAGCTACGTGCAGCTCGCCGAGCAGGCAAACGGACCCATTCCACGGAGTAGCGGGCCGTCCTACGTTTGGGGTGCTGCATTGGACCAATTGGAGCGCATGCAGCCTGACGCGCGGATCATCAATCTCGAAACGGCTGTCACCCGCAGCAACGACCGTGCGAGCAAAGGCATCAACTACCGCATGAGCCCCGAGAATGCAGAATGTCTCGCGGCCGCCAAGATCGACTGCTGTGTATTGGCCAACAACCATATGCTCGACTGGGGCCGCGCCGGCCTGCTTGAGACGCTGACGACCCTGCAGAAACTCAACGTCAAAGCGACGGGAGCAGGACGCAACGATCGCGAAGCGCGCGCACCTACAGTGCTTAACCTTGCCAAAGCGCGGCTCCTGATCTTTTCATTCGGATCGACATCGAGCGGCGTCCCGCTCGAGTGGGCTGCGACGTCAGACGCTCCAGGCATCAACCTGCTGCCTGACCTGTGCGGGGCGAGCGCGTTGGAGGTCGCTGACCAGGTAATGGCGCAGAGGAGGCCGGGCGATCTCGTCGTCGTTTCGATCCATTGGGGATCCAATTGGGGATATCACATTCCGGATCAGCAGGCGATTTTGGCCCGGGCCCTCATCGACAAGGCAGGCGTATCGATCGTTCACGGGCATTCTTCGCATCATCCGAGAGCGATCGAAATCTATCGGGATCGTCTCATTCTCTATGGCTGCGGCGATTTTCTGAACGACTATGAAGGGATTCCTGGTGACGAGCGTTACCGTGACGACCTCGCGCTGATGTATTTCGCCGATCTGGATCCGGCGAGCGGATGCCTCGATGCGCTCAAACTGGTTCCTCTGCAGATCAAGAACTTTCGTCTCTCCATTCCACCGTGGCGGGACATTGAATGGATCCAGCAGAGACTCGATCGGGAAAGTCAGAAGTTCAGGACAAGGGTCATCCTTGATGCCGAACGGCAGCTCACGGTGTCGACCTTGGAGCAGCGTTAGAACGCAAATGGCGAGCAGGGGGGCATCCCTGCTCGCCATTACTGCGGTTCCCTGGAGGTTGATCGGAACGAAATCTACGCCGTTACGGGGTGCGGTCCGCGGTAACCAGGCGGGCTTCCCGGACCATCGACTTGGAGCCGGCGGCGCGAAGGCAGGAAGCCTCGAAATTTGGCCAGGCCTGCTGCGAGCAATCCTTGCCGACGGTGCGGATATCCAGGCGGTCACCCTTGGCAAGCACCTGCGGTACGCTGGCTTCGACCTGGGGGGCAAAGCCGGGCAATACAGTCAGCGCGGCAGCAATGAGCGCGGCAGCAGCGACTGCGGAAAAAGCTTTGATCATGACGGTCCCCTGTCATGGGCCTTCGCGGCCCGTCGTCTCGTTGGGTGGACTTGTAGCCAGCGCAAGTTTCCGGCCGTCTTCACCGGCCCCGAAAATGGTTTCGTCGCGGCCGAGTTTTGTTTCGTCGTCCATTGGCGGATGAAACATACCGTCCCGCCCAGGGAGACGCCCGGGCCCAAGACTGCTTCATTGGCCGATCCGAAATAAAAAGCCGCACCAGGGAGGAACCGGGCCCGGCTTGCCGGACCGCCCGGGGCGGGGTAGGAGGGACTATGTCCCGTATCGCGCTTTATCCCGGTTCATTCGACCCCGTCACCAACGGCCATCTGGACGTGGTCAGGCACGCCGTCACCCTGTGCGACCGCCTGATCGTCGCCGTGGCGGTCAATTCCAGCAAAAAGCCGCTGTTCTCGACCGAAGAACGCTTGGCCATGCTGCAGGAAGTATGCGGACCCATCGCCCAGAAGGCAGGCTGTGCCTTTGAGTGCGGGACTTATGACAACCTGACTGTCACGGCGGCCCAGAAGGCGGGCGCGACCATCATGATTCGCGGCCTGCGTGACGGCACCGACCTTGACTACGAGATGCAGCTCGCCGGCATGAACGAGGCCATGGCGCCCGAAGTGCACACGGTATTCGTTCCGGCCTCGCCGGCGGTCCGCCCGATCACCGCCACACTGGTGCGCCAAATCGCTCAGATGGGTGGGGATTTCTCAGCTTTCGTGCCGTCATCGGTCGCAGCCCAGCTCAAGGCCAAATTCGCCAGCTAGCCGCCCCGTCGGCGCTTTTCTACCCGACCTCTTGATCCGGAGTTTTCATGATCCGCATTCTCGCACTCGTCGCCGCGCTCGTCTGTGCGGTCCCCGCCATTGCGCAGCCGTTGCCCGCCAATCTCGACAAGGCGAATGCGATCGTGATCGACACCACCAAGGGCCGCATCGTGATCAAGCTGCGGAACGACCTCGCGCCCCAGCATGCCGAGCGCATCAAGCTCTTGGCGCGCGAGGGCTACTACAACAACGTGCCGTTCCATCGCGTGATCGAGGGATTCATGGCGCAGACCGGCGACGGCAAGAATTTCAATGGCACCGGCGGTTCGAAACATCCGAACCTGCCGGCCGAATTCTCCAACGTGCCGTACAAGCGCGGCATCGTCGGCATGGCTCGAACGAGCGATCCCAACTCGGCCAATTCGCAGTTCTTCATCATGTTCGCCGAAGGCGCGTCGCTGAACGGGAAATACACCGTGATCGGCGAAGTGGTGTCGGGCATGGACGTGGTCGACAAGATCAAGCGCGGCGAACCGGTCGTCGATCCCGACAAGATGGTGAAGGTGCAGGTCGCATCCGACATCAAGTGAGGCCATGATTTCGGCGCGCCGCAAGCCATACGTCTGGTTTGCCGCCACTCTCGTGTGGCTTGCGTCGGCGGCGCACGCATCGGCGCAACCGCAGCAACTCGACACCATCAAGGATGTCTTCGCTAAACTGTATTCCTGCTGGCAGCCGCCGCCCGCCTCGCGCGCCAACCCGATGGACATCACAGTCGTCGTCAGTTTCAACCGTGAGGGCGCCATTCTCGGTCAACCGAGGATTACCTATGAATCCGCAAACGCCGGCGATAACGACAGGATCGCGTACCGAATTGCCGTAATGGAGACATTGCAACGCTGTGCGCCGTTGCCATTTACCGAGGGACTGGGCGGTGCGGTTGCCGGCCGGCCTTTCGCTGTCACTTTCAGAACGCGCAAACGTCCACCCAAACCTGAAGAGAAAAGAGCATGGCTGATACAGAAAATACTTTGATCCTTGAAACCACCCAGGGCCCCGTCACCATCGAGATGCGCCCCGACCTGGCGCCAGGCCATGTCGCCCGCATCAAGGAACTGGTCCGCGACGGATTTTACGACGGCATCGTGTTCCATCGCGTGATTGAGGGTTTCATGGCGCAGACCGGCTGCCCGCACGGCACCGGCACCGGCGGCTCCGGCAAGAAGCTGAAGGCCGAGTTCAACAAGGAACCGCATGTGCGCGGCACCACCTCGATGGCCCGCGCCGCGAGCCCGGATTCCGGCGACAGCCAGTTCTTCATCTGCTTCGACGATGCTTCCTTCCTCAACGGCCAGTACACGGTCTGGGGCAAGGTCACCTCGGGCATGGAGAATGTCGACAAGATCAAGCGTGGCGAGCCGGTGCAGAACCCGGACAAGATCGTCAAGGCGCGGATGGCGCTGGACGCGGCGTAAATTCAACCCGTCATTCCGGAGGCCGCGCAACGCGCGGCAATCCGGAATCTCGAGATTCCGGGTTCACGCTTCGCGTGCCCCGGAATGACGCCAAGTGAGGCGTACCGGCGCCATGCGCACCGATCTCTTCGACTTCGAACTGCCTGCCACGAGCATCGCGCTCAGACCCGCAAGCCCGCGCGATTCCGCGCGGCTGCTGGTGGTGCAGCCCGACGGCGTGCTGCGCGACCGCTCCATTGCCGAGCTTCCGCAGTGGCTGGAGCCGGGCGATCAGCTCGTCGTCAACGACACCAAGGTGATCTCCGCCCAACTCAAGGGGCGTCGCATCGGCCGCGAGACCGAGCCGAAGATCGAGGCGACGTTGATCAAGCGGCTGGACGGGTCGCGCTGGCGCGCGCTGGTCAAGCCCGCCAAGAAGCTCGCGCCCGGCGACGTCGTTCGCTTCGGCAATGAGGGCAAGGTCTGCCTGCTCGGCCATCTCGACGCCGAGGTCGAGGCCAAGGGCGAAGAGGGCGAGATTACGCTGTCGTTTTCGTTTCATGGACCGGCGCTGGATCAGGCCATCGCCGATCTCGGCACGCCGCCGCTGCCGCCCTATATCGCCTCCAAGCGCACGCCAGACGAGCGCGACGCCGCCGACTATCAGACCATGTTCGCGGCGAACGAGGGTGCCGTGGCGGCGCCGACGGCAGGACTGCATTTCACGCCTGACCTGGAAGCAGCGCTGCGCGGCCGCGGTGTCGAACTGCACCGGCTGACCTTGCATGTCGGGGCAGGGACGTTCCTGCCGGTCAAGGTGGGGGAGACCTCCGAGCACAAGATGCATGCCGAGTGGGGAGCGATATCGGCCGGTACTGCGGACGCCTTGAACGCCGCGCGCGCCAATGGTGGCCGCATCGTTGCGGTCGGCACCACGTCGCTGCGGCTATTGGAGAGCGCTACGACCGAAGACGGCACGATTCAGCCGTTCGACGGCGAGACTTCGATCTTCATCACGCCGGGCTATCGCTTTCGCGCGGTCGATATTCTCATGACCAATTTCCACCTGCCGCGCTCGACGCTGTTCATGCTGGTGTCGGCCTTCTCGGGGCTGGAGACGATGAAGCGCGCCTATGCACACGCGATCGCCGGCGGTTACCGGTTCTATTCCTACGGCGATGCCTGCCTGCTGTTTCGCGCGCGGGATTGAGGCAAAGCAGGGCGTCCTCGCTCGAAAAAGAGGCCCGCCAATTGGGCGGGCAAAGGTTCAGGGAGGAAGCGCTCTGACAATAAAGCGCCAAGATTGTGTTTCTGCGATTCGGCCGATGTCGCCAAGATCGTAATACTACCGTCTCCCGCCACCACGCATCGGCATCGCGCGCTGTCTGGTGCTCACTGCCGCCTTCGCTCGAAAACGCATAGGTGCCAGCGAGTTCGCGCGCCGACGATGAGGTTCCAACGCTTCATGGCGTCGGATAGTGTGCGCGCCGTCAAGTGGAGAACTTCATGAACCTGTCGGGCATTTTCGCGCGCATCGTCGCGCTGGTCGGCGCCGTCGCGCTGTTGTGGCGCCGTCTGCAGGGATCCGCGCCGGCACCGGCGTGGGGTAACACGCCGAAGATTCCGGAGGCGAAGCCGCAAGGCGCCATCCCGACGCTCAAGATGCCGACGGCCCAGGGCTGGAGTGACGGGCAGAAGCCGACCGCCGCACCCGGGCTCAAGGTCAATGCGTTTGCGAAAGATCTAGACCACCCGCGCTGGATCAACGTGCTCCCCAATGGCGACGTCCTCATCTCCGAGGCGACCCAGATTGCGGGACCGCCGAGGAGCGTATTCCACTATGCAATGCAGGCGACGATGCGGCGTGCCGCGGCGCTCGGCGTCAGCGCCGACCGTATCACGCTACTGCGTGATCGCGACGGTGACGGCGTTGCCGAAGGCCGCGGGATTTTCATGGAGGGATTGAGTCAGCCGTTCGGCATGGCGCTGGTCGGCGACACCTTCTATGTCGGCAATACCGACGGCGTCGTCGCCTTTCCCTATGTAGCGGGCGCGGACCGCATCACTGCCGAGGGACGCAAGCTCGTGGCGTTCAAGCCGGGCGGGCACTGGACGCGCAGCCTGCTGCCGAGCGCGGACGGAAAGAAGCTCTATGCCGGCGTGGGCTCGCTCAGCAACATCGCCGAGGGCGGCATGGAGGTCGAGGAGGGTCGTGCCGCGATCTATGAGCTCGATCTTGCTGATGGCACGAGCCGCATCTTTGCCAGCGGCCTGCGCAACGCCGTCGGCCTCGCATGGGAGCCCAGCACAAGCGTGCTCTGGACGGTCGTCAACGAGCGCGACGGCTTGGGCGATGAGACACCGCCGGACTATCTGACGGCAGTGCGCGATGGCGGCTTCTACGGCTGGCCCTATTGCTACTGGGGGCAGACGGTCGACGACCGGGTGCCGCAGGATCCGGCTATGGTCGCAAAGGCGATCCAACCGGACTATGCGCTAGGCGGCCACACCGCCTCGCTCGGCCTTTGCTGGATGCCATCAGGCACACTTCCGGGTTTTCCTGATGGCATGGTGATCGGCCAGCACGGCTCCTGGAATCGCAGCACGCTGAGCGGCTACGCCGTCGTCTTCGTGCCGTTCGAGAACGGACGCCCGTCGGGCCCGCCGCGGGATATTCTGACGGGGTTTCTCGCTCCAGATGAGAAGGTCTCCTACGGACGACCGGTCGGGGTCACGCTCGGTCCCGACCGCTCGTTGCTGGTGGCCGACGATGTCGGCAACGTCATCTGGCGCGTGACGGGCGCGTACGTGCGGTAGGGTGGGCAAAGGCGCACCGCGCCGTGCCCACCATCGTTCCGCACCGTCGGTCACAATGGTGGGCACGCTTCGCTTTGCCCACCAAGTCCGTCACCTTCACGCCATCACTCGCTGCGGTAGCAATTCCGCTATCTGGACCGCATTCAGCGCCGCGCCCTTGAGGAGCTGATCGGCCGACACGAATATCGAGATCGAACGGCCTGAGGGATCACTAAGGTCCTTGCGGATACGGCCGACGAGAACGTCGTCCTGGCCCGACGCATCGATCGGCATCGGGAAGTAGTTCTTCGCGCGGTCGTCGACGATCTTGACGCCCGGCGCGTTCGACAGGATGGCGCGGACCTCGTCCTCGGTGATCGGCCTTTCGCATTCGAAGGTGATCGCCTCGCAATGGGCGCGCAGCACCGGCACGCGCACGCAAGTGACGCCGATGGCGATCTGGTCATCCTCGAAGATCTTGCGGGTCTCCTTGATCACCTTGGTCTCTTCGTCGTTGTAGCCCGTCTCGGGATCGATCGCCGTGTTGTGGCTGAACACGTTGAAGGCGTAGGGAAGCGGAATCACCTTGGGCGTGAACGGCTGTCCCTCGAGATAGGCGCGGGTCGATTCCACCAGCTCTTCCATCGCCGCGGCACCGGCACCGCTCGCCGCCTGATAGGTCGATACGATCATGCGCTTGATGCGGTTCTGGCGGTGGATCGGCCACAGCGGCACCAGCGCCGTGATCGCCGAGCAGTTCGGGTTGGCGATGATGCCCTTGTGATCGCGGATGCAATTGGCGTTGATCTCGGGGATCACCAGCGGCACGTTCGGGTCCATCCGGAACGCGGAGGAATTGTCGACCACGACCGCGCCGGCCTTGACGGCCGCGGGCGCGAACTTGCGCGAGATGCCGCTGCCGGCCGAGAACAGCGCGATGTCGACGCCCTCGAACGAATTTTCAGTGAGCTCCTCGATGACGATCTTCTCGCCGCGGAAATCGATGGTCTTGCCGGCCGAGCGGGCGCTGGCCAGCGCCTTGAGCTTGCCGACGGGAAAAGCGCGCTTGTCCATGGTGGCGATAAATTCGGCACCAACAGCGCCGGTCACGCCGGCGATGGCAACAACGGGTTCGTAGCTCACGGGTCTGTCCTCTGTTTGAGCATCAATGCTGCGGGCAATAAAAAAGCCCCGGTCCTTTTCAGGCGGGGCTTCGGTTCAGATAATGCGATCGTTCGACTACGCGCGCACGGCTCCCGAGCCCCCCGAGGGTGCTTTGGTTTTCGCGGTCGCTTTGGTCGAAGTCGTCATGGCGCGGACTTATGCGGCAGCTTGGGGCCGCCGTCAACGGGTTTCAGCCTTATCCGGGCTGCGACGGTGTCCAGACGAGCCCCGTCATCGCCGCCTTGCGGCGCCAGGAGGCTCGAGAATCACCTGCTTCAGGTCGCTGCCACTCATGACGACGATCGCGAAATTTAGCCGGCCGCGTTCGCGGATCAGGCCGCCGCTGATTGCCTTGCCCGACGCCGCTTGCTCGGCCACGCGAACGGCGTCCGCCAAGCGGTGCCGGATCGTCCTGAGTGCAACGAGGTTGCTGCGGTCCTCGGCATCGAGCGCCCTCAGGGGCAGGGCGGCTTCGCCGCCGACAGTCTTGCCAGTCGTGGCGTCGATCGCGTGTTGCCAGATGCGGTCGTTTTGAAGCGTCTTTATCCGGTAAACCGGCGACTCGGAGGCGCCGTCGAAGCTGACATCGGCGGTCGTCGCGCCGGCATGCAGGGCTTCGGCAATCGCCATGGCCTGGCTGAGCGAGACTGCCGAGCCGCGGAAGAGCTCGAGCTCGCGGTCGACCGCCTGCTGGTCGGACGCCGCGCCATCCCCGGCCTCATTGCGGAGCGAGGCGGGCTCGCCGCCCGCCGCCGTGATGGCATAGACCGGGGCAGGAAGGATGATCGCCACCAGGACGGCGGCGAGCAACTGTCTCCAACAGGGCGTACGCACGTTTGCAGTCTCCATCCTTGAGGCTGTCTCTGCCGGCGGACCGGCCGGATCGTGAAGGAAAGCGCGGCCGACCCTTTGGAGGCATACGGGTCGGCCGCGGAACGTCGCAAACGGGCAGTACCGCCGCTTGCGGCGATCGAAGCGGCGCGAGCCCGGCCGGGGACCAATGAAAGCAGGAACTCGCTCGCTTATAACAAAACCATACCGTATCGTTTTGTTTTGATCAAGGACGTCTCCGGTATGAAGCACCGTTCTCACGGAATTGTCAGCGGGAGGGGCGCCGCCGACCGGTTCGTTTGGGGATGGATTGAACGCGGCTCGATGGGCCAAGCGCACCGGCCAGGAACAGTCTGATCGCCAGGCGCATGCGTTTTTCGGCGGACTTCATCTCCAGCGGCGTTCCGAACGTCGCCATGCGGTGCGTGTGACCGACGACCACGTCGAGAAAGACCTCAGCAGCGATGCCGGTATCCTCGACGTCCATCGCGCCTTGTGCGACCAAACGATCAAAGAACCGCGCGGTGGTGGAAACGGCCTTCAACCAGCCTTCTTCCTTGCCGAGTTTGGCAATGTCGGGAAAGTTGATGGCCTGTGACGTCATCATGCGGCTGAACGCAACGGCATCGGGTCCGCAAGTGAACGTCAGCATCTCGCGGCCGACCTCTATCAGGCGCTGCTCAACCGAAATGTCCGAGGAGCGCGTGAGCTGCACCTCCGCCGCTTCAGCAAGCGGAGCAAGCCAGCGCGCAATCTCGCGCCTCAGCACCTCCGCAAACAGCCCGCGCTTGTCGCCGTAGCGCGAATAGACGGTGGGCTTGCTGACGCGGGCGGCTTCCGCAACCGCATCAAGCGAGGTCGCGTCGTAGCCCCGGTCCAAAAAAAGACGGGTGGCAACTTCGATCAGCCGCTGATCGCGCTCGATGGCGGCGCTTTTCGTCGGCCGGCCGCCGCGCGACTTCGTGACGTCTCGTTTCGCCGGCCTGGCCTTGGTCGCAGTCAATCCCATGCCCATTGATTCCTGCGCGGTCGTGATATCAGTCATTGCTCTATAACGCGAAGTAAGAGGGGCGTCATCGCGAATCTGGCCGAATTGGCCATATCCTAAACCGTCCATGGAGATCGTCGTTCCGCTCCGAAAGTGGCTCACGGAAGCGTCGAGGTCCAGGCGCGGCCCGACGCGGCCTTCTCATAGCCATGCTGATAGAGGGCGCGCATATAGGCGGTGTCGAAACCCTCTGAGCGCGACGCGGGATAGTCGCGCTCGATATAGGACAGATGGAAGCCCCACCGATTGCGCTTGGCGAAATCGTAGGTCGAGAAGATGACCGAGCGCGTCTGGGACTGGGTGATCGACGACAGGCTGCGTGAAGCGACGTCGAGCGTGCTGTTGGATACCAGCTCAAAAGCTCGTTCGAGCTTCTTGTTGACGAGGATGTAGATGTTCATCCGGCTGTTTCCGGGCAGACGTCCCTGGAACAGCAGGGCATCCGGCAGCGTCAGGACCGGAGCGGTCACGCCGCCGTCGACATGCATCTCCTCAAAGCGCCGACCCTGACCCTCGGCTTCGATCAGGATGGGCGGGAAGACCAGGGGAATGCTGGCGGAGGCCGCCATGACGTCGCGAAACAGGCGCAGCGCCTCGGGCGAACCGACCGCTGCGATTTTCCCCATGTCCCAAACGACCGTGCGTTGGGTGTCGAGATCGGTGGTCACCACAAGCAGTTTTCGGCCCTTGGCATTTTCGCGTGCAACGGCGGCCAGGATCTCCGGCCCGACATAGCGGGCCACCAACTCGCGCAGTCGCTTATTGCCGAACAGGCCGGATCCGAAGAGCACGCGGATGATGCTGGGATCATCGAGCAGGCTCTCCGCTATGCCGCTGGTGTAGACCTCCCTCAGCGTGTCGTCGTATTGGGACCCGAGAAACGCGAACGGCGCAATCAGGCCGCCGGTGCTCACGCCTGAGACGACCGAGAAGGCCGGGCGGGTGCCGGCCGCGGTCCAGCCGTTCAACACGCCCACGCCATAGGCGCCATCGGCGCCGCCGCCGGAAAGCGCGAGATAGGTCTTGGTTGAGGAGGGGGCGTCTTTCTCGAAACGGAATCTTGTGACGGGTTCGTCGGTGTAGCGCCGCAGGCCGTCGATATCGAGCACGCGGGAGCTAGAGGCATCCGCAGCGCTGTAGGGCGTGCGCGGCAGGGACGTGCAGGCGGCTAGCGCGAGGCTGCAGAGCAAGACGGCTGACCTGAGCAGGCGTGAGCCTGTGCTCCTGATCCGGCTGTCGGAGAGGATTGATCCTGTCAGGAAAGAGAGGGAGGGCATTTCCGTCAGTCACCGTACACACGCACTTGCCGCCGTCGGCCTCATCGCCAGCGGCGTTTCGTGTCCCTTTCATAAAACTATACGGTATCGTTTTGTTTAGCAAGCGGGAGGCTGAGGCGCCCGGGCGGCTCAATTGTGTCCGGCGTGGAACACGGGCTGCTCTGAAGCGCGCACTGGTGAATGAAATCTGACGCCTGGTGCCCACGCCGACACGCGAAATCGATCAAACGTGAACGTCACCTTAGCCTGGATCGTCGGATCGCAACCGTTGGTCAAAGTCGATTTCATTCCCAACTTCGGACATATCGCTGCATCGCACTATCTGACGCTATGTGCCACAGGGCAGACATTTGTGCTCTACGAGATGCGCGTCTCCAAAAAGGAAGTCCGCCTCGGGTTTCACCAGTGAGTTCATCGCTATATGCAGCGAGTGTACCCGTTCTCCATGTTGTTTAACGTATTCGTACGCGGCGTGCTCCCGATCTAAGTCTGGGTGGATGAGCTCACCTCGATACGTAAAAGCCGGCAGTGTTTTGCCAAAACCTTCTAACGCTTCGCGCCGCATGATGCGATAGCCCGTGGCAAAACCCATGTCTTCTCAACTAGCGGCGCTCCAGCCTGGACCAAGGCCTCGCTATCGACGGGAAGGCGAAGGAGCCGAGAGCACGTCTTGCCTCCGATGGTCTTGTAGAGCGTTTTGGTCCAGCATGAAGCTGGGGTGGCATTCGAACTTACCCGTGTGTGGACGGCGATCGTACGGTCCGACCGCAAAGCTCCAGCGAGTACAACGGGCGGAGCCGCCTCCTTGGGCGGCGTCGGGTTCCCGTGGCCATGGGCCGTGCTGGCGTGTGTCGCGCTGCTGGTGGCGATCATCGTGTCGTTCAGGCCGGCGGTCCCGGTCATCTGCGGCGACACTCCGTCCTTCGTGGAATCTGCGCTTCGCACGCTCGAGGGGGCGAGGCGGTCTTCAAGTGAACTGGTCTGTTTGATCCTTCTGCGCTGCATGGTCTGAGTCCATGACAGATGAACCAAAACGCATAGACGTTTTCCCGGCCGCATCAGTTTCGCTGGAACTGGGCGGAACTGTTTTTGCAGCAGCCGATTGAATCATCCCCAACACGCGCAAGGAGCGCTGCTGCCATGCGCCTTCAGACATATCGAGACGAAACCCGCTCCCGACACTTGGATTTAGTCGGCCGAGGCGACCACCCCTGGTCAATTGACCTGGTCGCCGTAACAGTTGCTGGCCTCCTAGTGGGGGGCTTCGCCTGTGCCATCGCGGCCCTGATGGGTCGCAGCTTCTGAACTTGCAACGGCACCGGCACGAGGAAAAATTCCGGCGCTTGGATGGGCGTGCGGGCCCCGTCGACAACAGCCCTCAGCAGCCAAGCCATCGTTGGAACGAAAACACTCTGAGGTAGTTTGGACTGGCGCTTCTTTCCGGTTCAGAGGAGCTGAGCATGAACAAAACCATCCTTGTTAGTCTTGCCATCTTCACTCTCTCCACTTCTGTCGCTTTGGCCGCGCAGCGGACTCAAAGCCGCGCGGTGAAGCCAAGCGCATCTGCCGCCGCGATAAACCCAAACCCATATGCCCGTCCGATGAACCCAAACGCAGCATTTGCTCGTATGGGTCCGTCTCCGGCCATCTTCGCGCCCGGTGCGAGCAACAGCGACCGCGAGCTGTATTTCCGAAATCTCCGCGACTCCGGGTACGATAAGAAGCAGGACTTCAGCCCGAGCGGGACCATACGGACGCAATAGCGTCAAGCCTCGTCGTCCATCTTCGTCTTGCCCTCCACCACCTTAGGCTGGGATGACAGCGCCCTGGGTGAGGCAAGGTGTTGAGGGTGCGCCGAAACGCGTTGTTGGCGGGTCGCCGTGCGTTTCGGCAGCGCCGGCTCGCGCGCTTGTGGTGCGCTCCGATACCGAGGAGGCGCCGCCTTAAGCGAGCGGTCGAGTTCGACGACCCGTCCGTCGACCAGTGCCAGCGCGCGAACGTGATTTGACACCCGCCGGGGGACTGTCTGCTTAGTGGTCGAAGACAGCCATCAAGGGAATCGGAGGACGCGGAAGTGCTCACCGCGGTCCCATCCGCCAGTCCCGCAAGAGATTCTGATGCGCATTTTGGCTTCCGCGATTTTGGCAGGCGCGACGCTCGCTACGGCTGCGCCGGCGCGCGCTCAGACATACGATCCAAACTACCCCGTTTGCTTACATATTTTCGGCCGGACCCCGTATTACGAATGCCGCTACACGTCGCTGCCTCAGTGCAACGCGTCGGCGTCGGGTCGCGCTGCCCAGTGCGTCATCAATCCATATTTCGCGCACGCGGAAGAGCCTGCGGGTTATCGGCGGCATCGCCGCCTCTACTAAGAGCGGCCGAGTGATTGAAGAAAAGCCCTCGACACCGTCTGCCGAGCACTTCCGGTCTTCCCCGATAGGCGGACATTGTCAGAGTCCGACGGCATGTCTCAAACGTGAATGAAGAGACATTCAACACCATCTAGAGTTACCCGTGGTCAGGGCCAGCAGCGCATAGACAATTCCAGACCGCCGTCGAATGGCAGCGTCATCGTTCGGAACCCATTAGCTCCAAGAAATTCGAAGTAGTCCGCGTAGTCGCCTCGATACTGCTCCGTATTGTCGCAGACCACGATGGCGCCCGACTTCAGATAGGGGTTAACCAACTCCAGTGCCGGTCGCGCCATGGCGATCCAGATATCCACCAGCATGAAATCCATTGGCCCATTGATGTGCTTGAGTGTTTCGCGCAGGTCGCCTTCACGTAGATCGATGAAACGGCTCAAGCCCGCCTGCTCGAAATGCGCTCTTGCGGCGCTGGCCTTACTTGGCTCGTATTCGGTGCCGATCACCACGCCGTCGCCGCCCGCGGCGTCGACATTGTCACGCACGGCAGCGGCGAGGTAGAGCGTCGAAACACCGTAGGACGTGCCCACCTCGACAATTCGGCGCGCATTGGTTGCACGGCAAAGCTGATAGCAAAATTCCGCCTTGTTACGGTCAAGCGCGACAAGCTTGTCGCTCCGAAAGGCCTTAACCTCGTCCTCCGTGAGTATATGCGCTTCCTTAGCCCGCTCAGCGTCGTAGCTTCTCATCGCCGCAACCTGCTCGTCGCTTCTGGCATGTAAGCCCGTCAGCAAGCATTCCAGTTCCGGATCGTGAATGACAGTCAAGGTCGGCTCCCTTCGCTGGAATGACCCAGACAGGTTCAACGGGTATGGTCTCAGTCCGCGCAGTGCAGACACCCCGGCAGGGCACAGCGTTTCAGTCAGATCGATCAATCGTCGTCAAGCGCTTGGAATGGTGGATCATCGATGTCGCAGTTGGGTCATTCGCTACCGAAATGGGATATCCGCGTGACATCCGCTTTCCTCCCAATAGCTACCGTACTATCGCGCCGCAACAACTGAGGCAAAGTGGCGAGTTTTATCCAATTGTGACGGTGCCCGAGTGCTCCCGAGTTGGGCACCAAGCGTCAGATTTCATCCACTGGGCGGTTGATTGGCCGTTCCCGGCACGTAATAAGCAGCGCCATGAATCTTCCCAATCATTTCGAATTGCTCGCCACCAATGGCACTGCCCGCACCGGCCGCCTGACCACGCCGCATGGCGTGGTGAACACGCCGGCCTTCATGCCGGTCGGCACCGCGGGCGCCATGAAGGGCATGCATTGGCGCGAGGTGCGCGACGCCGGTGCCGACATCGTGCTCGGCAACACCTATCATCTGATGCTGCGGCCGGGCGCCGAGCGGATCGCCGCGCTCGGGGGCCTGCAGGCCTTCACCGGCTGGAACGGACCGATGCTGACGGACTCCGGCGGCTTTCAGGTGATGTCGCTGTCGGACCTGCGCAAGGTGAGCGAGAAGGCCGTGACCTTCCGTTCGCATATCGACGGCGCCAAGGTCGAGCTGTCGCCGGAACGCTCGATCGAGGTGCAGCGCCTCCTGGGTGCTGACATCGCGATGCAGATGGACGAGTGCGTGCGGCTGCCGGCCGGGCGCGACGACATCGAGCGCGCGATGCGGCTGTCGCTGCGCTGGGCGGAGCGCAGCAAGCGCGCGTTCGAGGCTGCACCTGATGGCTACATGCTGTTCGGCATCGTGCAGGGCGGCGACATTCCCGGGATGCGCCATGTCAGCGCGCGCGAGTTGGTCGAGATCGGCTTCCACGGTTACGCGATCGGCGGACTTGCGGTCGGCGAGCCGCAGGCGGTGATGCTTTCGATGATCGAGGAAACCGCGCCGGCGCTGCCCGCCGATCGTCCGCGCTACCTGATGGGCGTCGGCACGCCCGAAGATCTGATGGAGGCGGTGGCGCGCGGCATCGACATGTTCGACTGCGTGCTGCCGACCCGCAACGGCCGGCACGGCATGGCGTTCACCCGCTTCGGCCAGATCAATCTGCGCAACGCCCGCCATGCCGACGATCCGCGGCCGCTCGACGAGGAAAGCGAATGGCCCTCGGCGCGCAACATCTCGCGCGCCTATCTGCATCATCTGGTCAGGTCGGGAGAAACGCTCGGGGCGATGCTGCTGTCGGAAATCAACGTGGCCTATTTCCAGCACCTGATGCGGGGCATGCGCGAGGCGATCGCGAGCGGCACGTTCGAGACGTTCCAAAAACAAACGCGCGCCGGTTGGGCGCGCGGTGACATTGCTCCAAGATAGTTTGAGTTAATTACAGGCAAACCTCTTGATCGAATGTTTGGTCACGAACCCGTAACCGCAGGTGTCACAGGTCCAGAGATAGCTGATCACGTTGTCGTTGAGGTAGGCGGAAGCTTCCGCCGCCACCATGGTGTCGGCACACACCGGGCACGTCGGCAAATCACATCCACGCGGATCGGGCCTAGACGCTAGGGTCGACAGGATTTCAGCAATAGCTGGCATCGTGACCTCCTTGCGATCCGAACCTCAGGCTCAGCTCACTACGAAAGTATACTGCGAAATCTTTGACGATGTCGCAACACAAATGCGTTGATTTCACGATATTTAGCGACGTTCTTGTTTTGCATTGCAGCGAACGTTTCGCCCCGGCGATTCCGGCTTGCGTATCGACACAGGCGCCTCCTAAGTTGGGACACCACCAATTCCCCGCACATGATCGTCACAGGAGTGTTGAGATGGATGCGTCACCAGCCGCGAGTGCAGTGCAACGTCCGGGGCGGGGCCGCGTTTTCGACTCCCTCGTCGATGCCATCGGCGACACCCCGATCGTCCGCTTGCGCAAACTGCCGGAGGCGCATGGTGTTAGCGCAATCATCCTGGCCAAGCTCGAATACTTCAACCCAGCCGCGAGCGTGAAAGACCGCATCGGCGCGGCGATGGTGATCGCGATGGAAAAGGCCGGCGTGATCAACGCCGACACCGTGCTGATCGAGCCGACCTCCGGCAACACCGGCATTGCGCTCGCCTTTGTCGCGGCCGCGCGCGGCTACCGGCTGAAACTGGTGATGCCGGAATCGATGTCGATCGAGCGGCGCAAGATGCTTGCCTTCCTCGGCGCCGAGATCATCCTGACGCCGGCCGCGCAGGGCATGAAGGGCTCGATCGCGACGGCGGAGGAACTGGTGCGGACGACGCCCAACGCCGTGATGCCGCAGCAGTTCAAGAACCTCGCCAATCCTGAAATTCACCGCCGCACCACGGCGGAAGAGATCTGGAACGACACCGGCGGCAACATCGATATCTTCGTCGCAGGCGTCGGCACCGGCGGTACCATTACCGGCGTCGGACAGGTACTCAAGCCGCGCAAGCCGGACTTGCGGATCGTCGCCGTCGAGCCCGAGGAAAGCCCGGTGCTGTCGGGCGGGCAGCACACGCCGCACAAGATTCAGGGCATCGGCGCCGGTTTCGTTCCGGACATCCTGGATCGATCGGTCATCGACGAGATCGTCAGGATCAACGGCCCGACGGCGATCGAAACCTCGCGCGCGCTGGCGCGCATGGAAGGCATTCCCGGCGGCATTTCCTCGGGCGCTGCGATCGCGGCGGCGCTCGCGATCGGCAAACGGCCCGAGAGCTCCGGCAAGACCATCCTCGCGATCGTGCCGTCGTTCTCCGAACGCTATTTGTCAACCGCACTGTTTGAAGGAATCTAGCGATGGCGGACCAGCCGCGGCGGCCGAGAACCCTAAACGATGCGCGTACCGAAGCCGAGGCCGCGTTCAAGCGCGCGACCGCCAAGGTGGTGGCGCCGGCGCCGGCCAAACAAGCCGCTGTTCCCGGCGTGCGCGAGCAGGTCACGCTGCGCATCGACCAGGACGTGCTGGAATGGTTTCAGGAAGGCGGTCCGGGCTGGCAGGATCGCATGAACGAGGCGCTGCGAAAGGCTGCTGGCAAGTAGCTGGCCGCTGTCGAAATCGATTTGCGAAAGCACAAATGAAAAGGCCCGGGATCATCCCGGGCCTTTTTGATTGGGCTGCTCGCAACTAGCGCAGCATGCCGCCGACGACGCCGCCGATGAAGCGTCCGGCACCTGCCGGATCGGGGCCGGGGTTGCTGTACTGGCGCTGCGGCGGCGGCTGCTGCGGCTGCGCTTGAGGCTGCGCCTGAACGGTGCTGGGGGCGCGGCGCTTGGGAGCGGGCCGCTCCTCGTCGGAGCTCGCGGTCGGTGCGGCCGCGACGATCTCCGTCAGCAGCGCCTTGTGCTGCAGCCTGTTGAGGTAGCCGCTCTTGGGATAGCCGCGCGCGGCCTGCCAGCGCGTGATCACGGAACGCGTCGATTGATCGAACTGGCCGGTGACCTTGGTATCGAAGCCGAGCCCGTTGAGACGGCGCTGCACGTCGCGGCGCTGGCCCTTGTCGAGGCCGATCTGATCTTCGGTGGTCTGGTTCGCTTCATCCTTGAAGGTCGCGGGATCGATACCGGTGCTCAGGTTACGGGTCGCGTTAACGTCCTTGGCGCCGCTCTCAAGCGAGGCAATCCGCGACAACGCCAGCGATCGGAACTGACCGTTGGGATAATTGGTCAGGTAGGCATTGAGCTCTTCCGGCTTGTTGGAGTCCTTGATCGAGCGCCAGAACTCCAGTTCGACGTCCGACGCCTTTGAAGCGCCCGCCGCGGGCGCTGCAGCCGCCACGGCTCCGGGCGCGGGCGCGCCGTTCAGATAGACCGTGCCGATCAGGTTGGTGTGACCCCAGGGCAATTGTCCCTTGCTGGTCTCCTCGTTGACCTGGGCGCGGACCTTGGTCATCGCCTGCTGAATCTCGACGCCGGGCTGGGTGAGGTTAGCGAGAAGGGCGCGCGTAAACGGACTGTTGTTGCCTTCCTGGCCGTCGAGCGCAGTCTGGCCCGGGCCGGTTGCGAACGCGATCAGCGTGCCTTCGCCGGATTTCATTTCGGCCAGACCGGTCTGCACGTTGACGCTGCGGGTTGCCGCGTTCGACTTGATCTTGGCCGCGAACGGATTGTCGCGGCAGGCGTCGAGGAACACCAGCTTGACCTTGGCGTCGCCCATGGTCTGCTCGAGCGTGAGGTCGATATTGATCGCGGCGCCGAGCTTGACGTCCATTTCGGATTTGATGTCGGCGTCGATCGGCAACAGATAGTTGGTGCCGGAGATGGCAATGCCGTGACCGGCGTAGAAGAACAGCGCGACGTCGGCGCCTTGCGCCTTCTTGCCGAAGTCGAGCAGCCGCTCGGTCATCTTGTCGCGTGTTAGATTGGAACCTTCGACCACCTCGAATCCGACATTGCGCAGGGTCGCGGCCATCGCCTTCGCGTCGACCGACGGGTTCGGCAGCGGCGCGACGTTCTTGTAGGCGCCGTTACCGACGACGAAGGCAACGCGCTTTTCGGCACTGGCGGCGCCGGCCGTAAAGACCATGCAAATGACGGACAAAATGAGGGTTGGGTAACGCATTGGAATCCCCCTGCAGAATCGACAAAAAAGGCTTTGGCTGTAACGCTGTCTGGACATTACAAAGAATCGCCTGCTTCACACCACAAAAAAGCAGAGCGAACAACCAAATCCGGAGCCATCCGTTACCTTTGCGACACGCGATTCAGCGTGATCTAGATCACAGCCCGGCAAATAAAATTCAGCTTCGGGCCGATGCCTTAGTCGAAGGATTCGGTTTCAGGTTCAACAGATTGCCGGTGAGAATCAGCGCGGCCCCGAGCACGGTGAACAGATCCAGCCGTTCCGAGTAGATCAGCCAGCCCGCGGCGGCGGTCAGGGGAACCCGCAGAAAATCCATCGGGATCACCACAGTAGCATCCGCATGCAGCAACGCGCGCGCCATGCAGTAATGGGAGAACGTGCCGCAAAACGCGATCACCACGACCCAGCCCCAGAGATAGGTTGGCGGCCACGTCCAGACGTAGAGCGCTGGGAGCAGACCAGCCGCCGATTGCACCACCAGCATCCAGAACAGGATCGCGAGGGTCTGCTCCGTCCGGGTGAGCGACTTGACCATCGCGACCGAAACACCGAACCCGACTGCGGCCGCCAGGGCGATCAACTGCCCCGGATTGACCTCGCTGGTGGCAGGACGAACGATCACGACGACGCCAATTACCCCGAGCACGATCGCTGCGATCTTCCAGATGGTCATGCGCTCGCTGAGAAACATGGCGGCCAGGATTGCGGTCCAGATCGGCATGGTGAATTCGATCGCCACCACCTGGCCGATCGGGATCAGCGTCAGCGCCAAGAACCAGCCGAGCTGCGCGCCGTAGTGAATGAGGTTGCGCGCAATATGCTGCGGCAGTCGCGTCGTCTTCATCGCGACAAACCCGCCCTTGGCCCGGACCAGCGGATACAGCATCAGGAAGCCGAGGATCGAGCGCATCTCCATGAGCTGGAATACGTTGATCTCGCGCGCCGCCTCGCGCCCAGCGATCGCGATGATCAGCATCAGGGTGAGCCAGCCGGCCATCCACAGCGCGGCCAGGGTTATGGAGGGGGTGCGGTCCATTCGGAAAAAGCGAGGGGTTGGGCAGGCCGGTATCGGCGAGCGCGCCATGATTTGCAACGCGCAAATGCGCCGGGGCAGCGATGCGCGGCATTGCAAGTTCACTGTGGGAGCGGCCGCCGGTTCGGTGCTAAGGGATCGTCCCACTTGTGGTCATTCCGGGATGGTCCGAAGGACCAGACCCGGAATCTCGAGATTCCGGATCGCCGCTGCGCGACGTCCGGAATGACCAAATAGGAGGAACCTCTCGCATGCGTATCTTGCAACCGGCCGAATGGTCGAAACCCCGCGGCTTCTCGCACGGTGTCGAGGTCGACGGCCCCGGCAAATGGATCGTGCTGGCCGGCCAGACCGGCGGCGACGAGAAGGGCGATTATGCCCCTGACATGGCCGCCCAGGTCGGCACGGCGCTGAAGCGCATCGTCAAGCTGCTTGGGGAAGCCGGCGCCGGTCCTGAGCACATCGTGCGCCTGACCTGGTACCTGACCAGCCGCAGCGAATATGAAGCCGCGGGTGCAGGCATCGGCGCAGCCTGGAAGGAAACACTCGGGCGCAATTTCCCGCCATCGACGCTGCTCTACATCGAAGGGCTGGTCGACTACCGCGCAAAAGTCGAAATCGAAGTTACCGCCTTCGTGCCCAAGGCCTGACAAGGCCTAACCAGACATCACAAGCGACAGGCGCCGTCCGCTTCGACGCACGCGCCGGAAAAGACAAAAGGATATCGTGAGCCAATGACCACTCGATCGACCTCTGCAGACTTCGTGACCGCCTTCGCAACCGGCTGGCCCGAGCACCAGCCCGACATCATGGTGCTGTCGCTGACCACACACCGGGGCGTGCAGGATTTTGCGTTCAACAAGGAGCAGGCCTTGTTGATCGCCAAGACGATCAAGGAGACCGCCGCGAGACTCGCGAAACCGAAGACGAGTTAAGGGTTGAACGAGATCCACACTTGTCGTCGCCCGCGAAGGCGGGCGATCCAGTACGCCGCGGCCCATCCCTTCAAGCCGTGACGTCTCTGGTATACTGGATCGCCCGCTTTCCGCGGGCGATGACTGGT
>NZ_JAACFS010000038.1 GCF_029051645.1 Bradyrhizobium sp. CSA112
GGTGAAGATTCGACGTTGGCGAGGGTTAAGCGTCTCGATGGCACTCTTCAGGGCCTGATGGCGATAAGCGGTCTCCTGCTGCTCGGCGAACGCTGTTTCCTGGGTTGGTGTGGGATCAACAAGCCAAACCAATGCATCGCCGGCTTTATCCTCGTCGTGGTGGACCGGTGCATTCAACGACACATCGCCCTGCAGACGCCGATTCATATCGACCACGTCTCGTTCAGCAACCTTAAGACGCTCGGCAATGAGGGCGGCCTGGTCCGGCCGCAAGTCGCCGTCCTGGAAAGCCGAGATCGCGCTCTTGGCCTGCCGCAGTTTGAAAAACAATTTCTTCTGGGTGGCGCTGGCGGCAACCTTCACATGGGACCAGGATCGAAGGATGTACTCCTGGATCGTGGCCCGGATCCACCACATCGCATAGGTGGCGAGGCGCACACCCCGGTCCGGATCGAAGCGCTTCACGGCCTGCATCAGGCCGATGTTGCCTTCGGAGACGATATCGGCGATCGGAAGGCCGTAGCCGCGATAGCGCATCGCTATCTTGGCGACCAGCCTGAGGTGGCTGGTGACCAGTTGAAAAGCGGCGTCGCGATCCCGATGCTCGCGCCAGCGCCTTGCGTAGGCGAGTTCTTCCTCTGGTGTGAGGATCGGAAATTTGCGGATTTCGGCGAGATAGCTCGACAATCCGGCGTCGACAGACGGAGCAGCCAGAGCGGACCGCCGCAGGGGAGTGATATCGTAAGTCCTCATAGCCAAATCCTCCAAGGAGCAAGATGGGTACGAGCAGGCGGCGGACACCTTCGGGCGCCCGTCTCGCCGGGCCCCAAAGGGCACCCGGACCGCTTACCGCGGCGGGCAAAAAACGAATAAATGGCCGTTTAGTTTCAAGTGGCAAACCGAGATTTTCCGCGGCGTGCGCGCGCTGGAAATCATTCAACTCGGCCTTGCAAGCCATCGCCGTTTCACTAAGTGGATCGACCGCCCGTGTTGCGATGGCAGGTTGATCGGTTCAACCCGGAGGGGCTGGTCTCGGTTCAGGTACGAAATGAGGAGGTATAAGCAATGTTCTTCGAGCGCTCCGAAGTCGGAAAGTTGGTCGGGATGACAGGCTGCCTTCTGAGCATACTGTTCATTCTGACAATTGTCATAACGGGTGCGCCAGCACCTTTGCAGTAGTCGCACAACGGCGGCTGGGGCCGTTGGCTGGAGCCGCCAACGCAAGCCGGATAGGGCCGGCCAAAGACGAAGGGTGCCGGCCGGGTGCCGAGGAGGCCGCGGTTCATTCCATGGAAGACCCATACGAACTGGCTTTAGCCATGCTTGGACTAGCGCTTACTGCCGTGATGCTCGTCGCAGGCGCCCTTTATCTCATCTCTACGCCGAGCCCTGAACCGACGTTTCCCGCACCCGTTCCTGGCAGTGTCTTCTAATTGCGAAGAGTTTGTGCCACGCGCGGGCCCGACCCCGTTGCATCGCAAAAACTGCGGGATGTGGGCCGGGTCTAACAGCCCGCATTCTCCTCGCGACATCCTTATCGTTGGGCGCCGACCCGCTGCTGTGGCGTCTGATGCATGAACCACAGCCGCAGGCCTGCCAGCCCGGCGACGATCAGCCCGATGCCGACGTGGGCCCATCTCGCTGTCGTCTGAGCCGAGAAACTCAGCACCCAAGGCGAAATCAGAACCCACACCCCAAGAAGGAGATTGATCCACTCCTCCCACGCGGCGAATTTCGTGAGCGCTGCGATCGCCACTGCGCCGATGATAATGCCGCTCACCCACGCGTTCGGCGCCGCAACGTGGTCGGATGCAAATCCAAACATCCATGGCGTCAGAAGCAAGAAAGCCGCGAGGATGAGATTGACCACGTCAACACCCGATTCTTTCCATTTCAGCTCCATCATTCGACCTCCTACGTTGAAGATCACGTTGCATTACCACCGTTCCAACGTGTTCAGCCGTCGAACCGTACACGGCGCGCGGAAGGCTCGACCCAGTCGGCTGCCCGTGCAATCATGCTGCGCGCGCTCCGTTGCTTAGTATTTCCCTTCGCTTGATCACCAAGCCCTCGGGCTCATCCAGATCGATCAAGGCGTCGATTACCTTGTCCAGCCGAGAGAAATCCGTCCGCGCCGTGCGGTGCGCGTCGAGCGCCCAGCGGCGCAGAATTTCGCGTTTCTGCTCATGCGATAGTTTGGATTGGCGGACGACCCGTTCGGGTTCGTCGAACGCCGCGGCGGGGTTGGCCAGCGCGCGGTCGAGATCAATTCCGTCGTTCGTGACCCTGGGCTCGAGCGTTCGCTCCACCCATTCAAGCTTGCGGGTGCATGATCGGAAATCGCAGGCTTGGGCGGCCCTTCGATCCCGATCGCCGGGTTTCGACTTGTCTGGCGCCGGGCAGCGGTCCTGGGTCGCCTCTGCAGGACCCTGCACGACGAAATTGAGGCCCTGTCGTTTGGCATAGGCCACGGCGGCCTCCGCGGATGGAAAGTCCAATTCTACCTGGGACAGGGTGTCCGTCCCGCCGGTCCATCCCATCAACGGTTCGACGAAAGGGGCCGTGCGCGGCTCGAAACGGAGCTTCCAACGCCGCGTGTTGGCTGTTCCGGAAGTCATTGCCGATCGCGCCGGCCGGTAGATCGTCGCCATCGCATCCGGCGGGAAAGCCCGTTGAGCGAACGGCAAGGTATTGCGGGGCAGGATGTTGTCCTCGCCCTTATGTTGCGGCATGCCAGCGCTGACGCCGGAGGGGTGATCGGGCCCCATACTCGAGCGCCATAGCAGGTTCAGGTCGTCGTTCCTCATAGCCCACATCCTCCGTGGAGCAAGATGGACAAGGGATGCCGGACGCCGTGGGGGCGTCCCACCATTTTCCATCGTCAGGCCCGGAAGAGGCGCATGCAAAAAAATTAGGAAGCGAGCTTGGCCTGTCAAGTGGAGTTGAAGGCCCGCGTGATGAGGAGCCGACACGATCGCCTTGTCGCCGCTGGACCAGTCGCGCGTCGCGCGCGACGCCTTTTTTTCGTTCACAAACTTTCGTCCAAGGAGAAGAGCAATGAAATTCCGTCCGCTTCATGATCGGGTGGTGGTCAAGCGCGTCGAAGCCGAGGAGAAAACCGCCGGAGGCATCATCATCCCTGACACCGCCAAGGAGAAGCCGCAACAGGGCGAGGTCGTCGCAGTCGGGCCGGGAGGGCGCGACGAGACCGGCAAGCTCATTCCGATCGACGTTAAGACCGGCGACCGGGTGCTGTTCGGCAAATGGTCGGGCACCGAAGTCAAGATCGACGGCATCGAATACCTGATCATGAAGGAAAGCGACATCACGGGCGTGTTGGTCGAGGCCAGTGCCGGTCGGAAGGCCGCTTGAACGCCCGTCCAATGTGATCGGGAGGAATGGAAACAGTATCATATAGCCCTGAAGGGGAAGGTCCCCGGCGCAAGCGCCAGATTAGGCTGCCCACAGAGGCCTGAGCGGGCGTTGTCGTCGCGATAGGAAATGCGGCGGCAGGAGCTAAGAGCACCCAGCGCGTCCACGACGATCTTGACCGGAAATTCCGGAGCGATCTAAATTGGTTTCATCGGGAGATCGACGGAGGAGGAAACGGAGTACAGGAAATGACCGGGGGCCCCATCTCCGTCCGAAATGCCGACAGCCCATGGCCTTCGCGCTGCAGCCCGGCGGCAAGCCGCCCAGGACATGGCGATGCCTTGCGTGCGAGATGCCGGATCCGCTCACCTCGCCCGAGTTGCAGGCCCTCATGAACGGCCTCCTCAAGGAAGCTCCGGCGTAGGAGCCGAGGCCCCTAGCGCGCTCTTCGCCCTAGTCCTCAGTCCTTGGTTCAGGCCGGCGGCAGTCCTCCGCGAGCGCATCGAGCGTCGGTCGCCGGATTTGCGGCATTTTTCGACCCCGTCCGATGGACAACTGGACTTGGAACCCTAGCCGTCCCGACAAGTTAGGTCCAAGCCGTGAGGGAGGACCCCATGGAATTTGCTCCAATGGAGGAGCTGGACCGAAGACCGACTCGGATACTGCTCGTCGAGGACGAGTTTTTCGTTCGGGTCGACATAGCAGCTGCGTTTCGGGGATCAGGATTTCATGTGGTCGAGGCAGTGACCGCAGACGAAGCGTGGGCCTTCCTTGAAGCGGGAGAGTTGCCGGACCTGCTTTTGACCGATGTTCGCACACCCGGCGACCTCAATGGGCTCACTCTGGCAGAGCGGGTCCGCAGCAGGCTTCCGAACTTGCCAATCATTATAGCTTCCGCCGACATCACAAACGAGAAGGAAGCGACTCGGATCGGCAAATTTGTCTCCAAGCCGTATGACATCCAGTGCATCGTGCAACTGCTCGCAAATATTGCGGGCGAGCCACTGAAGTAACATGACTGCAAACACAATTCTGGTGGTGGAGAGCGAGATCCTCGTTCGCCAACCGCTCGCTCAATACCTTCGAGACTGCGGGTACAGCGTTATTGAGACGGCGAGCGGTGAAGAAGCTCGACAGGCATTCTCGAATGGCAAGCTGCGGATCGACGTAGCCTTGATCGACGTACACTCGCCAACCGAGAGCGGATTTGCGCTCTCAGCCTGGATCAGATCGCATTTCCCAGACGTGGAATTGATGTTGGCCGGCACTGTGGCGAAAGCCTTGCAGAGTGCCGGGGACCTGTGCGACGAGAGCCCGGCTGCTGGCAAACCTGCAGACTACAAACCGGTCCTGGATCACATCCGGCGGTTGCTGGCGAACAGAAAAGCTACGATTGCAAAGGACGAGCCGGACACAATTTAGCGCCCTGCAAAGCGTCTACACAATCGTTCGAGCAGCGGCCTACGAGTCCAATCCGACCACTTAACTTACTGTTCTTAGACTGGCGAGCTTCTGACCGACATCGTCAGTTGCCAAGCTATCTGCGGTCGGCCACGATTTTCCCACCAGATTTGCTCGCTCGAATGCGGCACAGCCGGAGTCTCCGTCCCAAGAGTGAATATCGCGCTGTATAATAAAAAAAATGGCGCGCCCGACACGATTCGAACATGTGATTGAGCTGGCGCGTGGTCATCGGCTGGGCCGGATCGCGGCCCGGGAACAGCCAGCCCTGCGGGCGCGCCGCCATCCACCAGGTGCGCAGCAGATTGAGCAGCCTTGGCGACAGCATGACGTTACGGTCCTTGCCACCCTTGCCCTGCTCGACGCGGATGATCATGCGCTTACTGTCGATGTCGGAGACCTAGAGCGAGATGACCTCGGCGGCGCGCAGGCCGGCGCCGTAGGCCACGCTCAGCGCCGCCTTGTACTTGAGCCCGGGTGCGGCATCGAGCAGCCGCGCCACTTCCTCGACGCTGAGCACCACCGGCAGCTTGCGCGGCTCGTGAATGACATGGGTATGCTCGACGATATCGTGGCGCCTGAGCGTGACCTTAAAAAAAGAACCGCAATGTCGAGACGGTCTGATTGATCGTCGACACGCCAACGCCGCTCGCCGCCAGATGCAACCGGTAGCGGCGCACGTCCTCGAAGCTCGCCATATCGGGTGATCGCCCGAGGAACGCAGCGAAGTTCTTGACCCTCTGCACGTAGTCATGTTGGGTCTTCGGCGCTAACTTGCGGATCGTCATGTCTTCGATCATGCGCCGCCGCAATGGGCTCATGGCCTCGTCGGTCATGGGGATGCTCCTGTCTTGAGTGTGGTTGTCGAAACCCCTCGATCTCAAGACAGGACGCCCCGTTGCGCTATCGTCTTGGCTGTGCCGCCCGCCGCAGGGCCCTACCGCGCGAGCGGTTTGGTCCATTGACCCAGAAGAGACATGAGGCCGAGGCGAAGAGACGCAACATCCTTCTCTTTCTGACTGTGACCCGGTTCACAATCAGCCGGAGGCGATGTGATAAAATTGAAACGCATTGGGAGACTTTCAGGAAAACTGACCATCGTGCCTGCCTACGCTCTCGGCGTCGGCTCTTGAAGATAACCGACGAGAGCTCAGGCTGGTCAGCAACAGATCAGGTGCGGCATGGAGTGCCCGAGCTGCGGCAGCGCCAACCCTGACGGTTACGACATCTGCCGCGACTGTGGCAGGCCGCTATCTGTGCGCTGCGCCGCATGCGGGTCCGAGAACCCGTCGGGCAAGAGATTCTGTGGCGACTGCGGCGCCCCGCTGATGCCGATAGGAGCGGCGCGAGTATCGGCATCAGCGGGAGGGGCGATGTGCTCCGTACCGCGGGTATCAGAACCGCTGACCTTGCCACCGGCGCCAAGTTCATCCGCGGAGCGCCGTCAGCTCACAGTGATGTTCTGCGACCTCGTCGGTTCGACGGCGCTTGCGGCACAGCTCGATCCGGAAGATTTACGAGAAACCATTGCCGCATACCGCGATGGCGTCGCGGCGATCGTCCGGAAATATGGCGGCACCATCAGTCGCTACATTGGTGATGGCATGCTGATCCTGTTCGGCCATCCTTCGGCGCACGAGGATGATGCTGAACGCGCGGTGCGCGCTGCGCTCGAGATCGCCGCCGCCGGGCATGCGCCGGGCGCCGCGCCTGGACTCGAACTGCGGGTTCGTCTCGGGCTCGCGACCGGTCTCGTCATCATCGGCGATCTGATCGGCAGCGAGGCATCGGAGGCGCAGGCGGTGCTCGGTGAAACGCCGAACCTGGCTGCCCGGCTGCAATCGCTCGCTGAGCCGGATGGGGTGGTGATCGCCGAGGATACGCGGCGGCTGATCGGCGGGCTCTTTGATTATCAGGATCTCGGCGCAGTGACGCTGAAGGGCTTCGCCGTGCCGGTGCGCGCCTGGCGAGTACTGCGCGAGGGGACAATGGAGAGCCGCTTCGAGGCGCTGCACGCGGCGGTCCTCACCCCGCTGGTCGGGCGCGAGGAAGAACTTGAGCTGCTGGGACGGTGCTGGGATCGCGCGCGGACGGGCACCGGCCAGGTAGTGCTGCTCGCCGGCGAAGCGGGGATCGGCAAGTCACGCCTCGTCGCGGCTCTCCAGGAGCATATCGAGGGCGAGCCGCACACTCGCTTGCGCTATTTCTGCTCGCCGCGTCATCAGGACAGCGCGCTCTATCCCTTCATTGCGCAGCTCCAGCAAACCGCTGGTTTCGAGCGTGAGGACACACCGGGGATCAGGCTCGACAAGCTGCGGGCGACGCTGTCCCTTGCATCGCCGCCCGAAGAGGATGTGGTAATCCTCGCCGAGCTGCTATCGATCTCGACCGCCGATCGCAGCCTGCGGGTTGTCGTCACGCCGCAGCGAAGGAAGGAAAAGACCTTCGACGCTCTGGTTCGACAGCTTGAAGCTCTGGCACGGCGACATCCAGTCTTGATCGTGTGCGAGGACGCGCAATGGATCGATCCGAGCTCGCGCGAGTTGCTGGACCGGACCGTCGAGCTGGTGGCGAGCCTGCCGGTGCTACTGCTGGTCACCTATCGCCCCGAGTTTCAATCCGTATGGAACGAAAAATCGCACGTCAGCGCGATGGTGCTCAACCGTCTGGACCAGAGCGCGGGCGCCGCGCTGATCCGAAACGTCGTCGGCAACCGGGCGCTGCCGAGCGAAGTCGTCAATGAGATCGCTGAACGAACGGACGGCGTGCCGCTATTCGTCGAGGAGCTGACCAAGGCGGTGCTCGAAGCGGGCGGTGCCGAAGTCGCGCGAGTCGTCTCCGCTGCGCCGCTGCCGGGGCTCGCAGTGCCGCCCACTTTGCACGCGTCGCTGATGGCACGGCTCGACCGTATCGGCCCGGTCGGGAAAGAAGTAGCGCAAGTCGGCGCGGCCATCGGTCGGGAGTTCTCCTACGATCTGCTCGCCGCGATCGCACAACGCAGCGACCGCGAGCTGCGAGCGGCGCTCGACCGACTAATCGGCGCCGGGCTGGTGTTCCGGCGCGGTGAACCGCCCGACGCCGATTTCTTGTTCAAACACGCGTTGGTGCAGGATGCGGCGTACGGCACGCTGCTGCGCGGCCAGCGCCGCGAGCTGCACGCCCGGATCGCGCACGTGCTGGAGGAGAGGCTGACCACGACGGCGGGGGCGCAACCGGAAATCCTCGCCCACCATTTCGGGAATGCGGGTTTGATCGAGAAGGCGGTCTCCTATTGGCAGGAGGCGGGCGAGCGTTCCAAGGCGCGCTCGGCGATGGCAGAAGCGATCAGGCAAATGCGGAAAGCGCTCGATCTCCTCTCCCAGCTGCCGGATACCCCCAAGCGCCAGCGCACTGAACTCGAACTTCAACTCGCGCTCGGTGGTGCGCTGATCGCCGCGACCGGCCATGCGACCGACGAGACTGGACATGCCTACGCGCGGGCGCGCCGTCTCTGCGAGTTGTTGAACGATACGCCGCACCTGCTCAAGGCGCTGTGGGGCGAGTTCGTGCATTACCACGTGCGCGCCGAAGTCAACCGATCGCATCGTGCCGCCGAGCAACTGCTCGACTTGGCCGGACAACAGAACGATACGGCCGCGCTGGTGGCCGGTCACCGGGCGGTCGGTGACAGCTGGCTCCATCGCGGACAATTGGACTCGGCGCGCGCACATCTCGAGCGGGGGCTCGCGCTTTACGATCCGGCGCAGCAGCGCTCTTTGACAGTTCTCTTTGCGGAAAACGCCCGCGTGGCGATGCTCTCCTTCCTGTCCTTGACGCTCGGACTTCTTGGGTTCGCCGAACAGGCCCAATTGCGGAGCACCGAAGCCCTGGCGGAGGCGCGCGAGCTATCACACCCGATCAGCCTCGCTTTCGCGCTGAGTGTCGCCTGTCGGCTGCATTTCGTGCTCGTGGAACCGGGCATCGTCCTTCGACGGGCAGAAGAGCTGATCGCGCTGACCACGGAGCACGGCTTTGCTTTCTTCCTTGCGATGGGAACGACCTATCGTGGCTGGACGCTGGTCGAGGCCGGCGACGCACAGGTGGGGATGGATTGCTTGCGACGCGGCATCGACCGGTTCCGAGCGTCCGGCGCGGCATGGATCCTTCCATTCTACCTCACGCAGCTTGCGATGGCGCACGCGAAGATGGGGCAGCCCGAAGTCGGGCTCGGCCAGCTGTCGGAAGCGTTGGCTCTGACCGAGAAGTCGGAGGTTCGGTGGTTCGAAGCTGAACTGTATCGGCGTCGAGGCGAGCTGTTGCGGACCGCTCACCCGGGCGCCACGGCCGAAGCGGAGGCCGACTTTCACCGCGCTGTCACGATCGCGCGCCAGCAGGACGCAAAGCTCTGGGAACTCCGCGCCGCCGCCAGTCTTGCCCGGCTCTGGCGCGACCAGGAAAGGCCCGATGAAGCACGCGGTCTCCTCGCGCCGGTCTACGGCTGGTTCACCGAGGGTTTTGAGACGCTCGACCTGCAGGAAGCCAAGGCGCTACTGGACGAACTAAGGGCGTAGAAATCACCGTGGAGGCGTGGACGCGACGTACCGCGATGGCACTGCTGCAACTACGTAGTAGCCAACGACGAGACGCTAGTGGTCTCGGATATCGAGCGCGACCCGCGCTTCGCCGATAACGAGACGATCGAGCAATGGAACGTGCGCTTCTACGCTGGGGCGCCGCTACGCGCAGCTGACGGTCTGATAATCGGAGCGCTATGCATTCTCGACTCCGAACCCCGCACCCTGGACGGAGACGAAGTCGCATTGCTTGAAACGATGGCCGCTGATGTTGTAGCCACCATTACCACGAGTGATGCGGATGAAGAAGCGCCAGAGAAATCTGCACCTGCTACCTCAGCGGCAGCGGTCGGGCAGGAGGTGCCTCAGTAAGCGCCAACTCCGGGGTTCAGGCGGACGCCGGCCACCGCAAGGTTGCACAAGCGAGTCGCATTTCTTCGCGCATCACTGACCAGATGACCTATGAGCGGCTTAGGGCGTGGGTCGAGGAACTTAGACAGAGGCTTGGACAACGTCTGGCCGCCCAGCGGACCAGGGAAGAGATTAGAGCGCGCCCACGAACTTTGGGACAGAACGGACGGCCAGCAACCGCGACTTGGAGTTCTGGCTTCAAGCCGAGTCTGAAATACGGCCGAACGGCAAGTGTGAAGCTATCGCGCTAACCCCAAGATGTGTGCCTTGAACGTCCGGATCTGTCCATCCAATTGCCATAGCTCGACGTCGTGGCCCGTCAACAAGTTGCCTATCTCCGGCATCTGCGCCGCGCGTGGCAACAGTCAGCGAAATGGGCCATGTGCGGTGCCCTCAAGGCCCGATTTTCAGCAGCTTTGAACGATGTTCGGGGGCATGCTTCGTCGCGTAGGCGGCCGCGATAGCCGATTTACGAACGGCCGAAGAGGGCAAACGGGTGCGCAGCACCGGCCTTGAACTTCGGTTCTCCTCAGTAGGCGTACAGCAGCACTAAAATCTAGCGCCAACTCGGGTCAATGGCTATACGTCGGATCAGGCCAAGCGCATTCTGCGTAGCGAAACCGGAACGAGCCTCGCGAGTGCTTTACTGCTCGTCACCGCGTTCGCACTTGGAACACCTGATCATAATTCACGCCAGGGTGCCCTGGTTGGTTTGGCTTGAGGGCCGCATGAAACTCTTGATCAAGGCCGAACTCGTCTATGCTTTCGCGCAAGCAACGCAGGTTATCGCTATCATTGAGGCTTCACATACGGGCGATCAAAAAATCCTTTCGGAATCGCTCGACATTCAGCCACCGGCGCTATTGCTCTTCGACAAGACATCATACGGTGACCGGAGCATACGCGCCTCGTTCTCTGGCGAAGTGGCGATCCGTTATCAGGCCGTGGTGGAAAACAATCTTCGGCAGCTCCTGCCGCCGGCCGGTCACCAGCATCTATGGTCGGACCTTCCCACCGACGTGCTCCCGTTTCTCCTGCCCAGCCGCTTTTGCCCGTCGGACAAGTTCATGCGATTTGCGCAACGCGAGTTCGGCGGAGCCGGCGACGGCGTGGCGCGAGTTATGTCGATCTTGGATTGGATTCATCGCAACGTTGACTATGTGTCGGGCGTCAGCAACGCTGAGACGACCGCGGAGCGGACGTTTATAGACCGCGCGGGCGTCTGCCGCGATTTCGCGCATTTGGGCATCACGCTGGCTCGCGCACTCGGCATTCCGGCCCGCGCCGTCAGCGCGTATGCGCTTCAACTGGACCCGCCTGACTTCCACGCAGTCTTCGAAGTTTATCTCGAAAATAGTTGGTGGCTGATTGACGCGACGCAGCTTGCGCCGATTGAAGGGATTATCCGCATCGGCAGTGGCCGGGATGCGTCGGATATCGCATTTCTGACCTCGGACAAGCAGTGCCAGGTCTTGAGACAGACGATTGAGGTTTCGAAAACCCCATCGGTTACTGGCTGAGCCATTGCTGCCGTATTCCCACGTCGGCATATTATCGGGACCCCCGAAGGGGATGGATTTTAAGTGCGGTCGAAAGCGCTCAGTAGCCGATCGCTGTGGGGATGAGAGCAGCGCAAATCCATAAAGCGGGCGCGCACTAGAGCTTAGGCCGGCAATAAGGATCCAAAGACCGAAGCAGACGAGGAAGGCCGAGATCGTATAGGCGGCCGCGTCTTCCATGTTCGATCCAACAGCAAACCGAGATCAATCGCCTCTAGGACTCGCTACGGGCTAAAACGTTCTGGCGTGCGCGGGCGACCGTCCCTGGCGCGGGCCTGTTTCTTTCCGTGTGAGTACGTGGCTCGCCATGCTCGGTCGCCGGCTTCTAAGTAATCCCCCCGGGCTCATCCCGGCGGGTTACTTTTTGCCAGCGTCGGCCGGAACGTCTCCGCCGGTCCGCGGTTGTGTTAGCGGCGACGGAATCTTGCGAGGAGCGGGACAGTCCCGGCATCAGGCCATGCGGTGTAACGCCCGCGTGGCTATTGTCTTGGGGGCGGTTGGGGTGCTCGCCAGCGCCTTTTGAGCCATCCCTTTAGCAGCGGCTACGGACGCCGTGATTTTGGCTAGGGTGCTTTCTCATCGGATCTTCGTCTTCTTCGCTGACTCAACCCAGGGTTAAATCGTACGTACGAGCACGAAAGCATCTCTGGAGCGCTTGCTACCGAGCCGGCCGGCTCCTCCGCGCTTCTAATCACGCCGGGGCGCGACCAGGGAGTTGCAAAAAAAAGCCCGCCAGGCCGAGTCGTTGGCTAGCGCCAAACTGGACCCTAGCAATTTCGTGATCGACCTACCAAGCCTAGGCGAATAAGTCGGCGCTGCGTTGCGTGGGCCTTACAGCTAGCCACAAAAGCAGCGGGCCGATAGGCCCGCTGCACGTCAATTCGGACGGTCGACCTTTACTGTTTGCTGCGATCGACTTGCGTACCTGTGGGGTTCGGAGACGGCGGCGTCGGACGGTTGGTCGTCGCCGCGCCCGTGGTCGTGCCGGGCTCGGTGTTGGTCTTGCCCGAAGGCCCCGCAGGGTTGGCCGGCTGGGTCTACTGCGCGGTCTCGCTGGGCGGCGTGGTGCCCGCATGGTCCACGCTGTTGTTGTTCAGGCCGTAGAACACGACACCCAGCACAACTGCGATGGCGATGGCGTACATTGCGACCTTGGTGCCGCTGGCGGGACCTTCGGCGAGCTGGGGATCGGCTTGCAGCTCATTATCGCGACGCCGCATTTCCTCTTTACTACGGCCCGCACGATGGAGATCGTTCGGATTGGGTTGGTATGCCATGAATTCGTTCCTCCGGTAGCGCCCCGGCTAAGCGAACAGGACAATGGCCGGCGCTCGCTGATGTTCCGCGCCAATGTTGCGACCACCGGCCACATAGCAGCGTCCACCTCTATTGAGCGGCCGCATTTGTAATCGGAACAATAGACCAAGACGCGCGACGAACCCGATTCGTGCATTTCGCTAAAAGTGATTTTTTGCGATCGTTTCACCACTCGTCCCCAGTGGCCCGACGTCGGGCTCAGGCGTACTCGTCTGTCTGAGTTACGGCCGGTCTCTTGACCTTGGCGCGGTCGCGCCGCGCTTCCGGCGGTAGCGACATGACGATGAATGTCGGCCAGGATCGTCAGACTGTCGAGCGGCTTGTTTGCCCATTCCCAGAACCGATCGAAATCATCCATCAAAGGTCCTCCCGTGGGCCTCTGAAGAAGGGATGGCGCACCTTGCCCTCACCCGATTTGGCTCGGTATCGGCAAGCAATTCCGGCTCAACCCAGATGCCCTTGTGCGCGATCCGCTTGGTATAGGGCTGGGTTTTTCGGATCAGTGGCGTCAGGCGCTTGCGCAGCTCGGCGGATGATTGCTTGTCGAAGCCGTGATCGACCTTGCCGGCATAGATCAGGTCATCGCCCTTGCGGCGGCCGACGTAGATGCCGTCCCGGTCGTTGCCATCGAGGGCAAAGCCCGCGATGGTCAGCGTCTCGCGCTGGGCGCAGGTTTTCTTGACCCAGTCCCTGCCGCGCCCCGATGGGTAGCGGCTGTCGCGGACTTTGGAGACGACGCCTTCGAGGCCGTCCGCCCTGTGGTTCGCGTCCCAGAGTGACGCGCCATCTTTATCCGGATGTCCACACCCCGGCGACCCGATGCCGGCGTTTCTCACGGGCCCAGGCCCGCGCCCGACGTCCACGCCAGCCTGCTGAAGCTGCCACCCCCTCAAATTATTTTTTGTGCCGCGACCCCGGCGCCGGGTTTGCGCCCTCTTGTCTGGGTGAATGCGCCATAGCGGCGCGTCACGAACCGGAGCACAGAACCATGTGGTATAGGAAGAACGTTGGCGGGTGGGAGCGCGCGGCCAGGTTGATCGGCGGGGGCTTGATGCTCATCTGCGGCGTGGTTGCGCTGCACGCTTCGCCGCTCGGGCTACTGCTCAGCGGCGCGGGTGTCGTGACGCTGGTCACCGGCGTGTTCGGCTATTGCCCTGCCTGCGCCATCGCCGGGCGCGAGCCACTGAAGGGGTGACTGCCTTGGCGCGCGTATCAGACGATCTCTTGCTCGCGGCACAGTCGGGTGACCGGCACGCGCTGACACAGCTATTGGTGGCGCTGCAGCCGGACATTCGACGCTACGCCCGGCGCCATTGCTACCGCACCTCGGTTATCGAAGATGTGGTGCAAGAAGCACTCATCGTCGTGTACCGGCGCGTGGGCACGATCCGCAGTCCAGCCGCACTCGCCGGCTGGCTGCTGACCGTCATCGCGCGCCTTTGCATGCTGCCGGCGCTGATGCTGATGCGCGGAGTCGAGGAGCTCGCCAGCCTGGAAGAGTCACGCGAGCTCGCAAAGGTCCCGCCGGACGAGTTGCGCATCGACTTGGTCAATGCGATCGAGTCGCTTTCGCCGTCCCATCGCGAAGCGCTGCTGCTGCGAGATCTCGAAGACCTGACAATTTGGGAAATCGCCGGGCGGCTCGGCGTGACGCGCGAAGCGGCCAAAAGCCGCCTGCGCCGCGCCCGCGCACTGGTGCGCGAATACCTGCTCGGCACAAAGGACAGCGGACGAGAGAGCACATGAATTACTTTCGTGGAGTCGGCATGTTCGGGAGCGCCTTCCTGGGCGCACACCTGATGCGCGGCGCAGCTGCGGCGGCGCTACTCGCTTGGGCCATCGTCCAGCAGACCGCGCACCCTTGGCAATCCTTGGGCGCGGGCGTTGCCGCCCTCGTCGCGCTACGCGGATGCCCGATGTGCTGGACAGTGGGCCTGATCGAGACGCTTTCGCAAGGCCGTCGCGCTTCAACCGCTGAACGCGCTGACCGGACATGGCTGCATTAACATTGCGACAGGACGGGAAGGAGGTGCCGTGCGGAAAACGATCGCGGTATGCAGAAAGTGATTTGCTAAGCTATTCTTGTCGGGTCGTGGGAGCACGCAATGTCGAAAGCAATTGCCGTCTTGGGCTCCGCTCTGTTCTTCGTCATTGCGCCGTTGGTGCTGGCAGGCTTCGTCCCCTGGTGGGTCACGCAGTGGGAATTTCGGCCAGCTTTTTTCGGCGTCGATCTAACCCGCGTCCTCGGCGGTATATTGATCATCGTCGGAGTGCCCGGAGTTGTGGATTCATTTGCCCGTTTTGCGCTGGAGGGGCTGGGGACGCCCGCCCCGATCGCGCCGCCACAAAAGCTCGTAGTGACCGGCCTTTATCGCTACGTGCGAAATCCGATCTACATCGCGGTCGTCGCAGTCATTTTTGGTCAGGCCCTTTTGTTTGGTGACTGGCGTCTCCTCTGGTACGGCGCGCTACTCTGGCTTTTTTTCATGTCTGGGTGGTGATGATCGAAGAACCGACGCTCAAGCAAACATTCGGCACGGAGTACGAGAGCTTTCGGACTAATGTGCCGCGCTGGAATCCGCGGTTGACGCCATGGCGAGCCGCATAAAGGAATCGCTGCAAGCGGCTCGATGCCGGCTGCAACAAACAGTGCGAGACGGCGAAGCGTAGCAAGCGCGCCTAGCGGCCTCGCCCCGGAGGGCCCACTACCTTAGCCGCCAGGTCGAAATAACGCATGGGCCGGGCAACTGCTCCACACGCCGTGTCTTTCCGATTCCGGAGGAAGACCGGCCGTCTGCGCCTGCGCATTGTGAGGACCGAATCTGGCCCATAGGATAAGAATCCTGAGATCGCGAAATTGGGCCGCTTATTGCGATACTTCCGCCATTTCGCGGACTGCCGCGTGATCGCAGGTTGGGCACATCGTGACTGGATGTGCGAGCCCGCATCGCGGTGACGGAGCGTAGCGCGTAATCCTAGGCCTTCGCGTTTTCGGCTAGGAGCGGCGTGTCGTAGGCTCCCACATCATAGCGCCACAGCGAAGGCGTAGTGCCCATCTTTATCGACCGTGGCGCGCCACTGTACGATTTTGTGCGATTTCGCCGCCGAGGCCTGCCGGCGGCGGTCGAATGCCGCACTTCGTCGCCGCAGCTATGCCGCCGATCTTCTGCTGCGCGACCGCGGATGGCTCTTCAGTCGACGTGAAGATGCGCGAACCTCAGCCGCCTCGCTTGGCGACCTCCGCGCCGTAGCGCGCTCTCGCGTCCTCCACGGCCTGAGCCTGTGCCGCCGCAAGATTCTCACGCACATCCTTGGCACGGCGCGCGGCATCGAGGGTTGCTTGGGCGTGGCCCTGGAATTGCGGCATTACCTCGCGCGCGATCAGCTCGTACGAGCGCTGCGTCGCCGCCGGATTGGCCCAGTTGTGCGCGAGCAGGAGATACGCGCCGAACCCGCCATTCGACTGCTGCCACAGCCGCTCGATCTGCGCGGCGCAGGCGTCCGACGTGCCGATGGCGCCAAGACCGGAGCCGTTGATGAACTCGATCATCTCGCTGACCGAGTTGCCGACCACAGCCATTTGCGGAAACGCTGCGACCTGCTGAAAGTAGCGGAACCAGTGCTCGATGCCGTACTCGACGTCGCGATACGCCTGCTCCTTGGTTTCTGCGATATGGCACAAACCGACGAGCCGCCACTTGCTGCGGTCCGCGGTCTTGCCGTGCGCCTTCGCTTCTGTCGTCAGCACGTCCCAGTGCAGCGCCAGCGCGTCGAAGCCGGCGGCGGTGGTGGCCCCGACCGAGAGCATGCCGGCACCATGCCGGCCGGCGAGTTTCGCGCCGGTCGGAGAGGCGACCGCCGCGACCGCCACGTCGAACAGCGGATTGGAGTAGGGGCGCAGATGCAGCCGCGCGTCGCGCAAATCCCAGCGATCGTTCTTGAACGTGACCGGCTCGTCGCTGGTGAGAAGCTTCGTGATGATGCCCATCCCGTCTTCCAGCAGCCCGCGGGTCTGGCTCTGCTGCAAGCCGATCATGATGCCGTCGGTCGGCAGCGAGCCCGGACCGAGACCGAGCATGGCACGCCCTTGAGTCAGATGGTCGAGCAGCACGATGCGTTCAGCCACCCACAGCGGATTGTGATAGGACACGCTGATGACGCCGGTGCCGAGCTTGATGTGACCGGTTCGCTCGGCGGCCGCGGCGATCATGATTTCGGGTGAGGCCGACAGCTCGGTTCCGGCCGAATGGTGCTCGCCGAGCCAGGCCTCATCATAGCCGCAGCGGTCGAGCCACTGGATCAGCTCCAGATCGCCTCGAAGCGCGAGCGTCGGGTTGATGCCGGGTTTGTGAAAGGGCGCAAGAAAGATACCGAAGCGCAGGCGGTTCATGGACGATCCTCCGCGGTTTGTTATGTGGTCTTTCTCGTTGGGATAGTTCTCCGCTTCTTTGACCGGAACAAGGCGGGTTTGCGCGCAGGCGTTTCGCGTATTCCTCGAAAAGACATCAGTCAGGTGAGGGGCCCTGCGCCACCAGGTCGTCTATTGTCGATGGCGGCAGAGGCGTCCGGTTGCGACGACTCTTGCGATCCCGGTTGGAACCTGACGGTTTGGTCGAGCCTGCAGACATGAATGATTTTGCTGTACCCGCAACCCGAGTCGGTTGGAGCGCGTAATCGACTATAGCATCATAGCGCCACGGCGAAGCAGTAGTGCATCTTCATCGGCCGTGGCGCACCCGACACGATTCGAACGTGTGACCTTTGCCTTCGGAGGGCAGGGCTCATCGAAAGTGATGCCCCCCTCAGAAATGTAAGCCGATCAAGGAGCGCTGATTCCGGTGGCCTCGCCGCAGCGCGTTTTCTTATGCTAACGCCGCCGATTCCTCGATGGCTCTTCACAGCTCTAGGCGAGCCCAAGACCATTGCGTTATTTTCAGTATCGATGGATCAAATCATCGGTTTGACGGTGGGATCGAACGGTCGTTGGTGTCCAAAAGATTCGCAGCATGACTCTTGTTTGGACCATCAACGTGCCAGACGCAGGAGCTGATCGCATGCTCTCGATTGAAGATATGGTCTGGAACAGCCAGAGGACGTTGGTATCAGCCACCGGCGGTCGGACGCTCGGTCAAAGCCAGGGAGCCTCGCGGCAGGTTCGCATGCGCGGGCGCGGGCTTTGGGATGACCTCAAAGCGTCACCTTTTCAAAGGCACTTTCGGGGTCGAAATGCACCTTATGCCTTGACAGATCCTTGCAACCCATTGATATCGCAACAAAAGCGACCGCCCTCCGAGCGCACCAAAGGCATAAGCCATTGATACGAAAGGTTTTTAGCGATTTTTTCTTCCACATTGTTACTCACATCGAAAAGTTACTATTTTGTTCTGCGCACATCTCCCTAGTTGAATTTCACGCGTCTTCGGTTGGTCCCTCGTCAATCGAAAGTTGATTAGTTGACGAAACTCGTTCAGGTGGCGCGACGCCTGTTCCGGCACTTCCCATAAGGGCGGTCACCTACAGCTCTTGTTTTCAATCTGTGGCAAGCGCAGCGAGGCGCTTGCGTCGCAGCTTGTTCTTCAAACTTTGTCACCGGCGTCTCCAACGTGCGTCCAGCGTTTGCTCTTGTCGTCCTCGCAGCTTTATTTGAACCAGGGCCGCGAAAAGCAAAAGCGCGATTTCAGTACGATAGGGCAGCAGCGTAGCCCAGCGTACAAATCGGTGGGGCTCGTACTCATCCGTGACCGTTACGCCGCCCCGCGGAGGTGTGTTTTCGCAAAATGAACGGTTATGGAAATGGCTGCTTGTGGTGCGCGAAGCGGACATTCGCCAAATCAAATTTCTGGTGCGATTTTGTCGTGTGAATCGGCTGTACGATTAGTGGCGATTTGTCCCTTGCCTGCCGACCCTGGGTGGCTCGAGCATGACCTCCTTCAAGCGATCGCCACTGGCGATGACGACCACGAAGTTGATTTTGCCATCCTGCTTCATCAGACCTCCGGCAAGAGCGCTTCCCGCTGCAGCTCTTTCAGCGATGCGCACGGCGTCTGACAGCTCTTGCTCAACTGACTTCAGGGCAATGATGTTGTCTAAATCCTCGCGCAGCCCCGTTGCCTCAGGCTTTTCAGGACCGATCCTCCCCGCGAGGGCTGCCTCTTTATTTGGAAACGACTACCAAGCTATTGAAATTGCTAGAGGGCGTTTCTCGCATTTTTTTCAAGTGCGCCTTGAAATTGTTGGATAATCAAGCTGATTTTGATTCCGCCATTCGGAGGTTCGATCCCTCCCGCCCCAGCCAGCACTCAAGCTGCTGAGTGCGTTATAAGCAGCTCCATTCGCGCGAATTTTGGGCGCGTTTTGAAGCTCGGTCGAGAATCGAACTAATCGGCGCCGCGTCAGCTGACCATATCGGCTCATCTCCATGGCTTTCATCCCAATGTATACCGCGGAGACTAGTCGGGGGCAGGGCCGTTACGTCGTCATCGTAGAATAGGGTATTACGGCGAGCAAATCGGACAGCCAATCGAATTGATGCATTTGTGCGCATTCGGCGCCGAGCTGTGGCGGTTTGGGGGTTCAAGTCGCTCCACCGACTCGAACCCCGACATTTCTTTAGGGGAGGGTGACGCGGCCGCCTCTTGCGCGCCAAGATAAGTAGTGCGAGAAATCCACGTGGATGCGCGAGACCCTTCGGCTCTCACGTCACAGTTACCTCACGTTCAACCGGGCGAACCGTTACGGTTCGGATAAACGACCGTGGCCCGTTCGTGAGGGGACGGTGCATAGATCTATCCAATGGGGCCGCCCGTGCGTTCGGCATGGGGGACCGCGATGGTGTCTCTAAGCTGAGCGAGAATGAGCACCGATTATCACCAACAGTCCGTGTCGATTTCGCAGATGACCGACAACCGCGATAGATAGCTTGTGTAAAGAGGAGTTCTACGAGCTCCTGGACACGCGAGGAGATCCCTGGGCGGCGACTACTCTGAAGAATTTCCTCATTGCCGAGGCTCTTGGACTTCCTGCATCAACCAAATCGCCGTCGTATTCCGAAAGATGTGGGGCTATGCTCTCTTAACATTTCACAGGAAGTTGACGGTCTCTTCGAGAGGAGCTCGAGGCGATCGCCGCGATCTGACCTTGGTGTCCGAGTACTTCAAGGGCGGAATCTCTTAAGCATGGCGAGGGAAACATGCCTGCACCAGCCAACTATTCCCTCGTGTTTGCAGACGAATTTATTGGGCTGAGTATTTCCAACACCACGACGGCAACCGCCAATTGGTACACCGCTCAGCCTTGGGGCGGCGGCTTTGGCAGCGCTTCGTTCTTGCCCGTTGGTAGTGGCAGTTCTCCGTTCTCGATCGTGCAACAGGGCGGCGAGAGTGCCCTGCAGATCGAAATGACGCGGAATGCGGCAGGCCAACTCCAGAGCGGCCTCATCTCGAACACGTTTCCGGACGGGACCAGCACCACTCCGCAGGATGGTGATCCCTATGGGTACTACGAGATCAGAATGTGGTTGCCCGCAGGCCAGGGCGTGTGGCCCGCCTTCTGGGCCATTGAGGAAGAGCGTCTCTCGACGACAAGGGACCATGTCTTTGAGATCGACGTGATGGAGCAGCACGGCATCGCACTGGCCGATCGATATTCAAGCTCTTTGCACGACTGGAATTGGAACGGAACGGCTTTGGAAGGCCACACCAGCCAATCCCATCAAAACGTAGTTGGTCAAGGTGTGCTGACGATAGGATGGCATACCTTCGGCGTCGAAATCAGACCAGATACCATGACGTTCTCCATGGACGGCCGCGCCCACTTTTCGCTGCCCACGCCGGCTACCCTCAACACGGATCTGATGTTCATGATCGATCTGGCCGCAGGTGGCGGCTGGCCGATTGATCCAGCGCTCGATCATCAGATGCTGTATGTGGATTATTTTCGTGCCTATGAATTGGACCGTTTGGTGCCCGGCCCCGGTCCAGTGCTCGTCGGGGGGAATGGCAACGACACTTTCGTCGTTGATATCGCGACCACTGAAATACGCGAACAGCCCGGAGGCGGGTTCGATACGGTTAATGCAACGGTATCCTATACCCTGCCCGAGAACGTCGAAAAGCTGCGTCTTTCTGGTTCAGGACCCCTCGACGCGACCGGAAACAGCGGAAGCAATCACCTCTATGGCAATGGAAACGCCAATACGCTGTCGGGTCTAGCCGGCGAAGATTATCTGTATGGCGATGCCGGCAATGACAGGCTGCTCGGAGGGAGTGCGAACGATAAGCTCTATGGTGGAAACGGGAACGATCTGCTGATCGGTGGTCTTGGTATCGATCGGTTGGACGGCGAAAGCGGAGCGGACACGTTCCGTTTCGAGAGTATCGCAGAAAGCCCGTATTCTGCGCGGGACACCATTATCGCGTTTTCAGGGGCCACAGAAGATCGCATCGACCTTAGTGCTGTTGATGCCAACACGCTGATCAGTGGCAATCAAGCTTTTACCTTCATAGGATCCGATCCCTTTACCGCAGCGGGACAGCTTCGATTGACCAACGGGATCCTGTCAGCCGACGTCAACGGCGATTACATGGCCGATTTTGGTGTGGTCATTGGCTCGGTGCCTCTGGCTCCTGACTACTTCATCCTCTGAGGCTTAACTGCTGCGCGTGAACGGCAACGCCTCGGCATGCTGGCGCGGCAAGCGCTCGCTCAATTTGGCAGCAGGCACACAGACGGTGGCAATGCGAAGCACGATAGGTACTCCGCAGCAGCCTAGGGCGCATTGTTGGATTACCGTCATGCGTGTCTGCTTGGATCAATCAATACGATCTGAATAAATGGTCAGTCGTTCTCCGTCTCGCCTCGCGCGGGCTGCGGCGCGCGCTTCCGAGTTAGACCTGATCGTAGGATGCGAGCTAAGCCCTGCTCGAACTCCGCGATCAAATCGTTGCTGTTCGTTTCCGGGTCCGGGTCCGGATCAGGAGTGGGATCCGCCTCCTTGCTTTCGGAGACCGTGAGGTCAGTTCGTTTCCGCATCGAATTCGCTCCGTGCGATTAAGCAAGTTTGGACGCATCGGCCGATGAATGACGGGCTGGAGGTTGCGAAGCAGCCTGAGTTTCGTCTGCTGCCGATCGCAATTCACACGCCGCGGCGGATCGCTTGATCTCTTCGATCATGAGCGCAGCGGTCTTGAATGAGACGTTAATGGTCTGGCTCAGGTGATACGGCTTGATCGTTTCCCTACCACAGCCTGTAAGGAAGAACGCCTGCAGCCACTTGTGTAGCGGCACATGACTACACTCAAAAATTGTTCCCGACCGGACGGAAAACAATCGTCGGCAACGGTAGCATTTGCGTGTACCCGGCACGGTGCTGAGTCCACGCAACAAGCCGGTCCGGCGAGTTTCCCCGCAGTGTGGGCACACAACGCCATCCGGCCAAACATGCGCTTCAACCAAACTAAGCGCGGCGCCTTCATCCTTGAAGCAGAGCAGTAGGTCGGTACGCATATGGGGCCTCATGCAATTGCTTGGTGAAACGCCCCAACCCCATCAGATCTTACTGGTTAGACTTATGCGAAAAACGTACCAAGTAATTATGACGAGTGCGAGATGAAGCAATGCCCAACGTCTAAGCACTCGTGCAGCTCTGTGAACGAGAATCCGTGTTGTTATTAGTTCTCAGCAGATTTCTTCTCGCGTGGAGCTTTCACAACCTGGGGTGAAACGTCAGCGCGTGGGGTGCGGAACCAAGCTTCAAAGTTATGATCGTCGGCTCGTCGTCACGGGAACTTGCTCATTGAGCACTCAAGCTGCACAAGTCTCGGTCATGCGTGGGTTAGAATAATCAAGTTGCAGCGCACCAATACTTCAGCATTAATTAGTGCAACGCAAATTGAGCATTAGTTTAAGCACAAGGCACTGATCGAAGCTCCTTCCGGGCAGTGCCACGAAATAGCGAGACCTAAGTTTAGGCGCGCCGCGCAGCGATTCGCGGAACGAGAACTGCTGGTTTGCATGTTCATTGGAGCGTGTGTTCAGATGCAGCTTTTTCCATTGCCAAAGAGTGCGACGACCGACGTCAAACTACTCATCGACAAGAATATAACGCAGAAAACGCCAAACTATCCGGTTGGTGGTTTCCCAAAACGGATACTGGACATAGTGATTTCATCAACCGCTCTCTTGGTCTTCGCTCCGCTCTTTGTCTTCATTGCCTTGCTGTTGAAAATAGCCGATCGCGGCCCCGTGTTTTTCCAGCAAACGCGCGTCGGTTTTCGTTCGTCGAGGTTTGCTTGTCTCAAATTCAGAACGATGGTGATAGACGGCAACGCTGTTCTTGCGCAGCATCTTCGCGAGTTCCCCGATGCCGCAACCGAGTGGGCTGAAACACGCAAGCTCAAGCGTGATCCGCGAGTGACCGAACTTGGACTGGTGCTGCGTCAACTCAGCCTGGACGAGCTACCGCAGCTCTGGAACGTCCTCCGCGGCGACATGAGCATCGTGGGTCCGAGACCGATCGTTTTCGACGAGATCAAGATGTACGGACCAAGCGCCGGGCATTACCTCTTGGCCCGGCCGGGTCTGACCGGCGCGTGGCAGGTCAGCGGTCGAAATGATGTCTCCTACGAACGCCGTGTTTCGTTGGATCGCGACTACATCGAAAACTGGTCGTTCTGGAAAGACCTCAAGATCATTGTGAAAACCATTCCCGTCGTGATCGCAGCCAAAGGTACGTATTGATGCGCGTTGCGATCGTACACTATTGGCTCGTCGGCATGCGGGGAGGCGAGAAGGTCCTCGAGGCCTTGTGTGAACTCTATCCCTCCGCCGACATCTTCACGCATGTAGTCGCGCCTGAAGCGCTCTCCGCGACGATTGCAAGACACAGGATTTTCACATCTTTCATCGCGAGGCTGCCGCGCGCAAGATCCTGGTACAAGAAGTACCTGCCGCTCATGCCACTTGCGCTGGAGCAACTCGATCTTCGCGACTACGATCTCGTCATCAGCAGCGAATCGGGCCCCGCGAAGGGTATCATCCCCGCTGCGCATGCGGTGCACGTCTGCTATTGCCACTCTCCGATGCGGTACATCTGGAACATGTACCATGACTACAGGTCGACGTCGGGCATCGTGACGCGGATGGCAATGACGCTGTTCTCCCACTATCTGCGGAATTGGGATCAAGGGTCATCTAAGCGTGTCGATCTATTTGTTGCGAACTCGCAAACCGTTGCGTTCCGAATCCGAAGATACTTTCGTCGCGAAGCCGACGTTGTGTTCCCGCCGGTTGACGTGGGCGCCTTCGAACAGGTGTCAGCCTCGGAAATCGAAGACTACTATCTTATGGTCGGGGAGTTGGTTGCCTACAAGCGTGCCGACCTCGTCGTCGACGCCTTCAATGTGTCCGGCAGAAAGCTTGTTGTCATCGGCGGTGGAGAGATGTTCGATGCGCTCAAGCGTCGGGCTCGTCCGAATGTGGTTATGCTGGGGCCGCAGCCATTCGCCGTTTTGCGCCATCACTACGCGCGTTGCCGTGCGCTCATCTTTCCCGGCGAAGAGGATTTCGGCATCGTCCCTGTCGAAGCGATGGCCAGCGGTCGACCGGTCATTGCGTTCGGCCGCGGCGGCGCCACCGAAACGGTCGTTGATGGCATAACCGGCGTTTTCTTCGAAAGCCAGACCGCCGAGGCGCTTGAGGGGGCGATCGCGCGCGCCGAAGCAATCGACTTCGTCACCGGCGATATTGTGCAACACGCGGCAGGCTTCAGCCGAGAGCGCTTCAAGCGTGAGATAAAGGCCGCGGTCGAACGGGCGCTGCGCGAAGATGCCGCCGCAGTCGGTCACCGAAATCAGATTCCGTCTCGCGCGCCGCGCGTTATTTATACGAGCCGGTCGTTGCAGGGGTGAATCAGTAGCCGTTCCAGTTCTGATTGGTGGAATATTATGAGGGTCGTCACCTTCAACGTTAAGTTTAGTCCGAATCTCGGCGATGGCGTGATCGCGGAGTGCCTCGAAGCTGAACTTGCGCGGCGGCTGACTTGCATCAACATCAATGCCCTTGATCTTGCCGGTCGCACGGATCGCGACCGCCGGGCAAAAGCAGGTGGTCGTGTTCTTGCGTTGAAGGCATTACAGGCGATGCCGTCAATCCTGCGGGATGTACTGGTCGAGGTTGTCCTTCGGTTCCGCTTGAAGAGGAAATGCCGACCGATCTGGCGAAATGCGTTGCGCGATGCTGATCTCGCGATCGTAGGTGGCGGCCAACTGATCCAGGACGGGGATCTCAATTTTCCAGTCAAGCTGTCGATTGTTGCGTCAGAATGCCGGCGGAACAATGTGCCCATCGCTTTGTTCGGCGTCGGCGTCGCCGAGGGGCATTCAAGCCGTGGCGCAGCATTGATGTCGTCGCTGCTGCACGCGGACCAGTTGGTGTTCGCTGGCGTGCGAGACACCGAGTCTGCGAGGCGGTTGCGTCGCCGCGGCGTCAAGGGCGTTATCGTGACGCCGGATCCCGGCCTGCTGGCTTCCCAGGTGTGGCCGCTACCCGATCGGCCGCACCGCGAACGACCTGTTGTTGGCGTCGGCATAACGCACCCCGTCGTATTGCAACATCACGGTCAGGGACAATCCGACGGTCCGACAATTGTGGAGCTCTATCGAAGTCTCGTGCGCGAGTTGCTGGCCTCGGGATATGATGTGACCTGCTTCTCAAACGGCGCCCGAGAGGATCAGGCGTGCCTGGACAACGTTGTCGGTTCGATCGACGCCGCGGGCGACCGGTTGACGCGCGCGGCGGATTGCAAGACCCCGCAGGAACTCGCACAGTTGGTCGGCAGCTTCGATGCCGTCATCGCGCACCGCTTGCACGCGTGTATCCTCGCTTACTCCTACGGCGTCGTTCACGTCGGGTTGAATTGGGATCCGAAGCTCGCAGCCTTCTTCGCGAATGTCGGCCGCAGCCGGTATCTCGTAGATTTCAACTCAGAGACCGTGCGCACGTTACCGGTCCTGCTGAACAGTGCTCGGGCGGAGCCAATCTGCGACGTTCAACATGAGCGCGTGCTGGCATTAACCAATGCGTCGATCGATCGGCTGGCGCTGCTCCTGAAACGTAAAGCAAGGCCGAGACTCCTCGAGCATGGCGAATCCGTCTTGCACACGATGCGGCTCAGCAAGGTAAGTTCATGACTATCGAGGTCATCGGTGCCTTGGCTGTTCTGGCGGGTTTCTGGGGGCTGTGGCGGGGTCCGGTTGCGGCATTCTGGGTGCTGGCCCTTTCCACCTTGTTGGGAGCCGCCGCCGCTTTCAAGCTTCCGGCACTGGGTGACGCAAGCGTCCCTCCGGCTTTGGTCTTAACTGGCTTTTTTGCACTTTCCGTCGTTCTGCGGACACGCATGCGTGTGGCGGCAATCGAAAGCCTGACCACGCCAGGTCCCGGCTTTTGGATACTGTTCTTCTCGGTCTACGCCGTTGTTTCGGCCTATTTCATGCCAAGGTTGTTCCAGGGGCTGACATATGCCTATTCGCTTGCACGCAACGATGCTGGCATCGGAATTGTCAGCCTTCCGCTGAGACCGCGTGCAAGCAATGCGACGCAGGCAGCATATCTCGTCGCCAACCTTGTCTGCTTCATGGGCGTCTGGGCGCTTATGGTCCGCGGTGAAGCGAAGGCAATTACCAACGCGCTGCTTGCGAGTGCGGCAGCGCTGCTCTTCTTTGCCGTCGCCGACGTGGTCACGCACTACACCGGGACAGCTTTTCTGCTCTCCTGGCTGCGCAACGCGAACTACCGGATGCTTGAAGCCGGTGAAATCGGCGGCCTCAAGCGTATCGTCGGAACATTCACTGAAGCAGGTGCCTATAGCTACGCGGCGCTCGGCCTCTACGCGTTTTCGCTAAGTCTTTGGCTGGACGGATTTAGTACCCGTCTTACCGGGGCGCTCTCGCTTCTTCTTGCGATATCGCTGCTGCTGTCCACCTCCACGACAGCCTACGGATCATTCGCGATATTCACCGTGCTCATGCTGTTCGGTGCACTTCTGAAGCTTGGTAGGTGTCAGGCCACGAAGAGGGATTGCGGCTATCTTGCCATCGTCTCATTGATCCCGGTTCTACTTCTGGCCGTTGTCATGTTCATGCCGTCGGTATGGTCCGCATTGACAGACCTGTTCGACGCAACTGTCTCGAACAAACTCGCGAGCCAGTCCGGAATCGAACGTATGCGCTGGAACCACCATGCCCTGCAGAGTTTCCAGGACACCTCGGGGTTCGGTGCCGGGCTTGGTAGCGTTCGGTCATCGAGTTTTGTGGTTGCGCTGCTCGCCAATCTCGGCGTGCTCGGTCTCATCTTGTTCGTTGTGACGCTGGCGTCGGCATTTTCGACAAGCAGGCTGGTCTCGTTTGAGGATGTCGTGGCACGAGCAGGGTTTCGTGCGTGCATAGCGCTCACAGGCGCGGCCTGCATTTCTGCAGCCGGCGTCGACCTTGGATTGGTGTTTGCCATCTTCTTTGCGCTTGCAGCCAGCAGGTGGAAATTGCGCGCACGTGTTGCACCGGAGCAGGCGGAAAGCAGCGCCTTGGTCGGTGCACATCACTTCAAGTTGCAGGGGGCGCAATGACGCAATCATTCTTTTCGCCAACAAAAGCCGTACGGGATTCGCGCGACAGTCGCGAAGAGGTGTTTGGTGTATGGGATATCGCTGCGTTTCTCATACAGAATCTCAGGACGATCCTTGTTTTCACGGTGGCGACCGTCTCTGCTGCCGTGATCTACCTCCTGACGGCCCAGCCGATATTCGTCGCCTCGACCAGTCTCATCATCGACACTACCCGCGGCGCGGAACTGTTCAACACGGTCGCAATGCCTTCCGCGATGACGTCGGACCAGTCCCGCGTCGAGAGCCAGATGGAGGTGATAAAGTCGGATCGCGTCGCCAATTCGGTGATTGGCCGGCTGAAGCTGGAGCAACGGCCAGAGTTCGCATCGCCGCCTTCGGTCGGCGAAAGAATTCTGGCGTGGGTAACTCCGACCTCGCGGGCCTCGGCGGCGGGCGAGGCAGAGCAGGCAGACCCCCCGAACCTGCGCGAGGCTGCATCGCGTTTCGCTGACAAATTGTCGATTAGGCGGATTGGCCAGTCTCTTGTCATAGAGATCGCATTCTCCTCCACCGATCCAAACTCGGCCGCGGAGATTGCCAACGCGACCGCCCAGTCCTTCATCCGCGAGATTGTTGAAGCCAAATCCAGGCTGGCAAAAGAGCAGGGCGAGTGGCTTTCCGAGCGGCTGGAGACCCTGCGGCAGCAGGCGTTCGAGGCGGCACGCAAAGTCAACAGCTTCCGGTCTGTTGGTGACTCTCTGGCCAGCCAGGATGCTCGTGCAAAGCTCGAGGAGCTGGAGAGCATCGCGAGCAGCTACCGCAAGATATACGACGGCTTTCAGCATCAGTATAACGAAACGCTACAGCGCATCAGCTATCCAGAGGCGGACGTGCGGATCATTTCCCGGGCGTCAGCGCCGTTGGGAAAGAGCAGTCCTCGCACGTCGCTGGTTCTTGCATTCGCCATCGTTCTCGGAGGCCTGAGCGGGACGGCTTTTGCAGCGGCGCGCGCCTCCAGCGATCGCGCTGTTCGCTCGCCGGCGCAGTTGAGTGCGGATGTCGGCGTGAAGCCGCTCGGTGCAATCAGCGATCTCTCGGAGGCGAGCGTCTGGCGGGATTGGAGGCGGCCGTGGCGCAGCAGGAACGCTGCGACACGAGGCGTTGCGGACATCCTGGGCGGTATTGCGGGAGGTCGCCTGTCGGTTTCGACAAGCACCGATCTCCGAAGAATAAGAATGGCAGTCGCGGCGCTGACAGCAAATCCAGGAGTTATGTGCATCGGAGTGATCGCATGCTCCGACGGAGACGGGTCAACGACCGTTGCCGCGTGTCTGGCGAATGATTACGCGAAGAGCGGCGCTCGGACGCTACTTGTCGATGGGTGTGCGGATAGCCGGACGTTGAGCCAGGAACTTGCCGGAACGGCGGTTGAAGCGCAACCGAACGGGCGGCCTGAGTCCGAAGCTGTGATCGAGCTTGGTGTCTTGACGCTAGCGTTATTGCCGTCCGCTAACAACGACATGCAGCAGAGCGAAACCCATCGGCGCCTGATCGAGCGGATGACGGAGGTGTTGCAGGAATCACGACAAAAGTTCGAACGGATCATCGTCGACCTCCCGGCATTGCTCTCATCGGATCAATGGAAGCCGCTCATTCCGCACATCGATCAGGTGATCGTTGTAACGGCTTACGGGAAGACCACGATCGACGAGGCAAAAGACGGCCTGGTCGAGTTGCACCTGGCAGGCGGGCGGGTGCTTGGCGCCGTTCTCAACCGCGTGCCGGCAATTGTCCGGAAGACCTGGTCATGACGACGGCCGGGCATACGGGAGGACGTGCATTGACCAGCAACACTATTTCGGCACCGTCGGCATCTACGGTGCTTTCGGCCATTCGAAATCGTCCCCGGCTCAAGGCGGCGATGAAGAAATGTCTGACGTCGATCGGCTACGATACGACGGACTGGGTGCGTGTGGCGATGTACCGCCACGCCTTCGAGTTCATCGAACAGCTTACGCCGGAACAACTGCGCGTGATGGAGATCTCGGCCGGTTCGCAATGGCGCAGCAGGTTTGCCTTTAAGTCGTTCACGGGGACAAGCTATCCGACGTTCGATATCTGCAAGGATGTACTGACCGAGCAGTTCGACCTCGTCATCGCCGACCAGATCTTTGAGCATTTGAAGTGGCCGGCACGAGCTGCGCGCAACGTCTACGCAATGGTGCGGCCGGGCGGTTACTTCATCATTGCGACGCCGTTTTTGGTTCGCTATCACCCGTCGCCGATCGATTGCAATCGTTGGACGGCCGAGGGACTTTCCTACTTCCTGCAAGAGGCCGGATTTCCCGAGGCCGGCATTCAAACCTTTGCGTGGGGCAACCGGGCGTGCCTCAAGGCGAACCTGTCGGCGTGGCGCAAGCGCGGCTTCTTCGGATCGCTACGTAATGAGCCCGACTATCCCGTCATGGTCTGGGCGTTCGCGCGGAAGCCGTTCGAGCCGGTGAGGGCGCCCGAATGAACGGTGCTCCCCTCGGATTGTCTGAAAAGCAAGTGCAAAACGCGCCGCTCAGGATTGCGGTAGGTATCGCGACATCGGGTCGTCCGCTCATTCTTAGACGTGTGCTCGAATGCTTACGTAAGCAGACGCGCGTCGCCGACGCGATCGTCGTCTCAGCGCCGTCGATGGCCGATGTCTCAGGCGTCGATACCGGCCAACCGGAGCTTCGCTGCATCACGGGCGATCGGGGGCTGACGGTACAGCGGAATGCGATCCTCAGGGCGGCTTCGGATTTCAACGTGGTCATCTTCCTTGACGACGATTTCGTGCCCTGTTCCCGTTACCTCGAAGTTGTCGAACAGATCTTCCAGGACGCACCCGACGTCGTTGTCGGTACGGGCCGCGTCGTCGCCGACGGTATTCTTGGTCCCGGGCTGGACGTCGACGATGCGCTGAAGGTGCTCCGTGAGGATGGCTCGGCCGATGCATCGACACGAGATATTGTGGACGTTTACAACGCATATGGCTGCAACATGGCCATTCGTCTCGACGCCGTGCGAGCAGGCGGGTTGACCTTTGACGAGACCCTTCCGCTTTATGGTTGGCTGGAAGATGTCGACTTCAGCCGTCGCATGGCGGTGTATGGCCGGATCGTGAAGATCAGCGCTGCGCGCGGCGTCCATCTCGGCGCGAAATCCGGCCGTCAATCGGGTCGCCGCCTCGGCTACTCGCAAGTCGCCAATCCGCTCTATCTGGTTCGCAAGGGCACGTGTTCACGCCGCAAGGCGCTGAAGCTTATGAGTCGTAATCTCGCAGCTAATATCGCGAAGACGTTTCGCCCCGAGCCCTACATCGATCGCGCCGGTCGGCTGATGGGCAACATTCGGGCTTTGCTCGATCTGATGGGCGGACGCCTGTCGCCGGAACGCGTACTGAATTTGTAGAGTGTGTCATCGATGCTGCAAGCAATTGACAATTGTCGTCCGCCATTAGGGGAGCTGCGAGAACGACCTGTGCCGGAACGGGTCGTCATCATCAACGACTTATCCGAGCAGCGGGGTGGTGCCACGAACGTCGCTTTAGAGTCTGCTGCATTGCTGGATGGTGCCGGAATTCCTGTCACCTACTTCACCGGCGACCGAGGGGCGCACTCCGATCTGCGGCTTCGCAATGCGGATGTTGTCGCGGTCGGCGGCGAACATATTCTTCGAATGCCGCGGCCGCGGGCGATGCTCCACGGTCTCTATAACGCCTCGGCGGGGCAAAGGCTCGCCGACTGGATTGCCGCCTACGACACGCCCGGCACAGTTTACCACCTCCATGGTTGGTCAAAAATACTGTCGCCCTCCGTTTTCTATGCACTGCGTCCGGTCGCGAGGCGCCTCATCGTCAGTGCGCATGACTTCTTCCTGGTCTGTCCAAACGGCGGGTATTTCGACTTCCGCAAAGAAAGTCCCTGCAATCTACGCCCGATGAGTACGTCGTGCGTGCTCCGCTCGTGCGACCGGCGCAACTATGCCCATAAACTGTGGCGATCGGCACGTCAGGAAATTCGTCGCGCTGCATTTGATTTCGGATCGATCGGCGCCAAAGTCCTCGCAGTGCACGAAGGCATGTTGCCGCATCTGGAGCGTGGGGGAATTCCACGGACCCGACTCGCGACGCTACGCAACCCCGTCACGCCCTGGCACGCTCGGCGCATCGAAGCCGAACAGAACAAGGTATTTCTGTTTGTCGGCAGACTCGAAGAAGACAAGGGTGTCGATCTCTTCCTGGCCGCAGCCCGCGATGCGAAGGTGCCGGTGCGCGTGATCGGTGGTGGTCCACTCGAAGAAAGGCTGCAAGACATCTATCCAGAGGTGGAATGCATCGGATGGAAGAACGCGAGTGAAATCCCTGCGTTTGTCCGCGATGCCCGCGCGCTGGTTATGCCGAGCCGCTACCGTGAGCCTTTTGGCCTGGTGGCGTTCGAAGCGCTCGCCAGCGGCTTGCCCGTTGTCGTTTCCGGTTTTGCGATGATCGCCGACGAGCTGTCGGAGGTCGGAGCGGGCGTGTCCTGCAACCCTTACGACCGCGCTGCGTTCAGCGAGCTCCTGTCGAGTCTGGCATCCAACGACGATCTCGTCGCTTCGATGAGCGATGTGGCTCATGGTAACGCCGCGCGCTTCTCGCTGACCCCCGCTGAATGGTCGCGAAGGCTCTTATCGCACTATAGCGATGCCTTGCAGGAGGCAGCAGCGCGATGAAGAAGCTTTCCGCGATCCAGATACTGCGTGCAATTGCAGCACTGCTTGTCGTGTTAGCTCATGCGATCGTGCGGCAGGCGGAATGGGCGCCGACCGATCAGTTGACGAAAGATATTGCGAATCATATGGGCGCCCTGGGCGTCTGGATCTTCTTCATCATCAGCGGCTTCATCATGTCGTACACGAACTACGACAACTTTGGTGTGTCCGGCGCTCCCGGGCGGTTCATGGCCAGTCGCATAATCCGGATCGTTCCGATCTATTGGCTGGCGACTGCGGTTGAAATTGCGCTGCGCCTTCGTCACGGATCCGGTCTTGACGTTCATAAGCTGATTTGCTCGCTGTTCTTCATTCCTGTCGCGGTCGAACCGGGCACCACGGCGGCAATGCGGCCGACCCTCGGTGTCGGCTGGACCTTGAACTATGAGATGATGTTCTACGCATGCTTTGCCTCGGTGCTCTTCTTGTCGCGCAAGAAGGGGCTGGCTGTGCTGCTTCTTGCGATGACTGGAGTTGTTTGGGTCGGAACGTTCTTCAAGCCGATCGCCGATACGCGCGACCCCACAAGCCTGATTGCGTTCTATTCTGCTCCTATCATTTTACTGTTCGGCGTCGGCGTCTTGATCGGAGCGGTCGCTCGTCTCTTCGAAGGCGTGCATGCCCATGGCAGCAGCGCGGTCCTGTTGAGCGTGCTGGCCGCGATACTGGTTGTTGATATCTCTCTATTTGCAACGTTCGTCGGGAGTTATCCGGCCGCCATCGAGTGGCTCGTTACATTCTGGATCATCAGTGCAGTCTGTGTGGTTCTTTGTGCGATGGTACGAATGGACGACACGGGATGGTTTATCCAAAGGCTCGTGCGATTGGGGGATGCGTCGTACAGCCTCTATCTCTTTCATTTTCTCACGATTATTGCGGTCGAAAAGCTGTGGTGGTGGAGCTTCGGCGGAAATGGGTCCTGGATCTTTGTTTCCGTTGCCGCCGCGGCTGCGATTCTGGCATCGACTGCAATTCATCGTTTCGTGGAGCAGCCTGTCTGCAATCGGCTGCGGCAACTGATTGCGTTGGTCGAAGCGCGTCGGTCATTCCGACGCGGCGGTATCCCAGACCCGACGCGGAGAGGGGCCGTCGAGACGACAGCCGGTGCCTGGAAAGGCGTCGGACCGCAGTTCGGGCCGTCGCATCTAACGGCGTCTCGCCGCACGAACGTTCGCCAAAACATCGCAGCCAGAAGGATCCGCTAGTCATGCAGCACGCAACCTGGAATGCCATCGAATCCTATCCCGCCGCGATGAGGGTCTATCGTACTTACCGAAAGCTTCTTCCGCCATCCGTACGCACATTGGTGCGCTGGCTTGCGATGCCGCGCTGGAATGTCGCCGCGGCACTGGTCCGATATCGCGCGGCGAACACGGTGCTCTCGGGCCCGTTCGAGGGAATGCATCTGAGCCTTACGCCGGTCTCAAGCCGGAATTTGCTTGGCTATCTTCTCGGCACGCAGGAAATCGAGCTGCATGACGTCGTGCGCCGGGTGATTGCACGCAGCTATCCGCGCATCATCAATATCGGCGCAGCCGACGGGTACTACGCGATCGGCTTTCTGCGGCAAATGACGCAGACAAAGGTGGTCGCCTTCGAAGGGGCGCACGAACATCACGCCGGCTTGGTGCAGGCAGCGGAGTTGAACGGCGTGACCTCGCGGTTCGAACTCAGGAGTTTTTGTCGTCCGGAGGATCTCAGGAGCGAACTCGCCGAACTCGACGGTCCGGTGCTGGTTCTTGCCGATATCGAGGGCGGGGAAGTGGACATGCTCGATCCCGTCAAGGTGGTGGGTCTGTCGGACGTCGACATTCTCGTGGAAACGCATGACGCGTTCGTGCCCAACTGCACCGCAAAGTTGATGGGGCGCTTCATGAGAACGCACATCATTGAGCAGATCGTGGCGCGGCCGCGTTCGCTTGCGGATTTCCCGTCGGCAATCATCCCGGAGCTTTCGAGGCTCATGCCCCATACTGCCGTCGAGTTGATGGACGAGCGGCGAACCGGAACCCAGAAATGGCTTTATCTCACGGCCAAGCGGCAACCGGATGTCAAGGCCGCTAGAGCGGCAACAATGGCATCGAACAGAGGCAGCTCGTGAACATTCTGCTTGCCAGCGGCACGTCGTATCTTCCCTACGTCGTGGGTGGTCTGGAAATCAATACGCATGAACTTGCGCTCGAACTGAACCGCCGTGGGGTCAGAACGTCGGTGTTGTCGCGATTGCCGTTGCGGCGGGTGGACGGCGCCTTGCGCGCCGCCGTCAACTTCCTCCGCGGCACTGACGTTTCAGTGGACCGGCAGCTTGGCTACGATGTCTACCTGGCGCGCAGGCCTTGGGACAGACTCGATGGACTGCCGCGGCCTCGCCTCGTCGTGGTGCAGAATGGCAACATGATCGAGATTGCCAAGGCTTTCCTTCGTCGCGGCGTGCCACCGATTGCCTATCTGCACGGGCTTGAATTCGACATCGGCCGCCGACGCTGGACGGGATCGACCGCCGGTTTGCCGTTTCGCGCCTATATTGCCAACTCCGAATTCACCGCCGCGCGGTTCCGCGATCGGTTCGGCATCGAGGCTTGCGTCATTCCGCCGGTGTTTCGAGCCGAGCGATATTGCATGGTGGGTGATCGCCGCTTCGTCACTTTCATCAATCCGGTTGCCGAGAAGGGCGTCGAGGTCGCCCTCGCAATTGCCGGACAATGTCCGGAAATTCCATTTCGCTTCGTAAAAGCATGGCCGCTGGGAATCCGGCAGGCCGCGAAACTGAACTCGCGCGTTCGCAGGCTGTGCAACGTCGAAATGGTCGAGCGCAGCAACGACATGTCTCCGATCTACGCCTCGACGCGCGTCCTGCTAGCGCCAAGCCAATGGGAGGCGGAGACCTGGGGCCGCGTCGTTTCAGAAGCGCAGTTCAGCGGCATTCCGGTCCTGGCAAGCGATCGGGGGGCATTGCCTGAAACGGTCGGCGCTGGCGGTGCCATCATCCGTTACAATGCGCCGGCCGAACGGTGGGCCGCTGAGCTAAAACGGATGTGGACCGACGACGCCTATTATCAGCGGCTGCAACAGGCGGCGCTGCGGCATTCGCGCCGTGCTGCGCTCGATTTGAATCGGCAGATTGACACGTTTCTGTCCGTCGCAGCGAGGATAGCTCCATGACCGCGTCAACGCTTCTGCCAGGCCCGGACATAGTCGACGTACATGTAGGACGGATTCGGCGTCTCCTCGATCGGCCATCCCGCACCAAGTCCCAGATCGATCAGCATGTACATCGGTTGACGGTGCTCAGCAGGCGTCGGCACGCTCGCGACCTCGCGCCGATCGAAATAAAAGCGCGTCCATTCGCTGTCGGTCTTGACGCCGTAGGTGTGGAAGCCTTCGTAGAGGGAGTTGGGCGGCACATTGACGCGCTGATGGATCGTGCGGGATTTCTTGGGTTCCTTGCGATCCCACACATGGATCGAAGCGGTGTATCGCGCCGGCATGTGCCCGTAGTGCTCGACCACGTCGACCTCACAGGTGTGAGTCGAGCGATCGAGTCCGATCAACCAGAACGCCGACCAGAGACCCTTGCCCGCTGGAAATTTGGCGCGCATCTCGAAGTATCCGAATTGCTGGGCAAAGCCGACCCCGGACCGGTCGACGGATGCCAGAAGTCCGCTGCGCCATTTCCCATCCGCGCCCTTCGCGGCTTCGATGCGAAGGTGGCCGTCCTGCGTGGTGAATGGAAAACCCGGCTTCGGATCGACGAAAGTCGCGTTGCCAAAGTCTCCGTTCCACGGCGTGTGGGCGATCCAGCGCGTTCCCGGTCCCCACGCAGATACGGCGAGCGAGTCGAAGTCCTCGGTGAAGGTTTGCGTGAAATCCGAAAGGTTGAGTTCGTCGCCGGTCTCTGCGCGTACGAAATTCGGGAATCCAATCAGAAGGAGAAGCAGGAAAAATCGTATGTGCATGTCACCGGCTCGCGCTGTTACGAAGGAAGCCTAGGGTCCGAACAAACTATAACTCTGCATGCGTGGGGTGTCATTCATCGGATGTGTTGGAAGCTCGAGAGGCGTCTCGCTCGACAAGCAGCCAACAAGCAGCATGCAAGATCGAAGCCGAGCGGTGTTACCGATGTCTAGCCGCTTCGCAAAAAATTCAATACTCGGCGCGCTTGCCGGCGGGGCGATCGCGCTGGCGAGCTTTTTTAGCAGCATTGCCGTGGCTCGGACGCTCGGCGTCAACGAAACGGGATCGGTGGCCTACGTCATCTGGCTGGTGTGGATGGCCGCACCGTTCGTCGATCTGGGTTTGTCGTCGGCCATCGGGCGGTTCGTACCCTTTCTGCGCGGAAGCGGTCAGACCGAAGTCGCGAAGCATCTGGGAAGGATGCTGGCGCGACGGCTCGCGATTTCAGCCCTGGCTGCGGCCGCCTGCACCGTCATGCTGGTACGTCTCTATGGCGACCAATCTGCCGCGGAGTTCTTGAGTGGCGGCACGGCGGCGGGCGCACCGATGTCGCTTGTCGTACTCGTTATTCTGCTTGTCGTGGGCCAAGCGCTGACCACTTATGTCTATGCTCATTTGCGAGGACGGCAGGAATTCGGCGCGGCGGCGCACATCGCGGGCGCGTCGCTGTTGCTTCAGGTCGTGCTGGTTTCGATCGGATCGCTCCTGTTCGGGGTCACCGGTGCACTGGCAGGTTATGCAGCGGGCATGCTGCTCCCGGCGGTCGTATGCGTTTCTATGATGTTCGGGCCAGCGTCAGTCGATCGCGTCCTGAGCCGACGCGTGACCTCATTTGCCCTCTTCTGCTGGGGTGCAAATGTCACCAGCGCTCTTGTTTGGTCACGGATCGAGCTGTTCTTTCTGGAGCGCTATTGGGGAATGGAGTCAGTGGCGATGTTCGCCGTCGCCCTGGCGCTGACCCAGCTTGCCATCCAGGGTCCCGTGCTGCTGACTGGCGCAGTGCTAACGTCGCTCGCCGAGAAGCGTGGTCGCGACGAACTGGACGGCATGAAGGACGATTTTGCCGCCGCAGTTCGGCTTCTGGCGGCGCTGGTGTTTCCGATCTGCCTTGGCACCGCGGCGATCATTCCCGAACTACTGCCGGTTCTCTATGGCGGCAAGTTTTCCTCCGCTGTGCCCGCCGCCATGATCCTCGTTTCCATTGCTGCGCTCAGCGTGTTGTCAACGGTTGCCACGAGCCTGGTGCAAGCGCTGGAACGAAGCGACTTTATCTTTGCAAGTTCTCTTTGCGGCGCAGCGTGCGCGCTGGCTGCCGGCTTCCTGCTCATCCCCGAGTACGGCCTGATGGGGGCAGCGCTGGTGCGCGTCGCCATTCAGATACTGATGATCAGCCTGGGCTGCTGGTTCGTGGTGTCGCGGCTTGGCTTCGCTTTTCCGGTGGTAGCCGTGCTTAAGCTCGGTGCGGCGGCGCTCGCCAGCGCTGCAGCGGCGTCGATCTGCATTAGAGCCATTGGCCACCCTTCAAGCATGCCGTTTGCCATCGTTGCGGGTGCAGTCACTTATCTGGTCGCGCTGCGCGTCGCAAATCCGCTTGAGGCCAGCGACGTGGCGTTCCTGAGCAATCTCGCGCGGCCGTTGCCGCCGGCTCTCGTGGAGATCGCTACCCGCCTCATAGCCTTCGTCAGTACAACGAAGCGCGACGAAAAAATGCTGCCGCCATGAGATCAGTCGTGTAGATCGCGCGATTCGCAAGCTTTACGGAGAATAGTGATGGCAAATTCAATGATGTTCAGACCCTTCATGGCCTGGCGTTGTGGCGCTCTGCTTGCGGCTATCGGGGTAATTCAGCTTTTCGTCGCGCCTGCACTGAGTGCCGAATATCTGCTGGGTCCGCAAGACAAACTGCGCGTAAAGGTTGTCGAGTGGCGGGCGGGCAAGGCAGAATACTATGAATGGACACCGTTCGGCGCCGAGTACACCGTCAACCCGGAAGGACGCGTGTCGTTGCCTATGATCGGCGAGATCACGGCTGAGGGGCGCACCAGCAGCCAGCTCGCGCACGCGATCACGGCCGAGTTGTACAAGCGTACCGGCCTGATGGGCGCCCAAGAGGCGGCTGTCGAGATCGTTCAGTATCGTCCATTCTATGTGCTCGGTGACGTAGACCGTCCGGGTGAATTTGCCTTTCGTCCGGGCTTGAGCGTCTTGCAGGCTGTGGGTGTCGCTGGTGGACTGCACCGGCCGAGCGAAGCCGGGACACGCGAACGGATAAACGCGGCAGGAAATTTCGTCGCCGCTCGTCTGGAGCTGCGGCGAACATATATCCGCCGCGCCCGGCTCGAGGCTGAACTTGCCGAGCAGGATGTGATCGCGCTCCCGCCAGAGCTTGCTAATGAGAAGGATGTCAGCAGCCTGCTGGCGGAGGAAGCAACAATCCTGACTACGCGGCGCGACGCGCTGCAATCGCAGCTCACTGCATTTTCGGAATTGCGGTCGCTCTATGAGAAGGAAATCGCATCGCTTGAAAGCAAGCGGGCGACTCAGGAAAAGCAAGTGGCTCTGGCGCAGCGCGAGCTGAAGACCGTCGGGTCCTTGGTCGAGAAGGGACTCGCGGTCACCTCGCGCGAGTTCGCGCTAGAGCGAGTTACCGCCGATCTGCAAAGCGCTATGCTCGACGTGGACACGGCTCTCGTGCGGGCCCGGGAGGAGATGCGGAAGGCCGAGCGCGACGCTACCGACCTCGTCAAGGACCGCAAGGCGAAAGCCTCGTCTGAACTGCGTGAGGCCAAGGCGAATATCGAACAACTAATCAATCGGATGACCACCTCTGAAACCCTCATCGCTGAAGCGGTACCCACGCCACGGATCGCGCCGCAAGGGACTGTCGGAAAATCGCTGTCCTATTTTGTACAGCGGCGCAAGGATGGAGTGATGGCAACGTTTTCAGCGGATGAGGGAGCGCTCGTGCAGCCTGGCGATGTGGTCCGCGTCGAGGTCGATCGTACAGTACCGAACCCCACGGCATCAATGTCGCGCACGAGCGTTGCGGCAACAGCGCTAAACGTCGAGGGCGGTACCACCTCGGCTTCGCAATCCAGTCAGCAATAAGGCGAAGTTATGCCGCGACTCCAGATTCATCTCGTAGAATGGTCTGTCTTGCCGGTGCGAAGAAAATGCAGGCTTGAATGCAACCGTCCAAATCCGGGCCAGCGCGCTTTCAGCTTCGCGAGAAGAACGCGCGCGATAACGAACGCCACGTATCCGATCTGCAGGAACACAAGCGCCAGCAGCAGCTCGACGGCCAACGCCTTCAATGAGGCGCCTGTCCACCACAGCAGCAGGCCATATCCGGCAGAAAGCACTGCGACGCCGAATGCAAAGCCGCCTAGTCGAAGGATGAAGCCGCAGGCGAAGCCTGCGGCCGTGAACAACAGACCTGCGAGCATTCTCGGTAATCCTTGCGATGTATCGCGTCGGCGACATGGTCCGAGCGTGTTCCGCCCAGCGCCTATAGGACCGTCCTTCCGATCCCGCGACAAATACTACTTTCAATATGCATAAACAAATCAATAAGCGCGCTGTGCCTAAAAACTCGGCAGGAACTGCACCGGGCGCGCCAGGAACGTATTTTGAACTCGCCGCAACCCCTCTTTCGGGAGGATTGGCGGGTCTGGATGCGCCTGTAGCGGAGCAAAACGGTGGCCGGTTTGATCGAGAAGCGACTGCAGAAGACTTTGCATGCGATTGGTGCGGTTGTCCCGCAATTGCGCCGCCGCAAAGGCTCAGCGACAGCGACATCGTCAGGTGTCAACACTGCAAGAAAATCCTGATGACATGGAAGGCTTACAGGCTTCTCGATGGATGACGGTTTGGAGTATCTGTCAATCTACGTCTTTTATGCTGCGGGACGGGCCTGTGGGGGCAGATGCCAATACGGCGGTCCTCTATTTTTCCGCACTTCTGTTTACGGCAACGTCGCGCCGGCCTGTTCTAAGGGACGTACCGAAACCCGAATTGATCGCTGGTGGTTTGGCGGATAGCCGGGGGAGTAAGAGGAAATGAGTGACAAGACTCGTGTTCTTGTGGTGGGCGGTGCTGGCTATATTGGCTCCCATTGCTGCAAAGCACTGGCTGCCGCGGGTTATCGGCCGGTCTGCTTTGATAATTTCTCGACAGGGCACCGGGGCTTTGTCAAATGGGGACCCGTCATCGAAGGCGATATTCACGATCAGTCGCATCTGGCGGACAGCATCAAGCAACATGGTGTGACCGCGGTTTTACACTTTGCGGCGTCAAGTCTTGTCGGGGAGTCCGTCAGCGATCCCGACAAATACTATCGCAACAATGTTGAAGGAACGCTGTCGCTGTTGCGCGCCATGCGGCACACACAATGCAAGACATTGGTGTTTTCAAGCAGCGGGGCGGTTTATGGTGAGTCACACCAAGGCTTGATATGCGAGTCCGAATTGCCGAGACCCGTGAATCCGTATGGCAGAACAAAATTGATCATCGAAGAAATGTTGGCTGATTTTCAGAAGGCATACGCGCTCGCACCAGTTTGCCTTCGTTACTTCAATGCGAGCGGTGCCGATTTGTCGGGTGAGATAGGTGAAGATCACGACCCGGAGACGCATCTAATACCGCGCGCCCTGTTGGCCGTGCAAGGAAAAGTCGATGATTTTGCGATCTATGGGGATGACTACGATACGCCGGATGGCACGGCGATCCGCGACTACATCCACGTCATGGATTTAGCGCAAGCCCACATATTGGCACTGAAGTACCTTGTTTCAGGCGGAGCGGGTGGTTGCTTGAATTTGGGCACGGGCCGGGGGCATTCCGTAAAGCAAATCCTTCGCCAGATTCGCACCGAAACTGGGAAGAATGCCTCGTTTGCTGTCAAAACCCGGCGCGATGGAGATCCGCCGGTGCTTGTCGCCGATCCGGCGCGCGCCAAAGCGGTTCTGGGTTTCGTGCCGAAATATTCGGATCTCTCAACTATCGTTAGCTCAGCGTGGAAATGGCATCAAAGCTTTCGCTGCGCCAAAGCATCCGAGGCAAGGCAGACTGTTCTCTCACAACTTTAGAGTTTATTCGACGCGTTTCCGTGCCCGATTAAGAACTTTCTACCCAAGGCGAAGTCGATGCCGATTCGTAAAGACGATCCAACCGATAGAGTCATTCTGCGGCTGAAGTCGGAAGGATTGAGCTTCACCGAGATATCGAGGCAGCTTTGCCTGCGGTGGCCGGTCGATCCTATCGCCTGAAAGGCGTCCAACACCCTTCACAGGTCAAACGCGATGAGCGGTTGAAGGAATGTAGGCGTATGTGCCGCATAGCTCGAAACAAAGAGAGATCGTCGGCTGCAGTTCAAGCCGCTATCGAGCTGAGAAGCGGTCTTGCATTCTCTGCAGCAGTTGGAAAAGCTCGTTCGAAGCGAGCATCGCTGGAAATGATTGGTGGGTGCTTGCCTGGGGATATCGAAGCAGGCATTGCACAAACAGTGGCAACAGCGCAAATCAACTAGCGACCAAGGGGCGAACTACCGTTCAGGGGGCGACCTCCGTGAGGGTGGGAGGCCAGGCGGCTTTGCTCAAGCTACATCATCACAAGGGACATGACCGAAGAACCGATAGATGTGCGACCGTCAATGGGGCGCAGCGTCCATCGGGTGCTCGCTGCCAATGATGGATAGAATTCAAAAACCGGCATCGAGCAGAGGAGTTCCAATCCGACCGACATAGCTGGCTGAGTGCCGCGCCCGCGCGGCGTCCAGTTAACACCGACCTCTCGTTACATCCGCGACAAGCTGTTCCCCAAGCGAGGCTAACGACTTCCGCGTTTGGCACCTTGAGACATGCCAGCCGGTTCCGAGGATGTCCGTGTATCGGGGGTAGACCGGAAGTAACCGGCCGTTGGTCAAAACGGTACTTTTACCCATTAGCGACAGGAGGGCACACGTTGCTAGGCTCGATGGCCGCAGGTCTTGCCCCTTTTATAGGCGCGGATTGCCGTCAGAAATGGCAGAGGACAAAACCGTTCCGAGCTGGTGAGCTGGAATCGATCATGTTTCAGTGGGTTACCCGCGGCTCGCCGATGGCATGAAACTTGATTAAAACTTGACTAAAAGTGGATGCGGAAATTGTCATTGGCGTTGTCCAAACCCTGGCTAAGCATCGGGGAAAGGCAGGTTAGCCATGAAGCTAGTCACCGCCATTATCAAACCATTCAAGCTCGACGAGGTGCGGGGTGCGCTGACGGTTCTCGGCGTGCAAGGCATGACCGTGACTGAGATCAACGGATTCGGCCGACAAAAGGGACACACGGAGATTTATCGCGGCGCCGAGAATGCCGTGAACTTTGTGCAGAAGGTCAGGATTGATCTTGTGGTCACCTCTGAGCAGGCGGACAGAGTTATTGCGGCGATACAAAATGCCGCAAGAACCGGAGAGGTGGGCGACGGCAAGATCTTCGTTTCGCCAGTCGAGCGCGCCGTTCGCATTCGCACCGGAGAGACCGACGAAGCGGCTGTATAAGCCTTCACCGGCATCTCTTGCGATGAGGAGGGAGACAATGGGGTCCGGGACAAACGCTCGCCAAAGACTCGTGTCATTCGTGACGGCTCTCTTGGGGACCGCGCTTCTCTGTCTAGCATTCGGTGACATCGTGTCCCAGAGCGCCGACGAGGTGATCGAATAGAGCCGCGGGAGTTACTGCGGTTGACCGCCACTGGCCCAATAATGGACTGCAAACCCCAGTGCTGTCCAAAAGACCCGTCGCGCAAGATACCGCGCGACATCCATGAACACGCCAGAGACGTTGCCCGATCGTTCGCAGGCACCGACGTGAGCGCAAGAAGACCGAGATGCGGTTCGTACACCTGAAGCGCATCCTGAAGCTCGGTCGCCTTCGACTGCGCGGCCCACGAGGCGCCCAGGATGAGTTTGTTCTGGCCGCTATTGCTCAGAACCTAAGGCGGCTCGCAACGCTGGTCGCGCGGCCGCCACCGGCCCAGGTTTTGTGCATCGCGTAGCGTCGGAGTTGCGTAAAGAGTGTCAGGGCCGGCGGACCAATGCCGGCCGCTCTTAACGAAATGGCCGACCGCCCATCAGCAGCAGCCGACTTTTGCAACAAAATCGGCGCAAAGCGGTCGTTCGCTGCAAAGAGCGTCCGCGACCATGGTAGTCGCGCGGTTCTCGTTCGATCAAATTGGTAACGTAACAATTGAGTAGCCTCTTCAAGGAAGCGGCGCTGTGAACGGTTTGCGCATAGCTTTCGATCTGACCTTCGTCAAAGCGTCAAACAATGACCAAACGACTCTCTAGCGACGCCATCCCGAAATTGAATTGGCTCAACAAAATAAAATCGCCTTGCAATTGAAGCGCTAGGGCAACACCCGCCATCGATCACCGTTTCGGTGTCCGACGTGATTGCTTCGTGAGTTCTGTTCGACCGCAATAAGCTAATGGGAAACCACCACAACCGTGTGTGTGTCGCCTTAGACCGCCAGCCGTTACGCGAGCTTTTGATGAAAGCCACCGACAGCTCTCTTGCAATGTTTAGTAAATGGTGTTGTACTAAACAAATCGAGCTCTACGGATCCAAGAATCCGCGGGCGCGAGGGAACGTCGGTTCAAGTCATTCAGCTGGTCAATGACTGTGTCGCACTGCTCGAAGCCTTCGAGCGGGCAGGAACGCCGCGCCATGTCGATGGCGGGCTCAAACGGAGGGAAATGCGCATGAATATTAGCATAAAGGCGCTGTTTGCTGCGGGCGGGGCTCTTGCCGTCGGAATCGGAGCGGCGACCACGCCCGCGCACGCGCAGGGCAAGACCATCACGCTGTGCTGGGCCGCATGGGACCCGGCCAACGCGCTGGTCGAACTGTCGAAAGACTTCACTGCGAAGACTGGGATCGGGATGAAGTTCGAATTCGTGCCCTGGACCAACTATGCCGATCGATTCCTGAACGAACTTAACTCTCGCGGTTCGCTGTGCGATCTCATCATCGGCGATTCGCAGTGGATCGGCGGCGCCGCCGAGAACGGCCAGTACGTCAAGCTGAACGACTTCTTCAAGAAGGAAGGGATCAGCATGGACGACTACATGCCGGCCACCGTGGTCGGCTATTCGCAGTGGCCGAAGAACACGCCGAACTATTGGGCGCTGCCGGCCATGGGCGACGCGGTGGGCTGGACCTATCGCAAGGACTGGTTTGCGCGGCCCGACGCGCAGAAGGACTTCAAGGCAAAATATGACCGTGATCTCGCTGTGCCGAAAACGCTCGATGAACTCCGCGATATCGCGAAGTTCTTCCAGGGCCGTGAGATCGACGGCAAGAAGGTTTATGGTGCATCGATCTATACCGAACGCGGTTCGGAAGGCATCACCATGGGCGTTTCGAACTATCTCTACGACTACGGCTTTAAATATCAGGATCCCAACAAGCCCTACGCGATGGACGGCTTCGTCAACTCGCCGGGCGCCGTCAAGGGGCTCGAAGCCTACAAGGAGCTCTACAAGTGCTGCACGCCTCCAGGCGCTTCCAACTCCTACATGTCGGAAGGTCTTGATGCCTTCAAGTCCGGCCAGGTGGCGCTGCAGATGAACTTCTTCGCCTTCTTCCCGGGTCTCTACAAGGATCCGAATGTCGGCGGCGACAAGATCGGTTTCTTCTCCAATCCCGCCGCCACCACCCAGGCAACCCAGCTCGGCGGACAGGGAATCTCCGTTGTTTCCTATTCCAAGAACCAGGGCGAAGCGCTGCAATACATCAAGTGGTTCTCCGGCGGCGACGTACAGAAGAAGTGGTGGGCGCTGGGCGGCTATTCCTGCGCCAAGTCCGTGCTGAACGACCCGGGCTTCCCGGACAGCGCCCCCTTCTCCAAGGAGTTCCTGAAGTCAATGGGCATGGTGGTCGACTTCTGGGCCGAGCCCTCCTACGCGCAGCTCCTGCAAGCCGAACAGAAGCGCGTGCATGACTACGTGGTTGCCGACAAGGGCACCGCGCAGGAAGCGCTCGACGGGCTGGTGAAAGATTGGAAAGCCATCTTCAAGGAAGAGGGCAAGAAGTTCTAGGATTGCGGCCTGGAGCGCAGTTCGTCAGCGCTCCAGGCCATTCCTTTCGGACAAACTCGGACCTTTTTCCGAAGCCGACCATCGCACTGCATTAGGACCAGCCTACGCCATGAATGATTTGAGTGCCCCATCGCGGATCACCTACGGCGCTGTGCTGGTCCGGCCGGCGGTGGTGCGCCGCATTCGGGGGCTGTCCGACAAGGCTCTCGCGTGGCTCTTCATCACCCCGACGATGGTGCTACTGCTGGCGATCAACATCTTCCCGCTGATCTGGACCATCTATCTGTCCTTCACCAACTATCGGGCCAACCGGCCCAATGCCCCGGTGAAGTGGCTGGGGATCGATTGGTACCAGACGATCCTGACCGATCCGGACATCTGGGCGGCGATGCAGGTGACTGCGCATTTCGTGTTCTGGACCGTCGTCATCGAGACCGTGCTCGGATTTGGCCTCGCCTTCCTGATCGACAAGAAATTCCGCGGCCACGGCGTCTGGACGACGATCATCCTGCTGCCAATGATGCTTTCGCCGGCCGTCGTCGGCAATTTCTGGACGTTCCTCTATCAGCCGCAAATCGGCCTCTTCAACTATGTGGTCGCCTTCCTCACCGGCCACCCCGCATCGTCGTTCCAGATGCTGGGCGACGTGACGCTCAGTCCTTGGGCGATCGTCATCGTCGACGCCTGGATGTGGACGCCCTATGTGATGCTGATCTGCCTTGCCGGCCTGCGATCGATCCCGGATTACATCTATGAGGCGGCGGAAGTCGACCGCGCCTCGAAATGGCGGCAGTTCTGGTCGATCACGCTGCCGATGGCGCTGCCATTCATCATGCTCGCGGTGCTGTTCCGCGGCATAGAGAACTTCAAGATGTTCGACATGGTCAACCTGCTCACCGGGGGCGGGCCGGGGTCGACCACGGAGGTCGCCTCGATCACGCTTAAGCGCGCGGCATTCGAGAGCTGGCGGACCGGTTATTCCTCGGCCTTCGCGATTATCCTGTTCGTGACGGTGTTTGGCCTCGCCAACATCTATGTCAAGGCGCTGAACCGGGTGAAGAGCCGATGAGCATCGCCAACACAGCCCATTCCGTCGTCGAACCATCGCCCAATACAAGGCGATTGGCGGGTTCGCTCGTGGTTCTCTATGCCGTAGTCACGATGATTCCGTTGGTCTGGATCGTTCTCACCTCGTTCAAGTCGCCGGACGATGCGATCTCCTATCCGCCCAAAATAGTCTTCACGCCGTCGCTCGAAGGTTTCTGCAATCTCTTCACCACGCGATCGCGCCAGACTCCGGAATTCATCCGCACGCTTGGACCGCCACAGGGGCTTTGCGACGACATTGCGCGCAGTCGCAATATGGTCGTGGCCGGACCGTCGAATTACGTACCGCGTTTCGTCAATTCGCTGATCATCGCCTTTGGCTCGACCGTGCTCGCGGTCGCGCTCGGCACGTTGTCGGCCTACGGTTTCTCGCGGTTCCGCGTGCCCCTGAAGGACGATCTGTTGTTCTTCATCCTGTCGACGCGGATGATGCCACCCATCGCGGTCGCGATCCCGATCTATCTAATGTACCGCACCATCGGGCTGTCGGACACGCGGCTTGGCATGATCCTGCTCTATACTTCGGTGAACGTCTCGCTCGCTGTTTGGCTTCTCAAGGGCTTCATCGACGAGATCCCGCGCGAGTACGAGGAAGCGGCCATGATCGATGGCTATACCCGCTTTCAGGCCTTCGTGAAGGTGGTGCTGCCGCAGGCAACGACGGGAATCGCGGCAACCGCGATCTTCTGCCTGATCTTCGCCTGGAACGAATACGCCTTCGCGGTGCTTTTGACCTCCGGCAACGCGCAGACGGCGCCACCCTTCATTCCGATCATCATCGGGGAAGGCGGGCAGGACTGGCCCGCGGTCGCCGCCGCCACGACGCTGTTTCTGGTGCCGATCGTCGTTTTCACGGTGCTTTTGCGCAAGCATCTGCTGCGTGGCATCACCTTTGGAGCGGTGCGCAAATGAGCCTCGATGCACATACCCCTATGCCGGGTCGCGGCTTCGCGGACAGAATTCTGCGGCGCGGTCCGCTAGAAGCCATCGCGACGACGATTATTGCCGCGGGTGTCGTCATGCTGATGCAGCCGTTTTCGCTGACGCTCTATTCCTGGTCGTTCGCGACCACGCTGTTCGGTACCGTGCTGTTCACCATCGTCTCCAAGGTCAGGGAGTAGGGCGGATGGCACAGATCCGGGTCGAAGCGCTCGACAAATCCTTCGCCGATTTCCATGCCGTGAAGGCTGCGAGCTTCACCGTGGAAGACGGCCAATTCCTCTGCCTGCTCGGGCCCTCAGGCTGCGGCAAGACGACGACGCTGCGCATGATTGCCGGACTGGAATTGCCGACGGCCGGCACCATCCGGCTCGATGGCGAGGATGTCACGATGAACCGCGCGTCGGCCCGCGATGTCGCCTTCGTGTTCCAGCTGTTCGCCCTCTATCCGCACATGAATGTGCGGCGCAACATCGGCTTTCCCCTGAAATGCGAGGGTATCGGCGCGGCGGAGGCGGACCGGCGGGTGGTGGAGGTCGCGCGCATCCTGCGCATTTCGCATCTGCTGGACCGGCCGGTGTCGGGTCTTGCCGGGGGCGACCGGCAGCGCGTCGCGCTCGGGCGGGCAATTGTGCGCAAGCCGAAATGCTTCCTGATGGACGAGCCGCTCGGCGCACTCGATACCGAAATGCGGGAGGCGATGATCCATGAATTACGTGCGCTGCATGACCGGCTCGGAGCAACGACGGTCTATGTCACGCATGACCAGCTCGAGGCCATGGCGATGGCTGATATGATCGCCGTGATGAACAACGGAGTCGTCGAGCAGATCGCGAGCCCACGCGACATTTATGACCGGCCTGCGTCGCTGTTCGTTGCGGACTTCATCGGCTCGCCGCCGATGAACTTCCTGCCGTTCCGCGGCAGCCTGCAAGCCGGCGCGCAGGCGATCCGGCTCGGCGATCGCGACGTCACCGTTCCCGCGGCGCGTGAGGCGCTGCCGGAAGGCGATCTCGTCCTCGGGGTCAGGCCGGAGCATGTGCGTTTTTCCGATCTCGGCGTCGTGCGGGGCGAGGTCTATGGCTCGGAGTATCTCGGCACCACGCAGATCGTGACCGTGACGACACGCTATGGCGCGCTCAAGGCCCGGTCACCCGCCAACGTGTCGTTCCGGACCGGCGAGAATGTCGGGCTCGACTTCCGTCCCGATACGCTCTCGATCTTCGACAAGGCGTCGGGCAGGGCGATCCGAACCGTGTTGCATGAGGGAGGCGCGCATGGCTGAGGTCGAGATCAGGGCGGTTTCCAAGGCGTTCAAAAAGACGCAGGCCGTCAGCGACCTGTCTTTGACCGTCGGCGACGGTGAATTCGTTGCCTTGCTCGGGCCGACGGGTGCGGGCAAGACGACGACATTACGCCTCATCGCCGGACTGGAAATGCCGGACTGTGGTTCGATCCGGATCGGCGGCCGCGACGTGACCGGCGATGCGCCGGCCGATCGCGACATCGCTTTCGTGTTCCAGCAGTATTCGCTGTATCCGCATCTGAGCGTGTTCGAGAACATGGCTTTTGCGTTGCGCGCGCCGATCCGCCGCGTTCCGGAAGCCGAAATCCGCGCCAAAGTGCGCGAGGTCGCGCGTCTTCTCCACATCGAAACCAAGCTGGAGAACAAGGCAACTCAGTTGTCGGGTGGACAGATGCAGCGGGTTGCTATCGGCCGGGCCCTGGTGCGCTCGCCCGCGATCTATCTGATGGACGAACCGCTCTCCTCGCTGGATGCCAAGTTGCGTGGCGAAATGCGGCTTGAACTCAAGCGCATCCAGACCGATCTCGGCGCGACCATCCTCTATGTCACCCATGATCAGACCGAAGCGATGACCATGGCTTCGCGCATCGGCGTCATCGAGGGCGGGCGGCTGCTGCAGATAGGAACGCCACGTGAGATCTACGAGAACCCGATCAACGCCCATGTCGCCGCGCGGCTTGGCCAGCCGGCGATCAACCTGTTGCCGGCGGTTCTGTTTGCCGGCGCGCCGGTCGGGGCCAGGACCGTCGGCGCGCGTACCGAGCACCTGACGATCGCGCGCGGCGGCGGTGATGTTCAGGCGACCGTAAAGCGGATCGAACATCTCGGCGACCAGAGCCACCTCCATCTCGACCTTGGCGGCCAATCGGTCGTGACGTTGTCCGACCCCGAAGCGAGGCTCGGCGCCGGGGATATCGTCTCGCTTCGCCTCAACAAGCCGCTGTTCTTCGATGCAGATGGCGGGAGGGTCGCGGCATGAGTCTCGATCGGGCAGCGAGGGAAAAACTGGTGCGGGCGCTCGCAGCGTCGATGATCGAACACGCCGAGGAACTGACCAGCCTCGACCAAGCGATCGGCGACGGCGATCACGGATTGAACATGAAGCGCGGTTTCGAGGCCGTGCTTGCGACACTGCCCGGCCTCGCGGACAAATCTTTGCCGGAGATGCTGAAGTCGATTGGAATGACGCTGGTCATGAAGGTCGGCGGCGCCTCCGGGCCACTGGTCGGCACCTTCTTCATGGAACTCGGCAAGGGGCTTCCGGAGCTGCCGGCGCGCACTGATCTCGTCGCGGCGGCGGAAAAAGCGATCGACGCGGTCAAGATGCGCGGGCGTTCGGAGGCAGGGCAGAAAACCCTGCTGGATGTTCTGGTGCCGGTGCAAGCTGTGTTTGCAGGCGGCGGCGATGCCAGGGCGATTGCGGCCGAGGCGGCGCAAGCTGCCGATCGCACGACGCCCATGCTCGCGACCCGCGGCCGCGCGTCCTTCCTCGGCGAAAGATCCATCGGCCATATGGACCCGGGATCCCGCTCGACGTCCCTGTTGATCAGCGCTGCCGTTGCGGCACTGGAATTCGAGGCAACATCATGAGCAGTTCAAGTTCCGGCAACGTCGGAATCGTCATCGTTTCGCATTCCTCCAAAATCGCGGAAGGCGCGGCGGATATGGTGCGCCAGATGGTAGGCAATGCCGTGCCGCTGGCCTGGACCGGCGGCGACACCGATGGCGGGCTCGGCACCAACGTCGCCGGTATCCTGGAGGCGATCGAGGCGGCCTGGTCGACGGCCGGCGTGGCGATCCTGGTCGATCTTGGCGGGGCGGAGACGAATTCGGAGATGGCGGTAGAGATGCTGGCTGAAGATCGACGTGCGCGCGTCGTTGTCTGCAATGCGCCGGTGGTGGAGGGCGCCGTGATCGCAGCGACCGAGTCCTCGGGCGGTTCGTCACTTGCTGCCGTCAAACGTAGCGCGGAGGAATTCTATGCATAATGTCAACGCCAGCCGGGCGGCCAACGCCTTCGCGCCGCTGACGGCCTCGGCGGTTCTCGTCAACGCCGTCGGTCTTCATGCGCGGCCGTCGGTCAAGCTCACGCAGTGCGCGAAAGGCTTCGCAGCAAAGATCGAATTTGCGCTTGCGCCGGACGGGCCCTGGACCGATGCGAAGAGTCCGGTGAAGGTGATGCGCGTGAAGGCACCGCAGGGAGCGACGCTGCATTTCCGCGTCGCCGGCCCCGATGGCAAGGCAGCGCTTGCTGCCGTGCTTGCGCTGGTGCATGACGGTTTCGGCGAGGCCTGATCGCGGTGGCAGAGATTCATCTCATCGGCCGTGCTGCCTCGCCGGGTCTCGCGATCGGACCGGTCACCATGCTGACTGCGGCTGTGGCCAGGCGAACGGCGAGCGACGATCCCGCGCAGGAGGCGGCGGCACTGCGGGCGGCGATTGAAGGCGCGAGGGCGGAGATCGCCGAGCAGATCAAGACGATTCAGGGCGATGTGGCCGACATTCTGGAATTCCAGGTCGCCATGCTTGAAGATGATGCGCTCGCGGTTGAGGCATATGAGGTCATCTCGGTGGGGATCACTGCCGACCATGCCTGGCGCTTGGCACTCGACGTGGAGATAGAAGGCTATCGCGCTGCCGAAGATGAATATTTCCGTGCCCGTGCCGCGGATATCGTCGACATCCGCGACCGCGTGCTCGCGCATCTGAGCGGCGTGGACACGGTCGCCAGGATTACCGGTGGCTCGATCGTCGCGGCCGACGACATCACGCCTTCCGCTTTTCTTGCCGCCGACTGGTCGCACGGCGGCGCCGTCGCGCTGGCCGGAGGATCACCTTCCTCGCATGTCGCGATGCTGGCGCGGGCGCGCGGGGCGCCCATGGTGGTTGGGCTCGGTCCGTTGTCGTGGAACGGGCAGCCACCGGCGCTGGCCCTGGTCGACGGTGACGCCGGCACCGTGATCTTCGATCCCGAGCCGGAGACGCGTCGCCAGTTCGAGCAGCGCATGGCGGCTGCGAACGCCGCGCAGGCTGCCGTCGAGGCCGGCCATGTTGCGCCTGCCTATACCGCCGACGGGCGGCAAATCGCGGTTCTGCTCAACGTCACGGCTCCCGAAGACCTCGCAGGTCTCGATCCCGCAATCTGCGACGGTATCGGTCTCGTACGCACGGAATTCTTGTTCGAAGCATCTCGCGGCCTGCCGGACGAGGAGACGCAGTATGCGATCTATCGGCGCATTCTTGAGTGGGCCGAGGGAAGACCGGTGACGATCCGCACTCTCGATGCCGGCGGCGACAAGCCGATCGCCGGCTTGACGGTCGACGGCGAGAGCAATCCGTTTTTGGGGCTTCGCGGCATCCGCCTCTCGCTGGTCCGGCCGGAGATATTTCGCGTGCAATTGCGGGCGCTGGCGCGTGCGGCTGTGCACGGCGTGCTGAAAGTCATGCTGCCGATGATCGCCATTCCCTCGGAACTCGATCGTGCCGGTGCAATGCTTGACGAGGAGGTCGCAGCCCTCAGGGCGAAAGGGATCGCCTGCGCCCGCCCATCGCTCGGCATCATGATCGAGGTTCCGGCGGCAGCACTTTGCGCCGAAGATTTCGGCGCGGCGTTTTATTCAATCGGCTCGAACGACCTCACCCAGTACACGATGGCCGCGGCGCGCGATATCGGCGCGGTGGCCGACCTCAACGATGCCGGCCATCCTGCGGTGCTGGCGCTGATTGCCCGCACCGTCGAGGCTGCGCGCAAGCGCGGTGTCGAGGTCTCACTCTGCGGCGACGCGGCCGCCGACATTCGCCTGACGACGGCGCTGCTTGCGACCGGACTGACGAGCCTCTCAGTGGCGCCGGTTACGGTAGCGCGGCTCAAGGCCGCGATCGCAAAGGTAGGTTCATGACGGACGAAGCTGACGAGGACACGCGTGCGCCGGGCGACAGCAATGTCGCCGACTACAAGGTGATCCTGCGGCGGGTGCTCGACAACCGGCCGTCGGGGACAAGGCTGAAGCTTGCGGCGGCGCTGGGCAAGAACCGCTCGTTCGTAACCCAGATCACCAATCCGGCCTATCTGGTGCCGATTCCGGCCAAGCATGTCGCGATCATTTTTGAGGTCTGCCATCTGTCCGGCGCCGAGCGCGCGGCATTTCTTGAGGCTTATGGTCGCGCGCATCCCGGCCGGCTGCGCGCATCCCACCGCGAAGCGCGCACGCGCACCATCGCGGTGACGGTGCCCGACCTCGGCGACGACAAGAAGAACCGGGCGCTCGAACAACTCGTCATCGATTTTGCGGCGCAGCTCGCCCGCTACGCCGAGAGCGTCGGCTGACGGACAGATCCGAACCGCAAATGAACCATCGGGAGGGCGTTCATGAAGAAGCTGATCAACGGCGCCGATACGGTACTCGAAGAAAGTCTTGACGGCTTTGCCGCCGCGCATGCGGATATCCTGCTGCTTGGTGCTGAGCGCAAATTCGTGCGCCGCCGCACCTTGAAGCCCGGCAAGGTCGCCCTGATTTCGGGCGGCGGTTCGGGGCATGAGCCGCTGCATGCGGGCTTTGTCGGCCGTGGCATGCTCGATGCCGCTTGCGCCGGCCAGGTCTTCACCTCGCCGACGCCGGACCAGATGGTCGAGGCCGCGGAGGCCGTCGATACCGGCGCAGGTGTGCTCTTCATCGTCAAGAACTACGAAGGCGATGTGATGAACTTCACCATGGCCGCCGAGATGGCCGGGCGGGAAGTAGCGAGCGTGCTGACCAACGACGACGTCGCAGTCGAGAAATCGACCTACACGACCGGTCGCCGCGGCGTCGCGGGTACACTGATCGTGGAAAAGATGGTCGGCGCCGCGGCCGAGAATGGAATGCCGCTTGCCGCTCTCAAGGTGTTCGGCGATGAAATCAACCGGCGCACGCGCTCGATGGGTGTGGCGCTCACACCGTGCACTGTGCCGGCGGCGGGACGGCCGAATTTCACGCTGGCGGACGACGAAATGGAAATGGGTGTCGGCATTCATGGCGAGCCTGGCCGGCGTCGCGTAAGCTTGGCTCCCGCCGATGCGATTGCCGACGAGCTCGTTGGTGCGATCCTCAAGGATCTCGCGCCGAAGCCGGGGAGCGAAGTGCTGCTTCTCGTCAACGGGTTCGGCGCAACGCCACTGATCGAACTCTATCTGATGGTCAACAGTGCCAAGCGAATCCTTGACGGCGCGGGGCTCAAAGTGACACGTTTCCTGACCGGTTCCTATGTGACGTCGCTCGACATGGCCGGTGTCTCGGTCACGGTAGCCGCGCTCGATGATCAAGCGAAGCAATTGTGGGACGCGCCGGTGCACACGGCAGCGCTACGCTGGGGAGGCTGATCCGATCTCCCGGCCATTGATTTCATCATCTTGGCTCATAACTCCGCCGATGGACGAAGAAGGATGTCTTCTAGCGGTTGTCTTCGCGGAGTGCATCACGCGTGATGGCGGAAATATTTCATCGGCAATGTCTGAAAGTGGTGCAAAGCGGCCCTTCGCGTAATGAGCGGTGATGCAACGCTATTGGCTCTGTCTGCGCCCACCCGTAACGGGCAGGTGATCGTCTGTTGGCGCAGTGCGGCGGCGAAGGTGACGCCTGGATGGCGTATGATGCTAACTCGGGCGGGCGCGCAACGAGAATTCACGCGCGCTCACTGCGAGGCTACACCGTAGTCAATCCGCGCGCAGCGTGACGAACAGTAAATCGCTCGACAAATTCGGCCACGCGGTCGCGTCAGTAATCGTGCAGCCGCGTGGCTCGATCTATTTGCGTACGAAAGAATTGTGAAAATTGGGACAGACCGTACCCCGGCCTCGTCGCACTGTGGGTTAAACGCGCGTTGAAAGAGACACACCAAGCTTTGCAGCCATGACGCTGGTGGCACCGGGAGTTCGCTTCAACGCCTTTGAGATCTTGGCGACGCCTGACTTGGATTTTGCCATCGTCTTCATTGTCCGAACATCGTCTTTTGTCCACGCGCGGCGAACTACTTTCTTAGCTTTTGCCATTCTTACTCCGAATCATATTGGGCAGTGCCGGGCTTCTATCATGACTGTCTGCGTTGGCGAGCAAGAACAAACTTCCATTGCGAGAATGTGAATGCGACCTCGCTACGTGAAAAACGGGATATGTGATCTACATTACTGTTATTGGTCGGAGAAAGCGGGCATGTACCTCTCTTTTCGAGGGGACGACCCAGCATGGACGACAGATTTTACAGGAATAGAGCGCGCGTCCTCCGGGAACTTGCGACGGAGGCAGACCCATTGATCAAAGGACGGCTGTTGCGTCTTGCGGACAATTACGACGATATGACCACAACGCAGACAGCGCGCGATCAGGCGTCAAAGAGGCCAGAGCAAAGTGCCCACGTCGATAGTCGCGACGGAAACTAGCAATTTCTTTTTGCGCTTCGACAACAATCATTGTGTCTTCGCAAGCACCACGATAGCCGCGACGGCGGCTTGGTCTTGGTCATCACCCCAACGAGACGTTTTCAACACTATCGGGCAGTTGCAGACTCGCGGGACTCTCCAGAGCGCCCATTCGGGCTACGGCTAGAGTCGACTCTTTTCAGACCCTGGCAACTCTGCACAGGCGTCGGCAAAGCCACTGTTCTGAAGCACGAGCGCGCGATTTCGAAGTTGCTGTATGCTCGCTAAGTACTCGCTGGCGCTTCGGGCCGACAGCATTCGTATTCGATTTGCTCGTACGCGTCGGGCCGCCCTCCAGGAGTGTTCGCGAGGGCGACCAAACAAAGATCAATGGAACTGGTTGCGGCAGCCAGAATCGCAGTCCGCAGCGTGCTGACGTCGTCTGAAACGAAGGAGCTTAGATCGGCACTAAGCAGGGATGAGTTTGAGAAGTGGCAAAATGAGGTAAAAGGTGTTCTTGCCCGACTTGATTAGGAAGCAGGGCACATCCTTTGTTGATCAGAGGGCACCTTCGAACCTTCGTTGTAATCTGCTTACCGGCCATAGTGAGCTTGGATGGTATGTACGGAAACGCTATGCCTGCAAATTCTGATTCAGAATCTGCTGTCCGCGCTGTGCAACTTCACGGTGAAGCCCGATGCGCGGGATCGGTTTTTTGATCAGCTAAGAAAATTTGCTGACGAAAACGCGTTTGCGATCCGCATTGCGCCGCCCGGCCAGACAATCAACATTTCCTAATACAGTTGTGGCGCGATGACATCAAGGGAATCAGGGTTAATTCGACTGACCCAGAGAAATTCGTGATTGCATTCTTTCAGTACGCGTCCGGCGACGACCCCCGGTCAGGCCGCTTGGGCGGATGGCTGATTGCGCTCAAGCAGCGTGAGCGACGCCCTGAGGACGCCAATTCCAAGGCAGGAGTTCGTGAATGCGCCTGGCGGGGTGATCAGGCAGGCGGGCCAGCACGTCGGCGAGCCAAGCCTGCGGATCGATATCGTTGAGTTTGGCGCTGGCGATGAGGCTGTAGATCGCCGCCGCCCGCCGGCCGCCCTCATCGGAGCCGGCGAAGGTCCAGTTTCTTCGGCCCACGGCAACGGCCCGTAGCTCGCGCTCGGCGGCATTGTTCGACATGCAAAGCCGTCCGTCATCAAGGAAGCGGGCGAATGCGTCCCAGCGGCTGAGGCAGTAATTGATCGCCTTGGTCGTGTCGCTGCTCCTGGAGAGCTTGGCGCGCTGCTCGCGCAACCATGCTTCCAGCTCGACGATCAGAGGACGGCTACGCTCCTGGCGCACACGCAGGCGTTCCTGCGGCGCGAGACTGTTGATCTCACGCTCGATGGCGAACAAGACATCAATGCGCTTGACTGCCTCGGCTGCGATCGGCGCCTTGCTGAGCCGCGCGAGATCAAAGAACTTGCGCCTGCCGTGTGCCCAGCACGCGGCCTCGACGATCGGGCCTCCCTGGCGATTGGCGTCGTAGAGCCTGCTGAAGCCGGCGTAGGCGTCGGCCTGCATCAGTCCGGCATAGCCTGCCAGATGCTGCTCCGGATGCGCACCGTTGGAGCGCGGCGTGTGCACCGGGAGATCAAGAAACATCTATTGAGGGCAGTGCGTCAGTGCGTCGAGGAATCATCGCATTCTCCTTCATGCCTCCGTCGCCAAAAGATCTCTCATCAGAGGTCTCCACGGGGGTAGCGAGCTGCAGAGCGGCTGATATCTTTCCTCCAGGTCTAGAACCTGGGGTTCTCTGGTCGCGGCAGGCCGAGATGGTCACGTAGGGTCGTCCCGTCATAATCGGCGCGGAACAGGCCCCGCTCCTGAAGTATCGGCACCACGAGTTGTACGAAATCCTCAAACCCTTCATGGAAATACGGCGGCATCACGTTGAAGCCGTCGGCCGCGTGTTCGTCGAACCATTGCTGCAGAGTGTCGGCGATCCGCTCGGCCGAGCCGCACAGCACCCAATGCCCGCGCGCGGCCGCGGTGAGATTGTAGAGGTCGCGCAGCGTCATGTTCTCGCGGCGCGCCTTGGCGAGCATGACGCTGGCGAAGCTGTGATAGCTGTCGGACGGCTCGAGGTCGGGAACCGGTCCATCCAGATCGTAGGCCGACATGTCGCGGCCGAAGCGGTCGGAGAGGATGGCAAGCGCGTTGCTGCCGCTGATGAAGCTCTGCAGCACGTTGAGTTTCTCGAACGCCTCCTTGTCGGTGCGACCAACGATCGGCATGACGCCCGGCAGCACAGTAACGTCCTCCGGCTTGCGTCCAAAGGCCGGCAGGCGGTCCTTGAGTGATGCATAGCCGGCCTTGGCTTCGTCGATGTCTTGTACGACCGAGAACACGATGTCCGCCGTGCGCGCAGCGAGCGACTGGCCGGCCTCGGATCCACCGGCTTGCAGCACCACCGGATGGCCCTGCGGACTGCGGCCGATGTTGAGCGGTCCCTTCACCTTGAAAAATGCGCCATCGTGGTCAATTGGTCGCAGCTTGGTGGGATCGATGTAGAGCCCGCTCACGCGGTCGGCGACGATCGCATCATCCGCCCAGCCGTCCCACAGGCCCTTGACGACATCGATGAACTCGCTCGCCATCTCGTAGCGGCGGGCGTGGTCGGGATGGGTGGTGCCGAAATTGGCGGCGGTCGTGGGATTTGCCGTCGTTACCGCATTCCACGCAGCGCGGCCGTTGCTGATGTGATCGAGCGAAGCGAACACGCGCGCCACCGTGAACGGATCACTGTAGGTGGTGGAAACCGTGGCTCCTAATCCAATATGGCTGGTCGACGTCGAGAGCGCAGCCAGCATCGTCAGCGGTTCCAGCCGCTGCGTGTAGGACGGATGGGCGGCAGCGTCCGCATAGAGGTTGTCGCCCATGAAGATCAGGTCGAACTTGCCGCGCTCGGCGATGAGGCCGATCTCTTGAATTGCGGGAAAGTTCTGGAAGCTGTCCACCGCACCAGGGTAGCGCCAGCCGGCAACATGGCTGCCGGTCCCCAGGATGAACAGCCCAAGATGCATCTGTCGTTTCATCGCCTCATTTCCAAAACAGGATTTTGCGTTCGAGAAAGCCGATCATGCCGAAAAAGCTCAGGCTCGCCGCCGAAGCAACGAAGATCGCCGACCAGACCTGCACGAAGTCGATCTGCAGCACTGCCTGGTAGATCACCCAGCCGAGCCCGCCATAGGCGCCGAGCATTTCGGTGATGATCGCCACGATGACGCTGCGGACGGTGGAGACGCGCATCCCGGCAAGCAGCAGCGGCAAGGCGGTCGGCAGGCGCAGGCGCCACAGGATGCTCAGCCGCCCCGCACCGAAGCTGCGCATGAGATCGATGGCGCGGCGATCGACGCGGTCGAGCCCGGCGAGCGTCGACAGGAAGACGGTGAAGCTCAGCGCCATGGCCACCATCACCATCTTCGACGCAACGCCGATGCCAAACCAGAGCAGGATCAACGGCGAATAGGCGACCACTGGCACCGAGTTGATGGCGGTGGCTGCAGGCAGGATCACGGCGCGGAGCGCTGGGAGCATGGTGATGGCGACCGCAAGGCCAATGCCGATGAGGCAGCCGAGCCCGTAGCCCACCAGCGCTTCGAGCACGGTGTAGCCCGCAGCCTCACCCAGTAGCGCGCGCTTGGACCAGACGCCGGCCAAAATCTCGCTGACGGCGGGAAGAACGTAGGACGGCAGATGCAGTCCGCGCGCGAGCCCTTCCCAGCACACCACCAGCAGGACCGCGCCGAGGATGCCCCGTTGCACGGCAAGCGGAGAAGAGGCGAGGGGTGATCCGCTCATTGCTCCGCGCTCCAGAATACCAGCCGCCGTTCGGCCGCGGCGACGACGGCGTAGAAGCCGGTGCCAAGCAGCGCCGCGGCCAGCAGCGCGCCCCAGATCGCGACCACGTTCTCAGTGAACATGGCCTGCAGCAGCAATACGCCAAGACCCGTGGTGTCGCCGAACCATTCGCCGACGATCGCGCCGACGAGGCTAAGCGACGAAGCCAGCCGCAGCGCCACGAATATCTGCGGCAGCGCGGTGGGAAGCTGCAGGCGGAGCAGGAGCTGGCCGCTCGAGGCGCCAAAGCTCCTCATCAGCGCCACCTGCTTGGGATCGACCGTTTCGAGGCCGAGCAGGGTGTTGACCGTCACGGGGAAGAACGTGAGATAGAACGCGATCACCGCCTTGGCCAGCAGGGTGTTGCCAAACCAAAGCACCACCAGCGCGCCGAAAGCGATGACGGGAATGGTCTGCGACACCACGAAGATCGGGAAGATCATCTCACGCAGCGCGCGCACGCGGAAAAAGGCGATGCCGGTGAGCACGCCGAAGGCGCTGCCGGTCGCGAATCCGATCAGCGTTTCGGCTGATGTCCGCAAGAAGCCATTGACATAGGCGCCAGGTGTCGCCGCGATCGCCATCAGGATCGTGCTCAGGCGCGGCAGGTAAACAGGCCTGATGACGAAGAGCTGCACCGCGCTTTCCCAGATCAGTGCAGTGACGGCGAGGCCGAACAGCAGGCGTGCCGTCTTCCGCAACCAGGCCGGCCGGCCGGCTGGTCGTAAGCCCGTGGCCGCCTTGTCTTTGACGAGCGATGTCGTCGCGCCCACGCTTATAGCTTCCGTTCAGCGGGCGGCACGCTTTCGATGAAGCTGGCGCTGTAGGCGATGGCAAGATCGAGCGGCTTGGAGATCACGCCGTATTTCAGGAAGAAGTCGTGGGCGGTCTTGACCGCGTCGGCGTCGATCCAGAACAGGCCGTTTTGTGCCGCCTTGCCTGCCGTCATCAGACGCTTCACTTCCGTAAGCATGAACTCCTGCTGTGAGCGATCGAGTGTCGGAGCAACGGCCATCACGGTGTCGACGGCGCCTTTCGGATCGGCGAAAGCCTCCTTCCAGCCCTTGAGCGTGGCGCGCAGGAACGCTTTGACGAGGTCGGGCTTCTCCTTGGCGGTCGTCTCCGCGACGATCAGCGTATCGCGGGGGAAGGTAATGCCGTAGTCTTCGGCGACGAACGTCTTCAGGGTATCCTTCGGCATGCGCGACTGGATTGTGTAGAATTCGTTGTAGTAGGTCGCCGTGATGACGTCGACATTGCCGTCGACGAACGGCGTCACCGAGACCTGCTGCGGCTGGATTTTCAGTTCGTCGGCCTTGATGCCTTCCTTCGCCAGCATGCCGTTCAGCACGTGGTTGGCACCGGTGAACCAGGTGGTGACGGTTTTGCCCTTGAAGTCCTGCAGTGTCTTTACCGGTCCGTCCTTGCGGGTGACGAAGACGAACGGCGTGATCTGATGCGAAACGCCGATGCAGATGATCGGCAGGCTTTTGTCGCGCGCGGCGAACACACTGTCGGTACCGCCTGACAGGCCAAACGTATCGGCGCCGGTCGCGACCAGATTTTCAGTCAGCAGATTAGGGCCGCCGGGATTGATGGCGAGGTCGATGCCTTCGGCCTTGTAGTAGCCTTTTGCCAGCGCGACGTAGAAGCCGGCGAACTGCGCCTGCGGCAGCCATTTCAGACGGAGGCTCGCCTTGGTGAGGGTTTCGGCAACGGCGGGAGCCGCTGTCGTCAGGGAACCCACCGTCAGCGCGACGGCTGCAAGGGCGGCGAAGGCGTGGCGTCGGCTCGGCATCGGCTTATACATGATCGGGCTCCGGGGCGTCGGTATGAGGATCAATTGCGATAGGACGGATCGGTACGGTCGAGCTGGCGCATCAGCGCCGGCCATTCACGCTCGCCGGGAACGAGGATGTCGCCCTGCAATTCCCAGAACTGCCGCGCGGCCTTCTCGCAAATTTCGTGCGGCGGCATCACCAACGCGGCGCCTGCCGCGGCCGCCGCCTGCATCTGCAGCTGGATGCGCGCGGCGCGTTCGAAATAATACAGCAGCATGAAGGCCTCGCCCGGCGTGCGGCCGACGGTCAGGATGCCGTGATTACGCATCAGCATGACCTTGTGCGGTCCGAGATCGCGCACCAGCCGTGTCTGTTCGTCGAGATCGATGGCGACGCCCTCGTAATCGTGGAAAGCCTGCCGGTCATAGAAGCGCATCGCGAACTGGCTGAGCGGCAGCAAGCCCTTCTCCTGGCCGGAGACCGCAACGCTGGCGTCGGAATGGGTGTGCAGCACGCAAATGGCGTCGTGGTTCGACGTATGGATCGCGGCATGGATGACGAAGGCGGCGACGTTGACGCTGTGCGGCGTGTCGTCAAGCTTGTCGCCTTGGGTGTTGATCTTCACGAGGGTCGACGCGGTGATCTCGTCGAACAGGAGGCCGTAGGGGTTGATGAGGAACTGGTCTTCATGCCCGGGCACCCGCGCCGAGATGTGGTTGTAGATCAGGTCATCCATGCCGAGCCGGGCGACCAGGCGATAGCAGGCCGCGAGTTTGACACGGGCGTCCCACTCGCCCGGATCGATTCCGCCCGCCGCCGGAGAGGACGGTTGTCTGCTTGAGTGCACGTTCACGTGGCCTTCTCCTGGGCAACGGCGGACTGGAAGGACTTCATGCTCTCCTCCTCGATGGCATCGAGCAGGGTGCGCTTGAGGCGGACGAATTCGGGAGCGGTGACGATCTCGGGTCGGCGCGGGCGCGGCAGATCGACGACCTGTTCGAGCTTCACGGAGCCGGGGCGCGCGGTCATGACAAGCACGCGATCGCCGAGGAAGATCGCCTCGTCGACATCATGGGTGATGAAGAGAATGGTGCGCCGGTATTTTTGCCAGACGTCGAGCAGCCAACGCTGCATCATCGCGCGCGTCAGCGCGTCGAGCGCACCGAACGGTTCGTCCAGCAGCATCAGGCCGCGCTCGAACAGGAAGGTGCGCATCAGCGCCACGCGCTGGCGCATGCCGCCGGACAATTGATGCGGATACTGTTTCTCGAAACCGGTGAGGCCGAACTCCGGCAGCATCTTGAGTGCTTTGGCGCGGGCCTGCGCCCGCGGCATGCCCTCGACCTCGAGCGCGAGGATGGCGTTGTCCACCACATTGCGCCAGGGCAAGAGCAGATCCCGCTGCGGCATGAAGGAGACGCGACCGAGCAGGTCGGCTGCATGGCAGCTGTTGCCTTCGAAGCGCAGGATGCCGCCGGCGTCCGGTTCTTCCAGGCCCGCGACGATATTGAAGAGCGTGCTCTTGCCGCAGCCGCTGGGGCCGACCACGGTGACGAACTCGCCCGGAGCGACGCTGGCCTCAAGGCCCGACAAAGCTGCCACCGGGCCGTATGTCTTGGTCACCGCGCGAAGTTCAAGCAGCGGCGATGGCTTCGCCGTGGCTTCCGGCGATCCAGCGATGGGCATGTCTTTCGTTTGGATCGCAGCCTGCACGGAGGGCCCTTTGTATAATGATGGCCATCTCACGCATACGCGGATGGGCCGCACCAACTTTTCTTAGCAACTCGTGTGCCAGAGCTGTTTTCGACAGATTGGGCATGAAATTTGCCGGGCTTTGGCGTCTAATCCAGGCGAGTCGCTGGTATCTTCGGGTGAATTTGGGCTTCTGATTGGAGTAGGGTGCGTCATCTTGTATACTCAGGAACACATAGGAGAAACATTGTGACGATGTCCGGTGCACCTAGTGTAGGCAGGCGTGCTAAAAACGGGCACGATTCCCTTCCCCAGATCCCTGGCGTGACGCTGGCGGAGAGTCTGCGCCAACAGCTCGAAGGAGCGATCGCGGCCGGTCACCTCGAGCCCGGCAGCCGGCTCGATGAACAGGAGATCGCGCAGCGCTTCGGCGTTTCACGAACCCCGGTGCGGGAGGCGTTCCGGCTGATGGCCGCCAATACTCTGGTCGAGTTGCGCGGGCGGCAGGGCGCGACCGTGCGCGCCATCAAGGCCGAGGCGCTGATCGAGATGTTCCAGGTAATGGCCGAGCTCGAGGGGTTGTGCGCGCGGCTTGCCGCACGGCGCGTGTCACAAGCGTGGGGGAATGAAATATCAAAGATTCATCAGCGGCTTGTGGCTACAGGCGAAACCGGCGACATCGACGTGTTTTACGACGTCAATCAGGAGTTCCATGAGGCGATCTATGAAGCCTCCCGGAATGCGTTTCTAGCCGATCAGACGCGAAAGCTGCGCAACCAGGTAGCGGCCTATCGCCGCCGGGTGACGCGGATGCCGAACCGGATCGCCGACACCGTGCGCGAGCACGAGGCGATCATGCAGGCGATCCTGGCCCATGATCCGGAGCGGGCCCACAACACCATGCGCGACCACGTCAATCTGCTTGGTGACAACCTTCTGGACTTTCTCGCAGCCTTCAAATGACTGCCCGGCCTCTTGGTATGCAAATTGCTTGGATTTGTATATCTGATTTGCGCCCTGGAGATTTGGTGTGGAACTTAAGCTGACAAACAAGACGGCTCTGATTACTGGCGCGTCGAAGGGTATCGGGCTCGCGGTGGCCGAGGTGTTTGCCGCCGAAGGATGTCACCTGCATCTGGCTGCCCGCAACGGCGAGGCGATGCTGACGGCCAAACAAGACCTCGAAGCCCGCCACGGCGTGAAGGTGACGATCCACGCGCTCGATCTGTCGGGCACGGCGGCGATGGAGCAACTCGCGGCCGAGGTCGGCGACATCGACATTCTGATCAACAATGCCGGCGATATCCCGGCCGGTTCGCTGGAGATCCTCGACGATGCCGCCTGGCGGCGCGGCTTCGATCTCAAGGTGTTCGGCTACATCACCCTGTCGCGTCTTTACTATCCGCGGATGAAGGGTAAGGACGGCGTCATCCTCAACATCATCGGCAATTCCGGTGAGAACTGGGATGCGAGCTATATCGCGGGCAGCACCGGCAATGCGGCGCTGATGTCCTTTACCAAGGCGCTCGGCGGCGCAAGCCTCAATCACGGGGTTCGCGTCGTTGCCGTCAATCCAGGTCCGGTCGCCACCGACCGCATGCTCAAGATCATGAAGCGGAAGGCGATCGACATGCTCGGCGACGAGGGCCGCTGGGAAGAACTGTTCGACAAATATCCGGGTAAGCGTCCGGCCACATCGGAGGAAGTTGCCGATCTCGTCGCGTTCCTGTCCTCGCCCAAGGCCGGCTACATCACCGGCACCGTGGTGACGATCGATGGCGGCATTGCCGCCCGCGGCTCCGTGATCTGAGACGGCAAGACCATGTCCAAGCTTGAATCCACGGCGTTGATCCGCAACCGCTATTTCGACGAGCTCTCGGCGACGCCGGGCCTCTACTGGCTCGGCCAGAACACCAATCACATCGAAAGCCATCCGGCGGTGCGCGAGGCGATGCTGCGCTCGATCGAGGCCGGCGAGTTCAATGCCTATGCGCCGCCGCTCGGCTTCGAGGCGCTGCGCCGTGCGATCGTGACCGATCTCGGCTCTCCCGGTGCGGAAGCGCTCGTGACCGAAGGCGGCGTCAATGCGCTGGCGATGATCTGCCGCGCGCGGTGCAAGCCAGGCACAACGCTCGTCACCACCGATCCGACGTGGAAATGGCCGTGCCTGTTCGCGCGCCAGCAGGGCGCGGAGGTGATCGAGATGCCGATCTACGATCCCGCGTGCAACTATCGGCTGACGGCCGACGCGCTGAAGGCCCATGTCGACGAGCGCACGGCGATCATCTACCTGGTCGATCCCAACAATCCGCTCGGTATCCGCTATACAAGCGAGGAGATCGAAAGCTTTGCGGCGATCGCGCGCGATTGCGGTGCGCTGCTGGTGCACGACTGCACCTATCGCGATTTCGCGGATGGCCATACCCCGGCGCTAAATGTGGCACCGGAAGGCGCCGTCGTCTCGATGAGTTTTTCGAAATGGCTCGGCCTCGCCGGGCTGCGCATCGGGGCTCTTGTCGCGGCCCCCAATTTGTTCGAGGAATTCGCGCAGGCCTCGACCAGCGTGCTGGGGGCGAGCGTGATTGCCCAACGCGCCGCGCAGGCCGGGCTCGCGGTCAAGAACGAATGGATGACCAAGGTCCGCAGTATCGATCGCGCCAACAAGGCGATAATCCGGGAGGCAGCGGCAGCGATCGAGGGGCTTGCGCTGCCGATTTTTCCTTCGCACGGTAATTTTCTGGTGCTGGAAACCATCGCGGCCGGCATCCGGCCGGAGGCGCTGGTCGAATGCTATCGCCGCCAGGGCATCATGATCCGCCAGGGCACCTATCACACGCAGCGTTTCGGCGACCGCTTCGTGAAGGTCTCGACCTCCGTTCCGTCGCCGTGGGTGGAAAAGTTCTGCACGCTGCTGCCGGAGATGGTGGCGCAGGCGCGTACGCTGAACGATTTGCCGCCGCAGTTCTGAAAGGGGTTGGCCGATGTCTGTTGTCACCACCAAGGATGGGGTGAAGCTCCATGTGGAGGAGGCGGGGGAAGGCACACCGATCCTCTTCATTCATGAATTCGGCGGCAATCACGCAAGCTGGGAGCCGCAGCTGCGCTATTTCAGCCGCCGTCACCGCTGCGTCACCTATGCCGCACGCGGCTATCCGCCGTCGGACGTGCCTGAAAGCGTCGATGCCTATTCGCAAGCCATCGCCGCGGACGATGCCGTCGCCGTGCTCGACGCCCTGAAAATCGACAAGGCGCATATCGTCGGGCTTTCGATGGGCGGCTTCTGCACCGTGCATTTCGGGCTGCGCACGCCGCAGCGCGCGCTGTCGCTCACGGTCGCCGGCGCCGGCTATGGCTGCGAGAAGGAATACGAGGAGTATTTTCGCGGCGTCTCGCTGGAAGTTGCCGACAATTTCGAAAAGCAGGGCGCCAGGGAATTCTCGAAGGTCTATGCGCTTGGCGCAAGCCGGGTGCAGTTCCAGAACAAGGATCCGCGCGGCTGGCAGGAGTTCGCCGATCGCCTCGCCACCCATTCCGATCGCGGTGCGGCCAACACCATGCGCGGCGTACAGGCGCGCCGGCCGTCGTTCTACGATCTCGAGGACGGGCTGAAGGAGATGCACGTGCCGACGCTGGTGGTGGTTGGTGACGAAGACGATCACTGCCTGCAGCCGGGCATCTTCCTGAAGAAGACGATCCCGGCTTGCGGGCTCTCGGTGTTTCCCAAGACCGGCCACACCCTCAATATCGAGGAGCCGGCGACGTTTAATGCGCTGCTGGCCGAATTCATCGCCCAGGTCGAGGCCGGCCGCTGGCTGCCGCGTGATCCGCGCGCGCTGCCGGGCCAGATCATGCGTACCAAATAGTCGATGGCCCTCGTCTCTCTGATCAACGCCGATCGGCTCTGGACGCGATTGATGGCGCTCGCGGAGATCGGCGCGACGCCGGCCGGCGGCGTCAACCGCCAGGCGCTGAGCGACGGCGAGATCGCGGCCTGGCGTCGCGTGATCGCCTGGGCGCAGGAGGCGGGTTTGACGGCGGCGACCGATGCGGCGGGCAATCTGTTCCTGACGCTTGCCGGGCGCGATCGCTCCGCACCGCCGCTCCTCGTCGGCAGTCATCTTGACAGTCAGCCTACCGGCGGGAAGTTCGATGGCGCGGCAGGCGTCATGGCCGCGCTTGAGGCGGTGGTCTGGTTTGCGGAGCAGGACGAAACGCCGGCGCGTGATGTGATCGTCATCGCCTGGATGAATGAGGAAGGCTGCCGTTTCGTGCCCGGCATGATGGGCTCGGAAGCTTTTACCGGCACGCGCGACATCGAAGCGATCCGCGCCGTGCACGACGTGAGTGGCATCAGCGTCGGTGAAGCGCTCGATCGGTTGCATGCGGTGTTTCCTGATCTGGCGCGCAAGCCGCTCGGCTTTCCGGCCGCGGCCTATCTCGAATTGCACATCGAGCAGGGACCGCTGCTCGAGGCGGCGGACCGTGTCATCGGCGTCGTCACCGGCATCCAGGGCAAGAAGACGTTTCAGGTCGTTGTCGGAGGCGCCGAGGGTCACGCCGGCACGCTGCCGCAGCAGGAACGCCGCGATGCGCTCGCCGCTTTCGCGCGGATGGCGGCCGCACTCCATGCCGAGATCGGCGCGATCGATGCCGAGATCAAGTTCACCATCGGTCGCGTCACAATCGAACCCAACGCGCCGTCGGTGGTGCCGTCGCGGGTCACCTTCAGCATCGATCTGCGGCATCCCGACAATGGGGTGCTCGACGCGGCCGGTGCCCGTGTCGAGGCGCTTTGCCATCGGCACGCGCCGCCTTGCGCTGTCACGATCACGCCGCTGGTTGATGCGCCGTCGAACGATTTCGATTCCAGGCTGCGCGAGCGTATTGCACAGGCGGCGCACGACCAGTGCTTGCCGGCCATGGCCATCCTGTCCGCTGCCGGCCACGACGCGCGTCATCTCGTCAAGGTCTGTCCGGCCGCGATGATTTTCATCCCCTGCCGGGACGGTGCAAGCCACGTCGAGCACGAATGGGCCGACCCCGGACATGTTGCTGCCGGGGCGTCCGTCCTCGCGCAAGTGCTGCGCGATCTTGCACTTGCCGATCAGCCATTCGGCGCCGGGGCCTGAGGAGCGCGTATGTCGAAAGTTTCCAGCCAGGATTATCGCGATGCCATGGCGTGTCTTGGCGCCGCGGTCAATATCGTCACCACCGATGGTAACGCGGGACGAGCTGGTTTTACCGCGTCTGCCATCTGCAGCGTGACCGACGATCTGCCGACCTTGCTGGTATGCATGAACCGCGAATCATCCGCCTATGCCAGCGTGACAGGGAACGGCGTGCTTTGCGTGAACGTACTATCGGCCCGGCACGAGCAGCTGTCGCGGCTGTTCGGCGGCGGGATCCCGGTCGACGAACGATTTGCGGCGGCGGCATGGTCGACCTTGGAAACTGGCGCGTCCGTTCTGACCGACTGCGCGGTCGCTTTCGATTGCCGTATCATTGACGTCGCTAGTGTGGGCACGCATGACGTGCTGTTTTGCCGCGTCGTGGCGCTGCAGAGATCGGACGGTGCAGACAACCTGATCTATTTTGGCCGCGATTACCACGTTGTGCGGGCCGACCTGGCCTGACAGCAGCCGGAATGATTTGAAAGGTCTCGCCAGACCATCCAGGGACAGAGCTTCGAAGCTTTCCGGGCCAGCTCGCCCGTCGAGGGTGGGGTCGCGGCATAGGTTCCAAACGCAGACGACGCGAGATGCGAGCGGTGCCGCATCCGAGGCGGCCTAAGGCGAAGTCCGGGTAGGCTCAAAAGCTGCCCGCTGGCGAACGACCGCTTCTGGCGCGAAGCGGACGTTCACCGAAAAGCTGACGTCCGAAAGCGCTTACGAACGGACTAACTCTAACCTGGCTGCTGCGGGAGCGAATGCTCGAGGAAGAAACGCAGCATTTCCATCGTTGCGTCCGGTCCTCGCGGATCAGTGTAGGAGCCCGCAGGACAGTCACTGGTCTCGCTTGAGTTTCGGTTTCCCCCAATGGGTGTCTTTGCGCTCTGGATCGAACACCCGCTCGACATGACGGTTCAGCGCCTTCATGACCCGATCCGCGCCAGCATCGTGGGACCGCTGCGCGACACCAGCATCAGCGCCTCGATCGCGGCCTGCCATTCGGGTAGGGCGGACTCCTTCTTCGGCAGGCCGGTGATGTAGTTGGCGGCGTCCCGTAGGGTGATAGGTCACTCCTCAAATCTCTCATTCGGTTGGAGCTTGCGGTAGCGAAGTGTCCAAGCTCGCCTCAGCTCGGACTCTGTCTTGCCATCGTCGTAGGCAGGCGATGTCAGGGGTAGGGCCTTTGTCACGGTGATCGCCACGATGGCTCGGATGCGCCCGGCAAGCGCTCCTCGGAAGTGGGGAAGAAGCATATAGAAGCTGCTTTCCCCGCGTTCGACGACGCGTGCTGTCCCGGCGAACCGGTATCCCTTGCGCATGAAAGGATCGACAAAATTCACCTCGATGAGGGCATTTTCCCGCAGGTTGCGGATTGTTCCAGGCGATCGAATCTCGCCAAACGCGATTGTCACGTCGTCCAGCACGACGAAGGTGCCTTTCGGCGAGAGGTTGGGCGTGCCGTGGCAGTCGCGACGAACCCGAGACGTTGCTGTTCGATGATCCGCTTCATATCGGGCGTCAACATCCTCGACCTCATGAGCTGGCAAGACTTCACACTATCGCAGTCCACCCGTGCGTTGACACCCATCCGACGGCATCGGCAGGAAATGGCTCAACAGAGCCGCTCCACCCGTGTCGCACAAGATGACGTTTCGCGACACCCCATTGGCGACAGGTGTGTTGCCGCTATGGGCACCTTTGAGACATGCCGGCAGATGGCAACGATGTCTGTTTATGGGGGTTGAGCGGAAGTCGTCGGTATACACCTAGACAGGCTGTCTCGCCGGAGGGATCATGCAGCGCGAGGAGAACTGGGGCGCCGACCGCCCTTGGGCAGGCCCCAAATGGCCGTCACCCAATGCGTCCGCAAGCAAAATGTCTGTGGTAACTTGATGATCATCGGGCATTCGCAGGCTGGAAAATGGCGATAGCCCATGCCTGCAGTTCGCTCCAACTGGAGTGACGAAACATGGATCCATCGGTCACTGATTTCATCGCGAGGGAAGCGCGCTTTGGCGCCCAGAACTACGAACCGCTCGGCGTCGTTCTGTCGCGGGGCGAGGGCGTCTTTGTTTGGGATACGCAGGGCCATCGCTACCTCGATTGCCTCTCAGCCTATTCCGCGGTGAATCAGGGCCACTGCCATCCGAAGATCTTGGCCGCGATGGTGGAGCAGGCGGGCCGGCTGACGCTGACGTCGCGCGCCTTTCACAACGACCAGCTGGCCCTCTTTTACGAAGAGATCGCGGCGCTGACCGGCTCCCACAAGGTGCTGCCGATGAACAGCGGTGCCGAAGCGGTGGAGAGTGCGATCAAGTCGGTGCGCAAATGGGGCTATGAGGTGAAGGGAGTGCCGGACGGGCAGGCCGAAATCATCGTCTGCGCCGATAATTTTCACGGCCGCACCCTTGGCATCATCGGCTTCAGCACCGACCCGGCGGCACGTGACCATTTCGGACCGTTCGCGGCGGGCTTCAAGATCATCGCCTTCGGCGATGCCGCGGCGCTCAAGAAGGCAATCACGCCCAACACGGTCGCCTTTTTGGTTGAACCGATCCAGGGAGAAGCTGGCGTCGTCATCCCGCCGTCAGGTTACTTTACAGAAGTGCGCGAACTCTGCGCCGCGCACGACGTGATGCTGATTCTGGACGAGATCCAGACCGGGCTCGGCCGCACCGGCAAGCTGCTCGCGGAACAGCACGAGGGCATCGAGGCGGATATCACGCTGCTCGGCAAGGCGTTGTCCGGCGGCTTTTACCCAGTGTCGGCCGTGCTTTCGAACAACGCGGTGCTCGGCACCCTGAAACCTGGCCAGCACGGTTCGACCTTCGGCGGCAATCCGCTGGCCTGTGCGGTGGCTCGGGCCGCGCTGCGCGTGCTGGTCGAGGAAGGGATGATCGAGAACGCAGCCGCCCAGGGCACCCGCTTTCTCGATGGCCTGAGCGGCATCCGCAGCAACACGATCCGGGAAGTGCGCGGACGCGGACTGATGCTGGCCGTCGAGCTTCATCCGGAAGCAGGCGGTGCACGTCGCTACTGTCAGGCCCTGCAGACCCGAGGCATCCTCGCCAAGGACACACACGGGCACACGATTCGCATCGCTCCGCCGCTTGTTATCTCCAGCGATCAGGTCGACTGGGCGCTGGAACAGATTGCAGCCACTTTGAGGCAGGATTTCTCGTGACCTCTGGCCAGCGCCGCCGACTGCCGTCGTTCTGTTGGTCCCAATACACGCCCGCATGCCTCATCCTCCGGGTATATCGAAAACCCATTTTAAAACTCGCGTGCGGATGCACGCGCTCGCTGAGCTATTTCCCTTCCCTGAGCCCCTGGTGTCGAGTGCTTGCTGATGGAGGGATACAGCTCGGCCATCTCTCGCGCGCGGGATCGCTGATGACGAAACCGTCGGTCCGATGCGAAGCCTGTTCGAGACAGTTTTCGGCCTTAGCCGTTTCAGCCGGTCTGCGTGAATTTGATCGTTGAGACGGGCCACTTTCCACCGTGGCCCCTGATCGAAATTCGTAGGCCGTGCAACTCCTCAAGCCAAACGTTCTCTACTGTCCCGGCCTTTCCAGCAGTGAGAACTACGGCCTTGCCGACAAGCTCAGACCGGGCCTCATCGAGCGCGCCAAGGATTGTTAATGCATGGAGTTTCGCCGTAGGCATGGTTGCCTCCGAAATCAGGCCATGCGAGGGCTGCGGATCTCGTCGTCGCCGCCTCCGGACGCGGCGCCCTCACTCTCGCTCCGACACGGGACCGGGTCATCAAGAGTTCGAATGGCCTTCTTGTATGCGCTGCTGCAATCGATCGGCCGACCACTCCAGAGGAGATCACAATTGGCATCGATGTCGGATATGCCACATGTGTTTTTGCCATCCCGGACGACGCGCCTCGACCGATTGGAAAGGCGTCACCTTCGGCCAAGCGCTCCAGAACAGCCGTGGCGGCCTGATGTTGCCCGCTCGGCTCCAGTATTACCCAGCTTGGAGTGGGAGATTATCAAGCGCGCGGAGGTAGCACATTTAGAAGCCCTCTCCTGAGAGCGGGTTCCCCTAAGCGCAAGGGGTGAGGGAGCTGCCGCAATCCGTGGGTTTCGCCGGATGTCGTTGCGGGTCGACCTCGTCATTCTGACCATACGGCAGTCACTTCCGGTCTGCCCCTGATAGTGTTGCAAAAGTCTTTTCGCGGGATGGGCCTCAAGTTCTCCGAGCCGTAGGCGCGGCGATTGAAAAATGATGTGGGGGACCACGCCTCCATGCGCCAAACTCACAGGCGATTCCGGTAGCGAGTTTGAAGCCGCATTGATCGGCGACTATCGCTTGTTTCGTGCTTTGGCGGAAAATTAGTAGCAGCGCCTTTTGGGACTTTTGCAACACTATCCCCCTGAAAGCAGACACTTTCAGTGCGGGTGGGCATGTCTCAAAAGTGCCACTTCCGGACACGACCCGCTGAGATCGCCCCAGGGGCGGTGGTCTTGGTGAAAGACTAGTCTAGCCGCATTCCTCGTAGCTGGTGAAGCGGATCGTGTCGGCATGCCGGCTCAAGAACGGCGCGAGCACTTCGGTCTCCCAAATCTTCCAGTTCGGAGGATAGTCAGCGAAAGGCAGCGGGGCGTCCAAACGACCCCACAGGCTTTCCCAGGCTTGACGACTCTCGAAGACCCAGACGGCGGCGTAGGCACCTCGCCGTGCGCCCTTGAAGCCCTTAAGAAAGCGGTGCTCGACGAGGCCGGGCAGGGCGAATAGGCCGCGTCGCTCGGCGTCCCGAACCGCGCGCTCGAAATCAGTATCAGTTACATCGGGCCTCAGGTCGTACTCATGAATGCTGATCACGCACGCCATGCGACACCTCCAAATCGTCACCCACGCTCATGTCCGATGCTCGGCATGGAAGACGAGCTTGGCACGCTCAAGTCAACGTTGTCACAAACGTCTCCGTGCTCGATGATGAACTCGGGGAGCCCGCTGGACGAGCTCCTTGGCAATGTCCGCAAGGCAATGAACCCGGCCGGTCGTCTGCTCCTCGTCGAAATGGTGCTGCCCTCGGCCGACACGCCGCATCCAGGGAAAATGGCTCGACATGACGATGCTCGTCAGTATGGGAGGTCAGGAGCGAACCGAAGTCGAAACGTTTCTTGCTGCAGTGCGCCTAAGCATCGAACTATATGATAGTTGGGAGCATCGGTATTTATTCACCTTTATCGCCTCGAGAATTTCTGCATGTGCAGGAACAGAGCATCATGAGTTTGCATTGTTCATTTGGCTTTCCATTTGTTTGTGAGGCCGTTCATGCGTATTTTTTTTGGAATAGTCGCGATTGCGATAGCCCCGGCCTGGTTGGGCGTACATGTAAATTCTGCTGCAGCGCAGACGTTCAATGATAGATGGTCCATCATTCCAAAGGCGCAAGCAGAACCGGCTCCTGAGCCGCTAGACCAGACTAGGCAAGATCCGCTAGAGCAACCTCCGACTGGAGAACCGACACTTCGTCCGGAAGGTCGCTCAGCCCCTCGATCTTCCAACCGGGTGTTTTCCGGAAAAGCCTCTTACTATTCATATCCGACAGGAAAAACAGCGAGTGGTTCCTCGTTCAATCGGGATTCGCTGACCGCTGCCCATCGCAACCTGCCGTTCGGAACAAGAGTTCGTGTAACTGATGTTGTGAGCAGCAAGTCTGTAGTAGTTCGTATCAGCGACCGGGGACCCTGGGTTCGCGGCCGCGTCCTCGATCTTTCACTAGGCGCTGCGCGCAGTTTGGGGATTACGGACCGCGGCGTGGCGCAGGTTCGCGCTGAGGTGCTTTAGCTTGTGTCTGCTAGGGGAAGTCTCGCAGCAAGGATGGAGACACAAAGTCTCAGGAGACGAGCCGCGGGTGCGTCATCCTTCGATAGCAGCCTCCACCATCGAGCGCACAGGGTCGAGCATGTCTCTTAAGGGTCAATCGCGTCGGTTTGACCGCGTACCGCCGACTTCCGCACTGCCCCCGTCAACGGACATAGTCAGGTCGGCCCGGCAGGTCCGTTTCGTGCCATAACCGGAAGTGACGCCTGCTCCCGATCATCAACGTCGTCGAAAATGGGGGACGACTATCGAGAGTGGCCCGACTGAGGCATATTCTCCGCTTGACGCTTCTGTAGCGGGTAAAATGGATGGCGAGCAGACATAGCTATGAATGGTGGCGACCGGATGCGTTGCTGCCTGCACTTATTATTGTTGGTCCATATTATTTCAACAAGCTGATTTACGTCTATTTTCCGGGCTACCCGGTCTTTGTTGCCACGGATTATGCCTGCCGGACATTTAGCCTCGCATTTCTCTATCTGCTGTTGCGTAGCGAGCCGACTTCGTTACCTATACCTTGGCGTCTCGCCGTACCGTCTACAAAAGAACTTCTGATTGCTCTTATTGGAGCAATCACTTTGATCGGTTCCAACGTCGTCGGTGCGACGTTTATCCAATACCTGAACGCTCACAGCTGGCAGGTAACAACGTTTCCTTTACCGACTAATTATGTGCTCCAATATTTTGATGGCACAGTTGGGATGGTCTTTGTTGGGCTGAGCGAAGAAGTTGTTTTCCGTTTCTATCTTATCAATCTGCTGCTGCTGCGAGGCATGTCGCGCGCGAGGGCAATCATCGTATCGACATTGATCTTCGCGGGGATCCATTGGTCGTATGGTGCCGGTGCTGTTGTCTTTGCCATGCTTGCCGGTTTGGTACTTTCGATGATTTTTACGTCTGCGCGCAACCTGATCGCGCCGATTATCACCCATGCTGCTTTTGACGCGTTTTACTTTGCCGGGGGCGTTGCCTTTCTTTGGCGCTTCTACAGCCGTGCTTGGTAGGTTGATCATAGGAATGGGCGACTTCCGAAATGGGTCATTCGCGTCATTTCGACCGCGCACTGACAACTTCCGGTCTACCCTACTAAACAGACATTCTCGGAATCCGCAAAATCGGACTCGCGCACTTTGAGACAAGAGAGGCCTATCGACCGCTGCGTCGGCAAGGCCGAGCAATGCCCTCGATGGCGCGGCTGGTCACCTTCCGTGCAAAGCGTCAGTCGTGCTTGATGCC
>NZ_JAACFS010000003.1 GCF_029051645.1 Bradyrhizobium sp. CSA112
GGGCTACTCGGGTGAAGTCCAAGCGGGGGAGATGGACTAGGCCGCGCCCCTCAAGAGGCCCTGGACCCTGCATGACTCCGGCGGACCGGCCGGACCGGGCTGGGAAATCCGAAGTTATTTGGTCAGGTGCGCAAGCATGGCCTCACAGGCGTTCTCGGCTTCGGCAAACGTCTTAAAGGGTGATCCGCCTATCTTGATTGCAGGCCTGTTGAAATCGATGGGGCGCCAGGAAGCTACAAAGCCCGGCCGCCCATGAAGTCCAGGACCACTGGTGCTCTCGTTGCTGATAACAAATGAGAAGCCACGCTCGCTCGCGCTCCAGATCTCCAGCTCATCTTTCGCGGGAGCAACGCGGCTGAAGTGTAAGGCCATTGCTACGATCCAGCGCGTCTCTAAACGGCCCCAGCGCTTACAGAGCTGAGCGCTGGGACCGCCAACCTAGGCAGGTTTTCCTCCGGCCTGGGGCTTTGGGGGCATAGTGCCGGAGGCAGGGATTCGACTCTAGGGAAAAACCATCGTTCCTTCATCCCGGGGAAAATATGCAATTTGCGGCGCAGTCTGTAGCGCAAAACGTCCGTTCCCGACCCCTAAAGCTAGTGGCATTGCAAGGCCGCTTCGGGGCCGCTGTAATCGCCAGGAAGGCCGGCCGCGAGGCCGATAGTAAATGTCACAACGAGACTTGACATTGCAGCGATCGCGGCCGTCATCGGCTGGGTTGGATTCTGCCTGTATAAGGGTTGGTTCTAAAGCATGTTCGGACGGCAAGGGCTATGGCGGCAGCCTGCTGCCCGACGCCATTCGCTGGCCACGCGGCACATGGAAGCTGGAGGCCTCGCTGAAATGCCGGTCATGTCGGAAAAGCTTTTTGCGGCAGTGCTGCTCGAAAAAACGAGAATCGTCCAAATATCGCAAGGCCTCAGCGTTTCGCTTAGTGTTGATAAGCTGCACGGAGGTTCCGTGCCGATGAAGCCACCAGATCAGGTTGCTGAGGAAAATGACTCCTGCGGGTTGAATGAAGTTGAGCCGCTTAAAATCGAGCACGAGGCTAGGCGGCCAACCTTCAGGACAGCCGGCGGCAATATCTTCGGCCAGCGTCGATAGCGTAGCACCCTCGAACCTTGAGGGAATGATAAAGCACGGCGCCGGACCGGTGTCGCTGACAGAATCGCTCATTGATAGACGGTATCGTCAGGATGAGTTTAACGCCAACAGCCTTCCGCAGCCGGAGGGCGAGAGCAAGGGCAGAAGACCATTGTTTCTTGCGGGCGGTTGGCGATGATAATAACTGCCCTTAAGGGAGCCGCCGATATGCCCGCCTATCTTGTCCGCCTGATCGATACCCGTGATCTCGTGGGCTTTTATTTCGCTGACGACCCCAGCGATCTGCCCACGATTATCGATGAATGTACGGAAGCTGCAGATTGCGAATATGCGGAGCTGCCCGATGGCGGCATTACATGGGAAAGTCCGGCCATCGCGGTACCGATCGAGATCGACAAGGATGATCCGGACGACAGCAAGGACATTCCAGAAATGCCCTGGTCGGGGGCCTCGCTGTCCGAGAACTGGTGGAGTGTGCTCTACGGTTACACCGATGAACAGTGGACGCCGTTCTTTCCAGATCAGCCGCGCGAACCTAGACCGCCCGCGCCACGAAGGCCGCTTGGCCCGGCTCGAGTGGTGAGGTTCAGGAAGCGGGGCGCTTAGACTTTCGTCCCAGCTCTACAAGCCGGCGATGGCTGCTATTGGACCGCCTTCCGCAGCCTCAGCTTGAACGCTTGTAAGGCCTTAAGAGTTGTAGCCGGCGCCATGCCGAGGGCAGCCAAGCGCTCTATGATAGCCTGCTCTTGGCTTTGACAAGCTTGGAATGCCAAGTCGATAGCCTCCGAAGTGCTGCCTAGGCCTTGCAAACGGACTGTGCGGTGTATGCAATCTTCGTAGTTTTTCCTCAGTTGCGGCAGGAGGTCGTCCGCTTTGCTACGGACGTTGCCGACAAGCGCGAAAAGCAGCACCAACGCCGCAAAGCGCTGCATCGACTGCCGCATCACTTCTTCGCCTTCAGCCCCAGCTCGACTAGGCGGCGGATGGCTTCGGAGCGGACAGGCGCGTCGTCTTGCTGACGAGCCCACTTGTCTACTGCCTCTGCGATTGCGGGGGGTAGTCGCACAGCACTTACCGGATAGGAGCCCCCCTTCTTTTTTGGGCGGCCGACCGGATTTTTGTTTACGAAAATTGACTTCTTCATAATTTCAGTTTACAAAAATTGCAAGCCGAGGGGAAGCCCTAACTTCCGCCCCGGCTCTAACCCTAGCCAGACAGCAGGAGCTCATCATGGCCAAGGCTACCGAACAGGCTACCACGACCGTGACAACAACCGTTGCATCCGACCCGATCTTCGCCGCGATCGAGGCTCATGCAAAGGCCAGCGACGAGATCTGGGCCCTCCATGAGGACAGTCTCGCTGTGGGCCCCGAGAACGCGGGTCATCTCCCGATAGAGGCCGCCGTTGCGGCCGAACTCGACGCTGCGAAGGCCCTGATCAACACGGCGCCGAGCACGCAGATGGGCCTGCGGGCGCTGGAAGCGCATCTTCGCGAGGATCGCCATCGCCAGGCTCGGGGGTTCATCGCAAGGACGCACGCGACAGAAATCGGCACCTACACGAGCGGCGACTGGAGCCTTGAAAACGTCGACTGGCTGATCGCGAAGCGCGCAGCAGAGATTGATAGCGCCGCGTGATGCCGCGAGGCAGGATCGTGATAGGAGCCCGCCGGTTCACACCGGCGAGCCAGCGACGGCTTTTGCGTTTCGCTAAGCCGCGGTTGCTTGCTCGTCCGGCGCTCGCTCGGCGAGACGCTGTTCAAGGGCGTCGATGGTCATCTTGAGATTGTCGCGCCGCTCGATCAGGGTCCTTGCCAGCATTGGATACTTGACATCAGACCGGCCGGAAACGCTGGTGCGCTCTTCCTCGGCCGCGATCTCGCTTTCGATCAATTGAACGGTGCGGACGAGATCGGCCAGCATCTTAACAATCACTGTAGTTTCGCGCGCTGTCTCAAAACGAGGCGGCATACTCATTTGGGTGCTCCGAATGACTTAGATCGGCACACCTAGAGATTAGTTGCCGAACAGTTGAAGCACCCGTCGCAAGTTGTTGGCCAATAATGACCCCGTAAGAATACGGTCATCGAAACCCGTGGGCCGCGGAGCTTCGGTCCCCGCGCTCAAACCTGTGTACCGACTCAACGCAGAAGCGTACCTTGCACCAGTGTTTGACGCATCAGTGCCGAGGAGGCCGAAATGCGCGACGTTTCAAAACTGAAGTTCATCGGCTCGTCATTCTGCAGCCAATATCAGAGCCAGGCGAAGTTTTATATCGACGAGGCGCATGCGTCGGGAACGCGTCACCTCGTGGTCGTTTATGAGAATGATGAACACGACTTCATTGCCGGCATTCCTGACGGGTGGGCAGACGAAAACGTGCAGGACTTCATCTTCTGGCCGATGAAAAATCCGAACTCGCCCTATCCCGTATGGGAGGTGCCGGCGCGCGCCTATGGCAGTCCAATGCTCTATGCTTGGTGGAAGGGTCGCCCTCCGCTTCAGCGAGAAGCCTCTGCGCGGACTCAGAAATAGCCCGTGGATTCGCTGGTGCCGTTTCCGGCTCGCATACCCCAGTGCTAAGGCGGACTATCCAGCGGCGTTCCCAGAGTCAGGCTGGGGCACTCAGTCGCCGGCCCTTAGAGCGGCGCGAGATAAGCGTCGACTACATGAGCTGCAAAGATGGCGACGCAAAACACACCTAGGACTATCGCGACCACTTCAATCATTTTGACGCACCTTTACTAACGGTACGCCTAATGGCCGATCCTGGTTTCATGCCGGCGTCTTCGGGGCCGGAAAGTGGTTTCCCTCGCACAGCCGATTAAAGTTCGGTAATAGCCACCCGTCGCGCGCGAGCTGTGCGGCGGCAGCGATCATCCCGTCGATGCCCGCGCTATCCGGACTCACCGCTGGCCGGACTTAACCGTCAGTTAACGGTTCCGGCGCACCCTCGTCGTCAACCTCCGGCGGTCACGGATTGCGCTGATCATGACCGTCTGCTGGTCACGGTGTCTAAGCGAGAGCCGTCGCTGCCCCAACAGCGGCGGCCTTTTCGTGGGAGAGCCCCGATGAACTATCAGGCCTTCACGAACGAAAGCCTCACCATGATGTACGAGGCCGTCCGCGGTGCTTTGGCGGCCGACGATTCGCTTGAGGGGCTAGGTGAGGAACCTAAGTTTAAGGTCCGCGACACTCCCGAATGGAAAACCCATGCAGCCGACCTCGAGGCTGAAATGCTCAAACGAGGAATGCCTTTCAACGTGATTGATTGGTCTGATGAGCAGGAACCGCAGCCATTCGATAAGTAGGGCGGCGCGCGCCGTATCGCTCGCAACGCATGAGCGCCACGTCAAGATCTTGTTCCTTTGTATCCCTGGGTGCACTGGCGGCCTGAGTGGGTCTAGTGAAAATGTAACTAGGAAGCTTGGCTACCAAAGCGCATGCTTGGGCATGTCCGAATCCGGCCACCGATCATGCAAGTGCGGCGCAGTCTATGACCGCAGCGAGCATATCGTTGAGGCGCGCGAAATCAGCAGCTTTGAATGCGCCGTGTGTGGCAAGACCATCGAGAATTGGAACTCAGCTTGGGTGCCTCGATATCGGTTCATTGCCTGTCCAGCTAGGGATGCCGAATCTCCCCGAGAGTGATTTTCTGCTGGCATTGCATCGCGCCCAATTCTGCCAAGAATCAGACCCAGCTTGAACAGGCCATTTCGGAGCGCCTCGAAGTGGCAAAGCCTGGCCTAATCGCCGGGCCTGTTCATGGCAACGACGCCGAGGGCGGCGTTCGCGAGGACGACGATCCGGAAGTGCAGCGGCCCGCAAGGGCAGCGCCTGCCGGACAAGGCAGCTCGACGCGAACAGGTCCCGCCGGTTCACGCCGGCGGGCTTACCTCGCCATGCGGACCTGTTGTGAACTCTAGAGCCGTTCCGATGCACGGCCTAATGGGCATGCCACTTGGGGCATGACTGGGGGCCGGAGGGACCGGAGCGGCCTCGGCAGGCAAGCGAGCACCCAGACCGAGACCGCTTCATTCTGCCCGCGGGTTGACGTTGCAGTTGAGCTTCCAATTCCGCCAAGAGTCCTTTGCAGAATCCGGCTAGCGTTCCCATCATCCGCCTGTACAGTGATGAGTCGTTACATCTCATGATCGAGGGGGCCGTCATGCAGAGCGAGTGGGAATCAATGACGATCGATATCTGTTCGCGCTGCGCGAACAGATGCACGATGTGCTCAGCGCGAAGCTGAAGGCTAAAAAAGATCGAGCTCGAACGTCGGTTGAAACAACTCAATCAGCAGTCAAAACTAATCGAGACGGTGAAGCCTGGCCTGCCAGGGTGACCTTCGGACACTTCGGCCTCGCTTGGACGCTTCTGCCGCTCGTATCGATTCTTTGAGCTTCTGATTTTCCGTCTTTCGATTGAGAAGATCGGCCGTGGTCTGCAAAAGACGCTGCTCGAAATCGTGGAAAGACTGTTCCATCTGAAATACTCCTGCCCACCAACAATTTACGTTGCCAGTATCGTGCCACGCGTCCTCGGAGCACCGCGTTGCACGGTCTCACGATAGGCGAGATTTATTTCAGGACGTTGTCAACGAGTTCGGAAAACGACTTCGTGGCCGCCAGTCACGCCGGCGCATATCCGTATTCTTACGGGCCCTCCACTCTAGACGAGAATTTGCGCACGAGAACGCCATCGATCGTCTTGCTGACGCGGCAGGCAATGCTTCGTGAAGTGGAGCGGAGCGCGGCGCGCGATCTGTTCAAGACAAAGCCGGCCACAATGGCAGCGGCGAGTGCGCTGATCGACTACTTTGGCACGTTCATCGGCTGAGCGGCTTGATCTGGAGAGCCGCCGGTTCACGCCGGCGGGGTTTCTGCTCCGTCAGGCGTCCTTGGGGGGTGGAGAGCTTGCTCATCACGACATGATGCCCCTTTCCTTCAATGCGGACACCATCTCCGAAATTTTTCGCTCCAAGTCCTCGAAGTCTTTCGCAATCCCACCGCTATACCACTCGCTGTAATTATCCACCGCCTCAATGAGTTGGCGGTGTTTTTGGTAGAAATTCCACATCTCTGTCATGCGGCCAGCGCCTTCCAAGTGCTTCTCGATGGCCGCGAGGATCTCGGTCGCGTCGCGCTGATGCACAGCACCGCGCTCCAGAACATCTTCAACAGCAAGTCGCCGGCAGCGCAGCGCAACTGGATGAAAGCGCTACACGGCTGGGTCGACCATTGCCTCAGCTTGAAGATGATCAAGAGGGATCCTCTTGCCGAAGTGAAACTGGTCAAGATGAAGAAGACCGATGGTCACCACCCATGGGAGTCGACCGAGTGCGAGCAATTCGAAAAGAACCATGCCGTCGGAACCCGGGCGCGCTTGGCTTACGAGTTATTGCTCCAGGCTGGCCAGTCGCGATGCGATGTCGTCCGGATGGGGCGGCAGCACATTCGTAAGGGCGTGATGACCATCGGCCGGCAAAAAACTGGCGTGCCATTCAACGTCGAGATCACGCCGCGGCTTCAAGCGGCGATGGACGCCATGCCGGCAAGCAATCATCTAACGTTCCTGGTCACGGCGCAGGGCAATCCGTTCACGGCGGCGGGCTTCGGCAACTGGTTCCGAGACATGTGCCGAGAGGCGAAGCTGCCGAAGAGATGCACCTCGCACGGGCTCCGCAAGGCTGCGGCTACCTACTTAGCAGAGTAGGGCGCAACAGATCATCAACTGATGGCCTGGTTCGGTTGGAGTTCGATCTCACAGGCGCAGGTTTACACCAAGACAGCGAACCGGAAGCGCATGGCGCAGAGCGCGGCGCGGCTCATAACCGGAACAGGCATTGGCTCACCTTCTGACCCGGTGAGCCAGAACGTCCTCCAACCCATTGAAATATCTAAGGCGGAAAAATGAAGTGGCGATCCCGACAGGACTCGAACCTGCAACCAGACCGTTATGAGTGGGAGGATCAGGCGAGGGCGGTTTGCCTGGCCGCGCCTGGTTTCATTGCGGCTCGATACCTGCCTGCTTGATGATGCGAGACCATTTGTCGGTCTCGGCTCTGAGAAAGGCGTCGAGCGCCGCGGGCGTGGCGCGTTCGTCCTCAACCGGCGTCATGCTGAGTTCGGCGAAGCGGTTGACCAAGGGCGGGTCCTTGAGCGCCTTTTTCAGCGCATCCACCAGCGCATCGACGATCGGCTTCGGCGTGTTGCGCGGCGCATACATGCCGTACCAGGTCGTCACGTCGAACGCCGGTACGCCGGCCTCCGCCGAGGTTGGCAGGTTCGGCAACGTCGATACGCGTTTCTTGCTCGTAATGGCATATCCCGGAATGGTGCCCGCCTGAATAAAGGACGTCGGCCCGGTCGCGGGATCGCAATAGACGTCGATGTGACCGGCGAGGATGTCATTCAGTGCCGGTCCGCCGCCCTTGTAATAGACCGGCGTAAGCTTGGCTTGGACGGCGCTCATGAACATCAGCCCGCAAAGATGCGATGCAGACCCCAGGCCGACATTGCCGTAGGTGACCTTGTCGCCCTGGGCGCGCACGTGCGCGATCAGCTCTTTCAGATCCTTGGCGGGAAAGTTCGGACGCGCGATCAGGATCATCGGAACGTCGGTCACCAGGCCAATCGGTGCGAAGTCGCCGATCGGATCGAACGGCAATTTTGCATATAGCGCGGGCGCAGTGGCCTGGCCGACATGCATCAACAACAATGTGTAGCCGTCGGGCGGGGCCTTGGCGACCCGGTTGGTGCCGAGGGTGCCGCCGGCGCCGACGACGTTCTCGATGACGACGGCCTGCTTCAGCGTCGCGCTCATCGACGTTCCGAGCAACCGTGCGATCACGTCGCCCGGCCCGCCGGCAGAGAACGGAACGACGAGGGTGATCGGCCGGTTCGGATATTCCTGGGCAAATGTCGCGGTGGCCTGCGAAAGCAGCAGCAATAGCAGTGCGCGCTTGAAAAACTTCATGGCCGTTTCCTGTCGTGATGAGGTTCGCTCATTCGTTCATTTTCTCGTTCGATGCGGATGCCCGCTCGATCATGCTGAGCGCGGCCACCGCGGCCGCCTTCACATGATCGACGCAACACTGCTCGGCGAGGTCTGGGTCGCCGCTCTGGATGGCGCGCCAGATTGCCGTAACTTCGCGCAGGCTCTTGTTGATCCGCTTCGGCTGCGACATCGAGGTGATCCGCAACAGCGTGATGCGGTCGTGCAGCGGGCGAAGCATGCGCTCGATAAAGGCATTCTGGCAGCCGCCGATCAGCGCTGCATAGAACTCGGTCTTGGCTTCAAGCGCCGTCATCAGGTCGGATTCGGCGAACGCGGCCTTCAGCTTGGTAAGCGCGTCCCCGATCTTGCGGACAACAACGGGGTCACGCAGGCGGGCGCATTCACGGCCGGCAAACCCTTCCAGGACGGCGCGGGCGGCGTAAAGCTGCTTGGCTTCCTCGAGGCTGATGGTGCTGACGACGGGACCGCGATGCGGGACGGTTGTGACGAGACCGTCGGCTTCCAATGCCCGAAGCGCCTCGCGAATGGACGGCCGGCTGACACCGGTCATCTCGCAAAGCTCTCGCTCGATCAGGCGCTCGCCCGGCTTGAATCGTCCGGACATGATCGCCTGGCGCAGCTTTTGCGCAACCATCGAGCGGACGGTGGGAACGCCCTCGATTCGCAGCGTGGATTGCAATTCAGCGCGCTTGTCCATTGCCTACCGCCTTCGTATCGGAATACCGATTCAGTAGCTATTTACGGGCAGAATCATCATTTCCGCAATCTGAACATGAGGTGGCTGGTCCCGTGCAAACACGGTCGACCGGGCGATATCGTCGGTGTGGAGCGTTCGTGCTCATGCGATGGACCAGCCTCCGTCGATCGGCAGCGTCGCGCCCGTGATGTCCTGCCCGGCCGGGCTGGACAGGAAGACAACCATTGCGCCCACGCTTTCCATGGCGACAAACCGCCCGCTCGGCTGCCGCGCCATCAGATAGTCGCGCGTGGCTTCGTCGACGGCGCGGCCTTCGCTCGCCGCGATCGATGCAATTTTGCCCTGGATGGCCGGCGTCGGAAGGACGCCCGGGCAGAGGGCATTGCAGGTGATTCCGTCCCGTGTCGTCTCTATCGCCACCGCCCGGGTCATGCCGAGGATGGCGGTTTTCGTGGTCACGTAGTCGATGCGGTCGGCAACGGCGCGGCTCGCATAGATCGAGGCCATGTTGATGATTCGGCCCCAGCCACGCTGCTTCATGGCGGGCAGGGCGAGCCGGATCAGATGAAAGGGCGCCGACAGATTGACCGCCAGCGCCTCTTCCCAGTGCTCCGGAGCAAATGTCTCGACCGGTGAAAAATGCCGGACCACGGCGTTGTTCACCAGGATATCGATGGCTCCGAGGCGCCCGAGCAGTCCGTCCATCATGGCCTCGATCGATGAACGTTGTGACAGGTCGGCGGCCACGCTTACGGCATCGACACCGAAACGGGAGCGAAGGCGATCCCGGGCCTCCCGTGGCTCAAGCAGGTCGTGCAGGACAATATTGGCACCGGCGCCGGCCAGGCTCTCCGCCACGGCCAACCCAAGGCCGGCTGTTGCGCCGGTGACGAGTGCCCATTTGCCCTGCAGCATCGGATCGGGCTCCCGTTTACTTCTTCTGGTCCAACTCGGCGAATACTTCCCGCGCGTTGCGGAAGGCATCTACGCCGGCCGGTACGCCGCAATAGATTGCGACCTGCATGAAGACCTCGCGTATCTCCTCGCGCGTCGCTCCATTGGTCAGGGCGCCCCGAACGTGGGTCTTGAGTTCATGCGGCCGGTTCAGCGCGCACAGCATGGCCAGGTTGAGAAAGCTGCGGGTTTTGTGGCTAAGGCCATCGCGGCCCCAGACGTAGCCCCAGCAATATTCCGTCGTGAGGTCCTGCATCGGCCGGTTGAAGTCGTCGGCCGAAGTGATTGCCTTGTCGACGAATTCGTCGCCCAGGACGCTCTTGCGGATCTTGAGGCCTCGATCGTATGTCGCTTTGTCCATATCGGTATCCAATGTGTTGCGGTTGATGGCTACGCGCTAGTTTTTGGGCCAGAACGGTTGGGCCAGCGCCAGTTGCGGAGGGAATACCGTGACGGGTACACCGGATTGCCATTGCACGATGGTCATGCCGGCGCCGACGCGGCGGCCCTTTTCATCGAACTTGATTTCACCGAGCGGGTAATATTTGGAGGGGCCGCCATCCATGGCGCGCAAGGCGTCGGCCACCGCGACGCGGTCGGCCTTGCCGGCCTTTTCGAGCGCGTCCTTGATCACCCACATGTCGCCATAGGTGGAGATCGCATTCTGCGTCATCCACGGTTCCTTGTGGCGGGTCTTGAGTTCGGCAATGAGGGCCTCGTGACCCTTGGCGCCCCAGCTTGCGACGCAGGTGAGCAGGCCTTGCAGCAATTCTGGGCTTACGGTCTGCAACATGTCGGGTTCGGCGATGGCGATGCCGAACGAGATCGTCGGAATCTTGCCTTGTCCCAAGCCGAACTCATTCATCTTCTCGAGCAGCAGCTTGGCGTCGGAAATGACGGTCGGCAGGAAGAAGAGCAGGTCTGGTCTGGCCGACCGGACTTTCTGGACCAGCGAGGTGGCGTCGGCGAGCGGCGGGGTAAAGGTTTCATCGACGGTCAGTTGGAGGCCGTTTTCGGCAAGCAGGCCGTCCCGCATCGCTTTGGCCGAGGAAACCGATGCCGCCGTGTTATCAGTGACGATCGCGACCGTCTTTGGCTTCTTGCCGGAAGCCGTCTCCGCAAGCTTCACGATCTGAGGCAGGGCCTGTTTTGCCTGCGAGCCTGCGGTTGCCGACGTCTGGAAGACATATTTGAAGCCCCGATCGGTAATCAGGTCGGAATAGGAGAGGGTCAGGACCGGAAGATTGGCCCGCTCGGTCACCTCCGTGACGGCAAGCGTGAATGAACTGAGATAGGCGCCGCTCGCCGCCACAAGGTCGGGCTCCTGGGCGACCATCCGTTGCGCGGCATTCTTGGCCTTCTCCGTCGTATCGCCGGAATCGAGTACGACCAGTTTCAGCTTCGCACCGCCGAGCGACTTGATGCCGCCTTGCGCGTTGATGTGATGCACCGCCATCTCGGCGCCTTGTCGCATGACCGTACCCGGGCGGGCATAAAGGCCGGAAACCGGCACCAACAATCCGACCTTGACCTCGGAAGGCTGCTGCGCCCATGCGCGAGAACAGATCAGGCCGGCGGATGCGCCGGCGAGCAGGCTGCGCCGCGTCAATGCGGCCCGGGTAGCTCTTGTCATCGCTAATCCTCCCTGAAGTTTTTGAACGCGTTACGGTCAGGACTTCTTCGGCCAGAATGGCGCAGCCAATGCGAGATCGGACGGATAGACTGTGACGGGCACGCCGGACTGCCACTGCGCGATCACCACGCCGGCGCCGACGCGGCGGCCCTTCTCGTCGAACTTGAGCTGGCCGCCCGGGTAGTGCTTCGACGGACCGCCGTCCATGGTCCGGAACGCCTGTGCAACGGCAAGGCGATCGGCCTTGCCGGCTTGTTCGAGCGCTGTCTTCATCAGCCACATATCGCCGTAGGTCGAGATGACGTTCTGCGTCATCCAGGGCTCCTTGTATTTTGCCTTCAACTCGGCGATCAGCGCTTCGTGGCCCTTCGAGCCCCAGTTGGCGACCACCGTCATGATGCCCTGAACGGCTTCCGTGCTGACGCTTTGCAGCATGTCGGGCTCGGCGATGGTGATGCTGAAGGAAACAGTCGGGATCTTGCCCTGGCCAAGCCCGAACTCGTTGATCTTTTCCAGGCCGAGCTTGGCGTCGGAAACGGCGTTGGGCATGAACAGCAGCAGATCCGGACGCGCCGACCTGACCTTCTGGATCAGCGGCGTCGCATCGGAAAGCGGGGGTGTCCATACTTCTTCCACGACGAGCCGAAGGCCTTCCTGGGCAAAGATTTTCTCCTTCAGCGCCTTGGCGGTGGCAACTGACGTCGCCGTATTGTCCATCAGCATCGCGACCGTCTTCGGGCGTTTGCCGGATGCGGCCTCGGCAAGCTTCATCAGTTCAGGCAGGCCGAGCTCCGACTGCCGGCTCGCGGGCGCTGCGGTCTGGAAGATGAATTTGAAGCCGCGCTCGGTCAGCAGGTCCGAATAGGACAATGTGAGCATCGGCAGCTCGGCGCGTTCGGTCACCTCGGTCACCGCCAGCGTAAATGAGCTGAGATACGAGCCGGTCGCCGCAACCAGATCCGGCTCCTGCGCCACCATGCGCTGCGCCGCATTCTTGGCCTTTTCAGTGGTATCGCCGCAATCGATCACAATCAGCTTGAGCTTGGCGCCGCCGAGCGATTTGATGCCGCCTTGAGCGTTGATGTGCTCGATGCCCATCTCTGCGCCCATCCGCATCACCTGGCCCGGCCGGGTGTAAATGCCCGACAGCGGCACGATCAAGCCGACCTTGACTTCGGCAGGTTGCTGCGCGCGCGCCATCGTCGACAGTCCCATGGCGGCGGCACCGGAGAGCACGGTTCGCCGCGTCAACGATGTCTTCGACATATTGGCCTCGCCCATTTTCGTTCTCCCAATGGTGTTATTGATCGTTTGTTGGTTACATGCCGAGATAGGCCTTGCGGATGCGGTCGTCCGCCCGCAAGGTTTGGTTGTTGCCTTCGAGTGCGACGCGGCCTGCTTCGAGAACGTAGCCGTGGTCGGCCGATTCCAGCGCCTCCGCCACGCGCTGTTCGACCAGCAGGATGGTGAGGTTCGATTGCCGCCGAATCTCGATCAGCCGTTCGAAGATAAAATCCGCGATGGTTGGCGCGAGGCCCATCGAGGGCTCATCCAGCATCAGGAGTTTTGGCGAGGAGGCGAGCCCGCGGCCGATCGCCAGCATCTGCTGCTGTCCACCGGACAGTGTTCCTGCGAACTGGCCGCGGCGTTCGGCGAGGATCGGCAGCCATTCGAAGATGCGCTCGATATTGTGTTTCCAGTCGCGCTGACCGGCCTCGGTCATCGCGCCCATTTCGAGATTTTCCATCACCGTGAGCGACGGAAAAACTTGACGGCCTTCCGGGACATGGGCGATGCCGAGATGCGCGCGCTGCGCGGGCCGGATCGACAGCAGGTCTTGATTGGCGAACCTGATCGTACCGGTGCTCGGACGCACGATGCCGGAAATCGTCTTGAACAAGGTGGTCTTGCCGGCGCCGTTCGGTCCGACGATAGCGACGAACTGGCCTTCCTCGACCTTGATCGAGACGTCGTTCAAGACCGGGATCGCCGAATAGCCTGATGTCAGCCCTTCAATGTGGAGCATGGGCCATCCATTTCTTGCCGAGATAGGCTTCGATGACGCGGCTGTCGCGGGTGACGGCCTCCGGCTCGCCCTCGACGATAACGGCGCCATGGTCGAGCACGAGGAAACTGTCGACCAGGCGAACCATGGCCTGCATGGTGTGCTCGATGATGGCGATCGTCATGCCGTCGCGGGCCAGCCGCTGGATTACGGCTACGACCTCGTTCGCTTCGTCATGGCCGAGGCCCGCGAGCGTCTCGTCGAGCAGGAGGATGCGCGGTTGTCCGGCCAATGCGCGGGCGAGCTCCATCAGCCGCAATTCCTTGGTGGTGAGTTCGCCGGCGATGCGGTCGGCGATCTCGGACAGGCCGACGCGGGCAATCGCCTCAGTCGCCAGCCGCCTTGCCTCGGCATCGGTCTTGGCGCGGACATAGGCGCCGACCACGACGTTGTCCGAGATCGACATGCGCAGGAACGGTCGCATGATCTGGAAGGTGCGGCCGATGCCGGCCTCGCAGAGCTCATGCGGCTTGCGGCCGGACATTTCGCGTCCGTCGAGGAGAATCTCGCCCGTACCTGGCCGCAGGAATCCGTTCAACAGGTTGAACAGCGTGGTCTTGCCGGCGCCGTTGGGACCGATGATGCCGAGGATCTCGTTTCGCCGCAGCTTGAAGCTGACATCCTGAACGGCTTTCAATCCGCCGAAGGAACGCGACAGGTTACGTACTTCGAGGACGACGTCGCCTGTCCCCGGGAATCGTTCCGAACGCGATGGCGCCGGCGCGGAGGGAACGGCAGCGGCTGGGATATCCGGGCCGCTCGATGTTTTCGCGGCAGGCGATGCCGACCGCTTGCGCAGGAAGTCACGCACTTTCCAAAACAGGCCCTCAGGCGCGAGAAGGATGACGCATATGATGGCGAGGCCGTAGATCACCCCCTGAATGCCGGGAAAGCGCGAGCCTGCTTCGGCGTTGAGCGTTTCGGCCAACGGGATCAGGATCACGGATCCGATCACCGGACCCCAGACCGTTCCAACACCGCCGAACATGGCGACCGTCAGCGCCTGGGCCGATACCAGCATGCCGAATACGGATTGTGGGGTCACCACCAGCAGCACGACCGCGTAGAATCCGCCGACTGCTCCGGCGATGGCTCCGCTGAGCGTGACGGCACGGAGCTTCCAGGCCAGCGTGTTGATTCCCGCGGCTTCCGCGGCGGCTTCGTTTTGTTTGATCGCAAGCAGCGCCATGCCGAAGCGCGACCGCTCGATCGCCCGTGTCAGCAGGATCGTGGCGAGCATCATCGCCAGCGCCAGCAGTGTGTAGAGACGGTGATCGGCGAATTGCATATAGGCGATCGGATTGTCGCGCTTGATGGGCAGCGTTACTTCCTGAAGGCCGAGCCATTCGAACACATAGAGAATGGCGAGCGGGTAGGCGAGCATCGCCAGCGCGAAGTAGTGGCCCTGCAGGCGGAAAGTCGGAAAGCCGATCAGCAGTCCGGCGATGCCGCCAAGGATAGCTGCGATGGGGATCATGATCCACGGCGACAGATCGAAGTGGATCTGTCCGAGCACGACGGCATAGGCTCCGAGGCCGAAGAAAGCTGCGTGACCGAACGAGATCAATCCGGTGTATCCACTAAGCAGGTTCCACGACAGGCCGAATATCGCCCAGACCGGCACCAGCGTCATGACGAGCTGGTAATAGGAATTGGTTACGCTCAGCGACACCGCCGCATAGAGCGCGGTGAAGACAATGATAGGCAGCAGCGATCGCCAGCCACGCATGGTCACGTCCTCTCGACCATGCGCCCGAAGAAACCTTGCGGGCGGACAAAGATGATCAGGAGAAACACGACGAAGATCGCGGCGTTCTGCAATTGCGTCGGAAGGATCAGCGTCGACATTTGCTGGACCAGGCCGATCGTCATGCCGCCCCAGAAGGCGCCGATGATGCTGCCCATCCCGCCGAGCACGACGCCGGCATACATGACGATGACGTATTCGACGCCGACAAAGGGATGAAATGGATAGTTGGTGGCGAGCAGGCCACCCGCGATCGCGGTGATACCTGTGCCGAGCGCGAAGGCAATGCGGTGCGCGCGGTCAACGTCGATACCCATATAGGTCGCTGCGGTGGGGTTGTCGGCCGCGGCGCGCAGCGACTTTCCGATCCGCGACCGCGTGATCATTAGCGTCAGTAGCAACATCGTCACCAGCGAAACAACCGCGTCTATCCCGCGCGCCTTGTTGATGAAGACGCTGACGTCATAAAATAACGGTCCAAGCTCCCACGCCGAACTCGACAGCGGCGTCCGGATCGAGGCAAGCACCGAACCGAACACGAGCAGACCGCCGTTCTGCAGGATCAGCGCAATCCCGAGTGTCAGAATGAGCTGGGCATAATGCCCCTCTCCCTCGAGCGAAGAGGTGCGCGTGCCTGATACGCGCGAGATCAGGGTAAGGTGGACGAAGTAGCCGAAGACGGCCAACACCGGGCCGGCCAGCAGGATCGCGACGAACGGTCCAAAGGTGTTGCCGAACGTGGCCTGCACGCCGAGCGCAGTGAAGAAATAGAACGCCGCGTACATGCCGAGCATCATGAAATCGCCCTGGGCAAAATTGATCACCCGCATAACGCCGAAGATCAGCCCGAGCCCGACGCACATCAGGCCGTAGACCGCGCCGATGAGGAGTCCGGCGGACAACGCTTGCAGAAAACCTTCCAGCACCTGTGTCACCGACGACCTCGTGCGGCGTTGGCATTCGTCTTCGGTGCGCTGGCCGATGTCGAGTGCGCCTCAGGTTTGAACATTTCGCTCCACATATCCTGCTTGCTCATATTGGTCATGATGCCGGCCGCAACTGCCGTTCGCTTGGTTCGGGCCGGCAGCAGGCTGCGATGACGCGGCTGTCCGGGAGCGATGCGCAATCGTCGACAAGTCCTTCGAGAAGCAGCGCGCGCTTGTCGCCGATCACGCCGGTCGCAGCAGTTCGAAAGCGCGTGCGGATCTCTTCCGGCGTCGCGGCAATGACATTGTCGAGGCGCTGATCGACGGCGTTTCCGTCGCGCAAGGTAACGCGTATCTCGGCGCCCTGCTTGGCCGGGAATGCGGCGGTGAGGTGCGGCTCGCTTTGCAGGCTGGTTCGCTCGACGAGGCGAAGAATTCTGATGTCGTCGATGTCAGCGTAATTGGCCTCTTCGAGCGCGCCGCGCGCGAGCACGGCAGCGACGCTGAAGGGGATGCTCATCTTCGCCTGCAACGCGTTGCGGAACGGGCCTTTGAAATCGCAGCCGGGATAGTTGGCCGCGGCCTCGGGGACGCGGATCGAAACTGTCGCGATGTCGTCCGCCGTTCCTATGTCGCGCACGGCACGCAAGGCTGCTTGCGCCGCGGTCTGGGCAAAATTGCAGGCGGGCGCTGGCTTGTTATAGACCGTCATGATCTCGGGCCGCGCGCCCGCGAACAACCGGATGCTGGCGGGGGCAGGCTGCCGGCGGAAGGCCGCGAATAGTCCGGCTTCGCCCTCGAGGATCGTTTCCGAGGCGCGGGCCCCGGCTTCGGCCAGTTCGATCGCGGCAATCGCGTTGCGCGCAGCGAAACCCGGGTGGAAATACATCTCGGAGCCGCCGGCACGCGGCCATTCGTTCAGGCCGGATGATGTATTGGCGGCAATGGCGACCGCACTCGTTACGGCATCCTCGGTGAGACTGAGGGCACAACTTCCCGCTAACGCTGCGCCGAGCGGCGCCACGATGCCGGTCGGCCGGTAGAGGCGGGCGAGGTCGGCCGTAACGAGTGCGCGGCCGATTTGCGCGCCGGCCTCATAGCCGATGATGGCGGCGCCAAGGAAATTCGCCCCGGACAACGGTGTTCGCTCCGACAGGGCAAGCAGGGTCGGCCAGATCACCACGCCGTGGTGGCAGATGCTGGCGGCATGCATGTCCTCGCGCACCAGGCCGTGGCCCATCGTCGCATTGGCGAAGGCGGCATCGCCCGGCGCGGCAAGCGAGCCGGTCCCGATGATGGTCGCGCCATTTGCCACCTGCCGCGCGATGCAGATCGCTTGGCGGATCCAGGGGTGATTGCGGGCCTCGAAAGCACAGGAGAGAAAGTCCAGCAGGCAGATTTTGGCCTTCTCAACGACGTCCTGATCGAGACGGCCGGCATCGACGGCAAGCGCGTCGCGCGCGAACGCTCGCGCCATCGATACTTCGCCTGACTCGATCGATCCGATCGTCACGCTGCGGCTCCCTTTCGACGATGGCGTCGGCCTAGCCGCGCATCTGCACGCCGGCCCACTCTTCCAGCACTTTCGCGATCGATGTGAAGTCGGACGACGCGCCATATTTGGCGTTGGTGATCGCCAGCATCTGCCGCACCACCGAGCCGCAAACCATCGGAACGCCCATGGCTTCCGCTTCGTCGACGCAGAGCCGCACGTCCTTGTAGGAAAGGCCGGTGGTAAAGCCGAAGTCGAACGTGCCGGGAAGCACCGCGCGGGGGAATTTGTCTTCGGATGCGCTGTTGCGTCCGCTGCTGGCGTTGATGATATCGATCAGCACTTTGGCGTCGACGCCGCCCTTGACGCCCATCGCCACCGCTTCGGAGGTGATGACCAGAGCGGCCGCCGCCATCAGATTGTTGGCGAGCTTCGCGGTCTGAGCCGTACCCGGCTTGTCGCCAGTGTAAAACAGCTTTCCAAAATGCTTCAGGATAGGCTGAACCTTGTCATAGGTCGTCTGCGGGCAGGAGACCATCACGGCGAGCGTGCCGTTTACCGCGCCCTTGATGCCGCCGCTGACGGGCGCATCGACCAGCGTGATGTTCCGGGCTTCGAATCCATTCGCGATCGCCTTGGCGGCGCCAGGCCCGGTGGTGGACAGATCGATAAGAATGGTGGCGCGGTTGCCGGCAACGATTCCATCAGGGCCTAATGCCACGGCCTTGACGATATCAGGGGTCGGCAGGCTCGCCAGCACGATGTCTGCGCTGGACGCGACTTCGGCGGGCGATTTCGCCAGCCGCGCGCCGCGCGCAACCAGCGGCTTGGTCGCTTCGGTCTGCGAATCGTAAACGCATAGCGAATAGCCGGCGTCGAGCAGGCGTCCGGCCATAGGTCCGCCCATGCGGCCCGTTCCGACAAAGCCGATTGTTTCTGCTGCCATGGTTCGCTCCCTGATGCGCCGCAAGCGCTCTTCTTGTTATTGGCGCCGCCGGGGTTCCCGGCCACGTTTGATCAAATGTCCAGATTGTCAGTTAATCTGTCAAGCATAAGATTCCGGTCGACAGGGCGCGACGCGGCGGAATAGGATTGGAGAAACAGGCTCGCGAGGAATTTGCTCAGTGCGGCAAGATGAAGCGCAAGGCGCCGGCACAACGCTCGCCGGTTTCGTTGCCCGTACGACGTGGACGGATGTCGCGGGGCAAAGTCACGAAGCGAAACGCTCGATCCTGAACTTCTTTGCAACCGCCTTGGGTTCGGCTCACGACCCCGCAGTCACCGCTGCCTTGCGCGTGCTTTCGCCGTTCAGCGGTGTCGCAACATCGGCGGTCATCGGCCGTCCGGAACGGCTGGATGCGATGGGCGCGGCATTCGTCAACGCGGTGTCAGCCAATCTGCTCGATTTCGACGATACCCATCTGGACACGATCATTCATCCGGCGGCGCCCGTCGCGGCGCCGGTCCTGGCCTTGGCGCAGGCGCGTGGATTTTCGGGGCGGGACGTTCTCACGGCATTCATTCTCGGCGTGGAGATCGAGTGCCGCGTCGGCAATGCCGTGTCTCCCGGACACTATGCGCGCGGTTGGCATATTACGTCGACCTGTGGCGTGTTCGGAGCCGCCGCCGCCTGCGGCAAGCTGCTCGGCCTGCGGGCGGACCAGATTTCCAATGCGCTTGGAATTGCTGCGAGCCAATCGGCCGGGATCGTCGAAAATCTCCCGAGCGCCGCCAAGAACGTCAGCGTCGGCAATGCAGCTCGCAACGGCCTGTTTGCGGCATTGCTTGCGGCGGAAGGCTATTCCGCATCGCCCTTCGCCATTGAAGGCTCGCTCGGCTGGGCGCGCGCCATGGGGGACGAGCCCGATCTTGCACGATTGACGGGAGCTCTGGATGAGACCTGGGAGATCGCCAAGAACACCTACAAGCCCTATCCCGCAGGCATCGTGTTTCATGCGGTGATCGACGCCTGCTTCGCCTTACGGGAAAGGCTGGGCTCGCGCATCGAAGATATCGCCTCCATCACGGTGCAGGGCTCGGCGCTGCTGCTGGCGCGCGGTGATCGGCTGGTTCGCAACGAACGCGACGCACGCGTCAGCATCCATCACTGCGCCGCCTGCGCCTTGTTGCTGGGCACGGCCGGCGTCACGGAGTTCTCGAAGGCGATGGTATTTCGCCCGGACCTGGTGTCGTGGCGTCAGAAGGTGAGGGCGAAGCTCGATGGCTCACTTCCGGATGGCGCCGCGCGCGTCGTGATTCAATTAACGTCGGGAGAGTCGCTGAGCGAGATCGTGATGGCGGCAAAGGGCAGTCTTGCCGATCCGCTGTCGGATCGTGCTATCGAAGCCAAGCTGCGCGATTGTGCGCGGCTGGGCGAAAGCGATTGGGATGTCGATCGCATCATCGACGGCATTTGGCGTATCGAAGCGCTCGACGATATATCGAGCCTGATTGGGATGGAGCGCTGAGCCGCGCGGCCTTGAAAGACAGCATTCAAACAAACGGAAGGAACCAGAGATGAGCGAGTTGTTCGAAAAGGGATTGAAGATTCGCAAGGAAGTGCTCGGCGAGGAGTACGTCAACAAATCCATCGCAGGAGCCGACGAATTTACCCGGACGATGGCGGAATGGTCGACCGAATTCTGCTGGGGCGCATTGTGGGCCCGGCCGGGGCTCGACCGCCGGACGCGCAGCATCGTCAATCTTGCGATGCTTGGAGCGCTCAACCGGCCGCATGAGTTGAAGCTGCATGTCAAGGGCGCGCTGAAAAACGGTCTCACCAAGGACGAGATCAAGGAGATCCTGCTCCAGGTCGCCGTCTATTGCGGTGTGCCGGCAGGGATCGATGCTTTCCGCAACGCGCGCGAGGCGTTCAACGAAGCCGAAGGCAAGTCATGACCTGCCGGTCTGTCGGGGGATAGCATGGCTGAGCCGGAGTACGAACTCTTCGCCATTCGCTACGCCACCCGCGATGCGCGGCGGAGCGAGCACTTCATCGGCGGCGACCCGCACGATGGGCCGATGCCGATGGACTATTTCATGTGGCTGGCAACAGGGGGAGGTCGTACCTTCGTCATCGACACCGGATTCAACGCGGAAGTATCGACGAGACGGAAACGGACATATCTGCGCTGTCCGGTGGAGACGCTTAGTGCGTTCGACATCGATGCGAGTGCGGTCGAGGATGTCATCCTCACCCATTTGCACTACGATCATGCGGGAAATTTCGACCGCTTCCCGAACGCGCGTTTCCATCTTCAGGAGCGCGAACTTGCCTATGCCACGGGGCGCTTCATGCACTATCCGAGGTTGTCGCATTCATTCGAGGTCGAGGACGTCTGCGGGATCGTACGGCTCAACTATGCGCGCCGCGTCTTGTTCTACGATGGCGACGCCGATCTTGCTCCCGGCCTCTCGGTACACGCGGCAGGCGGCCATTCGGCCGGGCTTCAATTCGTTCGCGTCAGGACCCGCCGGGGGTTCGTCGTGCTCGCTTCCGACGTCAGCCATTTTTACGAGAACATGGCGAGCGAACGTCCGTTTACCACCGCGCTTCACATCGGCGAAATGCTGGAAGGGTTCGACCGGCTGCGGGCGTTGGCGCCGGATGAGAGCCACATCGTCCCGGGGCATGATCCGCTGGTTATGAAGCTTTATCCGGCGCCGAGTCAGGAACTCGAGGGCATTGCAGTGCGCCTCGACGTGCCGCCATCGGGAGCCGCTCCGGTTCGCGCCGATTATGCGTCGGAGCACTAGCCAAGGTCGTTGCACTCCCGACGAAAGCGAATGCCTTCAACGAGCGATACGATGCACTGCCGCGCCTATTTCTCCATCGCAGCTCTTAGGATCGGCATCAGCCGCGCGGATTCGCTTTTAATCAGGTCGGCGAGGGGCTTTGGTCCGCGGCGGCCTGGCTCCACGATGTCGGCGCCGAGATCCGCCAACCGCTTTTGCACCGATTCCTCGCTGAGGCCTTTATCCAGCGCCTCCGCGAGCTTCTCGATAACTGATTGCGGCGTGCCGCTCGGCACGAACACCCCGTAAAACGGTGCGCAGTCGAATTCGGGCAGGCCCTGTTCGTAAGACGTTGGCACATCCGGCAGCATCGGGCTGCGTTTCCGGGCAGCGACCGCCAGTGCCTTGACGGCACCGGCTCGCACCTGGCTCAACGTTCCGAGCACGGGATCGCACTCATAATCGATTTCTCCCCGCCAGCATTGCATTCAATACCGGGGCCGTGCCGGTGAACGGCACCATGGTCGGCTTGATGCCGATCGCCGCGTTGAGAAGGAGGCATCCGATGTATGACACCGAGCCAAGTCCGGCGTGCCCGCCATTGAGCTTGCCCGCGTTGGATTTCGCATAGGCTACGAATTCGGCGAGGTTGTTGGCAGGAAAGTCTTTGCGGACGACCAGCAGTTCGGGATACTCGGCGCTTAGTCCAATCGGCTCGAAATCTTTCCGCGGATCGTAACCCAGATTTGGATAGAACGCCGGCGCAAGCGCATTTGTGCCCAGGTGCCCGGAAAGAATGGTGTAACCATCGGCCGCGGCACGGGCCGCTCGAAGCGCGCCAAGGGTGCCGCCGGCACCTCCGACATTCTCCACCACAAATTTCTGATTGAGATGACGGCTAAAGATATCGGCGACGATCCTGCCCGTGATGTCGGCCGGCCCGCCGGCTGCAAAGGGAACGATGATCGTAACGGTTCTTGCCGGATAATCCTGGGCCTGCGCACCATTCATTCCGGCTATTGCAAGAAGAGCAGCCGCCGCCATCAAAAGCTTTGCCACTTGTCGCCTCCCTGAAGCTATTTTTGTTGTAACCATAGGCTGGTTTCGCGGACGGGCAAGTCGTCCATGCGGCAGCGTCAGCAGCCAAGCATCGTCGCTACAGAGACTTTAGGATCATCATGGCAATCGCGATAGCGATTAGTAGTTTACTTCCATCCATGTGTGGTGCGCTGGCGATCCAAAGCATCGATCATCCCGGCCGCGATGGGGCAACCGTCTTCCTGCCGGATCGGATCGCCCTGTTTCCGGACCGCAAGCTCAATGCCTTGCTCTATCGCTGGCTGGCAGGATGGTTCGCTGCGGCGCCTGTTGCAACGACCGATGAGATCGACCCGCTGCGGCGCGACCTCGTGACCTTGCGGCGTGCCCGCGAGACGGTCGGAAAGGCCAGACGCTATTCCCCGGCTTGGTCCGTCCCTATGAGCGGCTGGCTGCGGCCGCGGCGCAAGCGCGCCCGCGCAGACCTCTGCCGCGGGCCGAGCAGGAAGTGGAACGGATCCTGCTGGCGTTGCTCGGTGCCGGTGCGCCTCCGGCGGACTGGCTGTGGCCGGCGGTGACCGGCGTCGGTGACCTGCCGGCGAAAGCGCCGCCCGGATACCGGCCAATGCTGCCGTGTCCGCTCTGGGATGATTGCTGGACACGCGAGGCCATTGCCGTCGAGGGTGGCGACCACGACGCGCCCGTGCCGAGCGACGAGGCTGATATGCCTGACACGCGAAAGCGCCGGGCCGTCCGCGAAGCCAGTGACGGCGATAAGCGCGATCCGTTCATCCGTTTCGAGAAGATACTCGGAATGGCGGAGATGCTGAACGTCGATCGCCCGTCCGACGACAGCGAGGCGAGGACGTCCGCAAGGCAGCCGACGACCTCGACGAACTCGCGATCGGCCGCCGCAGCGGCAAGCCAGCGACCAAGCTGAAATTCGACCTGGACCTGCCGCCGGAAGCCGTCGATGCCACACAGCTGAGTAGCGGTCGTCTTTATCCGGAATGGGATTACCGAGCCGGCACTCATCTGCCGGATCATTGCCGGGTGTTGACGGGGCTGGAACCCGGACGCGGACGTCCTCAAGCACGTCCGTCATGTGCGGCGGCGCTTCGAGGCGCTTTGGCCGCGGCACGAAGTGATGCGCGGCCAGGCCGACGGGTTCGATCTGGATCTCGATGCGCTCGTCCGCGCCCGAAGCGATCTGCGGGCCGGCAGCGGCGCGCTCGATCGGGTCCACCTGGCCATGCGGCCGCAAGGGCATGACCTCGCCGCCACGCTGTTGGTCGACGTTTCGCTCTCCACGGACGCGTGGGTCGATGGCCACCGCGTTCTCGATGTGGAAAAGGAAGCGCTGCTCGTCCTCGCGCATGGGCTATCCGCCTGTGGCGAGCATCACAGCATCCTGACCTTTACATCGCGGCGGTGCTCCTGGGTGCGTGTCGATACGGTCAAGTCGTTCGAAGAGCCGATGAGAGTTGCCGTCGAGCGGCGTATCGGTGCGCTCAAGCCGGGCTATTACAGGCGGATCGGCGCGGCGGTGCGCCAAGCCGCTGCCGAGCTCGCCCGTCAACCCCAGCGCAAGAAGCTGCTGTTGGTGCTGACCGATGGAAATCCCAACGACGTCGATCATTATGAAGGCCGCTTTTGCGGTGGAAGACACCCGCAAGGCCGTGCGGGAGGCCCGACGTTCCGGAGTTGCGGTGTTCGGCGTCACGGTCGACGCAAACAGTCCTACTTTCCCACCTTGTTCAGGCGCCGCGGCTACTCCATCGTCGGCAACATCCGCCGCTTGCCGGCGGCGCTTCCATCGATCTACCGGCAATTGGCCCGCTGAAGCACGGACAGCTTCCGCGGCCTTCCAAGGTACCCGTCCGCGGCAACCGCGGTCGCGAAGACGAGACAGGGACTGCCGATCTGGACGGCCTAGAAAAGCAAAAGGTCAGAATTGCGCCCTGCGCCGCATCGCACAAAAGCCTTGTGCCGGCTACCGATTGCGCAAATGGAACTTTCAACTCCGAATTAAGTTTAGATTGATAGGTTGGTGAGTGGTGAGTTGGGAGCATTCAATGACCACTTTGCAAGCCATGGCGTTCGGAGCCATGTTAGCGTGGACGCCTTCTCTTATCATTCTGGCAGCATCGCTATGGAACGCTCCTGAGCTGGAGGAGATGGAGTAGCTGGTAATCTACCTCATTCCGCTCGTCACGCCCTCTACACGTCGCAGTTCTCCCGATCATATCTCGAATCGATCCTACTCATGATCGTGAGAGCCGCATCGTGAAGGGTGATTGGAGGTCTCACTGGGAATCTATGACGATCGATGAATTGTTTGCGGTCCGCGGACTGATGCAAGACGTCCTCTGCGCGAAGCTGAAGGCCAAAAAGAGCCGAGCTCAAGCGTAGATTCTCAATCAGCCGTCGAGCGATGTAGGGCCAACAAAGTCTCGCAATCCCTAGTCACTTATTCAGACGCGCAGCTCATTGCTGACGGGAGGCAGGGCGACTGCTGGATGGACCTGCTCTTGGCCGCGCTTTGCCGCCTCCGCTGATCGCACCATTTCTCTGAGTTTCTGAACTTCAGCCATTCGGTTGTGAAGATCGGTCGAGATTTGCAGAAGACGATGCGTCCGTACTTCAACCGGCTGTTTCATGTTGTACCCCCTACGCCCGCACACACCTGACAATATCAGGCTATTCTTTCTGGGTCGTGACAGTCTGCATTCAGGTTCACATAAGGCGGAAATACCTTGGAGATTCTTGCCGCCTCCGGACAAGAATGCGCCCACTGCTCCGTCAAAAACCGCCGGTATCAAAATACTCGTCCGGCGGCGTCTTCGTCCTAAACTGAGCCGCTTAAATCCTCAGCGGCACCTAAACACCAGAAACCGTGCCAGTCGCCGGGTGCGGCCCATGCAGCCCCCGCGGCGATTTTCTCCAAGCCCGGGTGTTCGCATGGCGTCGCGGAGGGGATAGATCGCTGACGCCGTTTCGTTCGGGGCCGATGCCGACCAACAAAACGCAAATCCGCAGAATTCGAGAGACGAGGTGAAACTGAGATCGGAAGCCCGGCAACGAGAACGCCTTGGCTATAGCTCTCGCCGGCATGAACGGCGCGCCGTGTTAATGGCGGAGGCCGAATTAGGCGTCAGCGTGAAGTTGAATGGGCGGCTTCAGTGCCCCCAGGCGGACTGCAGGGCCGTATTGCGACGCAATAGCAGCCGACCGGGCGCCGGAGCGGAGGCCTTCACGAATGACCATGGCATAGTGCGGCTATGTAGCATTACGCCCCGGCATTAGTAGCAGGATGGGTGCACAGGACGCCGGCCGCTTGCTTCGCTGTACTGCTCGTGCTGCCGACCGATTGCTGCGGCTAATCCTAAGTTTGCGAGATAGCGATCTTTTCAAAGGAAAGAGCAAGCCGGCGACTTCCGCTCGCAAGCGAATTAGCTCTTTATATCGTACTCTTAGATCATTATTTTGACGAAGTAATTCTATGTCGCGGCTGCGCTTTGGCATAACTCAACCCCTACATAACTAAAAACAAAATGCACCAATAACTAAACAAAAGTTCTGGCTTCAGCGAGGCGGTTCCACAACCGGAACCTGCATTTTGGCCGCGATTTTACTTTACAAAATGCTCACTACGCTTTTTAGCCCACTTTATTCCGAAAGCAAACGTTTGGTTTATTATTAAAATAACGGAGAAATAACGGAAGCCTGTGCATGAGAAATGATGATGGAGTTAGTCATGAAACGAATCGATCTCGAACGGATGAGTACCGACGACCTTTGGTCGCTGCATGTTGAGGTCTCTCAACTGCTACAGCAACGAATCCAGGCGGAAAAACTGCAGTTAGAAGAGCGTCTGAAGCTGCTGGAAGCCCCAGTGTCAGGGCGCCGGGCCTACCCCGCCGTACCCGCGAAATATCGCAATCCTGATCAGCCGTCCGAGACTTGGGCCGGACGTGGCAAGCAGCCGCTTTGGCTGGTAGCGCAGTTGCGCTCGGGTAGGCGTATCGAGGATTTCAGAATTAAGAAGGCGGTCAATAGACGATGAGCCGCCGCCCGATAAGGCTAACTCTAAAACCTAATGCAAACGCAACGCCTTCTGGGTTGTACCGTTCGAACCACGCTTTCGCTACCTCCGCGTTTGCGAATAGCTTGAGATGTACCTTGTTCCCCGATAGTGGCTTGCGAGTGTCGACGTAGATCCATACTGTCATTGGATTATATCCAGTTCGCGTTTTGAAGCTGCGACAGATCACAAACAACACGGGATTCAGACTGCCGGTTGCTGGCTACAAAAACTACCAGAGCCGCCGATCAGTTGTGCTTGCATGGGCGGCGCATGGAGCGGTCAGGCGTCGCATAAAAAACTTTGAGGCTCATCCGCTGGCGGGTGACCAGCCAATATCTTCCTTACTTCGTCTACCAGTGAACAGACGTTGCCAATGTTTTCAGCATATGATCGCAGCGGGAGTTCGCTCATCTGCAGATCGCAGCGCCTGCGCAACTTGCGAGCGACGCATCTCGCCAACGTGATTTTCCGTTCGCGCTGCATCGCACACACACAACCACGAGGAAAGTCGCACCAAGCGGCCAACTGTTCGCACCGCATAAATGCCTTGATATCGGCATCGGCACGTCAAGATTTGAGCTGTCAACTACAGTTTAATTACGAGCAGTTAGGTTCGTGAGTGGGGAATTGGGAGCGATCCATGACCACTTTGCAAGCCGTAGCATTTGGAGCCACGCTCGCGTGGATGCCATCTCTTATCATCCTGGCAGTTTCGCTATGGAATGTTCGCGAACTCGATGGAATGGAATAGTTGGGCAGTTGCCGAATACCGGGCATTGGCCCTCTATCGAATCATAGAACTCCTCATTACAATCGATAGTCGTTTCGACTCATGATTGTGGGGGCGCGTCATGAACAGCGAATGGGAATCTATGACGATCGATGAGCTGTTTAGGCTCCGCGAGCTGATGCAAGATGTCCTCAGCTTGAAGCTGAAGGCCAAAAAGGCCGAGCTCGAGCGTAGATTGCAGATTCTCAATCAGCCGTCGAGCGATGTAGGGCCGACGAAGTCTCACAATCCTTAGTCGTCCGTGAAGAAGGACGATTTCACGCCGGATTAATCAGCGGGCCAGGGAAGAGTGCGGTCAGGAACAGGCGCAGCAAAAGGCTGAGCCAACGGATGAGGCGGCGGAAGTTGTAGCCAGCGGCGGCGAGGACGGCGTTGGCGGCGTCGCCGTGGCGGAACCAGAGATAGTTGCGGCCCATGAGGTGCTCGGCGTTGAGATGGCCGATGACGGGCTCGACGGCAGCCCTGCGGCGCAGCTCGCGCTTGATCCTGGGCGTCACCCCGCGCTTCTGGCCGGAGATGAAGACTCTGAACCTGTAATCGGGCGGTGCATTGTGGCCGCGGTATGCCTTGTCTCCGAGGAGGCGCGCGATGATGTTGCCGATCAGCGTTTCCATGTCCGGGATCACGGTGGCCAGCGTGTGACCGTCATAGGGATTGCCGGGCAGCGCCTTCACATGGGTGACTGGCCGCCCCTGGCGTGGCCGATCGTGGTGGCGACCGAGACTTTGACGCCGAACTCGTAAGGCTGATGGGCCTTGCCCTTGGCGCAACGGCACCGCGTGAAGCTTCGCCAGCCGCACCAGCTTCTCGCGCGCCCGGTTCAGAAGCTTCGCATCGGTGGGGAACGTCACGGTCTTGGGCTGAACCGTGGTGTCGACGATCACCCGCGACAGCTCGGACGGCTTGATCGCCTTGGTCCTGGTGGCAACCGACAGGCTCTCCTGGATCAGCGCAGCCAGCCGTTCCTCGCCCATCCGGTTGGCCAGCGCGTCAGCGACGAGCGGTCGAACACCAGCCGGTGCTGGAAGAACTCTTCACCGCAGAAGTATTGGTAATAGGGGTTCTCGACCCACCGCTCGCACAGCACCTCGTCGGATATGCTTGAGGATCGCCAGCCCCGCCATCAAGCGTGTCGGCAGCGGCGGCCGGCCGGGATCATCGGTGTAAACCTCGCCGAAACGCTCCTCCAGAACCCCCAATCCACTGTCCGCCCCAGCGTCACCAGCGGATGTTTCATGTCGATGATCTGATCGAGCCGAGAGCGGAAAAGATCCTGCTCGCCCGTTTCGCTCCGCTCCCGTGGCCGCATCTCACCCCTCGCCAAAGCAGTCGAGAGGAGAGTGAATCACAAATCAAGTTTGCAAGGAATTCCGCTCCAAAGGCCGGCTTTCCGGCAAATCCAGTTACGGCAAAATGCCGTAACAACTGGATTCCAAATCAATGACTTGGGAATTCTTCACGGACGACTTTCGCAGCGTCCTAAAATGAAGTGGCCAACAAAAAGCCTTGGAAAATGCCAAGGCTAGTGCGGAGCGACTTAAGATAGATTTTGATTACTGCGACCTCTTCGTCGTTTTCGTGCCCTTCATCTGTTTTTCCTTGGCCGCTTGATTATAACCTTTTGACGCGTAGCTCTTTTGCCGCTCATGGTGCCGTGTGCCCCAGCCTGGACCGGCGCAAAAGAGACGGAAGTGAATAAGAAAATGAAGGCAAAAAGGGTCGTGATTGTAACCGCTTTCATAATGTTCCTGCGAGGTTGAAACGGACAGAGATTAGGTAATGCCCGCAACTTTGGCAATCACTCGAAAAGGCCACTCAGTTGGCGGCCTCTTTCATTCTAGCACTTCAATACCGTGGCGTAGGCTGACCTTAGCCCGTGTCCGTCGGAAAGAATCAAGCGAGTAGGCAGCGCACCGCCGCATTGTTCGGGGTGGACAAATGAAACGGCCGCGGCCGGGCAATCGGGGGTGTCGCCGGGGCCGCTTCGCTTCCGGGAGAAAGGGGCGGCCGTGCGGCGTGCTCGGCTCGCGTGGTTTTCGGGCGAGTGTCGCCTCTGGCATGCCTCCGGCGGTTGTGTTTCGCTGCGCGCAATCAGTCCGGGACTTGTCCGGGAACTTTATGCGACACCGGCCGGCATCAGCCGGCTTTGTCCGGCATCCGTTCTACTGATATTGCAGCAGACGCAAGCTAAAGCACCTCAACGCGAACTTGGGCCACGCCGCGATCCGTAATCCCCAAAGTCCGCGCGGCGCCGAGCGAAAGGTCAAGGACGCGGCCGCGTACCCATGGTCCGCGGTCGATGATACGGACTACCACTGACCTGCTGCTCACAGGATCAGTTACGCGAACACTTGTGCCGAACGGTAGGCTGCGGTGAGCTGCGGTCAGTGCATCGCGATTGAAGGTGGAGCCGCTGGCTGTTTTTCCTTTCGTGTAAGCATAGTAAGAGGTCTTTCCGGAAAAAGTGCGATTGGAAGATTGGCGAGTTACGCGATCGTCCGAGGGCCGCGTCGGCTGTCCTCCGATTTGAGATTGCTCTGGCGAATTTCGCTTGGTCTGGTCTGGTGCTTCAGGAGGTGCCGGTTCTGCGTGCGCCTTTGGAATGATAGACCATCTTTCGTTGAAGCTCTGAGCTGCAGCAGAATCTACATGTACGCCTAACCACGCGGGGACTGTCGCAATCGCGACTATTCTAAACAGGAGACGCATGACCAACCTCACAAACAATGAAAACAGAACGATAATGCAACTAATGAGGCTGTGTTCCGGGAGAGCGTAGAACCTCCAGCGCTGTAAACGTGGACGGTGATAAGTTACCGATGATTTCATGTGTGCCGAGGTAAGCTGCTTAGAAGCACTGCAGCAGGAAGACGGATTGCTAAGGCCTTCCGTAGAACAGACGGGTTTCGAATTTTCCGGAACGTTCGCTATGTGAACGGCTTGCACCCGCTGGTGCTCGGAAATCCGCGATCTCTTTCTGCGGCAGGGAAGGGAGGGGCCCTCCTTTTCATGTGATCTCCGACTATCGAACTGCTTGAGTAGTTCCCCCATCCTCGCATCGCGCGCGCTGGATGCGATAATGTCGCCAAACAGGAATTTAGATAGCTACCAGCAAACGGAGCGTGGCATAGTATGATGTGGCGCGGATGCCTGCGACGCGAAGGGCGCACGCACCATTGAGCACGGCGAATGCGGAGCGCTGATAGTTGCATGTCGGTTAGCCGCAGTCCTGGTCAGGATGCGCCCAATTGCGTTGCGTCTCGGCAGGTTTTTGGCCTACGGACTTCGAAGATGTTGCTCGATCAGTTCGCGAGCGGCCTCGAACACGTCTGGCGAGGAAGTCATGGTCTGGTTAGTCTCAAGCATCAAAAGTGCCTGCTCGTAGATCTCATGGCCTTCCTCGGCGGTAATGAGATTATTGCGGACCATCGACTGAAGCATTGCCGCTTGCATGGCGCCGGCCATCAGGCTTGACGCTATGGCCAACTCGAGCGCAGAGAGCTCCTTCATCAAACGCCCCTGTGCAAAGTCAAATAAGTTGACACGTGGTAGAAACTTGGGGGGCGACCGAGTGGTTCCTAGGTGATCATTTGGCGCCTTCCACCCCGAGCGTGCAAGCGGCGGAACTAGTTTCATTGTCCGCCCTCATCTTCACCGCTCTGTTGACTATTCGGCAGATATTGCCAGATTTTCCCGCATGTTTGGGAGCGCCAGACGGGTACCCACTACGCTGTTTGGCGGATTGGAATGGGAATACTCCGATGGCCCCGGCGCGATCCCCGCGGGGCCATTTTTCTTCACGTTTGCCAACTTAGGGCGCGCGGTCAGGTTCTCGAACCGTAGATCCTAATTTAATACCTTCTGTGCGTTGCGACTGAGCCTCTCTCCCATATCTTTGAAGTTTCGATATCGTTAGCAACAATCAATTGCTTTCGTGATCGCGGAGACGCGTCATGCCTAGTGAGTGGGAGTCAATGTCGATTGAAGAACTGTTCGAGCTTCACCAACTGATGCAGTCAGTTCTTCGTGAAAAACTGACCGCCAAGAAGAAGCTGCTGGAGGATCGATTGCGTCAGCTCAACCAGCCGCCGAGTGACGCAGCAAGCGCGAAGCCCACTCGGCGTGTGAAGCCGCCGACCTAACTAAACCGCCAATCGAGATTCGATGTACGAAGCGGGGTCGCTCGGCGAAGGTTGGGCACACTTTTGCGCAGTTAACGCTTGCAGCGCCTCTGCAATATGCACCGCTTCTCTGAGCTTTTGAAGTTCGGCCATGCGGAGGGAAAGATCGAGGTCTATCTGCGAGAGACGCTGCTCCGATGAAATGAACTGGCCCATTTTTAATCCTCGGTCGTTTTGAGACCCATGCCCTCCAGGACCCACAGGTAGCCTCGCGAACTTTGGCGAGTTAGTCGCGGCAGCCTTCGGGGCAGTAGATGCGCTTCGCCCTCAGCTGAGGTTCCATATATCAATTAGGCCTGTTGCCTGGGTTTCCTGGGCCTGTTCCCGAACCATCGTTGATTGGCGGATTTCCCGGGGGCTGCGGATCAGTGCCGTTGCCGACCCCGTTGTTTCCCTTGGCACCAGACGTCGCGATCGCCTCTGAGGTCAAGGTTGTCGACAACAATAACGTAATCGCTGGCGGGGTGACTGCTGCGAATTTTCCGCAGGCTGCCAGGAATTTCCGCCGATCGGCTTCGGCTTCGTTTTCTGAATTGCCCATAGAAGTCTCCTTTGTCGTGAGAAAGTGAGACCGCGTCACCACCATCATTGAAAATTCGGCAGAGTCAAATAACATTTAATTGCCATTTAATCCCGCACCTAATTAGACGCTGAGATAGACAGGAAACTTCCTACGAGATCCAATGCTTGATCCCGTGCAGATCGCCGACACACCGTGAACGCCCATCGAGCGCATACCTCCGAAAGTTATTTTTTCGGCCCGCCGGCTCACGCTGTCGGACGCGATGGCCGCGCTATTCAGAGCGAGTGCGCCTTTTGGATACCTCGGAAGATCCTAGTAGACCTCTAGAGAGTAAGTTCGAGGTAATCTGCCATCTGCTATCAAGGGGATGTGCTGAGGCCAGTTTGTTTCTCTGCACAGTAGACGCATATCCCTTACGGCCCCAGCAGCCCCCAAGCCCCGCTGGGGCCGTATTTTAGTTGGCGGCGTCTTGCACCTTCAGCCCCGGAGCACCTGCCAGCCGATCGCCAGCACCCGGATCACGAGCATGGCGTAGGCGCCCTGCGGCCGATGCGGTTCACTCCAATACTCGAACGCTACGCCTTCTGGGTCGTTCTCCTCAAACCATTTTTCCGCGGCATCTACATTGGCGAACACCTTGATGTGCTCAGCGTCGCCGACCTGCTTGCTTGTGTTGACGTAGACAAAAACGGTCTTTGGTCTCTCTTCGGCTTGCGCTTGCCCCAGTGGAATTGCTTGCCCAGATCTAGCAGTGGCAGCGGCGGGTCGTTTCGCTTCAGCGCTTGGATCACGGCGGCAATCCGGGCATGCATGACGAAATCGCGTTCTTCGGCGGCGCCGGCCAAACAGGTCGCGGCGTGCTGAATCTTCGGATGATCATGCTCGGATTTCGGGACGGTCTCGCTGATATGCCTGATCGCGTCCCGAAGTGTGACGAGCCGCCGGCCGCCCGACACCGGGATAGGCTCCTCAAAGCGAAGGACCAAGACGACGCAACTCCCGCAACGAACGCGTAAACGGCCCCAGCGCCCACAGAGCAGAGCGCCAGCGCCGGGCCGAAGGCCTTTGCCGAACCATCCAGAGAGAATTGACAGAGCGCTATGGGCCTAGATCACGTTCGTTCCGAAATCGAGCACATGCGTGTCCAGGTCGGAAGACAGCGCAGGAAGATCCTGCAGCTTCAGCGTGCCGGCATCGCCACAGCGGCGGCTGAGCTCTTGCTTGGCAGGATGCTGGCGAAGTCCGATGGCCCCGGCGCGACCCCGCGCTGGGACCATTTCACGTTGGTCAGCTTGGGCCACGCGGTCAGGCGTCGTCGAACCGTAGAAGCCTAATTTAATATGTTCTATGCATTGCGACTGAGCCTCTCTCCCACATCTTTAAAGTTTCGATATCGTAAGCAACAATCAATGGCTTTCATGATCGCGGGGACGCGTCATGCTGAGTGAGTGGAAGTCAATGTCAATCGATGAACCGTTCGAACTGCACCAATTGATGCAGTCAGTCCTTCGTGAGAAATTAGTCGCTCAGAAGAAGCTGCTGGAAGATCGATTGCGTCAGCTCAACCAGCCGTCCGATAGCGAGGGTGGGAAGGATGATCCCCGGCCTTAGTTGGTATCGACTTTTTTCGCGATGCTCGCGTCGCGTGCAGGGCTGCCTCTTTCTGTCGAACTAGCTCCCGCAGAGTAGCGAGCTCCGCAAATTTTCGGACTAGATCAGCGTTATCTACGTCCAATTGATACAGGTAGTAGCTTGGAATTTGGACTATCGCCCGCATCAGTCCCTCCCACGCACCTTGCTCCCATTGGTCGAAAGATACCCTCATTCGCGATGAGAAGTTCCTAAATCATTGCCATCCTTTCCCAGGACAACAGCGCTGGACGATTCGCGGGAACCTGCCGGCTAAACCTGTCTTCCCATGCTTCCGTTTTTGCCGCTCTGTTCACTTTCGTACAGACGTTGCCAGTCTTTCCCGCTTTTATCGGGAGCTAGACGGGTACCCACTACCCTGTCCGGCTATTTGAAATGGGAATACTTTGGATGGCCTCGGGAGGCCATTTTTTTCGGTGCCGTCTCAAAAAGATACGCCGCCGGGCTTGAAATACGGTGTCCCGGCGGCGCTTGTCTCAGACTGAGCCCTGAAATCCCAGTCCCTCGGTACGTCGCAATAGCTATGCCACAGGAGGATGACGGTACGGGAAAACCGGAAAGGCGCTAACACTAAGGGGTTACCGCAGGCTCATTACCCTGGCCTCCTTGCTACCTTGAAAATCCGGCCGCACGTCGGCGCCGCGCTTGCCGCATGCCTTGCACACGAACTGCGGCTCAAGGTCCGAGAGCCGATCCGGCCAGCAGTCTGCGGGCAGGCGAGTGGAGTGGCTGCAATGGTAGTCACTGCAGAACACCACGACGCCGAACAAGCCGGACCTCAGCATCTCGCCGAGAGTAATCTTCTGTTCCCGCTGCATCGCACGCCATTGCAGGGAGTCGTGCCTGGTGGAAAACTGTTCGCATCGCATAAATGCCTTGATATCGGCATCGACAAGTCAGGATTTAAGCTGTCAACTCCAATGGTCGCGGGTTGGAATTTGGGGAACGATCCATGACCACTTTGCAAGCCATAGCATTTGGAGCCATGCTCGCGTGGACGCCATCGCTCATCATCCTGGCGGTTTCGCTATGGGATGTTCGCGAGCTTGAGGGAATGGAATAGCCGGGGCATCCTGCATCAGTTCGCGAAATGCGGACAGCTCATCGGCGCGACGCTTGCTGGATGGGTTCGGCTCTTGGCTGGGCCCTGCGGCCTCCGCTGATCGTACCATCTCCCTGAGTTTCTGAATTTCGGCAACGCGGTTGTGAAGATCGGTCGAGATTTGAAGAAGGCCGTGCATACGTGCTCCAAGTGGCTGTTCCATGTTGCACCTCTTACGCCCACGCAACGCCGGTTACGCCAACACGACACCGAACCCACAAGTCTATTCCTTCTCGGTCGTGATAATCTGTACACTAGGCCCACGTATGGCAGGGCCGGCGTTGGTGCATCAGAAAAGGCCGCAGGTCCTCAATTGTTATCCAACAGGGCGGCGCGGCCTTAGCGAGCTTCAGTACCTGAACGAAAAGCGTAACTTGATGCCCGCCACGGGCAGGAATAAGCTAGTGGCGAAGTGAAGAAATGGCCTGATAACCCGTCAGAATAGGCGTGGTTTCATGCGCCAAAAGATTGAGACCGCACCGAGGGATGGGAACGCTCACTGGTCGCCTGAGGCCGGTCAATGGATCGGAGAAGCCGGCGAGCCGAGCAAGACAACGCCGTCGCATTGGTATCCAATGCCGGCGAAAAATTATCTTCGGCAAGGGGACGGTCCGCCCAGCGGCCTCTACGACGCGTCGACGTCGGCAGGTCGAGCGCGCCGTCATGGCTTCTTTTCTTTCTTTTCAATTGCCGCAATGCTGGTCGCGGCGCCGCTCATCGGCGTGTATTTCCACGCTGAAGTAATCGCCTATGTGGCACGATACGCTAGTCAGCAGAAGATATTGGGCCCACCGGTCATGGCGCAACAGATCCCATTGCCGAAGGACGACGAGGCGGCGCAGTTCAAGCGCGCGGTCGACAGCGCGACGGCGGAGCTGCGGCAGTCTCTGCAGCAGGAGCACGACTGGGCCAAGGCGCTGGAAACCGAACTGGTAAACCGGCGACGGGACGTCGACATGCTATTAGGCGACGTCGAGACGCTACTGTCGGAGCACAAGATCAACGAGGTGGAGCGGCTTAAGCAGGCGGTGGACAGCGCGACGGCGGACCTGCGTCAGTCTCTGCAGCAGGAGCACGACCGGGCCGAGGCGCTGGCAACCGAACTGGCGAAGGCGCGGCGCGCCACGGAACAGAAACCTGCCGTTGTGGAAGAGAAGTCCGGTGTCTCCTTGCTTGCCTGGGCAAACAGCGACGCCTTCGTGAAGCCCGCCCAGACCGCAGTGCAACCGGACGTGGCCACGGAGACCAGCAAATCGGCAATTAAACCGAGTGAACCAGTTCGCGTTGAGCACGAACCGCGCGGGGGCTACGGCTGCCAGCACTTTCGGACCTTGGCGTTATCGCGCTTGCCGACAAACGACTGGCTCACCTGTTGGCTGTTCGGACCAACCATAGCGATGCCCTCACGACGGCCACAACAAACGCGCCGACCCACTATTTTGCGAAACGACGTAGGTGTGCGGTCCAATCAAAAGACCTCGGCAAACTTGGGAATGCGTCCGCTTTGAGGTAGTTCCGCACCTCCTTGATCGCCTGAGCCGAGATCTGCGCGGGGTCTGTCAGCCATTCCGTCATGTGAGAGGCTGTTTCGGCTTGGCGGGCTCCGCGGACAAGACGCTCGCGCTCTGGGGTGCCTTGAGCCAGCTTGCGCAGCTTCCTCGGCAAGGCGGCCTTTCGGTGCGATATTTCACTGAGCTGCTGTGCGCCCTCTTGGGCTCGCAGTGGTCGCGACGCACTGCGAATTGTGGTACGAGAGGAGCTAATTAAGAAACTCTGCACCATTCGGGCGCTCTCATGGCAAGTATATCGAAGGCATGAAGCAGATCTTTTTCTTTGCCGCGACAGTGAGCCTGACTGCAGGCTTTTCAATGGGTTGCTTCGCGCAGGATCGTGCCACGGCTGATACAACCAAGATGAGCCGGGAGGAATGGCAAGCTCGTGTCAACGCATCCCGAGAACGGCTGGACCTGATGCGGCAAGAGCGGAAGCGCGAGCGCGAAAAGCAAATAGAGCCGAGGCGGGAAGAGTTACGGCGCGAGCGCAACAAACAAATAGATCTGATGCGGCGAGAGCGCAAAAGCCTGGTAGCGCCGCCGCCTACGCAGGATGAGATCTCTGAAGCCGCCACCAGATAGGTTCTCGACGATACTCTTCCCGGCGATATCGTATCGACCAAAAGGGCTGTTTCGATTTCGAGGGTCGCCGGATCGCGAGCGAAAACCTGAGGATTTCGAACGACTGCGCTGAAGTGTTCGGCCAGCGATCTGCGGGGAAGGCCACGGAGTGGAGCGATCTCCTTGGCGAGGGCCCGGCGCGTGTGGTCCGGAAGCGTCGCGGGCCGGCCCGCCTACCTCGGGATACTTGCAGCTCGAGCATTCCGTCTGGACGGCTCCGACTCGTCGCCGGGCGTTTCTGTTACGATAGGGCTGTCCCGTCCCGCCGCGGTTCTATCCGCCTTTGGGCGGATAGAAATCAGCAGTCAGGAACAGCTGCATGAAGGCAATCGCACTGACGGCCATCCTGTTCATCGCTCCACTTGCCCCGGAAATCATACGCAATACGGCCCAGCAAGTCGCGAGTTGGCAACTGTCGCACTTCGATGAAATACCCCAGGCGCCTGAAACTGATTGGACACGCGCCGCCTTCTATATCGGTCTCGCTAGATGGGCCGCGACACCAGGTCAGATGAAGTATTTCGACGTGATCCGAGAGCTTGGAGAACGCAACGGTTGGCAGATGGGCAACAGCGACTGGGCGCCCCCGATCTACTTTGCGGATGATCATGCCATTGGGCAGGTCTACAACGCCGCCTACGATCATTTCGGCGATCGACGCATGATCGAGCCGACCGTGCAGCGGCTGGACTATATCCTGCAGCACCAACCACAGGTCTCTCTCGAGTTCGACAGCGCGAAGTGCCTGCAGCGATGGTGCTGGTCCGACGCCATATTCATGGGGCCGGCGACGTGGTTCGGCGTTGCGCGCATCCAGAAGGACCCGCGCTTCCGTGACTATGCCGACAGGGAATTCTGGGCCACGAAAGACTTCCTGTTTGATAGCGAGGAGCACTTGTTCTACCGCGACAGCCGTTTCGTCGGAAAAACTGGCGCGCATGGTGAAAAGATATTTTGGGACCGCGGTAACGGCTGGGTGCTCGCTGGGCTTGTCAACATCCTACGCGAGCTGCAGCCCGGTGACCCGCTGCGAGAGAAATACGTCAAGTTGTTTGTCGAGATCGCGAACCGCATCGCGAGCCTGCAGCGCCCGGATGGCTTCTGGTCCACGTCGCTGCTCGCTCCGCCCGACGCAGGCATCCCGGAATCCAGCTGCACTGGTTTGCTGACCTACGGCCTGGCCGCCGGGGTGCGCATGGGACTTCTCGACGCAAAGCGGTATAGTTCAGTGATTGAACGAGGCTGGCAGGCTCTGGCATCGGCGACAGTTGATGGCCGGCTCGGCCGCGTGCAGCCGATCGGCGACAAGCCGGACCCCGTCCACATCACAGACACCCAGCTCTACGGGTCTGGGGCTTTCTTGTTGGCTGCATCTGAGCTAGTCCACTAACATCACATCTTCGCGTGCACGACTTGCGGCATCGTGGCCGCGCGCGGATCGGAGGAGCTGGACTACTTGGCATCGTCGTAGAGAGGATTTCGATAGCCGACTGAGTCCGCAGCCCCGCCCCCTAGGACGGTTGGGATCACGTCATATCGCTCTCCGCGCCCCGCGCTGGCGATCCTGATAGCGTCGACGTGCGCCGGGGCGCTCATGTTCGGGGCAGGGAAGGGCGTATCGCTCGACGAACACCTTTTTGAAACAGTCGTCCGTGAAGAAGTCTGGCTTCAGGCTGGAACGGTCTGAAGCGCGGCAGTGAGAGCCGAGAGGATTTGGCGCAGCAAAAGGCTGAACCAACGGATGAGGCGGCGGAAGTTGTAGCCGGCGGCGGCGAGGACGGCGTTGGCGGCGTCGCCGTGGCGGAACCAGAGATAGTTGCGGCCCATGCGGTGCTCGGCCCTGAGATGGCCGATGACGGGCTCGACGGCGGCCCTGCGACGCAGTTCGCGCTTGATCCTGGGCGTCACCCCGCGCTTCTGACCAGAGATGAAGACTCTGAACCTGTAATCGGGCGGTGCATTGTGGCCGCGGTATGCCTTGTCTCCGAGGAGGCGCGCGATGATGTTGCCGATCAGCGTTTCCATGTCCGGGATCACGGTGGCCAGCGCGTGACCGTCATAGGGATTGCCGGGCAGCGCCTTCACATGGGTGACTGGCCGCCCCTGGCGTGACCGATCGTGGTGGCGACCGAGACTTTGACGCCGAACTCGTAAGGCTGATGGGCCTTGCCCTTGCCGATGCATTCGACCTCCGGCGCGTGCAGGGAATAGACCTTCGGCCCGCGCTGATGCTGCTTCTGATCGCGCACGCGCCGCGCCAGCGCCAGCAGCCTTGTGAACGCCGCTTCGAGCCCGCCGTTACCCTCGATCTTGCGGCCGACATCGCGGATGACGCGGCCGAGATAGGTGCGCAGCTTCTTGAGCGCGCTTGAACTGCTTGGCGTGGGCATAGCGCTGATGCTGGATCAGGGCGAACTTGCCCACCCGCGCATAGGATTGGCGCAACGGCACCGCGTGAAGCTTCGCCAGCCGCACCAGCTTCTCGCGCGCCCGGTTCAGAAGCTTCGCATCGGTGGGGAACGTCACGGTCTTGGGCTGAACCGTGGTGTCGACGATCACCCGCGACAGCTCGGACGGCTTGATCGCCTTGGTCCTGGTGGCAACCGACAGGCTCTCCTGGATCAGCGCAGCCAGCCGTTCCTCGCCCATCCGGTTGGCCAGCGCGTCAGCGACGAGCGGTCGAACACCAGCCGGTGCTGGAAGAACTCTTCACCGCAGAAGTATTGGTAATAGGGGTTCTCGACCCACCGCTCGCACAGCACCTCATCGGATATGCTTGAGGATCGCCAGCCCCGCCATCAAGCGTGTCGGCAGCGGCGGCCGGCCGGGATCATCGGTGTAAACCTCGCCGAAACGCTCCTCCAGAACCCCCAATCCACTGTCCGCCCCAGCGTCACCAGCGGATGTTTCATGTCGATGATCTGATCGAGCCGAGAGCGGAAAAGATCCTGCTCGCCCGTTTCGCTCCGCTCCCGTGGCCGCATCTCACCCCTCGCCAAAGCAGTCGAGAGGAGAGTGAATCACAAATCAAGTTTGCAAGGAATTCCGCTCCAAAGGCCGGCTTTCCGGCAAATCCAGTTACGGCAAAATGCCGTAACAACTGGATTCCAAATCAATGACTTGGGAATTCTTCACGGACGATTCCTTAGTCGCTTATTCAGACGCGCAGCTCATTGCTGACGGACTGCAGGCCGGCTGCTGGATGGACCGGCTCTTGGCGTCCGCCTAGTTGGACGCGCAGCTCATTGGATGTGATGAGGCATAGCCTTTAATTTTCGAAAGCGATGCCGAGCCATTCGCCATCCCGCCAAACAAGGCGGCACCTTCGGATAGTCTCAAAATTGTCGAAGGTCAGTTCGAAGGCGCTCGGCAGTACCGATAGATTGTGTGTCCGAAGTTTTGCGCCACAGTCCGAGACGTCAATGACCTTGCACCCGCGCGCGCCGGGCTGCCCCTTGAAGAACAGCAGCGCGCCTCTCCCGATACTTGCCCTGCAAACTGATTGTCGAGGACTCGGTATCATTCTCCATCCTCATCGTACTCGATGAATTTCTTGTATTGCCAATGGCGGCCGTCATGTCGGCGCCACACGCGTCCGTGCACGAGACGGCCGGTGATGGATCGCCTGGGAAGTATCACAGTCCAAAGATGCCAGAATTCCGCGCCTGCTCGCTTTAAGCTTTGCGTTTCAGGAGGGTCAATTGCGGTGAACATGGAGCCGTCTCCGCGCAGTTTCGTTAGCGGCCTCGTACGCTAGCGAAGTCGCCGAGCGGCGGGGCGAAACTGACTGTAAGCCGCCCGACGGCTGCGCCACGTTGAGCCGGACGGGGGCAATTGTCCGGCGTCTTGAACGCTATCCGCTCGAAGATCGAGAGCAACAGAATTCGCTCGTTAAGCTTGATACGGTCGGTAAGAATTAAATCGGGAACAGCGGCGAGGGGATCCGGATCATTGCGCAGCTTTCGTTCGCCATCGTTTCCGTAATGTTCATTCTGGTCTGAAGCTATTCGCCGCACCTGAGTGACGGCGTCCCATTGCGCGGCTTTGAAGGCATGTTGACTGAACCTTACGGGGGGCGCCGGCCCTTACGCATAACCCCGAAGAAGGCGGCTCCAGTTTCTTTGCCGGCCATCATAACCCTCCACGCCTGAACCCCGATCGAGTCGGATATCAAGGAGCGCAGCGACGATGTGCGTCTGTCCGACCTGGAGCCGAAATTTATCTGGTAAGGTCTGCGGGCTCCGTGGCGCTGATGGCAGACCTCTTTTCGAGAACGCTCGCAAAATCGCTTCAGTTGCAAACAACACGCGATTCGTATTGTCTGGTTGCGGGATTCAAGACCTGACGCTGTGAGCATTGGGAGCGGCCAACGGGTGGCACCTGCATCGGCGGCGAAATGGATGGCGGTGTCATTTCACAGACTGACAAGGGGCAGGCGGGTGGAATATCGGTGCTGGTTGTGCATCGCGGCAGCAACCGACCCTCAACACATTGGCAAACGCATCTGGCCTGAGCGGCGAGGGTGAAAAAAGAGCTCGCGACAACGAGCAAAGTTAGCCGGATTCCTGTCATTGATCCCTCTTCAGCTTTCTTCGCGTTTATCCATCTTTGGCGCATGCCGGCGGTTCAGCGTACGCAAGACGCTAACGCGAGCCAGCAGCGTGCGTCGGTCTACTTCGACCACCGGCATTGAAGCCTCCATCGAGGCCTGATAGGATCTCCTTCGGGCCCTCCGATCAGGAGGGGCAACGAGCCGATGCAGGCTCTCTGATCACAAAGCGACCTGAAAGGGCCACTTAATTCGGGCGGGATGCCCGGCCCCTCCGTGGGATCAAGGAACGGTCAACAACCAAGAAATGCCGAACGCGCGCTGAAAGAATGTCTAACGCATCAAATCTTACGTGGTTCGAGGGCGAGTTCTATGTCTAGTTGAACTGGAGCGAAAACTAGTAGCATGCCAAGGGGGAGGCGGATTTGTTAGTGTCGAGCCCTCCCAACTCAGACGACTTTACTCTCCTCTCGAGCCACTTGCGTCGTCGTTGGTTGGACGACCGAGGCATCTTACGTTCTAGTGCGAGCGGATGTTGGTCGCCGGCTGGTGTACTCTACTCACCTATTCAAACCGATCCGCTTCGCCGTGTATCCCCGGTTCGCAATCGCCCGCCACCATGATTGGTGGTCGACGTACCAGCGCACTGTCTTGTAGATTCCAGTTTCGAAATCCTCTTCCGCACGCCATCCTAGCTCTCGCTCGAGCTTGGAGGCATCAATTGCATAGCGGCGATCGTGCCCAGGGCGGTCGGGAACAAAATTTATAAGATTTCGGTGGGAGCCGCTCGGGTTCGGGCTGATCTCGTCGAGCAGGTCGCAGATTCGTTCGACCACGTACAGATTGGTGCGCTCGTTACGGCCACCGACGTTGTAGGTCTCGCCTATACTTCCCCGCTCCAGGACCAGACTTAACGCCTTGGCGTGATCCTCGACATAGAGCCAATCGCGGATGTTCTTTCCGTCGCCATAGACGGGCAGGGACTCGCCCGCCAATCCCCTGATGATCATGTGCGGGATTAGTTTTTCTGGGAAATGGTAGGGTCCATAGTTGTTCGAGCAGTTCGTGACCAGCGTCGGAAGTTCGTACGTGTGATGCCACGCGCGTACCAGATGGTCGGAGGATGCCTTGCTGGCGGAGTAAGGAGAGTTCGGCGTGTAGGCCGTTGTCTCCATGAAGAACCCCTCGTCCCCAAGTGAGCCGAACACCTCATCTGTGGAAATGTGCAAAAAGCGGAAACGTTTGCGCTTCTCGCCCGAGAGCGAGCGCCAGTGGCGCAAGGCTTCCTGCAAGATTGTGAAAGTACCGACTACGTTGGTCTGAATGAATTCGGCGGGTCCATCGATCGATCGATCAACATGACTCTCGGCGGCGAGATTCATCACTGCATCTGGCTGATACTTCTCGAATAGGCGACGAAGGCCGAGCCCATCGCAAATGCACTGTTTCTCAAAGAAGTAATTCATGTTCCCCGCCGTGCCGGGTAGCGATTCAAGATTCGCCGCGTAAGTCAGCTTATCGATGTTGACGACCTTTGCGTGGGTATCTTGCAGCAGATGCCGTACGACTGCGGATCCGATGAACCCCGCGCCTCCCGTAACGAAGATTGTCCAGCCTCGAAACCGCATGTTCAGTTTGCCCCGATGTCCTGCATCTACCGTCTGAAGGAAGCGGCTACAGATTTCAGATATTCGCCATAGCTGCTTTTGGCGGTCTTCTCGGCCAAAGCCTCAAAGGCTCCGAGCGAGATGTACCCCTGCCGCAGCGCGATTTCTTCCGGGCATGCAATGCGCAGGCCCTGGCGTTGCTCGAGGACCTGGACGAAGTTGCTGGCCTCTACGAGAGAGGAATGCGTCCCGGTGTCGAGCCACGCAAAGCCACGGCCTAACGCCTGCACATAGAGATCGCCGCGTTCCATATAAGCCTTGTTGATGTCGGTGATCTCGAGTTCGCCGCGCGCCGATGGCTCGAGCTCGGCAGCAATCTTCAGGACGTCATTGTCGTAAAAATATAGTCCTGTGACGGCCAAATTTGACTTTGGCTGCTTCGGTTTTTCCTCGATAGAGAGCGCGCGGCCGCTGCCATCGAGTTCAATGACGCCATATTGCTCGGGCGTCTTGACGACATAACCGAAGACGGTCGCGCCCTTCCTACGGGCAGTCGCATTCAAGAGCAGCTCAGCCAGGCCGTTGCCATAGAAGATGTTGTCGCCAAGCACCAGCGCAACCGGATCATTGCCGACGAAATCGCGACCGACGATAAAGGCATCCGCTATCCCTCGCGGAGATACCTGTGTAAGGTAGGAAAAACGCACCCCGATCTGTGAACCGTCGCCCAAAAGGCGCTCGAATAGCGGCTTGTCCTGGGGGGTGGAGATGATCAGGATGTCCTGGATTCCGCCCAGCATGAGGGTCGAGAGAGGATAGTAGATCATCGGCTTGTCGAAGACCGGAAGCAGTTGTTTCGAAACAACTGTCGTCACCGGATAGAGGCGCGAACCCGTGCCTCCGGCGAGAATAATGCCCTTCATAGGCCCCTCACACATTCAATTAGCTGAATCATATTAAATATAACACATTTAATGTAGCATATTAAATGGTGTTGGTTGGATAAATTTGGTATTTGGCTAACGTGAAATGTTGCTCGGTCGGACAAGATGAACGTTATTGCGACAGCGCTTCCCGAAGTGCTAATCCTGGAGCCGAGGCTGTTTGGCGACCAACGCGGTTTCTTCCTGGAAACCTACCAATTGCCGCGTTATGCAGAGCACGGCATTAGCCTTCCATTTGTGCAGGACAACATGTCCCGCTCCAGCCATGGAGTGTTGCGTGGGCTACACCTGCAAAACCCCTTCACCCAGGGTAAGCTTGTTACTGCATTACGCGGCCGGGTTCTGGATGTGGCGGTGGATGTGCGGGTGGGGAGCCCGCGTTTCGGATGCCATGTTGCGGTAGAATTAAGCGAGGAGAACCGACGGCAACTGTGGGTTCCTCGAGGCTTCGCACATGGCTTTGTCGTCCTATCTGAGACCGCAGACTTCTTTTACAAGTGTGACGATCTTTACAGCCCCAAGGATGAAGTCTCCATCCGCTGGAACGACCCCGCGATCGGCATAAATTGGGGCATTGAAGCTCCCTCGCTTTCAGCCAAAGATGCCGATGCCCCGCTACTGAAAGACGTCAAGAATCTGCCGATGTATGGGCAAACCTGATGCGGATATTGTTGACGGGAGTGAGCGGCCAGGTCGGCGGCGCATTACGCCCCTTGTTAACTGGCCAAGGCACAATTATAGCGCCTTCGTCTTCCGAATTTGATCTGTCGAAACCGGAAACGTTAACGGACCGGCTCGAGCATTTCAGACCCGATCTCATCGTAAATCCGGCCGCCTATACCGCCGTTGATCGCGCCGAGGAGCAGCGCGAGCTTGCGTTCCTCGTTAATGCAAAGGGGCCCGAGGTCATCGCGCAATGGGCGGCCAAGCACCGCGTGCCGCTCGTTCACTTCTCAACAGACTACGTTTTTGACGGCTCCGGTGATGCGCCGCGTCGCGAGGACAGCCCCACGGGCCCAATCTCGGTCTATGGCGCGAGCAAGCTTGCAGGGGACATGGCAATCATGGCGGCCGGTGGACCGCATCTGATCGCGCGCACGTCTTGGGTATACGCCGCCAAGGGTACCAATTTCCTCCGTACCATCGCGCGCCTGGCCTGCGAACGCAAGGAGCTGCGCATCGTCGCAGATCAAATCGGAGCGCCAACCACGGCTCGAGCAATTGGTAATGCGGTTGCCGGCATCGTGCTGCCGAACCTCGCGAACCTGAACGATCTGCTCGCGCGGAAAGGTGGCGTGGTCAATCTCGTTTGTGCTGGGGAAACTAGCTGGCACGAATTTGCAAGCGCCATTGTCGAAGGTCTGAGATACCGCGGCGTTAAACTCGAAGTCGAAACCGTTGTTCCAATCGCAACTGCCGATTTTCCGACGAAGGCCAAACGGCCAAGCAATTCGCGCCTCGACCTGTCTCGCCTCAAGGACGAGTTTGGTGTGGTAATGCCGAATTGGCGAGATGCATTGGCGCCGGAACTTGACGGTTTCGTTGGAGCAGATGACGTTTCAACCCCTCGATAAACGGCGCGTCAGGCCCGAGCCGGCCTTTTCTGGGTCGCCCAGGCAATTCGAATACGAGGCCAGGTCGAGCGTCCCGTCATTTACACTTTCCCGATGCGATGATTGCCAACGAGTCCGAAGAAATGCCGCAGCGTATCGGCTCGTGGCAAGGTCAACGTTACGTTTCTTCGGCTATCAGTCTGATATTCTGCTCCAAGCTCCTTCCTGTAATTTCCGTAGTCAAGAATCGCAACCGCGAGGAGGGGCCAACGTGCAAGAGGGAAACGGGACTGCAGCAACAGCCTTCTAAACTGAAGCTGTGGAATGAACCGTTTGCGAAGTTCAACAGGAACGTCAACGTCAAAAAATTCTGCCAGGGCGATTAGCTGTTTCGCGATGGCGTTTCGTGCCAAGCGGCCCGGAGCAAATGACATCAGGCGGTTCCAGTCTATTCCTTGCGCCGCGTTAGCCAAGTCTCTCAACTCGATCAGATGTCGCACATCTACTTCGCCGACCCAGTAATCATGATCCTGAAATTGGTCGTGAATGATCAGCATGAAAGCTTGAAAGGTCGGTGTCGGAAGATAAGCGGCCCCGCGGCCAACCGATACGGGCATGCAATGTTCAAGCAATTTTCCAGAAGAACGATAGAAATAATCTGGACCTGGCGCTGCTTGATGTAGGTCTATCATACCGACGTCGCGCGGTCGCTTTAGGTCCGTGTATTGCTTTCTGCTCTCCGGCGGGGTTCGAAAATGGGCCTGATAATCGAGGCCGGAGAGCGCGCGCAGGGCCGTCTCCATCTGATCGGGCTCGACCAATATGTCGAGATCAGCCATGATTCGGGTTGCGCGGCGTTCAGGAGCGGCTGTTGCGAGGATTGCCGAGCCCTTTAGCAGCACCGGCATCACATCCCGTTCATTAAGCGCCGCGACCGCCTCTTCCAATTGAGCCCTCAACAGGTCGTTCCGAAGCGCGTTTCGCCGGTAGATTTCTCGAACGAAAGCCTTTACATCCTCGGGAACTGATTGATCAGGTTGATGAACCAGATCGATCAAGAGCGGGGTTGTTAGCGTATTGTTGGCCAGTTCCAGCACGGCCATCCAATCCAGGTTGCTGGGCGCGTTGCCCCCGAGACATTGGCAGAGCCTGACCAGAGTGCTGCTAGGAAAAGCCATTACAGAGACCTCTCAGCTTACGTCCTGCGTCGGCAGCCTCCGCATAGGTCAGCTCAAACAAGCCGGCCCCACCGATTATTTTCTTCAGCGCTGCAAAACCCGCTAGAGATAGTTTGCCGTTGGCAGCAAAAGATCCATTGATCACTCGCTGCATGGATTCGATTTGCCCGAGGGGCTTCAGTTCTGCCGATGTCCCGTCAACCCTATTGAGAAAGATAATCCACTCGACCTCGAAGCTTCCCGTATGCACATCTGCTACAGGTAGATACCGGACGCGTATGCCGTCTGCGCGGTCATGGGCAGTGGCATGACTTAAATCGTCGCGAGCTTTCGAAATCGTCTCCCAAGTGCCCGGCTTGATGGTGGGCGCGAAGAGAAGCCCTTGCGCAAGACCGCTTGGAGAAATCATAACGACGTCATCACCGCAATATCGGCACTCGTCACTGACTAACTGAAGCGCGAGGGTCGATTTACCGGTGCCCGGCTGCCCGCATAAGAGCATTCCTTTATAGCCAAACACCAGCGAAGCAGCATGCAGAGCGAAATCAGGCTGATCCTGTAGAATGATGCGCTCAGTGAGGTCGGCCTTGATCGCAGGAGCCAAACTCGTGATGGGACATCGAGTGATGCTCTTTCTGCAGTTGCGGAATAGAGCCTCGTCCCCGACTTCTACAATTTCGATTGTGATATCCGCTTGATCGCGTCCCGGGCTCAAGTCGCAAAAGAGCAGCTCAAGAGACTTGATCAATGCTTCGTTAGAGGCTCTGATGCTGATTGCTCGCTGCGCTAATCGGGTCTGGAGCGCGCTGGCAAATGGAAGCCTCCATTCCATTTCTACAAGTTCCATATCAAGCCATTGTTGCAGGGCTTGACTCAGAACACTACGCGCCTGCTCGCGGCCGAGCCCAAGTTCGCTTAGTTCATCAGCAATCGTTTCGAATTTATTCTGGTCAAGAAGTTTGCACCACAGGTAAGCGCTGATCTGATTTAGCTCATAGATCTGCTGGCTTTTCTCGCTGAACAGGACCGGTCGATCATCAATCAACGCGAACGACGCATCTGCGGCTGGACGCAGTAGAATCGGGCTGTCAGGCCCGGATTCCATCAGATCTGGTCTGAATGTCACGCAGGACTCCACAAGGGTGCGTCAAAATAATCTTCGCGATGAAGTTGACATTATTTAAGCCGAAAATTTAAATCGAGTAAATTGGAAGTAGAGCGGGAACTTGACACGGTCCGCTCAAATTAAGATGGAGCCCAAGCCATGAACAAAAATACTGATGGGCCGGTCCTCAACGCGGAGCTAGAGCTCGATGCTGACAGGCGCAAGTTTCTGGCGGCATGCGGCAGATTTGCCGTCGTTACGCCTCCCGCTGTGACCTTGTTACTATCAACTTCACTGAATTCCGATGCGATTGCACGCTCCGGCAGCGGTGGGGGAGGTGGAAGACCCCATCAGCGGCCCGATCTGCCTAACTGGCTTGAGCGGTTTCTTGACTGGTTGTTCTAGGCACTCCGATCGATCCAGACCAAGCTGCTGAACGCACGCTTCTCGACAACCCGCGAGTTGAGGTAGCCGCAGTATACTGATGACGTTCCGCGGCTTGCCAGCGCTTGCTTAAACTCGTAACAGCCACTTCAGTCAGGAGGCCGCCAAACGTGTGTACGCCGTTCACCAAATTCTGGTGTAATGGCAACGTACGGCGGCACTGGCATTCGAAATAAAATCAACCCTCGGACCGGAAGAAACGGATCTTGCGCCGACGACCAGCGCAAGGCTTAAGCAGTCTCTTATCTCGATGATTGTTACACTCTGGGCGGCGATCATCACCGGCGCTGCAGGCAGCAACCGTTTTCCTGAGTGCGCAATCTGGTGTCAGCGATTCAAGGGGCGCCGCGCAATTGCTAGTTACGTCTGACCTTTGTTTTCATGTCCCCGACAGGACTTCCATAGTCGGCACTATGCTTCAGCGAGCCCGCTGGAAGGAAACGCTGTTGCCCGCAACGAGGACGGCGCCCAACACCTCCACCTATCGGGGCCTGCTGCCTCTCCGCCATTTATCGTCTTCACCGCCACCATAGAGCGCGCTTGAGCCGCCACTGCCGCGAGAGCCGCCCGAACTTCCGCCTCTCGAGGCATTCGCTCCTGAACCACTACCGTCACTGCCACCGCCGCCGCCGCCTCCACCGCCGCCGCCTCCACCGAGGGAGGCGTGATTGCCGTCTCCGCGCCCCGCTTGTTCCTCACGCGGGCTCTTGTTATCGGAGACTTTCTTGTCGCCGGGGCGATCGGGATCATTGTCGAAAAAGGAATGTTCCGGCCGGCCGTGATTGCCAGAATGGCCAGACCGGGCAATCGCCGTTGATGTCAGTGAGGTGGAGAGAAGTAAAGTCATAGCCGGCGGAGTTACAGCGGCGAACCTCCCGCAAGAAATCAGAAATTTGCGGCGATCTTCGATCTCGATGTCGTTCGGCATGGCGCAATTCCCACTCAATTAATCCAGGGCATATTAAATCATAATCATAAGGCAGACAATTTAAATGTGCGGTACCGATTTGCCACTCGCGGTGGAATAGCGCGCGCACGGAGGTATTTTTATACCTAAGATGGCAGGATATGCCTCTTCATACAAGAACTTCCGACTACGGCCCTTCAACAATGGGCTTAATTGCGGGCATTGAAGCGGTACCGCTGAATTAACGTTCAGCGGTAGGGTTAAACGTGAGAGCAGATCGACACGTAATTCGCGATTCGGTAAGGCTCATACTTCCTTAAGGAGTCTGCCCCGTGACAGTAGAATCGCGTCCATCATTAGAAAAACTGACGGCAGCAGCTATTATTACGCACGCGCTCGCCGTTCAGATGGCCGAATTGCTGAAGTTGCGAGAAGCGGTCCAAAGGGCCGAACAGGCAGCGGCGTCCAAGAGGCCCGCGCGAAGTCAGCGCGGAAATCAGCTTTTTTCCAGTTCGGTAGCTTGGCGGTCCGATTCAATTTCACCGGAACATTTTCACCAAACGCGCATTCAAAGCGGCACAAAGAAAACAAAAGCTCGCCCTGGCAGATTATTCATGCAATCGCAGTGGCGATAAAAAAGATCGCGGCCGCTTTCTGGCGGCCGGGCTGTTCTCAAATGATCGCAAATACCCGCCCAAGCTTGTGGAGGCGCGCCAACGCCAATAAAAATGCTGGGTTTTGAGTAATTTTATTGGGGTGAGGATGCGTATTGCTGGAGCAACTCTTCTTATCCTCGGTTTCGTACTATGTTTTGCGATAGACGACTGGGAGTTCATCGGCCTATTTCCTATGGCTATCGGTCTCATACTCCTAGCCATCGCAGAGAGGAAGGCATCAGCTCTCGCGTTGGCGCAAGCCGCGTCGCGCGCGCAGATGGAAAAGCTGGCGCCGCGTCCCTCCCAGAAGCAATTGCCGGCAGCAGACACAATTGAGGTGAGCTCCGAGGTACTGCAATTGCTCGAAAAATTAAATCGAAGCTCAAAGCCTCGATGAATGCACTGTCGAACGGTGGAGCGTGCGTGTCCGTCCATCTGATAGAGCGAGGTGAGTAAGCGAGATCACGCCTGCGGCTCAATTGATGCTCATCCTTGATGGTCACATCATCGCGGAAATCGCTATCGGCCTATGCGAAGCGGGTCTTGTTTGCTAAGGGGGCCCGTCGCAAGGCATGGGTCGCTGCGAGGCCATCACGACTTTCGGTCACGACAAACTGCGATGCATGGCGGGGCAGGCGACATCGAGCAGAATAATTTGATCACCGGGAAGTGCCGTATGAGGGAGAGCGCAAATCGGAGGGGATCAAAGAGCGTGGTAGCAAGGGATTGCGAAATGACGGATAAGCAGTTGCGGTGCCGCGAAACTACCGGTGCGATCGTTATTGATACTTTTGGGCGTTACCTGTTTCAATTGCGCGACAATGTTGTCGGCATCACCAATCCGGGTAAGATTGGTCTATTTGGTGGTCACCGCGAGGGCGGCGAAACTTTCTTGGAATGCATGGTCCGCGAGCTACACGAGGAGATCGGTTATTTTGTCCCAGCGGATCGCTTTGAGCATCTTGGAAGCTTTGAGGGTGAGGACATCGACAGCGAGGGAGGAACGATCCACGGATATCTTTTCGTCGTGCGCGATATTCCAGTGGATGCGCTGGCCATCGCCGAAGGATCTCTCCTTATCGTAGAACCCGTGGAGCTTGCCGAGATAGAGCCCAAGCTTGTACCGACTACACGTCTTGCATTGAAAGCCTACCTGAATACTTGACGGAACACTTTTGTGTGTTTTTGAGCCGCCTCCCTAACCATGCGACCAACAAAATTGCGGAAAGCGGGAAGCATTCCTCTTCGCGCCACGGTAGCCCGAATTTGGCCGGCTTCATTGTGGCCTTCATGCACCAGTCAGGCAAAACCTTCTCTTTATGAAGTCGAATCTTTTTGACTGATCAGACGAAGCAGCCTTCGCTTATCGCCATGTTTGATGTCGTAATCGCATTTCTGTTGGTTCTAGGTCTCGGAATTTTCGTGGCCCACGGCATCGACTCATTACGGTCGTAACTCTCCTAAGTCCGTTCCGCCTAACTGAAATCCCGCGCCGCAATCAGGAGCGTATGAATAGCTTGAGTACGAAGCTTCGACTTTTCTTTGTAGGAGTATTGGAAATGGAGACATTCTTCAAAGTCGCTGGCTGGACTACTGCCGCAATTCTGGGTGCTGCGGTCTGGAACGTATTTCCCGAATACCGAACAATCATAAGTAGCATCTTAGTCGCACTATTTATCTGCTACGTGTTCTCTGTGCTTGTGGGAGTAACGGTTAGGCGGCTCATCGGCGATGAATTGCTGGAGCTTCGTCTTCAAACCAATGCAACTGCCGACCGCCTCGAGCTCATAGACCGTAAGGTAACCGCAGTTTTAAGGGATGCACTTGAGCAGCGCCAAGCGCGAACTCAAACACTGCCTTTTCGCCCGATTGTGTCAGCGCGTACTCCTGAGGCGGTCCGGTCGCGCGATCCAATTGGCTCAGTTCGCAATCAGATCACGGAAACGGTCAATCAATGAGTGCATCGCGAGCCGCTGGTCAGCACTGACGCTGGGTTCGAATTGGGACCATTCTCGGCAAACTAACGGCACGCTGTCTGCTATGACTACGGGTGTCGTCGGTTGCGTTGGATCACAGCAAGGTCGGCGAAAGAGAGAAATTCCTTGATCTCGCCGGTCAGCAAAATACCCGCGAGCTGGCACCTGACGGCGTGGAGCGTGCCGTGATGACCAGGCGCAAATGCCTGCTTAGCTGGTCATCATAAGTACCTCGAGCCTTTGAATGCGGGCCGCGAGGTCCGCCGCTCTCACCTCAATCAGCTTCATCTCTCGGTAGTGCTGTATGATTGAAACGGCAATCCCGACGGTCACATAAATAGCGATAGGGTCTTCAAGTAGCCAATTAATACCTTGCAACATCTCGTCTCCCCCAAAACCCTCAAAGCTAGAAGCTTAACTTTTGGGTACCGAGACGCAAGCGTCTCGACGATACAAGCAATCTGAAGGTGGGCAACATAAATTGCGGGCTTGGCGGAGGGGTGGGCGGGTCCGTTGGATAGGCGCCCTGCAGCCGGCGGCACGGTGGGCCCAGCCGGTAAGTGTCAGAAGTCAAATGCTAGACCATCGCCAGGATGCCGCCACTTAACCCACCGCTCCGTTTATTATTGACAGCTTACTCGCCGACGATAAGCTCAGGCGGGCGAGTTCTCTTTTAAGCCAAATACATTGAAATATCTTTTAATGATACATCGATTGAGAGTAACGACCCATGATTGAAGAGAGTTTTGTTCGATTACGAACGCATCGCAATAACGTGCAGCGCTACCGGCAATTACTGAAGACGATGCTAACGGACGCTGAGCGCCAGTTTATTGAACGTCGTCTTTTGGAAGAAGAGTCGGCCATCAAGTCCCTGGCCACTCTTCAAGAAAGACCCGGTGTGCGGGGGCTGGGAATTGCCTAAGCATTGAGGCCCGTTCTCAATCAATATTTGAGGTTAATTCGTCGAATTGGAACGGCGTTTAAGAACCGTACGGCGATCGCTTCGCGTAGACGGCCTGTACCGCTGAGCGCTCCAACGCGGCAATCCGATTCAGGGGGAAGGGGCAGTTCATCGTCGGGCGCCTGCCAGCTTTTGCCGCGCGAGATCAGGGCAATTCCCCGGGGCGATCCCGGGGTTCCGCCGCATGGTTGCCGCATTTTCCACGTTTCTAATTGGTCGTTAATGAGGGAAGCTGATCGGGAGGGGGAATGAAATTTCTGAACCTCTGGCACGAAGCGCGAGCCAATGTCCTCCGCAAGCGATACGAAGACTTGAAGCCGCGGATTGATGCGGCAGATCCTGCTGCAAAATCGGCGTGCTTTGGTGTTGTAAAGTCGAGTTTCGAGTTTCTACGCAGGCGTTACGCGAGCGCCTCGAGCGAAGAACGAAAGGAAGTTTTGAAGCACGCTTCAAAAACTGTACGTCAATTATCGGATGCAGGTGATTGGCCGCGCGCGCTGGGACTAACCATTATCATGTTCAATCTAGAAGCGTGTTACTTGCCAGGCGATGACGCGGCTGTCTTGAAGGGAGCCACCGATGCGTTGTTAAAAGAGGCCTGCGCATATCCTGAACCCCGGCCCTTAAGGGAGACGGGTTGAAAGATTTTCGAGTTGCAGGCGTTGAATACTGCCGGGGGTAGGGCCTCGGCGGCCCGTCTGCATCTCCCCTAGGGTGATTTCTGTTGACGCTGCATTCAATTGGCGATCAAGATTGACCATTCGTGATCGCAATGCAAAATTCTCTGCTTTTTAATAGACTGTCTCTAAGGGCTTAGGAAAATTGGAGCAGCCGGAACGCAAAATCTTCACGCTCGATATCAACGGAACGCCGACGCTTGCTCTTCAGGCGCAAGACATCGAGTTTGCACGCGGTATGTGCGCGGTGCCAGAGTTCCGTTTGGATTTGCACGAGATCAGCTCGAACGGCGTCCCCGTTTGCCCAGTGGATTCTGTGTTCGGGCTTCGGCCGGCTACAGAGAAAGAAGTAGCCGCCTTCGAGCGTGCTGTTGGATTGGCGCCGGCTGCAGATGATTTCACGTTTGTTATGCTGATTGAAGTAGACAGAGTGGAGGTTGTGGCAATTACCTGCCAGGCTAACGACGCTGCTTAGACTTCGCCGAGTCAGGCGCATTGCCCGGCGTAGGTCGGCGCAAGGCTATAGCCTCGTCGGTCATGGGGATGCTCTTGGGTGAAGATTGCGAACGCCCTCATCTCAAGACAGGACGCCCCGCTGCGCTATCCTCTTGGCTGTGTCGCCGGCCGCAGCGTCCTACCGCGCGAGCGGTTTAATCCTTTGGTTCGGCGGCGACATCGTGGGGCACGGCAGGCGGCCGAATCCTGCCGCCAGACCCGTGTAGCACAGGCTATGAACCAAGTTGGCGCGTTGGCAGCATCAACTGGACCGCACCGCCGGGATTGCCGCATCCGCTGGGCTTAGTTCGGCGCAACGATTGGTTGGACCAGATTCTTTGTCAGCAGTGGGCGCGTCACGGCTTGACGTAGGTCCAGCCCTGCTCCTGCAGTTCCATCACACGCACCACGCCCGACTTCACGACCTTTGCTTCCGAGATCAGCGGAATCTCCTTGCCCTCATTCCTGCCCATGTTTTCGCGGGTATTGCTGCAGGCCTCGAACGAAATCGAAGGCTGGCTTTCCGAGAGCGCCTTGATCCTCGCTTTGACCGGCGAAGTGTCGTCGCGCAGCATATGCAGGCCGGGACCGAAGGTGACGATATCGATATTCACCTTCTCGCCGAGGTCCTGATAATACTGAGCTACGTTGCTCGCATTGTTAAGCGCCAGATTCATCATCGCCGGCTCGTTGCTGTTTACCTGCAGAATAAGGCGGTGCGGCTTCGTGGCATCCTGAGTGGGCGTCATTTTGGTAACGGCCGTGAGCTTGGTCGCCTGCGTAGGTTGCTTCTTGTTCACCTGCGCTTCCGACGGCGGTGCGACCAAGAGCAGTGCTGCAATTGCCGCGGTGGCTCCAGCCATTCTTCCAAGTCTTGTCATGTGAGTTCCTTCCTGTCCGATGACCATTAGCTGCGTGGCCTGGCAACGGCATGTGGCCATTTGCATGCCGTCGCCAGCTTCTCGCGGACAGTCTTCAGGCCGCCAAGCAAGAAATGTCCCTCGGACGCCACACCTGTTCGCGAGGAAAGGCGCACAGCGAATTCCCCCTCATCGGGGAGCGATTGTAACATGCGCACCACGTCGCCCCTGGGGGCGGCGCCAACTCCGAATGACGGGCGGGCAGCGGGAAGCTGCACTGGGAGATCGTCATGGACGCGGTAGGAGATCAGGTACTCCTCGGCGCTGCGCGAGACCGCAGGTCCCGTGATCACGAGTTCGGTACGGCCGCCGCGGCAGTGGATCGAGAGCTGCATCGTGGCGCTATCAGAGCCGCCGCGAGACGACGTGGTCGCCACAACGACCGGTGAATAGTCCACGGGCGAGGTGGTCTCGCTGACAAGCCAGTTGTCACTGTCTGCCGCGGCCGCCTGTGTGATATTGCGCGGTATTGTTTCCAAACATTCCTGCCGCGCGGTAAGCTCCACATTAGAGCACGCGCGAAGATGCGCCATTGCTTCGCTGGCACCTTGCGCGAAAGTCATGCTGTATGCTGCGTCTAACAGCACAGCGAGCGGGAGCGCGGCTCTCTTCACGGCCGCGCCTGTGCACTGCGCGCCGCGCGATCCAGCCATTCCTGCGCGGCCGAGAAGCGGTCTAGCCCGGGGACGGTTGCGGCGAGATTGATCGACTTCCATTTCGGATCGAATCCCGGGGCCTGCAGCCGGTCGATCCGCGAGAACAGATGATCCACGAAACGGGCGACACGCGGGTAACGGTTCGATCGCCGCGACCAGTTGAACGCAACCAAGGCGGTCGGCACCGCAATCGTTGAGATGCGTTCGCCCTGCTTGATTAAGTTGGGATATTCGCTCGCCTCGAGCGTTGCCGGCAAGTAGTAATCCTCGAACTTGCTGTCGAAATTGACGGACAGAAATTTATAGCCTTCGTCCCAGCGTCTACGCACGAAGGCGTCAACCGGTTTCGAGGTGATGAAGAGGACAGCGGCAATCTCGCCTTTACGCATCTGCTCCAGAGCGATCGGGTGCGGAATGAAGGTCTTTTCGACATTGATGCCTAGACGGCTGAAGATCAGCGGTCCTGAATAGGCAGCGGCCGTGCCCTGGGTGTTGAAATTCACTTTCTTGCCGGCGAGGTCTTGCAAGGTTGTGATTTCAGGTCGCACGAAGATATGCAGCTCCGACGGGAACAGGTTGAGGAGATAGGTTATGCGGCTTCGGATCTGCGGTATCTGGATTTTGTATTCTTCGAGCGCGTCGGAATTGATGATCGCGGTGTCGACGCCACGCAGGTAGAGCAGCGAATTCACATTTTCGGTGGCGCCCCGAGTGACGATCGGCAGAACATGTAGATTCGGACCGTCATCGACGATTCGGGCCATCTCTGCCGCTAGGCGAATGGGCGCGCCCTCCAGCAAGCCGCCGGCGAGGCCGACAGTCCAGGCGTTGATCTTTTCTCTTTGGTCATGCGCAGAGGCGCGGCTGATGACTGGCGCTTCGCTCTTCGCCGGCTGCGCGTACGCGTCAACCGATTGAAGCATCCAGGTAACAGGCGCCATCGCCGCGAGGAGCAAAAACGACCATGGCTTCGGCTGCGTGTTCATCTCAATCTCCACTTTTCCTTGTGCGGGTCTGATCCCCTCACTCACGCAATGCGTCGAGGCGCTCCTTCGCTTCTCGAATGCCGCCGCTGTGCGCCTTCGCGTAGAGTTCGCGTGCTTTCGCCGACTCGCCACGCGTTCCATAGGTGCCCCATGCGGACAAAACGACAGGATCATATGTCTGTGCGAGCATGAAACTTGCATGGGCGTCGCCGCTCTCGACGGCGCGCTCGAGTACGATACGCGCCGCGCCGATATTGCCTTGACTGAGCAGCGCACTGGCGCGAGCGATCAATCGTGCTGCCTCTACCTTGCCATGCGCATCGAAGGCCATCGGCTGTTTCGCTACGGCCGCGTCTGCAGTCGGCGTCGTCCGGACGACCGGGTTGATCGGACTGTCTTGCGCGCGCCCGAGGGGCTCGCGCTGGTCCGCGGGGCGCCGCGCGGGCGTAAGATCGCGTGCCATTGCTCCGATCTTGTTGCGCTCCTGCTGCAGCGATTGCCGCAGTTCCGCGATGGTGCGTTCCGACGCTTGTCTTTGTCGCGCGACGGCATCCTCCGCCGTTTTCGATCGCACAGATTGAGTTTTTATCTCACGACGCGTTCCATCAAGCTCGCTCGCGAGTGTTGCGGCACGCGCCTGCGCCTCGTCGAGCGCGCGGCGTTGCTGCTCCGCGCTCGCCGTCATCGCCTGGCGCGCCGCGCCGACCTCCTGGATGAGGCCGCCGATCTTCTCTTGCTCCTGCTGCAGAGAGTCTTGCAATTTGGCAATGGTAACCTCTGCCGCCTGTTTCTGCTGCAAGGCGTCATCGATCGCTCTTTGTGCTTGCGCGGCCTGCATCTCGATCTCGCGAGGCGCTCCAGCAAGCTCGACCGCGAGGGCCGCAGCGCGCGCCTGTGCCTCGTCGAGCGCGCGGCGTTGTTGCTCGGCGGTTGCTGTCATCGCCAGGCGCGCAGCGTCGACCTCCTGGGTGAGCGCGGCAGTCTTCTCTTGCTCCTGCCGTAGGGATTCTCTCAGTTCTTCGATAGTCGCCTCCGCCGTCCGTCTTTGTTGCGTATCCGGTTCGTCCGTCACTCGCGATGGCGAGACCTGTGTATCGATCTCGCGACGCGTTCCAGCGAGCTCGCTGGTGAGGGCCGCAGCGCGCGCCTGTGCCTCGTCGAGCGCGCGATGTTGTTGCTCGGCGGTTGCCGCCATCGCCAGGCGCGCAGCGTCGACCTCCGGGGTGAGCGCGGCGGTCTTCTTTTGCGCCTGCCGTAGGGACTCTCTCAGTTCTTCGATAGTCGCCTCCGCCGTCCGTCTTTGTTGCGTATCCGGTTCGTCCGTTACTTGCGATTGTGTCTCGATCTCGCGACGCGTTCCAACGAGCTCGCTGGCGAGGGCCGTAGCGCGCGCCTGTGCCGCGTCGAGCGCGCGACGTTGTTGCTCGGCGGTTGCCGCCATCGCTTGGCGCGCGGCGTCGAGCTCCTGCGTAAGAGCGGCAGTCTTGCTTTGCTCCTGCTGCAAGGATTCTCGCAATTCGGCAGCGGCGGCCTCGGCCGCCCGCTTCTGCTGCACGGCTTCATCAATAGCCGTTTTCGACTGCACGGCCTGCGTTTCGATATCGTGCTGCGCTCCAGCAAGCTGGCTCCAGAGTGTTGCTGCACGCACCTGTGCTTCGTCGAACGCGCGGCGTTGTTGTTCGGCTGTTGCCTTCATCGCCTGACGCGCAGCGTCGACCTCCTTGGTGAGAGCGGCCGTTTTCTTTTGCTCCTGCCGCACGGATTCCTGCAGCCCGGCAGTGATGGCTTCCGCGGCCCGCTTCTGCTGTACAGCTTCATCGACCGCCTTTTGCGACTGTGCGGCCTGCGTTTCGATCTCGCGCCGTGTCTTGGCAAGGTTGGTCTCAAGTGCCGCGGCACGCGCCTGCGCCTCGTCGAGTGCGTGGCGTTGCTCGGCGCTTGCCGTCATCGCCTGGCGCGCTATACCGATCTCCTGGGTGAGGGCGGCGGTCTTCTTTTGCTCCTGCCGCAGGGATTCTTGTAATTGGGAAGCGGCGGCCTCTGCCGTCTGCTTCTGCTGCCGAGCTTCATCGACGGCCTTCTGCAATTGCATGGCTTGCGTTTCGATCTCGCGGCGAGCTTCCAAAAGCTCGTCTGCGAGTGCGTTGGCACCTGCCTGTTCCTGTTGAAGGGTCCGCCGCAGTTCCTCCACCATGATGTCCGCTTGGCGGCGTCGCGCAGTTTCGTCGTACGGCTTGCTCGACAACTCCACCTTGCCATCGAGATCGGCAATGTCTGGCAGATCAAGGTATCGCGTCGCAAAAGCGACCAGCTCCGTGCGGAAATGCACGCCGAGCAATGCAGATGCAACCAGAGTTGCAGCGATAAACCATCGGCGCACGCGATCGTTCCAAAGGGGGCCGCTCGACTGATCGTCTTCCTGATACTGAGGCTCGGCTATTGGAGACCAATGTGTCGGTGTGATCCTGATTGGTCTGCCGTTCTTCCAGACCCATTGCTTCGTCTCAGACGACCAATGCGCGACGTCATAAGCCGATTGATCATCCTCGACCCAGATTTCCTTTCCGTCCCTCGGAGCGGTTTCAATGGGTTGGCGCAAATGTGACGCCTTTTAAACAGGGTTATAGGTCACTTCACATTTCACTTCGCAAGCACGTATTAAGCTCAATGCATATTTATATTATTAAACAACAATTAAATCAAATTAATAATAGAAGCCCCCATTTTCTGGCGTTCGGCTGCTCTCTTCGCGTGTGGTGTTTTCGAGGATCACTCACAGGCTGAAGGATGCGGCGGCGCATCGCTCCGGGAGGGGCTGCCCTGCCGATTTCCCTTGCGGCCAAGTCAATAGAACGCGACAGCGATGCGTTTCTCTTTGCGCCAAACGACCGCGCAGCGCCGCGGGTCACCGTCGGGAATGACGGTCAGTGCAAACTCGTTGGGGACTTGTTCATCTGCAGCGACATCAAGCGCGGCGCCGAAAGCAGAAATACTACGAATTGTGCAAATAGTTTTCGAACGGCCGAAGCTGATTGAGCCCAGCCTTGCAGGGTGCTTCTCAACCATCATTTCCTCCACGCAATCAGTTCGACGCGCGCAACTCCTCCTCACTATTCCGATGGCGACAGATGCGCGCGTTCGGCTAAACGGGACCCATGATCGAATTTGACCGGATGCCTCCGGCTTCACCTTCAATGGCGACTATGGAATGAGCCCCTCAAGTCGGCGTACCTCCTCCCAAGGCCATTTTAAATTACCACAAGTTATTTTTTTAACGCAGTTAAATTGTATTAGGCATTTATTGGCGACCGTCAACTTGGGCGGACATGCCCAGAAACCTGCAAGCAGCGGAAAGATAGGTGTCGCGGGTTGCATCGAGTCGATTGTGTTGAGAGGGCCCCAATGCAGATTGCTGGAGGATGACTTACGACGCGAAGCTTTGCGCCCTCAGATTGGTGGCCTTTCAGGGTTCATTCCGGCGAGCACAACTCGTTTCACCGTTTGATCTCGTTCGGGCGGTTTCGGAGTTTGCTGATCAGAGATCGGCATTGGTGCGGCATCAACACAGTTCCAATCGGGCAGCGATGGGCTGCCCCATGCGCGGGCGATTGCTTGGATGATCAACTGGGGAGCCTCGACCCTGCCCACAGACCGGCATCATTCGCACGAAAGCGATCTTGCGCCGAACGGTTGCATTTCGTGATAACTTGGCTGTGACGACTCAGCATCTATCTCGACCAGCCATCCTGGAGAAGCTCGAAGATGTTTCAGCGATTTCTAAAGGCGCACACCGCCGTCAATTTCAAGGCGCGATCGGCCAGCCGAGATACCGAAACTGACCGTGCCCGCGCTACATCCATTTTTCGGTCGATAGAGGATGCGCTGGAGGGCGCGAAAGCTGAGCAGGCTGGCCTGAAAGCGCGTATCGATGACGCGCTAGCGCGATCGGCAGTAACCTTGGGCAATGATTCCGATGAGTATCTGACGAGAGATCCCGAGGATAGCCATTATCAGAATTTGCTCGGCCGCGAGATAGCAGAAGGGCAGAGGCGGTTGAACGAACTGGAAGCGACTATCAGGCATATCCAGTTCCTGAAGACTGCGCTAGTCACAAGGTTTCCCGATTTCGACTTTGGACACAATACCTCCCACGCGAAGGATAGTGGAGCGACCTAGGAATGGTTCGACGAGAATGACGCCGGTTCTAGACCGCGCTAGCGTTGGTGAAAGCTGGCTTATTCTAAGATTTGCGAGGGTGCTCGACCAGCAAGCCAGCCAATTGCAAACAAAATGGCTGCTGGCGGCACCCTTGCTGCGACTATTATGGGTGATAGGCAGCGTCCCACTCCTTCGTCCCGATTTCAATGTATCTTGCCTGTCGATGAGGTAGGCGACTGCTGCTATCACTCCCAGTAACAAGATTGTCCAAAACCGGATAGTCGTGAAAGCCGAACCAGAAACACGTTACAATCAGCAGCCAGTACGACAAATTTGCCATGTGCCCCTGCCGTGTCGCGAGCTACCGGCAAGTCGCCGTCGCGGACCGCGCATTCGCGGTCTTCGGGTAATCAAATTAGGCGCCAATCTTGCGATAACGGAGCCTGGCGCAAAGGTTTGCAAATTCGCGCGACTTGCAACCATATTTGTATCTAGCAAATCGGCCGCAACGAAACTCGCATGTTATGTCTGTCGCTGAGGTTAATCCTGGAATGCGGCTTCACTGACTTTTTCGAGCTTCTCCACGAATTCGAACGAGGACGCCGACCTGCACCAAGATTCTTCTGTAGGGGCGCTCCATGTGCCCGGCGACTTAAGGGAGAGACCGGCAATGGCAGGCGCGAGAGCTTTGGCGATTGGAGCATTGGACGTCGCCATGCGGCGGACAACAGGTAATCTGGATGACGAGTGAGCATCCTGCGGTGGACGAACGCCGAGCGCGCCGAGCTGGCCCCGTGTTGAAGACGATGGCGAGCGCGATTTCGCATTCGTCGAATTTCGGGAATGACATCATTCGGTACATTCGGACGGTCCCGCGTTGTGATTCAGTTCAGCAAGAGCGTCTTCGATGGTATTAAGAGCGTTCTTGCTCATGTAACGCAGGTAGGCCAGACTTCGTCATTTGGCTGATGTGGGCAACTCACTGACAATCAAGCTGAGCGCAGTCGATAGTCACGACCTCCAGCTCTCGTAGTAGTTCAGCCCTCAAACGGATTCGCAATATGAGCGCGTCCGAACGATGAACAGAAGTCGTGGTCGTGCAGAGGATCTCAGGAAAGGCAGCAAACGCTAGGACGCAAACCAGGCATTGATGATCACCGATGCTACCTAGTGACGGCGACGTGTTGTTTCTGGTCAACCCTTGAACGAGGCGCTACGGCCAGCAGATTTCATCCTGTCCAGCCTCTAGCCGTCTAGTACCTGACTGAAATGACCGCATCCGCTCGACAGCGCCGGCAAGGTCCGTAGTGCGCAGGTCCAGGATACCAGCCGGAACCGAAAAATGGCACGGTCAGGGGGGTGGCACCCCGCACGCCTTCTACTAGCTCGCACCGAGCATGGCGAAGTCCGACTGAACGCAACGGTCTTGCATTCCAGCGGTGCGCGCCAACAACCGCTCCTGCAGTCGAAGCCGGCTGGACGGTCCAATCTGCCGCTTCTATGGAGCTTGTGGAAATAGCAAGAATTGCGGTCACGGCGACCGACCAAATGAGAATTCGAGGTGCAGTCGACATTACGGTCCCCCTTGTTTGTGTTCCCGAAGCTAACCTCAAGTGTGAACATGCCCCAGCCCGATCAGCAGGGGAAGGTTCTCTCCGGTGTCCGATTCCCACCAATTCCATGCTGAGGCTCGAGCTACCGTGAAATGCTGCCGCTGGGTCCCCTGGGCAGGGGCGGGAGCCGACCAGCCACTGTAGTATCGAGCAAATCATCGTCCGGCTCCTGCCCGGCGGCCTGTTCATTGCAACGCGTAAAATTCTCTAAACATTGAACCTGCCTCCCGCCACCGTCGTTTAACATTCTGGGAAATCCTTGCTTTCCTGGCAGAGGGGGATCCGATGGGTAACGGTGTTACAAGCAAAGCCTACAATAGAGCTCTTCAGGATTCGTTCAAAACAATAAAGCGCGCCCACAAACAGCTTCGCGTTGTGACCAGGGCAAACGCAACACCGGTGGACCTCACGTCACGTATGGAACTTTGCGGGATATTGCTTGGGGAGGTCGCAGGTATTCGCAGCAATCTAGTGGCCTACCTCGAGTACACGCGTGCAGAGGGCCAAATTCCTATGCAGATGAAATGCGTTGACCGCGACCCGCTTCAGGAGGTCTCGTCGTTGTGATTATCGTCGTCTGCATGATTGACGCTTTTGTCTATTACAAAGTCTTCCAACTTCCGCCCGGCGCTTAAGGCGGCGACCAGCCATCTCGGCTGCTTTCCGCGTCCAGACCACTTTTGCGTCGGCTGGGAGGGGTTCCAGTATTTTGGCTCGACTTTTGGATATCTGCGCCGAGGACGGCTGGCGGGCGCGCCCTCAGTGTCGCGCATCTGCTCTACGCGGCTCAACTGCGCTAGACGCCGCTCCAGTTGAAGTTTTTCCGCCGTGATCTTTTCAGACAGGAGTTTGGTGAGCTGCTCATGCAAGAGCCAAAGCTCGTCAAAATCCATTGCCTCCAAGTCTGTCCTGCGCATTGCGGGTCCGTTAAGGCTAACAGATTGCGGTTTTTCCGGAAGCATCCAATCCTCGAAATATCGCTGGCGATGACGCCAAATACGTGCGAAGTTTGAATCGATAGATTTAGGCTTTTAAACATTATTTGATTGTAAATTTAATAATTTAATTCAATTAAAAGCAAGGGCGTATTTAGGGTTTTGAGCAGAGCCAGTGGGCGTCGGAAAAGGAGGGTGACACGCTGCTATGAATTGATTGGGGTAGGGTCGTTGCTTAGAGTTTTTGCGTAGGTGCCCAAATGGATTTTCAAATGGATTCTATCGGTTCCTCCCTTTCTCGCCTTCAAGATGCGGTTGGCCGCTGCATGGTACCGTCCGCCGCATCGAGTGATGTTAGCCAACTTAGACACCAGATTGAACTTAGGCAGCGTGTCCTGAAGGATATCGAAGTCATCAGATGCCGGCTGTCGCTTTTCTTTCGCCACAGAGGCAAGGGGCAGCGCAGGAAAACGCAGCACCGGCGGGGGCGATCGAGCCTTGACGCGCGCCAGGACCACGGCTGGCGAACTCCTCGTCCTTAACTGCAGCTCTTTGATTGGTGCAGTTCAAAGGGGCAGGCTGGGAATTTTCGCGCGGCTAGGTTTCTGTGTCAAAACAAGCGCAAAGACCGCCGAATTAATCATTTTCCCGTGGAACTCTTGTGATCCCCCTTGATTGTCATTCGGGGGTGTGACATCGCATTATGTTCTAAGCATTATGTTCCGAGGCGAACCAAGAGCGGCGGCATGGCTCCAAAAAAGATCGATTTTGAGTCCTGGTCTCTGGATGAGCTGTGGGCGCTTCACGGAGAGATCAGCGGGATTCTGTCAGCGCGGATCAGGGCCGAAAAAGGCGAACTCGAAAAGCGCCTGGCGGTGCTTAGTCGCGGTACAATCATCGCAGGCGATTCGGGAAGTTTGCAACCGGAGGGTAAGCCCCGCCGCAAATATCCCCGGGTGTTGCCAAAGTATCGGAATCCTCAGACCTCCGAAACCTGGTCCGGCCGCGGCAAGCGGCCGAGGTGGCTGGTTGCAGCAGTCAAGTCGGGACGCAAGATCGAAGAGTTCCGGATTGGCGAGGCTGGCACGAAGGCTCGTCAGCGAGCGTGAGCTGGTCGACGGGGTATTCTATTATTAACCACAAAATTAACGGGTTGGAGGCGCGGCTGGCGAACTGAGATAACTTGCCGTCAGGCATTATCGATGCGCGGCAGAGGCAAGCGGTGACCAATCGGGATTGGACAGAAATCGAGAATGAGCTGAATGGGCTGGTGCCCGGCCTTCCACAAGGCGAAAAGAAGGCGTCGCGCACTCAAAGCGTTCGCCAAACGATCCAAACGGACGAACAGGCGCTACTGGCGCACATAGCTGACGCTCTGGTCCAACAGAAACAATACTGACGCGTAATTCCCGGGCTTGAGTTGGCGCTACGCCGGCTATGTTGATTCGCAAGGTGCCGCCTCACTGAGAGCGCCTTGAATCAGCTCGGATCAATCTGCTCGACTGTCAGGCCAATTTTAGCGCCTAGTACGCGTTGCGACCGCGCAGCACCTCAATCGGTGTCTGGACCAGGATAGCCAGATCCAATCGAACGCTCCAGTTGTCGATGTACCAAAGGTCGTACTCAACCCGCCCTTCAATAGAGGCGGCGGTGGGTGTGGGTCCTCGACACCCGTGTATCTGGGCCCAACCCGTCAACCCCGGCTTCACGCGCCGCCGGAAGGCATAATTGCGGACAACCTTGTCAAACTGGCCGTCTTGAGAGATGGCGTGCGGCCGCGGCCCGACAAGTGACATGCTTCCGTAAAGCACATTGATCAGCTGCGGTAACTCATCGATGCTCGTCCGACGCAGCCATTTTCCAACGCGAGTCACACGGCTATCGACCGGCCGGGCCTGGATGACCGATGGCCCGTCCTCCAGCACGCGCATGGTGCGGAACTTGTAGATTGAGAAACTCCGACCGTTGAAGCCACAGCGTTGCTGCCTGAAAAGGACCGGACCAGACGAGTCCAGCTTGATCGCTAATGCAACTACAGCAAGCAGCGGCGACAGAATAACCAGGGCAAGTCCGGCGCCGACCAAATCCGTAAACCGCTTGATGGCTCGCTCAAGGAATGTAAGTGGCCCTCGCTGGATTTCCACGCATACGGTGCTGCCAAGGTCCCGCGTGGGTCGCCTGAACATCTCCGAAAGCGCGCCGACGGGTACAAAGGAGACAGGAGTCGGTAGAACCCGCAGTTCGGCGACAAATGCACGCAATTCCGACCACTGGTTTGGATCTGCCTCAACGATGATTTCCTCGACATTTGAGCCGCGAGCATTTTCAATTACGCGAGCGCTAAGCCGCTTGCGGTGATCAGAACCGAAACGAGGCGAAGGCAACCTGAAATGCTGGGTCACACAAAATCCGAGCATGCTCAGCGTTGGCAAAAGTCCCACATCACTAGACTGTGGTTGATCAGAAATCAGAATGATATTGCCGCCGGCAAACTTTCTTCCACTGAGACCCCTCATGAGCAAGCTCTTCATGAGAGTTCGTCCGACAAAAAGTAACGCAAGACTGGTAAGCGCAAAGGCTATTCCGGCGCCGCGAGAGAAGTCGTCACCGAAGTTGAGCAAGCCGGCCATAGCCGCCAGAAGGATAAATGCGTATAGCCAAGCGCCGCAAACGGCGCGGATCTGATTGCGCAGGACCAGCAGTTCGCTTGGCCTGTACATACCCCGCATCTTCAGCAACGACACAAACATCGCCGATACGACGATGGCCGAGCCGATCGCATTTGCGAGGCCTGCCGCTGCCCCACTACTGTAGAGCCGGCACAAGAAAACTGAGATGATGCTTGCGAGAACGATGGTGGCGAGATCGGCGCAGATCGCAACCAACTCGATGGATCCATACCGAACTGGCCATTTCCGTTGGGCGGCCAACGGAGAGCTGTATTCTTCGAGGGCAATTCCCTCGTGGAGGCTGGCCGCAATATGTCGGTTAATAAAGTTCATGCCAGAACCAATGTCGTTCGCGGCTTTTTTTGCAAGTGGGATTAATTTATTATTAATGGTTTAAATAAATCAAGCAAAAACGACGACGAATTAAATAAGTTGGATTATTTCTTGAGATGGATTATTTCGGCGCCAGTTGCACACGGGCTGATCCACGTGGCAGCCGCGTAGCGCGGCGCCTGGACAGGCCGGCCCCGGTGCCATCACAAGGCTATGGGCGATTGGGATGATTGTTGATGCGCACCAAGGCGGCAGCAGATCACGGCGATCACTGCCGACCGTTGCCGCGGTCCAGGTTCGCAGCCGTATCGATGCTCTGATTCCGCCGGGAGGAGACAGACTAAAGCGTGATGCTTCGGAATCGTGGTTGAGCGATTCTTTCATAGAATCGCTACCCACGTTTCCGGATCATGCTCTAGGTGGTGTGGACTCTAAGGATTCCCTTTTAGGAGCAAATCAGATTCAAGGCTGCTTTTGGGAGGCAGTCTTGGGTGTGATGGACCGGTTGGTTTTAAGCGACGCGGCGTGGGAGCGGATGGCGCCGCTGATCATCGGCCGACCCGACTAGAAGGGTTCGACGGGCCGCGACAATCGGATGTTTGTCGAAGGTGTGCTGTGGATCGTGCGTACGGGCTCTCCCTGGCGTGATCTTCCGGAAGCGTTCGGGGAATGGAACAGTGTATTCCGTCGCTTCAGTAGATGGAGCGTCAAGGGTGTTTGGTGGCGCATCTTTGAGGAGATATCCGATGATCCGGATTTCGAATATCTGATCGTCGATTCCACCATCGTCCGAGCCCACCAGCACGCTGCCGGGGCCAAAAAAGGGGGTCTGAAGATCAGGCGCTCGGCCGCTCGCGCGGTGGCCTGAGCACCAAGATACATCTGGCCGTTCGAGGCTTGGGATGTCCCGTGCGGTTCATCCTTACTGCAGGTCAGAAGGGCGATGCACCGCAACCCGCCGCATTGATCGAGGGATTGGCCGCCGAAGTCGTCATGGCCGACACGGCCTATGACGCCGATCACTTGCGCCAGGCCATCGCGGCCAAAGGCGCGCTCGCCGTCATCCCCAACAACCCGTCACGCGCGCTCAAATATCCGCTCGACAAGCATCTCTATGCCCAGCGCCATCTCGTGGAATGCTGCTTCTCAAAATTCAAGCAATTCCGCCGCGTCGCAACCCGCTTCGAAAAGACCGCCCGAAACTACCGTGCCGTCGTCACTCTCGCAGCCATCATCTTATGGATGCGGTAAGTGTCCACACCACCTAGGGAGTCGTAGTCGTAATCGGCGGCGGCGTTGTGATAATCGTCGTCGTTCCGGTGCCCGAAGCAGCAGCTTTGAGAGCAAAGAAGTTGGTTGCGTAGATAATCGGATCGTTCACGGTCGCCATGATGGTTCTCAGGAAGACCAGGAACTTGGTGGTTTCCACGCTAACTGAGTTAGATGTGTAAATGACGTCCTTGTTCCGCATGGCGAAGGACTGGGCCAGGAAATAGCCCGAGGGATCCCGAAGGTTTACGTGAAAAATGATCGGAATGATGTCGCCCTGAAAAGGCCTGACGTCGACGCCGATCTCTTTGGCCACCGCCCGCGTTTCGCCGCGGTAGAGATACACCGCCGCAGGATCGGCTTGAGCGTCGTTCAGCCCACCTTGTCTTCCGATTGCCTCTGCCAGCGACAGGCGCCACGCGTCGAACTTGAATTGGCCTTGGGTTCCACCGGCGCCAAACGCGACGAAGGTCTGCGGCATGTTGAATAGGTAGATGACATCGTTGGGGAGCACATAAATGTCATTGGCAGGCTCATACATCAGCGCGCCAAATGGCACGCTCGCACGATGCCCCATCCGTTTAAGTGAGACCCACGTGTCGTAGCCTTGCGCGGATGGGCCTCCTGCACGTGCGATCGCATCAAGGACGCGTTCGCCAGAGGGACTGGCTGGAAAGCGGCCGGCGTTTCGGACGTCCCCTAGGACGGTGATCAAGGAAGTGTTCTGCGTTGCGAGGTTGACCACGACTTGCGGTTCAAGGGCGCGAGCCTTGAGTTTGTCCGTGATCTCCTGGCTAATCTCGAAGGGCGTGCGGCCCTTGGCCCGAATAGAACCCGCGTATGGAACCGAGATATTGCCTTGTTCGTCGACCGCTTGGTTGGGAATGGTGACAAAGTTGCCAGCGCGAACGCCCGCTTCGGACGTGAAAAGACCGCCGGCTGCGGCCTCAAAAATAGTGACACTGACGATGTCGCCGATCCCGAAGCGAAATGCCTTCGGCGGGGTTTGAGCGGCAAACGCCGTGGATAGCCTGGGTATGTGTTGGCCAAGAATGTTGACGACTTCCGGGGTCAACTTGACCAGCGCGTAGGGGAGGGCGGCCGGCTCGCTGCCTTCCTTGGCCCTCTGGACGTCTGCGCCCAAGGGGCCGCTACCGGGCGTGATGATACATCCGGCACAGAATAGGGTCATAATGCCGACCGCGATTCTTGCCCCGATTTGCAGTGTCCGGATCAGAACCATTCCCCCAACTATCAACTGAGACCAATGGCGGGCACGTTGGCACTGCCGGGCGACTCGGACCAGCCTGTTCGTCTATCTAACTGAAAAGCAGTCCCCGTGTGTTGCGGGCCTGCAACAGTGCGGGCCGGCGCAACAACCAATCATCACCGATATAGAATAACAAATCCCTGCTTAGCCGGATTTGGATAGGCCGTAGCGGGCGCAGTGGTCGTCGTTGTAGTAGTCGCGCAGATAGGTGTCGTAGCGAGCCATTGCCTTGATATCGGTCTTGTTGAGGACAGTGCCGATCAGGCTGTCGTGGATGGTAGGTGCGGTGTGGAGGGCGTGCTTGACGACGTCGATCTTCGTCTGTCCCCATTCGACAACAAGGATAAAGTGGTCGACGAGCTGTGTTGTCGCGCGAACATCGACCAGTGGAGTCAGGGGCGGAAGATCGACGATGACGTAGTCATAGCTAGCCCGCAACCGGTCGAAGAGCTTGTGCATCGAGTCAGTTGCCAGGAGTTCGCTGCTGTGCAGCAGGTCGCTCCGCCGAACGGCCGGCAAGAATGCCAAGTTCGTTGTTGAGTCGCGCCAAACTGTCTCTTCTATCGATTGACTGTCATTGGTGACCTCGATTATGCCGGCGGTCGCAGTTGGTGCGAGACTCGAGGACAGCGAGGGGTTCCTCAGGTCGCAGTCGACGATGACGACGCTCTTTCCACCATGCCCAATGAGCTGCGCCAGGGAAGCTGCAATCGTTGTCTTGCCCTCATTGGGCAGAGCCGAGGTGATGCCGATAACCTGATTTGAGGTTTTGGTCGCATTGAGGTCGATTGCCAGCTTGATCGAACGTATCGCCTCGGCGAACCTCGACAGCGGCCTGTCGATGACGGCATGGTGGATGGTCGAATCCCTCGCAATCGTTCGCTGGCCCAAATTCCCTTCAGTCGAACGCGATTTGGCTCTGCGCATCGGCGAATGCGGCATGACGAGCTCCGGCACCAACGCGAGGCATGGCAGTCCCAATTCGGCTTCGATCTGCGTGGAGGTGCGAAAGACGCGGTCCATCAACTCCCGGAACAAGCCCAACATGACCCCGAAGCCGATGCCGCCAATCAGGCCCAGCGCCATGACCATCTTGCTTTTCGGCTTGCTTTTGCTCTGCGGCGGCGACGCAGGCTGGATCACCCTTGTCTCGGAGATGGGAAAACTCTCCTGTTGCTTCGAGCCCATGTAACGCTGCTGGAAAAGGTCAGACAAGTTGCGCAATCCCTTTGCGCGACTGTCCAGCTCTTTTATGGTCAGTTCGGCCGCATTCGTTGTGCGTGATTGAAGCACAGCAAGAGACAGTTGTTTTTCGATATCGCGTTCTCGCTGCTTGGCGACCTCCAGGTCGCTTCGACTGGTTTCGGCAACTCTTTTTACCTCCTCAAAAATGGACGAGCGCAGGTTCTGCATGCGATCACGTATAGTGAGGACAGCCTGATGGTTTCGTCCAAATCTGGCCGAATACTCGTTTTCGCGTCTCATCAGTTCGAGATACTGCTGCCGGAGGCTGCTTATGATCGGATTATTCAGGACATCGGAGCCCGCTGCGTCCAGAGTGCCAATCGACGACAAATTCGCTGGGTTGCTGCGCAAGATAGCTTCGTACTGGTTTAGCTTGGCTGATGCTTCTGTTACTTGCGCACGAGCGGCGCTCAATCGACTGTTTAAATCGCTGACCTGCTGGTCGTCGATCAACTTGCCATCCGACGAAACGATATTGTGCTGAGACTTGTATCGATCAACTTCGCGCTCGGCATTGAGTGCCTGGTCGCCAAGGTCGCGCAGCCTGTCCTGCAGCCAGCGTGTTGCACTTCGATTGGCTTCGAATTTCGCATTCAGTTGTTCGGCGATGTAGGCCTTCGCAACTGCGTTTGCGACTTCCGCGGCCCGTTCGGGGTTCCTTGAATGGTAGCTGATCTCGAGGATGCTGCTCATGCCGACCCTTATTGCCGAGAGCCGGTCCTGGAATGCAGCCACAGTGGCATCAGGTAGCGTCGCCTGCGGTTGCTCCGGTGGCGGCCCCATACGCCAAAACAACGAGGACAGCGAGGGGCCGTAACCGGTGAGATCCGGGTCATTGGCGAGATTGAGCTGAGTGATGACCGAGATCGCGATCGCGCTTGACCTGACCAGCTGGATCTGGGTCTCCACTTGCTCGCGGTCGAAGGCTGGTTCTGCAAGTAGAGACTGCTGCTGTACGAACTGAGCCCTGGGGTTTGCCAGCAGAACCTGCACACGTGCAGTATAAGTCGGTGGGGTGATCCGCAGATAGATCATGCAGGATGCTACGGCGAATACAGCGGTAAGGATGATCACTAGGTACTGGCGCCGCAGTAATCCCAATGCGAAATTGACAATCTCGCTCACCCCACCAGATCCAGCATCGTCGCCATAACCCGGGCTGGTTTGCGGGCCACGGGTCTTTTCAGCTTGTAACATGTTAGTTTGAAGCATTTTGCTGCTCGCTGCGCCGCCTGTGATTCGCCGCGCCGACGGCCGCACCAATTGTGGGCCAGACGCCGGTTGAAGCCTCCGGCCGGGATTTGAGGCATTTAAATATAACAGGAAAAAAATGGTTGTCCAAAATTAAATGATGGTAGTTAATTCAATTGGGTGGGTTGAAACCATTGCGGCGATACCCGCAAGATGCTTGGTAAACGGCTGTCCAGAGGAGAATTCTAGTCGCGCGAGCGCCTCGATCTTTTCGAGGAGTTCGTTTTCTTTCGAGAGCTTGATTGTTCTGATCGGGCAAGCAACTTCTTGAGCTCCTCGCGGAGGCGAAGAACTTCCTCGTAGCGAACCGTCAGATCATCCTTCATCATTGGCTCATGGCGCTTTGGCATACTTCAACCTAGCGAGAGCTCAATGGTCTGCAAACAAAACTCCGGATTAAGCTTGATAGACGCTCAAAAGGTTATTTCTGGAACCCTAGTTTGTTTGCCCGCATCCTGCGGCAGATCGGAAGTAGAGCGACCATTGTTAATTTGGGGAATTCCGCCAGCGGGTTAAATGATGATCAAGGCTCGATGCAACGTAGGAAGGCGCCCGGCGATCCGGTTCGATTCGGATTCTCCCAGCGACACGGAGTCATAGACGCTTCATTTAATTTTAGAATCGAATTGACGCAGCTTTTAAACGGATATTAAATGCGAATTATTTTCACCGATCGCTTCGGATTTTGTTGTCGTGCCGATTCAAATGCTTGCCCATGTATTCTCCAGACTCTCCGATTCGGCCGGAGACACGGGCGCCTGGCCTGCGGCGGTTCGAGTATGTCTCTGACGACTTCAATTGGACGAGCTATGGCATTGATCTTCAGGCCAGAATTGGCAGCATAGGAGTCACCACAATGGACACGGAACTTTTTACGGACGGGATTGGCGAGATCACCGTGGGCGGCTCGATCGTGCGTGTGGACCTGTTCAGCCTTTCACCGACGGAACGGGACGCCAACAACGCGCCGAAACGGGTGTTCCGTCAAAGGCTGATCTTCTCCGTGGAGTCGTTTGCGAACTCGGTCGAGGTGATGCAGAAGGCACTTCAGGGCCTGGTCGATGCTGGCGCAGTTCGGCGCACCGATCCGTCACAAGCGGCTTCGCCTACCGGCCAACCCGCCCCGAATAGCCCGCGGTCTCCGAATGTCTCAAGCAATTTCCGCTGAAACCGATAGCGCTGGCTCGGTGGAAGAGCCCACTGTGGCGTCGAAAGACGCGTGTCCACAAACCGCGCTAGACTGCCTCGCCAGGGTGGCCACTCACCACGGCATCGATCTGCCGGCCGAGCGCCTGCGGCATGCCTATGCGGTCGACGGCACTCCGACGCCAGCGGACCTCCTGCTGCGGATGGCGAAGGAGGCAGGCCTGCGCGCGCAGGCCGCGCAGCTCGATTGGGGCGTTCTCTTCCGGATGGGGCAGGCATATCCGGTTATGCTCCGTCTCTCGAACGGTAATTGGGTCGTCGTTCTTCGCGCTGCGGAGATGTCCGATGGCACCGCGGCGGTTGTTGTTTTTGACCCGCTTGCCGAGCGTCAGAATGAGCCGCTCGTCGTTGGCCAAGAGCAATTTTGCGCGCGATGGCGGGGGGACGCCATTCTGATAAAGCGCGAAAACATGTTGTCGGATGGCCGGAGGAAATTCGGGCTTCGCTGGTTCGTCCCCGACCTGATGCGTCAGTGGCGGCTGTTCACCGATGTCGCCATTTGTGCCGTGTTGCTTTACGCGCTCGGTCTCGCGCTCCCCATCTTCTTTCAGCTGGTCATCGACAAAGTCCTGGTGCATGAGAGCTTCACCACGCTTTATGTGCTGGCGGCCGGCGCCGCCGCTGCGCTGGCTTTCGATGCGATATTCGGTTTCCTGCGGCGCTACCTGCTGCTCTATGCGACGAACAAGGTCGACATCCGCATAGCGACCAAGACATTCAGCCATCTGCTGGGCCTGCCTGTAACCTTCTTCGAGCACATTTCGGCCGGCGTTCTCGTGAAGCATATGCAGCAGGCTGGGCGAATTCGTGAATTCCTGACCGGGCGGCTCTTCCTGACAACGCTCGACGCCTTGTCGCTATTGGTGTTCATCCCGGTACTGGCGCTCTACAGCTTGAAGCTGACCTCTGTCGTTCTGGCCTTCACCGCTCTCAGCGGTCTCGTTGTTGCCTTGTTGATGGGGCCATTCCGCCGGCGACTCTATGACTTGTACCAAGCGGAGGGTGCGCGGCAGGCGCTGCTGGTCGAGACCGTACACGGCATGCGCACCGTGAAGTCACTGGCCATGGAGCCATTGCAGGGCAAGACTTGGGACGACCGCTGTGCACAAGCGGTGTCCATGCGTTTCGGAGTCGAGAAGATTTCAGCGACCGCCCAGGCAGTCACCGGATTTCTCGAGAAGATGATGACGCTTGGGATCATCGGCCTGGGTGCGCTCGATGTCTTTAGCGGCGAACTGACCATCGGCGCACTGGTAGCCTTCAATATGTTAGCGGGGCGGGTTTCCGGGCCGCTGGTTCAAATGGTCACCATGGTTCACGAATATCAGGAAGTCGCCTTGGCCGTTAAAATGCTAGGCGAGGTGATGAACCAAAAGCCAGAAAGGGACGGTAACCGCGACGGATTACGGCCGGATCTGAACGGGAAAATTGAGTTCGAAAACGTCTCCTTTCGGTACGGTGCCGAAGGTGCGCCGGCGCTGAACGACGTGTCGTTCTCGATTGCGCCTGGCTCGGTATTTGGGATAGTCGGCCGAAGTGGTTCAGGCAAGACAACGCTCACACGCCTGATTGCTGGAATGTATCCGGTGCAGCAGGGCTTGCTGCGGATCGACGGCTACGATTCCCGGGAGCTCGAGCTCGAGCATCTGCGCCGGAACCTCGGCGTAGTTCTGCAGGATAGTTTTCTGTTTCGAGGTACGGTTCGAGACAACATCGCCTGCGTGAAGCGCGATGCAACGTTTGCCGAGGTAGTAAGGGCCGCGCAGCTCGCCGGCGCCGACGAATTCATCGAGCGCTTGCCGCGTGGCTTCGATACGATGATTGAAGAGAACGGTTCAAACCTGTCGGGCGGGCAGAAGCAACGTCTTGCGATCGCCCGGGCACTCATCACCGACCCCCGTATTCTCATTCTCGATGAGGCAACCAGTGCGCTCGATTCCGAGAGCGAGATGATCATCCGCCGCAATTTGCGGCGGATCGCCGAGGGACGAACCGTTATTATCGTTTCCCATCGGCTGTCGATGCTCGCGGACGCCAACGAAATCCTGGTGATCGACCGCGGTCAGATCGTTGACGTGGATCGTCACGATCATTTGCTTTCGAAGTGCACCATCTACCGACATCTCTGGAACCAGCAGACGAAGCAAATCGCATGAAGACGGAGAAGCCGCGAGCCGTTGCGAAAGCGGATAAGTTGACGCAGCCCCGAAAGGTTGAGCGGCGCCGGGGAAGGCTGTTCAGGGCCGCCTCCCGACAACCGCGCGTGATTTCCGAATTCCAGTCCGATGCGATCGAGGTAGAGCAACGATCGCCACCGCGATTCGCTCGCCTCACGCTCTATTGTATCCTTGCGCTTATTATAGCGGCGGTTACCTGGGCCACGGTGTCACAGGTCGACATGATTGTAACGGCCCAGGGCAAGCTGGTCACCATGCGTCCCAACCTCGTGGTGCAGCCGCTGGAGACCTCTGTTATCCGGGATATCCATGTCAAGGCTGGTGATCGGGTAAACCGCGGCGACCTGCTGGCGACGCTCGATCCGACATTCTCGCAGGCGGATCACGATCAGTTGCGAAACAGGGTTGCTGTTTTAGATGCATCGATTGCTCGTTTGAAAGCTGAGTTGGCTGGCGCCGATTATGTCGTGGCCGACTTCGGCGATGCCGATTCTGTCCTGCAGCACAAGATGTTCCTCCAAAGGAAGTCGGCGCGCGAAGCGCAGATGCAGAATTTCGATGCGCAGATCGCTTCCGCTCGGGCCAATTTGAAGACAGCGCAGAACGAAGAAGCGGTCCTGGTGCAGCGGCTTGATAACATGCGGTCGATCGAGTCAATGCGCAGCACGTTGATGGACAAGGAAGTCGGATCGAAGCTGAATTTCCTGCTTTCCCGCGATGCCCGCCTCGACGTCGAAAGCAATCTGGCTCGCGTTCGCGGCAATATCGCCGATTACACCCATCGGGTCGACAAAGCACGAGCCGATCAGAAAGTGTTCGCCGAGGATTTTCGCCGCACGGCGTACCAGGACCTGGTCGAGGCGCTGACCAAGCGAGATAGCGCATCGGAAGAGTTAAAGAAGGTCGAACTGCGCAGACAGCTAATCGTATTAAGGGCCCCGGCAGACGCCATCGTGCTCGAGATCGCCAGCCGTACGATCGGTTCCGTCGTGCGCGAGGCGGAAACGCTTTTTGTGCTCGTCCCGCGGGATGTATCGCTTCAGGCGGAGGTCAACGTTGAGGGCAGGGATGTCGGGCAGATATCAATCGGCCAGCCGGTGCGGATCAAGTTCGAGCCTTTCCCGTTCCAGAAATTCGGGACGGGAACAGGAACGGTCCGCGTCATCAGTCAGGATTCATTTGCGCCCGACCCTAAAGCCGAAGCTGCGCGCCGCATGACAGTTCCTTATTACCGCGTACTGATCGATTTGTCCGACGTGCGACTTCGAGTGCCCTCCGCCCGTACCCACCTGATGCCGGGCATGGCCGTTACCGCGGAAATGAAGGTCGGGCAACGTAGCGTGATCTCTTACTTCCTCTATCCATTGCTACGTGGATTGGACGAAAGTATCCGCGAATACTGAACGCAATCATAAGCATGGCAGTCATTTCATGAAGATAAGTTCAAATGCTGGTCTTCGACTGGTGGATACGGCGGCGAGTGAGCCGTCGCGAAACTCGAACTTGGTAAACTACGCGCTGAGAGGCCTCAGCCAATGTTGGCTGCCGGAGCACGGTCGCTGGTCGCACATCTACCATCTCGATGGGCGCCAATCGCCTAACGAATCTCTACCCCGTAGTGATGTCTTCTACACGCTCAATGTCCTGCTCGGGATGTCTCGCGTACGGGAGATCCCCGATGGTATCGCCGTGTCCGATATATTTCGACGCAACGCCATTCAGCTCACGACCCTCCCGGTCGCAAAATATGCCTACGGCATGGCGCTGTGGGCGGCCGCCGAGCTCAACCTTGACGTACCCCCGCCGGTTGCGAGCGCGCTCAGGGCGCTGCTCTCGGACGAGGCGCGATGGGACACTTTCCGCGCTCAGGATCTCGGCATGCTGCTGACGGGAATTGTGGTTCAGGCCAAGAAGGGCAGAGTGGAATGGCTTCCGTTTCTCGGGCCGCTCTATCGCCTTCTCATGAAGCGCTTCACCAGCGAATCGGGGTTGTTCTTCGATGCCGCATCGGGTACCCGGCGGCGGTTCGCCTCGTTTGCGACCCAGACCTACCTTTCGATTGCATGCTACTATTATGGCGAGTACGCGGACGATCCAGACGCGGTCACGTTGGCAACCACTTGCGTGCAAAAGCTGATCGCGCTTCAGGGGCCGCAAGGCGAGTGGCCATGGTTTTTCGATGCGGTGAGCGGGCGGGTGCTCGATTTTTACGAGGTCTATTCGGTGCACCAGTACGGTATGGCGCCGGCACTGCTGGAATGTGCTGAGCGACATAACGTGCACGGCGCACAAGACGCAATGGTCAAGGGATTTAAGTGGGTGCTGGGCGAAAACCAATTGGGACTCTCAATGCTGGTCCCCGAAATCGGCCTGAGCATTCGCTCACAGATCCGGAAGAACGAACTGAACACCAAGGCGCCGAGGCTACTGCGCGCGGTCAAGAATGCGTACCTCGGACGAAACTCGGGCCTGATCGACAGGTCCGGTGTCGGCCTTCGGCTGGAATGCCGCAGCTACGAACTCGGATGGATCCTGTGGTCGTTCGGTCGGCGCTCCGATCTGCCTGAGCTAAGCGACAATCCGGCGTTCCGCCTGCAAACTACAGGTTGAGCTCAGCCACTGCGGTTGGCTAGCGGTTCCAGATTACGCTTCTGCTTCTGCGAAGCAGCGCCAGCATTGTCATCGAGCGATGCATCCGCACGGCGCAGAGTACGCCAATTGCCTTGCAGCGGGTGACCATGCCGTGGATCCGGTCGCTGGTGAGGACGGTTACGGCGCCCATGACCGGCGACGCCAGCACCAGGAGCGCTTGCGCCAGCCAACGAACGCGCCATCCAGGTGTGCCTTCTGCCATGTTGCGGTAATGCGTGATTTGCCGGTCCCATTTGGTGTACAGTTCGTTGAGCGAACTGCGCGCCGGATGAAACACGATCATCTCGGGAACGTAGCGAAAGCGAAAGCCGGCTGCTCGCGCCCGTTGTCCCCATTCCATGTCTTCGGCCACGTCGATGCCGGCGAAGGGGCCAATCGCTTCAAAATCTCGACGAAACATCGCGAGGTTGCCCGTACCGGAGTAGCCGTGCTGCTCGATGTAGAGCTTGAATCGATAAGCGAATACGCTCTCATAGGCCGCGATGGCATCGAGAGTGCCGCCTTCTGAACGCCAAATACGGACGTCGCCCCCAAGAATTGTCTTCGGCGGGGAGGAGCGAAGTGCTTGCAATAGGCTCTGCAGCCAGTCCGGATGAGCTCTGCAATCGGCGTCGATGAATGCAAGGATTTCGCCTGTGGAAGCAGCCACCCCGGTGTTGCGCGCCAGACCGGGACCCGGCTTGATCTCGTGCTGCAAGCGGATGCCCGGATGACGGGCCACAATCTCCGCCGGCGATGTCTCAGAACCGTTGTCCACCACAATGACCTCGAACAGGTCGTGGGAGAGGATCTGAGCGTCGAGACTGGACAGGCATGCCTCAAGTCCATCCGGCTGATTGAGGTACGGAATGATCACCGAAATCATTGCGCTATTTGATCCCTAGGTTGATTGCGCGCTTAGATCCCATGAATTGATCATGCCTCTTCGACCAAGCTTAATTATAGATCACCCAGCGAACACCGTGAGGATTAATTTAAAACTAAATAACTTGCAATTAAATTCACGGCGAGTATTATATTATTATTAATTAAATGCGCCTTGATTTTGGGTGGTGCGATGCGCGCGTCATTTTTGGGATGCCCTATTGATATCTTAAGTATGACCGAGACCGTCGAGGTCGCCTGCGCGGCGATGCGCAGGCGCCAGCGAGTACAGCACGTGGCGCTCAACGTCGCCAAGTTCGTCAATATGCGGTTTGACCCCGTGCTTGCGGCTGACGTTGCCAGCAGCGACATCGTTGGCATTGATGGCATGGGCGTGGTTTGGGCGGCGCGGGCGCTTGGCCTGCCGGTAAAGGCGAGGGTCGCCGGCGTCGACCTCTTGACCGAACTTCTCGCGGCCTGCGGAAGGGAGGGGTTCAGGCCCTATTTCCTTGGTGCCACTCCAGCAGTCTTGCAACGCGCGGTGCAATGCTCTCGCGAAAGGTCCCCGTCGCTTGTCTTCGCCGGGTTCCGGGACGGCTATTTCACCAAGGAGCAGGAAGCAGATGTTGTGCGCGAAATTCGCGCAAGTGCCGCCGATTGCCTCTTTATCGGGATGCCCACGCCTCGGAAGGAGCGCTTCCTCGCTGCCCATCGTGATGAACTGGGCGTGCCCTTCATAATGGGAGTTGGCGGCTCGTTCGACATTCTCGGCGGTACCGTGAGGCGCGCGCCACCTCGCGTACAGCAGTTCGGTCTCGAATGGCTGTACCGCATTTATCAGGAGCCCAGGCGAATGTGGTGGCGATACGCCAAAACGAACGCACTGTTCGCGGGAATTCTGATGAAGGCCCTGGTACGGCAACGGCTCGGTGTTGCGTCTGGATCAAATGGCCTGCTTCCCCCCAGAACGGGCTCGGTCGGAGGCTAAGACGTGCGGAAGCATTTTCTCATTCTGCTGGGCACGCGGCCTGAAGCGATCAAGTTGTTTCCGGTCATCAACCGGCTCAAGTCTGAGAAGGATATTGACGTCACGGTATGTGCGACGGCCCAGCATCGGCAACTGCTCGATCAGGTTCTCAAGCTGGCCAAGGTGGTGCCGGACTTCGACCTAAACGTCATGACGGCGAACCAAACGCTCGATCAACTCACGGCGCGGCTGCTCGCCTCTGTCGGAGAGGTACTGGATCGGGTTCGGCCGACACGGGTCATTGTTCAAGGTGACACCGCAACCGCGATGGCCGGCGCACTGACCGCGTATTATCACCGTGTTCCGGTTTCCCACGTTGAGGCCGGACTGCGCAGCGGTGATATCTACGCGCCATGGCCAGAGGAGGTAAACCGCAAGATCGTGGGTTCGATCGCCGATCAGCACTTCGCTCCGACCGAACGCGCAGCGCGAGCACTGCGGCTGGAGAACGTCTCGAACGACCGCATTCATGTCACCGGCAACACAGTTGTCGACGCTCTGATCCTCGCCAAGGCTATGGTGGAAGCGGACCCATGCCTTTCATCTCGCTGGGACGGCATCAAGCAGCACCACGGTAATCGTCGAATTATCCTGGTGACCTGCCATCGTCGCGAGAATTTCGGTGGTGGCGTCCTCAACATCGTCAATGCCCTGCAAACCATCCTCAGCAGAGAAGATGTGGCGGTCGTTCTGCCGGTTCATCCGAACCCGCATGTTCACGATGTATTTGCGGCGCATTTCTCGAATCATCCCCGTGTCGTGCTGATTTCTCCTCAGGAATACACCGATTTCGTCAGCCTGCTGTCGCTGAGCTATCTCGTCTTGACCGACTCCGGTGGGGTCCAGGAGGAGGCGCCAACATTTGGCAAACCGGTGCTGGTGATGCGCGAGACCACCGAACGTCCTGAGGGCGTGGAGGCAGGAACGGCGCGGCTTGTCGGTGCCAACTACGACAGGATTGTCGACGAAACTTTTCGGCTGCTCGACGACGACGAAACCTATGCGGCCATGGCGCGCTCACACAATCCCTTCGGCGATGGCCACGCTAGTGAGCGGATAGTGAAAGTTCTTCTCGATGCCTGAATTAAAGAACGTTACCGTTATTGGACTGGGCTATATCGGGTTGCCTACTGCAGCCCTGATCGCTAGCCGCGGAATGCAGGTGGTCGGCGTCGACACCAAGGAGCACGTCGTCAGGACAGTTGGCTCCGGAGCCATTCACATTTCCGAACCTGATCTCGATGGACTCGTTTCCAAGGTCGTGTCGAGCGGCGCGCTGACGACCTCGGCCAAGCCTGAGCCCGCCGACGTTTTCATTATTGCGGTGCCGACGCCTATCGATCACGAGAATAGACCCGATTTGTCTCATGTGGACGCAGCGGTCGAGTCCATTCTCGACATTCTGGCTCCGGATAATCTCGTCATTCTCGAGTCCACTTCCCCGATCGGAACGACAGAAAGTATCGCAAGGAAGATCGGCGAGCGTAGGCCTGACCTGCACGTCGGGACGAACGGGAAGGAAGGCGGAGCGGTTCACGTCGCTTACTGCCCGGAGCGGGTCCTGCCGGGCCGGATCCTGACGGAGCTTATTAATAACGATCGATGCATCGGAGGCATCACCCCTGCGTGCACCCGGTTGGCGCAGCGCTTCTACAAGATGTTTGTTCGTGGTGCCTGTGTCGCCACCACGGCACGTGCTGCCGAACTGGTAAAGCTGACGGAGAACGCATTCCGCGACACCAACATTGCGTTCGCCAACGAACTTTCTCTGATCTGCGACAGGTTTGACATCAACGTCTGGGAGGTGATTGACATCGCCAATCGGCACCCCCGCGTGAACGTGCTGCGCCCGGGGCCGGGCGTGGGTGGGCACTGCATAGCGGTTGATCCCTGGTTCATCATCGACTCTGCGCCCGATCTCGCGCGCGTGATGCGAACGAGCCGCGAAGTCAATAACAGCAAGACAAAGAAGATCATCGAGTGCGCCGAGGCGCTGATCGACGACCATCCCTATGCAAATGTTGCGTGCTGCGGATTGACGTTCAAGGCGAATGTAGACGACTTGCGCGAGAGTCCAGCGATGGACATCGCCCTGCATCTCGCGGCCAAGTATGGGCCGCGCATCAAGGTCGTCGAACCAAACCTGCGCCAGCTGCCGTCCCAACTCGCCGAATATCGCGTTGACTTTATGGACATCGATGAGGCGTTGCGTAGCTGCGAGATCGCGATTCTTCTCGTGGACCATGACGAGTTCAAGATGGTTCCATTGGCCGACCGGCGTCATCTCGACGTCATCGATACGCGCGGCATATGGCAGGACATGCCGGCGCGAACATGATGCGAAGTTTCGACCTCCAGTTGGCCGGAAAACAAAGGAAATCGAGGATAGGGCATGCAAAGTCGCGTAGGTATAGGCGTCGTTGGATACGGTTATTGGGGGCCGAATCTTGTACGCAATTTCGTCAGCAACCAATCCGCTCGCGTCGTCAGCATGAGCGATCTCGATCCGGAGAAGCGCGCCGCGTGCGAGCGCCTCTATCCGGGAGTGGCCACCACTGGCTGCTACGAGGACCTTCTCAAGGATCCGAGCATCGATGCGATCGCCATCGCTACGCCAGTGCGAACGCATTACGAACTGGCCCTTTCGGCTCTCAGAGCCGGCAAGCACGTTCTGGTGGAGAAGCCGCTGGCGCCAAGCGCGGAAATGGTGCGTCGACTGATTGATGAGGCTGATCGGCGCGGGCTGACGCTGATGGTCGACCACACATTTCTATACACTCCGGCGGTTCAGAAGATACGCGAGCTCGTGCAAAAGGACGAACTGGGCGACATCTATTACTACGACAGCACGCGCTCAAGTCTTGGGCTGTTCCAAAGTGATGTGAATGTTATTTGGGACCTCGCGGTCCATGACCTATCGATCATTCAATACATTCTGAACGAGGATCCTGTGGCTGTTTCGGCAACGGGATCGTGCCATGTGACCGGCACACCGGAGAACATGGCCCACATCACGCTGTTCTTTGATAGCAAATGCGTGGCTCATGTGAGCGTTAACTGGCTCTCCCCCATCAAGGTCCGTCAAACCTTTGTAGGCGGCAGCAAGAAGATGATTGTCTATGACGATCTTGAGCCGAGCGAGAAGATCAAAGTCTATGACAAGGGCATCACGCTCAGCGGGTTGTCCGAAAATGCCCATCAACTCAGGATCGGATATCGAGCCGGCGACATGTGGGCGCCTCACATCTCTGCGAGGGAGGCGCTGCAGACCGAGATCGAGCATTTTCTCGATTGCGTGCGCACCGGGAAGAGTTCTCTTTCGAACGGCATATCGGGCTTGCGCGTTGTCGAGGTGCTGGAAGCCGCTTCGCGTTCCATTGCCGAGCGGGGAAGGCCGGTCAACTTGAAACAAGAGCCTAGACTGCGAAAGGCCGCGATCTGACCTTCAATCCTGAATGCGGAACTTACTGTGCGGCCATGCGCTCAATTGAGCGCATGCTGCGAAAAGCCCGCAGATCAGAAATCTTGCCGGAGAGCCGTTCCGGCTGGCCCGAGGAACCGCGACCGGTAGGTCTTCAGGAGGGGAGACAGCCAGGCGCCGGTGAGCGTTGGGTACCTTCTTCTCATTATTCGCGCTGACAATCCCGCCGCTGTACAAACAAAATCCTTGCTGCGGGTAATCGCGGGAATATTTGCCCGTGCTGCTGCAATATACTCGGTTTCCTGCACCTTCGCCGCGTGATCTAGGCTGAAGCGCTCAATCACCAACTGACGTGAGGATTTGCCGAGTTCTTGCCGCAGTTCCGGAAACGCGATCAAGCGTTGCAGTGCGTCTCGTAGTGCGGGCGTACCGGATCCCATGGATCCTGGACCCCTCCCATACCACCCCTGCCGGAGGAACGTCGATACATTGCTTGGGGTGAGCATTTCGCTGAAGCCCTCTTCTCCAACAACGACCAGTGGTTTGCCGAAGGCAAGTCCCCGAAGTGCTGATCCGCCCATGCCGACGACGACGTCAGCGGCCGCGTATGCCGGTCGAGGATCAATCATTTCGCCTGCAAGCGCAACGACGCGACGTCCAACCGCTGCATTGGCCCGTTTCGCGTGTGCAGCTAGCTGATCGTACATGGGGCCGCCTCCGACAATCACCAATCTTACTCGGTGCGTGGATGCCAATTGACCTACCGCTTCGCAGGCCATCCTCAGTCCCTCGAACTTGAGAACCGACACCAGTCGGGAAACTATCACTACCAAGGTCTCATCATCCTCGATTCCGTGCTCGGCCCGGAACTCCATGCCGTTTACCAGCCCAGGGTCGTCAGTCTCAGTGTCTACAGGCGGCTCCAACAACGTAACCCTGCGGTGTCCGGCCGCGATGGCGTCGTCACGAATTTCTTCAGTTCCAACTATGAGCGGGATGGTGCGCGGAAAGAACCAGACGACCGACATTGACATTATCGTCCCTATCACCGGAACGCTGTAGTGCAACTTCGGCCCGAAATAGGCTTCGATCACCGGAGCCCACTCATAGCCATGCACAATATCGACACGCCGATCGCGCACTACCCGATTGAGTTCGGCTCGTACCCAGGCGGACGGCTCGCCACGGCGAAACGGAATCTCCAGGTGCTCGAGCCCCAGCTCGCGCACGCGATCGACCATCGGCCCAGGTTCTGAGAGCACTATCACTTCGTGCCCGCGATCTCGTACTGCACCAGCAATCTGTACGGCATTGATCTGCGAGCCACCGATTTCCATCGCATGGGGATAGACCAGAACTCTCAACCGCAGGAACCTTTCTGTGACGGCGGCACTGCCATGAAGAATTGCCCGGTGATATGCTGCAATCTGGTAGATGGTCGGTTTAATTGAGAAAAATCGCGCTATTGCCGATCCGCGTAGTATAATTTAATATCATTATTTAATGCAGGCGAACAAGACAAATGTTTTTGTGGCGTTAATGCCCCAACTATGTACCACGCCGTCTGCTCCTGGAAGCTGAACGGCTAAGCCCGTGCCTTGGCGATGGGCGAAGGGCCACGGGATAATATGATTGATCTCTACAAGCCCGTACTCTTCTCCGCATTGGAGCGGTACGGAAGTTTTTTGTTTTATTTGATTTCTGCCGCAATTCTTGCGCGCCTCCTGTCTCCCTTGGAGTTCGGCATTTGCTCCATCGCTTTGGCGCTTACCAATGTCCTGACAGGTTATTTTCAAGAGTTCGGAGGAGGGAACTACCTGATCCAGAAGTCCGTTTTGACCGAACGGAATATCAGGACTGCTTTCACCGTTACCTTGGTTTCCTTTCTCTGCGTGGCTCTCCTGCTCTACGTGCTCAGCGGCGTAGCCGCCCGCTTCTTTGCGCAGGATGGACTGCAAATCGGAATAGCAGTGTGCGCCATAAACCTCGCATTGGCGCCTATTTCAGTCACGATCTCGGCGTTGCTACGCCGTGAGATGGCTTTTGCCGTTCTTGCCCGCTGCAACCTGGTTGCGAATTTCGTCTCATCGTTCAGCGCAGTTGGCTTCGCCATGGGCGGATGGAGCTTCCTGGCACCTATTCTCGGCATGTTGGCCGGAACGATCGTCTACACTGCGCTCCTCTTGGTCTGCCGTCCGCAACACCGGATCCTGAGGCCGTCACTCGAAGGATATCGTGAAGTCTTCAGATTTGGAGCGTATTCGAGCTCCGTGGTCATTCTTAATGTGTTCTATCAGTGGTTTCCTCAATTGATGATCGGCCGCATTCTGGATTTCGCTGCGGTCGGCCTTTACAGCCGAGCCGTGAACATCACTCAGCTATTCGATAGGGCCATCCTCCAGATACTTAATCCCGTGATCATGCCCGCCATATCCGCGCGCGCTAGAGCGGGAGGGGATTTGAAGAGTGCTTATCTCGTCGCAATGGAACTGTTGAGCGTTCTCCAATGGCCTTCGCTCTTGTTTATTGCATTGATGTCCGACACATTGATCCTGATATGGCTGGGCCCGACCTGGATCGATGTCGTTCCGCTCGTGCGGGCGTTATGCATTGCGTCGCTTTCTATGTTCGCGGCGCCTCTCACATACCCGGTTTTGGTTGCTATTGGCCGTGTCCAGGACACCCTAACTTCGTCGTTGATCTCACTGCCACCATCGTTGCTCATAACGATCGCTGCATCTTTTTGGGGAGTTCAGGCGGTCGCGAACGTGGCGCTTATAGTCTTTCCATTTCAGGCGGCGGTGGCAATTTGGTTCGTAGCAAGACGTTTGGCAATTAGTCCGGCGGAGCTTATGCGGGCCGTTTCGAAAAGCATTGTGGTCACGATCTTCTGTATGGCCAGCGCCCTTATCGGCCTCTTCATCATCACCTACAGCGGAGCCGGTCCGGTGGTGGCGCTGCTAAGCGCGGGTTTCTTCGCTTCTGCAGGATGGCTGCTGGCGTTGATCATCACAAACCACGGCCTTGTTGTTCGAATGCGAACTTTAACTCATGTTGCGCTCGCTGGCCGGCTCAGCTTTCATTAGACTGGAGAGAGTGAATGCCTATCAAAGACGACGTGCAGCTCGGTCGCGACGTCCGAATTTTCCATCCGGATCTCGTTAATCTTTACGGCTGCTCGGTTGGAGACGAGACGAGGATCGGAACTTTTGTCGAAGTCCAGGTCGGCGCGAACATCGGCGCACGCTGCAAGATATCCTCGCACAGCTTCATCTGTGAAGGCGTAACTATCGAGGACGAGGTCTTCATCGGGCATGGCGTGATGTTCACAAATGACAAATACCCGAGAGCAACCACTGCGGACGGTCGACTGCAGGGTCCCGCCGACTGGGAGGTGGAGCGAACCTACGTTGGCCGCGGGGCGTCCATCGGCTCCAATGCCACGATTCTTTGCGGTGTCACGATTGGCGCTGGGGCTATCGTCGGCGCAGGCGCGGTCGTCACAAGAGACGTTCCGCCGCAGGCGATTGTCGCTGGTGTACCCGCGCAGGTTATGGAACCGCGCAATGCTGCCGTCGAGGTTGGCGACCATTAATTAAGTCTCGGATTCGGTCTAAATTTCTTTTCGGTAACTATTTTCATTGCGATGCTTGTATGATTTAATTGAGAGTTGAAAATAATCATTTAATTATATTAAATGGGTCCGTGCACCCCGGAGAGGACTGCCACTTGATACCTTTTCTGGATCTGAAAGCTCAATATCGCCAGATCAAGCCACAGGTCGACGCTGCGGTTGCGCGGGTCATCGACAGCGCTCAATTTGTTCTGGGGCCGGATGTCGCCGCCTTTGAGGATCGCTTTGCAGCCTATTGCAACGTTGATCACTGCCGCGCGGTCAATAGCGGAACCTCGGCGTTGCATCTTGCGCTGCTCGCGGCGGACGTCGGGCCTGGCGACGAGGTGATTACGGTGTCGATGACGTTCGTCGCTACGACTGCAGCGATCCTGTACTGCGGTGCCAAGCCGGTATTTGTCGACGTTGATCCGGTCTCCTGGACAATGAACCCAGCCTTGATTGAGGCCGCGATCACGCCGCGAACGAAGGCGATCCTACCTGTGCACTTGCACGGGCTGATGGCGGACATGGATCCGATCATGGAGATCGCTCGCCGCCACGGGCTCGTCGTCATCGAGGACGCGGCGCAGGCTCATGGTGCGGAGTATAAGGGTCGGCGCGCCGGATCCATCGGCGATCTTGGCTGCTTCAGCTTCTATCCCGGCAAAAATCTGGGAGCATACGGGGAGGGCGGGGCGGTGGTTACTAACAGCGCGGACTTCGCTCGACGAATTTCGCTGCTCCGTGATTGGGGCCAGGAATCCAAATACAACCACGTTGTCGCGGGCTACAACTTCCGTATGGATGGCATTCAGGGCGCCGTGCTGAACGTCAAGATGGACCACCTCGAATCCTGGACCGAGGGGCGCCGGAGAGTGGCCATGCAATATGGCTCTCTGCTGGAGAAGCTTCCGTTCGAACGTCCCCGAGCGCCGACCCACAGCCGGCATGTCTACCACGTATATGCGGTGACGCTTCCCCGGCGTGACGAGGCGCTGAAGGTGCTGCAGGAAGGCGGGATTGGCGTGGGCATTCACTATCCCGTTCCGGTTCATCTGCAGAAGGCCTACGCGAATCTTGGCTGTCGCGCGGGCGACTATCCCGTCACTGAACGGCTGGCGAACGAATTCCTGTCGCTACCGATCTATCCGGAACTGCGGCCGGACCAGGTGGCAGAAGTCGTAGCTCAGCTGCAGAAGGCGGTGCTTGTCGAGGCGGCCTAAGGCATCCCGGCTAAAGCACGTGTCATGCACGACTGCTTGCCGAGACACAACAACAGGAGAGCATCTTGGCTGATCTTAAGGGTAGGCGCATTCTGGTCACGGGTGGTGCGGGCTTTATCGGCTCGCATATCATCGACTTGCTGTGCGACGAAGGCTGTGTCGAAATCGTTGCATTCGACAACATGGTGAGGGGGCGGCCGGAAAATCTTCGGCGCGCCATGTCACGGGGTCCCGTGCGCCTTGTCCATGGCGATATTCGGGACCGCGAGCTCATGGCGGCGCTGGTGCAGGCCGCCGACATTGTCTTTCACCAGGCTGCGCTTCGGATCACCCACTGTGCCGCCGAGCCGCGTCTGGCTATGGAGGTCATGGTTGACGCGACGTTCGATTTGCTCGAACTGTGCGCCAAGCACAATGTGGAGAAGGTCATCGCTGCGTCCTCTGCATCGGTGTACGGTATGGCGGATGAGTTTCCCACGACGGAGCGGCAGAATCCCTACGATAACCGTACCCTTTATGGGGCGGCCAAGGCGTTCAACGAAGGGCTGCTGCGCACCTTCAACGACATGCACGGGCTCGACTACGTCGCGTTCCGCTATTTCAATGTCTATGGTGACCGCATGGACATCCATGGTCGCTACACCGAGGTGCTGATACGCTGGATGGAGCGGTTGGAAGAAGGCCTGCCTCCGATTATCTTCGGCGATGGTCAGCAGACCATGGATTTTGTCCATGTTCGCGACGTTGCTCGCGCCAATGTTATGGGAGCGAAGGCAAAGCTGACCGACCAGGTATTCAATGTCGCGAGCGGGACCGAGACAAGCCTGCTGCAGCTTGCTACGACCCTCGCCTCGGTGATGGGTCATCGTGGCTTGACGCCGGAATTCGCGCCGGAGCGATCGGTCAATCCGGTGCCACGCCGCTTGGCTTCGACGGGGAAAGCGGAACGTCTGCTCGGCTTCCGTTCGAGTGTGCCGCTTGAACAGGGACTTGGCGACCTGGTGAAATGGTGGCGAGCTGAACGAGGATCACTCGCGGCGGCCCGACAGAGAGAGACGGTGGCTTCGTGATACCGATCGCACTGCCGCTGCTCGGAGATGAAGAGGCCGATGCGGCCCGAGCCGCCGTGTTGTCGGGCTGGGTTTCTCAAGGTCCGCAGGTGGCAGCCTTCGAGCGCGATTTCGCCGCGCTGGTCGGCGCGCCCCACGCCTGCGCCGTTTCCAACTGCACCACGGCCCTGCACCTTGCCTTGACCGCGCTGGATATCGGGCCGGGCGACGAAGTGATCACCGTTAGCCATTCCTTTATCGCGACGGCCAATTGCATCCGATACTGCGGGGCGACCCCAGTCTTTGTCGATATCGAACCAGATACTTACAATATGGATCCGGATCGCGTCGCCGAAGCGATCACGCCGGCTACGCGTGCGATTATCGCCGTGCACCAGATGGGCATGCCCTGTGATCTCAGGGCGATCGCCGCTGTGGCAGATCGGCATGGCGTGATCCTGATCGAGGACGCAGCTTGCGCCGCCGGCAGCGAGATACGCGTGAATGGCCACTGGGAGCGGGTCGGAAAGCCGCACGGCCTGATCGCGTGCTTTTCCTTCCATCCCCGCAAGGTGATCACAACCGGCGAGGGTGGGATGCTCACCACTGCCGATCCGGAGCTCGATCGAAAGTTCAGGCTGCTTCGTCAGCACAGCATGAGCGTGCCGGATACCGTGCGCCATGGCTCCCCGCGAGTGATCTTCGAGGACTACCTCACAATCGGGTTTAATTACCGCATGACCGACATCCAGGCTGCGGTAGGCCGCAAGCAACTGGAGCGGCTTCCTGAGCTTGTCGCACGCCGTCGCGCACTTGCGTCCCGCTATACCGAGTTGCTCGGCAATATTGAAAGCCTGCGGCTGCCTACTGAGCCGGACTGGGCTAGCTCCAACTGGCAGAGCTATTGTGTGCGCCTGCCGAACCGTCTCGATCAACGAACAGTCATGCAAAATCTGCTGGATCGAGGGATTGCAACGCGTCGCGGTATCATGTGTTCGCATCGCGAGCCGACTTATTCTGATGCAGATCAGCGCCACGACCTGCGACAATCGGAATCTGCGCAGGATCATTCCATTCTGCTTCCGATCTACGCGCAGATGAGCAATGACGACCAACTTTACGTCGCCGATTGCCTGAAGGGGCAGTTAAGACAAGTCTAACGACGTCGCAGGAAATCTTTGGAAGTGAACGGTTGGCATGTGAGAGCCTGCTCACAGCCAGGACTAGATAGACTCATCGGACGCCGGCTGTGCCATGAACAATTACGAAATAATGCTCTATGTCTCTGCCTTCGGGCGGTATCAGCATGTCTTTCAGAAGTATCGCGCCTATACCATGGTGGGCAGGCTGAGATATCTGGAGAACCTTGCCCTTGCCAAGGTAGCCGTTAGCAATCCGGCGCTCCAACAAGGAGCGATCGTAGAATGCGGCACCTGGAAAGGCGGAATGTCGGCAGGATTGATTGAGGTAGGGGGGCCGGAACGAAAATACTTCTTCTTTGACTCTTTCGAAGGATTGCCTCCGGCCGAAGCAATCGATGGAGTAGCGGCTAAACGCTATCAAGAAAATACGTCCGCGCCTGAATATGCCGACAATTGTAGTGCTACTCTGGATGAATTCAAATCTACGATTGCCTTGACGAAATGTCCCTGGAAGAACATCGAGATCGTACCTGGCTTCTTCGAGCAATCGCTCAAGACGTTCACTGCTCCGCCGGTGGCGGTGCTTCGGCTCGACGGCGACTGGTATTCCTCCACGATATTGTGCCTGACGAAGTTTTGGGAAGTCATTCTACCTGGTGGCCTGATCCTTATTGATGACTATTATCACTGGGACGGTTGCACCATAGCTGTCCACGAATTCCTTAGTTCGAAGAAGGCGACCGAACGCGTGCGTCAGGGACGGATCGGCGGCGTCGCCTTCATCAGAAAAGAGCTCTGAGCACCGGAGTGGCGCTGCACGAGAGTCGGGAGCCTGGATCGCAAGATTGACCGGAGCGCGCTATGCCAACGGTTGAAGAGAATCTGCGAGGTTGGGACGCTACCTACGATTGGAGGGGCCAAGGAGAAGAATGGTCTTCAGCATGGGGCAGTTCCGAGGCGCAATGGTTCGGAGCGATTATCCCTCGAATTCATCGGTTCCTCGGCCGAAACCATACTGGAGATCATCCGGGCTATGGACGATGGACGGAATTTCTGAAAGCCAACTGCCAGCGCCTAGAGATCGTAGACCTGTCGGAGAATTGTGTACAAGCGTGCCGGCGCACAGGAGAGCCGATCATGGTCCTGAACTTCCTGCGGTGGTTTCGTCAGGACCAGCGCACAGCCTTCGGCACCGTGACGGGGAGAGTGGGCGAACTGAGCTCGGATTTTGGTGCCGTAGGACCGGTCAGTTCCCTCGAGCCAAGCGGAGCGCTGTGGTAGGCGGTGCTTCGAGACGATCCCTTCGATTCCATTCGCGTGAGCCGAAATATCAACTATAATTGCTGTAGACAAACTATGCCTCGTGGGTCCTATGCGGCATCGGTCTTACAATATGGGTGGGAGGCTTCTGGCGTTTTGTTCAGTAGCCCTGCACAAACTGCGTCACGAGGGCATGAGCAGCGTGTTGCGCCGCTGCTTCAACAAACCCCACGAATGGTACCGGGTAAGGCGAGCCCGCAGCGAAAGCAAATTCGATCGGGAATTTGGTACCGACACAGAAACCGTAGTGCCGTTGTGGAAACTGGAGATTGATAGCCAATATCGAGACGAAGGGACTCGTTATCAAACTATCGATCCCGATGCCGTTCGGATTGCTATCGAAAATTTGCCGATCGAGTTTGAAGATTTTGTGTATATCGATCTAGGGTCAGGAAAGGGCCGAACTCTCCTGATCGCCTCCGAATATCCTTTCAAACAAACGGTGGGTGTCGAGTTCTCGCTCGAATTACACACAATCGCAACTGGAAACATTGACAGATATTCGAAACGCAAATGTAAGAACGTATCCTCGTTGCATCTTGACGCCGCATCATTCGATTTCCCGCCCGACAACATGGTCATTTATATGTACCATCCATTCGGTGAAAGCGTTTTTCGGCGCGTGCTCGAAAACCTAGAAGTCTCGCTCGACCATAGGGATAGAGAAGTCTATGTCATCTACTTCAACCCTGTGCTCGCAAATTTGCTCGACGATTCGGCTTTCCTAGAGCGCATCGAACTTCCAGCCCTGGCGGCCATCTATAAGCACATCCCGAGCAGCCGCCCACTAGCATAGCGGCGGGACAGATGCGCGCCCTGCGCCGAAGATTTGCGAAAATGAAAGAAGAACGGCGAGGCAAGCGCGAGCTTGTCTTTCGGATGTGGTACTGGAAACTGCGCTCAGAGGCCGCCGCCACATAGCGCATAAGGCGTAGCTCACTGGCACCCGTCGCAATATAGCGAAGGTGCGATATAGCTGGCCACGCTGACAGCACAACAGCACATCGTCAGAATGAAGGTGGTCAGCAGCTAGAATAGGTTTTTTGTAGAATGGATACTCGCGGTCAGATTGTGGATGCCGTCGCTCGGCACTTTCGTGGTCAGGGTCCACAGCGCTGCCGCCTTTCGCCGTTGCCGTCCCGATCTGTGCGCGCCGTCGAATACCTTGACCGTGCTGTTAGCAGGCCAGTGATCAGCGTCAGCTTGTTGGCATTGGTGATATGGTTACCTATGAGACCGGTGTCGGCGATAACGAGTTGATTTGCGGAGCGGCCGACCGTGACGGTGGCGGCGCTGCCGGGATCACCGGATCGAGCGGCTGGGATGGGGCGATGGTCTGATATTGATCGTCTTTCCGGTCGCCATGTCGATGTTGCCGGAATATGTCATCTGGGACCCACTCCCCGGATAGAAGAAGAAGTAGGCTCCGGCGCTATACATGTAGTTATTCTGCACCACACCGGTTTCTCCCGGCTGGGCATGGATCATGGCCGAGACTGATGGATTGCCCGACGCATCCGGGATCGCGATGATCGTGTTATTGGCAATGAGGCCATTACCGCCATCAGCAAGCTGAATCAGTTCGCCGCCAGCCGCCTGTGGTGACTGATAGATCGTATTGTAGGAGACGACAGTGTTCGGAAAACTGCCCATCATTTGCAAGACATTGAGGTGGGCACCGGCGACGGTGCCGCCGTCCATGATCAGATTGTAGCTGTAATTGACCGTGCCGCCGTTGTTGAGTTCAACGAAATGCTGCGCGCTATCGTGCATGTAGTTGTACTGCACGATCTTGTTTTCCGAGCCAGACAACGTGACGAATGCCGACGATTGCGTATCACCGGTGTGATCGAACGTGTTGGCAATAACGCTGACATTGGATGTCGATGGATCTGCGTAGATCGAACTGCCGGGGGGGAAATTCGAGTTCTTGATGGTCGTATTGCTTGCACCGTTCAAGACGTAAACACCCCAGCCCTTGAAGTCGTAGCCATCGAGGGTGACGTTGTTGCCGGTCACCCGGATCAGATGATTGGCGGTGTCGATCGACACCCCGGACATCCTGATGGTCGAAGGGTTCTTGAGCACTGTACTGCTCGGAACGCCAACCGCGTAGTCAACGCCGGCCACCTTCCACGGCGGCCGCGTCGCATAGCTATCCAGCAAGTGCGGAACCTGCGGCGATCCAGTCGGGGCTACTGAGCCGTCGTTAACAGCTATGAAGTTGGGGCTAAGCATAACTCCGCGCGTGGTCATGATGACGGACCAGGCGTCGCAGGCAAAACTGCTTCCGTAGGCGCGCAATGGATCAGGCAATTGAGACGATCCAGAACGCCCCGTGCCAAGCCCTTCCTCAGAGCAGGAAAGGCTATTGTCTGCGAGGAATATGAGGTCGCCTTGACGAGCCGCTTGCGGATAGGCCGGGAACGTTGACCACAGTAGACCCACAATGCCAACAAAGGAAGTCAGGCAGTTCCAATTTGCAGGTCGAGGCTTTGCCTGACGGATCACCCGGTACGCTCCTCTTTCCACCAACAAGCCGTCCTGCAGCACCAAGCCTCCACCCCAGCCGCCGGCCGGGAAGTAGATTAATCAAGCGTCGCGATTTAATATTAGACGAGATAATAAAAATTATATACTTTAAATCACTCAAAAATGCCAGCCGGTTCTCGAAGCTCCTCCGAGTCTGGTGATGATTGCTACCGGTCTTGCTTGTTATCCAAGCAGACCCGAACCACGTCGAAATGGAGGCTTGGTCGCCATGAACCGCGTCGTGCTCTCTCGGCCCGATAATGTAAATAACCGCTTCCGTAAAAGTCGCTTTCAGGCGTTCAAGCGGCTCGTGGCCAACGCCATAGCTAAGAAAAACTTCTGCCGCATCCTCGATGTGGGCGGAACTCTCGAATATTGGCGCAGTTTTCAGGCAGATTTGGATTGGTCCAAGGTCGACGTCACCTTGGTTAATCTGGACCCTGACCTGGTTGATCTTCCGGGATTTAAGTCTCTCTATTGCGATGCACGGAGTATCAGCCAATTCGCTGATAACAGCTTCGACGTTGTTCATTCAAACTCTGTTATCGAACACGTAGGCCGATGGAACGATATGGCCGCAATGGCTGGCGAGGTTAGGCGACTTGCCCCGGCATACTTCGTCCAGACGCCCTATTTCTGGTTTCCTCTTGAGCCACATGCACGCACTCTGTTCTTTCACTGGATGCCTGAATGCTGGCGTTACCGGCTCCTCATGAGACGTAGTCTCGGTTTCTGGCCCCAGCAACCAAATCTCGGATCTGCTGTCACAGCTGTTCAAAGTGCTCTCCTCCTGGACAAGCGGCAGATGCAGTTCCTTTTTCCAGATGCCAGAATCGTCCCGGAACGGTGTTTTGGGTTGACAAAGTCACTGATCGCTATTCGCGAAGATAGCTAGCCTTCCGTGAAAAACCCATAAGTGCCTGATTGGGATTCGATTTCATGGGCGGCAATCGAGCCCGTGATCGGCCGCATGAACAGCGAAGGCTACCTCGGGCTGGTGCCATCTCAAAGGCTGGGGCGGTGAGGCTGGAACGTCATCCTCACTGCCGTCGGCCACAATCTGCGCCGCGTCCTTGTCTGGTTGAAGGTTTTGCTGCGCCCGATCCTGCGCGCCTATGCTGCGCGTTCACCCTCGCTCCGCAAACTGGCTTCATAGCTGTCATTCGGCATGCAAAATTGACCCCCTAAGCCGGGGGATCGGCGTCCAAAATTGACCCCCTAACGTTGGGCTGTTGCGCTGCCTGCTTTGGAATGAAGCAGGTGGTCGGGGATGCTGATCGTGGAGACGATTGCGCGGATTCGGCGCGAGCACTTCATCAAGGGGAAGACGATCAAGGAGATCGCCCGTGACCTGAAGGTCTCGCGGAACACGGTTCGGAAGGTGCTGAGGTCAGTAGAGACCTCCTTCGAGTACGAGCGGCAAGTGCAGCCGCGGCCAAAGCTGGGGCGATGGGCAGTAGAGCTTGACGGGTTGCTGGCGGCGAACGCGGCCAAACCGGCTCGTGAACAGCTAACGCTGATCCGGATCTTCGAGGAGCTGCGCGGCCGCGGCTATGACGGCGGTTACGATGCCGTTCGGCGTTACGCCAGGCGGTGGAGCAAAGAACGCGGGCAATCGACCGCGGCTGCCTATGTCCCGCTGAGCTTTGCACCAGGCGAAGCCCACCAGTTCGACTGGAGCCATGAGGTGGTCTTGCTGAGCGGCACCACGGTGATGGTGAAGGCTGCCCATGTCCGGCTTTGTCACAGCCGCATGCTGTTCGTGCGGGCCTATCCTCGGGAGACGCAAGAGATGGTGTTCGACGCCCACGACCGGGCGTTCGCCCTGTTCAAGGGCACCTGCAGCCGCGGCATCTACGGCAACATGAAGACCGCGGTGGAGACGATCTTCGTCGGCAAAGACCGTCGCTACAATCGCCGCTTCCTGCAGATGTGCAGCCACTACCTGGTCGATCCGGTTGCCTGTACGCCGGCCTCGGGCTGGGAGAAGGGCCAGGTCGAGAACCAGGTCGGGCTGGTCCGGGAACGCTTCTTCACACCACGCCTGCGGTTCAAAAACCTGGACGAGTTAAACGCCTGGCTACTGGACAAGTGCATCGCCTACGCCAAGGCGCATCGCCATCCGGAACTGGCCGATCAGACGATCTGGGAGGTGTTCGAGGCCGAGCGTCTCAAACTCGTCCCCTATGCCGGTCGGTTCGACGGCTTCCATGCGGTGACGGCGTCGGTCTCAAAGACCTGTCTGGTGCGCTTCGACAACAACAAATACTCGGTCGCAGCCAGCGCAGTTGGGCGCCCGGTCGAGGTCCAGGCTTATGCCGATCGCATCGTGATCCGCCAGGACGGAAGGATCGTTGCCGAGCATCCACGATCCTTCGGCCGCGGCGAGACGATTTACGATCCCTGGCACTATGTGCCGGTGCTCGCTCGCAAACCCGGCGCCTTGCGCAATGGAACTCCCTTCAAGGACTGGGTGCTGCCAGCCGCGATCGAGCGGATCCGGCGCAGGCTTGCCAGCACCGACGATGGCAATCGGCAGATGGTCGATATCCTCAACGCGGCTGACTGACGGTCTGCCCGCGGTGGAAGCCGCCTGTGCCGAAGCTCTCGGTCATGGCGTCCATTCTGCCGATGTCGTGCTCAACATCCTGGCGCGGCAACGTGAACCCGCTCCACCGGCCAACATCATGACGCCCGCCGCCCTGACGCTCCGCCATGCGCCGCTCGCCGATTGTGCCCGCTACGACAACCTCCGGAGGACCATCTGATGGAACGAACCCAAATCTTCGACCTCATGGGCGAACTCAAGCTCTACGGCATGAAGGCCGCCTTCGACGAGATCATGGCGACTGCGGTCAAGCGCCAGCACGAACCCCAGCGCATTGTCGGTGACCTGCTCAACGCCGAGATCAACGAGAAGCAGGCCCGCTCGATCAAGTACCAGCTCACCATAGCCAAGCTGCCGTTGGCCAAGGATCTCGAGGACTTCCAGTTCGACGGCACGCCAATCAACCAGACGCTCGTCAATGATCTCGCCGGCGGCGGCTTCATAGCCCAGCAACGCAATGTCGTCCTGGTCGGCGGCACTGGCACGGGCAAAACCCATCTGGCCATTGCCATCGCCAGAAGCTGCATCCGATCCGGTGCCCGTGGCCGCTTCTATAACGTAGTCGACCTGGTCAATCGCCTCGAGACCGAGACCCGCAATGGACGACAGGGCCGGCTTGCTGAGCACCTTACCCGCATGGACTTCATTGTCCTGGATGAGCTCGGATATTTGCCCTTTGTCCAGTCCGGCGGCCAGCTGCTCTTCCACCTCGTCAGCCGCCTTTATGAGCGCGCCTCCGTCATCGTCACCACAAATCTAGCCTTCGGCGAATGGCCAAGCGTGTTCGGCGACGCCAAGATGACCACCGCGCTGCTCGACCGGTTGACCCACCACTGCGACATTGTCGAGACCGGCAACGACAGCTGGCGGTTCAAAAGCCGAGACGACGATCATGCCACCCGCGCTCGTCTCGCCTCCACTATCCCGGCCAGCTCCGACGAGACGAGCGCTACCAGCAAAACCCGCCGCCCGAAAATTGGACGCCGATGAGGGGTCAAATTTGAACGCCGATTGACATCATAGCTTCGTAGCGGACGACCAACTGTTTATCTGCCGCTCGGAGCATAGCCGGTGCCAACCCTGTTTGATCTTCCTGCGAATTTGCGCGGGGCTTCCTTCCTGCATCAGGCGTTCTGTGTCTATCTCCGCCAGGACGTGCGGACTTGGAATTAAGGTATTGCTCCTCGCGATACGGACCTAGCAAGTCCGTCTGGCCACAGGGAAGAATCGGGCCTTCCGGTCTTGCCCTTTGCACCATCTATTAGTCCCTTGAGCGTGATCTTCGCGGCTGAGGGAGTGCCAAGGAGGACGTATCTGATCGCGTACAACAGGCCAAATGCAAAGTGAAGGATCCATCGCCAGCCTGCCCACCGGCGCGCGTAGAGAATACTGTTGCGGGCAGATAGATAGACCGACAAGGGCGAACGTTCTTTTGGGTCCACGGCAGAACCGATAGCGGTACCGCCGACGTGGCGTACAATTGCCTTTTCGGCGAAGCCAATCTGGTGTCTGCCACGGCCGCGACGCCCCCAGTCTAGATCCTCCATGTAGAGAAAGTAGTCCTCGGCCATGAGGCCAACGTCCTCTACGAACGAACGTGTGACGAGGACGCAGGCGCCACTAATTGCGTCAATGCCTGAAAGCAGCTCGGCCGTCGGAGAAGTGCCGGCTGGCAAATTCCGTCCGACAGCGAGGACCCGCCCAGTTTGGGGCGACCATCGAAGTCCGCAATTGATGATCTTGTTAGGGGCACTATCGAAGACCAAGGTCCCGCCGATCATTCCAAAGCCTAGGCCAGCCTTCATCATGAATTCTGTCAGACAGCTATGATCAACTTCCGTATCCGGATTAAGGACGAGCACGGCCTCCCACCCGGATCTGCCTAGCAGTTGCTCAAGCCAAGTGTTCACGCCGCCACCATAACCGAGGTTATCGACGGCTAGTCCAAGCCGAACAACGTTTGCGCGGTGTTGAAATCGACATTTCGTAACCGCAGCCAGCCGTCCTCCGGGCTTGTCCAGGGTGTCGACTTCATCCTCGATGCGTTGCAGCGTTCGATCCCGACCGACAAGCGTGGCGCCCAACCGTTCGAATGCTCTTGGGCCTCCATTTTCACAGACGAAGACCTCAAATTCCTGCCAATCGGACCGCGCAAGCGACTTCAAACAGCGGTCAACGTCTTCGGGATTGCGAAACGCAACAATAATTACGGCCAGCTTCGGACGATCAGCAGCCATAACCAAGACAACCCCTTATCTGCTCACGACGTTGACCTGCGACTGCACCCCACAGGAAACGCTGTCCGAGTTCCGCAGCTGCATCCGACATAGTTCGCCGGCGCTCGACGTCCTCACCCAGCTCTCGAATCGCTGCAATCCAGCTTGGTGCATCATAGGGATCGAGCACAAACCCTTCAGCCTCGTCCTGTACTATCCGCCCGGCACCCATGTTTGTGGTTATGACCGGCAGCCCGGAACCGCAGGCCTCGTACAGAACCAGCGGACTTCCCTCCTCAAGCGAAGGAAATATGAACATGTCGGCCGACCGATAGAGCGCGCCTACATTCTTGTAGTAATCAAATACGATCACGTCATCCCTGGCGAGCAGGCTCGCGCACTTCTCCTTTATAATTGGCTCCATCTCCCCTGCAAGCACGAGCCGTCCCTTCACACCGCTCTTTGCCCAATAGTCCAGAAGGAGGTGAGCGCCCTTGCGCACACAAATCGCGCCCACGAAGAGGGCCGTGATGCCCGTGCTGGGCGCAAGCAACGCTGGTTTCCCGAAAAGCCGGTCCGGATCCCAGCCATAAGTTGCGGCCAGAAGCTTGGATGTGGGTACCCCGTTCTCCAGCAACGAGGCCTCGACCATTGGGCTGGGACAGAAAACATGATCAACCGCATCCAAAATCTCTCTTTCACGTTCAATTTTCTCGTCGGTTATCCCATGAGCCGGCTCAACACCAAGCCGTTCGTATGCCTGATCGAGGATCCTCTTGGCCGTTCCAGTATGGCAATTGAACTGTTCACGAAAAACGGTGACTTCGCGCCGTTTCAATTCCTGGATTGTTCCGGTGCTGGCGTCCGGCCAAAGGTAGGCTGCCGATCTCTGGGACTGACATTCTCCGATGCGGGAGAGGAATAGCTCCTCGATAGAGTTTCTAGCCCACGGTCGCACCCATCGGTACGGAATGTATCGCGCCCAATCTGGCAAGACCTGTATGACTTCTACGGACGGCAACGGCCATCGGCTACGCGGAGTGACGATCGTGACATTGAAGTTTTCATCTGCCATGCCTTCTGCCAGCGAGCCGCATGTATAGCCGACGCCCATTCCGTTGAGCGGCAGCGGCATCAAGACGCGCAGTGAGACACTCATAACGACCTCGTGTTCAACAGCCACCCAAAGAAAATCGTTCGCTAAATGATCCCCGCGATCGAGATCGTCGCCGGGCTCCTGAGCGCACTCCTCAGGTGGCCGGAAAGTGAAAAGCGACCGAGTGGTTCTGCCGAGATCGAACCTCGCGCAAGCCCCTCGTTTCGAGAAACTGCTCGTAAAGTGAGGCCCGTACTCCGATAACCGCGCCCCAAAGCATCCACATCGTGTTCCAAGAATGCGTCGTCAAACCGGCCAGCATCAGTATTACAACAGCGAGCGTGAAAGCCGTGCGCATGTTGTCCATGTATGGGTCCGCAGTTCGCCCAGTAGTCCTTTTTCCGAAACCGATAAAAAATGACGCGACATTAGCCAGGAACAGAAAGACCACTATGGGAATGCCAAACCGGAGCGCCAGAACAAGCCAAGCACTGTCTACCGAAGCATTGTCGAAAAACTCGTCTGAATCCTTCCGAATCTCACCGAAACCATATCCACTCCATGGAGACAAACCAATATTGTAGAATGCACGATCCCATGTCGCCACGCGAAAGTAGCCAGTGGATGGGTCAAGCGTGAGGTGCGCGACTATCCAAGAGATTGGCTTGTTCGTCGTCAAGAATATGAAGCCCAGTGCGGAGGCGATGGCCGCTGCGAAGGCTTTCCATCGCCATGGATACGACTTCATGAGGCGATCATAACAATAAACGAATATCGCAATTAGGAATGCCAAGAAGGGCGCTGAAGACATCGCCAATAGACATCCGAGGAAACAAAGCCCAACCCAGCCAATTTTGCTGAGCGGGCGCGCTTCCGAGTACAGGAATATGGCGCCGGAGACAGCACAGAACGCTCCATAAAGAATTGGATGTGGAAATACTGACGCCGCCCGCATCAAGCCGGATCTGTACTCTGGCTCACCTCCGAGCCCGAGAGCGTCGTTCACTATTAGCTTTCCGGACATATGGTCGAGCATCGCGACAGCGACGATTATCGCGACAGCTACCTTCAGAACTCGAACAAACTCAGCTATTGCTGGGTGCCCAAAAAAGAATGCACGCGTCACAATATACCCGCCGAAGAACTCGAGAGTCATTGCGGCGGCCGATGAAAGCGACTCTTGCAGAGACGTAGACGTTGCGAGCATCCAGATCGATGCCAGGCAGGCAAACAAATCCGCTGCGACCAGACAACGCCCCTTTCGCAGCAACAAGATCAACGCCGGAATGAGGAGCAAAGCGATTGCCACCCGTTCGGGATTGAATTTTGTATCCCCGAGGAAAAATGACATATTCCCGGGTAAAATGACGCCTAGAAAGAACAGCCAAGCCGCGAACGTGTGTGAGCGTCCGGCTACAGTTGCATTGACGTTGGCGGTTGACACCCTCGGATCAGGCTGAATCGAGAGAGCTGCTTTCGGAGCGCGGATAATGCCATTCCTCAACGCGTGTAACCCCCTGAATCGTCCTTCGGGCTGCCGGCGCCGTGTCCAACAGAATTTGCAGTGATGGTCCGAAGCAACCGGAATTGATCAACTCTTGAAAAGCCTGGGTATCTGCCACACGATGGGCGGAATAAAAGGCTTGAGGACGTCGAGGGATTTTCTCCTTCTAACTTCGCCCGGACGCATTTTAAAAATGGTCGTGTGGTCGTCAGAGTTCTCGTCTTCCGGCCGACCATTTGTGTAGTAATACAACGCGATCGACCGGCGATATTTTCCTTTTGGACTCGTCAGAGGATCCGGATGTCCGTGATAGGCCGTATCAGTCGTTGTGAATACGACGACCCGATTTGCAATCGGTAGATAGGCCTTTTCCTTCGCCTTGACGTCCTTGTTCCATAATTCAAGCGCGCCACCCCATTCCTGCTTCCAATCATAGTTCAGATACACCAGCAGATTGAGGCGGCGGTCCAGACGCAGCTTCTTGTGCTTGTTGAAGTCCGCGTGGATGGCAAGACGACCTCCGCGCGGAATCATATGCAGACCACCACCGAGCAAATACGGATCAGGAATGAGGCCATCGATGCCCGTGAGCCGCTCGAGAAACTCAACAAAAATACGAGAATTCAACGAATTAACAAATTGCTGAATGTAAGGAGGAAATTCCTCCAACCGGTCCAGGCCGAGCTTCTGCTCCTCGTAGGTACCAGCATCGAGAAACGTGCGATTCCACGATGAATCGAACTCACCGGGATAGTCGGCGACAATCCTTTGAATAACCCTTTCGTCGAAGAAGTCGTCGATCCCGATATGGGGAAATGGGCGGTTCTCGGTGTATTGCTTGGCCCAGAGGTCACCGTACCGGTTCATTTTCTCCAAGGGCAGAAAAGACCTTGCATCGAGACATTGCGGTTCCACAGCTAGTGGCAGCGAGACTGCAGCAGCCATCTTTTGCCCTCCGGCACTCGACAAACGGATTAAATGGCGGAGACGTCAATTGCCGCTCAGTCGCCGTTGCATCAATTGCACCGCCAAATCATTCAGTATAAATACGTTCTATCATTAAATTGGACAAGAGAAATTTAGAGATTTAATAAATTAATGATTTAAATGTAAAAATGGGCGAAGTTTCGGCCGAGTTGAGCAAATCTCCCCTGGTAGCTGCTCTCCATCGAACATCCTGAGTTATGCCTGGATGCTGACGTCATCAGTCGTTTTGGGCAAGCTTTGCGCGCCATTTTCGCTTGACGTTCGCAAGCCACGGCATTGTTCGCAATGAGTACTTTGCCAGGCGGTTCAACGCCCCGACGGCGGATCGCAACGCGTTCACTCCGACCGCCTTCATGTTCGGTGCAAATATGTAGACAGGGGCCTCCTGGTAGTAACGGTTGGAAAGGCGCTCCTTGTAGAACGCATCTCCAATCCCGAAGTCGATGCTCGTCACCGAACCGTCCGACGGATCGCTGGACATTTCCTCCAAGGCATTCATCAGCAGATACATTCCCGGTGAATATTGCGCATAATCCGGATCAAACCCAAGGAAATCGCTGAGGAATGTCTGGTTACGAATCGACCCGATCCAGAAGGCGCGGGGCTTGCCGTCCAGATAAAGAACAAACGCCCGCAGCCATCCCTGCCGGGCCTCAAATTCCAGCCGGGATTCAATATGAGCTGTTTCCGAGAAGCCGACACCGAGGCCTCTTTGATATGACCGCTTCGCCACACTTTCGACATCACGCATCAGTCGCGCAATCTCATCAGCCGCTCTGAAACGCTCGATTCTGTTGTCAGGGAAAGCTTTGGTCAGTTGCCTCACTCTTTGTCGATGCTTGTAGCGCGCGTGGCTCGACAGACCAGCCAGAAACGTACCGGCCTCGCCCGACATGTCACGTATCCGATGGACCTCAGGGTAAGTAAGATGGTCCGAACACATCCATGAGGGCAGGGTGCTCGCATATCCGACGAGAGGCGAGTCGATATCGACGTGCTCCAGCAATGCTACGTCAGCTTCGCCAGCAGCTAGCGAATCCATGATGCTGTTGACGAACAATCTTGCGGTCTCGTGGGTCACCTTCCCAAGGCAACCGCCATGGACAAACCGTAGAATTCTCAATCTGGGAACAGGCAAGACGTAATAGCCCGCCTTAACGGACACGCGGCCTGTCTCAAGCCGCCCAGCAAGCAGAGCTTCGGGGATATCTTCCCTGTAGAGCACTACAACATGCGGACGCAAGGTTTCTGTCGAGAGACTCGCAATGAAGAGGTAAAAATCTAGGTCAGCGTCCCGGCCGGGGCGACAGCAATTCCAAAACTCTCGAAGAGTTTCGATCTCGGCACGAGATGTAAGAACCCCAATCCGGTGTGTCGCAGCTACATCAGTCATGACTAAGGAATTCGTCCATTCCACAAATCAAATCCAGCGCAATTCTAGAGCATCTCTACGGCAAAGATGGTATCCAGCCTACCGTCTCAGTTCCAGCGCACTCCATTGTGAAGCTTAATTACTCCTGGAATCGATCTTCTGGCTTGCCACTTCACCCGGCCAGTTCCAAGCGCGTTAGGCCATTCGACCCACAGAACGACCGGTGCCAGCAGCTTGCGGTTCTGCAATCTTCTAATCGATCCAGACCAGGCTTTTGCGCGTCAAGTTTGTCAGGTAACTGGCTACGAGTCCCCCGATGGTGCGGCATCAAAAACTTATCGATCCTAATTGAGCGGAAAAGGTCAATCATCGCGATATTGCGTGAGCCCACGCTCCGGAATGTCGCGCCTTATTTTGAAGGGACAGGAGCCCCTGACGCCAACTGGCGGGCTTGATAAATCCTCGCTAGAACGTTAATGGGCAAGAACAAATAATACAAACGAAATTAATCTTGATTATATTAAATATTGGATTTAAATGTTGCGGGTGTTTATCGCTGCGGTACGATATGCGGTCTCGGCGATCTGCATGTGGAGAGATGAATGGTCGAAAGAAACTGCGTGCGGGATAAGCGCTCCTCTTTGATTGAAGACGGACCTTTGGTGTCGGGCGCGAGTCCCAGCGGGGCGAGATGCGAGCCCAGCCGCCCGCGATGTTTGACATTTGCCCAAATGAAGGGGGCATCTTTTCGATGCAACACTACGACGGCGCCGCTGTAACCGCTGAGAAGCTCTAGCGAAAGATCGTCACAATGCGCGCCGCCATAACAAAGCTAGCGTTCCACAAGGGGTCCATTCGGGCAAAATTGTCCAGGGAAATCGCAAGGCGATTCAATCTATTTCCCTATGAAACCCGCATCGCAAATAGCGCAATTGATAGGCCGCACTACGGATACTGTGTTTTACAGGCCGCTAAGCTGGCCAGGAAACTCGGCCATAAGAGCGTGAGCGTAATCGAGTTCGGCGTTGCCGGAGGCAATGGACTCCTTAACCTCGAAATGCATGCCGCCGAAGTGAAGAAATTGATGGGCATCGAGGTACAGATTTTTGGATTCGACACCGGGCAGGGCTTGCCTCCGCCTGACGACTATCGAGATTTGCCGCATCATTGGAGGCAAGGCTTTTTTGCCATGGACGGCGAAAAATTGAAGGCGAAGCTGACGCGCTCGCAACTGGTTCTCGGCAACATAGCGGACCGCCTGCCGCAATTCGTGCGAGACTATAATCCTGCGCCCATTGGCGCCATCTCTTTGGATCTCGATTATTATTCGTCAACCAGGGATGCCTTCAAACTATTCGAATTGCACCGTGAGCATCTGCTTCCTCGCGCTTTCATATATTTCGACGACATAATTGGAGACGATGTCTCCCTCTTTAGTGAATATACCGGTCCGCTGCTTGCGATAAATGAATTTAATGCATCCCATGATACCCAGAAGATCTGCAAAACTACATATTTGACAAAGGCGCCGTATCCAGAGACTTGGCACCATCAGATCTACATCTATCACGATTTTAAGAGTCCGGATTATTGCCGATTTGTCTCGGACGAAGCTCAGCACCTACCGCTTACCACTCCGCATTGAGAGATTATTGGAATTCTTGAATGGCCCCGCTTTTCCATATCTATACCTGCGCACGGTCCAGCGATGTCAGCACATTGGAGCGAGATCTTTACCGTTCGCCATCAATTGCCAACTCTGATGTCGGTTTGACGATCCTGTGGAATCAGCCAAGCGCTGCAGCGGCCTACGCGCGCGCAATAGAGACAGCGACCGCCGATTTTCTCGTCTTTGCCCACTGCGATGTCTATTTTCCCGAAAACTGGTTTGAGCGGCTCGCATGGGAAATCGATCGCCTTATGCTTCTCGATCCCAGTTGGGCGGTGGCTGCAAGCGGCGGTGTAACTGCAGCGGGTGAAGTCGTCGGGCGGACGTGGGATTGCTCCCTGGCGCCCTTGTTTCCGGAAAATGGGGGGCTGTTCGGCAAGGCATCGGACGGGCCTGTTCCCATTGTGAGCTTCGATGAAATGGCATTCGTGTTGCGGCGCGAGGCAGGCGTATCTTTCGATCCTCTGCTACCCGAATTCCATCTCTACGGCACCGATATTGCTCTTGAAGCGGAGCGGCAAGGGCGGACCTGTTACGGGCTCGATATGCCCCTTATTCATAACGCCAAGCCGCAGTTGTCCCTCGGATCCGACTACGTTCGGTCATATCGCTATATGGTGCGAAAGTGGGCTGCCCGTTTGCCGGTGGCCACGACGTGCGGCGCACTCACACGCAATCCATTCGCCCTACCACTACGCAGATTGAGCATCCGGTATAAGGCGCTCTGTCGAAGATCTACCTACACAGACCAGCGCGTTTCCGATCCTTCCGCGAAGGTAAGGGAGCTTGGAATCGATCGAGTGCTCGCCGCTCCATTGTCTCAAGCACGTGTCTGAAACGAAAATGAAGGTTTCTGTAGTGCACGGTTCACGACGGCAGTTGCTGCCTCTGGATTCTCACAATCGTGTCTGTGATCGAAAAGCCTGGCTGCGGAGGGGGACACGTCGCGCTCGGCGGCGACACTATCTTAGTGCGGGACGATCAAACCAAGCAACGAACGGCGACTACGTCATGCCGGGCAAACATCAGAACGCTCTGATGATAAGGAAATGCCCCACTGCCGGCGCCACATGACCGATTGTACGACATGGCGACCGAAATGAGCAGCAAGCACGGGACAGTGTTGTTCTTGGAGCATGAGGCCTCGCGGACGGGCGCGTCAATATTCCTTTTGCGATTGCTGCGCTGGTTGCGAGCAAACTCCGAGTTTGGAATTCATATTTTAGCTGGAAGTTCGGGAGAAATGTTGTCGGAGTTTCAGTTCATCGGGACAGTCGACACAATTGAGCCGAGACCTACTCTCCCTTACAAAGTACTGCGTCGACTGAAAATGAGCAGTTGGCACGACAAGAACCACTTGGCTAAGCTTCGTAAGGGTCTCGCGCGCGGCAACATTCGGCTAATTTACGCCAACTCGATAGCAAGCGCGAGAATGTTGGACTTTCTTTCCTTTCTCGCCTGCCCCGTGATCTGCCATGTTCACGAGCTCGATGGCGCTATTCAAGGCTTGGGACTGCAGAATATCAGGGTCCTGGAACGCCACAAATCGCATTACATTGCGGTTTCTCACGCCGTGCGACAAAATCTTACAGACAATTATGGGATTTCAGCTCGCAGGATTCAGACGATTCACGGTTTCATACCGCTTTCAAATGCTTCTGTTGCACAAGATCCATCACCTGAGGCTATCAGGCTCGAGCTCGGAATTCCTCAACACGCAAAAATAGTATGCGGCTGTGGCTCTATTGAACATCGTAAGGGTATCGACCTTTTTTTAAGAGTCGCAGCCGAAGTCACCGAAAAAAATGGCGCTGCTGGCCCCCATTTCGTGTGGATTGGTGGAAAGCGTCAGAACGTACATGAAATGCGAAAACAAGTTTCGTCCTCTGGACTTCAGAACCTGGTCCATTTCATAGGAAACAGACCCAACGTTGCGCCATACTTCGAAGCAGCGGACATCTTTCTTCTGACTTCCAGGGAGGATCCGTTCCCGCTCGTGATGCTGGAGGCCGCGTTGCATCAGCTGCCTATTATCTGCTTTGATCACACGGGCGGCGCGCCGGAGTTTTTGCAGCGCGATACGGGTTTCATCGTTCCGAAGTTTGATATTGAAAAAATGGCAGACAAAGTGGTGGAGCTTCTTGCGTCACCTGAGCTGTGCAGGCGAACGGGAACGGCTGCTAAGCAGAAAGTCATCAGCTGTCACGATCTGAGCGTCGGCGGCGCCAAAATTGCAAGCATAATCGAATACATGCTGCGAGCAAGATCGACCGACATGTCCGAAAGTGCCGTGCGCGGGCTCAGTCCAGATCATAGTCGGGCGCCAGGTGTCTAAGACAACATTAGTCGCCAAATGGTGCTCCTGATGCTCACCGCCGCGATCAGGTGAAAGAACACGACCGCCGGCGGATCTGGCCCGGCAACGGACGATCGTCGCGCTCATAGATCCAGAGCAGGCCGGTTCGCGCCTTGCCTTTGGCCACGACTGACACCGTGATGTCAGCCGCGTGGATGCGTTCGACGCAAGGACATGGCTTCGGATCGCCGCTACCGGCGGCATCAGGGTGCCGTCGCGGCGCCCACCGTATCCGTCCGGTGAAGGCCGCCTTGCCGAGTGAGACGCGTTATTGAGAACTGTCCTTATGGACAGTGATAGGCGCAGCGCCCAGGTTGAACGGCTCGAAGTGGTGGACACAGGCCGGCGGCGGCGCTGGTCCGAGGATGAGAAGCTCAAGATCGTCCTGGAGAGCTTACAGGCGCCGCGCCAGGTCGCTGCGACGGCGCGGCGATACGGCGTTTCGCGCTCATTGCTGCTCCGATGGCGACGGTCGTTTCGCCCCGAGCCGAAGGATGCCAACCATCAAACAGGCTTGGTACCGGCGATGGTGGTCGCGGAATCGGGGGCGACGCCTGGTCCAGTCGGGTCGGCCGGCGGCGTCGCGATCGAGATCGAGTTCACGGCCGGGGTTCGGATGCGGATCACGGGTACGGTCGACGCGGCGACGCTAAAGGCCGCGGTCGCGGCACTGGCTGATGGACGGCCGCGGTGATCCCCATTGCGTCGGGCATACGGGTGTGGATTGCGACCGGCCATACCGATATGCGTCGCGGCATGAACTCGCTGGCCTTGCTGGTGCAGGAAGCCTTCAGGCGCGACCCGCACGGCGGCGACCTCTACGTGTTCCGTGGCAAGAGCGGCAAGCTCATCAAGATCCTTTGGCATGATGGGCTGGGTATGTCGCTCTACGCCAAGCGGCTGGAGCGCGGCCGCTTTCTCTGGCCGTCGTCGACTGATGGCGTGGTGACAATCACCCCGGCCCAGCTCGGCTACTTGCTGGAGGGCATTGACTGGCGCATGCCGCAACACACGTGGCGACCGCAGGCGGCCGGCTGATCGCTGTGATTTGAATCGATGGCACGATCGGCAGTCCGGACAGAGACCGCGTCTTGTGATTCTCTGGTCGGCGATGAGCGCCGATGATTCTCTCCCCGACGATGTGACCACGCTGAAGGCGATGCTGCTTGCCGAGCGAGCGGCCTGCTTGGCCGCGGAGGCGGAAGCTCAGGCACGGACACTGCTGATCGAGAAGCTCAAGCTCACGATCAAGAAGCTGCGGCACGAGCAGTTCGGACAGTCCTCCGAGCGAGGCGCATTGCTGGACCAGCTCGAGCTGCAGCTCGCCGATCTGGAAGAGAACGCCGCGCAAGCCGAGACTGCGGCGCAGATGGCCGCAGCCGACAAGATTACGGTGGCACCATTCGAGCGCCGCAAGCCGGCGCGCCGGCCGCTGCCGGAGCATTTGCCGCGGGAGCGCATTGTCTATCCGGTGCCTGCGACCTGCCCATGCTGCGGCGAAAACCGATTGCGTAAGATCGGCGAGGACGTGACCGAGATGCTAGAGTTCATCCCGCGCCAGTGGAAAGTGATCCAGCACGTGCGCGAGAAGCTCGTCTGCCGGGCCTGCGAGGCGATCACTCAGCCGCCGGCGCCCTCGCACCCGATTGCGCGTGGACGTGCGGGGCCGAAGCTGCTCGCTCATGTCTTGTTCGCCAAGTACGGCCTGCACCTGCCGCTCAATCGTCAGAGCGACGTCTACCAGCGCGAAGGCATCGACCTCGACATATCGACGCTCGCCGACTGGGTGGGCGCGTCGGCCGCAACCCTGATGCCGCTGGTCGATGCAATCCGGAGCCATGTCTTCGCTGCCGAGCGCATCCATGCAGACGACACCACGGTGCCGGTCCTGGCCAAGGGCAAGACGCGGACCGGCCGGCTCTGGACCTATGCGCGCGACGACCGACCGTTCGCCGGCCCCGATCCGCCGGCCGCCGTGTTCTTCTATTCGCCGGATCGTAGCGGTGAGCACCCGGAGCAACATCTGGCGGGCTATGCCGGGCTGATGCAGGCCGACGCCTATGCCGGTTTTGGCAAGCTCTACGAGGCCAATCGCAAAGCAGGTCCGATCATCGAGGCCGCGTGCTGGGCGCACGGCCGGCGCAAGTTCTTCGATCTGGCACGGCTCAGCAAGGCGCCGATCGCGGCCGAGGCGGTCAAGCGCATCGACGTCCTGTTCGCCATCGAGCGCGAGATCAACGGTCTCGCGCCGCAGGAGCGCCGGCACGTGCGCCAGGAGCGCAGTCGACCATTGATCGCCGAACTGCACGCTTGGCTGCGCGAGCAGCGAGACAAGCTCTCCAGGAACAACGAGACGACCAAGGCGATCAACTACTGCCTCAGCCGCTGGGATGCATTCACCCGCTTCCTTGATGACGGGCGCCTGTGCATGTCGAACAACGCCGCCGAGCGCGAGCTACGGGCCGTCGCCGTGGGCAGAAGAAACTGGACCTTCGCCGGCTCCGACGAGGGCGGTCGGCGTGCGGCTGCGATCTACACCCTCATCGCCACCGCCAAGCTCAGCGACATCGATCCACAAGCTTGGCTCGCCGACGTGCTGGCCCGCCTGCCAGATTACCCCGCCAAACGCATCCACGAACTCCTGCCTTGGAATTGGCGGCTTCAGAGCATCGCTCACGCGGCTTGAGCCTAATCAGTCCTCCACCCAGAACGGCCTAACCGGGGGCCGTCACCGGATGCGTACCGCCCACCCCAGTCCGTGAGCGTTGATGGCCCCGGAAGCGGGAGCGACGCCCGGTCCCGTTGGGGCGGCTGGTGGGGCGATCGAGATCGAATTTGCCGCCGGGACTAGGATGCGGATCACGGTCGTGGTCCGCCGGCGCTAAAGGCGGCGGTGGCGGCGCTGGCTCCGTTCCGTCGGAGCGCGGGAGACGGTGGTCCCCCTCCGAGACCTGTTGATAAACTGCGGCGAAGTGAAGCAGGAGCGTCGAGCGGGGCGCCCGGCAGCGGGGAATAGCCGCTGATTTGCGTGTGAGCAAAGCTCTGCCCGACGATCCCGAGGTGTTGCCGGCGGCTGATTCGCACGGCCGCTGATCTCCCTCGTAGGTGCCCTGTGATCACGCGCAGCCTCTGCTATTAAATCAACTGCGTCCCCTAAAGGTCATTGAGAGTTAAATGATCGATGGCCGAGTAATGTCCTGTTAAAACAGAAAGTGGCTATTGCTAAAACAAGACGTACTCTGGGAATATAATCTAAGATCTGAGGAATATGATCTAAAGATCCGGCAATATTCGTCCGGCCGCAGCCGCGAAGGTTTTATAAGCGGCTGTCCAGGATTCAAGCTCCGCATTATACGAGATTTTATTTTTCCGAATTTGAGATCAGGGAGGCTAAGCAACCTTGGCGATGGGGGCCAAATATCACCCCAGCGGAGCCGTGATGTGGTCGCAAAAAAGTCGTCGGTAACCAGCCAGTACGAGGAACGTACGAACCGTCGCATGATGGTTTATGGACTGACTTTGATTCGCAGTCACTGACTTTGGTTAACAGTCGAGGCATGCCGCTCGGGGGACAACTTCGAATTTGAGCGCATGTCAAAGGACACAAAAGTCAAATAATCAGGAGAACGGGTAGATGGCAGTTAACGACGGCTCAGCAAATGCCCCGAATGGATCGCCGCAGGTTCCGAACTTGCTGGATAGCTATGCGACGCGTCCGCCGTGGGAGGTGGCCGGCGTTGACTACGCGGTTGGCATCCCGAGCGGTACGGTGCTCAAGAACCCTTCGACCATCAACATGTCCGGGGTGTCGATCGACACCGCCAACCACCTGATCCGGGTGACCGGCAACAACGTCACCCTCGATGGCTACGACTTCAAGGGCTGGGGTGTTTACGTCACGAACGGTGCAAGCAATACGACCATCAAGAACTCGAATTTCCCCCCCGGCAGTTCGATCTACGCAGATCCATCGACATCCAATGTCAGCGTTATTGCCAACACGTTCGATCACACCGGTGATCGGGAATCGTCGGCATTCGTCACGTTGTCTGGCTCGGGAAACAAGATCGTGCAGTACAACTACATGCACGATAGCGCGCAGCATTTCGTTGAACTCAACAACGGCGGCACGGTCAATTACAGCTACAATCTGATCATGGACGGCGGCACCGTCGCCGGTGCCCACCTCAATGTCTTGCAAATGATGGGCAGTTTTCCGAACACTGTCGTCTCCTACAATACGATCTATCAGTCACCACAGGCGGCTGGCGGCGAACTGATTCAGCTTGCTGATGGCGGTAATGGCCTCATTGCCAATAACACGATCATCGCGATCCCGGATGCGTCGGGCGATCCATCAGTCTCGGCCATGATCCATGCCCAGCCGGGAGAAACCGGTGTGGTGCAGAATAACTACATGTATGGCGGCGGAGCCTACTACTACTTCTATCCGGGGAGTGGGGGCGGTATCTCGATGACATATTCCGGCAACGTCGACATGGCGACCGGGAAGACGATCAACAAAGACAATAGCGTGACTGGAACGGCAACTCCGCCAACCACGCCGACCACTGTAGCCGCCCCTGTCATCGAATCTTTCTCCACGGACAGCGGAACTACCGGCGATCACATCACCAACGACAACACGTTGACCCTGACCGGCAGGGCCCCCGCCAACAGCACGGTGAAGGTTTACGAAGGCTCGACCCAAATTGGCACCACGACCGCCAATTCGAGCGGTGCGTGGAGCTACACCACGTCTGCGCTGTCGGACGCCAGTCACACGCTGAAGGCGACCGCGACCAACTCGTCGGGACAGACCAGCGCGGCCTCATCCACGCTGTCAGTCGCGGTCGATACCAAAGCGCCGGCTGCGCCAACGATTGCCAGCAATACCGTCAACAGCGCGAGTCAGGTGGCGCTGTCGGGAAATGCCGAGGCGAACAGCACGATCAAGGTTTATGACGGCACGACGCAAGTCGGCACCGCCACCGCAAACTCGAACGGGGCCTGGAGCCTTACGACCTCTGCTCTAACGACCGGCTCGCATACCCTGACGGCGAAGGCGACCGACGCTGCAGGCAACGCGAGCGTCGCGTCCTCGGCTGTGAATCCCGTCATTGGAACCGGTTCCAACCCGGCTCCCAATCCCAACCCTACTCCCAATCCGGGTGGCGGGGCAGGCGATGGCTCCAGCAATGCGCCGGCGGGAGCCCCCCAGGTTGCGAACCTGCTCAACGAGTATGGGGCGAACCGGGCGCCGTGGAAGGTTGCCGGCGTGGATTATCATGTCGGGGTACCCGACGGCCAGGTATTGAAGAATCCGGCGACGATCTCCATGGCTGGGGTGACGGTGAATGCGTCGAGCCACATCGTGACCGTCACGGGCAACAACGTCACCCTTGATGGCTACGATTTCTCCCTGAACGGCGGCTGGGGCGTGGTCATTAACGGCACCAATACGACGATCCTGAATTCCAACTTCAAGATCGGCGCCAACGGCAATGCCCCGATCCTCGGGACGCAATCGTCCGGGAACGTGTATGTCGGCAACACCACCATCGACGGCAGCAACGTTGGCGTGGCGGGCACGCAAGGACAGCATGGCCTCATCACGATGCGCGGTTCAGGTACGCTGACGGTGGATCATTCCTGGCTCAAGAATGCCGGCAACGACATGATCCAGATGCATAATAGTGGGCCAGCCGCTGTTGTGATCCAGTATAATCTGATCCAGAACGCCGGAATGACTCCGGGCGCGCATGGCGACTATTTGGAATTCGTTGGTGGGCCGTACACCGCCACCGTCATGTACAATACGACCACCCAGAATGGCGGTATTACGCAGGGCTTCATGATCGAGTCCGATCTCGCCGACAGCGCGGGCAATATTACCCTCAAGGGTATCATTACCTCTGGCGAAATTGGCTATAATACGATGATGGGCAGCGTCAACGCGTTCACCGCGGTCACGGTGCCGTCTCTCGTGAACACGTTCAAGGTGCACGACAACTATTTCGATCCGTCAGAATCTCTCGCGGGGCTGGCCATCGGTGGCATCCGTGGCGGCCCGAACGACAGCAGCGCCAAGACAGTGTACGTGCACAACGTAAATATGGTGTCGGGCAGCATTCTGCAGGATGCAAATGCCCCCACGACGCCGAGCACGCCAAGCGCTCCAGTGATCGCCTCCTTCTCCAACGATACCGGAGCGGCCGGCGATGGCATCACCAACGATAATACCCTCGCGTTGAAGGGGACCGCTGCGGCCAACAGCACCATCAAGATTTACGATGGCTCGACCCAGATCGGTGCAGCGACCGCCAGCTCGACGGGGAGCTGGGACTACATCACCTCGGTCCTGACCGACGCCAAGCACGTGCTGACCGCGACCGCGACCAGCCCGAGCGGCCAGACCAGCGCCAAGTCCGGTGCGGTGACCGTGACGGTGGATACGGCGGCGCCGACTACCCCGGTCTTGAGCACCAACGCCATCGTCAATACCAATCAGGTTAAGCTGTCCGGGACCGCGGAGGCCAACAGCACGGTCACCGTCTACGACGGGACCACGGTGGTCGGGACGGGGACGACGAGCTCGACCGGGGCCTGGAGCATCACGACGAACGCCTTGTCGACTGGCGCGCATACGCTGACGGCCAAGGCTGCGGACGTGGCAGGCAATGTGAGCGCCGCGTCGCAGTCGGTCAGCAGTGCGATCAGTGGGTCGACTCCGACAACGCCAACAACGCCGAGCACGCCATCCTCGCTAGTCGAGTCGGCTGGTGCGACGAGTCTCGTTGAGAACGGCGGTAAATATTACCTCGACAGCGGCAGCGGATCGGGCCCCTCGCTGAAGTATCGCGGTGCGGATTTTGTGGACGGACAAGATGGCACCTGGACGCCGATCGGTGCGGAGAAGACGGCGACGGGCTATCAGGTTGCCTGGAAGGAGGCGAGCACCGGTCAGTACACGGCCTGGAACACCGACAGCAACGGCAACTACGTTTCCCATGTCAGCGCCCTGACCGGCTCCGTGTCGGGCGGCCAGGTGTCGGGTACGAACTCTGGCCTAAAAACGCTCGAGACGAGCTTCCGTCAGGATCTCAACGGTGACGGGCTGATCGGTGCTTCCAGTGTAGGCACACCGACGTCGCCAACGCCAACTCCGAGCAAGCAAGTCGAGTCGGCTGGTGCGACAAGTCTCGTTGAGAGCGGCGGCAAATATTACCTCAACAGCAGCAGCGGATCCGGCCCCACATTGAAGTATGGCGGCGCGGATTTTGTGGACGGGCAAGATGGCACCTGGACGCCGATCGGTGCGGAAAAGACGGCGACGGGCTATCAGGTTGCCTGGAAGGAGGCGAGCACCGGACAGTACACGGCCTGGAACACCGACAACAACGGCAACTACGTTTCCCATGTCAGCACCCTGACCGGCTCCGCGTCGGGCGGCCAGGTGTCGGGTACGAACTCTGTCCTAAAAACGCTCGAGACGAGCTTCCATCAGGATCTCAACGGTGACGGACAGATCGGTGCTTCCAGTGCAGCTGCGCCGACTTCGTCTGTCGCTTTGACCACCATGTACAAGAACTGGAGCGACATCGTCACCATCAAAGGCGTCGCCGATGCCAACAGTCAGATCAAGCTGTATGATGGCAACACGTCGATTGGAAAAGTTACTGCGGCAGCCGATGGTACCTGGTCCTACCAGACATCGTCGGCCGTGTCCGACACGGTTCACACCTATACCGCCAAGCAGATCGATAGCGCTGGCCAGGTCGTCGGTACTTCAGGGGGCGCGATTCTTGGCTCGACAGCCAGCAACACGCTGAAGAGCACCTCGGGTAATGACATCCTGGTTGGCGGCGGCCAACACGATACTTTCGTGTTTGCCGCAAACTTCGGCCGCGACGTCATCAAGGATTTCGCGGCGAGCGGAACTGCGCAAGACACGATCCAATTCAGCAGGACAGTATTCGACAGCTTTGCGAGCGTTCTCTCGCACGCGAGCCAAGTTGGTCAGGACGTCGTCATTTCCACCGGAAGCGACGCGCTTACGCTGAAGAACACCAAACTGAGCGCGCTTAATAGCGGCGACTTCCACTTTGCGTGAGCTGGGGGTTTGTAAAAGGAGTTGGTAACATCTGCCTTGGGGACACCCCCAGAAGGGCATGGTTCAAGGGGCGAGTGCCATGACTGATTTCAGAAGGCGGGGGGAAATCCCCCCGCCCAAGAGGCTTGACGAGATCGAGGTCTCAAGATGGGCGGTGTTTGTCGCCGCCTTGGGAATTCTGGCGGAACGAGCTCGATCGTGGTTGCGCATTCCTGAAGTGAATGAGTGCGCGGAGCGTTCGGTCGAAGCCATTCGCCAGCGCCTGTTCTCGCGCTGGCGCTCGGCGAGAGAGTACGATGAGCCGCGATCCGAAATATCGGCCTTCCTGGTGTCTTGCCGCCGAATATTCTGGGCTTTGGCAGCGTTCAGTGGCCTGAGCAATCTTCTTATGCTCACCGGCTCATTCTTCATGCTTCAGGTTTACGATCGGGTGCTGCCGGGTCGTAGCATACCGACACTGGTCGCGCTCTTGTTGCTCGCAACGGTGCTCTACGCATTTCAGGGCGGCCTAGATCTGGTCCGAAATAGAATAAGCGCGCGGATTGGACGTTACTTCGACGAAAGGCTCGGGGCGCGCGTATTCGATTCACTGGTTCGTCTTCCTCTTAAGACGCGCGGCGATGGTGACGGTATGCAGCCGCTGCGGGATCTTGATCTGGTCCGCAGCTTTCTTTCGGGAGGCGGGCCGATCGCGCTGTTTGACCTGCCGTGGATGCCAATTTATCTCGGCATCTGCTTTCTTTTTCATTTCTGGATCGGCGTAACCGCACTAATAGGCGGACTGCTGCTGGTCGCCATAACGGTTGCGACCGAGATGCGAACGCGCGGGCCGGCGAAGGCATCTTCGCGATTGGCGATTTCACGCAGCGCGCTCGCTGCGGAAGGGCGACGAAACGCTGAAGTTCTCCAGGCCATGGGCATGAGGCGGCAAGCTGCGCAACGCTGGCAGTCCATCAATACAAAATACCTTGCGGCGCACGAGAGCGCGAGTGATGTGGCGAGCGGACTCGGTGGGCTTTCCAAGATCCTTCGTTCATTTCTCCAGTCTCTGGTCCTCGCCGTTGGCGCGGTCCTTGTCATCAATCAGGAATCCACGGCAGGCATCATCATTGCTGGATCGATCCTGACGGCGAGGGCACTTGCTCCCGTAGAGACGGCGATCGCCAACTGGAAAGGATTCGTCGCCGCACGTCAGTCCGGACAACGGCTGGATCAGTTGCTTGAACTCCTGCCCAAGGAGAAGGAGCCGCTCGCGCTGCCGGCGCCGACCGAGGCGTTCGTCGTGGAGCAGCTCTATGTCGCGGCGCCGGATTCAGAGAAGCTGATCCTTAGTGATGTCTCGTTCCAATTGCGAAAGGGAGAGGCCGTTGGAATCATCGGGCCGAGCGGTGCCGGCAAGTCGACGTTGGCCCGTGCGCTCGTTGGTGTCTGGCCACGGCTTCGTGGCAGGATCAAGCTCGACAACGCTGCGCTGGATCAGTGGTCCTCGGAAGCATTAGGTAGGCATATCGGCTATCTGCCGCAGGATATCGAACTGTTCGAGGGCAGCATCGCCGTCAATATTGCGCGATTTGATCTAAAGGCCACCCCGGACGCCGTCCTGGAAGCGGCACGGATCGCCGGTGTGCATGATCTCATCCTTTCATTCCCGGATGGCTATAGTACGCAGGTTGGTGAGGGCGGAATGACGTTGTCCGCTGGCCAGCGCCAACGGATTGGACTTGCGCGCGCCTTCTACGGCAACCCCTTCCTGGTGGTGCTTGATGAGCCGACCTCAAATCTCGATGCAGAGGGGGAAGCAGCTCTCACCGAGGCAATCGTCAACGTGCGTAACCGCGGTGGGATCGTCGTAGTGGTTGCCCATCGTCCAAAAGCGCTTGAAGCAGTCGACCATGTATTGGTAGTGGGCGATGGAAGAGTGCAGTCGTTTGGTCCGAAAGAGGAGGTTCTCAGGACCGTGCTGCGGACGCCCGTGCCGCTCAAGGTGGTGGCGGATAGCCAGGGAGGCGGCAGATGGACAGTGCGGTGACCCCGGCGCTGCACTCGATTCAGCGATACATGGTCGTCGGGATCATCATGACGGCTTTCGTGACATTTGGAATCGGCGGCTGGGCAGCAACTTCGCAGTTGTCAGGCGCCGTGATCGGCCAAGGCGTCGTCGTCGTCGATTCGAGTGTGAAGAAAGTTCAGCACGGCACCGGCGGTATTGTCGGCGAACTGCGGGTGCGGGACGGAGACAAGGTTAGTGCGGGTGACATACTAATTCGTCTTGATGAAACTCAGACGCTGGCTAGCGCGACGATCGTCACCAAGAGCCTCGACGAACTGCTCGCTCGCCAGGCTCGCCTTGAAGCGGAACGGGACAGCGTCGACGAGATCGCATTTCCTAAGGCGCTGCTGGAAAGGATGAAAGACAGCCGTTCCGAAGCCGGGCGCGCTATCGCTGCCGAACGGGCGTTGTTTGACCTTCGCGGCCAGGCCCGGAACGGGCAGAAGTCGCAGCTCAAGGAGCGACGAGCGCAGCTACAGGACGAAATCAAGGGCTATACAGGACAAGCCGAGGCCAAGCAGAAGGAAGTCAATTTCATCCTTGGAGAACTGGAAGGAGTTCGCGGCCTCTTCCAGAAGAATCTCGTGCCGATCGCTCGGCTCAACGCGCTGGAGCGCGACAGCGCTCGTCTGGAGGGCGAGCGTAGTCAACTGGCCGGGATGATCGCGCAGGCAAAGGGCAAAATTGCCGAGGTCGAACTTCAGATCATTCAAATCGATCAGGATTTGCGAACCGAGGTTGGCAAGGATTTGATAGAAACCCGCTCAAAGCTGTCCGAACTTGCTGAACGCAAGATCGCTGCCGTGGACCAGCTCAATCGCATCGACATTCGAGCACCCCAGTCCGGCCGAGTTCACCAGCTTGCGGTCCATACTGTCGGAGGCGTGATCGCCCCGGGCGAGCAGATCATGCTCATCGTGCCGGATGCTGACGCCCTCGCAGTTGAGGTTAAGATTGCTCCCCGAGAAATTGATCAGGTCTATGTTGGTCAATCGGCAACGCTTCGGTTTGCGGCCTTCAATCAGAAGACAACCCCCGAGATAGATGGGGAAGTCGCTGTGGTCTCCGCAGACCTCACACAGGAACAGCGGACCGGCGCGAGCTATTACACGGCTCGGGTTCTGCTCAAGCCCGAGGAACTGGCAAAGCTCGGATCGGCCAAGGTGGTGCCAGGCATGCCGGTCGAGGTCTTTATCAAGACGCCGTCGAGAACCGCGCTGTCATATCTGCTCAAGCCCTTGCAGGATCAGGCGCAGCACGCGTTGAAGGAGCGGTAAGCGTACCCTCCAGCTCGTCACTCGCTAACTGGATAATAGAGGTGTTCTCGATGACGACGCAGGTAAGCCGTCCTGTTGCGTAAGCTCCTGTGTCGATATTGAGCCGGTTCGGCCGCAGATCGGGCTCGTTCACTGGTGTATGGCCGTGCACCACGAATCGTTCGAACGGCTGTTCGCAGTTGAGAAAATCGTCACGAATCCAGAGCAGATCATTCTCGGTCTGCTCGTGGATTGGAACGCCGGGACGAACGCCAGCATGGACAAAGAGAAAGCCGCCACAGCTAAACTTCAAGTCGAGCGATTGCAGAAAATCGAGATGCTCTCGCGGAACAACTTCCGCGAACTCGGTCGCCAGCATGGCCTGTTCGTCTCGATCAGGATTGATGCTCGGTCTAAGACCATAAGAAAGCAGGGTTTCGAGACCGCCGTACCGTCGCCATTCGTCCAAGCTGAGCGGATCGGCGAGGAAACGCGGCAGGAACGTTTCATGGTTTCCGCGAAGGAAGATTGTTTTGTGGGATTTCTGCCATCGCAGCAGCAGATCGAGCACATTTCGCGAGTCGGGTCCCCTGTCGATATAGTCACCCACGAAGACGGTAATTGGACGGGGGACCGGACGTTGTTTGCAGTCGGCGTCGATGGCCGCCAGTAGCCTCTCCAGAAGATCGGAGCGGCCGTGTACGTCGCCCACCGCATATATTCTGATGCCTTCAGGGAGTGCCGCGCGCGTTTGGCTGCCCTGGCCAAGCGCGCTAGTCGAGACGTCAGTCTTCGACATGGATTGCGCGCGCCGCGAACCCCAAGCTCGACCCGCCGGCGCCGAGATGTGGGCGGCTGCAACGCGGCGAATGTAAGAGCGCCACAACCCCCACGTCCGAATACTTGTCGGTTCGGAGCTATGTGGCAGAGGCGGTTTTGACCTCTCGTCGAGCGGAGCGGTCAGCCCGTCTTTCTGCCGTGCCGTTTGCTCGCACTCAAGCCCCTTGATGCCCGAATCAGGCGTCATGTGATTGCTTTGATCTTTTGCAAAGTAGCGTCCACTAAGCACATCCATTCGCCTATGATGAAACGTCATCGCTGCGATTGAAACGAGTAGAACCACTTCCAAGCCAATAATCACAAGGAGCTCTTCGAGCATAAAATAGAAAGCTCTTAATCTTAAATGCCAATATAATATATTTAAATATTGCCTTGCCGAGAAAAATGCCGCAATATAATATATTCCATTAAATTGGAGGTATTTACGAGGTCACTTGGGTTGGGCAAGCCCTCCTGGTGCCCGCAACAACAGAGTCAGGCCAAGTCCCATGCAAGGTGCCGCGTAAGACCATTCATATGTTGCGTCTGTATTCCGACGCGATCGGCCGCGAGATACATGTTGACCGGCAGAGGATCGCCGAGAAGCTCGCCCGTTCTTGGCTGCGAAGTTGTCGCAATCCACTGATCGACGCTGTAGAGCTATTTCCTCGGGAGGTCCGGGACTGACGAAAAGCATCCCTAACTGGAAGGCTGCCGCGAGTTCGGAAAACTTTGGCTGGTTAAGGATACGCAGGAAGACGAATTCTTCTGACAGGTCACCAGGGCTATGACGCCAAGTGCAACGACCGGCAAATTCGCCATTCCCCATGACATGCCAGAACGCGTAGTTTCAGGTCGAGATCCCATTCATGCGTAGGCGGAGAGCGCAGAAGCCCATGGACTCCAGGTTTGATCATCGAATCACCGAAGAACAGGCTGACGAATGGTTGGCGCTCTGTCGGCGCTTTTTTCAACTTCTTGCGGCTCGCAAGAAACGACAGTTCAATCGAAGAGTGTCAATCGCAGATTTGCTTTCCGAACGGCATGATAACGCTGCTGCCTATGGGTTCGGAGAGGGCACGACAATGTATGATAATGTGCTCGTTCTGAGTGACGTTGTCGTTGGTCGAAATACTTGGATCGGCCCGGGCTGCCTTCTGGATGGATCGGGCGGGGGTCTTGAGATCGGCGATTGGTGCTCCATTTCCGCCGGTGTTCAGATCTACACACACAACACCGTGAACCGCTCGATCTCGCTTGGAGCGAAGCCGGTCGACTACGCGCCGACAAAAATCGGTCACGGGGTCTACATCGGTCCAAATGCCGTCATTCAGATGGGGGTGACGGTAGGTGACAGAGCGGTGATTGGCGCAAACTCGCTGGTCAATCGGGATATCCCACCAGGAGCTAAGGCGTTCGGCTCTCCCGCACGACTTTTCGGCACTGAAGCATCTCGGCCGAAATCCGCACGGCCCGACGAGTAAACTAACTCCTCAACGTTTGGCAGCAATCCGTCGATCTGACGTGCCGCCCCGCATCGAGGCGTCCATCGGAGCCGGGCGAACGAGGGCTTAGTCCAAGTCGCCAAAGCTCCGCTGAAGCAAGCAAAATCTCCTTGTCAGGCCACAAGTTGCGGACGGAACAGAACGTCGACGCCATAACTCGTGGAGTTGTAGCTATTCGTCGGGAAAAGGGCGCCTGATCCATAAGCGTACACGCCGTTTCCTCCACTCGTGGCGGACGATGGTGCAGTCAGCGGTCCGTTGCTAACCGCCGAGTTAAACAGGCCGGGATCGGCGGCGTAGTTTCCTGACGTGTGATAGGACGCAACATAAGTCGAGCCTGCATTGATCGTCACCGGCGTGGCGAAGTCCACCTGCTGCCAACCGCTTGCCGTTTCGTTGGTGAAGGTGGCGGTGGCGAGCAGGGTACCGGTGCTGGTCCAGAGATGTGCGACATGGGTGCCGGTATTCGATGCGCCTTTGTAGAAGCGTAGCCCTGTGACGTCGCCGTTGCTGGACGCCTGGAATTTTAGCCCGAGCTCGACTGAGTTCGGATCGTTAACTGATACGAGGCTTGGCGTTGGATTGGAACTGAACAGGCTTACGATGCTCGCTGATGCCGGGTTGACCGTCAGACTCGCCGACGCATTCGCCGAACCACCCCGGCCGTCGGAAATGGCATAAGTGAACGAGGCCGGTCCCGTATAGCCGGAGTCGGGTGTGAAAGTAACGGCGTTTGTCTGGGCGTTGAAACTTGCGGTGCCGTGGACGGCATTGCTAACGCCGGTGATCGTCAGGTTATCGCCGTCCGGATCGGTGTCGTTGGCGAGCAGCGCCGACGCTGCGATCGTGATCGTGGAGTTCTGAGTGACGTTGAGTCCGGAGTCGTTCGCCGCGACCGGCGCTTGGTTGGCGCCGCCGCTCGCGGGGCTGAAGAGCACATCCACCCAGTAGTTAGTGGCGTTGAAAGTGCTTGTCGGGAACAAGTTGGCATTACCATAGGTGTAAACGCCATTGTTGCCGGCGGATGCTGTGAGCGGGCCATTGACGCGCGCACTGGTGAAGTAGTTACCGGTGTGTGCGTAATGGCCATTGCTGTGGTAGCTTGCCACGTAGGTGGTCCCGGCAGTGATTGATACCGGGTTGCTGAATGTCACCGTTTGCCAGCCACTCGTCGTTTCACTGGTGAAGGTCGCTGTCGCAAGCAAGGTGCCCGTGCTGCTCCACAATGAGCCGGCGTGCGCGCCGGTGTCATTTGCGCCCTTGTAGTACTTGATGCCGGTTATGGAGCCGGCGGTAGAGGACGTGAACCGCACGCCGAGGTTGACTTGGTCCGTACCGGAGTCCGAGAGAACTGCTGGCGTATCGGAGGCCGAAAATAAACTCACCGAAGGCGTGTTCACCGTCAAACTTGCCGTTGCCGTCGCAGTGCCACCACGCCCATCTGAAATGGCATAGCTGAAGGAGGCGGCGCCGGTGTAGCCGGCAGTCGGCGTGAACGTGACGAGATTGGTCTGAGCGTTGAAGCTGACGGTGCCGTTGACGGGGGCACTCACGCCGGTGATGGTCAGCGGATCGCCATTGGGGTCAGTGTCGTTGGCAAGCAGGGCCGAAGCGGCGATGGTCAGAGCCGTATTCTGTGTGGCGCTGTAGCCGCTGTCGTTGCTCGCTACCGGCGGCTGGTTGGGTGCCGCATTGACCGTCAGACTGACCGTTGCAGTGGCCGTGCCGCCCTGTCCGTCGGCAATAGCGTAGCTGAAGGACGCGGGTCCGGTATAGCCGGGTCCGGGCGTGAACGTCACCACATTGGTCTGGCTGTTGAAGCTGACCGTACCGTTGACGGCGCCGCTCGCGCCCGTGACCGTCAGCGTACCGCCGTCCGGATCGGTATCGTTGACAAGCAGCGCCGCAGCCGAAATTGTCAGCGCGGTGTTTTGCGTGGTTGTGTAACCGCTGTCGTTATTGGCAACCGGCGGCTGGTTGGCGCCGCTGGACGGTGTGAACACGACATCGACCCAATAGTTGGCGGCGTTGTAGGTGTTGTTCGGAAAGATGCCGGTGGTGCTGGTACCACCGTAGGAATAAACCCCGTTGCCGCCGGCAGTGGTCGTGGATGGTGCGGTCAAGGGGCCGCTTGTGACGGCCGTCGTGAAATAGTTGTTGGTTGCCACATAAGCGCCGGTAGTGTGATAGGAAGCGACATAGGTGGTGTTGGCAGCGATAAAAACTGCGGACGGCAGGGTAACAGTCTGCCAGCCGCTGGCTGCGGTGTTCGTAAAGGTTGCGCTGGCGAGATGGGTTCCTGTCGCGCTCCAGAGATTGAGCACATCGGGGCCAGTATCGCTGGCGCTGCGATAGAATTTTAGAGCCGTAATCTGACCCGCCACTGAGGACGTGAACTTCATCCCGACTTCGAGTTGGGCTCCGTCATTAAGGTTGGTCTGTGCGGGTGTACTTGACGCATTGAACAGGCTGTAGGGACCCGCTCCTGGCAATGCTACCGCGAGGCTGACACTGGCCGTGGCCGTACCGCCGCGCCCATCCGAGACGGTATAGCTGAAGCTCGCCGGACCACTATAGCTGGCGTTGGGTGTGAACGTGATGGTGTTGTTCTGCGGATTGGGCTGGGTGTTGAGAACGACGGTGCCGTTCGTTGCTGCGCTCACCGACGTGACGGTCAGGGCATCCCCATCGGGATCGCTATCGTTAGCAGTCAGCGACGCGGCCGTGATCGTCATCGGCGTATTTTGCGTCACAGTCGGCCCGGTGTCGTTCGTGGCCACCGGCTGGCTGTTGGTCGTGGAGGGGTTGAACATCAAGTCAACCCAGTAATTCTCCCCCGAAAACGTGCTCGTCGGAAACGCTCTGGTGCTACTGTAAGTATAGACGCCATTGCCATTGGCCAGAGCAGTTAGTGGACCACTGACCACATTGCTCGTGAAGTAGTTAGGGCTCACGGAGTAGTGGCCCACATTCGTGTGGTAGGAAGCGACATACGTGGTGTTCGGCGTCAGAGTGACCGGGTTGGAGAAGGTCACACTCTGCCAGCCAGATGCAGTTTCGTTTGTGAAGGTGGCGGTCGCAAGCAAGGTACCCGTGCTGGTCCAAAGTTGGCCGGTGTGGGTGCCCGTATCCTGGCTACTCTTGTAGAAGCGGATTCCGCTTACGGTACCCGACACCGAGGTTTGAAACTTCACACCCAGTTCGACCGCGCTTGCATCCGTAGCGTTGACGATAGCAGGGGTTGCCGAGCCGGGGAACAGCGTAATGTAAGACGGATCGGTGACGACGACCGTGCGACCTGCTGACGGCGTTTCCAGATTGATGGAATCGTCGACCGCGCGGCTCTTGATGGTGTAGGTGCCGGCAACCTGTGGCGACCAAGTATAGGTCCAGTTCTCGTCACCGATTGCATTATACCAAGTTAATCCACCGTCAGTTGACACCTCCACGCCGCCGATCACGCCACCGCCAACGTCCGAGGCCGTGCCGGAGATGGTGACCACGCTTTGCGCGCTGAAGCTTGCTATCGGATTGATGGTGGAGGTCGGGGCGATGGTGTCCGTTGAGCCGGTTGCGGCAACCAGCCCCGACTGAAGCGTCCCCGGCTGGATGCCCATGTCAGCCAGAAGGTTGACCATCGCCTGTTGCACGCGTGGGTCGCTGGGAGTTGGTACCAGGTCGTGGTTGTCGCTCAGGCCCCACGACCAGTAGACCGTGCCGGCCCCGAATACCAATGCACCACTCGGCGCGCGATAGAGCGTTAGGTTATGGGTCGAGACGCCGGCCCCTGTTGTGTTACCGTAGTCAAGTAGATAGGTATTAACTGGAAGCGTCGTCGAAGACAGCCGGACCAGTCCGGCCGGATCGAATCCGTTGTCGACCGCTTCATCCCACTCATAGCCGAGATAGTTATCGGTCAGCGTCGCAGTCTGTCCAGGCTGAAGATTTGCAACGCTGGTATTTCGCCAGAAGCGCAGGTTGGCGTCGTCGTAGGCAATTGTGATTGCCTGCAAGGCAGCGGCATTATTGGCGCCGACATCATCAACCTGGAACATCTGTCCGATCAAAGCATTTTCAGGAATTCCACCGCCGACCGCCGGCGGGCTGAGGCGCGGATCACGGAACGTCCCGGTCCACTCATTGCTTGGGTCGATCGACGCTGACGGTGACCAGGTCTCCTTGTACGAGATCAAGGTGCGGTAGGCTGTGCCGTCGCTACTGATGCTGTTGCCCCAGCGCGTGCGCCAATACATCTCGTTGCCGCTCCAGAATGACAGATTCACGCCGGCATCGCGGGCCGCCTGAACATTGGCGCGTTGCTGCCCCGACCAGTACTCGTCGTGACCAGCGTCGAGATAAAGCTTGTGGTTGAGAAGCAGGCTGCCGTAACGGTCTACATCGACGCCTGCCATGTAAGAGACGTCATAACCATTCTGCTCGAGCCAGTAGATCGCTGCATATTCAGCGCCGAACAAGTAGTCTTGCGGACCAGAGGCCGCACCAACGCTGCCCCTGGTGGCAATGGGACGGTTGTAACTCACCGCATAGGCACGTCCAGCACCCTGACCCGTCGCAGGGCCGTTGCCGCCATAGAAATTTGCTCCGCCCCACCCATTATAGGCCTGCCAGGTCGTGTCCGCGGTTTGGAAGACGATGTCGCTGGTGCTGCTGTCATCCCTCACGATGAAGGGGATATGATTGGCGCCTTCAACGCCGTCCTGGCGCACGAGTTTTGCGATATAGACGCCCGACACGGCATCCGCCGGAACATCCCAGGAGGCCGAAACGGACCAGTTGCCGGCATCGACCAGGCCGGTGGTCGCGTCGCGTAGCGGCGCAGGCTGGTTTTGCACGCCCGTATGCTGGATGGTGGTGACCAAACGCGCACCCATGCCATCGTAGTAGCCGAGGCGATAGATCTCGATCCGGTAATTTGATGAGTTCGTATTGATCTTGAAGTCAATTCTATTGCCATTATCTACGCTGATGTCGGTAGCAAAACCTTCGATGTTCGAGCTGCCGGCGCCCTCGATATCCCACACGCTTTGTGGGGTTCCCTGCTTCTGATTCTCAAGAACGATCGGGTTTGAAGATGTCGCGGCAGCCGCGAGAAGGTTGGGGGATGCCGTTGTGGCGGCCCGCGAAGTCGTTGCGGTCGTAACCTCACCGGACAGAATTCCGATTGGGCCGGGCTGCGTCGCGAGACCGACCTGTCCTCCTGCTGGCAAGGTGGCCCAATCTTTGATTGGAGCAACGTTCTGTAAAGACATCTCCGTGCTGACGGAGGCTCCCATGATCCCGGCCTGGCCGGTCAACAGGAAATCTGCTCCGCCGGACACTCGGCTATCGTGCAACTGACCGTTCAATTGCACATGCGCCGCATTGGCCGCCATCTGGTCGAGCACCCGTGTCGGAGCAAGGAAGTAGCCGCAGCCACAAATGGCGGCAACCGCCGGAGGGGGCGCAGATGACCCAACGATTGTTGGCGTCAAGACCGCGGAAGGAGTCCTGCCTAGGAGCACAACCGGATCTGACATCGCTGGCTCGGCTGCAGCAGCGCCGGGTGCCCGGACTTCCGCTGTCAACCCTGCGAAGCGTGCCTCGGCGATTTCAGTGAATGTCGACGCGACGGCACCTAAGCCGATCACGCCCGGACCTTCCCACCATTTCCGCGCGGCGAGAAGCGACTCGCTATCAGTGTCCAAATCGGATGCGCGGGCATTTCCTCGTAGGACAGTGCGTGGCCAAGTCCGCAGTCCGAGAGCAATACGGCCCAAACCGGAATCTTCGTATAAGGACCTCATGATATCCTCGCGCGAGAAAGGGGAATACGTATGAGAGGCTGCAACCGTGATGACTGGGCGGATACAGGAGCGACAGCTTCAATGGACGGCCCACTTGTGGATCGCTGGACCGCTATGCTGCGCTGGGTAGTGACCTTAAGCGAGCACGCATGCTGGTTCGACAAGTCACCGCGTTCGATCTGCCGCTTGGCCATGGTCGCGTCGCTATCCGCAGTAGTTGCTAAGACCATGGCCGCACCGGCAATGTTTAATTTCCATTGAATTTAAATGAAAAATTAACCCTTTAAAGATATTTAATATCAAATTTTTCTCTGTGTCGAGCAGCAAAGTTTTGGTGACGATCAAATATCGATCTAAGCCGACCCAACCAGCAAATAGCTTTGGTTTTCCAGCAGATTGGTCGGGAGGAACGTCAATTTCTGATTGTTTTATTGATGTTCGACAACCCAAGATTTGTGATGGTCTCCAGCGCGGAGGTTCCGACAACACTCCGGAGACGCTTTGCCGAGGTCATTTTTGCGTCGGGTCTGCTCGCGACGGTTTCCTTCCGCAACTAAGGAAAGGCCTTTGGGAAAGGGGATGATGATTGAGCAGGACTGCGTCCCGCGAGCCAAGTTGAATACCTTGCCAAGAAAATGGTCGCAGTGTGATCCAGGCGCCCCCTCGAGACCTGGGCGTTTAGACGGTGACAATAGGGATTGCAGCCGTCGCCATTGCGGTGGAGGTGCCAGTCAAGCCGGCCATCTTCGCCGCGGGCGTCGCGCGCGCCGGCAAGCATCGAGCTCCAGCTAACGAAGGGACACGCCGATATTGTTGGTGTGATCAGGATAATGCCACGGTGGAAATGGGTCGCTCAGATTACGCCACCTCTGCGGATCGAACCCGTTCTCCGAATGGAGAAGGCAGGCATCCAGCGAGGCTCGGATTTGCGCTTCGTCCATGTCTGAACCGATGAACACGAGTTCCTGACGGCGGTCACCCCAAGCGTCATCCCATCGGCTGTTGAGTTGTTCTTGAAATTGAGGGTTGCTTGGCCAACTCGGCTTCGGGATTGTCGCCCACCAATAGCCCATGGGCTCGCACCGACGCTGCATACCGGCAACGGAGAGAAGACCCACCCAATCCGGACGCGTGGCGAGCCAGAAGTGCCCTTTGGCGCGTATCACACCCGGCCATGGCTTGTTGAGAAACGACAACAGCTTAACGGGATCGAAGGGACGCCTGTCCCTGTAAACGAAGCTGGATATGCCGTACTCCTCGGTCTCCGGCACATGGGAAGCGGGGCTATATAGCAATTTATACCAGAGCGGGTGAGTCGCAGCCTTCGCTTCGTTGAAAAGGCCGGTGTCAAGAATCGCCTTGAGAGGAATTTCTCCGAAGTCAGTCTCGAATTGGCACGCCCGGGGATTGAGTCCGGCAATTACCTTGCGGATTTCCGCAAGCGTCGCCTCTGTCGCTCCTGACACTTTGTTGATTACCACCACATCAGCAAACTCGATTTGCTCAACCAAAAGATCGACGAGCGTCCGCTGGTCGTAGGTATCGCGCAACTCGCCACGGTCGCGCAGCAGATCGCGACTGCTATAGTTGGCGAGCAGGCTCAAGGCATCCACGACGGTGACCATCGTGTCGAGTCTCGCAACATCGGAAAGGGAGACGCCAGCTTCGTCGCGAAATGAGAACGTTGCCGCAATGGGAAGAGGTTCAGCAATCCCGGTTCCTTCGATCAGAAGATAATCGAATCGCCGTTGTTCGGCCAATCGCCTGACCTCCACCAGGAGATCGTCGCGCAATGTGCAGCATATGCAACCATTGCTGAGTTCAACGAGCGACTCGGTCGTGTGTGAAAGGTTGGCGCCACCGTTGCGGACCAGGTTTGCATCTATGTTCAACTGACTCATGTCATTGACGATAACCGCAACGCGTAGGCCTTCGCGATTCATCAGTACGCGATTAAGCAACGTTGTCTTCCCTGCGCCCAAAAATCCGCTGAGCACCGTCACGGGCAGCCGATCTATCTCGCTCGATCTCGCCTTCATAAGTATTCCTAGCCTATGACCTTCGGACGGAACAGAACCTCGCGCGGGATGCAGTTCAATACAGTCGCAGCTCGCTCCGCGATTAAATGTCGGCATTCATTTAATACGGCCCCCTGGTTCATGTAAAGTTTAGTCGTTCCCCACAAATTAAACGACAAGCCGACATCCGATGCCCCCTGTAAGTCCATTTTGGTCAGCGGAGTGTTTCGCGCCCGCCAGGGCGGAGCTAATTGCAAGCGAACGTCTATCCTTGCGGCTATGCATGTTTCCATGCACATGAGCGGAGCGCAAAGCAGAAAGGCAAGGTTGCCTCCGTCCTCTCCAACTGTTGCCAAGATTGCTGGTCAGCAGAGCAGATCAGTAGAGCAGAGGAGCATCGAGGACTGGCTGTGACCATCAAGAATATCGTTATCCCCTTAGAAGTTGAATATCTCCAGGAGGCTGCAAAACAGCGCGGCGTCTCGCGCACGCGACTTGTGCGGGCTGTGATGGAGAAGGTGGTTAAGGATGAACTGGTCGCAGATATTTTGGGGGATAACGGAGTGCCGGCCGAGGCGGCCCCGACCAGGTATCGACGGTTTCGAGCTACTCAGTAGATCTTATCCTTTTTCATGGACGAAACCGTGCGCTTTAGCAAACTGGCTTGCAAGAGACACAGTGCATCGCGAGCAGGAAACGGCGTGAAAGGCCTACATCGCAACTGTGAGAAGCGACACTTACAGTGAGTCCTTGCGGCCTTCCCGGGATATTCAATGGCGTATTTCTCGAGGACGTCGTCGAGGACAAAGGAGGGCAGGGCACTTGCCTCGCGACGTGCGGCTATTGATGTGCCTGGCCGATCTCTGGACGGTGCAATCTCGCCCTGCCGGCTCTCGCACCGGCCCCATTGACCGTTTCGCTTAGCGACCTCCAAAGGGCAAGCCTAGTCGGCTTTGGCGACGCCAACGTCTCATTTGGCGGTTGCTGAAAGGACTTGGGCGCTTGGTCGGGCGAAGACACTATGCGGGTGCCAATCCATCAGGCAGGAATAATAGCTGCGTCGGGACCGGCTGGAATGAGCGGTCAAACCATTGCTATTAGCTTGATAAGCGTGAAGCCACTTGGCACTCTTCGGCGTGTGCGCTCCAGATCGGGGTTCTTATGACAAAAATACTCTTTGCAATTGTTGGCGCAGCCATTTCGCTCGTGGTCCTTTCAAGCAGCAGCGCTTACAGCAGTCCCTATCCCTTCGGGGATGAGCCTTATCGGCTGGATTGGGGATATGATCCGGCAGTGGAATCCGGATGCTTGAAGTGGAATTGGCAGTTGCAGCAGTGGAACGATCACTGTGCGCGCTATGTCCAGCCCAAAGCCTACATGCGCCCCCGCGCTTCGCACGTCGTAGTCCGCACAAAGGGGTAGGGCTGGCCTATTCGGCTCCGATTTTACGTGGAGTCAGCGCGTGATCAGGAGCGCTGGATCGTGCATGCGACCTGACTGTGCTTTCCGAAGTTGAGCAGCGCGTTTTCGCGGAAGCCGTCCAGCCATACTCCGCGCCCGGCATATCGGTAGCCGACGCCCATCGGGACCAACCGAACGTGAATGCCCCCGCGGTGGCCCGTGTGCAGCGATGCGGTAACGACTTCACCGACGACGCTCGTTGCAATCGGGCAGAGCGGATACTGCCTGCCATTCTCGCAAGTGAAAACGATTTCGGAGCAATTACCTATTGAGCCGGGCCCAGCGGTTATCAAACCGAGGTCAGCTGCGCCGGCCGGATGCGCGCTTGCCCATGCGGTGAATCCCAATGAAGCTGTGATCAAAACGAATTTGCCCACTGCGGCGCGCATGGCTGCCCCCGAGTAAAAAAAGAGAATGCAGTCAACAGAGCAAGAATCAGTCGTACCGTCAAACTGATAATCCGTTGTGCACCGGCAGGACCGTGTCTTTGGCGGTGGTTGCTGCTGTCAACCTGGATCGACGCCGGCCCTCGACCTCGATCGTCAACACGTCATTACCGAGGAAATCCGCAGGCGACTTGTAGAACGCGACATAAGCCGGCACTTCCAGCGCAAGGCAGGCCTTGTAGTTGGTAGCCTTGACCTTCGCGTTCTTGACGACAACCTTGCCGGAGGCGGGCGGGCTGACCAGTCGAATCGTTGGCAGTGGCCCGGATGTGCAATCGGGTTGCACGTTGAGGTAGACCCCGATCCGGGTGTCCCTGTTCGGCACGCTTTTGACCGTTCGCTCGACCGTCCGGGACTGCTCCTGGGCCGAGGCGCAGCCTGCCAGGCCGGCGAAAAACAGGGCGCCGGTGAGCAATAAAACCTTCATCTGATGTCCTCGTTCGGCCGCCAATGTTGGTCAGTTCGAGGCAAGCCGCTCATTTCAAAGCCATTTTCAAGGCGATGGCCGCCATTTCAAGTTTACCACAGCGAGGCAAAAAGCGGAGGTTAACCAATTGATTTTGTTGACCCTAGCAACGGTTAACAATAGCTTAATACGTCAAAAGTTTGGAATATTTTTTGCAAACTTGAATTAAACGCATTTTTTTGGCGGAGTACTTAGACTAATGAACGCGCAATTTCAGGTCGCTCAGCTTTCCGGTTCCACCCCCGCCAACAGTTCCGCCCCTCCCCGAATTTTCAAGCTGACGAAGCCGATGGGCGACCAGGCGGTGGTCGTCAATCTCGGATACGACCAGAAGGTCAAGGTCGATTTTTCCGGGATCGCGAATGAGAAGATCACGCTCGTCCATGTCGGCGACAGGTTGATCATTCTGTTCGACAACAAGTCGACCGTGACAGTCGAGCCGTTTTTCGATTCAAGGCATGATGCCCTGAAGAACCTGACTATCGAAGTGGCGCCGGGGCGCGACGTTTCGGTCAGCGAATTCGCAAACCTGTTTCCGATCACCACGGACCAGTCGATTTTGCCGGCGGCCGGCGAGGGCGGCGGCAATGCCCAAGCCAGCGGCGCGAACTTCAGCAATAGCTCCGTCGATCCGCTGGCAACGGGCAATCCGCTCGACCTGCTCGGACAGGAGTCGCTCGGCACTTTCTCCCTTACTCCCGACACTTTCAACGGCACCCCGAACGTCGCGCCCTCGGGCAGCTTCACGCTCGCGGGCGTCTTGACGGTTCATGACGAGACGCTCGGTGTACAACTCACCGCAGATGATCAAGCCAATCCACTCCTGCCGGCCGTCTTCCAGCAGGCCGGACTGATTGGGTGGGCGCAGAGCGCCGTGTCCGAAATCGCCGCGGCGAACGTCAACTTCGGCACCAATGGTCCCGGTACCGTGGCCTATGTGCTGACCACGTCGACCGGCGCCGCATTTGTCGGAGTCGATACCGGATTGAAAGCGACCGCAACCAGGAATGAGATCTTCCTGTTCACGGAAGGAAATCTCATTGTTGCGCGTGAAGGGAACGGCACGACCCCCAACGCCGGCGGTGCAATCGCGTTTGCGCTCTATCTGGATCCCGTCTCCCTCAAGCTGAGCGTCGCACAATATGAGGCCGTTCAGCACAGCAACACGCTCGATCCGAATGATCGGATCGAACTCGCGGACGTTGTTTTCGTTCAGCAAGTCGTCACCGATGCGCTCGGCGTGGTCGTTACGCACGTATCGGCAGATTCCGTCGGCGTCGCATTCGACGATGACGGTCCGGCCATTTCCGTATCGGTGGTCGAGCCAGTCGAAGGCTCTGCGCAGCTGGCGACTTTATCGCTCGATGAATCGATCGGCTTTGATCCCAATCCCGACGGCTTCCCGGGACCGCTTGATGATACCGGCTCGACAATGCCGGATCCGACCGGCTCCGTTCCGATCGGCGAAGTGAAGACGGCCGTCGGCGGCGAAGAGCAGGGACAGGGCGCCCTGCAGGCGCTGTTCAACGTGGTCAAGGATCCCAGAACTGACGGCGAGAAGTCGACCACCTATCAGTACAGCTTCTCGCTAACGGGGGGCTCCGGTCCGTCTGGCAGCGTCGCCAGCACACTGAAGGTGACCGATCCCAGCGGCCTGTACGGTGACGACACCATCTATCTGTTCAAGGTCAGTGACACAGAGATCGTGGGTCGTGTCGGCAACGATCCCAATGGTCCGATCGCGATCCGCATCACGCTCGTCAACGCAGGCAGCCTGTCGGGCGGTCAACTCGTGATCGACCAATACATGGCAATCGACCATGGACAGGACGGCAACAACTTCGATTCTAGCAAGGCGCTCACGCTGCTCAGTTCCAACCAGGATGAGGGCGAGGTTGTATTTGCAAGCCTTGGCGTTACGCTGACGGCGACTATCACCGACGTCGACAGCGACACCGCGACATCTTCCGCGACGATCCAGATCGCCGGCGGTGAAACGTCCAGCATCGTCTTCCAGGACGATGGTCCGGTGCTGATCGGCGAGGGTAGCGTGATCGGCACCGTCGACGAAGACGGACTGGCAGTTCACAACGCCGACGCCGGACGCACGGGAGAACTGGCGGGAACGGGTTCGGCGGTTGCTACCGGTTCGCTGGCCTCGCTGGTCGATTTCGGCACCGATGGACCCGCGGCGACAGGATTCAAGGTGGCTGTTCAGAACACGCCGGTCGATTCCGGCCTGACGTCGCAGGGCGCTCATGTGCTGATCGTGTCCGATGGCACGACGCTGCATGGCTATGTCGAAACCGGCGTTGTCGGATCGGGCTTCTCGGGCGGCGATCGCGAAGTCTTTACGCTAACGGTCGGAGCGGATGGCTCCTACATCTTCACGCTGCAGGACCAGATCGATCACCCGACGCTGAATAATGCCGAGGGCGACAACGGCGAAAACATCCTCACCACATCGCTCGATCTTTCGGCCTTTATCGTTGCCACCGACGGTGACGGCGACCACATCAATCTCGGCGAAGGAACGTTCAAGATCGAGATTCAGGACGATATCCCCGTCCTGACCGGCGCCTCCATTGCCCGCACGATCGATGAGGACGACATCCTCACGGCATGGTCGCAGGGCACCCGCCCGAACGACGGCAGCGCCGACGGCTCCACCACCGAAGATTCTACTGGCGCTGCGATCGTGTCGGGCACGTTGGCGGGCCTGGTTTCGGTCGGCGCCGACGAGACCGGCACGTTCGGCTTTTCGTCCGACGCCATTGCGAAGCTGACCGCGCTTGGACTCTATTCCAAGCAGAGCGCCCAAGGCGATGGCGAGAACGGCAAGCTTCTGACCTACACGATTTCAGACGGTCCAGTTGGCTCCCATGAAATCATCATCACGGGCAACGAGCCAAGTCCGAATGGCAACCCGGTCTTCTCGCTGACGTTGAATACCGAGACCGGGGCGTACGAATTTCGCTTGTATGACGAATTAATTCATACGGAGGGCAGCGGCCAGGACAGTGATCTGCTCTCCGGCCCACTTGATAGTGGCATCCAGCACTCGATTCCCAACATCGACCTTGGCTCCATCGTCACGCTCACAGACAAGGATGGTGATACCATCTCCTTGACCGGCAAGTTCACGATCAACGTGACCGATGACGTTCCGCATGCCGATATCGATCCCGGTTGGGGTTCGGTCTCCGTCGACGAAACTCCAGGCAACCAGGCGGACGATACGACGGCAAGCAGCGTCAGGAATCTGTTCGCCCAGCTCGAAGCCACGGGTGTCGTCGGCGACGATCCGGACGTGCCGGGCGACAACAATGGTGGCAATTCGGGCAACGGCGCAATCGCCTACGCGCGGTCGGATTTCGCGGTTGTTATTGACGATTCGACTATCGGCGCCGACTATCCGCCTTATCCGCACACGTTCTCATTGAGTGTGGCAGGCGGCAACGGAACGGATTCCGGCCTGTGCGTGACCGACGGTGGCAAGATCGTCCTTTCCGTCAATGCCGACGGCCTGATCCTTGGCACGGTTTCCGACGTCAACAGCGCCTTCAACGGCAAGGTTGCGTTCGCGATTGCCATCGCTTCCGACGGCAGAGTCAGCGTCGCTCAATATCTCTCGATCAAGCATGACGACCGCGGCGACTTCAACGAAACCAACGACAACGGCAACAATTGGAACGACGCGTCGCCCGACGACCCGCTTACGGTCCAGCAGAATCTGAACGGCAAGATCATTGCGACGCTTACCGTCACCGATTCCGACGGCGACAAGTCGTCCGACTCGGTCAATATCGGCAAGCTGATCACCTTCCTCGATGACGGTCCGTCGGTCGAAGTACATGCCGCGAGCGGCTTCTCCGTTATTCATGACGAGACGCCGGACGTTCAGTCATCCGACGACGATACGACGGTGCAGGCGGTCAGGGATTTGTTCGCCAATGTTCACCACAAGGGCCCGGATCCGCATCTTGCGAACGCCCAAAAAGTCGATGGCGCGATCGGGTTTGCGCAGAGTGAGGGCGCGGCGCTGGCGGTTTCGACCAATTTCGGCGCCGACGGTGCGGCGAGCTCCAATTCCAAGGTGTTTTCGCTCACCTTAAACGGCGGAAACGGCACCAATTCCGGCCTCGAAACGACCGATGGCAAGGACATCTACCTGTTCAAGGAAGGCGATCTGATCGTAGGCCGCTATGACGGTCCGGACTCTGGATCGAGCACGACCAACACCGGAAGCGACCCGGCGGCGTTTGCGATCGCGATCGATCCGGTCACCGGCAAGGTTTCAGTAGTCCAGTACGTCTCGCTGGAACACAATAATACGGTCGACGCGGACGAGTATGTTGCGATCGCAAGCAATAAGGTTTTTGCCACGGTTACGGTCACCGATGGTGACGGCGACCCCGCGAGGGATTCGGCGGATATTTCCGGCAAGATCCGTTTTGAGGATGACGGCCCGACAATCACCGGGGCCACGATCTCGGTTGCCGTGGATGAAGACGGATTGCCCACGGGCAATCTCGATACAAATCGTACTGGCGAGACCACCGGCACGGGTTCGGCCATTGCCGCGGGCGCGCTGAATGCGCTGGTCAATTTCGGTGCGGATGGTCCGGCTTCAACGGCATTCGATCTCGTCGTTCAGAACACCCCGATCAACACCGGCCTGGAGTCCAAGGGTGGCGACATACGGATCGTATCCGACGGCAATACGCTGCGCGGTTACGTCGATCAGGGCGGGAATTCCGCTTACCAGGCCGGCACTGATCGCGAGGTCTTCACGCTCACGGTTGGGTCCAACGGTTCCTATGTCTTCACGCTCAAGGACCAGATCGATCATCCGTCGCTGAACGGCCAAAACGGTGACAACACCGAAAACCTGCTGACGACGGCGCTTGATCTGTCCGAATACGTCATTGCTACCGACGGCGATGGCGACACGGTCAGGCTGGCGACCGGTGCGTTTACGATCCAGATCCGGGACGATATTCCCGTTGCGAAATCGAACGCGATAGTATCGGTCGACGAAGACGACCTGACCGCGGGCAACCACGATACGATTGCTGCGGGCGATGATGCCGCATCGCTCTCCCCCGTTACCGGCACCTTGAATTTCTCGGTCGGCGCGGATGAGCCAGCCTCGGTTGGATTCGCTTCGCTGCATGGAGCTGCGGTGGTCGATACGGCTGCCCACGCCGTCACGACTGGCAATGCGGCGCTTCACTACTATTGGGATAGCGCCTCCAACACGCTCTATGCATCGACGTTGGCAGATACGCTCGCGCACGCGACCGCTACGGCAGCGTTCAAGATCCAGGTTACCAATGCCGCCACTGGCGCCTATAGCTTCTCGCTGCTTGGCCAGGTCGATCATCCCGTCCACGATGATCCCAACGTCGCCGGATCGCAGACGGCTTATGAAGATAACATAAACATCGATCTGACCTACACGGTCACCGATCGGGACGGGGACTCGGCGACTGGCACGCTGGCGATCTCGATCGACGACGATATGCCGATCATGGGGTCGACGGTCGCGCCAAACAACCTGGTAGTCAACGGCAGCTTCGAGCAGGGTCACGATCTCGGCAATGACCAATGGTCGATCTACCATAGTGTTGACGGGTGGAACTCGGTGGACATCGGCACCTCGGGCCCACACGGTGATGTGCCGTTCGAAGTGCAGACCGGCAATGTCGGCGGCGTGTTCGCACAGGACGGCAACGCGCTGATCGAGCTCGATTCCGATCTCAGCAGCGGGAATCTGTCCGGCGGTGACCACTACAACGACTCCGGCCACACCAACACGATCATTCAGCAGGTGATCGCCGGTACGCATGCCGGTGAGGCCTATGAACTGACGTTCTACTATTCGCCGCGTCCCAAGGAGGGTAACGCCGACAGCGGTAGCCTGAACGTGTTGTGGAACGGGCAGGTGGTGAAATCCATCGACTCGACGGGCATGACGGCGGGTGTCTGGCAACTGATCACCGTCAGCGTGATCGGGACCGGCGCGGGCGATGTGCTTGGCTTCCAAGGGGCCGGGCAGGAGAATTCGCTCGGCGCCTATATCGACAATGTCAGCCTCGTTCCCGTGACCTTCGTCGACGAGGACGGTCTGACGGGGCCGCTCGCGTTCGGTAGCCACGACACTCAAGCGGGCGACAATTACGTTGCCGACACGGATGGCGACGCCAATGAGACGACGTCGACGGGTTACCTCAACGTCAAGTGGGGTGCCGATAACCTCGATAGCGGCGTGGACATCAATTCGGGTTCGTTCGGCACGCTGACCCAGGATCATCCGGATGGTGTCGGCGATCGCAGCCTGACGTTCGCCAATGCGAGCGTCGGCGTGTCGGGCGTGTCCGCGCTCACCTCGATGGGCGAGGCGGTGGTCTTCTCGACCAATGCCGATGGCACCATCCTGACTGGCGTCGCCGGCGGACGCACCATCATTGAAGTATCGTTGTCCGATGAAGGCACCGGTGCTTTCCGCATCGTGCTGAAGGATCAACTCGACCACGCTACGGGCAACAACGAGAACGACATCCGCCTGATGTTCAACTATACCGCCACCGATTCCGACGGTGATGCGGTGAACGGCAGCTTCACGATCGGCGTCGATGACGACGTGCCGTCGGCGAACGCGGACTCCGATTCCGTTTCAACTGCCGTGCAGACCCTGAGTTTCGATGACGTCGTGCTTGCCGAGAATGGCGAGACGCCGATTGCGTCGCCCTATCACGGCTTCAATTTTATTCAGGCGGGTATTTACAATCCTCCGGGCTCCGGACCTTTCGCGAACTATGCGCCTCACTCGGGCAGCAATCTTGTCTTCATCGGGGAAAGGGATGGCCTGGAGAGAGAGGGCTACACCGGAACGGCGGGCGACCCGATTACCATCACGCATACCGATGGCAGCAAGTTCACGGCGCTTGGAGCATGGTTCTCCTCGAACGGTTCCGAACCGATGACCATTACGGTCTATGGTTATGTGAACGGCGTTCAAGTCAGCAGCTTTTCGCAGGAGATCCATCAGGGCGCAGCCGGTGGGCCGACATATGTGAGTCTCTCCGTTCTGGGCAGCGTCGACAAGATCGTTGTCGACGGCCCCGGTTACTTTGGCTTCGACGATTTTACATTCGCCGACAATTCAAGTGCTACGGGCAACGTCATAACCGGGGTAGGCACGACCAATTTCGGCGCAGACGTGCTTGGCGCAGACGGCGCGAAAGTTATCGGCGTCGTTGGCGTCACCACTGTCACGACGCCGGACGGCTCGCAAAACTTCCAGGTCATCGGCCAGTACGGCACGCTCGTTCTCAACGAGAACGGCGACTACACCTATACTCGTTTCGACGGGTCGCCGGTTGTTGCCAGCGACGTCTTTACGTATGCGCTGACCGACGGCGACGGGGATGTCTCGACCGCGACGTTGACGATCGGCATTTCCGATCACGGCGTCACGATTTCGGGGATCAACCGCGAAGACGGCGATATCACCGTCCATGAAAACGATCTGCTGGCGAGCCGTGGCGTAGGCGAGTCGGCCGGCTCGAGCCCGGACTCCGGAAACCTCACGCAGAACGGAACATTTACTATTGCGGCGGCCGACGGGCTCAACAGCCTGACGATTGACGGTCACGGTATCGTCACGAACGGAGTTTTTGCCGCCACTTCGTTTACGACAGCAAACGGGAATATTTTTGCAGTAACCGCGTTCGACGGCACCACCGTAAGCTACAGCTACACGCTTGTTGACAACGAGCAGCATGCTTCGCTGCAGGGTAACAATGGCCTGCCCGAAAACGTGAGCGTCGTAGCTACGGACAGCGACGGCGAAACTGCTACGTCGACGATCAAAATCAATATCGTCGACGACGTTCCGACGGCGGTCAATGACATCTGGGCAACGACCATCACCGGTGCGACGCTCTTGACCGGCCTGTTGGCCAACGATGACTTCGGCGCCGATGGGGTCGATACGGATAATTCGCCGCTCATCGGCCAGGTTACCGTCACAAACGGCGCGCACGGCACCGTCGTATACAACAACAACGGCACCTTCACCTACACGCCGGAGGCCGGCTACACGGGTGCTGACAGCTTCACCTACACGATCAAGGACGGCGACGGCGATACCTCAACGGCAACCGTCACGCTTAGCAGCGTCCAGACGAACTCGTTGCCGACCGCAGGAAACACCTCGGCTTCGGTGGACGACGAAGGTCTTCCGAACGGTATTGCGGGCAGTGCCTTCGCTGACGACCTGTCCGGGCAGGCCATCAGCGCCAGCGGTACCTTGCCGCACAACTACAACACGGACGGCAAGGCGGCCTCGGATCCGATCAACTTCGCGCCGATGGATGGCACGACGGGTCTGGTTGGTTCCGAGAGCGTTACGTATAGCTGGAATGCCACCAACAATACCCTGACCGCATCGTCTGCCACGCGCGGCGCGATCTTCACGGTCGTCGTGGATGGCGGGTCGGACAATGGCAACGGCAACTATGTGTTCACGCTGCTGAAGCCGGTTCTCCATGATGCGGGCAACAACGAGAACGACGCGACCGTCAACCTGACCTACCAGGTCAAGGACGCCACGCTGCCTATCGCCGACAAGGCTACCGGCACGTTGACGATCACCATCGATGACGACATTCCGGTCGCTGCGCCGATCGTCAAGACCGTGACCGAGGGATCCTCGGACACCAACATCCTGCTGATCCTCGATCGTTCCGGAAGTATGGACTTCAGTTCAGGCGTATCCGGTTACGCAACGCGCCTCGACCTGCTCAAGGCCGCCGCCATGGAACTGTTGGACCAGTACGACGCTGCCGGCGACGTCAGGGTCCAGATCATCAAGTTCAACGACTCCGCGCAAAAGCAGGGCAGCGTGTGGCTGTCGGTCGCGGATGCAAAGACCTGCATCGATGGCCTGACGGCGAATGATGGCACCGACTACGACGATGCCACGGCGCTTGCGCCCGACGCCTTTGACGATGCGGGCAAGCTGACGACATCAGGTGTGCGCAATGTTTCCTACTTCATTTCGGACGGGCAACCAGACCCGACCAGCGAACAAGTGTCCGGCGACGAACTGACGGATTGGGTCAACTTCGTCAACGCCAACGACATCGTATCTTATGCAATCGGACTGGGCTCCTCGGCGCCCAGCACCTACCTCGATCCGCTAGCCTATGACGGCACCGGCGCCGGCACCGATACGGATGCCCTGATCGTCACCGACCTCAACCAGCTCCAGTCGAGCTTGGCGGGAACGGTCAATCCGTCCATCACCGGCTCGGTGATCGACGGCAGTATTCCGACTTCGTTCGGTGCTGACGGCGGCTATGTGAAGTCGATCGAAATCGGCGGCAAGACCTATACCTACAACCCCGTGGCCGACGCGATCACCACGTCGGGTTCGGGGTCGAACACCGCCACTTTCAATGCCACTTCCAACCTGTTGACGATCACGTTCACCGGCAGCGCCGGCGAGAGTTTCGTCATTGATCTGGATGACGGCACCTATGCCTACACGCCGCCGTCCACGATCACATCCAATTTCGGCCGTCCCTTCACCTACACTTTGACGGACAATGACGGCGATACCGCCAGCTCGACGCTGACGATCAACGTCAACAATGTAAACGGAGCGCCGGTTCTCGACGCCACGGATTCACCGGTCATTGCGGCCGTCAATGAAGATGCGCCAGCGCCGTCCGGCGCCGTAGGCACGCTTGTCTCCGCACTGGTCGATACGGCCGGCGGCGGCGGCTTCGACAACGTGACGGATGCAGATGGTCCCGGCCTCGGCATCGCCATTACCGCTACCAACAGTGCGAACGGCACCTGGTACTACTCGACCAACAATGGAGTCACTTGGGCTGCGGTGGGAGCGGTCAACAACACCAGCGCGCTGCTGCTTGCAGCAGATGCCGGTACCCGGCTGTATTTCAAGCCGTCAGCCGATTACAACGGCACGGTGACGGACGGCATCACGTTCCGTGCTTGGGATGAGAGCACCGGGACCGCCGGCACGAAGGTGGACACCTCGACCAACGGCGGCAGCGCTGCGTTCTCGAGCGCAACCGATACGGCATCGGTCACGGTCAATTCGGTGAACGACGCGCCGACGGCGGCGATTACGCTGGCTTCCTACAGCGCAACAGAGCAAACGAACCTGAACCTCCACAACACCGGCCTTTCGGTGGGCGATATCGATGCGGGCAGCAACGTCATCTCCATGACTTTGTCGGTCGGAACTGGAACCCTGACCGTGGGGGCCGGTAACAGTGGCGTCGACAGCATCACCGGCAATGGGACTTCCTCAGTCACGGTCACCGGCACGCTCGCGGAGCTCAACAATCTGCTGGCCGGCACCGACACAAATGGGGGAGGGGTCGGAAGTGGCGGCACGATCGTCTACAACGCCAATGTGAATGCGCCGCCGGCGAATACGACGCTGACGCTGCTGGTCAATGACACAGGCGACACCGGCAGCGGTGGCTCGCTGACCGCCGCCGATACCGCGACGATCAACATCACCGCGGTGAACGATGCGCCGACTGCTGCCGCAGATACGGTCATTACCAATATCGGCAACAATGCAGCCGCTGTGATCCCGGAATGGGCGCTGGTAGCCAACGATACCGACCTGGACAACGTAGTGGATGTCACCGCGGTCAGTGCAGGCACCAGCGGTACGACCTCTCATGCGGCCGGGACAGGCAATGGCGGGTCCGTCACGTTTACGGATGACGGGAGCAACTTGAACGGCGGGAACAACGGCTCGTTCACCTATAAGGCCACTGATGGATCTGCCACGGCGGCGGCTGTCACAGTGACGATCGACAACAGATCGACGAGCACAACGACCCTGACCGGTGGTAACGCCAATGAAATTTTGATCGGTAGGTCTGGAGCTTCCAACGCGCTTAACGGCGATAACGGAAATGACGTTCTGATCGGTAACGGTCTCGCCGATACACTTAATGGTGGCGACGGTCGCGACATCATGTTTGGTGGTGCTAGCGGGGATACGTTTAGCATCTTTAGTGGCGAATCTGCAGTTGCGATCGGAGGCAGCGGAGACGGCGGAACGATTGCCGGCTACGATATTATCAAGGACTTCAATGTTACTGCCGACAAGCTAACGCTCAACGGCACGCCTTTTGCCGCGTCGAATACGGTGGGTACGAATGGATCCAACTCGGACCTGACGATCGGCGGAGATCAGGTAAGATCGCACGCCATTTCGAACGGCATTATCACGTTTGATGATGCGGACTCCTTCAGTAGTGCGCTTACCCTTGATTCAATCCAGGATGTCGCTGCTGTAGTCGACTATCTACGGCAAAACGATTTGGGCAGTGGCGGCGCTACAGTAGCTTTCACGGCCACGATCGACGGCGTCAACCACACCTATGTTTACGAGCAGGTGGCCGGTAGCCAGAGCGACAATAACGATATCCTGGTCGATCTGGAGAATGTTACGCTGACGAGTGGCGGGACCAGCCTCGCGACGTTGATTGGGAACGGGCGCGTCGATCCTATCGTTCTTGATCTCGGAGCTCACGGCATTTCGTTCAGCTCCATCAGCGACGGGGTCCAGTTCGACATCAATGGCGATGGTGCACAAGACCAGACTGCCTGGACCGGCGATGGCCAGGACGGCATTCTTGCGCTGGATCTCGACGGCTCCGGCAGGATCGAAAGCGGCAACGAGCTGTTCACGCCGAACTTCAATGGCGGGCACTTCGCCGACGGTATCGCCGCGCTGGCGAGCCTCGACGGCAACCATGACGGCGTGATCGACACCGGGGATCAGGCGTTTGGCGATCTCGTGGTCTGGCGGGATGCCAACCACAACGGTGTCAGCGAGGGCGGCGAACTGATCAAGCTCAGCGATCTCGACATCAAGAGCATCGATCTTGCAACGACGGCTGGTGCTCCCATCGACGGGCAGACGATTGCGGGGGTCGGCTCGTTTACTTACGCGGACGGCACCACAGGTACCTTCGTGGAGGTCGATCTCGATGCGTCGCTCGGGGCATCTGTTCCGGCCGATACGGCCCACCACGAGTTGCCGCAGGGGTTGGATCAGATCCTCAGCTTCGGGCCGGATCATGGCGAACTAACCTTCCCGGCGTCTGGTCCAGCGGGTGAGGGCGAGTTGATGCATTTCACTACCGTCGACCAGCCGCTCACGCACGACGCCTTCGGCGACACCTCGGCAGCGGCTGCGAAGATGGCTCTTGCCGTCATTCAGGCCGGCGGGACGGTGGATACGGCTCATCTGCAGCCCGGTCTCTGAGCTGACGCTCCGAATTGAAGAAGCCCGCCGGATCGGTCCGGCGAGCTTTTTTCTTGCCGCTCCGATGGGCGCGGAGCGTATGCGCTACATCAGCAGGGGCAGGGTGTTCAGGGCGGATGCGCTATCGGCTGGCGCACCGGCGCCAATGGTCTTGCCGCTGACGGCCGCGGCCGGCGCCGCCTCGAGGTCGCTGCCGACAAGCGGTCGCTTCGCATAGGGGATGGCGAAGAGGTGAACGCCCTGATGATCGATGGCGAACAGCGGCGTGAAGCGCGTGGCTTCGGAATCCGCCATCAACATCGAGAACCGGTTGTCCAGCAATAGCCAGTGGCCGTCTACACGTGCCGCCAACACCGCATGGTCCTGACGAACCATGCGGTCACGGACCAGCACGAGCTGCAGGTCGTTGCGGGGGAAGCCAGCGGCGCTCAGCACGACATATTTCGCGATCGCATAATCTTCGCAGTCACCTTTCGTCGAGGCGAACGTCGCAAGCGGCGTGCTCCATCGATCGGGCTCGCCGTGCTGGAAGAGGTCGCTAACATAGCGGACGGCGGCGTTGACGCCCCGGTTGGCCTCATCAAGCTTGTCGCGTCCCAACTTCGCCCCGACCGCGTTGACGAGCCGAAGGAATTGGGCGGCGTGGGCAGGACAATTGCCGGCGTCCGCCCGGCAATGATCGAGGATAGCCTGCTCCTTCACCATGGCGGCTTCGACGCCGCGCCATTTGCGCCAGAGGAGGCCGTCGGGCGCGCGGAACGTGAACAATCCGAACGGTTCGGCACCTATCGCGGGTGCTTCCCTAAGCGCAGGCGGCGCATCCGTTGCCGTGTTAGAAGGGGTGAGGGCGGCGAGGCGGACCGCATCGGTGATGCTCCGACCACGCTGACGATCATGCTTGGCAAGGACGGCATTGATGCTGAAGAATTTCGCCGGCGGCGCCTGGTCGCCGGCCGGCGCGAGATCTGCTCCGGCCTCTTCCAGCGACGTATCCTCGGCGGCTAATGCGCCGAATGCAGCGCCAACACCGAGCGCGAGAATGATCCCCGCGGCCAGCGCATGCGAGCGTGGGCTCCGCTGTTTTACGCGCGGCGTCATGACGTCCCCTTTGTCAGGAGCGTCAGTCAACGTCTTTGCGTCGATCGGCCGCCCCAATCTGTTATCGGGACGGAAACTGCGGCCTTCGCTGCTTATGGTGAGTTAAGGGGAGGCAAGGACAGGGGGAATGTCGGAAAAGGCGGTCAATCGCCGGTTTTCCGGACGCTTCAAAATCACTTCAAAGTTGAACGGGTGAGAGTAACGTCCCGTTAAGTAACATGCTCACCGCTCGCGCATGGCCTCGTCCCGTAGGGTGCGGGCCGGCTTGAGAAGGTAATCGAGCACGGATTTCTCGCCTGTCAGGATCTCGACCGTGGCGACCATACCGGGGATGATCGGCAAAGAGTTTTTGGTCGTGCCCAGATGGTTTTTATCGGTACGAACCATCACGCGATAAAAGGTTTCCTGGCGCTCCGACCGGTCGGCCGCCTTATCATCGACGATAGTATCGGCGCTTATCCGCTCCACCTTGCCCTTTAACGAGCCGTACACCGACGAGTCATAGGCCGAGAGCTTTACCACCGCGTCCTGATTGGGGCGGATGAAGGCGATATCCTGGGGCCGTATGCGGCCTTCCACCAGCAGCGTGTCATCCAGTGGGATAATATCCATCACATTGGCGCCGGGCTGAACCACCGCACCGATCGTCGTCACGTTCAATTTATTGACGATGCCATGCACCGGGGCCTTCAGGTCAGTGCGTCGCACACGATCTTGCGCGGATTTGATGTTCTCATCGAGCACCGCAAGATCTCCCTTTGATTTGGCCAGATCTTCGTCTGCCTGCGATCGAAAGGACGCAAGGGTATTGGCGATCTTCGATTGTGCCTCGGCGAGCTGCCCGCGCATTTCGGTGGCCTGGCGGTCGAGCCGCAGCATCTCGATCTCGGGTACGACCTTCTGCTCATAGAGCTTGCGGGTGAGTTCGAGTTCGCGTTCCAGAAGCTTGAGCGTGCCCGTCAGTCTGGTTACCTGTTGCTTTAGGACGTCCACATCCTGCGCCAACTTTTGTCCACGCATCTTGAAGACGCTGGTCTCGGTAGCGACTGCCGCCGGAACCACTTGGTCGAGTTGTTCGGGGAATGTAATCTCGCTTCGTCCGCGTGCCTCTGCCTCCAGTCGTGCAACGCGCGCCGCCATCGCACCGCGTCGTTCCCTGATCTCACCAAACTCGGACGCGAATTTGGTGTCGTCGATTCGCATCAGCGACTGGCCCTGATTAACGATGGCGCCTTCCTGAACGAGGATGTCGCCGACAATACCGCCTTCAAGGGTCTGGACGACCTGGGTCTGGCGGGAAGGCACGACGCGGCCATTGCCTCGTTTGACTTCCTCGAGGACCGCGAAATGCGCCCAGACCAGAAACGTCACGAGCAGGGCGAGGAAGGCCTGCAAGAGCACGCGCGAGGTTCGCGGTGTGCGCATCGCCGCTGCCGCACGGATGTCATTGGCGAAGGCAAAATCAGATGCCGGCATTGGGACTTTGCACCAGGGTTGCGCGCGGCGCGACAGTGGGTTGCGCCACGGTTTCGGTCGGAGCTGCCGCAGGCTTGCCTTGCAGCAGAGCGAGGACCTTGTCCCGTGGTCCGTCTGCAACCAGCCGACCATTGTCAAACAGCAGCAGACGATCGACCATTCCGAGAAGCGAGAGGCGATGGGTGGAGATGATGATGGTCATCTGTTCTCCGCGCATGCCCTTGAGCCGTTCCAGGAATTCAGTTTCGCTGCGCACATCAAAATGCGCGGTGGGTTCGTCCAGGAACAGCACGCGAGGCTTCCTGATGAGCACGCGCGCCAGCCCGATCGCCTGTTTCTGCCCGCCCGAAAGACTGCGGCCGCCCTCGGCAATCGGCATGTCGTATCCCATGGGATGGCCTGCGATAAAGCTCTCGACGCCGGATAACCGTGCTGCAGCGAGCACTTCTTCGTCCGTCGCCTCGGGCTTGCCCAGGGCAATGTTGTCGCGCAGTTTTCCGAAGAACAGGTCGGTGTCCTGCATCGCGAATCCGATGCCGGCGCGCAGGTCTGACGGGTCATATTGCCGGGAGTCGACGCCGTCGACGAGGATGCGTCCTTCTTCCGCCTCGTAGAAACCGAGCAGGAGACGTCCGACCGTTGTCTTGCCGGAGCCGACACGGCCGATAATTCCAATTCGCTCGCCGGCCTCGATCTTGAAGGAAATCTTGTCGAGCGCTTTGCCGGGCGCGTTCGGATACGAGAAGCTGACGTTTTCGAAGCTGATGCGACCCTGCTCGATCTTGCGGGCGACATAGGCGCGCTGCGGAGACCGCTCGCGTTCCAGCGACATGATGCGGTCGATCGACTTGAGCGCAGACAATGTCTGGGTGCCGCGTGTGATCACGGACGCGATCCCGGCAATCGGCGCCAAAACCCTGCCAGCCAGCATATTGGCAGCAACGAGGGCGCCAACGCTGAGCTTGCCGTCGAGAATGAGAAACGCGCCGACGATGAGCAGAAGGAGGCTGGTAAGCTGTTGCGCCGCATTCGCGCTCGTCAATGTCAGCGACGACCAGAAATGGACGTCTTCTCCCGACCGCGCGGTTGCCGCGACCGACCGTTCCCAGGCCGTTTGCATCCGGGCCTCGGCGCCTGTTGCACGGACCGTTTCCATCCCCGCGAGGGACTCCACCAGCACGCCATGGCGTGCCGCCGACTCGGCCTGCATTCGTTTTATGGCGCGGTCGAGTGGACGCTGCATCGTAAATCCGAGCGCGATCATGATCGGCAGCATCACGAGCGGAATCCACGCCAGCGGACCGGCAATCGTGAACAGGATGGCGATGAAGAGCACGGCGAAAATGAGGTCCGTCGCGGAGACCACGCTGCCGGACGTGAAGAACTCGCGAACCGAATCGAAGTCACGAAGCTGATTGGCGATGATGCCGACTGAGGTTGGACGCTGCGCCATCTTCACCGCCATCACGTGTTCGAAGATGTTGGCGGCGAGAACGACGTCTGCGGTCTTTCCGGTCATGTCGATGATGCGGCTCCGCACGGTGCGCAGCACGAAGTCGAAAACGATGGCAATACCCATTCCGATCGCCAGCGCGACCAGAGAAGGGAGCGCGCCGTTCGGAATGACTCTATCGTACACGCTCATGGTGAACAGCGGCGTCGCGAGCGCGAGCATGTTGATCAGAAAGGCTGCGAGAGCGACGTGCCCGTAGCTACGCCAATGCACCTTGACGACCGACCAGAACCAATGGCCGCGGGGAAGATCTCCTGCGGCAACCGCTCGTGCATTGGCCTCGGCCGCGGCTCTCACCAGGAAGGTGTAGCCTGTGTAATCCGCATAAAGCGCTTTGATGCTCTGAACCTGCGGCGCGGCAGGCTGGTTCGTCGGATCTAGGATCTTGGCGCTTTGGCTAGCCTGATCGATTCCCAGAAGGATCAGCGCCTTGCCGGTCTTCATGATCAGGACCGCAGGGAGAACGATGGCGGGGATGTCGAGGATGTCCCGCTCGATCGCCTCCGTTTCCAGTCCGGCGCGCCTCGCGGCACGGTCATAGAGGGCGACCGACAGCCGTCCATCAAGGATGGGCAGCCCGCCCAGTAACGCCTCGCGACTTACCGCTCGGCCATGATGGGCAGCCAGATAGGTCAGAGACGCTGCGAGGGGGTCCTGACGTGGCTGATGGACGTCGGCGGCGCTAACGACCCCGTCCGCTTCGTCTTTGGCCGGCCGGGCTTGCGCCTGTTTGGAGGTCCGGGAGAACAACCTAGTGCCTCTGATCATCAGTAAAGTAAATAAGACCCGCGCAACCGACGCGGCTAACAAGCCGTCAGAATATAATAAATCGCCCTCCGAACCATGGGTTGGATTCGGCTATTCTTTCAGACAGTTAATTAGCAGACACTTCCGGCGCCATTAACCGCGCCTTATATTAACTACTCACCTCAGATAACTGTCGTTTACTTCTTCTCGGAGGGGAAGGCCGACAGCAGCCAATACGGCTTGGCCTCATACGCCGAAGCATACGACATCGATAGCTGCGTCGTCGGGTCGACGTGAGCGGCGACCGCCTGGCTTGGGCTACGGCCATACTTCTGGGCGAACCATTCCGGCGCTCCGAGCATCCTTGCTGCGACTGCCCCGCGCGGCCAGCGATCGCTAAAGCCATCCCGCAGTTCCGCCGCAGAAAACGCCAGGGGCGCTGCGGAAACACCGATGGCCGCGTCGGAAGCACGCAGCGGCTCCGATCCGGTCTGCGGCAAGGTCACGCGCGGCGTCGGGAACTTGTAGGCGGGCAGGCCAAGTGGCGCCAGATCGACCGGCGCGGCATCCACAGGAGGAGGAGCCTTGAGATATTCGAGCAGCGTTCCCATCGCTGCCAGCATCTGATAGTCGGCGAAGACGATGACGCCACGCGCCGAGGTCAGCGAGACGGCGGCGTTGAAATACTGGTTTTGCGCATTCAGCAAATCGATCAGTGAGCGTTGACCGAGTTCGTATTCCTTGTCGAACGCTGTGATCGTCTTGCGACCCGCCTGCAATTCACGGGTCAAGGCCGCGACACGGGTCGCCGTAACTGTCCGCGCGGCCCAAGCCTTGTCGATGGATTCCAGCGCATCCCGCTGCAACCGCGCATGACGCATGGTCGCTTCGGTGTGACGCTCTGCCATCTCGGTGCGGCGCCACGCATCCTGGCCACCGCGGAAAATATCCCAGGACATCACGACCTTGCCGCTGTAGTCGTCGTGGGTGACGCCGAGATACGGATAGGTATTGTCGCTGTGGGTCGCGCGGCCTTCGAGCGCAACGTTTGGCACGAAGGCGCCGTCCGTGACGCGGAAGGCGTGTTTGGCCGCGTCGACGTCGGCCTGCGCGGCCCTGATCGTCGGGTTGAAGCGAACCGCGATCGCCAGCGCTTCGTCCCTGTTTGCCGGCAACCCGGCCAGCGGGGCCGGGAAGCGCAGATTGTAGGCCTCCAGGCCCACGACCTTGCGGTATTTGGCCCGGCCTTCCTCCAGACTCCGTCGAAACTCCGCGAGCGTCGCACGTGCGCTCTCGACGCGCTCCCGCGCCTGTTCAAGGTCGCCTTCGCCGGCCCGCCCGCCCGAGAAGCGGGATTGCACGTTGGAGAATATCCGCTCGTGACTGGCGACGTTTTGCTGCCCGAGCTCAACGAGCCTCATATACCGGACGACATCGACATAGGCTTCCGCTGCGTCCAGCGCGATGAGTTCCGTTCGTTCCCGGACACGGAAGGCGGCCGCGTTAACCCGGGCGGTTTGCCGCCAGATGTCCTGGATCGAGGCAAATCCGTCAAACAGGATCTGTCGTACGACAACCGACCCTTGGGTTCCGTTTCGCCACGTACCGGTGCCCGGGGCGGGAATGGGCTGCGCCGAGCCGCTCACGACAGCAGCGCTCTGGTCGAATTTTTCAGGACCGTAGCGGGCTTCTACTCGAACCTGGGGTAGTAACGTGCTTTGCGTCTGGCGGAGCTCTGACTCTGTTGCACGCCGGTTTGCAGATGCCTCACCGACGCCAGGATTCGTCAGGGTGGCTTGCTTCAATGCGTCGTTAATGGAAAAGGGTTCCGCTACCACAGGCGCCGCCGTCGCCAAAAGCACGCTGGCGACCGCACAAAATAACAATTTCATCTGCCCCGCCCCACCAACTTGAAAGAACTTGCCGTAAAATCACGCTTCAATCGCGCTAAATTGGACACAAACTAGCAAACGGAACCGGATTCCCCTATGACATTTCAGCCACAGGTTCGCCCAACTTAAGGCATCATTAAATAACTGTGAGTTGCGTTAAATATCCACATTGATGAGACCGGGACCGACGGGAATAAACGTACCCGTACCCTTTCTTGCGCCCTTCTGAACGGTAGCCAAAGGAGCGGGCCCGGCCGCACGGCTGCTTGCGCCAGTATGAGACGGTTCAACCCTGGTTACCGCCGTCCAACCGCCGCAGGCATTTGACGAAACGGCCCCAGTTGCTGGAAAGAAACTGGGGCCGCCTTCTTCCGGGCTGGGCTTGGGGCTGGTCCTGGAAGCTACGCTGGCTCAAGAGCGGGCTAATATCGGCGGTCGATGCCCGCGCCCCCTCGCTAGCGGTACTTGTCATCCTTGCCGTTTGGGCTGCCGTCGCGGTGGCCGTTACCGTAGCCGTTGTTACCCTTCAGCCCGCCATGGCCGTTGCCCGAACCCGCGATTGCGTCGGATGTCAAAGAAGTGGACAGCAATAGCGTAATCGCTGGAGGCGTTACGGCTGCAAACCTGCCTGCCGAAATGAGAAATTTCCGGCGGTCATCGAACTCTTCTTGCTCGCGGTCATCCATGACTGCCTCCGACTGGTTAGTTAGACAAGGTCATCTTATTTAATTTTCCGCCGAGTAGTAATATTTAATTTGTTTAATCGCTATCAGTTGACAGGAACCCTGCGTCTGCCCGGTGGGCGACGCACTTGGAGATAAATTGGGACGTGCCAGCGACATTCTATGGGCGGTCCCCATGCGCCCGGCTCGAATAGCGGCATGGCATCGGCTGCGCGCTCGGCTCCAGATCGGACGGCCAAATATCATTACTCCCAATGGTGGGCAGTCATGATTGTGGTCTCAAAAGGCAATCGCTCACGACCACGCTTATTTCGAGTAGTATGAGCTTGGAGAGCGCGAGACCGTGATCCATCTGGGCTGGAGCCTCCATGAGCGCTGATATCAAACCCTATCGCATTTCGATCGGCGACGATGTCCTCGACGATCTCAAATCGCGGCTGCGCAACACGCGCTGGCCGGAAGCCGAACTGGTCGACGACTGGAGCCAGGGCGCGCCGTTGAAATGGACAGGGACATTTGCCGCTACTGGGCGGAAGAGTACGATTGGCGTGGACGCGAGGCGCGGCTCAATCGCTTTGCGCAGTTCACCACCGAGATCGACGGGCTCGACATTCATTTCCTGCACCTCCGTTCGCCGCACCCGGAAGCGATGCCGCTGGTCATCACGCATGGCTGGCCGGGCTCGGTGGTCGAATTTCACAAGGTGATCGAGCCGTTGACCGATCCGACCGCGCACGGCGGCAACGCCGCCGACGCGTTTCACGTCGTCTGCCCGTCCCTGCCCGGGTTTGGGTTTTCGGCCAAGCCGACGACGACCGGCTGGGGCATCGATCGCATTGCGTCGAGCTGGGCGACGTTGATGGAGCGTCTTGGATATCAACGCTATGGCGCGCAGGGTGGCGACTGGGGATCGGCGATCACCACCGCGATCGGTGCACAGGATCTCGCGCATTGCGCCGGCATTCACGTCATGCTGGCGATGTCGACGCGGCCCAATGTCGAGGGCCAGCCGACGCCCGAGGAAGCACGGGCATTGAAAGGAATTCAATACTACGCCGATTGGGACTCCGGCTATTCCAAGCAGCAATCGACCCGGCCGCAGACAATCGGCTACGCCTTGACAGATTCGCCCAGTGGGCAGGCCGCATGGATCTTGGAAAAATTCTGGGCCTGGACCGATTGTGATGGCCACCCCGAGAACATCCTTGGCCGCGATGAACTGCTCGACAACGTCATGCTCTATTGGTTGACGGCGACCGCCGCCTCATCAGCGCGTCTTTATTGGGAAAGCTTTGGGCCGAAGCGCCGCACCGCTCACAAGGTGACAGTGCCGACTGGTGTCACCGTCTTCCCCAGGGAGATCGTCACGCCGGTTCGAAAGTGGATGGAGGCGAGCTACATGAATATCCAGCACTGGAGTGAAATGCCGAAGGGCGGTCACTTCGCGGCGTTCGAGCAGCCGGATCTGTTCGTCCGGGAAGTGCAGGATTTTTTCCGGACCTTGCGAAAGGCTTCGGCATAGGGCCTTATCACGCACGCCGGGCGGGCCGAACGTTCGAAGTGTCTTCAGAGATACCAGGCGAGCACGGCCTTGAGCCGGGCGTTTTCGATCACTGGCAGCACAACGATCTGGTTCATGCCGGCTGCGCGCGCCCGCTGCGCCGCGATCGATTCATCAACCTTCAGATGCTCGTTGATGGCGGGCATGCCCGTCGACCAGGCGCCGCCGATACTGCCTTCGCCCTTGCGTATCGTGTTTTCAGCATAAAGCGAGGTCAGATCGGCATTCTTGCTGCAATCGCCGGACTGAAATACCAGTTCCGTTCGCGACGGGTTCGGCACCCAGATTTCAAAACGTCTGGCGATCGGCGTTGCCTGCGCGGACAGGAAGGTCATGACCCAGGTCTGATCCGGGGCCGTCGCGTAGGGAATGCCGACGCCGCAATTGATGCCGATTTCGCTCGCTTCCTCCCAACGCAGGAAACTCCTGGCGTTGTGCAGATCCTTGATGATGAGCGGCGTGCCGGCTTTCCAGGCGCGGCCGGGCAGGCCGAACCCGCGCGGGAACTTGGTGTGCCGGGAGTTGAACTCGAACATGTCGGCGGTGCCGTAATAGCCGTCGACCAGGCCCATCTCGTGGGACTTCTCGGGATCGTTGTGCCAGAGTTCGATAGCGCCGACGTGCTTTTCGTCGTCACCGCAGAACAGCACCATCACGGCCATCAGGAACTCGCCGGCAAAGACCGGCAGCGCCACGCCGCAGGTCAATCCGGCTTCGATCGCTTCGTCCGTGCGCTTGAAGTAGGAGTTTGCAAATTTTGTGAGGATGACGGGATGGCCGCTGGCCCAGGCTTTGCCGGGCAGCCCTTCGTCATAGGCGAACAGCGCATTTTCGCTGACGGCCTTGAACTCCGAATACTCTTCGCTGCAAAGACAGCCGCCGAATTCCAGGCGGGTGCGGGTCCGGTCGGGCACCCACAATTCAACCACTCGAATGAACGTCTTCATCGGGACGCACCTGTCGCTACGCCTGACATTAGCATCGGCGATTTAGCGGCGGGATGTGCGAACAAATTACAGGCAGGCTCCGCCCAAAGATCGTGCGGAGCCGGCGTGCCTGACGGACGGATGAGCAATCAATCTCGATAAGACGGATCAGTCCGGTCGAGCTTGCGCAGCAGCGCCGGCCAGGCGAGGTCGCCGTTACGGGCGCCCCGGCCGGGCTTCGGCAGCATCCGTTCATAGGTGTCTTCGAGGATCGCTTTCGGCGGGTAGATCAGTTTCGTGTTGCAGGATAGTGCCATGACTTGCACCTGGCACGCGCGCTCAAGCCGGAACAGGACATTGAAAGCAGCAGGCACGGTACGGCCGACGACGAGCAGGCCGTGATTGCGGAGGATCATGGCTTCATTGTCGCCGAGGTCTCTCACCAGCCGCTCGCGCTCGTCGACATTGTCGGCGATGCCTTCGAAATCGTGATAGGCGATGTGGAGAAACCGCATCGAGGTCTGCGCCAGCGGCAACAGCCCGCACTCCATCGCCGAGACCGCCATGCCGGCCGGCGTGTGCGTATGCGCCACGCAGTCCACGTCGTGCTTGGCCATGTGGATGGCGCTGTGAATTACGAAGCCGGCGACGTTGACGTCATAGCCGGAGGCGTTGAACAGCGTGTTGCCCTCGACGTCGACCTTGATCAGGCTGGACGCGTCGATTTCCTCGTAGAGCATCCCGTAGGGGTTGATCAGGAACTGGTCGGTTCTCCCCGGCACCCGGCACGAGATGTGGTTGGCGATCATCTCGGTCATGCCGTACATCGCGGTGAGGCGGTAGCAGGCCGCGAGATCGACCCGTGCCTGCCATTCTTCCGCGCTCACCTGTTCGCGGACCGATTTCACAACCTTGACGGCGGGTGAACTGACGGGAGGATTCATGGCGTTTCTCCGCGGGGAGGAATTATCGCGCCGGACGCGTTGCCGGTCATTTGTGTCAGGATAACTGGAAAATTTGCTCTGCTACAAGGCGAGCACTGCAAACGTTATTGCAGGTCTGTCGGCTGAAATTCGAATACGCTGAGGCAGCGAAGGAGGTGAATGTCATGACCGAAGGACGCTACCGGTTGATCGGCTCGACGGCATCGCCCTATGCGATCAAGCTTCGCGCCTTGCTGCGATACCGAAGAATTCCGTTCGACTGGGTCATCATGACCAAGGCGATGCGCAAGGCGACCGAGCATTTGCGGCCCAACCTGATCCCGGTGCTGCAATATCCCGACGGTAGCTACCGCGGCGAGACTACGGCGCTGGCTTACGATCTGGAGAGCCGCCACAAGGAACGCTCCGTTATTCCCGATGACAAGGCGGTCGCGTTTATCTGCGATCTCTTGGAAGACCTCGCCGACGAATGGGCGGTGAAGCCGCTGTTTCTCTATCGCTGGTGGGATCCAGAAGATCAGGCCTATGTCTCGCGCTGGGCCGGCGAGGAATGGTCGGTGTCGGAGGCCGAAACCGGCAGCGCGGAGGAAATCGAGCAATTCCGGCAGCGGCAGATTTCGCGCATGGTCATTCTTGGCGCGACGGAGGAAAATAAGCCTCTCCTGGAAGAGAGCTACTTGCGGATACTGGCCGCGTTCGAGCCGCATGTCGGCATGAGCAATTATCTGTTCGGCAGCCGGCCGTCGCTCGCCGATTTCGCCTGGTTCGGCCAGCTCAGCGAGATGGCGACCGACCCGACGCCGATGCGGATCATCCGCGCGAAAGCGCCGTTCACCGATCATTGGGTGCGGCGGCTGGATGATGCATCGGGGGTAGAAGGGCAGTGGTATCCACGCGAACAAGCGCTCGGCGGCATGGTCGAGGCGTTGTTGAAGATATCAGGCGAACTCTATCTGCCGTTCCTAGTCGCCAACGCCGAAGCCTTTACCAAGGGCGTTGAACGGTTGGAGATGAATGTTTGGGGCCTGCCTTATGCGCTGGCTCCATTCAAATATCAGGTGAAGTGCCTACAGCAGCTTCGCGGCAAGTTTGCAGCGCTGGATACGGAGAGCAGGGCGGCGTTGCGGCCGGTGCTGGAGCGCACCGGATGCTGGCAGCATTTGGCGAGCGGCTAGCTTGAACCGCGAGGCCCGTGACGTCACATCCGGTGGCGGCTGCCCAGCGCCATCGCGATCGATTCCGGGTTTCTGATGCGCTCGATCAACATGTCGATGCGATCGCCGCCCCAGAACAATTCGCCGTTGAAGACCATGGTCGGCACGCCGAACACGCCGAGCGCTTCCGCTTCATCGATGATGCGGTCGTGCTCCGCCCGCGCCGGACCGTGGACGTAGGCTTCGAATTCTTCTGCTGAGCCACCAATCGAGGCGATCACGTCCGAGATTGCCGAAAGCTCGTCGATTTCGAGATCGTGACTCCAGAAGCGCCGGAATACCGTATCGTGATAGGGGCGAAACAGGCCGTGGCGCTGCGCGAACAGCATGCCGGAGCTGGAATAAAAAGCGTCGTAGATGCGCCGCGGCCCTTTCATGGTGAGGCCTTGCGCGTTGGCGAAGCGACGCGCGTCCATATAGGCGTAGCGCACCTTGCGCCAGAAATGCGGCGTGCGCTTCTCCACCGTTCCCATGAATTCAGGAATGCGCAACGTGTAAGGCAGCCATTCCAGTTCGACGCCAAAAGTTTGCTCGAGCTCAAACAGCCGTTTGTTGGCGACAAAGGCGTAAGGGCTCTTGTAATCGGTGTAGATTCGTACGCGCGGCTTTTCCATGGCGTGTCCTTGCTCGATCGGATCAGTATCTGCGATCCGAATAGAGCATGGAACCATGCGGCGCGGTTTTGATATTGCAAAAACGAATGGGCCCCGGTGCATGAAAGCATCGCGGGGCCCTACATCTTCGTTATAGGCGAAGGATTTCTGGTAGACACCAGTAGATCTCAGGATCCGCAGCGCGTGGCCTTGGCGCTCCAGTCCTGCGGATATGTTCGGATTGTAGAAGGCGCGATGAGGCTGGCAGCTGCTTATGACCTCGAACGCACCCGGACCTTGCGCTGAGCAAGGTCACCGGTCTGATCCGGTGGCGTCATGCTCCTCTCCAAGAGTTGGCCCAACGGACTTGTGTCCGCTCCCGCTGCGTGTCGTCTCGATCATCTAACCGGGGCGCCAATGCCTGCTAGAGTGAGGAGCCACCCGCTCCGTGACTTCAACAGGTGCAGCACCGAAATGCTGCGGCAGATGCCGGCCGGTGTCAAGCCATCCCAAAGTCAACTCGCGCGACCGGTTCCCGGGAACAGTTGTCAGAGTTTTGTCTGGCGGTAGTCCCGTAGGTCGGGGTCGTGCGTCATTGCCCAGTAATCCACAAACCGCCATGGCATCGCCGAAAACACCCGACCCTTGCTGTTGCGGTAGTAGGTGGTCATGCCGGGGTGAGTCCAGATCAACTGCTCATGCTCGGCATCAACTTGTCTGATGTACTGATCGTGCGCCTCGGCGCGAACATCGATCGCGGCGATGTCTTGCTCGATCATCTCGACGAGACAGGCCGAGATATAGCGGCTCTGGCATTCCGACTGGAAGATCACGCTGCCGCCATGCGCGGGACCTGAATTGGGGCCGAGCATCACGAAAAGATTCGGAAAGTCCGGCACGGTGAGGCCAAGGTAGGCGGTCGGGTTGTCGTTGGCCCAGGCCGTCTTCAGGTTCTTGCCGTCGCGTCCCGTGATGTTGAGGCGAGCGGCCATTTCCGTGACCTTGAAGCCGGTCGAGATAACGACGATTTCCGCAGGCCGCAGCTTGCCGTCGTCGGCGACGATGCCGTCGCGTGCGAAATGGTCGATCTTGTCGGTGACCAGTTCGACATTCGGCTTCGTCAGCGTCTTAAACCAGTTGTTATCGAGCAGGATGCGCTTGCCATAGGGCGGATAGGTCGGCACGCATTTCTCGATCAGGTCGGGACGATCCCTCAATTCGGACAGGATGAAATCCGTCAGTTCCTCACGATGCCGGTCATTGCCCTTGTTGACGGCGCGCTCGGGGTGCGGCCAGTCGGGATCCTTGCGCAGAAACGGCAACAGGCCGTCGCCGTAGCGCCAGAACATGTTGAAGCGATACCACTGCACATAGAACGGCAGGTGCGCGAGCAGCCATTGCGCGCCCTCGGTGATGGGATCGCAATAGCCTGCAACCGGACGCGCCCATTGCGCGGTCCGCTGATAGACGGTGACCGAGGCGACACGGTCCGCGATCGACGGCACCAGTTGCATGGCGGTCGCGCCGGTGCCGATGACGGCAACGTGCTTGCCGTCGATCTTGACGTCGTCGGACCACAAAGCGGAGTGCAGCGTCAGGCCGTTGAAATCTTCCTCGCCCTTGAAGTGTGCCGGGTGCGGGTCGTTAAGCTGGCCGATAGCGCTGACCAACGTAGTCGATTCAAATATCTCCTCGCCATTGGCGGTCTTCAACGTTGAGATCCAGCGCCGCTTGCTCTCGTCCCAGCGCGACGACGTCAGTTCCGTGTTGAGGCGGAGATGCTTTCGAATGTCGTGTTCGAGCGCGACTTTCTTGAGATAGTCGAGCAATTCCTGGCGCTGGGCGAAATAGCGTGTCCACGGATTACGCCGGCCGAACGAGAACGAGTACGAATGGTTCGGTGTATCGACGCCGCAGCCGGGATAGCGATTGACATACCAGGTGCCGCCGAGCTCGTCGTTCTTCTCGACGATGGTGTAGGGAATGCCGAGCCGGCCAAGCGCGACGCCCAGTGCGATGGCGCAGACGCCCGCGCCGACGATCAATACATGCTGCTGCGCCAGCTTCTCGTTCGACGGCGGCTTGGTCCAGCGCGCCTCCCGGGGAATAAAGCCCATTTCCTCGCGCATCAGCGGCGCATATTCCGGCGCAACGTGCTCGCCAAGCGTCGTGCGCATCATCTTCAGCATCAGCTCGTTGCCGGGGTCGGTGACGACCGGCTTCGGTTCGCCGCTCGCGAACAGCTTCAGCACCGCGGCGCGGATCTCGGCCTGGATCTCCGGAGGGACACCAGCGTGCGGATTCGGAATCAGGCGTACGTCGCGCTTCGGCTTGTAGGGCGGCTCCAGCCAGCGTTCATCGCCGGTCATATGGACCAGCACCATCAGCAGCACGCGGATATCGCCCTCGGCAATCGCCGACGACAGATCGAGTTTCTTGCGCGGTAGCTCGATATTCATGCTGGTTCCCTCGTTTACGCGCCTGGCGCCTCCGGCAAGCCGCCATAGGCGGCCCAGGTGGTGCCGGCGATATAGCCGGCATCGACGGGCAGGTTGATTCCGGTGACGGCGCTGCTCATCGGCGAAAGCAGCCACGCAATTGCCTGCGCGACCTCGATCGGCTCGACCAGCCGGTTCATCGCGGTCGGGCTTTCCAGCCATTTCTGGTTCAGCGCCCCCGAAGCGATGCCGGCTTCCAGCGCCACGGTGCGCGTGAAGCCGGGCGAGACCGCGTTGACGCGAACGCCGCTGCGGCCCCATTCGGCGGCTAGCGTCTGCGTGATCTGAATGACGCCGGCCTTCGCCGCCGTATAGGCATGGATCGGGCCCGACGTCATGCCGGCAACGGAGGCGACGTTGACGATCGCGCCGTGACGGCGCTCGGCCATCTTCACGCCGGCGCCGCGGGCGACCAGAAACGTGCCGCGCAGGTCGATATTGACCTCACGGTCCCATTGATCCATCCGCACGCGCTCGATTCGGTGCATCTTGCCGAAGACTCCCGCGGCGTTGACGAGGCCTACTATCGGACCATGCGCGGCCTCGATATCGGCGATGCCGCTGACGACGGCGCTTTCGTTCGCGACGTCGAATGGGGCTGGCCAGAGGATGACTTGCGTCCCCGCCAGCGGCTCCGGCGCGATGTCAGTGACAACCACGCGCCGGCCTTGTTCGGCCAAGAGCGTGGCGGTTGCGGCGCCAATGCCGCGGCTGCCACCGGTGACGAGGACGATACCCTCAGCGGTCATTGCTATTGCCTTCATCCGGTGTGAACAGGCCGCGTGTGACCAGCTTTCGATAGGCGGAAATGACGTGCTCGGGCGCCGCCGTGACATTGCCGCCAACGTAGGAGTAGCGACGGCTCAGATAACCGCGCGCGCCCATCAGCATGTGAACGATGGCTTCGAACTCCTCGTCGCTATAATCGACGATCGCGCCGGCTTGACGCGCGCGCTGGAGGATACGGACGTAAGCGGTCGCGATATTATCAAGATGCTTCTGGTAGCCGACCGGTGCGAAATGTTCGGCTTCGTTGAGGATGCGCAAAAATTCCGGCACCTCGCGGATGAAGTCGAAGAAGGCGCTGAACCGTTCGATCTCCTGCCTGGCCGCCTGCGCGTTCCCGGTGCGCTCGCGGATGAAATGAACCATGTCGATGCCGATCTTCGGCAGCAACTGGTCGAGCAGTTCCTGGCGGTTTTCGAAATGATTGTAGAACGTGCCCTGGGCGACGCCGGCTTGCTCGGTGATGCGGGCGACGGAAGCCTCGGCGTAACCATACTTGCCGACGACCTTGGTGGCGGCGTCAAATATCTTGCGCTTGGTCCAGGCGTTGCGCTCGACGCGGTTGAGTTTTGTCCCTTTGCCCGATGCGGTTTGCGGAGATTGCGTCATGCGTGGGATTCCAATTCGGCGCGCAGCACGCGCTTTAGGACTTTTCCGGAAGGGTTGCGCGGCAGGCTGTCGCGGATGATGAGTTGCTTCGGCACCTTGAAGTTGGCGAGGCGCGCGCGGCAGTGCTCGGCAACAGCGGACAATTCCAGCGTGGCGCCGTCTCCCAGCACCACGACGGCGACCGGCTTTTCGCCCCAGCGCTCGTCGGGCATGCCTATGACGGCAACCTCGCGCACCTGCGGCAGTTCGTAGATGACGCGTTCCACCTCGGAGGAGGCGATGTTCTCGCCGCCGGAAATGATCATGTCCTTCTTGCGGTCGGTCAGATAGAGAAAGCCGTCTTCATCGAGATAGCCGACGTCGCCAGTGCGGAACCAGTCGCCGAAGAATGCGGCGGCGGTCTTTTCGGGATCCTTCCAGTAGCCTTGCGAGACCTTTGGCCCGCGCATGCAGATCTCGCCGTTCTCGCCGGGTGGCAGTCGACGGCCTGCATCGTCGCGGATTTCGATCTCGACATGGGCGATGGCGCGGCCGGTAGAACCGATCTTTTCGATCTCGCGGCCGGCTTCCATGAAGGTGTCGCCGCCGCAGGTCTCGGTCAGCCCATAGGCGTCGATGTAGCGGGCGTTCTTGAAATAATCGGAGAAGGCGCGAATGCGCACTTCAGGGGTTTTCTCACCGCCGCCGATCGCCCAGCGCAGGCTGGAGACATCATAGCGGTCGCGGGTGGGGCAGGTGAGGATCGCGGTCGTCATGACGGGCGCGAACCATGCGGCGTTGAGCTTCTCCGCCTCGATGGCGGCGAGCGCCTGCTCGGGCTCGAAATCGCGGTGGATGGAAAGCAGGCCGCCATGCCAGAGCGCGGCAATCCCCGGCAGGTCGAGCGCGCCGACGTGGTAGAGCGGGCCGACCACCAGCAATCGCGTTTCCGCGTTCAATCCCAGTGCCAGGGTCTGATCGGCCGATTTCCAGTACAGGTTCTCGTAAGTGAGCATCACGCCCTTGGGGCGGTCGGTCGTGCCTGATGTGTACATCAGCCGCATCAAGTCGCGCGGTTGCCTGACATGCATCGGGGCAGGTGCGATATCGGGCGCGAGAAGGGAGACACTGGATTGCGCTGATGCGTTGAGGAGGACCACCGGCGCGCCGCCAGCGGCGACACCGGCGAGTTCTTCGTCCGCAATCAGGATGCGTGCGCCGGAATTGCCGACGATGTAGCCGACTTCGTCAGCGGACAGGCGATAGTTGATTGGTAAAAACACCGCGCCGATGTGGCTCGCCGCAAACACCAGTTCGAGAAATGCCGTGCTGTTCTTCATCAACACCGCGACGACGTCGCCGGGACCGATCCCGCGCGAGACGAGCCATCCGCCGACCCGGCGGATACGGTCGTCGAATTGGGCATAGGAGATGTCTTCGCCGCGGTATTTCAGCGCACAGCGGTCCGGCGTCCGCCTGGCGTGAAACGCGATGAAGCTCGAAAGGTTGATCATTTCCCGTTCAAAAGGGCGAATTCCTCCGCCCTTTCCCGTTTTATGAATTCTGACTCGTAATTCATCTTTCGCTTGACGTCACCCCCTTTGCTCTGAAATTCTTGGGCCATACGGAGACGACACGATCTCCGGCTGGGATTTTGGGAACGCCAACCCCGTAGGGAGGAAGCAATGACGAGAACCCGCAAACCGGGCGTGAGCCGACGTGCGACGTTGGCGATGATGGGCGCCGGTGCCGTAACATTCGCGGCACCTTGGGTGGCGCGCGCGCAAGCCAAGACCATCAAGGTCGGCATGCCGACCATCCTTTCCGGGCGCGTGGCGCAGCTCGGAACCTCCTCGCGCAACGGGGTGATGCTGGAGATCGAAAAGGTCAATGCCGCCGGCGGTCTGGCTGGACGGCAGATCGAGATGGTGATCCGCGATTCCAAGGGGCAGCCGCAGGAGGCCGCCCGCGTCGCGCGCGAGCTCGTCAATACCGATGGATGCGAAATCCTGATTGACGCAGAAGCATCGTCAGGCGCGTTCGCGGTGCATGAGGTAGCGCGCGATCTCGGCGTGCTCTGCCTTCACACCAACTCGGAAACCTCGGCACTGACCGCCGATCCCAAGCAGCACATCCCCAACGCATTCCGCACCGCGCGCCAGGGCGTGCATGACTCGATCGTCGGCGGCAGCTACGCAGCGGCGATCGCCAAGGCCAAAGGGCTGAAGAAATGGGCCACCTGTTCGCCCGATTACGCCTACGGCCGCGACACCACCGGCGAATACGTGACGTACCTGAAGCGCTTCGCGCCCGACATTGAAATCATCAGCGAATCCTGGCCAAAGCTGTTCCAGCCTGATTACACCGAGGTGGTGACGAAAATCCTGCAGGCCAAGCCGCAGGCGCTATATTCCTGCCTGTGGGGCGGCGATCTCACATCCTATATCGACCAGGCCAACATCTATGCGCTGTTCAGCCAGATGGAGGTGTTTGCGGTCAACATGGCCGACTACACTGCGCTGACGGTCGTGAAGAACCTGCCGAAGGGCATCCACTCCGGCAACCGCTACATCAAGACCTATCCGGCAACCCCGGAGAATGCCGCGTGGGGCGACGCCTACAAGGCGAAATACAACGAGTATCCCACCAACTGGTCATGGGAAAATGCCACCGCGATCATGCTGCTCGCGGAAGCCTCCAAGAAGGCGAACTCAGCCGACGGCAAGAAGATCGCGGAGGCGCTGCGCGGCCTGAAGATCAAGTCGCCATTCGGCGCAGACGGCACCGTTACCATGCGTGCGGAAGACCAGACCCTGGTCGGCTATGCGATCGGCTGGGGGACGACGATCCCGCAGGAACCGTATGTGCCGCAGGTTCAGGCGGGCGACTGGAAGACGATCTTCGAGCTCGAAGCCGAGTGGAAGAAGAGCAAGGGCTACACCTGATCGACCGGCGATAACGGAGGCGACGCAAGCCGCCTCCGTTTCGTTGCGGAATGTTTCTCGCGTGCTGCTCGCTTCGGCATGCCGCAATGGATGCTTCCCTTGGACCTCGACGCGCTTACCGGCTGTCTCGCCAGTTCCGCCTGTCTGGTGACGCAAACCACCAGCGGCTTCATCATCGGCATGTTGCTGTTTCTCGTCGCCGTCGGGCTGACGCTGATTTTTGGCGTGCTCAAGGTCGTCAACTTCAGCCACGGCGCTTTCTACATGTTCGGCGCCTATTTCGCGATGACGGCCTATCAGTTCTCGGGCAGTTTTGCGCTCGCGATGCTGTGCGGCGCGGCGGGGACGGCTATCCTCGGCCTGATCTTCGAGCGCGTGTTCATGAGCCGCGTCTACGGTGCCGACGTGCTGATGCAACTGCTCGTCTGTTACGCCTTCGTGCTGATCTTCGACGATGTGGTGCGAATGATCTGGGGCCCGGAGTTCAAGTCGATGGGGATGCCGGCGGCGTTTCAGGTGGCGCCGCTGTTCATCGCCGGCGGCGTGGTGCCGCCGTATTATCTGCTGCTGATCGGCGTCGCGCTGGCGGCCGCGGTGATCCTCGGGCTCGGCCTTGCCCGCACCAGGATCGGCAAGGTGATCCGGGCAGCCGCGCACAATCCGGGCATGGTGTCTGCACTCGGCATCAACACAGGGCTTATCTATGGCGGGGTATTCGCCCTCGGCGGCATGCTGGCGGGGCTTGCCGGAGCGCTTGCCGCGCCCGTGCGTTCGCTGACGCCGGGCATGGGATTTTCCGTGCTGATCGAATCCTTCATCGTCACCGTGATCGGCGGCATGGGCTCGATCCTGGGGGCGCTGATCGGTGCGCTGCTAATCGGCATGATCCGCTCGTTCGGATCGCTCGGCTTTCCCTTGTTCACGGAAGGGCTGATGTATCTGTTCATGGTGATCGTGCTGGTATCGCGACCGAGCGGCCTGTTCGGCAAGGAGGTCGCATGACCGAGCTGCAGGCCGAGCAGGCTGCCGCGGTGCCACAGCCCGAAGCCGGATTGCAGCGCTCGCGCTATTTCGACGTATTGATCGCGTTGGCGGCCTTTGCCGTGCTGGCGATCCTGCCGATGCTCACCGGCAGCAAGGCACTGCTCGATTTTGTCATACGTTGCTCGGCGTTCGGCCTGTTCGCGACCTCGCTCAACCTGCTGGTGGGTTATACGGGCCTGGTTTCGTTCGGCCATGGCATGTTCTTCGGCCTCGGCGCTTACGGATTTGGCCTGATTATGCAGCGCACTGGCGTCCCGGTCCCGGTTGCCTTTGTCGCAACGCTCGTCATCACCACCATCATCGCTGCCGTGATCGGCGCGATCTGCGTGCGGCTGAAGGAAATCTATTTCGCCTTCGTGACGCTGGCGTTCCAGATGCTGATCCACAGCACGATATTGTCCTGGGTGTCGCTGACCGGCGGCGACCAGGGTCTGCGCGGCGGCATTCCGCGCCCGGCCTTCTTCGGCATCGATCTGTCGAACCATGTGCATCTCTACATCGCGAGTTGCGCGCTGCTGGTGATCGGGCTTCTTTTGATGCGCCAGATCGCGCAATCGCCGTTCGGCTATACCTTGCGGATGATCCGCGACAACGCTAATCGCGCCAGCTTCGTCGGCATCGATGTCTGGCGCGCAAAACTCACGATCTTCGTGCTGGCGGCGTTGTTCGCCTCGACCGGCGGCATCATCATGGCCCTGTTCGTATCGGGCGCTTATCCCGAATTCGCCTACTGGACGATCTCGGGCGAGGGCATCTTCATCAACATGCTCGGCGGTGTCACGACATTCCTCGGACCGATGGTCGGCACAGTGCTGCTGTTGATCCTCAACGACACCGTGACGCGGCTGACCGAGTACTACGGCATCGTGCTTGGTATCGTGATCCTGTTCTTCGCCATCGGCCTGCGAAAGGGCCTGATGGATTTTGTCGTTGAATGGTACACGCAACGCCGCAATGGCCCCGTGGAGTAGCCATGACCGGAAGAACCATTCATTGTCATTCCGGGGCGCGCGTAGCGCGAACCCGGAATTTCGAGATTCCGGGTCTGGTCCTTGCGGACCATCCCGGAATGACGATGTGAGGGAGCGCGGCTAGCCATGCTGGAGATACGCTCCCTTTCCAAATCGTTCGGCGGCGTCAAGGCGACCGACAATGTCACGCTCGATTTTGCCGACGGATCGCTCACCGCCGTGATCGGACCCAATGGCGCCGGCAAGAGCACGTTCTTCAATCTGATTACCGGCGCGCTGAAGCCGGATTCCGGCCAGATCCTGCTCAACGGCGTGGATTTGGCCGGTCGGACGCCGCCCGAGATCGTGCGCTATGGCATCGGCCGGGCATTCCAGGTGGCCAGCATTTTCCCATCGCTGACGGTGCATGAGACGATGCTTGCTGCGGTATGCGCCGATCAGCGCCGCGCCAGCGTGCTGCACCGGCGCTTTCCGCTGGCCGAGACGCGCGACCGCGCCGAGCATGCGATGGAATTGCTGGGGCTGGTGAGCAAACGGAACCGCGTCGCGGCGACGTTGTCGCATGGCGACCAGAAGCTGCTAGATATCGCGCTGGCGCTGGTGCTCGATCCCAAGGTGCTGCTGCTCGACGAGCCGACCGCCGGCATGGGCACCGAGGAGCGGTGGCGGATGATCGACAAGGTGAGGGAGCTCTGGGAGAAGCAGAAGATCACGGTAGTGTTCATCGAGCACGACATGGATATCGTGTTCAAAATCGCACCCGAGATCGTCGTGCTCTGCTACGGCCGCATTCTCGCAACCGGCACGCCGGAAGCGATCCGCCGGAATGAGGCCGTTATCGAGGCCTATCTCGGCAGTGAGCATCACGCCGGAGCCGCGATATGAGTGCACAGCCGGTCGTGCAGGTCGAGGATCTCGACGTCTATTACGGCACCAGCCAGATATTGTTTGGCGTTGGCCTGTCGGTGCGGCAGGGGGAGACCATGGCGCTGCTTGGCCGCAACGGGGCCGGCAAGTCGACCACCATGAAGGCGATCATGGGACTTGCCCCCGCGCATCGGGGCAGGGTCACTTTACGCGGCAAGGTAGTGTCCGGGCTGAAGCCGCATCACATCGCGCGCGCCGGTCTCGGCTTCGTGCCGGAGGATCGCCAGATCTTTCCGGAGCACACGGTCGAGGACAATCTGGCTATCGGCGCCAAGAAGGGGCCCAACGGCGAGGACGAATGGTCGATCCGGCGCATCTATGACGTGTTTCCGCTGCTGGAGCCGCTGCGCTACCGGATTGCGGGCCGGTTGTCGGGCGGCGAGCAGCAGATGCTGGCGATTGCCCGCACGCTGATGGGCAATCCGGCGCTACTGCTGCTGGACGAGCCGAGCGAAGGGCTGGCGCCGATCATCGTGCAGCGGATCGGAGAACTGCTGCGGCAGCTCCGCGGCACCGGGGCGACGGTGCTGATCGCCGAGCAGAACATGCATTTTTGCCTTGGCCTTGCGAGCCACGCGACGGTTATCGACAAGGGCCAGATCGTCTACACATCCGGGATCGAAGAACTGAAAACCAACGATAACATTCGTCAGCGCTACCTCGCGCTGTAGCTTTCGGCCGGCGACCTTCTCAGAAGGGTGACTTGCGCCCTGCACCTGATATAGGCGAGGACAGTTATGATGTGCTGCTCGAAGCGGGTTTCGAGCGTGGCGCCATCGACGGTCTGGTCAAGGCCGGCGCGGTGCGTCAGGCCAAGGGAGACAGGGCATTGAGTGGGGATATCGTTCGTTATTCCGTCACAGGCGATATTGCCGAGATCATGCTCGATCGTCCCCCGGTCAATGCGCTCAGCATGGACCTGATCGATGCGCTGCTGGCGGCGCTTTCGAAGGCGCGGGATGACGAAGCGGTGCGCGCCATCATCATCGGCAGCGCGCACAAGGTGTTTTGCGCCGGGCTCGATCTGGATATCGTCCGCGGCAAGCCCGGTATCGAGACCAAGAAATTCCTGGAGCGGCTGTATTTCGCGCTCAACGATACCCAGTATCGCATGGGCAAGCCGACTATCGCCGCCATAGATGGGGCGGTGCGGGCCGGTGGCATGACGATTGCGATCTCCTGCGACATGATCATCGCGGGCGACGCCTGTACCTTCGGCTATCCCGAGATCGATGTGGGCCTGATCCCGGCCATTCACTTCGTGCAACTGCCGCGACTGGTCGGCAAGCACCAGGCTTTCGGACCGCTGTTTCTGGGCGAGCCCTTCGATGCCGCGACGGTCTTTCGCATGGGTCTGCTCAGCGAAGTGGTGCCGAAGGGAGCCGCGCTGGAGCGCGCGCGGGAGATCGCGCGCAAGCTCGCCGCCAAATCGCCGATCGTCATGAAGATCGGGCGCGATGCCTTCATGCGGGCGGTCGACGCCGACTTCCGCCGCTCGGTCGAAAACGCCGCCGAAAGCTTTGCGCTTGTCGCGACGACCGAGGACTGTCAGGAAGGCTTGAATGCGTTCGTTGAGAAGCGCACGCCGAACTACAGGGGACGCTGATGGCTGGATTGTATTTCGAGGAATTCGAGGTCGGCCGCGAATTTCATCATGAGTTCTCAAGGACCGTGACCGAAATGGACAACACGCTGTTCAGCCTGCTGACCATGAATCCGCAACCGCTGCATATCGATGCGCATTTTGCCGAAAGCACCGAATTCGGCCAGCGGCTGTTCAACAGCCTCTATACGCTCGGCATCATGATCGGCATGAGCGTCTACGATACGACGCTCGGCACCACGATCGGCAACCTCGGCATGACTGACGTCAAGTTTCCAAAGCCGGTGTTTCACGGCGATACGCTCAAGGCGCACACCAAGATCATCTCCAAGCGTGAAAGCAAATCGCGACCGAACCAGGGTATCGTGGAGTTCGAGCACACCATGACCAATCAGCGCGGCGAGGTGGTGGCAAGCTGCCGCCGCACCGGCCTGATGCATTGCAAACCGAAGGCGTAGGCCGATGCGATCGTTCCTGTTCGTTCCCGGCGACAGCCTGCGCAAGTTCGAGAGCGCCAAGAAGACCGCGGCTGACGCGCTGATCCTCGATCTCGAGGATTCGATTGCGCCGGAGGAAAAGGTCGGTGCGCGGCGAACGGTGCGCGAGATGCTCGACGCCCGCAATCCGAGCCAGAAAATATATGTCCGCGTCAATGCGTTCGACACGGACATGACGCTTGGCGACCTAGCGGCCGTCATGCCGGGCCGGCCTGACGGCATCGTGCTGCCGAAATGCGCCGGCGCTGCCGACGTCAATCGCCTCTCGCTCTATCTCGATGCCTTCGAGGCAGCCGCCGGGATTGAGCAGGAATCGACGCGAATAGTGACGGTGGCGACGGAGACGGCGAGGGCAGTCCTGAAGCTGCTCGACTTCGAAAACATGAGCCCGCGGCTATGGGGCATGATGTGGGGCGCCGAGGATCTAGCGGCATCGCTCGGCGCGTCGCGAAACCGAACGGGAGGCCGCTTCCATGGGCCGTTCCTGCTGGCGCGCGATCTCTGCCTGATCAGCGCGGCGGCGGCCGGCGTTGTAGCCATCGACACCATTGCGACGGATATCAACGATCTCGACGCCCTGCGGGAGGAGTCCATTGCCGCGCGGCAGGATGGTTTCCTCGCCAAGGCCGTCATCCATCCCAAGCATGTCGACGTCGTCAATGCCGCCTTCATGCCGACGGATGAGGAAATTGCCTGGTCGGAGAAGATCGTGCAGGCGTTCAACGAGAATCCGACTTCCGGCGTTGTGAAGATCGACGGCAAGATGATCGACAAGCCGCATCTGCGCGCTGCGGAGAAGATTCTGGCGCTGCGAGGACGGCAGTCGTGATCAAGTAGCACGGATGGAGCGCAGCGAAATCCGGGATCAATCCGAAATCCGCCCTCCGGACTTCGCTGCGCTCCTCCAGGCAACAATCGGCCTTGATCGAATTGACAGTGTAACACGATCGGCGGCAAATGCAGCCGATCGACATACGTGAGGAAAACACCATGGTTGACGCGCTGATCATCGACGCATGCAGGACGCCGCGGGGCATCGGCAAGGCCGGCAAGGGCGCCCTGTCGGGCATCCATCCGCAGCAGCTCGGCGCGACGGTGTTGCGTGCGCTGGCCGATCGTACCGGCATCAATACCGCCGATGTCGACGACATCATCTGGGGCACCAGTTCGCAACGCGGGCAGCAGAGTGGCGATCTCGGGCGGATGTCGGCGCTCGATGCCGGCTATGACGTGCGCGCCAGCGCGGTCACCCTGGACCGGTTCTGCGGGTCCGGCATCACCAGCGTCAACATGGCGGCCAGCTCGATCATGTCGGGCTCGGAGGATCTCGTGATCGCCGGCGGCACCGAGATGATGTCGATGGAAGGCCGTCGCGGCGAGGGGCCGTTCATGATGGATAACGGCAATCTTCGTCTGCGCGCGCGGCATCCGCAATCGCATCAGGGTGTCTGCGCCGACGCGGTGGCGACGCTGGAAGGCATCACGCGGCAGGATGTCGATGAGCTTGGCCTCGAAAGCCAGAAGCGCGCGGCAGCCGCCATCAAGGGCGGCCATTTCGACAAGAGCCTTGTGCCGGTCTACCGCGAAGACGGCAGCCTCGCGCTCGACCGCGAGGAGTACCCGCGGCCGCAAACCACGCTTGAAGGGCTGGCCGGCTTGAAGCCGGCGTTTCCAGCGATTGCCGATTATGCGCTCGACGAAAAGGGGACGACCTATCGCAAGCTCATCCTGGACAAATATCCTGACCTCGACATCAACTTTGTGCATCACGCCGGCAATTCTTCCGGTGTCGTCGACGGCTCGGCGGCCATTCTGCTGGCGTCGCCGAGTTACGCAAAAGCCCATGGCCTGAAGCCGCGCGCCCGCGTCGTCGCGATGGCGAATATGGGTGACTCCCCGACGCTGATGCTGAACGCGCCGGTGCCGGCTGCCCGCAAGGTACTGGCCAAGGCAGGCCTCACGCTCGACGATATCGACCTGTTCGAGATCAACGAGGCGTTTGCGGTCGTCGCCGAAAAATTCATCCGTGACCTCAAGCTCGATCGCGAGAAGGTCAACGTCAATGGCGGCTCGATCGCGCTCGGCCATCCCATCGGTGCGACCGGATCGATCCTGATTGGCACGATTCTGGACGAACTGGAACGGCGCGATCTCAAGCGTGGTCTGGTAACGATGTGCGCTGCCGGCGGTATGGCGCCGGCCGTTATCATCGAGCGCGTTTGACGGCAGGGCCTTAGGCAGCCGAAAACTGCAACTCGAACGTAACGCCTTCGCTGGACGGCACCAGCCGGATCGATCCGCCATGGCTGGTCATGACGGCCCGGACGATGGAAAGTCCCATTCCTGTGCCGCCGGTGTCGCGGCGGGTGGTGAAGAAGGCATCGAAGATCTTCTCCCGGTTCGGCTCGGATATCGGGTCGCCGTCATTGCTGACGGTCATCCTGACGGAAGCTTCTTCCGCGACGGCTTCGAGCCGCACGTTCTTCGCGTTGTGGCGGATGGCGTTATCGGTCAGATGCGACAACACGATCAAGGCTTTTTCACTGGACATGCCGATCGAGCGTTCCAGGCAGCCGGTTGCATCGATTGCGCGTGTCGGAAACCGGCTCTTTAGTCCGCCGATCACGTGCGACAGTTCGGTGTGCTCGTTCTGCGGCGCGGTTTCAGCGCGGGCCAGTTCGCGTAGCCGCTGGGTCATGGCCTCCAGGCGCCCGGTGTCGCCCAGAATGTTCGATATGAAGTTCTTCTGTTCCATCCGGGTGAGGTTGTCGGACTTGCTTTGCAACGAATCCAGCAGCAGTTCAGCGGCACCCTTGATTGAGGTCAGGGGCGACTTCAGTTCATGGGTGAGGTGAGCCGAAAACGTCGCGATGTAGTCCGACCGCCGCGCCAATTGTTCGGCCATGTCGAGGAAGCTGTGCGACAACTGGGCGAACTCGCGCGTGCCGTAATGGGCGAGCGGCCGAAATGCGTCGCGATCACCGCGGCTGATGCGCGCCGCGCGGTCAACCAGTTCGCGCATCGGGCGGGTGATGGTTCGGGAGAAGATCAGGCCGATAGCGATCGTCGCCAAGACGACCGTAAGTCCCGCCAGAATGAACTTGCGGCGCTCCTGATAGAAATGATCGAAGATGTTGCTCGGCGTTCTCGACGTATAGATGACACCCGCCACGCGGTTGTTGACGATGACGGGCATCGCTGAAAACACGTGCACGCCGACGCCGCGGCTGATCGAGTAGATCGGCGGCGGAGGCTTGTCGGGTTTGCGAATTCGCAGGGCTGCCCGGTATTGTCCCTGTAGCGCGGTGGCGACTTCCTCGATATGGGCGAGAGATTGACCGACCTCGTCACGACCGGCGATCACGACGCCGCGGGCATCGAGGATACGGAAGCCGGCGAGCGTGACCTTCTGCGTTTCCAGGATGATCGGCATCAGCCGCGCTCCGATCTCGATATAGGCTGACGACGCAGGCGCGTTTGCCGGAAGGGCATTTGGCCGCCGGCGGAGCAGATCGGCGCCGGCGGCCAGATCGAGGGCAGGCCGGATCGGCGTTAGCTGGTCTTCCCGGTCGGGGCGGGTCCCGGGGGGAATTTCCGCGCCGAGCGCGATGCCGGCAGCGAGTCGGGCTTCCACCTCGCGCGCATATACCGCCGCCAGCACGCGGCTTTGGGCGATCAGCTCGGCCTGGGTTTGATGGATGAGCTGGTTGTCGTAGAGGCGGAAGAAGAACAGTCCGACCAAGGGCAGCGTCGCCACCGAGGCGAGCACGGCGAAAATGACCAGTCCCAACGACGGTCGCCATTTATCTGGTGCGCGCGGTATCATGCTTGCGGCTCGCAACGCCCGAGCTTGAAGCCCACGCCGTGAATGGTTTCGATGACGTTGTCACAGTTCACGGCGGACAGCTTGGCGCGGATATTGCGGATGTGGCTGTCGATGGTGCGATCCGATACCTGGATGTTGAGCTGATAGGCGGCGCTCATGATCTGCTCGCGGCTGAAGACGAGCGTTGGCCGTGTCAGAAATGCCCTGAGGATACCGAACTCGATGGCGGTCAGGCGCAGCGGCGTGCCCGCGAAGTCGGCGATATGCTGTCCTGGATCAACCGACAGCTTGCCTTGCGAAAGCGCCGCCGTTGGGGCCCTTGCATCCTCCCCGCGCGAAGCCATGCGGCGCAGGATGACGTTCACCCTTGCTACGAGTTCGCGCGGGCTGAAGGGCTTGGTGACATAATCGTCACCGCCGATCTCCAGGCCCAGGACGCGATCGATCTCATCGTCGCGCGCGGAGAGAAAAAGGATCGGAACGTCCGAGGATTTTCTAATTTCCCGGCAGACGTCCAGGCCGTCGAATTCCGGCATGCCGATATCCAGAATCATCAGATCCGGCTTGTCGGCGGCAAAACGGGTCAACGCTTCCTTGCCGTCGCGCGCCTCGAAGACGGTCATTCCGGCCTTCTTCAGTGCAACACGGATGACCTCGCGTATATGCAGTTCGTCGTCAACGATGAGAATGCGGTGCGTCAAACGTCTCTCCCGGCTCAATCGGCCTGCGGTCGAACTAGCCTGTGGTCGAACTCTTCGGTTGGGCGTCCAGGGCGCGCTGGAGGCGCCAGTTCCGAAAACCCCAGGAGCGCCAGGAAGCCGTCTCTTTCACCTGCTGTTCTACAAGGCAACCACGGCGGGAAACAAGGGTGGGATCGAACCCGCGAAGGGCTATGGCCCGGTCGATGGCCGGCAATGCCTGCGGTCCCAGGGAAAACAGATAGTTCATGTCGATCCATACTCCCTTGCCGGTGGCTTCGCGGCTATGGCTGACGTTGTAGTCAGCTATGATGGCGGCAAAATTGATCAGCGAGCAGATGTAGAGCGCTGCCGTCAGGGTGATGAGATTGGCGCGGATCAGCCAATCATTCGAGCGGTTCAGGACGATGCGGGCGACAATGAGCACGAGCCCCAACGCGACCAATAGCATCCAGATAAAAGCCGCGACGCGCCACCAGGTCAGCAGGTAGATTTGAACATAGAGATCGAGGCGCAGGATCGACGACATCACCAGCAGGACATTTTGCGCCACCCACAGATAAACCAGCGGCCGGATCACCCTCGATTGTTCGGCCGGGCCACCTGGCCTCATGGCGGCCAGGACGAAACCTGCCGCCAATAGCGCCGTGACAATGAGGGGATAGGCGCCCCGATGCGCATATGAAGCGTAGCCGATATCGGCGGGCAAGGTCGCGTTGCCCCAGAGATAGATCGCATCGAGGGTGGTCTGAACGGCGAACAGCAAATTGAACAGGACCAGCGAACGCAGGATCGTCGCAACACCAAAAAACTCGACGGTATCCGATCGCGGCTTCCGGTCCGCAGCAGCCATTTCGGCGAAACCGGACGAGAACCGAACCTTGCTGCGCCACCAGACATGAATGAAGGGCCATATGATTGACAGCGCAACGGTCCAAAACAGTATTCGTCCTGGACTCAGATAGGAGCCGACATTGCCGGGGTTCATCAGGCGAACCCACTTCTCGAGCAATGGATTTGCCGAGACCAGCAGAGAAACAAAAATGCCGCCGAGAACCACGGGAATCAACCAGACGGTGAAGCCGGTCTTCAAGATCGGCAGATTGAACACGCCGATGGTGTCCCAAAAAAATCTGAACGGACCGACCAGAAAGAGATCGCATAACGCCGCTGCCCGCTCGCTGAGGCTGTTCTGTTGAGTATTGGTCGTCAGCAGCAGACCAACGCCGAGCCCAAAGGCCATGAAGGCCAGAGAAGCTGCGTTGAATTCCTCGACGACAGGTACGAGTCCGGCTAGCAATAGCGCGCCTGCCGGCAGCATCCGGCTTCTGTTCAATCTTGCGAAATTGGCAGCGAGCGAGCCGACAACCAGTGCGAGCGCAAAGGCGACTGCGGAAATTCCGATCTGGTGGCCGTAGAACAGCCAGTCGGCCAACGCCGCCAGCGCGACGGCAATCGCGGGTTTGACGGGAAGCGGACTCGCCTGAGCGGAGCCTGCATCGGATGCCGGCGTAGCGAAATCGGTCATGCTTGCGATGCCCGTTTGGAGAGGAAAATTGCAAATCAGCGCCGTCGCGGGGCGCTCACACAGCCACCACCCGTCGTTCGCTAGTCTTGTGGGAATAGGCATTCGATGATCGCCACTGTTTGCGCGACGAACTATCCGACGCCGTTGTGCATTTGCTTGGAACGCCGTCAGCAGGAGTTCAGGATTTTTATGCAGTTTCCGTGCAAGCGCGGTTATGCGCTCGCATCGGCGAGGCAAGTTTGATACGGGAAATTCTGCTTTGATACGGGCAATTCTGACGTTCGACCTCCTCTCGCAAGCCCCATCCCATTTTCATGCAAATTCTCAAACGCATTGGCCTCATCCTGGTCTGGCTCGCCTGGGCCGTCTTCGTTTTTGCTGCAGCCAACAAGAACGATCCTTATCTGATTTCGCTGCGCGGGCCGGGAAACATTGTTCTGGTTGCCGCGAGCGTCGTTATTGTCGTCATCCTCATTGGCGGTGGCTTTTGGAGGAGGGGTATTGCGGGAAGGGCGCTCATTCTTCTGTGGTGCCTGCCATCGCTATCGATGCTCGGCGCGCATGCTTCGTTTGAATGGCGCAAGCAACGTGTTTTGCAAACTGACGCCTCGCAGGCGCGAAGCCTTGGACGGCATTTTATTGTTGGATACTCGTCATTCCCCGAGGTGGCTGTTCTTGCCGAGAAGGGCCTGATCTTCGGCATCTACATCACCAAGCACAATGTCGTGGGATCGTCGGTGGCGCGTCTAGGGGAAGAGATTGCGGCGCTGCAGGAAAAGCGGCGCGTTGCTAGTCTGCCGCCTCTGATCGTTGCGGCCGACCAGGAAGGCGGCATCGTATCGCATCTGGCGCCGCCCTTGACCAAGCTGCCGGCGCTATCGACGCTTGCGAGCCTGGCGCCGGATGTTCGCGCCGAGAAAGCGGAGGCGTTCGGGCGTATTCACGGGCAGGAGCTGGCGGCGCTCGGCGTCAACGTGAACCTTGCGCCGGTGCTGGATTTGCGGCCCGAGCTGAAGCGCAACCGATTCGACTTCAACACGCTGATCGGCCGACGCGCGATTTCAGATGATCCGACTGTCGTCGCCGATATCGCGCGGGCCTACGTAAACGGGCTGGAAGCGTCAGGTGTCGGCGCGACGGTCAAGCATTTTCCAGGGCTCGGACGCGTACGAACCGATACCCATCATTTCAGCGCCGATCTGGATACGCCCGTGGACGAACTCGAAGCGTCGGACTGGATACCTTTCAGGAAGGTGCTGGCCGGCTCGAAAGCGCAACTGATGATCGGGCATGTGACGCTGACCTCAGTTGATCCGGAGCGCGCCGCGTCGCATTCCAAACGGGTCGTCGACGGCATCATCCGCAAGAAATGGAACTATCAGGGCGTCGTCATGACCGACGACCTCGTGATGGGGGCGATCTACCAGCGCAACGTCTGTACGGCGGTGGTCGAGGCGCTCAACGCCGGTGTCGACCTGCTGCTGGTCGCCTTTGACGGGTCGCAGTTCTATCGCATTTTTACCTGCGCGGTGGCGGCGTCGGCCGAGGGAAGGCTCGACGCCGGCATGCTGGGCGCGAGTGAGGCGCGGTTGAAAGGGGTATTCCCCGCAGATTGAGGGGCGGGTGCAGGTAGCCCCGTCGTCGCCTGGGTCCGGAATGCCGGCTTGTGATCTTGTCGTTTGGACCACGACACGTAGTAGGCCACGCCCGTCATGATCAAAATCCCGGCAAAGCTGACGAGGACATGCATGGCGAGCAAATCCGGGCTCGTGATCAGGACAAGGTGTCCGGCAAACGAGAGAAATACCCCGGCGCAAAACACCGATAGCCACTCCCGCCCACATGTGATGATCGGCTGCAACATCTGCCATCGGAATCCGGACCAGTCGCGCGGCACCATGTAGCTAAACAGAAAAGCCAGCGCGAGAAAGTGAAGCACCTGGTGAGGGGCAAGGTTTCCCTTGTCGTTGGGAACAAAGACGCCACGCAGGAGATCCGGAAGGAGGCCGGCCTGGGGAAATTTCCCTGCCAATGCCACCACCAGGGCAAACAGCAGATACAGCCACGTCGCGGCGCGCAGAACCGGGAGCTTCTGAAGCGCATGTAGGGCGCGCATTTGATTCGCGCCGCTCAAGGCAAGCCAGGCGCCGAGCATAAACAGGAGTTGCCAACAGAACGGATTGAGGTGCCACCGTCCATCCGGAAACGAAGACAGATTCCAGTCGAATTGACGGGCTGCGAGGTAGAGTCCAATCGACCCGGCCATGGTGACATTCGGCCGGCGGATCATGCCGAACAGAACGAACGGGAAGACCGCCATCAATACGATGAACAGTTGCAGCACATCGAGGTTCAGCGGCTTGGCCTGAAGCAGCAGGCCGTGAATCAGGGTCCGGATCGTATGGTCGACGATTCCCGTGACGTTGAACTCGCCGATAAGTGCGGGCGCGGCGGATTGGCGCGCGACATATCCGATCAGATCGATATAGATCACGAACAGGACGATATAAGCGGCGTAAAGCTGCCACAGCCGCTTGAAGATACGGGTTGCCGTCACGACGAACCCCCGCTCCAGCATCATCCTTCCATACAGGATCGCGGCCGTATAGCCGCCGATAAACACGAACAGGTCGGTAGCGCCGCTGAACCCGAAACTGCGCATGGTCAGCAGGCTGACCGCATTGTGCGGGACGTGATCCAGAAAGAGAAACCAGGCCGCGACACCAAGCAGGAGACAGAGTCGGAGGTCGCCATCGCGCGCCGCGAGCTCAGCCTTCATTGACGGATACATTGCGGGTTAAGAACTTTGCAGGTCGGAGGAATCGAATCGCAACATTAGCGCGACCGTCCGCTCAGCCGGAATAGACTTTACGTGAATAATACTTAATCAAGATGTCGGCGATTCAAGCCCGCTCGACAGTCACAATGTTTTGAGGGAATGGAGTGTGACCGAGTCACGCTCTCTCGTGCTTACGCAGATCGCGAATGTGATCGAAATGGTTGGCTTGGAGGTCGGTGCCCGTCGCGCCGATCTCGGGCAGGGCCGCCTCGCTGAGAATCTCGGTGGTGATATCCTCGACCGAACAATCTGCGATTTCGTGGATGAAGCTGATATTCCTGTATTCACCCGACGCAACGCGGGAGATGACCTCGCGCCTTGTGATTTCCGGGTCGACGATGGCCTCGCGACCGCGGCGGCCGTAGTCGATCATCACGACGAAATACTGCATGCTGGCGATCTGACCTTATCCCGTGCGTCGGTATCGACGATGGCAGTATTTCTGAAAAACGGAAATTAGTCAAGTAAAAATTCTGAAAAACAGAATTCGTGCCGAGAGCAGGCGGAGAGTGTTGCGGCCATCGACAGAGTTAGCTCGATTCGGAAATCGCGACCGCGGTTGCTATCTGTCCGGCGAGCGACCGCCCGCCGTCCTTGCGGCCTTGCGTACCCGGGCCGCCGCCTTGTTGCGCAATCGCTCGATCTGGCCCCGGGGCAGGGTGACGCAAATCTCGCCGATCCATTCCAGCTTTACACCGGTGATCGGCTTGGCATTGAAGCTCGTGAGGTTGACCGAGGTCGAAGATTTCCCCCGCTCGATCGTCTTCAGATAGCGCTCGCCCGTCTTCAGGCGGACGGCGGCTTCCTCGCCGTAGAAGCTCGATAGCGGGTGGCGCTGCTCGCGATAGACCACGATAATATCGCCATTTTCGTATTTCGGCAGCATGGAATCGCCGGACACCTCGAAGGCGATAGTCTCTTCGGCGATCGGGAAGGGCAGTTCGACCTCGCCGAGGCCTTCCGGCGGCACCTGCTCGTGCTCCGGCTCGATCGAGGCGCCGGCGCCGACGCGGCCCATGATCGGCACCGAGTTCAATTCGAGATAGTCAATGATCGGCGCGATCTCAGACGCCTTGATCAGGCGTATCCCTGACAGGATTTCGGAGACGGCGCCAGGGCGAACGCCCATCGCGGCGGCCAATCCGCCCTTGGTCTTGCCCGGCTTTTCCAGGCCCCGCTCGATCAACCTGATGTCCAGCACGGTCAAACCTTTCCGAATTTCAGGAATCATAGCAGTTCCGATTATCCGAAATCAAGCTTGACTTTTCATTTCGGAATATCAGAAATTGATTGTCCGGCGTCGGGCGGCGTTGACAAGAGCAAGGACAACAAATGGAACTGTCGAACTGGGCGCCCGAGCACTCGGACGCGCTGCGGGAATTTATTGCCAAAGGCATGAGCTATTCGGAGGCCGCGCAAGCGATCAATTCACGATTCAATACGTTCTACACTCGCAGTGCAGCGCTCGGGCGCGCGCGGCGCCTGGGACTGGGGGTTGATGATCGCCTGCAGCCGTCGATGCCCACCAAGCCGGCAGACCTGGCTGAGATCGCAGAGCCTCGAGCCCGCGATTTCAGGGCACCCGCGCTCCTCTGGCCGGCGCCGGTGTTCAAGGAGATCAAGCCGGTCAAGCTGCGCTGCGTCCCGGTCGAACCGCGGCATCTCGCCCTGATCGAGCTTGAGCGTGGCGATTGCCGCTATCCCTATGGTGGCGATGAAGAGGGCGAGGCCATCACCTTCTGTGGTCATCCGCGGCGGCCGGGTTCGAGCTATTGCACGCCGCATTTTCATCTGAGCCGCGATCCGATCGTGCCTGCCGAACGTGCGGTGAGCACCGTTTCGCTGCGGGTGGTGGAGGTGGCATGAAGAACGCTGCAATCACGGGGATGGCCGAGCGGCTGAAACGGCTGCCGCGCCGTCATCGGATCGCTCATCTGCGTGCGCTGATCGGACTTCAGCCGTTGGGCTGCGGCCGCCGGGACGAACTGTCCGAACTGCTGCGCGAGGAGATCGCGGACGCATCAATCGAATAGATTTTCTGGTCGAAACCGAATTCTACCGTTTGAAGGAGTCAATCAGATGCCGAAAGCCAAACGGCGAAAGCCACACAACCCAGCCAAGGCGCATGACCGGAGGTCCCGCGATCTGTTACGCAATGCCGAAGTCGCAACCGTCGAGGTCGATAATCCCCTGGCGTTGGAGCCGGGCGAGAAGATCGTCGCCCTGCGTTCGATCCGTAACGATCCACTCGCGCGCCTGCATTCCCACCGTCAGATCGACGAGGCCCAGTATCAGGCGGGGCGGGGCGTTCCAGAGCGACTGGGAGAAGGCCGAACGCGGGCCGCGGGCGGTCGATCCGGCCCGGGAATATGTCGATGGCGGGCAGGGGCGCGAACCGATCACCGAGGGCCAGCGCAAGGCCGTGCTGCGGCTGAACCGGGCCGAACGCGAACTTGGCGCGGACGGCTCGGCGCTGGTGCATGACGTCCTGGTCCAGGGGCTGACCATGGAACAGGTCGGCCAGCGGAGGGGCCTGTGCACCAAACGCTGGAGCGACTATTTTTCAAGGCGATTCCGCGAGTGCCTCGACCGGCTGGCGCTGTTGTATGGGTTCGCGACGGAGCATCCTGTTCCCGTCAAAACCCTCCCGCGCTGAATCGCAGAGGCTGCACCACGTCATAAGCAGCCTTGGTCAGCGGTACGGCGTAGTCGACGGTCAATGCTCCGAACGGCGAGGCCCAGGTCAGGCCTGCGCCGACCGAGGAGCGAACGACATTCTTGTTGGCGACCTGAAGCGATGCCGTCGATCCGCTGTAGCGAAATACGCTGCCGGCATCGACGAAGGCCGTGGCCCTGAGGCCGTATTCGTTGGGTACGCCGGGGATCGCGCTCTGCAGTTCGGTGGTCGTTGCCCAATAGGCACTGCCGCCGACGTTATCCATCGTGGTGCCCGGCGTCAGGTCGCGTGGGCCGAATCCGTTGGGGGCAAATCCGCGCACCATGGTCGGGCCGCCGAAGAAATTGTTCATCAGCGGCACCTGCTGGCCACCCCAACCGGTGACGTAGCCGCCCTGGGCGCGAACCATGCCAACCAGATCGCTGTTGAGCGATTTGTAGTAGCGCACGTCTTCCGTGGTCTTCAGAAATTTGACGTCGCCGCCAAGTCCCGCCAGATCCTGACTGAGCTGCGACCTGATTCCGCTGGTGGGGCTCTTTGTGTTGTCCAGTGTGCTGTAGGTCGTCGTGCTGCCGGGAGCGGAGACCCAGGTCGGACCGGCGGCCGCCGCCTGCCGGACGGCCAGCGAGGGTGTCAGGCCCGAAGCGTTCGGCGAAAGCCTGATGTTCTGATTGTAGATCGAGTAACGCCACTGCACGCCGAGTTCCTCGTTGATCGGCGTACCGAACTGCAGTCTCGCGCCATAGGTCGTGCTGCCATAGGATTGGTAGCTGTTGGCGTCGTTTTGGCGGCCGAAGAGCTCGATGCCGGCCGCAACCTTGGTGCCGAGAAAATAGGGCTCGGACGCAGCAAGGTTGATGCCGCGCGCATATTGGCCGTAGGTGAAGGTAGCCTGGACGTTTTTGCCCGTACCGTAGAGATTGCGTTCGCCCACCTTGACCTCGACGAGCGCGCCGTCGACGGTCGAGTAACCGCCGGCCACATTGAAGTCGCCGGTCGCCTGGTCAACCGCCTCGACATCGAGGATGACATGATCGGGCGCCGAGCCCGGCCTGTTCGATATCTTTACGGTCTTGAAGTGGTTCAAATTCTTCAAGCGCCGTTCGGCACGGTCTATCAGCGTCCTGTTGTAGGGATCGCCTTCTGCGATGTCGAATTCGCGCCGGATCACGTAGTCGCGGGTGCGCGTGTTGCCATGGATCTCGATCCGCTCGACATAGGCGCGAGGCCCCTGTTCGATCACGAAGGCGACGTCGATGCGTTGCGTGGCGGTATCGCGCGTGAGGCGAGGGGTCGTCTGGGCAAAGGGAAAGCCGAGCTTTGCCATTTCGATGGCCAGAAGCTCGGTAGCCTTGTCCAGCGCGTTGCCGTCGAACACTGCGCCGGGGTGGACGGTGGGGAGGGCACGAAGCTTGTCGCAATCCATGCCCGGAACGTTGCAGGTGACGCTGACTTCCCGGAAGTGATAGAGCGGACCCTCGTCGATTGCGAAGCTCAGCGTGAAGCCCTTCGTGGCCGGATCATACTCAGCCTTTGCCGATGGGACGCTGACATCGGCATAACCCTTGCTGCGGTAGTAAAGCCGTAGCTGTTCCTGGTCTTGCGCGATACGGTCGGGATCGTAGACGCCACCGCCGGTCAGAAAACTCAGCATGTGGGTGGCGGACGTCTTGATCACGGCGCTGAGCTGTCTTTGGCCAAAGACCTTGTTGCCGGTGAAGTCGATCTGCCGTACCGGAGTCTTTACTCCTTCCGTTATGGCGTAGATGAGGTCGACCCGGCCATTGCCGCGGTCGATGATCTGCGGGTCGACGCTGACCTCGGCACGGCCGACACGCCTATATGCCTCGATGATGCGGCCGACGTCGGCCTGCACGGTGGCACGTTGCAGCGAGCCGCGCGGCTTCGCTTCGACCGCTGCGGCCAGGTCGGCGTCCTTGACCTTCTTGTTGCCTTCGAATGCGACGCGGTCGAGCACGGGCGCTTCGGATAGATGCACGACAAGCCGCTCGCCGGCGCGGTCGATGGAAACCTTTTCGAACAGGCCTGTTGCAATCAGCGCTTTCAACGCTGCGTCACGTGCGTCGTCGTCGAAACGTCCATCGGGGGATGCGCGAAAATAGGAGCGGACGGTCTCGGCGTCGACGCGGCGGTTCCCTTCGACGACGATCGAATCCTTCGATGGCGGCGCGGTTTCGGCGACGACAGGTGTCGCGAAAATCAAGCCGAGGGCGCCGGCAAGCCGGCAAGCGGCCATCCCCGATCGGGATGGTCGGTTGCGCTGCGTGATGCGTCTGATCTCCACGTCCCGCCGGACTCCTATTGATCGGCTGCGATCGAATTGCCCGCGCGGGGCGAAAAAATGTCTGGGATAAGGTGAGTTGCGGGCGAGTTTTTCGCGATGCGCCACAATTTGGACGCCTTCTCTTAATGCGGATTTTCTCAGAATTGTCGCAATGCACGCTTCATGCTTCGCCGTCGAGAGCGCCTAGGACCTCGCGTACGAAACCGCGAATGCGCCTACGCTCGCAGGAGCATCACATGCGTTATGCAGTCTTCATTGCCGCCGCGCTTATGCTGGTTCAGCCGGCGCATGCAGGGAAGACACCGGAGGCCGATCCGCGCGCCTCGCTCGGCGTCGTCCAGCAATGGATCTATAACTACCGGGCCAAGCCGGACTATGCCCATGTCCCGGCAGCCGTGCGCGTGCTGTTTCATTCGCAGACGTTCAAGGAGCCGGAGAATGCCGGAATCTATCTCGGCTTTATCGCGGGTGCGATCGGCTCGAACCCAGCCAAGGCCGAGCAGCTCATTGCCAGTTTCTTTCCCGTCCGCCCCGAAGACGAGTGGGTGGTCGTCCGCGCCATCGCCTATTCGGGGCTGCCCGACTGGAGAAACGTTCTGCGCCGGGTCGCGCCACGAATGCCGGGCCGGCGGGTCATGATCGACAATTACCTGGCGGGCAAACTGCCGACCTTGACCGACATCCCGCTGGAGGAGGTGAAGCCCGGCGTGATGGACAAGCTGCGCGGGGCATTCACCAAGAATCCCTTCGCCAAGGAGGAGCGCAAGCTGAACACGACGCTCACATTTGCGAACAACCAGGATTTGCTGGATACGCTGTGGGGCTACTATTTTGCGACCGGCTCGCATGCATCCGTTCAGCGCATCATCCAGATGCTGCCGTGGAGCAAGAGCCGCGAGACGATCGACAAGCTGACGGTTGGAAGCATGGCGCGCTATACGCTGGCAAGCTACGCGATCCGCGATGCCAGTTTGCGCGAATATCTCCGCAGCGAACTTGCCAGACAACCGGCGGCGGTCAAGGTGCCGCTCGCCGAAGTGGTCGAGGCGGCGGACACGGTGCAGATCGCAGCTCTCCGCAAGGATGCGCTGGCCGCCGTGGATGAACTCAAGACCAAGGGCTCCGATAGCCGCCGCGACCTCAGCTTCTGGGGCCAGGTCGGCGTCGGCGCGGTCGCGCTCGGTTGTGTCTCTGCGGCTGCGCTGGGACAGGTCGCGGTCGGCATTCCCTGCGTGATCGGCGGCTCGGCCTCGCAGGGATTGTTGTCATTCTGGGAAAAGCAGCAGTAATCCAGGACCAGTTGCCGCAGCTCATTCCAGCCCGGCGCGGCGAAAGCCTTCGAGATAATGCTCGCGATCGGCGTCGTGCTTCCAGGGTAACTGCGTCGCGATCCAGGCGAGCGAAATATTGGGCTGGGTCCGGCGCAACTCCTGAAGCGCGGTCCGGGCGAGCTCGATCTGGCCGGTCATGCCGGCGGCGACCGTCAGCACCCGATAGGCGCCGGTGAGGTCGCCGCGCTGACGGGTGGCCTCGCGCGCCAGCGCAATCGCTTCCTGATAATTCCTTCCGACGAACTGGGCGTAGGCCGCAACGCCGTAGTAGATCGCCGAAGAGGGATCGCGCGGGCTCTGGCGGATGGCGCGTTGCGTCGCCGCATAGGCATCCGTCCACCGCCCACTATAGGACAGCGCCAGGGCGTAGTATCCCTGCGCCAGGGAGAAATTCGGGTTGAGCTGAAGCGCCAGTTCGAACTCGGCCAGCGAATGGTCGAGCCGGCGTGTAGAGAAATACACGCTGCCAAGAGCCGTATGTGCCCAGGCATCCTCGCTATCGGCGGCAATCGCCGCCAATGCTGCTTGCTCGGCGATGGGCGCCGCGGTGGCAAGGTCAGTCCAGCCCAGATGCACGCCGAACATATGATTGGTTGCGAACAGGGCCAACGCCTGGCCGTAATTCGGATCGATCGCAATCGCGCGTTCCAGCAGCGCCTGCGCGGCGAGGCTGTCGGGCCGCGTCACCCGCCAGTGATGCGACAGCGCCCGCATCACCAGATCCCACGCGTCCACGCTGCTCGGCGGCTTGCGCCGGCTGCGAAAGTTCTCAGCCGCGTAAATCTGTGGCTCGATCGCGGTAACGATGGCGTCGGTGATCTCGTCCTGCACGGCGAAGACGTCGGTCAGCTCGCGGTCATAGTGCTCAGCCCAGATGTGGCTGCCGGTCGCGGTGTCATTGAGCTGCGCAGTGATGCGTACGCGATCGCCGCTTCTTCTCACACTGCCTTCGACCACGTAGCGCACCCCGAGCTCGGCCGCGACCTGCCTCATGTGTACCGCCTTGCCTTTGTAGGTAAACGACGAGTTGCGCGCGATCACGAAGAACCAGCGCAATTTCGACAGCGCAGTGATGATGTCTTCGCTTATTCCGTCGGAAAAATACTCCTGCTTGCGGTCGCCGCTCATGTTGTTGAATGGCAGTACGGCTATCGCCGGCCGGTCGGGCAGCGTCAGTCCCGGACGCAGATGTTCTGCTTCTACCCGCGAAGCGGCCTGTGCATCGCATGGCCCATTCACGGTGCCGACGAAGCGCATCCCCTTGCGCGGAATGGTGCGAATGAGCCGCTGTTCCTTGCCGTTGTCGCCGATCGCGTTTCGGGCGGCGTTGATCCGGCTGTCCAGCGTCGAGTCCGAGACGATCCGTCCTCTCCACACCAGCGCAATGAGATCATCCCGGCTGACGACACGCTCGCGGTGTTTCAACAGGTGAACCAGCAAGTCGAATACTTGCGGCTGCATCGCCACCAGTTCGCCGCCACGGCGCAGCTCGCGACGATCGGTATCCAGGATGTGATTGTCGAAGTTGAATTTCACGTGCGCTGCCGCACCTTTCTCAAGAAACAATCAAGTCCGTCTCATGAAGAGATCAAGCGTCAGGCAAAGCCCTGGCGCCGTTCTCGGTGCATCCTGCCGAAATCGGGAGTTGTATTCCCATTTCCCGTAGCGGAGCCAATTTCATGACGGAAGCCCAAGCCATCAACCCGGCGATGCCGGGCAATCGAGTGCTAAGATTCACTGCATTTCTGTTCGGCGGTGTGGCCTATCTCACATTTCTGTTCACGATTCTGTACGCCATCGGGTTCGTATCGGGGCTCGTCGTGCCGAAGGCGATCGATACCGGCGCGAATTCGGGGATATTCGAGGCAATTATCGTCAATCTCGCACTGATGTCGTTATTTGCCGTCCAACATAGCGTCATGGCGCGTCAGTCGTTTAAACACTGGTGGACGCAGTTTATTCCGAAGTCTGTCGAGCGCAGCACCTATGTGCTGTGTGCAAGTCTGACGCTTCTGCTGCTGTTCTGGCAATGGCGTCCGATGCCGGCTGTCATCTGGAGCATCCAAGGGCCTGAAATGGCCATGGTGATTGCGACACTGTCGTTCGTTGGTTGGGTGATCGTGTTCACAAGCACCTTCCTGATCAATCATTTTGAACTGTTCGGATTGCATCAGGTCGCCAACAATCTGGTAGGCCGCGAGATGCCGCCGCCAGTTTTCCGGACGCCGTTCTTCTACCGTTTTGTCCGGCACCCGATCTATCTCGGTTTCATCATCGCCTTCTGGGCGGCCCCGACGATGAGCGCCGGCCATCTGCTGTTCGCGGCGGTGACGACGGCCTACATCTTCGTTGGCATAATGCTCGAAGAGCGCGACCTCGTCGGCATGTTCGGCGACGAATATCGCCGTTATCGGGAGCGCGTTTCCATGCTATTCCCCTGGCACAAGCGGGCCTGACCATTTCCCAATTGGCTGGAGGAGGCGGAGAAATGATGAAGCATACTGGAAGCTGTTTTTGCGGTGTGGTCGAAATCCAGGTCACGGGTGCGCCGGAAGGAATGGGTTATTGCCATTGCCGTTCCTGCCGTTCGTGGTCCGGGGGACCGGTGAATGCGTTCACCCTGTGGAAACCGGAGGCAGTACGGATCACGGCGGGAGCGCAACACGTTGCGACGTTCGAGAAGACGCCGATGAGTCAGCGCAAGTACTGCGCGGAGTGCGGCGGTCATTTGATGACCAATCATCCGACGCTCGGGTTGGTCGATGTCTTTGCCGCGACCCTTCCGACGTTCCCCTTCACGCCCGGCGTGCACGTCAATTACGCCGAGACAGTGCTGCCGATGCGGGATGGGCTGCCCAAACTGAAGGATTTTCCAGCCGAGCTTGGCGGCTCCGGTGAAGTGATCGCCGAGTAGGAACACGGCCTTCCGCAGAAGTGACGACGCAGCGAAGGTTGTTCGCGGCGTCTCCTCATCGATTGGACGCTGCTCGTGTCCCGGATCAGACCGGGAGGCGGGCGGCGTCTTTTTGCGGGCCGTCACGGTCGAGTCCGGATCTGCACCTTGGATGCAAGGGCAATGTTGCGGCTCCACGTGCCGTCTTAAGCTATGTCAGCGGCAGGTCCCGCCCTGCAAAATCGGGGTTTGGGTTACCCGTCTGGTTCCGGTAAGAAAGCCTTGAAGTCGCGGCGAAACCCTTTGTTTCGCCAGGCAAAATAAACGAGGAAATGCCGGAGATGACTGCCAGACCGCAATTGCCGGAGCGAACGCCGCGCGCAAAAGGCGAACCGACTGCGTTGGATGGTCTGCTGGTCGTCGACTTCACCAGGGTCGTTGCCGGCCCGGCCTGCACGCAAACGCTGGCCGATTTCGGCGCCGTGGTGATCAAGGTCGAAAACCCCGACGGGGGCGACGATACCCGCCATTACGAACATGCGGAAATCGGCGGTGAGAGCGCGGCGTTCCTCAGCCTCAATCGCAACAAGCGCGGCATCGCGCTCGATTTCAACAACCCTGCGGCGCTCGAAGTCGCGCGCGAACTGATCGCGAAGGCGGATGTCGTCGTGGAGAATTTCTCCGGCGGCGTGATGAAGAAGTTCGGCCTCGACTATGCTTCCGTCGCGCCGACCAATCCGAAGTTGATTTATTGCTCGATCTCGGCCTATGGCCGCAAGGGCGAGTTCGCCTTGCGTCCGGGCTTCGATCCGATTACGCAGGCCGAAAGCGGCTTCATGTCGCTGAACGGTTTTCCCGATGGGGAGCCGGTGCGGACCGGTCCGCCGATCGTCGACATGGCGACGGGTATGTCGGCATGCAACGCGATCCTGCTGGCGTTGATCGCCCGCGACCGGCTCGGCCGCGGCCAGCAGGTCGAGGTCGCGCTGATCGACACCGCCGTGGCGATGACCGGTTTCTACGGCATGGCCTATCTGATCAGCGGTGCGAATCCGGGCCGCTTCGGAAATTCGCCGAACGGTTCACCCACCGTCGGCGTCTATCAGGCATCCGATGGGCCGCTTTACATGGCCTGCGCCAACGATCGCCTGTACCGCCGGCTCGTGGTGGACGTGCTCGATCGGCCGGATCTCGTCACCGATCCCGAGTTCGCGCATCGGAAGAACCGAACCGCCAACAGGGAAAAGTTGCGCGCCATCATCGCTGGTGTCTTTGCCAGCGACAGTCTTGAGAACTGGATGGCGAAGATGAAGAAGGCCAACATACCGGTCGGCTATCTGCGCACCGTAGAGGAAGGCTTCAACGCGCCGGAAGTGCGTGACCGCCATCGTCTCAGCCGGATTGCGCATCCAACTGCGGGTGCCGTTCCCAATATTGAAACGCCGCTGCAGATGAGCCTGACGCCGACCGTCGACCCCGTGGCGGCGCCGCTGCTCGGCGAGCATACCAGGGAAGTACTCCGAGAGACTCTCGGCTATGATGAGCGACGTATCGCGGCTCTGGCCGAGGCGGGGGCTTTCGGGAAGGCGGGCAATACGGCCTGAGCGATGCTGTCAGGTTTGAAGACCTGCCGCGAGGGGCCATGAAGTCTCCGTGCGTTTGTCCCGAAAATTCACTGAACCTTGACGTATTCGGCCACAATCGAGGCGGATGCTGGCGTCATGAAAACGCTGGTCGCCATTTCGCTTCTTGCGCTGCTCACGATTTCTGGAGCGGCCTATACCGACCAACTCTTCATGGGCGATCAGGAAACGACGCGAGGGGTGGATTGAATTCGCCCCGGAGGCGTGTTGGCGGCTTCGGCACAAAACTGGCATCATGGAGTGGCGTTCAAGCGGAGACGAGGGAGTAGCTCGTGCTTCTACCGCCGCCTTCGCCCTTGGCGAGGATGCCATGGTCAACGAGATCCTGAATGTCGCGCAAGGCGGTATCGGGCGAGCACTTCTCGATTGCTGCCCATTTGCTCGAGGTCAGTTTTCCCTCGAAGCCGTCCAGCAGACGATTGAGCATATCGCGCTGCCGATCGTTGAACCTGGCAGCGGCATGCCGCTTCCAGAATTCCGTCTTTTCGAGCACGGCTGCGAGAATGGTACTAGCTCCACTGAAGGCGCGGTCGAGACAGTCCAAGAACCACTCAAGCCACGACGTGACGTTGAGGTCGCCCTTCTGGGTACTCTCCAGCATGTCGTAGTAGGTTTTCCGTTCTGCACGTATTTGGGCGGACATGCTGTAGAAGCGTTGCGGGATTCCTTCGGAACGGGCAAGCGACATGTCGGCGATGGCGCGCGCAATCCGTCCGTTGCCATCCTCGAAAGGGTGGATGGTCACGAACCAAAGATGTGCGATCGCGGCCTTGATGATCGGATCGATGTTTTCTTCCGTGTTGTACCAATTGAGAAACGCAGTCATTTCGGCCTCAAGCTTTTCCGCCGTCGGTGCCTCGTAATGCACGCGTTCGCGTCCGTAGTCGCCGGAGACGACCTGCATCGGTCCTGCCGACGCGTCGCGCCAGGCTCCCACAGTGATCTTCTTCATGTTGCTGCGGCTCGTCGGGAAAAGCGACGCATGCCAGCCGAAGAGTCTCTCCGCCGTAAGCTCGGCTTGGAATTTCTGAGTGGCGTCGAGCATCATCTCGACAATGCCTTCGACATTGCGATCTGCCGACGGCAAAGCGCCCGCATCCATGCCAAGGCGACGCGCGAGCGATGAGCGCACCGCGTTCTTGTCGAGTTTTTCTCCCTCGATGTCGCTGGACTTGAGGGCTTCTTCGGTCAGGGTGGTCAGCACAGCTTCTTCCTGCTGGGGGAAGCCCAGTCCCTGCATCCGGCCAATAAGCTGCCCCTGCCGCAGCCGAACCGCGGCAAGCTGCTTTGCCAGGGTGGTCGAATCCCAGGAAAAGTGAGGCCAATCAGGTAGTTGGTGGATATACTTTTGCATTCTCCGCGTCCTTTGCGGAGAATATGACCGCTATTCTCCGCATCCGCAAGGGTTATTTTTCGCAAATTGTGCGGAGAATGGAGCGACGATTCCCCGCATCGGGCCGAAAATCCCAGCATCGGACGATGAATTGAGCCCAGGGTTAGCGAGAGCGGTTTGTTCGTCAGCTCGCCGTGCGGGACCTTCTGTGACCCAATTCGACCGCGTAACCCAAACGTTCTTGAGAGGAATCATCCGTTGGTTGCTTTTGATGAAAGGACCGTCGGTTCAGGCGGGACGTTGTAACGGTCGTGCGGGCCGTTCGTTCGCACGCGCAGCGCAATCGAAGCAGACTAGACGATTTGAGATCCAGTTTGATCATTCCCGTATTCACCAGTGTGCCGGCCGTGATGGCGGGCTTCTGGTTGCTTTCCTGATTTCGGGGGCGGGAAACTCTCACTCCATCCCGATGCCTCTCGCGAATGAATAACATCCCTGCATTTGCACGGCGCCTAACCCGTTCAAAGCGGTAGCTTTTCCCGTTTGTCTCCGGCTAATGTGCCGCCAAAACGGGAGAGAAGCAGCATGAATGACGGGACCCCCTTGCAGCCGGCGAGGAATGTCGAACTCGGCGCCAGCGGTGAAGAATTCCAAAATCTCCACGAATTCGTCCGAAAAGCCCGCTCCCGACTCAACCAGAACGCATGGGATTACATCGTCGGCGCCTCCGAGACGGAGACCACCATGCGCCGCAACCGCATGGCGCTCGACGAGATTGCTTTCCGGCCCCGGGTGCTGCGCAATGTCGCGGAGGTCAACGCCTCGACCAAGGTATTCGGCCGCCGCCTGCGTTTGCCTGTCATGATCGCGCCGGTCGGCGCGCTTGAGATTTTCGATCCCGATTCAGGCGCCGCCGTCGCGCGCGGAGCGGGGCAGTTCGGCGCCGCTCACATGTTGAGTTCGGTGTCCGAGCCGGGGCTTGAGGCGACGGCCAAGGCCGCGCCCGCCGCGTTGCGCATTTACCAGCTCTATGTCCGAGGCGACGACGCCTTTGTCGAAGACGTTGTCAGCCGCACCATCGACAACGGTTATGCCGCGTTTTGCCTGACCGTCGACACGGCGCATTACAGCCGGCGCGAGCGCGATATCGCCAAGCGGTATGTCCGCGAAAGCCGTATCCGGGCCACCGGCGGCGACTTCCAGAAGGGGCTGGAATGGCGCACGGTGAAGCTGATCAAGGACAAGTATAAAATTCCGCTGGTGATCAAGGGTATCGCCACCGCGGAAGACGCAGCCATCGCGCTCGATCATGGCGTGGATTGGATCTATGTGTCGAACCACGGCGGCCGCCAGCTAGACCATGGACGCGGCGCGATGCACGTCTTGCCGGAAATCGTCGACGCGGTTGCCGGCCGCGCCAAGATCATGGTCGACGGCTCGTTCTGCCGTGGCACCGACATCGTGAAGGCGATCGCTTCCGGCGCCGACCTGGTCGGCATCGGCCGTCTGCAATGCTGGGCGCTCGCTGCTGCAGGCGAGGCCGGCGTCGTGCGGATGCTTGAATTGCTGGAAGACGAAATGATCCGCTGTCTCGGGCTGCTCGGTGTCACCAGCCTTACCGAACTCGACAAGTCCTATCTGCATCCGGCAACACCGACCAATCCGCCAAGTGTGTTCAGCGCCTTTCCGTTGCTGGATATCGAGCCCTATCGCTACTGAGGATCAAGGCTGCGGCACTGTCCGGCGTGCGGACCTCACCGGGCAGGTTGCCTTCGCATCGTCGGGAACCCGGTGTCGATTGCCGCATTATCAGGCGCAGCCAAGGCTTTGCAGCAACAGACCCGATCCACCTGATCCAATGGTCGAGCGCGAATGGCGGACAATCCTTTCGCTGAATTCAGCCTCGAGAAGGCTATCGCTCTCCGCTGGACATTGCGGGACATTCAGGCTCGCCGACTGAAAATGTCGCCGGTCAGCGATGAAGATTTGCGAACGTTGACAGACCTCGGCCTGATCGAAGTGCGCGACGAAGGGCTCGTGCTGACGCCGGCTGGAATCTCCGCAGTCAATGGCGCGTGATCAGCGCGCCTTCAGGAAGCTCTCTCCGGAGTCGCAAGGCGTGCAGCGATAGGTCAGCACGTCGTAATTCTGATCGCGTGGCTCGACCATGGCCAGCCGCATCTGCGTGCCGCATTTCATGCAAGGCATTTCTATGCTCGTTTGAAACCGCGTGCAGGTTGGCGTCGGCCGAAATGTTTGCAGCATCGTATCCCCTTGTCCCGAGAGAGACTTAAAACCAGAGACGCAACGCCACCGACGATCGATCCCTAACCCGAATCACTATGCCACACTGTTGCCACCATTGGAATCGGCGCCGCATCCGTACGGCTACGGACTGCGAGGGAAGGAAATCATTCCTTAGGATGGCGCTAGGCCCGGATGCCGGCCGCCACCGACCACGCTGGGGCCAATACAACGGAGACGCGGCCGGGAATTATGCTAACCTTGCCAAAGTCGACTTGGGAGAAGCGACCATGACTGAACCGAAACTAGAAGTCCCGGCCGAGCTGCGCGACCTGGCAGAGAAAACCATCGATCAGGCAGAAAAAGCGTTCGGCATGTTCTTCGATGCCGCCGGCAAGTCCATGACGGCGATGCCCGGCGCGAGCACGGAAATTTCCAAGCAGGCGCTCTCGTTTACCGAGCAGAATATGAAGGCTGCGTTCGAGCATGCCCGAAAGCTGGTCCATGCGACCGACCTTCAGGAGGCGATGCGGATCCAGTCTGAATTCCTGCGCAGCCAGTTCACCAATGCAGGGGAACATATGCGACAGATCACCGGCGGCGTCATATCGGCCGCAAAGGATTCGACGAAAGGCAAGATCTGAGAAACGCCCTAGCGGCGGCGTCCGACCGCGACACCGAACAGAAAGGCGATGAACAGGCTGGCGAGCGGCGCTTCGCGCGTAATCGCGCTAATGGTCGAGAGCGGCATTCCCGGTTTCCGTGCCTCTGTAATCGCATCGCTGAGGCGGCCGACCGCTGCCTGCAGCGCGGCGGATACTTCCGTCAGCGTGCGCGAAACATCGGTCGCAGTGTCGATGGCGCGTTCTGCCATGCCAGGCTGCGATGGATCTGAGGTTTCGGTTTTCACGTTCTGCAACTCACTGGTCACTCGGCCATTGGCCGAGCGACGACTGACATCCTGACAATACCTGGCTAAGGTATTTGTTCCCGGCAGTTGTCGCGCGTTGGCAGATAAGGAACCTTAATGATCGCTCGGATTTAATCTCGTCAGAGGAAATCAACGCGGATTTTCAGATGGCGAAGGAATTGACGGAAGATCGTCTGAGTCGACATGGTGGCGCGCCGCTGAGGGTTGCGATAGCGGTGGCGGTTCTGGGCGTACTCGGCATGCTGATCGTCGACCATGGGCCATGGAACAAGCCGAAGCAGCAGCCGGCCTTTATGGCGAGTTACAGCTCGACCGGCGAAGCTGCCCGCGCAGCCGGCGCGCAGATCCTGCCGACCGAACCGAAGTTGCAGGTGGAGCCTAATCCGCCCGTGCCAAGACCGGTTCACCCGGTGAACCCGGCGCCCAAGTAAAGCGTCCAAATAAAGCGCGCGGTTTGACACGCCGGGCAAATCACCGGCACAACGGTATCATCACCGAAATTCGCTGGCTCCGGACGAGTGCGTCAGCGCACGCTGACGAATGCGCCCCAGCACGCAGCCAACACTGCAGCTACCAGCACGAGTAGCGGATTGTCGCAGAACGGGCTGCCATATTGGCACATCGCGACGCCCAGCGAGCCGATCTCGTGACGGCTCGCCGCATAGAACAAGCCCGACAGAATCGTGAGCACGGCAGCAACGAAAAACATCGGACAGCCTCCTTGCGCTCTGTTGGGCCGCAGGTTGCGCCGTCCACGGCCGAACGATTTCGTTTCGATGCCGTTGTGCTGAATCTGGTTTGCTTTGGCCGCTTGACGCGTCGGGCAAATCAGGGGCACATTGGCATCATCGCCGATATCGTAGATGCCCGCGCCGGAAACGGCGGCGGGCTTCTTCATTTCACAAGACAATCGGCTAAGGCCGTTTCAATTTACCGAAACCGTTTCGTCGAATTTTCCGAAATTTGTTGAGAGCCGGCCATCGGAGTGCAGTGAAGGCTGCGAACCGGGGGAGCCGGTCGCGTGCAGCGCGAGCCTTTGGCGCTGTTCTCCCATGCAATCACGGCTCGACATGCACGCGCAATTAGACGCTCCGCTGCGAATGATGGCGCCCGGAGCATTGATTTTGTTGCCTTCTCAGTTCGAGCGCCACCATGCCGTTTCACACGGCGCCACTGCTGTGTCATCAAAATCAATGTGCAGACAAACATTTACGATCACAGGCGGTTAGCGCGACATCGTCGCTTTTATCTTGCCGTCTTGCCGTCTTGCCGTCTGGTGCGGGCGAAGCAATCCAGAGCTGCAGACAGACCAGGTCGCTTCGCTGCTTCCGACTCGCTCGTTGAGCTACTGCGGGACGAGGCACTTCGCAACGATATCAGGAGGTTGGCATGACCGGGTCTCTGATATGGGATCGCGCTCGTAATTGCCATTCGCTACGTGAACAAGTTGTGGACCTTGGACAAGGTTCTCGGCCTCGGCACAACCGATCCGCCCGTGGGCTTCGGGGCGATTACCTCGCATCTTGTGGTGCCGTGACATTCGCGGCACGCCGGGCCGACAAGATCATCGCGATGAAGAATGGCGCGCTCTACGTCCATCTGCTCGATATGGCCACACGAGGAGTAGTCACCAGTGCAAAGAAGTTATTGCATGGCAACGGTGGACACCCTTAGCGCTCAAGCAATGTCCGTGCTTCTTAAAGTTTGAGCACGCAATGCTCAAGCAATAGGCGAGGGGCTGTATATCCCTCGGCTGCGTTGAGCGGCGACGCGGCATTCGCCGTGCAACAGTCAAACTGACATGATGCACAAGTTTGACTGTTCCGATGAACTGCGATGGGATGAAGGCGCGCGTAAAATGCACGTTCAAACCAGGAGAGATCCGATGTGCGCGGGTGACGACAAGAGCTGTCCGGAATTCGAATTGCATCACCGCAAGTTCAGGGAAACGCTCGATCGGGAACGCCGGTCGTTCTTGAGGTCCAGCTTCGCCGCGGCCGGGGGCGCGGCGGCGATGACTGCGGGCGGTATTTCTCTCGTGACGCCGCAGATGGCGGCTGCCGCCGAGCGGAACCAACCAGCTAAGCGGTCCTATCACCATTTGCCGGCGAACGGCGACACCGTGCATTGGGGCTATTTCAGCAAGAAGTTGAAACCGCAGGTCGAGATCGATTCCGGCGACTTCATCACCATTGAGGCATTAACCCACCATGCCAACGACGACGCCGAGCGCATGGTGAAGGGCGATCCCGGCGCCGAAAGCGTGTTCCTGTGGACCAAGGAGAAGAAGGGCGTAAACCGACGCGGCGCAGGACCGATGGATGCCTCGCTGTTCGGGCGTGGCGCAGGCGAGGGCCTTGGCGTACACATCTGCACCGGCCCGGTCTACGTACGCGGCGCCCAGGAGGGTGACGTGATCGAGTTGCGCATTATCGACGTCACGCCCCGACCTTGCGCCAATCCGCAATATCCCGGAAAGGCTTTCGGCAGCAACGCGGCCGCATGGTGGGGCTTTCACTACAAGGACCTGCTCACCGAGCCAAAGCCGCGCGAAGTGGTCACGATCTACGAAGTCGACGCCACCGGCGAGCGCAACTGGGCGAAAGCCGTGTATAATTTCCGATGGACTCCGCAGACGGACCCCTCCGGCGTAGTTCACAAAACCATCGACTATCCTGGCGTTCCAGTCGATCACTCTACGATCAAGGAAAACCATGGCATCTTGAAGAATGTGCGCATTCCGATACGCCCACATTTCGGCGTGATAGGCTTGGCGCCCAAGGAGGCTGATATCGTCGACTCGATTCCGCCGAGCTATACCGGCGGCAACATCGATAATTGGCGGATAGGAAAGGGCGCCACGATGTATTATCCGGTTGCTGTCGATGGTGGCCTGTTATCGGTTGGCGATTCGCATGCTTCTCAGGGAGATTCCGAGCTGTGCGGTACGGCAATCGAATGCTCGCTGAACGGCACTTTCCAGATCATCCTGCACAAGAAAAACGATCTCGTCGGTACGGCTCTCGAAGCTCTAGACTACCCGATGCTGGAAACCAAGGACGAGTGGCTGGTGCACGGCTTCAGCTTCGCCAACTATCTCACCGAATTAGGGGACAAGGCACAGTCGGACATTTACTCGAAATCATCGGTCGACCTGGCTTTGCGCGATGCGTTCCGGAAGATGCGCAAATTTTTGATGACAACCAAAAAGCTGACCGAGGATGAGGCGATCTCTTTGATTACGATTGGCGTCGACTTCGGCATCACCCAAGTGGTGGATGGAAATTGGGGCGTTCACGCGGTTATCAAGAAGGATATCTTCGCCGGCGGCGAGGCCTGATCCTTAACACCGATGCGGTCGGCTCTCGCAGAAGCTGGCCGCGTCGCGCTGCATTTCGGGTCAACCGCGCTGAGGTCCGAATCCGGATATCGAAACGCAGAGCAGCTTGACGGCTTCTTACATGTCATCGCGGGCGCGCATCCTCTGCCGTGATCCGCTGCCACAGCGCCTTGATCATATCCTTCATTCGCAGCGCGTCTTGCCAGCGATCCGACAATTCCGCGCCGTCAGGCCCGGTGATGGCATAGGGCGGTGGGCCGAGTTCGCACAGGAAGGTCAGCACCGCATTGGGGCTCGCGCGTTTGCGCCAGGAGCGGATGGCGTATTCCCACCAGCCCATGAACAGATCGACCCAACCCTGATGCTGCGGAAAGCCCAGCGAGATCTGCACCTGCTCGCGGCTGGCGATCCGTCCGTGAATTCCCCAGGAATTGTCAAGTATGCGATGGATCATCGCATGATTGATCCGGTCCACCGGCCAGGCGAATTCGCGGCCGACGAGATAATGCGATACGTCAGCCGTTAGCCGCAGGTCGGGAAAGCAATCCAGCAGCTGCAACGTGAAAAACAGGTCCGTCGTCATGCGGTCGCGGTGGGTTTCCACATGCACCGCCAGACCCGCTTCATCACCCAGCCGCCGCCATCCCTCGAGCAGGGGAATGCACGCTTCCAGCCGTTGCGGCCGCACGTCCGGCTGTAGGTTGACGTGGTCGGCGCCTAGCCGCGCGACCAGATCGAGCACCGGTTTCAAGTCGTCGACGCAGGTAGGATAGCACTGCGCCTGCCAGATCATCCCATTCGCGCGAAGGAAGTCGGTGACTTCCCGCGCGAACGCCGGATCGATGAACCGGACACCGGCGCCGTCGAAGCCGGCGTCGCGGATCATCGCGAGCTGGGTTTGCAGCGGCCACTCCGCTTCATCCGCCCGCCGCCGCTCCATCGCCCAGAGCGACTGCAGGATGCGAAGTTGTTGCGCCATCGGCTACGTGGCGTGCTGTGGGACAGCGGCCGTCGCGGCGTTCATCCGGCCGTCGGATGTATTGTCGACGGTGATGCTCTCCTCGTAAGTCTCCGGACCACTCCAGATCGCGAGCGCGGTGAGGCCGGCCAGTAGTGTGGCGTAACATGCGACTGGCCACCAGCTTCCGGACCATGCCACCAGCGCCGCGGCCACGAACGGCGCCGGTCCGCCGGCCAATAGCGAGCCTAGTTCGCGCGCGAAGGCGAATCCGGCGAAACGCCGCTGCGGTGGGAACAGTTCGGCGAAGTACGCCGCCTGCGGACCGAACATCGCCGCCGTCACCACCGCGCGTGCGCCGATGAAGGCGACCGTGATCCAGATCCACTCCTTGGTGCCGACCAGCCAGAAGAAGGGGAACGCCCAGGCGATGCCGGCGAGCGCACCGAACATATAGACAGGACGGCGGCCAATGCGATCAGAGAGCGTGGCGAAGCCGACAATGGTGAAGAGCTCGATGACGAAGGCTAGCATTAGCGCGCTGAGCGCATCGGATCTGGGCACGCCGAGCGTGGTGATGACATAGCTGAGGCCGAACACCGGGAACAGATAGCCGAGACCATTTTCTGCCAGCCGAGCCCCCAGCACCACGAAGAAGTTTCGCGGATGCCGCTTCAGCGCTTCCATCGCCGGATTGCGCTCGACCTTGCCGCGCGCCACCACCGCCTCGGTGAAGACTGGTGTTTCCGTGATGCGTAGCCGAACGTAGATGCCGACCATGATCAGCAGGAAGCTTGCCAGGAACGGAATACGCCATCCCCACGACATCAGGTCCTCGCGTGGCAGCAGGGTCACCAGCGCGAACGCGCCGGCCGCCAGCAGATTGCCGACGGAAACGCCGAGCGGAGCAAAGCTGCCCCAGAAGCCGCGGTGCTTCGGGGGCGCGTTTTCCACCAGGAAGATCACCGCGCCGCCATATTCGGCGCCGGCTCCCAAACCCTGGACGACACGCATGGCGACGAGCAGCGTCGGTGCCCAAAAGCCGATCTGGGCATAGGTCGGCAGCAAGCCGATCAGCGTGGTGCCGACGCCGATCATCAACAGCGTCGCCACCAAAACGGGTTTGCGCCCGAAGCGATCGCCCATGATGCCGAACAGGATGCCGCCGAGCGGCCGTACCACAAAGCCGACGCCGAAGGTCAGGAACGCGAGCAGCGTGCCGACCACGGGATCGCTTTTCGGAAAGAACAACTCGCCGAACACCAGCGCGGCGGCGGTGCCGTACAGGAAGAAATCGTACCATTCGAGCGCGGACCCAATGCTGGCCGCCAGTATGACGCGCAAGCGCGAGCGATCGTCAGTCTTCGCTGTGATCTCCGTCATGGCTTTCCCCGTCTTGATTTTTTTGTCGTTGATTTATGGTCGTCGATTTATGGTCGTCGCCTCAGGCGTTGGCGTCCGTGCATCGCACGGACGCATTGGCAAAATTCAGGCGGCGCGGGTGAAGTAGGACTTCTTCGCCGCGGACTGGGTTTCGTAGATCGATCCCTGCCGCTTGGCCGGCGGCAACGGCAGTCGCACCGGAACATTGGTCATCCGCGGCGCAATGACGGGATCGCCTGACAGCAGCCGGCTGTTGAATTCGTCGAAGTCCTTCACGCCCATCAGGGGCCATGCGTCGCTGGCGGCAACTTCATACAGCAGCAGATTGCGCGGGCGGTCCGAGGTGTTCATGGCCGATCCATGCAGCGCCCGAACGTGGTGAAACGACATGCTGCCGGCCTTGCCCATGCAAGGCACCGCGCGCTCGATTTCGTCCTTGATGATATCGGGATCGATCAGGCCGGCGAAGCAACCGTCCTCGCCGTGATGATTCCAGACCTCGCGGTTATGCGTGCCCGGCGTCACCAGCATCGGCCCGTTGGCGAGATCGCAATCGTCCAGCAGCACGCCGATCGCGAGCACGTCGTCATTGGTGTGCGGATAGAACGCCCAGTCCTGATGCCATTCCACGGGCGAGCCATACTGCGCCGACTTCATGTTGAGTTTTGAGCCGTGCAGCCGCAGGCCCGGGCCGAGCAGCTTTTTCAGGATGTCGAGCACGGGTTCGCTGCGCACGATCTCGTCGAAAATTCTGTGCACCTTGTGCGGTGTCTTGATACGGCGGACCCGCGGGGTTTCCGCGGTATGCCCCGGTTCCAGATCATAGACGTCGGTGTGTTCAAGGGTTTTGGCCGATCCCGAGACCATCTCCGCGATCACCGAACGCACTTGGGAAAGCGTGTCCGCCCCCAGAACCTCAGGCACCACGATCACGCCATCGCGTTGATAAGTCTGCACATCCTTCTCTGAGATCATTTGGCCTCTTCCCATATGTTTACGTTGTCATTTGCAATGTTAACGTTGTCATTTGTCGTATTCAAGCCGAATCGTGCATTCCTGACCTGCATTCGCTAATGTCCGGCCAGATGAGCACCGCCAGCCCCGAAGAACCCCATTCCGTCCCGACCTTGTCGGCCGTGGCCAAACTGGCCGGCGTTTCGTCGATTACCGTAAGCCGCGTGGTGCGCCTGCCGGATCTGGTGGCGCCGGAAACGAGGGGCCGCGTCGAAGCCGCGATGCGCGAGCTTGGCTATGTGCCGAATCAACTCGCCGTTGGATTGGCCAGGGCTCGCACCCGTTCGATCGGCGTGCTGGTGCCGACGATCGCCAATTCGATCTTCGCCGATACGGTGCAGGGCCTCTCCGACGAACTGGAGCCGCTCGGCTACGCCGTGATCCTGGCGCAGTCGCGCTACGACGCTGCACGTGAAGATCACATGCTCTCGGCATTGCTGTCGCGGCGCCCCGAGGCGATCATCATGGTGGGCTCGCCCGCCACGGAAGACGGGGCGCGGTTGCTGCGGCGCGCGGGAATTCCCGTCGCGGAGACGTGGGATCTTCCGGCTGCACCGATCGACGCCGTTGCGGGGTTCAACAATTACGATGCCGGCGTCGCGGTGGCGCGGCATCTCGTGGCGCAAGGCCGCGACAGTCTGGCGTTCATCGGCGGCGACGATCCGCGCGCTACCCGGCGCTGGAATGGATTCAACGACACGGCACAAGCGCTTGGCGCCAAAGCGCCGCGCCGGCTGGTGCTGGATCGCAACGCCTCCGGCAGTGTCGTCGCGCTTGCAGAACTGCCCGGTGTCGACGCCGTGTTTGCAGCGAACGATGCACATGCCATCGGCTTCATGTCCGGTCTGCGAAAGGCGGGCTTGTTGCGCGACGGCCCGGCGGCGGAGCAACCGGTCGCGGTCATCGGCCTCGGCGATCTCGAAATGGGCCGTCTGATCGCACCAAGTCTCTCCACCATCCGCGTGAATGGGGATGCGATCGGGTGCACCGCTGCAAAATTGATCCTGACGCGGGCAGGGCCGCGTCACATCGATCTCGGATTTGAACTCGTCCTTCGGGATAGTGGCTAAACCATCGAACTGGGCCCGGCTATCTCCACCGGCGTGGACCCGTAGCAATGGGCTCCCAGAGTCGTCATATCAGCGTATGCACTTCACGTCGCACCAGTGCAGCGGTAACAGGCGGCGGCTTGCGCTTGGAGTTACACGAACTGATCCAGAACCCTCGACACATTGTTGAACTTGGGCTGAACTAGGCATACTCAAGCAAGCAGGTAGGCGCGGACTTCTTCGCGTAGGCCATCTGAAGGGCTCGGTGACCTCCGGCATCCCGGTTGCGCGGGCTGAAAGTTGATCGGGCGCGCCGATCATTCGTGAGTCAGGAGAACGAAAGTGTTGGCCATCACCGCGATTATCGCCGCCTATATCGGATCGCTACGAAAGTAAGGCGCAGCCGGCGTACCGGCGTCATCGAGTATTTCCGGGATTATCGCGCACTGTAGATGCCGGCAGGTGATCGCGAGGAAGGGCGGGTTAAGCGAACGTTGAAGCCGATTTTCACTGCGTCACCGCTTCTCGAAAGTTCCGCACGGGCCGAGCTGGTCGGCGCCCGCCAAGGACGAAATGCCGCCAAATAGCAATGCTTCCGTCGACCGATCTCCATAAGCATTAAGGTCCGCTATGAGTTCGTTCGAGGAACCCCCGGCAGTCGCGCACCGCGGCGCATTTGACGGGCCGGATTTCGCTTTGGAAGCCCTTGGCCGTTTAGAGCGCCGAGATCGGACCTGTCAAGGCGAACCAGCGACTTCGTCACTTCGACCGATCCTGCTATGCCTTCTGTGGTTGGCGGTGCTTGCACTCGGCTGCAACGCCGTTCGAGCCCAAGGCGCAGCCCCTGACAGGGAATTGGTGGTGGCAACCAAGGAAGCCCCGCCCTTCGCGATGAAGCAGCCGGACGGGAGCTGGAGCGGTATCAGCATCGAACTCTGGAGAAAAATCGCTGCTGGAGCGCATTTGCGCTTTCGCCTGGTCGAGACCCAGAACGTGCAGGATCTGCTGGATGACGTCGCGAAGGGCAGCCTCGACGCCGGTGTCGCAGCGGTAACTGTGACCGCCGGGCGCGCACGCAGCGTCGATTTCACCCAACCCTTCTACAACACCGGACTTGGGATTGCGGTGCCGGTCAATGAAAGCGCCTGGCGATCGATCGGGCGGGCGCTTCTTTCCTTCGGCTTCTTCCAGGCTGTCGCGGTACTGCTCTGTTTTGCGATGGCGGTCGGCTTCCTCATTTGGCTGCTGGAACGCCGGAAGACCGAACATTTCGGGGGTGGAGCCAAGGGACTCGGCTCCAGCTTTTGGTGGTCGACCATTGCCATGACACAGGCAGGCGCCGCCCAGAATGCGCCAGCAACGCTTCCAGGGCGGATCGTCGCAACCGGGTGGATGATCGCTTCCGTTATCGCCATAGCCGTGTTCACCGCGGGCATCACCTCCACGCTCACGCGCCGAGGGCTCGAAGGCGCCGTTCACGGTTTCAACGACCTGCGATCCGTGCGCGTCGGCGCCGTCGCCAACTCTGCGACGACCGACTACCTCACTCGTCAGCAGCTTTCCTTTCGAGCGTTTCCAGACCTTCAAAGCGGCCTATCTGCATTGAGCCGTGGCACGGTCGATGCCTTCGTCCATGACAAGCCGCTTCTGACCTGGGTCGCGCGGAAAGACTTCTCGGCCTCGGTTCGTATTGTCGACACCAGCTTCAGCACCGAGAGCTATGCGATCGTGCTGCCGAAAGGCAGCACATTGCGGCCCATGCTCGATCTCGCCGTGCTCGATCAGATCGAAAGCGATTGGTGGCGACAGACGCTATTCCAAACCCTTGGAAATGCGCGATCTCCCTAAGGTGTCCAGTTGCGACCCCATCGGCTTTCTGTGTCGTCTCAAATTCCGCGGGGGCCTATTTCGACCGGAGCCGTCGCATGCGTAAGGGCCGTTCCGCCGCTGTTTCCGATTGCCCGCCAGGTCGGCGTGCATGAGGTGCACTATGCCATGGTGGTCGTGCTTGCGATGGGTATCGGGCTTTTCGCGCGGCCCTTCGGGGTGGGCTATTACGCAGCGTGCGCGATCAGCCGTATCAATCCTGATGAAGGCATGAAGCCGATCGCCGCCTATATGATCGCGCTGCTGATTGGCACGATCAACGTTGCCGCCGTGCCGTGGATTTCGATCGGCTTCCTTTAGTCGGATTGTCTTTGCCTGAAAAAGATTAAAGCTTGCCCGTTCACGCTGGCATCTGCGCAGCCAGCGTGGCGAGGGCGGCTCCACTGCATTGCTGTGCTTCCGACCGGTCCCGCTATGGGCGTCAAGCTCAGCAAAAACATCGGCGGCTGCTTCCAAGGCGCCGAAGCTTGCAGGGAGTCCTGCGCAAAGACCGACCTGGATCAACACTTCCAGGATATCCATACGTGTGGCGCCGGCCTCGAGGGCGGCAAGAATGCGCATCCGCACACCTAGGATCCCAGCCGCACCCGATGCGCCGCAAGACGCGAGCAAGACCAGTTCTCGCGTCTTCAGGTCCAGCCTTCAGGTCCAGCCCGGACCGGTTTGACGAACTGCCAAACTCGGTCTCGATGAGCCGGCGTGCGAAGCCGGATACGATTGCATCCAGTGAATTGATGAACCAGATCGGAGGCTCTCCCATGACCGTTCCGGCATCCTGCCGATAGGATAAAATCGATCGGTAGTTTCGTTGGAAATCCTGATCCTGCCCGCGCGTGTGAGACAATTGGCTGACTAGCTATTTTGGAGCAGTCGGGTTGGCACTAACGAGGTGCCGTTCAGGTCTTGTACAAATTGTACAGACTGGACTCGAGGGTAGCTTCCGCAACCCTGAACCAAGTCACGATAGCTTCCCGAAACTTGAGCCATTCGCGGTAGATCTTGCGGAATTCAGGGTTCTTCTCCGCTTCCTCAGCGTAGAGCGCGAATGCCGCACGATATCCGCCTTTCATGATTTCGCGCGAGAACGGCCTGAGTTCAGTACCGCCTGCGATCAATCGGCACAGCGGGGCCATGTTACTGGCGTCATAGTGTGCGAGCATGTCCCAGGAGGCTTCTGCGGCTGCACCTCAAACGCACGCTGGTAGTGAGGCGGCAGCGCAGACCAACATTTCTGGGACCTCACCGCAATCGGCGCGCTAGACGATATAGTTCTGAAGCTTCGTCGCCACGGAGGGCATGTTGAGGTGATCGGTCTGAACGAGGCGAGTGCGACTATGGTCGAGCGGTTCGGCACTCACCACAAGCCAAATGCGCGGCAGAAGTTGGCGCACTGACAATGGTCGGGACACGGCGGACTTGCACCTCCAGACTCTCGCCCCTTAGCGAGCAAGCCAGTCGGGAGGTTGGCGGTCGCCAAAATCCGACCGTCGCATTCTGAGCGCTCACATAACGTAGTCGGCTTTTGGGAATTGAGCATAGGGGACAGGGGGCTATAGGCCCCTAAGCTGTCTCCCGATCAAGCAACAAAGTCAGATGGACCGAACTGGTGCCCAGCCGAGTCTGTAATATGAGCTCGCCAACCTAGACGTTCAAGCAGACGAGCCTTGTCGACAGCGGCGACAGGGTTGATGCGAATAGTGACAACGCTTTGTCCGTTTCTCGATGCGTGAATGGCGTACGTCATGGCGTCCTCAACCGACACAAAGCCCGTCGAGCGGGCGGCTAAAATTTCTGTCGCCGACCGGTTCGCTCCAGGCACAGCTGCTCAAAGTATTTCGGCCAACGACTGCCCGTGCAAGTCTATATTGAGCCCTTGCAAACCCTGGTCGCTGATTTCGCCTCCCATTGCTTTAAGGCTTTCCTCGCGAATCAGCGACATCAAGCCACGTTTCAGTGCCAGGAATTCCGACGACATCATCATCGATTGTTGACGAGGCCGCTCCAGCGGAATGGGAACTTCCGCCTTGATTGAGCCGGGGCGAGCCGTCATGCAGTAGACGCGGTCGGAAAGGAAGATCGCTTCGTCGATATCGTGTGTCACGAACAGGACTGAGATTTTCAGCCGTTGCCACATGTTATTGAGGATTTGCTGCATTATGACCCGTGTCTGCGCATCCAGGGCACCGAAGGGCTCATCGAGCAGAAGAACTTTCGGCCCTGTCGCCAAGGCTCGCACGATACCGACACGTTGCTTCATGCCACCGGAAAGTCGGTCAGGGTAATGCTTTCCGAACGCTTCGAGGCCGGCCAGTCCGAGCAGAGTTCGAGCAGCTCTATCGCGACGGGACCGGTCCATGCAGCGCATCTTGAGTCCGAATTCGACGTTCTCCTGGACTGTCTTCCAGGGAAAGAGAGAATATTGCTGGAAGACCATCCCGCGTTCGGCGCTCGGACCCTTTACCTCTTCGCCGTCGACCGTGACCGTTCCCGCGGTAGGCTTAAGGAAGCCTGCGACCGCATTCAAAAGCGTGGATTTTCCGCAACCCGATGGACCGACAATCGAGACGAATTCACCCGGCTTGACATGAATCTGTGTGTTCGTAACGGCTGCAACGGACCCATCGATGGTCTCATAGCTCAGCGCAAAGTTCTTTACCTCGATATGGCCTTCGCCTGCCTTTGCCTCGACGAGACTCATGTGCGCCCCCATGGCATTGCGAGCCTTCCAGCAGAGCGGATCAGCACACTGGACGTGAGGCCGAGCACGCCGATCGCGATCATGCCAAGTGCGATGTCGGCGTACTGGACCAGCGAATAGGCTTCCCAGGTGAAATAGCCAATTCCGTACTGGCCGGAGATCATCTCGGCCGCGATCAGCGAGACCCATGCAACGCCCATTCCAACGGTAAGTCCGGTAAAGATGTGCGGAAGCGAGGCCGGAAAATACACTTCGCGAAAGATTGAAGCTTCCTTGGCGCCGAGGCATCGCGCCGCCCGAACCAGAACCGGATCGACCAGAACCATGCCGTGCAGTGTATTCACCAGGATCGGAAAGAACGAACCGAGGAAAGTGATGAAGACGATGCTCTGTTCGTTTGTTGGCCAAAGCATGATCGCCATTGGCACCCAGGCGATCGCGGGAATCGGACGAAGGACTTCGGCAACCGGGAAAACTGTTTCGTGGATCAGCTTGAAGCGCCCCATGACGAGACCGAGCGGCACCGCGACAAGCGCCGCCAGTGAGAATCCGAATATAATTCTGCGGCAGCTCAGCGAGACATGCATCAGGAATTTGGGGTCGTGGATCGCTGTCGTGAAGCTCTCGTAGACGGCAAGTGGAGAAGGGACGTTGGTGAATCGCACGAAAAACACGACGCGATATTTCGTCAAGAGATGCCAGAGAATCAGAAATGCAACCAGGGAAAGGGCGCCGATCAACGTCGCGCGCAGACGACTCTTGTTGAGCCGGAACCATCGCGCGGCCAGGACAGCGATCGTGACGGGGCTGTGGACCGGCTCCACGGTGGGAGCCGGTTCGGCAGCGATCGCGGGTGTTTCGCGTTCCGTCAGATGCAGGGCATGCGCAGGACTGCTGCTCATGTCCTGCCTCCGCCCACGGCCGACTTCACCGCCTCTTCAAAACCAAGAACTTTGCCGCTGTTCTTGGCTGCGTGAGCTTCGGCGTCCTTCTTCAGGAGGAACGGCGTGATATCGTTACCGGCAACCGCATAGAAGGCCTGGTCCGCGAACAGTTTGATGCCTCGCGTCGTGTCGAAGACGTAAGTGACGTTGATCTTCTTTCCCTTGGTTTTGAAATCCGCGTAGGCGCCGAGCGTGCAGGTGGCGCTGCTGAACGGAAGAATGCCGGCGTCATCGACCCACACTTCGCCGGACTTGCGGGGATCGGAGATCGGCTTCTTGCAGAACTTGTCATCGCCGGAAATCTCGTAGTTCTTGGTACTGCCGAGCTGGGCGTCGTAGTCCAGCTTCATGTCGGCATAGGCTTTGCGGATGAAGGAATCGTCGACCCATTTCTTCGGATCGAATTCCTTCATTCGTCCAAGGTTCTGCAGCACCTTGACATCGACTTCCGCAGCGTCGATCAGGGCTGGCTTGATGGTGGGATCGGTAGTCATGTTGCCACTCGGACCGAGGAAGATGTAGACGACTTCCTTGCTGATGCCGGTCCATTCCGCAATTTTTTCCGCCGCCAGTTTGGGATCGGCGCGGAGCCACTGGTTGGCGGCGATGATCGCTTTCATGTAGGCGACGACGACCTCGGGATACTTCTCCGCGAAGTCGGTACGGACTACGACGCCGTGCCAGGTCGGCAGGTTCGTCTCTACGCCGTCGAAGATCTTGCGGGCAAATCCGCGAAACGGCAGCAGCTCTGCGAACGGGACAAAGTCAGCGTGGGCGTCGATCTTCTTCTCCTGAAGGTTCGTCGAGCCGACCTCAGGACTTTGACTGACCAACTGGAAGAAATCCGCCGGATAGCCCCGGTCCTGCATCGCCTTCAGCATCATGCCATGGGCGGCCGATCCAAAGGGGACGCTGACTAGCTTACCCTTGAGGTCCGCGAACTCATAATACGGCGAGTCCTTATGGACGACGAGACCATTGCCAGAGCCGGACATGCTGTAAGCCGCAACCGCGATCAGGCGGCTCTTGCTTTCAGGGTTCTTCTCGAACGTGAACCCGTTGACGACGAGGGGATAGTCTCCCATCGCACCGAATTGCAGCTTGTTGGCCATCATGCCGTTGGTGACGGGAGGACCCGAGGTGAAGTTCTGCCATTCGAGCTCGAACTTGATTTTGGCATACTTGCCGTCCGTCGGAAGGTACTTCTCCAGGAGGCGCAGTTGGCGGATGACGATGCCGGTTGTCACGGTGTTGGTCGTGGTATCCTGGGTGCCGATGCCGATTGTAACGGTCTCGCCTCTGGCCGGCTGCGCAAGAGCCAAAGCCACGGACGCTATGGATATCGCTATCGAGATTGATTGGACTTGGCGGACCATGTTCATCCCCATTCGGTTGGAAGCACTGCACACATGATTGGTTGGGCCAGCGTTCCAGGCAAATGCGGACTTGCCATCGGAGTAGATTAGTTGCCGCTAAAGGCCGGTTGCATACTCGTTGGGCAGTTTCACTGTGCGAAGCCGCTTACGTGTGCATTCAAACTCAATCCGATGCCTGACCGCGCATTTCTTCCAGAATATTTGGCAGACAGACGACGATCTGTGACCGTTTCGTCAGCACAATCCGCTTTTTTTGCATTCGCTTGAGACTGATCGTCACCCATTGTCGGGTCGCCCCTACCATGTGCGCCAGGTCGGCGTGGGTGAAAGCTGCGGCGATAACGACTCCATCGGAATCCTCGACGCCGTATAGATCCATCAGCTGCAACAGAAGGTGCGCGAGTCGTTGCGTAATCGAGCGCGTCCCCAGCATCTGCGCGAGTGCCGAATAGCATTTGCCCTTGAACGCGAGCCCCTCGATCAGCCCAATCGCGAGATTGGGAATTTCAGTTGCGAGTGTTCGGAGTTCCTTCCCGGGAAGCTGAACGATGCTGCAATTGCTGGAAGCGACCCCGGACCACTGATGAATGCCGGTGTCGAAGACCTCAGGCCCGCCCACAAAATTGCCCGCGTGCCAATAGGCGAGGGTGATCTCGCGTCCGAGCGGAGAGGAATAGAATACGCGTATGCGGCCGCTTTCGATCAGGAAAATGCCGTCATGTTTCGCGCCCTGACTGAAGATAGTCTGTCCACGACTAAGGACCTTTCGGCGCCCTTGTTTCAGGACGATCTCCCGCTCGCGTATCGTCAGCTTTTCCATCAGGGACGGTGGACCGCCCATCAATTGCTGGTTCTCGGAAAGAAGCAGGGATGAGGTTGATTTCGTCGCCGCGGCCGCGGCCGCGGCCGAAGGCGAGCGTCCGCTCGCCACATTTCCAGCCTGCAACAACATTGCCGGTCTCCAGACCATTCAAGAACTGATCTAAAAAGCAGCAATCTTCGTGCCAGATTGATCGTTGCGGCCAAAGACGCAGGCGAAAAACCCAAACAGTATCAAGACTCAGCCAATTGGGCCAAATAGCTTTTGGGGTAGATGCCTCGGTCGTGCCCGTCCGAGAACGAAATATTCAGACCGTAGCCGAGATCAGCGACCTCCACGATGGCGATCCCGGGGAAACGTTCGGGGAAGCGTTCGTCGAAGCGGGCGCGGATGCAATGCGCGCATTTGCAGAATAGCCGAAGCTTCTCCGCCGTAAGTGTCACCCGTGATCCGCCGTTTGCAATCATGGATATTGAGGCGAGATCGGCGCTTACCTCGCAACTCGTTCCTTCGGCAATCGGTGACATCGACATCGGCACATCCATCCTCGGACAGGCTACTTTCCGAGTGATCGCACAGATAGCAACTAATTGCCGGCGGGCGCCGAATCCCGGTTTTGGAAATTACTTGCTTGTTCCGCGTCAGTATCGCGAACACCACTTCGCGAACATCGCGCGGGGTAGGATAATGTTGCACCGGTCGGAAGGGATCATTGAACCGAACTGGCGTTGGAGGGATATCCCGGGTATCGCCCTCTGCGCGCTTATCGCCTGCGCTGCGACCTGGATGGCGCTTCTGGCCGGGTCGGCCGTCATCTGGGGCTTGATCCTCGGTCTCGTCCTTGCCGCGATCTGGTCGCCCCCGGCACTGTTTCAAACGGGTATTTCGTTTGCTGCAAGACAGGTGATGCGCATCGGCGTCGCGCTGCTTGGATTTCAAATCTCGCTCGCAACCCTGCAGATTTTGGATGTGGCTGACGTCGCTGCGCTCGCGATCAACGTAGCGATCGTTCTGGTGGTAGGCTGGTTCCTGGGCCCGATGCTCGGAATCACAAGGGAGTTGTCGCTGGTCGCCGCCGCCTCCGTTGCCATTTGCGGCGCCTCGGCTGCCGCCGCCGTTGCCTGTGTTGTCATGCGCAATGATTCGGCGAACAGAGATGTTGCGTGCACTATTGGCGCTGTCAGCATCATTTCGTCCGTGGCGATGATCCTATATCCGTTCCTGGTTCACATGGCCGGACTGGGCTCGGCCGCAGGCGGCATCTTTCTCGGTGGGAGTATTCACGAAGTGGCCCACGCGATTGCCGCCGGCTACAGCGTCAATCCCGAGACCGGCGATATGGCCACGGTGGCAAAGCTTCTACGTGTGGCGCTCCTTGCACCAGCGTGCATCGCTGTATCCTTCATCGCAACGGGTAGGGAAGTTTCGCAAAAGCCCCTTTTGCCGTTGCCGCCAGTCTTCTTGATCGGCTTTGTCGTGGCGGCGTTGCTCAATGCTTCGGGGCTCGTCCCGCGCGAACTATCTCAGGTGACCACGCCGCTTTCGCGTTTCTGTCTCGTCACGTCGATGGCGGCAATTGGATTGACGTTGCCCTGGAGAAGCATCCGTGCATTCGGCTTAATACCCATCATACTTCTACTTATTCTTTCTGCGATCCTGATCGGGTTGTCGTTAACCTACGTTAAGTATCATTCGTTCTGATGAAGTCTGCGAAAAACTAGAAACTAATCGACCAAGAACTGAAGTCTGTCGTTGCGAGACTTTCGCTTCTCACCCAACGTTCCAATCGTCGCGCTGTCATGCGCGTTACGGCGATCAGGCGATCGAAGGAGGAGAAGGACGATGAGCGCTTTTCAGAAGGAAACGGTTCTCTCGGTGAAACACTGGACCGATTCCTTGTTCAGCTTTACAGCCACGCGCGATCCGGGCTTTCGCTTCCAGAATGGACAATTCGCCATGATCGGGCTGGAGGTCGATGGACGGCCGCTTGTCCGCGCTTATAGCATGGCCAGCGCCAATCATGAGGACGCCCTCGAATTCTTCAGCATCAAGGTTGCCGATGGACCGCTGACGTCGCGCCTGCAGAAGATCAAGGAGGGCGACATGATTCTCGTCGGCCGCAAGCCAACCGGTACGCTCGTCACCGCAAATCTCATACCCGGAAAGCGGCTGCTGCTGCTTTCGACCGGTACCGGCATCGCGCCATTCGCAAGCCTCATCAAGGATCCCGACGTCTATGAGTCCTATGACACGATAATTCTTGCCCATGGCTGCCGCCAGATTTCCGAGCTGGCCTATGGCGAACGCCTGGTGGAGAAGCTTCGGCAGGACGAGTTGTTCGGACCGCTACTCGCCGACAAGCTCATCTATTATCCGACCGTGACCCGAGAGCCATTTCGCAACCGCGGCCGCATCACCGACCTGATCGAATCGGGCCAGTTCTTCGACGACGTCGGACTACCCGTGCTGGAACGGGAGACGGACCGCATCATGTTGTGCGGCAGCCCCGGCATGCTGGAGGAACTCCGTGTGATGTTCACGGAGCGCGGTTTTCTCGAAGGCAATCACAGCGAGCCGGGGCACTTCGTCATCGAGAAAGCCTTTGTCGAACGCTAACGGGCGTGTCTGCCTATTTGTTGCTCAAAGGCTGACTTCGATTTCGGCAACGGGCCCAAACATTGGGTTTCTCTCACTGGCGACAACTAATTGCTATCGCCGAAGGGTTAGCCGAACAAATCTAACACTAAGACGGCGAACACGCCGAACCGGGAGCGAATAATGGCAATGGATGAGATCGTCGACGGGCTTTCGGAAGTTTCCTGCGATGTGCTCGTTATCGGCGGCGGCACGGCCGGGCCGATGGCTGCACTGAAAGCGAAGCTGAAGAATCCCAAAGCGAATGTCGTTTTGCTCGAGAAGGCTAACGTGAAGCGGTCGGGTGCGATCTCGATGGGCATGGACGGGCTGAACAACGCCGTCATTCCCGGTTACGCGACGCCGGAGCAATACACTAAGGAGATAACCATCGCGAACGATGGCATTGTCGACCAGAAGGCCGTCTATAAATACGCGCAGAATTGCTACAAGATCATAGAGGAACTCGACAGCTTCGGCATCCGTTTCCTGAAGAATGAGAACGGCGATTACGCGGTCAAGAAGGTACATCATATCGGCACCTATGTGCTGCCGATGCCGAACGGCGAGACGGTGAAGAAGGCGATCTACCGGCAGCTCCGGCGCGCGAGAATCCTAATCTCGAACCGGTATATGGCCACGCGGCTGCTGACGTCGAGCGACGGACGTGTGGCGGGGGCCATCAGCGTCAATACCCGCACAGCCGAGATGTTGGTCATCAAGGCCAAGGCCGTCATCCTCTGCATGGGTGCGGCGGGACGCCTCGGCCTTCCGACCTCCGGCTACATGTTCGGTACCTACGAGAATGCCGCCAATTCAGGTGACGGCTATGCGATGGCCTATCATGCCGGCGCAGCACTCGCGAACCTCGAATGCTTCCAGATCAATCCGCTGATCAAGGATTACAACGGACCGGCCTGCGCCTATGTCGCTGGTCCCTTCGGTGCGTTCACCGCCAACAACGAAGGATCGCGCTTTATCGAATGTGATTACTGGTCGGGCCAGATGATGCTCGAGTTCTACAACGAATTGTCGTCAGGCAAGGGACCGGTGTTCCTTCAGCTCTCGCATCTTCACGAGAAAACGATCGAGGAAATCGAGTCCACGCTGCACAAGGTCGAGCGTCCGACGCGCGGGCTGTTCCAGAAGGGACGCGGTACCGACTACCGGACCGAATCGATCGAGATGCACATCTCCGAGATCGGGTTCTGTTCAGGACATAGCGCGTCCGGTGTGCTCGTCGATGATTTTGCTCGCACGACTGTGCCCGGTCTTTACGCCGCCGGCGATATGGCCAGCGTACCTCACAACTACATGCTAGGCGCTTTTACCAACGGCTCGGTCGCGGGCACCGACGCGATGGAGTTCGCGGACAACCACGACTTCGCCGCGTTCGATGCCGCGGACGTGGCCAAGGAGCGCGACCGCGTGATGGCGCCGACCAAGCGGGAAGACGGCATCCCGCCGAACCAGATCGAATACAAGGCCCGTCGCCTTGTGAACGATTATCTGCAGCCGCCGAAGGTCACGCGCAAGTTCGAACTCGGTCAGCGCCGGTTGGCGGAGGTCCGTGAGGATATGGAACAGCAGATGATCGCGCGGAATTCGCACGAACTGCTTCGCGCGCTCGAGACCCAGTCGATACTGGACTGTGCCGACATGGCCGCGCATGCCTCGCTTTACCGTGAGGAAAGCCGCTGGGGCCTCTATCACCTTCGCACCGATTTCCCGGAGAAGGACAACGAGAACTGGTTCTGCCACACACTTCTCAGCAAGAAGGACGGCAAGATGACCAGCGAGAAGCGGGATGTGGAGCCGTACGTCGTTCCGATCGCCGATGAAGAGAAGGACCTCTACGACAAGCAACGTATCCGCGCCAGTGCGTAACGGCCCCGCCACGAAGCAACAGGAGATTTAGCTATGCCTCTCGCCAGTTATCAGACTTTCGTGCCGGTCGTCGTCGACGATGCCAAGTGTATCGCGGACAAGGGATGCACCGTGTGTGTCGATGTCTGTCCGCTCGACGTGCTTCGCATCAGTGACATGACCGGAAAGGCCTTCATGGCCTACGATGAGTGCTGGTATTGCATGCCTTGCGAGGCTGATTGCCCGACCGGCGCTGTTACTGTCAACATTCCCTACCTCCTGAGGTAATCATGGCCGGTCCTTTCGAGTCTTACGACAATCTCGATGACGCCGACGAGCGGCTCGGGGCCGCCGATCCGGGCGAGCGCCGCGTCGCGATCATTGCGCTTGGCCATTCCGGGGATCCTGCGGCCGTTAGGCATCTGAGCGGCATGGTCGCGGACCCCAACGCAGGGGTGCGTCAGCAGGTGGCGATGGCGCTCGGAGAGTTCGATGGCCCAGAGTCGGCGGCGGCCCTGGCGAAACTGCTGGTCGATCCCGAGCCGGCGGTGGCTCACGCAGCGGCTGACAGCATGGCTGAATTCAAGGATCCGGCCTGCGCCGACGCGATACTTCCGCTGGTCAAGCACGGACACGCGTTCGTCCGCATGGGTGCGCTCCGTGCGCTGAAGGAACTACGGCGCAAGGACACGCTCAAGCCGGCGCTGGAAGCGCTCAGGGACAGCGATGCCGCAGTCCGCGTACAAGCGATCGGCGTCATCGGCTTTTTGAAGCTTGAGGAGTCGATACCTGCGCTGACTGCATCCACTGGCGATTCCGATGCCCATGTCAGGCGGGCGGCGGTTAGCGCTCTGGCGTTTTCGCAGCTGAAGCCGGCGGCTGAATCGATCACTCGTACGCTAGGGGATGAAGACTGGATGGTCCGCGAGATGGCGGCGGAGACGTTAGGCCAGAACGCCAATGGCATGGTCGCGGCGGATCAATTGATTGCCGCGTTGACGGACGATTTCTGGCAGGTGCGGCTCAAGGCGATCAGAAGCCTCGGCAAGATGAAAATCGACCGCGCGGTCCTTCCGATCGGCAAGTGCATCACGCACGAGCAGGCAAATCTGCGTAAGGAAGCTGCGGCGGCGTTGGGTGAGATTGCCGATCCAGCCGCGGAACCGTTCCTCGTCCTTGTCGCCAATGATTCTGATCCCGAAGTGAGGAAGAACGCGCGCTGGGCGCTCCAGCGGATCTTCGCCAAGAAGGCGAAGACGAGTTCTTAGCGCTCTGAATCGCGGGATTACCTGGGTAACGAGTAAGAATGGCGAGATAGTTCGGAGTTTCAGATGACGTATGGAGCGCCCGAAGGGCGAGCGCGGGATGCAGGGGCCACGGGGCGAGCCCGGTACCCCGGCGGCAGTCATCCAGAAGTGGCACCTCGACCGGAGCAGCTACATCGCGGTGCCGATCAGTTTCACATCCTGAAGGGCGATCCATTCGTCAATTGATCGTATTTCGGACTCAGTCCACTCAGGGTTTGGGCTGCTCGCCAGCGCCTTTTGAGCCATCCCTTTTGCAGCGGCTACGGACGCCGTGATTTTGGCTAGGGTGCTTTCTTTCATCGGATCTTCGCCTTCTTCGCTGACTCAACTCAGCGGCGGCTTTTCGTGCGAGGGCTCACCCTGGCGGGCCCTTTGTTTCGCCGGATTTCTGTCACCATCCTACCGTGTTTTCGAATCGATGGGGAGAATCGACGTGGCGATAGGTACCGTGAAGTGGTTCAACGCGACAAAGGGCTATGGATTTATTCAGCCCGACACTGGCGGCAAGGACGTGTTCGTCCATATCTCGGCCGTTGAGAGAGCAGGTCTCAGCAATCTGAATGAGGGCACGAAGGTGAGCTATGAAGTGGTAGCCAACCGCGGGAAAGAATCCGCCGAAAACCTCAGGGTAGGTTGATCCGGCACTTACGTTCCGCCATTACGCTAGCGGGTTGCTTGAGGAGAAACGCCCCCGGCCTACCGCTAGACCGGGGCCGCCGACTCCCGGCTGGGCTTGCGGGCGATACAGCCGGCAGCTTGCGAACGTTCGTAGCGCATTGAAATACAGATGCTGACGCGGATCGGGATTGCCAACGTCGACACTCACGTTACGGCCTTCCGCGGCGTATTGCACGGAGCGATGGCGCTCTACCTTGCTCGCTATCTCAATGTGCCGCCGGCGCGCATCCCGGGCGACGGGCGAGCAGCTCGATGATCTGCCCGCGGATCCAGAGACGATCGGCGCCGCCTTGCTTGACGCCTTCGACCGGCAGAGCCAGGTCGATCTCGCCGCACGCCTGGTGGCGCGGTATCTCACGCTCCGCCATTCGCCGCAGGCGCTGATCGCCACGCTCGCGCATGCGGTGCTGCGCGAAGATGCAGGCTTCCATGCGTATCAGATGCTGGAGGCGGGAGTCCGGCAATTCGGCGTGTGGGGCGCCACGGAAGAGGGCCGGCACATCCTCATCGCGGTTGCCCGCTATCTGGCGGCCCATTCACCGACCGAACGCGCGTCACTGCAGACAGCCGACATCGCCCTCCGCTTGATGCGGGGTGGCGAGCTACATCAAGACGCCGGATCGTCCTGACGTCACGCGCTTCAGGAGCGCCCTTCGACGGTTATTTGCCTCCGGAACCCTAGCTTCACGAATTCAGTACGGAACCTAAAATCCGTTCAGTCGCAATCGCTTACATGCTGGCACAAATTGCGAGTAAGGAGCGAGAGCGGTTAAATCAATTCCGGTGAACGCTCTATCCTTGCAACTCTGGATGTCCGCTTTGAGCTTTCGCGCTCCCTGCCTACTTCATTTGACACGCGTCTTGGTCAGCCCGCCGACGACACCTCGGACCAGATGGCGCACCACGTGCTGCCTTTCTATGGTCGTCGCACCCCTCGCGCTGACGCTGCACAAGTATTGGTCCCGATCGCCATAATGAGGATCTTGCGCTTGACATGCTCCGAGTGGTCAACTCGCTGATCGGAATACTCCTGTACTACTGGAGAAAGCATGATGTTCAAGAAAACTGTGATCGTGGCTGGTTTGGCACTGGCACTCGGCGCCACGGCGGAGGCCCAGACGCCGCGCAAAGGCGGCACCATTCGTATGACGGCGCCCTATGGCTCAAGTTTCACCAGCATGGACATTCATACGACACAGCGCGCCCAGGACGAGATATACGCCAAGGCTCTGCATCGATCGCTCTACAATTGGAACTCCGCTGATGGCAAGCCGGTTCTGGAGCTTGCCAGGGAGGTCACCGTCTCCGGCGGAGGCCTTGTTCATACCTTCAAGCTGCGCGACGACGCTTATTTCCACCATGGTCGCAAGATGACGGCCGACGACATCATCTGGAGCTACAATCGGATCATGGACGGCACCAAAGCCTATCCCGGCGCGCGTTTTGTCCGCGTGATCGAGGGCGCGTCCGAGGTCGAGAAGGGCAAAGCCAAGGAAATCTCCGGTCAAAAAAAATCGACGACTTCACGCTCGAAATGAAGCTCACCGAAAAGGTCGATCCGGGTTTCTACTTCTTCAACGCGATAACTTCGATCTATCCCTCCGACGAGGGCGCCAAGGAGAGCTTCATCCAGAAGCCGATTGGTCTTGGGCCGTTCAAATTTCTCGAGCACGTGCCGGGATCGCGCGTCGTTCTGGAACGGTGGGACAGGTTCTACAAGCCCGGCAAGGCGTACGCTGACAAAATGATCGTGTCGCTCATGAGCGAAGCCGCGGCGCGCGATGTCGCCTTCCGCAACAAGGAAATCGACACCTCGGTGCTCGGGCCCGCGCAGTATGTCGCCTATCAGGCCGACCCCGGCCTCAAGGGCACCATCGTCGAAGTCGCCGAGGTCTTCACGCGCCACATGGGGATGAATCCCGGATTCAAACCGTTCGCCGACAAGCGGGTGCGACAGGCCATCAACCATGCGATCGATGCCGATCTGATCATCAGCAAGCTGGTCAAGAGCAAAGCCTATCGCGCCACCAGCTGGCTGCCTCTGACCTCACCCGCTTACGACAAGACCATGAAGCCATACGCCTTCGATCCCGCGAAAGCGAAGCAGTTGCTCGCGGAAGCGGGCTATCCCACCGGCTTTGAATTCGAATGGACGACGAGTCCAAATGAAAGCTGGGGTTTGCCGATCGTCGAGGCCATTATTCCGATGCTGGATCGGGTGGGCATCAAGGTGAAGGTCAAGCAGGTCGAGACCGCGGTGCTGGCGGACGTCATTCGCAAGGGCGAGTTCCAGGCCTATGTTTATTCCATGGCGACCGGCCCCGATCCCTCGGCGGCGCTCAAATGCTTCCACTCGTCGACGCCGCAATCAGCTTGCAACTACACGAGCTTCAAGAACGCGGACTTCGACAAGATGATCGATGAGGCCGGGCAGACCGACGACGCCGCAAAGCGCGGCCAACTGCTGCAAAAGGCCAATGCTTTGCTCTATGAAGAAGCGCCGGTCTGGTTCTTCAACTACAACAAGGCGGTCATGGCGGTGCAGCCGTGGCTCAAGGGGATCCAGTTGAACGCGACGGAACTGACCCATCAAAACGCCGAAGACCTCTGGGTCGATGAGACCTCGCCCGCGAAGTGACACGCGCTCTCGCGCCTCCCTCCATCACAGAAAATGATGGAGGGAGGGAGGAACAGTTGCAATGCTCTCGTTCGTGATCCGTCGAATCCTGCAAACCATCCCGACCGTGCTGGCTGTCGTGCTGGTGATCTTTGTGCTGTTCAGCGTCGTTCCAGGCAGCATCATGTCGAGCATGAGCGATGACGGCAGAGCGACGGACCCGCAGATCGCCGAGCGCATGAAGAAGCAACTCGGCCTCGACGATCCCGTCTACATACGCTTCGGCTCCTACATTGCCAGCCTCGCGACAGGTGATTTCGGGACCTCGTTCCGGACCCGCGAGCCGGTCACCAGCATGATCGCCAAACGAGCGTGGCCAACCCTGCAATTGATATTCGCAGCCATGACGTTCGCGATTGTGATCGGCGTACCGCTCGGTTTCATCGCAGCGCTACGGCCGGGCGGCATCATCGACACGATCTCGATGGTCGTGGCGGTGTCCGGCCTTTCAATGGCCAAATTCTGGCTCGGGCTGCTGTTGATGTATCTGTTCGCGTTGAAACTCGGCTGGTTGCCGAGTTTTGGCTATGGCGATGGCGGGCTCAGATATTTGATCCTGCCTGCGGCGACGCTCGGTGTCTCGCCGATGGCACTGCTGGCACGGACGACGCGCGCCGCGGTTCTTGAGATCATGACCGCGGATTTCGTCCGGACGGCGCGATCGAAGGGCATGAGCGAGACCCTGGTCGTGAAGTGGCATGTGATGCGCAATGCTCTCGTCCTCATTCTCACTACCATCGGCCTGCAACTCGGCGCGTTGATGGGGCAGGCGGTCGTGGTCGAGAAATTGTTCTCCTGGCCGGGCATCGGCTCGCTGCTCGTCGACAGTGTGCTGCAGCGCGACATTCCCGCCGTGCAGGGCTCGATTCTCGTGGTGGTGCTGTTCTTTCTGACGATCAATACGGTGATTGACGTGCTCTATGCCGTGATCGATCCCAGGATCAGATACGCATGAGCGCCGGCCCGATCCATCACACCATGGTGCGATTGACTGTACCGCCTGTCGCGTCGGGGCGGCCGCGATGAAGTTCGGAACCAGTCTCATCATCGGCGGGGCGTTGTTCGCGCTTGCGATCTTCGTCGGCCTGCTCGCGCCCTGGCTGGCGCATACGGATCCTGTGATGGATGCCAACTTGATGAATGCGGAAGAGCCACCGAGCTGGACGTGGTGGTTCGGCACCGACGCGCAGGGCCGCGACATTTACTCCCGAGTTGTGCACGGCGCGCGCATTTCGCTGACGGTCGGCATCGTCTCGCAACTGGTCAACAGCGTCATCGGCGTGACGCTGGGCCTGACCGCGGGCTATTGGGGCGGCTGGTGGGACGACTTCGTCAACGGGCTGACCAATCTCATGCTCGCGATCCCCTCGCTGATCTTCGCGCTTGCCATCATGGCGGTGCTTGGATCCGGCCTGACCAGCCTGCTCATCGCGCTCGGGTTGACCAACTGGTCGTTCACTTGCCGGATCGCACGGGCGTCGACGTTGTCGCTCAAGAACCAAGGCTATGTGCAGGCTGCACGAGTGCTCGGCTACGGAGATCTGCGCATCATGATCACGCAGCTGCTGCCGAACATGCTCGGACCCATCATCGTCATCGGCACGCTGGGCATGGGCAGCGCGGTATTGGCCGAAGCCGCGCTTTCGTTCCTTGGCCTCGGAATCCGCCCGCCCTATCCAAGCTGGGGCAGCATGCTGTCAGAGGCCCGCGAGCAGATCACAACGGCGCCGTGGCTCTCGATTTTCCCCGGGCTCGCCATATTCCTGACGGTGCTTGGCCTGAATCTGCTCGGCGATGGCTTGCGTGACATTCTCGATCCACAGTCGCGGAGCCAGCGCGCATGACGGACTCTCCCCTGATCGAAGTCGAGGGCTTGCGCATCGATCTCAACGACCGGGCCAGCCATGTTGCGGCGGTCGAGGGCGTTTCATTCCGTATCGATCGTGGCGAGACATTCGGCCTGGTCGGCGAATCCGGCTGCGGCAAGAGTATTACGGCGCTCGCCCTGATCGGGCTGCTCCGCCAGCCGCTTTCGATCGGCGCCGGCGTCATACGGTTTGAGGGCCGGGAGATCCAGCGACTTCCGGCGGCCGAGCAACGGGCGCTGCGCGGCAATCGCATCGCCATGATCTTCCAGGAGCCGATGACGGCGCTTAATCCGGTCTCGCCCGTTGGCCAGCAGATCGCGGAGATGTTCGTGCTGCACAAAGGCAAAAACTGGCGGGAAGCAAACCAGCTGGCTGTCGAGGCGCTGGCGAGCGTCCGCGTCCCCGCGCCGGAGCGACGGGTGAAGGATTACCCGCACCAGCTTTCGGGCGGCATGCGTCAACGCGTGATGATCGCCATCGCGCTGGCATGCGGGCCGGATCTGCTGATCGCCGACGAGCCGACCACCGCACTCGACGTCACGGTGCAGGCGGAGATCATAGAACTAATGCGGAATTTATGCGCCGAGCGAGGTACGGCTATTTTGATGATCAGCCACGATCTCGGCCTGGTCGCCAACGTCTGCCGCCGCGTCGCCGTGATGTATGCCGGCCGCATTGTCGAGGAGCGCGGCTCGGCCGATATCTTCCGCGCATGCTCGCATCCCTATACGCAAGGCCTGATCGACTCGCTGCCGCGGCTGGGCAGTCGCGCAGCACTTGGCCGGACCCGGCTCCGGGAGATCGCGGGCGTCGTCCCGGCGATCGCTGATTTTCCGGACGGTTGCCGATTCAATCCGCGTTGCGCGCAGGCGACCGAGATTTGCCGGACCACCGCGCCGGAGCTGACATTGCTCGATGCGGGCGGGCTGGTCCGGTGCCATCACCATGCATGAACCTGCGGCGAGACCTGGCGACGATGTCATTCTCCGCGTGGAGGATCTCGCGGTGCATTTTCCGGTTGGTGGCGGCTTGCTGGGCGGCGGCCGGCGGCTGCTGCGTGCGGTCGACGGCATCGATCTCGAACTGAAGCGCGGTGAATGCCTCGGTCTCGTCGGCGAATCCGGTTGCGGCAAGTCGACTGTCGCACTTTCGATACTTGGCCTGCAGAAGCCGACGCGCGGCCGCATCGTGCTGGACGGGCAGGTCGTGACGGACCGGCAATCGGTCGATCGAAAGGCGTTGGCCCGTATCGTGCAAATCGTTTTTCAGGATCCCTACGCCTCGCTCAATCCACGCCAGACCGTGCGCCGCACGCTGGAAGCCCCGCTGCGCCTGCATGGCGTGACGGCTAAAAGCGAGATCGACGGACGCATCGCGGCGATGCTCAGGCATGTCGGCCTGCGGCCCGAACAAGCCGGCCGCTATCCGCATGAATTCTCGGGCGGCCAGCGTCAGCGGATCGGCATCGCTCGCGCGCTGATCCTCAATCCCAGGATTATCATCTGTGACGAACCTGTATCGGCGCTGGATGTCTCGATCCGCGCCCAAATCATCAATCTGTTGCTGGAATTAAAGGAAACGCTCGGCCTCTCCTATATCATGATCAGCCACGACCTCGGCGTAGTCGAGCACATGAGCGACAGGGTCGCCGTGATGTATCTCGGCCGCATTGTGGAGACCGGCGACTGGCGCGAAATCTTCGAACGGCCGGCGCACCCGTATACGCGAACCCTTATCGCCGCCATTCCCGATCCACTACGTCGCGCACCGTTAGCTACGACGCCGGGCGAGCTTCCCAATCCGCTCAATCCGCCGGACGGATGTGCGTTCAGTCCGCGCTGTCTCTACGCCGAGGCCGTGTGTCATCGCGAGCCTGGCCCATCGCTTGAAACGCGTCCCGATGGACACTCGGTCCGGTGCTGGCGAGCTGACGAGATTGCCGGTCAGACGGCGTTGGCCTCGACCGAAAGCGGACATCCCTAGGACGGAGGGTATGTCTGCTATGGATCCAGGCTGTATGAAAACGCTGTCAATGATATGATTCTCCGGCGATTTGGCCGGGGTCATTCGATGACTCGCTTTGTCGTTGGTGATGACCGCAGTCAGAGCACATTGTTTTCCGAGCGGCAGATGACTATTTGGGCGAGGACAATCCGGTCGTCCGGGCGATCGATGTTTTTGTCGATGAGCTTGATTTGACTGGGCTGGGCTTTGGCGGCGTCGAGCCAGAGGCGACGGGAAGGCCGGCCTATCATTCTGCGACGCTGTTGAAGATTTACGTCTACGGATACCTCAATCGGGTGCAGTCGAGCCGGCGGCTGGAGCGGGAGTGCCAGCGCAACATCGAGTGGTTTGGCTGACCGGCCGCCTGGACATCCGTTCACGAAGCCGAGAATGAAGAGCTAGCTTCGGGCCACGATCGACGCCTTGATCATTGCCGATCAGGCGGTAGACTGACGAAGCTCGGGCGGCGCAAAGCAACGGAGCAGGCGAGGAAACAGATGGCTGGAGATGGCGTCAAGCCTGATGCAGGTCCGGCCGCGGGACCGGGTACGGCCAGCTATGCCGCCATGGTTGCGCGTGCTAAGGCTCTGATTCCAGAATTGCGCGATCGTGCTTCAAAGACAGAAGAGCTTCGGCGCCTGCCGCCGGAGACCGAGCGCGATTTGCATGATGCAGGCCTATTCCGAGTCGTGCAGCCCAAACGCGTCGGAGGTGCGGAGCTTGACTACGTCGCTCTGGTCGATTGTGCCGATGCGCTGGGGCAGGCGGATGCTTCCGTGGCCTGGAATTTTGCCAATCTTGCCAGCCATCACTGGATGCTGGGGATGTTTGACCGGCAGGCACAGGACGCGGTCTGGACCAAGGATGCCGATGCGCTGATCGCGTCGTCCTTCATCTTTCCAGCCGGCCGCGCGAGAAAGGCGGACGGGGGATATGTCCTGCGTGGTCATTGGCCGTTCTCCTCGGGTGTCGAGTCTTGCGACTGGAACATGCTTTCCGGTGTGGTGTCTTCAGACGATGAGGCTGACGGCATCGAATACCGGATATTCCTGCTCAACAGGAGTGCGTACAAGATCAACGACACCTGGAACGCGACGGGGCTGTGCGGTACCGGGTCGAACGACGTATGGGTCGAGGATGCCTTTGTTGCGGAGAAAATGACCGTCGCGGTCAGTGATCTGACCGGCGGGCCGACGCCAGGAAGCGTCGTCAATCCAAACGCGCTGTATGCGCTGCCGGTATTCTCGCTGTTTCCCTACGTGTTGTCAGGTGTCGGCTTGGGTAATGCCCAGGCCTGTCTGAATGATTACGTCGAATTCGCGCGGCATCGGGCCTCGACTTACAATCGTGCCAAGCTCAGCGACCTCCAGACGACCCAAATCAAGATCGCGGAGGCATCCGCCAAAGTCGACGCGGCCCGCCTCGTCATGCGCACGAACTGTATCGATGCGATGGCCGACGCAAGGCGGGGCCACATTCCCGACCTTGCGGCCAAGACGAGACTGCGACGGGATGGTGCGTTCGCGGTGAACCTCTGCACCGAAGCGGTCTCGTTGTTGTTTGCGGCAAGCGGTGCGCGCAGCCTGTTCACGTCTGGCGCGCTGCAACGCCAGTTCCGCGACGCTCACGCGGTGAATTCGCACCTCGCATTCAATTTCGATGCGGCAGGAACCAATTATGGACGCGTGGCGCTTGGCCTGCCGTCCGAAAATCTGACGCTCTGAGGCCCGGCGGATGTCTGACGCACCCAAACATCCGGCCGATCCGGCCAACGAACTTGCCAGCGACAACTCGGCGATCGACCCGCGCGATTTTCGCAATGCCCTTGGCATGTTCGCCACGGGCGTCACCATCGTTACGGCGATGGCGGCGGATGGAAGGCCGTATGGCGTGACCTGCAACTCCTTTGCCTCGGTGTCACTCAATCCGCCGTTGGTATTGTGGAGTCTGGGGATGTTTTCTCAAGGACTTACGATCTTCCAGAATGCCAGCCATTTCGCGGTCAATGTTCTCGGAGCTTCCCAGCAAGCGCTGGCGTCGCGGTTTGCCAAATCGTCGGATGACAAGTTCGCTGGCGTGAGCTGGACGCCGGGGCTCGGCAACGCGCCGGTGTTGACCGACAGCGTCGCCAATTTCCAATGCCGCGCAGCCAATCGATATTACGGCGGCGACCACATCATCTTCCTGGGCGCCGTCGAAGCCTACGCCTATAATCGGCAGGAACCGCTGCTGTTTGCGCGCGGCAGCTTCGGCCGGTTTATTGCCGGGGATGGCGACAAGTCCTCGTGAGCGGATCGCAGCATTTCGCCGCAGGTTTGTGTAGAGCGCAGCCTAATTCTTTGCCATCTCAGCTCGGTACCAGTCGCCAATCTCGCTGGCTGTCATCAGTGCCACGCCGTCGTGACCAAGGACATAGTCGAGCAGCGCCTCCAGATACTTGATGCGATGCGGCACGCCCGTAATGTAGGGGTGGATTGAGATGGCCATGATCCGCGCGTTAGATGCGCCTTCGAGGTATAGCCGGTCGAACTGATCGGTGCAGCGTTTCAGGAATTGTTCGGAAGGCAGATGCTGCAGCGCGTGGATGACGATATCATTGGTTTCGACCGAATAGGGGATCGTCGTGATGGTGCCGTGAGGCGTGGCGATATCCTGCGGCAAATCGTCGATCACCCAGTCCGCGACATACTCGATACCGTTGAGGCGGAGCAGATCAAGTGTTTCGCCGGTCTCGGTGAGGCCGGGGCTTTCCCATGACCGTGGCGGCTTCCCCGAAAACTTTGAAATTGTTTCGACCGAGCGCTTGATGGCGTCTGCCTGGTTCTCGACCTTGTGCATCGGCCCCTGCACAAAGCCGTGGCCCATGAATTCGAATCCAGCTTCCAGCGCGGCGGATGCGACGCGCGGGTAGGAATTGCAAACATTGGCATTGATCGCCAGGGTCACCGGCATTTTGCGGTCGGTCAGTGCCTTGAACTGACGCCAGAAGCCGGCGCGCATGCCGTACTCGTGCCATGACCAGTTCGGTATATCAGGCAGCAGCGGCTGCCCCATAGGCGGGCTTAGCACCGTGCGAGGCATGGCGTTCTCGATCCGCCACTCCTCGATATTGAGGATGACCCATACCGCAAGCTTCTTTCCGCCGGGAAGTGCGAGCTTCGGCCGGTCGATCTGTGCTTGGTAAGGGATGCGATCGCTTAGCGCCACGGCAAGCGTTCCTCGTGTAAGCGGGTTATTCGGCGGCCCTGGAGCCGCTGGACGCACCGGCGTTGACCCTCGGCATGACTTTTTCGGCCATCAGGATCATCGACTGGCGCCCCAGTTCCCGGTCTCTCCAGTCTTTGCCGGCATAGAGCAGCGTGCCGAAGGGCCCGATCTCTTCCTGAAAAGCCAGTATCTGATCCGCCACGCTGTCCGGAGTGCCATGAATGATGAGCTTCTCGCAGATCGACTCCAGCGTCACTTCGTCGTCGGGCTGATCGCGGCGCGTCTTGAACAGCTCGATGCGACCGCCGCGCTGCAGCTTGGTAAGCAACGAGCGATAATAATAGACATAAGGCCCGTCCGGATCGGTGGCATACGCCTTTGCGGTGGCTGCGTCCTTGGCGACAAACACGCTCTTGGCAACGCGCCAATTCGCCGTGTCCGCAGGGCGGCCCGCGCGTTCGCAACCCTCGACATATTTCGGCCAGTGGCTTTTCACCCAGGCCGGCATCAGGAAGTTTGCGGAGATAGGATCCCAACCACGTGCGGCGGCTTCCGTTACGCCTTTAGAGAACGGCGCCACCGCCGTCACCACGATTGGCGGGTGTGGCTGTTGCAGCGGACGCGGAATGAAGCCCTGGCCAATGTCTTCGATCAGGGTTTTCTGAACTGATATGTTCCAGTAATTGCCGCGAAGATTGTATGGGGGATCGCTGGCCCAGATCTGAAGCACCTGGTTGATCGCCTCCAGGAACATGGCATTCCTGTCCGCTTCGAGATTGCCAAACACTTCCGCGTCCGAGAGCAGGCCACCGGGGCTGATACCGAAGATCAGGCGTCCGTCGAGCATGTGATCGAGCATCGCGATCGAGGCTGCAATAGCTGCCGGATGAGCGTTCGGCATGTTGACGGTGCCGGTGCCAAGCTTGATCTGCCTGGTTGCCGCAGCAAGCCATGCGATGAAAGCTATGCAGGACGTAATGTTCTCGGCTCTGTCGGTGGTGTGCTCGCCGACATAGCCCTCGGTGAACCCGAGCTCGTCGGCCAGCAGGAAAGCCTCTCGATCCTCCCTGAGCGACAGCCGCCAATCCTTGTCGACAGGATGGATCGGCATCGTAAAGAACCCAAGCATCATGGTCTGCTCTTCCCCGAAAGGCAGGCTTTTTGGTTTGGCACAGAACGTGCGTCGTTCGCCGCACGAAAACAAGCTCAAAGTCGAAATAATCACCCGACAACAAACTTGACCTTTGGCAGTCTCAGCCGTCTAATCCCGCGAAAATGCCGATCGTGTGGGCCGGGGAGGTCACGCCAAAAATGAAAGCCTCGGCTTTCGCTTACGCTCGCGCGACCAGCGTCGCAAATGCGCTGGAATTGCTGACCGCGCATGGCGAGAAGGCCAAGGTGTTGTCGGGCGGCCAGAGCCTGCTGCCGGCGATGAATCTACGCTTAATCGCGCCAGAACTCATTATCGATATCGGTGAGCTGGCCGAGTTGCGCGGGGTTGTGGTGAAGGGCGGCGTCCTCACCATCGGTGCGCTGACACGTCACGTCGATCTGTTGAAATCTCCGGAAATTGCGGCCCATGCTCCCTTGCTGAGGGATGCTCTCACCCATGTCGCCCATCCCGCGATCCGCAACCGCGGGACCATTGGAGGGAGCCTTGCGCAGGCAGATCCAGCTTCGGAGCTGCCGGCCTGCATGCTGACGCTTGGCGCGACCATTGTTGTTCGCGGGCCGAGCGGCGAGCGGCGGATTGCGGCAAACCAGTTCTTTGCCGGAATCTACGAAACCGCGCTTACGCCGCAGGAACTGTTGGTCGCTGTCGAGTTGCCGGTGACCCCAAAGAATTCGACGCATTTCTTTCATGAGTTCGCTCGCCGACATGGCGACTACGCGATCGTCGGCCTCGCAGCACAAGCCCTCGTCAAGGATGGGCAGTTCGCGGATCTTCGTCTTGGTTTCTTTGCCGTCGGAGATCGCCCGTTGCTAGCCAAGTCTGCCGGCAAACTGGTTGATGTCGTCATTACGTCGGCGGTGTTGTCGGAGGCGTTTTCCGCGTTGGATGACGAGTTGGATCCCCTGGAGGATCAACAGGCGACACCTGCCATGCGTCGGCATCTTGCGAAGGTCCTGCTAGCGCGTTGCGTATCGTCGTTGCTTGCCCGCCCTGATCTCTGCACGGGAGCATTGGCGTGACGGCTGCGGTTGCAATTTCACTGAGTGTTAATGGCGAGCGTGTTGAAGCAAATGTACTACCACGCCTGAATTTGGCGGATTTTCTTCGCGAGCATCTAAAGCTTACCGGCACGCATGTCGGGTGCGAGCACGGGGTGTGCGGTGCATGCACGGTCCGCGTCAATGGCGATATTGTCCGTTCCTGTTTGATGCTTGCGGTGCAGACGCACAATGCAACGGTTGAGACGATCGAGGGGCTATCCGACAGCGGTGAGATTGCGGATTTGCAGTCTGCGTTCCGGGAACGTAACGCACTGCAATGCGGCTTCTGTACGCCGGGAATGCTGATGGCGGCGCATGATCTGCTGAAGCAATCGCCGTCTCTGGACCGAGAACAGATCCGCGAACATCTTTCCGGCAATTATTGCCGCTGCACAGGCTACCAGGCAATCGTCGACGCCATCGAAACCACGGCGCGGGCACGCAGCGGACGCCTGCCATGACATCAGCCCGGGCAAATCCTGAAATGCTTTCTGCGCTGGACCGTCCGGGCTCTTATATCGGCAAGACAGTGCCACGGCCGAACCTCGACCGGCTGATGCAGGGGCGCGGGCTCTATGTCAGCGACATCGAGCTGCCGCGCATGGCACATGTCGTGTTTCTGCGCTCGCCACACGCGCATGCGAAGATCAATGGCATCGAAGCTTCGACAGCCAAACAGATGCCGGGAGTGATTGCGGTAGTGTCAGGCCGGGAGCTCTCGACCGTCATTACGCCATGGGTCGGCGTACTCTCGCATTTGAAGGGCCTCAAATCCGCTCCGCAAAGCGCTATCGCGGTTGACCGCGTGTGCTGGCAGGGCGAAGCGGTCGCGGCTGTAGTGGCGAGCAGCCGCGCGCAGGCCGAGGACGCCGCGGAGCTTGTCTCGATCGAATATGAGGAGCTCGATGCCGTAACGGATATGCGCACCGCGCTTGATCCAGCGACAGCCGTGATCCATGCCTCGCTCGGTGACAACCTGGCTTTTGAGCGCAATCACGACGCAGGCGCCGTCGACCAGGCCTTTGCCGAATCCGACGAGGTGGTGGAGGCAGACTTCGTTTTCGGGCGGCACACCGGCGTGACGCTGGAACCACGCGCGGTGGTGGCAGACTGGAATGCCGCGGAAGCAAGGTTGACCATCTATCAAGGCACGCAAGCGCCGCATATGGTGCAAAATATCGCTGCGCTCCATCTCGGTTTGAAGGAATCGCAGGTCCGCGTGGTCTGCAAGGACGTTGGCGGTTCCTTCGGCATTAAGGTCCACATCTATGCCGACGAGATGGCAACTTACGCGCTATCCAAGTTGCTGCGGCGTCCGGTCAAATTCGTCGCCGATCGGGTCGAGAGCTTCAACACTGACATTCATGCCCGCGACCATCGCTGCAAGGGAAAGATCGGCGTCAATCGTGACGGCACCATCACGGCCTTCGAGATCGACGATCTTACGGGTATCGGACCCTATTCAATGTATCCGCGCACCAGCGCGATCGAGGCCAATCAGGTCGTTAACCTCGTCGGCGGCCCCTATGCGACCAGGAACTACCGAGCCCGGGCTCGGGTCGTATTCCAGAACAAGAATGTGATGTGCCAGTACCGGGCTGTCGGCCATCCGATCGCCTGTTCGGTGACCGAAGGTCTGGTCGATATGGCGGCCATGAAGATCGGCATGGACCCGATCGAAATCCGTCGCCGTAATCTGATTGCCGATAACGCCTATCCCTGCGCCTCGCCATCGGGTTTGCGCTTCGAGCAGCTGTCGCATCACGCAGCGCTCGCCAAGCTCACCGGGATGATGGATTACGACGCGCTGCGCGTGGAGCAGGCGGCCTTGCGAACAAGAAATATCCATCGAGGTATCGGCATCGCCAGCTTCATCGAGGTCACCAATCCCAGCGCAGCCTTCTATGGTGTCGGGGGCGCGAAAATATCTTCCCAGGACGGCGTCGCGGTGCGGCTCGATGCTCAGGGCTCTGTGATTTGCCAGACCAGTATAACTGAGCAGGGGCAGGGCTCGGAATCGCTCACGGCACAGATCGTTGGCAGCGTGCTTGGCGTCTCGATGGACCGTGTACGCGTGATCCTGGGCGACACCGACAACACGCCGTATGGCGGGGGCACCTGGGCCTCTCGTGGCGCCGGCATTGGCGGGGAGGCCGCACTGCAGGCCACCAAGGTACTGCGCAAGAACATACTCGACGTCGCAGCCGCCATCCTCCAGGCTGCGCCGGGTGAACTCGACATCGTCAACAATGCTGTCGTGAATGCCGCCGATAGTGCGCCGCGGATCGAGTTGGGCGAACTCGCGCGGATTGTCTATTTCCGTCCCGACACGCTACCGCCGGGCATTCAGGCCGAACTGATGGCAGCCAGGCACTTTGTCCCGCGTGAATACCCTTTCGCCTTCACCAATGGTATTCAGGCCTCGTGGCTGGAGGTCGATATCGATACGGGTTTTGTGAAGCTGCTGAAGCATTGGGTGGTCGAGGACTGCGGCACCATCATCAATCCCCAACTGGTCGATGAGCAGATCAGGGGTGGCGTGGTGCAGGGCCTTGGTGCGGCGCTGTTTGAGAAATGCGTGTATGACGAACGCGGCCAGCTCACGAACGCCAATATGGCCGATTATCTGGTTCCGATGTCCGGTGAGATGCCGGATATCGATGTCGGGCATGTGGTCTCACCGACAATGGAATCCGAGCTGGGTGCGAAGGGCGCGGGCGAGGCCGGGACGGCAGGTGCGGCGGCGGCCGTAACCAATGCGGTCAATGACGCACTCAGGCCGTTCGGAACAATTATCACAGAGATTCCTCTGACGCCTCAGGTTGTCCTGACCGCCTTGGGACGAATCTAGCACGAAGTTCGAAGGGCGTTGACCGTCGCCGTTCGCGCTATTCGGCCGCCGCATTTTCGATCGCGCCCGCCTTCCGGTTAGTGACGACCACCTTGATCGCATCGTCGATGCGCTCGCGGGCATATCGTAGCGCAGTCGGCAGGTCGGCCAGCGGAAATGTGTGGGTATGGATTTTCGTGGCGTCGAAACGCTTTTCCGCCATCAGCGCCATGGCGCGGCGGGTGGCGCTGCGGCCTTCGCCACGAATGCCGTAGGCATAGATGTTGTTCTTCACGAGATGCGCGAGATCCATCGTGACTGGATCGTGCGGGAACGCGGCGAGGCATATCTTCCCGCCGCGATTGGTCATGTGAATGGCCTGGTTGATCGTCGCCTCGTTGCCGGCGCACTCGACTACATAGTCTGCACCGATGCCACCGGTGAGTTGTTTGACCACCTCAACCGCGTCCTCGTCGTTGATATTGATGACACGGTCGGCGCCGAGCTCCTGGCCGATCGCCAGCCTCTTGTTGCGCGTTCCCGTCAGGATGACCGGGCTTGCGCCGAGCGCCTTGGCGACAGCGACCGCGAGGAGTCCGATCGGCCCCGGACCAATCACCACGACGCTCTCGCTGGCCACCAGGCCTCCCAACTCCGTCAGCCCATACATCGACGTACCCGCGGTAACGACGAGCGTTGCCTCTGCGTCGCTCATGGTGTCGGGCACGCGCGCCAGCGTATTGATATGATTGACCGCGTATTCGGCAAAGCCGCCGTCCGTCGTGAAGCCGTTTGCGCGATGGCCCTTTTCCGGTTTCCCATAATTCAAGCATGACGTGTACATGCCCTGGCGGCAGCGTTTGCACTGGCCGCATCCGGCGTGGATCTCCACGCTGACGCGCTCACCGATCTCGAACTCGTCGACGTCAGGCCCGAGCGCGGCGACTGTGCCCATATATTCGTGGCCGGGCGTGAAATTCTTGTTGAAGGGCAGGCCGCCTCCAATGCTGGCCGGTGAGCCCCGATGAATGATTTCGATATCGGTGGCGCAGATCGCAACCGCATCGATCCGGATCAGAACTTCGGCGCGCGAAGGAACGGGTACCGGCTTTTCCCGCAGCAGGAGCTGATCCGGATCGCCGAGTACCCAGGCCCTCATCCGGTCAGGAATCGGAGAATCGGACGACGTCTTAACGCCTGGAGGTTGGTACATGGGCCTCTCCTCTCGCGCTGGATGCTAGCGGAAATCGCCGGCCTGCGAAATTGCCGGATGCCGCCGGCGTTGCAGCTTGCTGCATAGCAACACGGCTTGTCGCAAAACGTTCATACGCGGTCTATACTTGCACACCAGCTGATACTGAAATCGCAAACTGCGATGCTAATCTGGAGTGACTCATGAAGACCGCCCGCTTTGTTCTTGCTCTGTTGGCGCTGTTGCTGATCGCGCCCTGGCAATCCGCCAAAGCGGCCGACGTCATCTGCTACAATTGCCCGCCAGAATGGGCGGACTGGGCTTCCATGCTCAAGGCCATTAAAGCCGATCTCAACTACGATATCCCGCACGACAACAAGAATTCCGGCCAGGCGTTGGCTCAGATCCTGGCCGAGAAGAGCAACCCGGTCGGCGATATCGGCTATTTCGGTGTCACCTTCGGCATGAAGGCCAAGGCGCAGGATGCGCTCGAGCCTTACAAGCCAGCGAAATGGGATCAGGTTCCTGCCGGCCTGAAGGATGCCGACGGCCACTGGACCACGATTCATTCCGGCACGCTCGGCTTATTCGTGAACAAGGACGCTCTCGGCGGCAAGCCGGTGCCGGCCTGCTGGAAGGATCTCCTGAAGCCCGATTATAAGGGCATGGTCGGCTATCTCGATCCGTCCTCGGCCGCCGTCGGTTACGTCGGCGCGGTCGCCATCAATCTGGCGCTCGGTGGCTCCGAAGCAAACTTCGATCCTGCTATTAACTTCTTCAAGGACTTGCGGAAGAACGATCCGATCGTTCCCAAGCAGACTTCCTACGCCCGCGTTGTTTCCGGCGAGATGCCGATCCTGTTCGACTATGATTTCAACGCCTATCGCGCGAAATATTCAGAGAAGGGAAATTTTGAATTCGTAATCCCCTGCGAGGGATCGGTGGTGTTTCCCTACGTCGTCGGCCTCGTCAAGAACGCGCCTGACAAGGACAAGGCCAGGAAGGTGCTGGATTATCTCTTGTCCGACAAGGGGCAGGCGATCTGGACGAACGCCTACCTTCGCCCGGCGCGGCCGATCGATCTGCCCGAAGCGGTCAAGAAGAAATTCCTGCCCGACAGCGAATATGCGCGCGCGAAGAACGTCGACTGGGGCCAGATGGAAAACATGCAAAAAGGCTTTGTCGACCGCTATCTCGCCGAGGTCCGCTGAGGCAATATGGTGCCTCTCGCCGGGGCGCCAGCTTCCGATGTCACATAGGTCTTTTGTCTGGTTATGCCTGCTGCCGCTTGCGGTAGTGACAGCGGCATTTTTCCTGTTGCCGATGGCGCGGCTCGTTGTAACCGGGGCAGGGGGACCGCAGGGGCTCGCGGGATATCTCGCCATCCTGACCGAGCCGCGTTACCGCGCGACCCTAATCAACACGGTGCTGCTCGCTGCCGCGACCACCATCGTGACCCTGATCGTGGCGACGATCGCCGGGATGTTCCTGCAACGGCATCGTTTCCCCGGCCGCGCCGTTCTGATTGCGATGCTGACCTTTCCGCTGGCTTTTCCCGGCGTGGTGGTCGGCTTCATGATCATTCTTCTCGCCGGGCGACAGGGCCTGATCGGCGATTTCTCCAACCGCCTGTTTGGCGAAAAGCTGGTCTTCGCCTATTCGATCTACGGGCTGTTTCTCGGATATCTCTATTTTTCCATTCCGCGTGTCATTCTCACTATCATGGCCGCGGTGCAGAAGCTTGATGCCGGTCTGGAAGAAGCCGCGCGTTCGCTTGGCGCGGGGCCGTGGGCGGTGCAGCGCGATGTCGTTCTGCCGGCGCTGGCGCCGGCCTTCGTCGCTTCCGGCGCAATTGCCTTTGCGACTGCGATGGGAGCATTCGGGACAGCGTTTACGCTGGCGACGAACATCGATGTACTGCCGATGCTGATCTATACCGAGTTCACGCTGGCCGCGAATTTGTCGACCTCGGCCGCGCTGTCGGTCGGTCTTGGCATCATCACCTGGTTCATTCTTGCGCTTGCTCGTTCCTTCAGCGGAAGCGCCGTTGCGGCCGCCGGATGAGACCATGCGCGATCGCCTGATCTTCACCTCCCAACTCATTTTTACCCTGCTGGTCGCCTCCTTCCTGGTAGTGCCCGCGATCCTGTCGATTTCCGCCGGCGTGACCGTGAATTATTTCCGCGGCATCCAGTCCGGCGTGACCCTGCAATGGGTCGGGCAGGTGTGGGAGCTCTATGCCGGCACTATCCTGCTCTCATTCGTGATCTCATTCGCAACTCTTGCATTGACGCTCGCCGTGGGCGTTCCAGCCGCCTATGCGTTGCACATCAGGGGAGGGCGCATGTCGCGTGTCGTCGAGGAGATCATCACATTGCCGTTGGCGATCCCTGGCCTCGCCATCGCACTGGCGCTGCTCTTGACCTACGGCGGCTTCGGCGACTTCCGCCGTTCCTGGCTGTTCGTTCTCGTGGGCCACGTCATCTTCACCATGCCGTTCATGGTGCGGTCGGTGATGGCCGTATTCGCGACCATCGACATCAAGACATTGGACGAAGGCGCAGCGTCGCTCGGCGCATCGCCGTGGCGACGATTCCGCGACGTGATCGTGCCCAACGCTTTGCCGGGTATATTGGCCGGCAGCCTGATGGTGGTGACACTGTCGCTCGGCGAATTCAACCTGACCTGGATGCTGCATACGCCGCTGACCAAGACGTTGCCGATCGGACTTGCCGACAGCTACGCCTCGATGCGGCTGGAGGTGGCTTCTGCCTACACGCTGATCTTCTTCGTGATGATCATTCCGCTGCTGGTCGCCATGCAATTGTTTGCCGAGAAGGAACCGAAGAGATGAGTGCGCAGGCCGGACACGGCGCCGCGGTGCGTATCGATGCCTGCGGCAAGACCTTTGCCGACGGAACGCGCGCGCTCGAACCCGCAACGCTCGACATCGCCCGCGGCGAAACGCTGGTGCTGCTCGGCCCCTCCGGTTGCGGCAAGACCACCATGCTGCGCATTATCGCTGGCCTCGAGCTGCCCGATGCCGGTGGCAGGGTGCTGTTCGACGGCAAGGACATGACGCCGGTGCCGATCGAGCGGCGCAATGTCGGCATGGTGTTCCAATCCTACGCGCTTTTCCCCAACATGACGGTATCGGATAATATCGGCTATGGCCTGAAGATCCGCGGGGTGCCCAGCAAGGAGCGCGCCGAACGCGTCGCTGAACTGGTGGCGCTCACCAATATTTCCGGGCTTGAGAACCGTCGCATCAACCAGCTTTCCGGCGGGCAACGTCAGCGCGTCGCGCTGGCGCGCGCGGTTGCGATCCGGCCGGGCATCCTGTTGCTCGACGAGCCGCTGACGGCGCTCGATGCTGCATTGCGCGACCGGTTGCGTGGCGAATTGAACCGCCTGCTGCGCGCGCTGGGTATCACCACGATTTACGTGACGCACGATCAGTCCGAGGCCATGGAGCTCGGCGATCGTGTCGTCGTCATGCAAAAGGGAGCGATTGCCCAGATCGGCACGCCGCGCGAGATCTACTTCACGCCGCGAAGTCGCTTTGTCGCCGAATTCATTGGCGCCGCGAATATTGTCGAAGCGACCATCGAGGACCGTCATCTCGTGTTGCCGGGCGGACGGCAGCCGATTCACTGCGATGTGGACATGCCGGCGGTGGTCGCGATGATCCGCCCCGAAACCATTCGCGTGACGTCAACCGGAAGTGCGTCGCTTTCGGGCACGATCGACAGCATCAGCTTCATCGGGGACAGGCAACGCCTGGTCGTCAGTGGGGCATCCAACAGGTTGCTCACTGTCGACGCGCCGAATACGCTTCGAACAAGGCCAGGCGAACGGATCGGATTATCGATTTCGCCGGACGCTGTCCGCCTGCTGCCTCCCGAGAGCTGAGAGGGTCGATGTCGCCAAAACCGGTTCATATTGCCCAGATTTCCGATCTGCATATCAAGCCGCCGGGATCGCTTGCCTATGGCAGGGTCGATACCGCAAAGGCGCTCGAACGTTGCATTGCGGCACTGAACGAATTCAACCCTGCACCCGATTTTGTGGTGATCTCCGGCGATCTCGCGGACACGCCGACGGCCGAGGAATATCAATACCTCACGCGGCTGTTGGCGCCGCTCAAGCTTCCGTTCGCCGGTATTCCCGGCAATCACGACTCGCGCGAGCTGATGCGTGCCGCGTTTCCTACCGCTGCGTACGCCTTCGTATCCGGGGCGCTCAATCAGAAGATCGAGGTCGCCGGGCTCGATCTGCTGTTGCTGGATTCAAGCGTGCACCGAAGGCCGCACGGCGAGCTCGAGGGAGCTACGTTGCAATGGTTGGATGAGATGCTGGCTTCGTCGCCCGACCGGCCGGCGCTGCTGTTTCTGCACCATCCCCCGTTCCAGGCGGGCATTTGGCACATGGACCGCCAGAATCTCCTCAACGCAAGCGAACTCGCGCCTATCGTGCGCCGTCACTCGCGCGTGCAGTTGATCGCAACGGGGCATGTCCATCGCGCGACACTGGCCATGTTTGCGGGCGTTCCGACCACGATCTGTCCCGCTCCCAACCATGCTGTCGATCTCGATCTGGCCGAGCTGCGCGAACCCTCCTTCAAGGTCGAGCCACCAGCCTTCCACCTCCATACATGGTTTCCGGGAGAGGGGTTCGGTGCTATCGTTACTCATCAAGTCCCTATAGGCACCTTCGATGGCCCGCATCCGTTTTTTGGACCGGACGGAAAGCTGCTGTAATCACCACGCGTCCTCCTGGCCGGCCAAGCGAATTGTTCGTTACCGGGACAGTCCTTCCTGACCGATTGCAAAGCTGAGAGTTCGAGCGCAATCTTTCCCACAAGGAATGACGGCTGCTGTCATGCAGTCCGCCGCACATAAATTGGGGGAAGTAGATGCGCCTGATCCATTTGCTGCTTCCAGCGTTTGCAGTGTTCTCAAGCCACCAGGCGATCGCCCAAGCGAGCTATCCGGACCGGCCCATCAAGATGATCGTGCCTCTTGCCGCGGCAAGTGCGGTCGATGTTGCAGCGCGGATCGTGACCCAGAAGATGGCCGACAACATGGGCCAGCAATTCGTGATCCTGAATCAACCAGGTGCGTCGGGACTGATCGGGGCTGAGGCCGTCGCCCGAGCCGAACCGGACGGCTACACGATTGGTGGGTTCAACGACAGCATCATGACGATGGTGCCGAACCTGCAGTCCAAGATGCGCTGGGACATCCTGAAGGACTTCGAGCCGGTGTCGCTGGTTGCGACGGTGGAGTGGGGATTGGTTACCAACAACAAGGCCAGCTTCAGGAGCGCAGCAGACTTGATCGCAGCCGCGAAGGCGGCGCCCGGCAAGATCGATTATGGTTCAGGCGGGCCGGGAAGCCCGCAGCATTTGGCGATGGCGATGTTCGCGTCGGCTGCCGGCATATCGCTGACGCACGTGCCCTATAAGGGGGCCACCCAAGCCGCAACCGACATTGCCGCCGGGCAAATCCCGGTCGGCTTCCAGGGCCTGGGCACCGTGGCAACGCTGGTTCGTGGTGGCCAACTCAAGCTGATCGGGTTGACCACCGAGAAAAGACTGTCGCAATTCCCTGATGTCCCGACCGTCTCGGAGTCCGGTTTGCCAGGTTTCTACTTCAACTCATGGTTCGCCATTCTTGCTCCCACCGGCACGCCGAAGGACATCATTGCCCGTCTGAATGTCGAGGTGCTGAAGGCGGTCGGCGATCCTGATGTGCGCCGTAAACTCGAAGAACTGGGTTTTGCTGTACGCGGCAGTTCAGCCGAGGAGTTGCGCGCCATGACACGCGATCAACTCGCCAAGTACGAGCGCGTGATCAAGGAAATGGGAATCGCGAGGGAATAGCCACCGGCATGGCGCCACGGGCGCCAGCGGCCGGTCAGCTTGTCTCGCATCAATAGCGGGCGTGACGGCGGCCACCGCGGCCTGCGTAGTAGTTGGCGCCCATCGCACAGGGACCCGTATCGGTCGTGCTGCTTCTGCCCATCAAGGATGGGGCCGGGCCACCGCGCCGTTGCTGGTGAGCCTGTTGAGGGCTGCTATCGTGTTGATTGGAGGGTGGTTGTTGCTGCAACAGCCTGCCGCGCAGCTTGATTGGCTGTACTATCTGGTTGCCGGTTCCACGGTTATCGGTGCGTTGACGCTGGGCGCCTGCTTCATTTTTCGGCCGCTAAATCGACCCAGTGGCGCGCTTTCCGGTTGAAAAGCCAGCCCGCGTTGATTACGGAAGGGGTGCATCCCTGCAGTTTGGTCTGGAGTTTGACTGGCGTGCCTCAACAAAGGACGGGTGAAGCTCACGGATTTCCGAGTAGCAAACTGTCGATTTTGCGAAAGCATCCGTATTTTGCCGATCTCGAGGCCGAGGCGTTCGAGCAGCTTTGCCGTTACGCCAAACATTCCACGCTGAAGAGGGGAGCTACGATCTTCTCTAAGGGCGATCCGGGTGTCAGCCTGTTCGCGGTGATTTCAGGCACAGTGAAGATCAGCATTTCCTCGCCGGACGGTCGCAGTGCAATCCTGAACTTGATCGGGGCCGGTGAGATCTTCGGCGAGATCGCGTTGCTTGATGGTTCGGTGCGTTCGGCAGACGCTACGGCAAACAGCAATTGCGAGCTCTTCACCATCGACCGGCGCGAATTCATACCCTTTGTGCGCAGCCAGCCGGGGCTGGCGATGAAGTTTATCGAACTGTTGTGCGCGCGGATTCGTTGGACCAGCGATCAGGTCGAGCAGATCATCCTGCAGAATCTGCCCGGACGGCTGGCCAGTGCGCTGCTTCGCCTCTCCGAAAAACACAAATCTGCACCGCAAGGCCGAACCATCGCGATCACGCAGCAGGAGATCAGCGAGATGGTCGGCATGACCCGGGAAAGCATCAACAAGCAGTTGCGCGCCTGGGCGGCCCGCGATTGGGTACGCCTGGAGCACGGCGCTATCGTTGTGCTGAATGCCGAGATGCTTCGTGAGATGGCAGAAGCGGGTTCGGGAAATGAAGGTGAATAGGCCGGGGACTTGCGGCGACCGCAGGCTGTAACCTTACGCTTGCACCTTGGCATCATATGCGCTGGCCCGAGAATGAAGGGTTGGGGCGGATCGGCCTGATGCCGCCGTTGGTGATGTTCACATGTCAAACACTGCAACGGCGCGGATCGGCGAAGCTGTCCCGCCGCGCCACTTCATCGGCAGGCCGATGAAGGTGAACCGGCCGCGGCCCAGCAGCGCTTCGAGATTGCACAGGCTCTCGATATGGGTGATGTCGAGGTCGAGGCAGGCCTTGTGGACGAGGGCATTCACCTTGCCCTCCGGTCCCGGCCGCATCGAATCGATACCGAAATGCACGATGCCCTGCTGCGCCAGCCATTCGGTGGCGGCGACGTTCACGCCGGAATTGTCGCTCGAATATTCCTTGCGGGGGAATGTACGTTCGTGGTGACCGGTACAGAGCAGGACGGTGCCGCCCTTCGGCACCGGAACGCCGGCCTTCGCCACTGCCGCTTCGAGATCGGCCGGCGTAATCTCGGCGCGAGGTGCGATGTGGCGTAGGTCGATGCAGATGCCCGGCACGATGCATTTCTCCAGCGGGTACTCGTCGATGGGTATGCCGCTCCTGCCGAAATGTCGGGGCGCGTCGATGTGGGTGCCGGCGTGGTCCACCATGGAGATGAACATCGACGCCAGTCCGTGGACGTTTCCCGACTCGGCGAAGGATTCTTCATGGGTCTTCCACACGCCGTGCATGACCGGTGGATGGCCGGGATAGCTTGGCGTGCGATGATAGAGCTCCCGGCTGAGGTCGACGATCTTCACGCGCAGTCTCCCCGCCGCGAACTGCGGCGCCTGAATTAGAATCCGAACATCCTTGGCAGTGCCAGCGACAGCCAGGGTACGTAGGTTACGATCATCAGCACCGTAAACATCACATAGTAGAATGGCCAGATGCCGCGCATCACCTCATCGACCGAAACCTTGCCGATAGCGCACCCGACGAACAGCGTCGTTCCAACCGGCGGTGTCAGCAGTCCGATGCCAAGATTGAGTAGCATGACGATGCCGAAATGGACGGGATCGATGCCGAAGCTCTTCACGACCGGCAACAGGATCGGAGTGCAGATCAGCAGCAAGGGCGCGAGATCGAGCGCCGTTCCAAGCACCAGCAGCATGATGTTCAACCACATCAGCAGCACGTATTTGTTGGCGGATATGGCAACGAAGAATTCGGTCATTTTCGCCGGCATCTGCATCAGGGCGGCGACATAGCCGAAGCACGATGCCGTCGCCACCAGCGTCAGTACCATTGCCACGGTTTGCAATGTCTTGTAGACCAGCAGCGGCAGCTCGGACCATTTGTAGTCGCGGTAAATGAACATCGTGACCAAGAACGCCCAGACGCAGGCGACCGCACCGGCCTCGATCGGCGTGAAGACGCCGGTGAGGATGCCGCCCAAAACGATGACCAGCGTCACGATTCCCCATACGGCGTCACCAAGCATTCTGACCGCCTGTCGGATCGGCACAGGCTCGCCCTTGGGATGCTTGTCGCGATAGGCGTAGAACAGGCAGAGCACCATCAGCGAAAAGCCGAGCAGCAGGCCGGGGAGCACGCCGGCCAGGAACAGGCTGGTAATCGACACCACGCCGCCGGTCGCCAGCGAGTAGATCACCGAGTTATGGCTCGGCGGAATGATGATGGCCTGCAGCGAAGCGCTGATGGTGACATTGGTTGCGAACACCCGCGGATAGCCTTTGGCGGCCATCTGGGGGATCATCACCGAACCGATCGCGGACGTGTCGGCAACCGACGATCCCGAGATGCCACTCATGATCGTGGTCGCGAGAATGTTGACCTGTGAGAGGCCGCCTCGCATGCGCGTGAACCCGACGACCACGGCCGCAAAGTCGACCAGCCGTTTGGCCATGCCGCCCTCGGCCATGATAGCGCCCGCCAGCACGAAGAACGGGATGGTCAGCATCGAGACCTTCCCAACGCCGCTGGCAAATTGCTGCATGACGGCGCCGACCGGCAAGTCGATCCAGAGCGCGCCGACCAGCGACGACAGCGCCAGCGCATACGCGATCGGCATCCCGATCGCAAAGAAGAAGCACATGCTGAGAAGCAGAACCGCGATATCCATGGCAATTACTCGACCGGTACGTGAGCGTCGCTGCCGTCGCGCGGCGGCGGCCCGATGGTCAGGCGCTCGACGACGAACAGCAGCATCATGGCGCCGCTGACCACGATCGGCAGATAGGTGATGCCGACCGAAAGCCACGGAAATTCGTCCACCGAGTTATCCCAGGTGGTATGAACGAGCCGCAATCCCCAAACGACCATGAAGATCGCAATCACGCCCATCAATATCTCGCTGAGGAACAGCGAAGCGCGTCGCAGCAGCGGCGGCAGCAAATCGGTACCCACCGTCATGTTCATATGGATGCGCTGGCGATAGCAGTTGGCCGAGCCGATGAACGTGATGCCGACAGTGAGCAGCACGGCCATCGGCTCGGGCCATGACGAGGCGCTGTTGAGGATATAGCGGGTATAGACGGCCCATGGAATGACCGCGGAGACCAGCACGAGCGCCACGCAGGCGATCACGGATCCGGTCCAGTAAACCGCATCGTTCACACGCCGAAAAATTCCGGCCGTAGAATTGGACATTTTGACCTCGAGAATAACGGCGAGTCAAATCGCTTCGGCAGCTCGGAAGGGTGGCCGGAACGAACGTGTCCGGCCACTCGCCAACCGCCAGCCTGGCGCTAGTTCACCGCTTCGATACGCTTGACCATGGTCGCGTATTTCGCGCCATACTTGTCCCAAACCGGTTTGACGGCCTCCTGGAACGGCTTCTTGTCGATGTCGGTGATGATCTCGGTGCCGGCCGCCTTCATCTTTTCGATGGCCGCGTTCTCCGCTTCATACCAGAGCACGCGCTGCTCGGCCTGCGCTTCCTTGGAAAGTTTCTTGATCAGCGCTTGATCTTCCGGCGACAGCTTTTGCCAGGAGATGCGTGAGAACACCAAAAGCTCTGGAATGATCAGGTGCTCGGTCATCGTAAAATACTTGGCCACCTGATAGTGGTTCTGCGCAATGAAAGATGGCGGATTGTTCTCCGCGCCGTCGACCACGCCTGTCTGCATTGAACTGAAAACCTGATCGAAGCCCAGGGCGACACCGTTGCCGCCCAGCGCGTTCATGGTATCGACGAAGAGCGGATTGCCCATCATGCGCACCTTGAGGCCCTTGAGGTCGGCCATGGTCCGGATCGGCCGCTTGTTGTTGTAGACGTTGCGCGAGCCGGCGTTCATCCAGCACAGCGCGATCAGGCCGGTCTTTTCGTTCGCGGAGATCTTCGCCAGCAATTCGTCGCCGATTTCGCCGTCGATGACTTTCTCCATATGTTTGGAGTTACGGAAGACGAAGGGCATGTTGAAAACGTTGACGTCGTCCACGACGGGGCCGACGGCGCCGACCGAAATACGGGCGATCTGCAGCGCGCCGAGCTGGGCCTGCTCGATCATTTCCTTTTCGCCGCCGAGCTGCATCGAGGGGAACATCTGGATTGTCAGCCGGCCATTGGTGGCGGTTTCCAGCTTCTTACCCATTCGGACGACGGCTTCGACCGTTGGATAGCCCAGTGGATGAACGTCCGATGCTTTCAGCACCATTTTCGTTTGCGCAAATGCGGATGACAGCGGCGTCGTGGTCGCCATTGTGGCCCCGAGCCCTGCGCTTAGCTTGATGAAGTCGCGGCGTTTCATGTTGTTCCTCCTGATGTTGTTTTATCGTTTTGTGGGCTTTTTCGAACTCTAGGGTCGCTCGTCGAAGTACTCCGGATTGATATGTTGAGTAGCCGAGATGTTCTCGAGAAGGCTCTCGAGGTGGATTTCCATCGCCCGCCTTGCGCCCTCCGCGTCATGCGCCTCGATCGCGGTCAGCACGGCCTCGTGTTCGACGATCACCTTTGCGATCCGCCCGCGCTGGGGCAGGGTTAGCCGGCGATAGCGATCGACGTGAACCTTCACCTGCTGGATATATTTCCAGATTCCGGGATACCCGGCGACATCGGCGACTGTAGCATGAAACATTTCATCGGCCTGATGGAATGTGTCGCTGTCTCCGGCAGCGCTGGCCTCGCGCTGTCGTTCCAGGATCGACCGCAGCGCCAGTATCTGGCTCGACGTCGCGCGTTCCGCGGCGAGCCGCGCGGTAGTCTCCTCCAGCGCCTTGCGGATGATGATGGCTTCGGGAAGTGCTGCGACGGGAATGCGCGAAACGAAGATGCCGGACTGGGGATAGACCTCCAGCAGGCCTTCATCCGATAATTTGAGTATGGCCTCGCGAACGGGGGTGCGGCTCACCCCGTAGGAGCGCGCGATCTGCGCCTCCGAGATGGCTTCGCCGGGGCGGCGCTGCAGGGACACCAGCTCGATCCGAAGATCGGAATAGATCCTGGACGCTGCCGTCGCCGCACGCGGTCTGCCGCTGCGGCGAGTGCCGGCGGCTATTCGGCGAACCGTTGAATCCGTCTTTTTCGATGCGCGGGCGGGCATGGCTGCTTTCTCGATTAATATATTAGTATATGAATTGGCTTTGACAAACCAAAAAGTTGTGCCGCGCACTGGTTTGGGGCTGCGTGCGACCGCAGGACTCGCCCACGAGTTGGACGATGCGCTGGCGCCTAGCCTTGTCCGCTGATGAATCCGGCGCGTTGGCGCTGCTCATGTTGTCCGGCGCCGATCAACAAGTCGATCAGGTCCTGGGCTTGTTGGGGGTGGGCGGCGGCGGTCGTGATGCCCGCCGTATACATGGTTGCGAGTTCGCAACCCGGCGGCAGTGAACCGGACAAGGTCACGCCCTTGGTGCTGATGATCTCGGTCGATTGCGTGCATCCGATTGGCCGTCGCGCCTCGGACGCCGCCAACTCGCGCATCGCCGTTGCGCCATTCGGGAAAATCCTGAGGCGGGCGGCAACCTCATCGGCGATGCCGAGCTGCTGAAGCACATTTGCGACGTGAATTCCGGCCGTCGAGGCCGTGGTATCCGGCACGAAGATCGCATCGGAGGCCAGCAAGACCTCGCGCAAATCAGCGGCGCTCCTGACGGCGGCCTGGGGATCGCCGGTACGAAAGGCGAGGGCAGTTTCGACCAGGCCGACATCGGCGATCGAAGTGGCGGCAACCAGCTTCTCCTGTGCCAGTCTAGCGAGAAGCGCCGCGGTCAAGATGACGATGTCAGCCGGCGTGCCCTTGCGCAATTTGTCGGCCATGGCGCCGACCGCGCCAAACTCGCCTGCGATATCGAATCCGGTGTGGGCCTTGAAGGCCGGCGTCAGGCTTCCGACCAGGCCCTGTGCCGCGCCGCCGCTCAGGATGTTCAGGCGGCTCATGAAGTCAATTCCATCGCAGCGATGATGCTGTCGCGCGTGATCGGAAGATGACGCACCCGCACGCCGAGCGCATCGAAAACCGCGCTGGCGATGGCCGCAGTAACCGGTCCGTGGGCAGCTTCGCCGGCGCCGACCGGGTCCATATCCGGCCGCTGGATGATCTCAACCTCGACATCGGGCACTTCACTAAAGCGCAGGATCGGATATTCGGTCCAATTCGTACTGGTGACGCGTTGATGGTCGAAGCGGACGCGTTCCTTCAACACCCAGCTTGTGGCCTGGATGGCGCCGCCCTCGATCTGGTTGATGACGCCGTCCGGATTGATGGCCTCGCCAACATCGACCGCGAGCGTGAGCTTCCTGACGCTGATATCCTCGGCGCTCTCGATCTCGGCGATCGCGGCGCAATAGGCGCCGGTGTTCTTGTAGCGGGCAAAGCCGATGCCATGCCCGATGCCGGGCTGTTTCTCGAGCTTCCATCGGGCGCGCGTGGCCGCGGCACGGATGACATCCTTGGCCCGCTCATCCCGCAGGTGACGCAGCCGGAACGCGACCGGATCTTCGCCACGCTCGGCGGCAAGTTCGTCGATGAAGGATTCGATCGCAAACACGTTGCCCTGCGCACCCAGCGTCCGCAGCGCCGAGGTGCGGATAGGCATCGTCGTCAGACGATGGCTTTCAATCTGCCAGGACGGAAAATCATAGAGCGGGATTGAATTTCGGTCGCCGCCGCCGCCATTGGCCTGCGGCGGATTGGTCGAGATCATGCGCGGAAAAGGATTTGCCAGTTCGAAGCCCGCCAGCAAGGCGGGCTGTGACGCGCGCCCCGGCCGCGCCGCATGGCCGTTGCTCCAGATCTCGTGCCGCCAGCCGACGATTTCTCCCTGCGCATCCAGGTCCGCCTCAATCTCGATCGCCATCGCCGCCCCAAAGGGAGCATCCGACATCTCGCCTTGCCGCGACCACTGCGCCCGCACCGGCCGGCCGCCGGCCGCCCTGGCGAGCAAGACGGCATCGAGCGCAACATCATCGGCGGCATTATGCCCGTAGCAGCCGGCACCTTCCATATGCTCAACGGTGATGTTCTCGACCGGCAGTTTGAGAACCAGCGCCAGATCGGCGCGCAGGAGATAGACGCCCTGGCTGTGGGTCCAGACATGAACGCGGTCACCGTCCCATTGCGCCATGGCACAGGACGGTGCGATCGACGCGTGGGCAATATAGGGGCGGGTATATTGCCGTCTGATGGTTCGCGCCGCAGCGCCAGGTGAAATTGCCGTTTTCTTGTCGATGATCGTCGATTCCGCCGGCTGGGCTTTCAGGAATGAAGCCAGGTCGCCCTCGTCGGGGAGGGGATCGCCATCAGACCAGGTCGCGCCCTTACGCAAGGCTTGAACGGCCTGCTCCGCACCATGTTCGGTCTCGCTGACGACGCCCGTGAAACTGCCATCACGCACGATGGCGACGAGGTCGGCCACCTCACGGGCACCGTCCTCTCTCAATTGCAAAAGCTTCGCCCGTGCATTCTCTGGACGCAGCACGCGGCCGTGCAGCATGCCCGGTAACGCCTGATCATGGATGAATCGCGCCCGGCCAAATACCTTGTCGGGAATGTCGACCCGCTGGACCGAATGGCCGGCCACCGTCCGGCTCGTTACGATTTTTGGCGTTACACCCGGCGCGGCGTCGCGATTGAGTGAGACCTCATCGGCAAGCTCCCAATAGCTGGTCCTGACATTGCCGGGGCCGGAAATAGTGCCGTCCTCGACATCGAGTGTGTCGATGCCGACGCCTAGCCGTTCTGCCGCCTGCTGAAGAAAGATCCGGCGAACTTCGGCGCAGGCATGGCGCAGCGCGCGTCCCGACTGCTGGATGGAAAGGCTGCCCGAAGTTACGCCCTCGTTGGGGCTGGCGGTGGTCGATGCGCGGACCATCTGCACGCGCGACAGATCGATATCGAGCTCGTCGGCGGCGATCTGCGCCAGCGCCGTCACAATGCCTTGCCCGATTTCCACCTTGCCCGGCGAGACCGTCACCTGTCCGTCGCTTGAGAATTTCAGCCATGACGACAGCCTCGGGTTGGCCGCAAGACTGACGGGCAATTTGGGCGGCGAAGGATCGGGCGCCTGCTGGTTCATCCTGCCGCCATTTCTTCCGCTGCGCGCAGCACCGCCCGCACTATGCGGTTATGCGATCCGCAGCGGCAGAGGTTGCGGTCGAGCGCCTCCTTCACCTCCCGGCTTGTCGGCGACGGATTTCGCTTCAACAATGCCGCTGCGCTCATCAGGATGCCCGAGACGCAATAGCCGCATTGCAACGCCTGCTCGGTGATGAAGGCGCGCTGCAGCGGATGCGGCCGTTCGATCGTTCCGAGCCCTTCGATGGTCGTGACGTCCTTGCCCGCCACGGACCACAGCGGCGTATCGCAGGCGGGCACCGCATGATCGCCAATGATGACGTTGCAGGCGCCGCACTCGCCGGCGCCGCAGCCGAAATGCGGTCCGGTCATGCCGATCTGACCGCGCAAAATATCCAGCAATGACCGGTCGGGATCGGCGTCAATCTCGGTCTCGGCGCCGTTGAGGCGAAATCGAACGGTCGGCATCGAGGGCGAACCTTTCAAGGCTTCTTATTGTGGCGGCTTGTCGAATTTCTTAACCACTTCGGCCCATTTCACAATATCGCCGCGCAGGAATTTGTCGAATTCCTGCGGCGTCATCGACATAGGAACGGCGCCTTGCTGAGTCCAGAGCTTGACGACATCGGCCGTTTCACAACTGCGTTCACGGCCGCATTGAGTTTGTCGATAATCGGCTTTGGCGTGCCAGCGGGCGCCATCAAGCCAAGCCAGATCGTGGCCTCATAGCCGGGAATACCGGCCTCGATCGCTGTCGGCGCATTGGGCAGCACGGTTGAGCGCGTCTTGCCGGTTGTAGCCAGTGCGCGCACCTGATTTTCGGCGACGTTGGGAGCCATCGCCGGGACCGCATCGATCATCATCTGCACCTGACCGCCAATCACGCCACTGCGCGCTTCGCCGCTGTTGCGGTAGGGTACGTGGATGACGTCGATGCCGGCCATGGCTTTGAACAGCTCGCCCGCCATGTGGTACGGCGTACCCTGGCCTGACGACGCATAGTTCAATTTCCCGGGCTGCGATTTGGCCAGCGCGATGAATTCCTGCAGCGTCTTTGCCTGCACGGAGGGATGAACCACGATGACGAGGTCGGAATAGTTGACCGGCGCGATCGGCGCGAGGTCGCGCATCAGTTCGTATTTGCGCTGCGGGACCAGCGATTCATTCGCGGTCTGGGTGTTCGACATCATCAACAGCGTATAGCCGTCTGGCGGCGACTTGACGGCTTCCTGCGTGCCGATCACGCCGCCGGCACCGGTGCGGTTTTCGATCACGAAGGGCTGGCCGAAACTCTCCTGCAGGATGGTGCCGATCTGGCGGGCGGTGACGTCGGCAGGCCCTCCGGCGCCAAAGGGAACAATCACCTTTACCGGCCGCGACGGATAATCCTGCGCCAGGCCGGGCGTAGCCAGAAGAGGTGGCGCCGCAACAATTGCTGCCAGCGCGAGCGCCGTTCTCAAGCGCATCATATCGACCTCCCCAACTTGGTCTTTTTCTGCAAGGGCCCGTTTACCGGCCTCGTGCCAAGTCTAGCTATCCGCGCACCGACCGCTAGTCCCCAGAATCAGATATTCGTCAGCGTTCGGCCTATACAATTTCAGGGCGACAAGGAACGCGACATGAGAACTGCCCCCAGCCTGACCGTCGCTGCAATCATGCTTTGGGGCGGGACCGTCGCCAGTGCCCAGACCCTTCCTGCCTATATGGCGCCCATCGCCGGCAAAGCCGCCGCAACACCTTCCGACACCGCAACCAAGGATATGCTGGCGCTCAACACCGGTATGTTCGAGCTCTACGGCGATGCAGCGAAGATTTTCCAGAAGAACATTCTGAGCAAGCATCCGGTGATCCTTGGCCTGTTCTCGGGCGCCGGCGGGCGAATGATCCTCTACCGGCCGGGAATGGCGCCGCTGGACGCGCCGCAGGTACCGATCGTGTATCAATTGCTCAAGTCGGTCGGTCACAGCACGATGGCGCTGGTGCAGGTCGTTGGTCCCTATGTCGATAACCCCGATAACAAGTCCTGGCGCGGTTCAATGCTTGCCTACCGCAGCCGCATGCAATCGGCGCTCGACGGTCTTGATGCAACGCCGATGGAGCCGGGCTGGCGCGACAACAATCGCACTATCCTGCAGAACAATATCGCTTTCATGGACGAATGTATTTCCAAGGGCGTCATTGCCTTCAGCACGCTCGAAGCGTTCGGCAAGAAACAGGCGCCGTATCTGGCGAAGAACGTCGCATGGGCGGCCCAGACGCAGGTCGCGCACTGGATGACGGTACTGGCCGAGTGGAAGGCGCAGCTCGGCGCCGACTGGGACAAGACGTATGCGGCCAGCAACACGATCTACGTCGCGCGTCAGAACAACGTGCTGTTCAGCGTGCTGGCGCAGTTCTTCGGTCCCGACGCGATCAATATCCGCTTGCTGTTGATCGAGACGATTTCCTTCACGACGACGCCGGCGGACATGCTGGAATCGCTGACCCGCATCATCGCCGATCGTTCGGTCGGTGCGCTGTTCTTCGGCAACTACCACCTGATGGATTATGAGCTGATGGGTGGCGATGCGCGCGCCGCGATCGTTGCCGAGAGCGCCAAGCGTGGCATGACGCCGTTCCTGCCGCCCGCCGTTCCCTTCGGCTCGAAGCAATGGCCGACACTGGTCACGCCGGGGCAGGGGCCAGCGACCATCGCTGATTTGAAGTAGTTCCGACAAAGGGCAAAGGCATGCGGCCTTCGCGGCGCGAGTTTTTGACCTGGGTGTCGGCGAGCGGCATTGCGCTCAGCCTTTCGCGTCTAGACTCGGCGGAGGCCGCCGGCTTGCCCCCGCGTGCGTCGCTTCCGGGGCGTGCGAACTGGAATCCGGCCGCCAATGGCGCGGGCCGGGTCGATGGCGTCGCCAAGGTTATCGGCGCGAAGCTTTACGCATCCGACTTCCGTGCGGCCGACCTTCCGGGCTGGCCGGCGAGTACATCGCACGCAATGCTCATCCGCGCACCGGATGCCACGCATGTCTATGTGGGAATGGACCTCGGCCGGCTCAGCGGTGCGTTGAAGCCATCCGTGGTGGTGACCGCGGCCGATCTCGCGAAGATCGGCACGCGCGTTCCCGAATTCTACACCGGCGATCTGTTCTGCCCGCTGGGCAAGACGCCGCTCTATCTGGGGCAACCGGTCGCACTGTTGATCTTCGAGACGTTCGATGCCTTCGATCAGGCGCGTCTTGCATTGCGCGATGGAAAGTTCGTGAGGTTCGGCGAGGAGACCGGCCCCGTCGCGATGCCGGCTTACGGCGCGTATCGGTTTACGCGCGTCGCCGGTGCGACGCCGGACGCGCCCGACGTCTATTCGCCGATCCAGGCCGGCTGGGTCCGCCCCGGGCGCTCGCAGAACTCGCCGCTGCCGATATGGTCGCCGGCCGCAAAGGACACCGAAGCTTCCTATGCCAAGGCGGCGATCCATGGCGAACGGATCCGCGCTGAGCTCGCGGCCAAAAATTCGAACCTTCTGGTGCTGGATCGCGAGTTCGAGACGCAATCGGTCGATCCGATGTTCCTCGAGCCGGAATCCGGTCTCGCCTGGTACAGCAGCAACAACGAAAGCCTCGAACTGGTTCTTGGCGTGCAGTCTCCTTACGAAGCGGCGGAGTCGATCGCGCATCTGCTTGGTGAGGCCCGCGCTCCTTTCAAGCCGGCGCGGATCAATACCCAGTTCACCCATATGGGCGGCGGCTTCGGCGGACGCGATCATACACCATTCGTGCTGTACGTGGCGCTGGCGGCGATGTTCTTTGCTGGGCATCCGGTCCGGCTGGCGCACGATCGCTATCAGCAGTTTCAGGGTGGCATCAAGCGCCACGCCTTCAAGATGCGGTCGCGGATCGGGGTCGATCGGTCGACCGGAAAAATTCAGGCCTTCGCCGCGGATCATGTTCTCGATGGCGGCGGGCTGGCCAATTTCTCGGTCAATGTGGCGACCGTCGGCGCGACCGCCGCGATCGGCATCTATGATGTGCCGAAGGTCGACGTGACCACGGTTGCCGTTCATTCGCGCGGAGTGACCGCGGGATCGATGCGCGGTTACGGCACGCTGCAAACGATGACGGCGCTCGAAGTACTGATTGATGAGGTAGCGGCCGCCTTACCGCTCGACCCGATCGAGTTCCGCCGGCGCAATGCGCTCGCGTCCAAGGGCCGGACCTTGACCGGTAATCCCTACGGCGTTTCGATCCGCACCACTGAAATCCTCGACAAGCTCGAAAAGCATCCGATCTGGCAGCAGCGCGCGCAGCAGAAATCGGGCGCGGCGCAGGGCAGGCTCGTCGGTACCGGTGTTGCGTGTGTAACCAAGGACTATGGCACCGGGGCCGATTGTTCGCTTGGTCGTGTCGAACTGTCCCCCGACGGCAAGATCACGATCTATTGCGATCATACCGAGATGGGCAACGGCATCGGCACCGCGCTTGCCAATAGGGTCGCGATCCATCTCGGTGCGGTCGCTGACGAAGTCTCGGTGGCGCGTGTCGACACGTATGATGCCCTCGGATTGGTTACATCGGGTGATCCCTACACGACGGACCAGAAGACACAGGATGCTGCGGAGAAGAATCCGCGCTGGGTGCCGGCGATCAGCTCGGCGACCAGTGCCTCGATCGGCGCACATGTCGGCACCCACTCGGCCGCCGAAGCCGCGCGCGTCATCTTCCGTTTCGGCCTGTGGCCAGCCGCATTGGAATTGTGGCGCATTGCTGCGAACGATCCGCGCGTAAAGGATTGGGCGAAGGCGCAATGGATGGATGGGCAACTCGTCATGTCCGGTCTCACGCCATTGCCGCTGCCGGCGTTGGCCGCGAAGGCGCATGCGCGCAATTTCGTGACCGGGGCAGTGGCTCACAGCTTCTCCCGCTGGGAATGGTCGCGCGCCCGCTTTCCGCTTTTTGGCGAACAGTATCGCGCGGAGATCGACGCGCTGGCCTTGCGCAGGGGCAACGGCAAGTTCGAACGCATCAACCGCGTCAGCGTCAAATTCCCGCCGACCGACAACAACCGGATCGGCACCACCTATACCTCGATGTGCGGCACGCTGGTCCGCATCGAGATCGAGCGCGCCACCGGCGCGCTGCGCATTGCCAAGGCCTACAGCGTATTCGAATGCGGACGGGCGCTGGTACCCGAGGTAGTAATGGGTCAGGCGCAGGGCGGCTTCGCAATGGGAGTAGGCTATGCATTGCTTGAGACGCTGCCGCCCTTTGAAGGCGGCCCGGGCAACGGCCAGTGGAATCTCGGGCAATATCTCGTCGCGCGTGGATCGGATCTGCCGCTGCACGACCTCGAAATCGAGATGCTGCCGCCCCTGACGCCGGATGAGCCGCCGAAAGGCATGGCGGAAGTCGTCATGGTTCCGGTCGTGCCCGCCATCCTGAATGCGATCTTCGACGCTACCGGCCGCCGCTTCCAATCCCTGCCAGTGACGGCAAGTCTGCTCAAGGGAGTTCTGGCGTGACCAAATTGAGCCTCACGATCAACGGCCGGGCGTACGGCCCGGTCGATGTGCGCGACGAACTCTCGATGAACGATTTCCTGCGCGAATATCTCGGCATGACCGGCACCAAGTTCGGTTGCGGCGCGGCGCAGTGCCTGAGCTGCGCTGTCATCATCGATGATCCCGATGGCACAAGCTACACCAGCCCGACCTGCATCGCCTCGGCGGTAAGCTTTGACGGCAAGACCATTCGCACGGTCGAGGGTCATGCGAAGGAAGGTGAACTCACCGCATTGCAGAAGGCCTTTATCCGGCACTTTGCCTTCCAGTGCGGCTACTGCACTGCAGGTTTTCTCAACGAGGGGCAGGTCCTGCTGGAACGTCTGGCAAAGGCTCCGGTGAGGCGCGCCGATCTCGAAAACACCATCGCCGAAGCGCTCGACGGCCATATCTGCCGCTGCACTGGCTACATCAAATACCATGAGGCCGTGCGCGACGTGATTCTGGCCGACTCCGGGCGCTATCTCGTGGCGAACCAGTGACCGGGCAGGGGAACGCGCCATGAAATCGGAATTGCGGTTTCAGATCGTGGTCGCTCTCGTTGCGGTCGCGACCAGCATGTTTACCGGTTACGCAGCATCCCAAACTGCATCGCATTCGCTTGCCAGCCCCGACAGCTTTGGTTCGATTGCCGATACCGATGCGCGCTCGGCGGCCATGTTCACCGAACTTGGCAAGGTGTTGACGCATCCTCGCTGCACGAATTGCCATCCCGCAACCGACCGGCCGCGGCAGGGCGACGAGGGGCGGCTACACCAGCCGCCGGTCACGCGCGGCGCGGATGGCCATGGCCTTGCCGCGATGCGCTGCTCGATCTGCCACAAGCATGCGAACTTCGAACCCGGTCGCATGCCGGGCCATCCGGAATGGCACCTCGCACCGCGCGAAATGGCGTGGGAGGGCAAGACGGTTGCTGAAATCTGCACGCAGCTTAAGGACCCCGCACGCAACGGCGGGCGCAAGCTCGAGGAACTCATCCATCATATCGGCGAGGATACGCTGGTTGGTTGGGCCTGGGCTCCGGGCACCGGCCGCAGCCCCGTGCCCGGCACGCAAAAGCAGGCCGGTGCGCTGGTCGAGGCGTGGGTGAAAACCGGCGCGGCCTGTCCTGCGCAGTAGCATTTGGGCGTAGCTGGCGACGGCCAGGCGCATCAGCCATGGACAGCGCTCAATCCATAGGAATAATGCCCGGGCTCGAGGGTACTTAACTTCGCCAACAAGCGCGGGGAACGAGAACATGAAACACCCAGGGATTTCACGCCGTCACGTGCTGGCTGGCACAGGGGCTGTTCTCGCAGGCGCAGCATTTTCCACGCGCGTGATGGCCGCAGCGCCGCCACCCGAAGCGGTGACGCCGGCGCTGATCGAAGCGGCCAAGAAGGAAGGCAAGGTCATCTATTACACCTCGACCGATTTGCCGGTCGCGGAGAAGCTGGCCAAGGCGTTCGAGGCGAAATATCCAGGCATCGCGGTGCGCGTTGAACGCACCGGTGCGGAGCGCCTGTTCCAACGCATCGGCCAGGAGTATTCCAGCAACATCCATGCGGTTGATGTCGTGAACTCGTCCGATGCCGCCCATTTCATCGTCTGGAAGCGCGACGGCATCCTGGCGCCTTACGTGCCGGAGGATGTCGCAAAGTTCTATCCGGCCGAGCACAAGGATCCGGACGGCCAGTTTGCGAGCTTCCGCGTCTGGCTCAGCATCATCGCTTACAACACCAATCTGGTGAAGGCGGAGGACGCGCCGAAGAGTTTTGCCGATCTGCTCGATCCCAAATGGAAGGGCAAGATCGTCAAGGCGCATCCGGGCTACAGCGGCACCATCATGACCGCGACCTATCAGATGCAGCGCGATCTCGGCTGGAGCTTCTTCGAGAAACTCGCCAGGCAGAACATCATGCAGGTGCAGTCGTCGGCCGATCCGCCGAAGAAGCTCGATCTCGGCGAGCGCGCGGTGATGGCCGACGGCAATGAATACAACATCTTCCAGATGAAGGAGGCGGGCCGTCCGGTCGCGCCGGTTTACGCCACGGAAGGGTCGCCGCTGATCATCGGACCGAACGGCGTCTTCAAGGATGCACCCAATCCCAATGCGGCAAGGCTGTTCCAGTCGTTCAGCCTCAGCCGTGAGGCCCAGCAACTGATCGTCGATGTCGGCGGCCTCCGCTCGGTGCATTCGCAAACGGTCGAGAAGGCGGGACGCACGCTGCTCAAGGACATCAAGACCATGAAGGATGACGCGGCGGCGGTGGAGAAGGAAAGCGAGGCCATCAAGGCGCGCTACACAAAAATCTTCCGCGTTTGATCAGCATGGCCTCGGGACTGCCCAGGATTTCGGTCGCTGAAACGCTGGCCGAAAAGATCGTCGCACTCAGGCCTGGCGCATTGCCGGAAGCGACCGCGCGCAAATGTGAGGACCTGCTGATCGATGTGGTCGGCCTGTGCGTCACCGCGCGCCATCAGGACTACGTCAAAAGCGCGTTGGCTGGTTGCGACGATGACGGTCCCTGCACGACGATTGGGCACAGGCGCACGCTGAATGCAGCGGGCGCCGCCTTCGTCAACGGCACTGCCGCGCATGGCGAGGATTTCGATGACACTTTCGAGGGCGGCCCGGTGCATGCAGGCGCCGTGATCGTGCCAGCGGTGCTCGCCGCGGGCGAGCGGCATAATCCGGATGGCCGGATGGCGCTGATCGGCATCGCGGTCGGCGCCGAAGTGCTCTGCCGTTTAAGTCTCGTGGTGCCGAAGGCCGCTCACAAGGCCGGTTTCCACCCGACGGCGATCTTCGGCACGATGGGCGCCGCCGCCGGTGTCGGCGCAGCGCTCGGCCTCAACGCCAGGCAGATCGTCGATGCGCTTGGAATCGCCGGCAGCATGGCCGGCGGCATCATCGAATATCTCGCGGAAGGCGCCTGGACCAAACGGCTGCATGCCGGATGGGCGGCGCAATCGGGCATCCGCGCCGCGCTATTGGCGCGGGCAGGGTTCGTCGGACCACGCACAGTGTTCGAGGGCGTGCACGGGCTGTTCCATGGCTTTGCACACACCGCCCAGGGCGACTACGCCGCACTGACCGGTGATTTCGGCACGCGCTGGGTGACGGACACGCTGGCGTTCAAGCCTTATCCATGCGGAACGATGGCGCAGCCCTACATCGATTGCGCGCGCCGCCTGGCCGCGCGGGGCATCAAGCCGGAAGACGTCGCTGAGATCGTCTGTGAGGTAGCGGAGGGCACGGTGCACCGGCTATGGGAGCCGCTCCCCGACAAACAGCGTCCGCCCAACGGCTATGCCGCCAAGTTTGCCGTGCCATATCTGTTGGCCACCGGATTCGTTCATGGCGGCGTCGGGCTCGGGACGTTCACGCAAAGTGCGATTCGCGATGCGCGCGTGCTGGCGCTCGCCGCCAAGGTGAAATTCGTGATCGACCCGGACAATCCCTATCCCAACAATTATACCGGCCACATCCGCATCACCCTCAAGAATGGCAGGGTGGTGGAAGAGCGGCAGCCATATCTGCGGGGAGGCGGGCATGAACCGCTGACGCGGCAGGATGTGATCGACAAATTTCGGCTCAACGCCGAGCACGGCGGCTGGAGCGCCGCACAAAGCGATGCGGCGTTGAAACTGATGGCGGGGCTGTATAACGGCCGTGTCGATTTGGGCTTGCTGCGCAACTGATTATCGTGATGGCCGGGCTCGTCCCGGCCATCCACGTCTTCTGATGCAAGAAGGAAGACGTGGATGCCCGGCACAAGGCCGGGCATGACGTGGAGAGAGAGCAGATGACCAAAGAACTGATAGGCAAAGTCGCTATCGTCACCGGTGCAGGCCGCAATATCGGCCGCGCGATCGCGTTGACTCTGGCGGAGGGCGGTGCGTCGATCGTGGTCAATGCCCGCAGCAATCGTGCCGAGGCGGATGCGGTTGCGCGCGAGATCGAAGCCGCGGGCGGCAAGGCGCTGGTTCATATCGGCGACGTCGCCGACGCTACGGCGGTGCAGGCCATGGCGGATGCTGCCGTTCAGCAATTCGGCCGTATCGATATCCTCGTCAACAACGCGGCGCTGCGTCGCGAAAAGCCGTTCGCCGAGATGGACTACGCCACGTGGCGCGAAATCCTCGATGTGATCCTCGATGGAACGTTTCATTGCGTGAAGGCCTGCCTGCCGGCGCTGCGAAAGTCGGGCGGTGGCACCATTGTCAATATCGGCGGCCTCAGCGCGCATACGGGGGCCAAGAATCGCGCGCATGTGGTGACGGCGAAGGCCGGGATCATCGGCCTGACCCGGGCGCTGGCCCATGACCTTGCCGATGACGGCATCACCGTGAACTGCGTAGTTCCCGGCCTGATCGGCACGCCACGGCCCAAGGACAAACCGGAGCCGGCGCATCATTTGATTCATCAGACCATCGCCGGCAATCGGGGCCTGCCGGAGGATGTCGCTGCAACCGTGCGTTTTCTGTGCGGGCCCGCCGCGCGCTACATCAACGGGCAGGCGATCCACACCAATGGCGGCGCCTATTTGGGCGCCTGATGCATGGCTCAAGGCCGTTTTTGCAGGTGCACTGCCGGACAAACCCCCTCGGCGACCGCGGCGTTTGATGTTACCTAAGGCGCATGAACCAGCATGCCAAGGTCGATATCCGCCATTCCACCTGTCCGCACGATTGTCCGTCGGCCTGCGCGCTCGATGTCGAGGTCATCGACGGTCGCTCGATCGGCCGGGTCCGCGGCTCCAAGCTGCAGACCTATACGGCGGGCGTCGTGTGCGCGAAAGTCGCGCGCTACGCCGAGCGCATTCATCATCCCGACCGGCTACTCTATCCGATGCGCCGCACCGGACCAAAGGGTTCGGGCCAGTTCGCGCGGATTTCCTGGGATGAAGCTCTCGATGAAATCGCAGCACGGTTCGATCAGGCCGAGCGCGAATTCGGCGCTGAATCGGTCTGGCCCTATTACTACGCCGGCACCATGGGGCTGGTCATGCGCGACGGCATCAACCGCCTTTCGCATGTGAAGAAGTATTCGCGCTACTATTCGACCATCTGCGCCAACATTGCGCGCGTCGGCTTTGCCATCGGCACCGGCAAGATCGCCGGCGTCGATCCGCGCGAGATGGGCGTCTCCGATCTCGTTGTGATCTGGGGCACCAATCCGGTGAATACCCAGGTCAACGTGATGACGCATGCCTCGCGCGCCCGCAAGGAGCGCGGTGCCAAGATTGCAGCTATCGACATCTACAACAACGACACCATGAAGCAGGCGGATATCAAGATCCTGCTTCGCCCCGGCACCGACGGCGCCTTCGCCTGCGGCGTCATGCACGTGCTGTTCCGCGAGGGTTACGCGGACCGCGCCTATATGGAACGCTACACCGATTGCCCTGACGAACTGGAATCGCATCTGGCGACGCGTACGCCGGAATGGGCGTCGAAAATCTCAGGTGTGCCGGTCGAGGAGATCGAAGCATTCGCGCGCCTTGTCGGCCAGACCCAGCGGTCGTTCTTCCGCCTTGGTTACGGCTTTACCCGCAGCCGCAACGGTGCGGCGCAGATGCATGCGGCGCTGTGTATTCCGGCGGTGACAGGCGCTTGGCAATATGAAGGTGGCGGCGCTTTCTTCAACAACGCGGCGATATGGAACTTCAACGAATCCATCATCGAGGGCCATGACGCGATCGACCGTACGACGCGTTGGCTCGACCAGTCCAAAATCGGGCGCATCCTGACTGGTGACACGAACGCCCTGAAGGGCGGCGGCCCCGTCAAGGCGATGCTGATACAAAACACCAATCCTGTTACGGTCGCGCCTGAGCAGGCGCTGGTGTGTCAGGGCTTTGCGCGCGAAGATCTGTTCGTCGCGGTGCACGAGCAGTTCGTGACCGAGACGGCTGCCATGGCCGACGTCGTGCTTCCGGCCACGATGTTCATGGAACATGACGATCTCTATTATGGCGGTGGCCACCAGCATATTTCGGTCGGCGCCAAGCTGATCGATCCGCCCGGCGAGTGCCGTTCCAACCACGAGGTGCTGCAGGGCCTCGGCCGCCGCCTCAACGTCGTGCATCCCGGCTTTGACATGTCGCCGCGCGAACTGATCGATGCGACGCTGAAGCAGAGCGGTCACGGTGACATCGAGACGCTGGAAGCGGATCTGTGGCGCGACATTCAGCCGGATTTTCGCACCTCCCATTATCTCGACGGTTTTGCGCACACCGACAAGAAGTTTCACTTCAAGGCCGACTGGGCCAATCCTCCCTTCGGCAATCCGGGCCTCGGTCCCTGGACGCAGATGCCGTCGCTGCCCGATCACTGGACGGTCATCGAGGAGGCGGATGAGAAGCATCCGTTCCGTCTCGCCACCTCGCCGTCACGCAGCTATCTCAATACCAGTTTCAATGAGACGCCGGGATCGCAAGCTCGCGAAGGCGCACCGACGGTGATGATGCACCCGGAAGACGCCGCAAGCCTTTCGATTGTCGATGGCGACGCCGTGACGCTCGGCAACATGCGGGGCGAAACTACGCTGACCGTAAGGGTGTTCGACGGCCTGCGCCGCGGCGTGCTGATTGCCGAGTCCATCCATCCGAACAAGGCCCATATCGGCGGCCGCGGCATCAACATGCTGACCGGAGCCGAAGCGGTTGCGCCGGTCGGCGGTGCGGCATTCCATGACAACAAGGTCTGGGTCAGGAAGGCCGCGCCGGCAGCCTAATTCCCGCTTGCAGTCCACCGCCGTCCTGCCGCAAATGATTGTCAAGCAATTGCAAACAGGTGAGCGGGACAATGACTGACACGAGCAGCGTGATACGCGAAAAGCGCGGACAGGCGTTCTGGATTACCATCAACCGGCCAGACAAGCGCAACGCCATCAATGCCGATGTGGTCGCCGGCATCGCCAGCGGCTATCGCGAAGCGCATGACGACAAGGATGTCCGCGTCATCGTGCTGACGGGGGCGGGCGACAAGGCGTTTTGTGCCGGTGCCGACCTGCAGCACAGCGGCGCTGCCTTCGCGGCTGATTATTCCAAGCCAAATGTCGACTACGCCGACCTGCTGCGGCTGTCGCAGAACGCCACCAAACCCGCGATCGCGCGGGTAGGGGGCGTCTGCATGGCCGGCGGCATGGGCCTGTTGTGCATGACCGACATGGCGGTCGCTGCCGATCATGTGATTTTCGGTTTGCCCGAGGTGAAGGTCGGCGTGTTCCCGATGCAGGTGTTGAGCCTGCTGCAGTCGATCGCGCCAAAGCGGCTAGTCAGCGAATGGTCTTTGACTGGCGAACCGTTCGATGCGCGCGCGGCGCAGGCTGCCGGGCTCCTGAATTACGTAGTGCCGGCGGCCGAGCTCGACGCCAAAGTCGACTGGCTGGTCAGCCGCATCGTGGACAAGTCCCCGACTGCGATCCGGCGCGGCAAGTATGCGATGCGGGCGATTGCCTCTATGTCGTTCGACGAGAGCATCGCCTATACAGAAAGCCAGATCGCGCTGCTGGCGATGACGGAAGACGCCAAGGAAGGCCTCAAAGCCTTCGGCGAGAAGCGCAAGCCGTCATGGACGGGCAAATAGGTCATTCCGAGAAACGACCAGGGCTGCATTCCTCCGAACGTTCCCTTGTTCTCCACGCCTCGACGGGGCACGCCATCCCGCTTCGATCCCTCGCGCGATCATGAGTCGCTCGCCGGAGGCACTCGCTTTCGGGGCCCGCCGTCATTTCATGCCGGCGTCGCTATCACTGCCCCTCTGCGGGTGCCTTCTTAACCGGTCTCGCGACAGCAGTCGGTCCCGCGTCCCGCCGCTTTCAGCGTCGGCGCTATGCTGACGCTCCTGCGGCTGCCTCTTTCCCCGGCCTGCGCTTCGCTTCGGCGCTATTTCTCCGGTCAAACTGACAGATGGCCCATAAATAGTCCATCTAAGGTAAAATGGTCTATTTGTGAGGCATTACCAATCGAGAATTCGGAGCGCAAAGCAAGAACGTCGATCCGGGTAGTGTCGACGAGTTCACCTATCTGTTGGAATCCGGCTCAGACCGCATCGGCGCACTGGATTTTCAGGCATCCTCCGCGAACTACGTGGCACGAGAAGGAGCTGACGCCTCTCTCCACGACCTCCTGGGCGCCGCAGCGCTGGTTGAAGAGGGCGTTCCACTCCCGGCCGAACTCGATCAGGCCCTTCTCAATGGAAGCTCGATCGGGGGGCTCGCCCCAAGGTGATGATCACGTCGGGCAACAAGAAATTTGTTGCGAAGTTCTCATCGCAGAACGACCTCTACGCCGTCGTCAAAGCCGAGTACATCGCCATGCGTCTCGCCTCCGAAGTCGGCCTGACCGCTGCCCCAGTGAGCCTTGAGCGCGCAGCGGGAAAGGACGTCCTCCTCATCGAACGCTTTGATAAAGTGGAAGGAGGCTGGAGCCGGAAAGCCATGGTTTCTGCCCTCACGCTACTTGAACTAGACGAACTGATGGCCCGCTATGCCAGCTATGAGCAACTCGCGACCATCATTCGTCATCGGTTTCAAGCGCCGAGGGAGACTCTAAAAGAACTCTTTGCCCGAATGCTGTTCAACATTCTCTGTGGAAATACCGATGACCATGCGCGCAATCACGCTGCTTTCTGGAACGGCAACGAACTGTCATTGGGCCCCTGCCTATGATATCTGCCCGCAAAATCGGACAGGCGGAGAGCAACGCCAGCCATGTTGATCATGGGCCAGGAGCGTACAAGCCAAATCGCTCTGTGCCTGAAAGCAGCGCGGCTGTTTCTGATGAGCGATGCCGAGGCAATCCTGCTCGCGACCAACCAGGTCAAAACGATCAAACGCCGCTGGTCCGCCGTATGTGACGAGGCAAATCTCAGCGAGGTCGATCGAAATTTCCTCTGGCGCCGCCAGTTCTTGAACTCATTTGTCTTCCTGGAAGCACCGAAAGCCTAACCAGGTTGATTGACTAGAAATCATCTCAACCGTGCCTCGTATAGTCGATGCTACTCATGTTGGAGAGGGGGAAAGCCCGCGCGAAGAAACCTGCGTCATTTCAGCTGTCGGTTGCGAGTCGTACGTGAGAGAGTGAGAGGGGAATCGGATTCTCGTGACGGGTTGGAGGTCGAGAGAGAGGCTTTCGGCCGCCCGTCGCGGAGAGTCGAACATGACAAGCATCAAACTCAGGCCGTCCGGTGATATTCCCTTCAACAAGGTTGCCTTGGGCCAGCCCAACGTCTGCCGCGTGAAGGCCGGCACTTCGGTGCTCGACCGGAGGGGGGAATGATCATGAAGAGGCATGGTTCCGAGCTGGCATTTCGCTTGGCGCATGAGGCCGAGGCGGTATGCCGTCATTATCTCTCTAACGGCCGGCGCATTGGCAATTATTGGCAAGTCGGCGACGCCAGGAACACAACTGGCCGCTCAATGTTTGTACGATTAATTGACGATGCGTCCGGCAAACGCGTCGCTGGCAAATGGACCGATGCGGCTACAGGTGAGCATGGCGATCTGCTCGACGTGATCCGTGAAAGCTGCGGCTTGGTCGATTTTCACGATGTTACCAAAGAGGCGCGGCGTTTCCTCAAGCTACCGCGACCCAAGGCGGATCCAGCGCGGCGATTGAGCCCTTCGTTCGTATCGAGCGGCTCGCCGGAATCGGCGCGGCGACTATTTGCCATGTCGCAGCCAATTGCCGGTACGATCGTGGAAAGTTATCTGCGGATGCGCGGCATCACGGCCTTACACGATGTAGGCAGTCTTCGGTTTCATCCGCGCTGCTACTACCGCCCCGATCCACAGATGTCGACCGAGACATGGCCGGCGATGATCGCGGCAGTTACCAATCTCGATGGTGAGATTACCGGTGCGCATCGCACTTACCTGGATCCGAGCCGGCTCGATCTCTGCAGCGGCGGTAAAGCGCCGATCGAAACGCCACGGCGTGCGATGGGCCATCTGCTCGGCAATGCCGTTCGGTTCGGCTTCGCTGACGACGTGATAGCTGCAGGCGAGGGAATTGAAACGATGCTGTCCATCCGCAGCGTCTTGCCAGATATGCCGATGGTAGCGGCTCTTTCCGCCGCTCATCTGACCGCCATCCTGTTTGCTGCAACGTTGCGCCGGATCTACATCGTCCGCGATAACGACCCTGCCGGCGATGGCGCGGCAGAGAGCTTGAGCGCACGGGCTCGAATGAGTGGAATCGAGACGATTCCACTGTCGCCGCGTTCCGGGGATTTCAACGAAGATATCTCCAATCTCGGCATCGATGCGGTTCGAGCAGCCTTGCGTGTTCGGCTTGTTCCTGAAGACGTGGCGCGCTTCATGAGTGCCGGAGTTTGAACCGAGACAGGAAAATGATCCGCGCCAACCGGGCTGACGCGCCTTGCCGCTCGCTGGTTTCCCATCATGCCGGAGAGGACCGCACCCCGGCCTTCTGAGAGGGCGACCTTGCGGCAAGCGGTCGGGCCAGGCAATGGAGGGAGCCGGCTATTTTCCGTCGCGCCCTCGCGGGCGCTCTACATCGCGAAGCAAAATAGCCGGCTCCCGCCATCCTCCGCTGCGCTTCGGCCGCTTCGCAGCGCTCCACGGTGCAAGCCCTCGCCGCCCGCCGCCCGTCGTCGCCATGAAGGCCGCGATGGGCGCGGCCAAACCGGCAAAGGGAAGCCTCCATGACGACTGATCGCGACGAACAGACCTACGACCTGCTCACGACATCTCCCACCGATCACGTCCTCACAGAACTCCAGCTCTACGGCTATCACCCCTTCCAGGACGAACCCGACCCCAGACCGCTGCCGGAAGCGCGCACCGTAGCCAACGCCGTCGCCGACATCTTCGATGCCCTGATCGCGACGCTCGGCGAGACCCGCCTCGAACCGGACCTCGACAATCTGCTGTGGTCGACAGTCAATCTCTTCCACCACGCCGCCGAGCGAATCGAACGCGATCTCGATGACAATGAACTGGCGCAAAGACGCGGCCAGAAGGATCAGGATGGCTCGGAGATCCGCTCGGTCGAATTGGAACGCCTCATCGCGGAGGGTATGACTCTTATCGAACGCCGCAATACTATTGAGTTCTTGCGCGACCAGGCGGCCGAGCAGTTCGAACGCCACACCGGATCACCCTGGCGACCCCGCTCCGGATCGTTGGTGAATCACCGCGCACTGACCGCAGCCATGATTGACAGTCGCGACTTTCTTGCAGCAAAGCGTCGCGCAGCCCTTGAGCCGCTTACGCCCGCAGGGACCAAGATCGCTCTCACCGGTGGGCTCGATTGCAACGATCACCGGCTGATCTGGGACACGCTCGACAAAGTCCGTACCAAATATCCCGACATGGTCCTGCTGCATGGCGGATCACAGAAGGGCGCCGAACGAATCGCCTCCCGCTGGGCCGATCACCGCAAAGTACGGCAGATCGCTTTCAAACCGGACTGGACCCGGCACGGCAAGGCGGCCCCCTTCAAGCGCAACGACCAGATACTAGACATTTTGCCGGTTGGGATAATGGTGTTCCCAGGCACCGGTATCCAGGACAATCTCGCCGACAAGGCGCGGAAGCTCGGTATTCCCGTCTGGAAATTCGGTAGCGGCGCTGCGTGAGCGCCGCAGTCACGGAACAGCGCGAACCTCTGGCCTGACGAAAGAGAGACGTCGATAGCAAATTTCCATTCTCTTCAACTCTCGTTCTCGGCTACATTCAACCGTGAGCCGCGGTGGTGGTGGAAGGCGTAACCCCGCAATACTTGTTACGGGACCTGTCACCATGATCGTTATTGGCATTCTTCTCAATATCGCCGGACTTGGCTTCCTCTGTTGGGCATTATTCGTGCTGGCAGTTTATGCGTTGCCGTTTTTCGTTGGCACGACGGCAGGGATCTACACGTATCGAACTGGAATCGGTCCGATCGGCGCCGTCGTCATTGGCTTCGTCGCGGCTGCCTTCGGACTTATGACCGGGCAGTATATTTTCTCCGTCACCCGTTCTCCCGCTGTCCGTCTCGTTATTGCGCTGCTGTTCGCCGCTCCAGCGGCATTTGCCGGCTATAACGTAACCTTCAGCCTCGGCAATATCGGCGCTGTCCCGCAATGGTGGCGCGAGGCCTTCGCGCTGGTCGGCGCGGTAGTCGTTGGATGCATCGCCTGGGCACGCATGGCGATACCGGCAACCCCTGTTCGCGGAGGATGTTGTTCGGGTTCAGCTCAGCCGCCGTTTCAGAGCCAATCTCGGGGTCGGTGACTACGGATTCGTCTTCTCAGTGACGGTTAGCCAGCTTTCCGTACGTTAGGTTTTCTCCTCGATCCCTAGGTAGTGCCAATCCTCGGATTGCAGCGCCATTCTTGACGCTAAAACAAAGCGGAAACCCAGAGCGATGCCGATATCGGTGACTCTGTGCCCCCGCAACCGTCTCAAATTGCGATATCAAATCGCGCAGATCAGCCACCCCCAACTGGGCGGCCTTTTTGCGCCCGCAGGTTAGCGGCCCGAGACATAGGCGAGCGCGATCCAGAGAAGCCCCCACGGCAGCAGATAGGCGAGCCACAAGATAATAATGGGTAGGCCTACTGATCTAAAGCCGGCGAACGCGATTGCCACGGCAAAGAGCCCTGCAATCAGGTTGAGCCAGGACCATTCGGTCGGGGCCGCAGCAATATTGACAGCGGAGAAATATCTACCCGCTCATTCGATGATTCCGACGAAGGCAAGGTGAGGCACTTTGATGCGCCATGGCAACGAGCACGATCAGGCATCCGAAGAAAATGCCAAAAGCAATAAAGCCGATCCCATGAAATAGGCCCATGATCGCCGTGCCCTGGAACGCCGCAAGGAAGGTGCCTGCGAGCGCCGGCAGGATCTCGCTCTTCATCAACCGCGGAGATGTGAGATAGAACGCCCCAAATCCTGTGCACAAAATTGAAATGAACAGCGTGACGAATGTCACCCGGATGATTGCAAAGGTCCCGGCGGCCATCTTTCGCGGCAGGCTCGGGTACGAATTCGTCGGTCAGATCCAGTATCCGAAGGCTGCAGACAGCAGCAGCGGGAAATAGATCGGTGTCCAGGGTGCGACTTGCGGAATGGGCTGGTCAAAATCGATGCCCCCTAGGACCTTCGGTTCTGTCGCGTAGCCCAGGATCGTGCTCTTGAGGAAGTAGACGAAAAAAAGCGCGAACAGGAGCGAGGCGATTCTTTCGACCCTGGAATCGCGGCATGTCGGAACTCGGCTGCAAGCAGCGCGATCGCGCAGATGGATACCAGTGCTTCGATCGAAGCCGGTTGAGGTACGTAAGCAGGCAATTCCAGACAGCAAAATCCAGGCAGAAGCGGACGGCGTTGAGCCTTGCACCACACTGAGGTGACCTAGGGCAGGAAAACACGGTCTGCCTTCTGGATTGCACGTGGATCAGCCATGGCCTGCCGTACGTTGACAATTTTCATTGTACCCACGCACACTATCAAGCCAGAAATACATAGGATACTGGCCTGGGTCTTAACAACTTCCGTCTGATATACTTGACCCCATGTACAAACTAGGGCGCTACCATGGACGTTGGCAGCTGGCTGCGAAACCTAGGATTGGGACGATACGAGACAGCATTCGTCGCAAACGCGATCGACAGCGACGTACTGACAGAACTGACAGAGGTCGATCTCGAAAGGATGGGGATCCCGCTAGGCGACAGGAAGCGCCTTATGAGAGCCATCAGCGTGCTGGTCGCCGGCCCTCCGCGCGCAGTCACCGGGACGGGTATTGGGCAGAATGGGCAAAACGGCCAAGTCGCTGAACGCCGTCACCTCACCGTGATGATCTGCGATCTAGTCGGTTCGACAGCTCTAACTGCTCGACTTGATCCGGAAGACATGGGTGCGGTGATCGATGCCTACCATGCTGCCTGTGCCCGTATCACGCTGTCCTATGATGGTTTCCTTGCCGATTTCCGCGGAGACGGAATACTGGCCTATTTTGGCTATCCCCGCGCGCACGAGGACGATGCCGAGCGAACCGTACGAGCAGGGCTCGATATTATTGCCGCTGTTGCGCGGCTCGAAACGCGTGCTGGCGAACCTCTCTCGGTCCGCATTGGCATCGCCACCGGGATAGTGGTGGTCGGCGACCGTGGTGGCGAGGGCAAGCTGCGGGAGCATGCTGTGGTCGGGGACGCCCCGAACCTTGCAGCTCGCCTGCAGACGTTGGTCGAGCCAAATACGGTCGTGGTCGCCGAGTCCACGCGCCGGCTGCTTGGGGATCATTTCCTTCTGCGCGATCTCGGCCAGCACGAGCTCAAAGGTATTACCGAACGAGTCAGGGCGTGGGCGGTCGAGGGCTTGCTAGCCTCCGAGAGCCGCTTCAAGGCGGTCCGCCCAACCGGTTTGGCTGATCTCATCGGTCGTGAGGCCGAGATGGATTTCCTGCTCGAACGTCAACGCTTGGCCTGGAAGGGTGATGGACAAATCATTTTGATTTCGGGTGAGGCGGGAATCGGCAAGTCCCGTCTTGCAGCAGCTCTCGCCGAGTGCATCACCAGGCAACCGCACACGCAGTTTCGTTACCAATGCTCACCGTACCATGCCAACAGCGCGCTTCATCCAGTGATTAACCAGTTGGAACGAGCGGCGGGGTTCAAAGCAGACGATACGCCCGAGTTACGACTAGACAAGCTGGAAGCGCTGCTCACGTTAGGTACGACAGAGGTTCAGGCCGTCGCGCCGCTTTTTGCCGCACTGCTATCGATCCCGTCGGGCGGCCGGTATCCCCAACTGGTGTTTAGCCCGGCGCAGCAGCGGCGGCGGACGCTTGCGGCGCTGCTCGATCAGTTCGAGGGTCATGCTCGGCAGCAACCAATCCTATTGCTGATAGAAGACGCGCAATGGGCCGACGATACCTCCTTGGAGCTACTCGATCTCATAGTCGAGCGGGTACGCCAACTCCCGATCCTTGCACTGGTTACCTTTCGACCTGAGTTCGAACCGCCCTGGGCTGGTCTCGCCAATGTCGGCACATTGACGCTCGGCGGGCTCGACCGGGAGAACGTTGAAAGTATAGTTACGCAGGTGGCCGGCGGACGCGCGCTGCCCACCGAGGTGATGAAGCGGATCGTCGACAAGACTGATGGAAATCCGCTGTTCGTGGAGGAACTCACCAAGACCGTTCTGGAAGCGGGTATCCTAGTCAAGCAGACCGACGGCTATCGGCTCAATGGGCCCCTTCCGCCCCTGGCTATCCCGGAGACCCTTCAAGACTCTTTGATGGCGCGGCTTGACAGACTGTACTCCGTAAAGGAGATCGCCCAGGTTGGCGCCGCCATCGGGCGTGAATTCTCTTATTCGTTGATCCGTGCAGTGGTCGCGCGCGACGAGACCGCATTGAAGCATGCACTCATCGAACTTGAGCAGGCAGAACTCGTGTACCGCCAAGGCGAGCCGCCGGAAGCCGTCTACAGTTTCAAACACGCGCTAGTGCGAGATGCGGCCTATGAGACACTGCTCAAGAGCCGGCGGCACCAACTGCACGGTCAAATTGCGCGCACATTAGAGGAGAGCTTTCCCGATGTGGTAACGGGCGAGCCGGAAATCTTGGCGCACCATTTCACTGAAGCCGGCATCATTGACCTCGCCACCAACTACTGGCTCAAGGCTGGGAATCGCGCACTCAGCCGCTCAGCAAACGCTGAAGCCGTCAAACATCTTAGACGGGGGATAGAGCTTACGAAGGAATTATCACAGTCGCCCGAACGCGTTCGCAAAGAATTGGATCTTTACCTGGCCCTCGGACCGGCAGTGGCGGCGACCGAAGGCGATGCCGCTCACGAAACGTCAAGGGTATTTTCACACGCTCGCGACCTGCTGGGCGATGGTGGCACTCTGAAGGAACAGATGACGATCCTCTGGGGTACCTACTTGGCTCACATCATGCGGGCGGAGTATACCGCGGCGCTCGAAGATGCTCGGCAATGCCTGGCCTTAGCGGCAAATCATAAGCATCCCGGAGTATCGGCGCTTGCAAACCGGTTTATGGGCCAGACGTTGCATTTTATGGGCGCTTTCGTTGATGCGCGTGCTCATCTGGAGCGGACGCTGGCACTGTGCGCGACCAATCCAGAGACGATTGCGACTTATCGCCGTTTCGGCGTCGACGATCAAGTTCATGCCCTGTCGTTCCTCGCATCAATACTTTTGCTTCTCGGCTATCCGGAGCAGTCCGCCGCTGCAGCGGAAAAAGCCGAGAATCGTGCCCGAGCGATAGGACTCGCTTTCACGACCGCCTTAGCTTTAAGCAACATGGCTGTCCTCGGCACGATAGGTGGTGATCAACGGCGGGCCCTAACCAACGCTGATGAAGCGATAGCCATCAGCGTCGATAACGAATTTGCAAGTACCACTCAACGAGCGCGTTTCTTTCGAGGCGCTTTGTTGGCCCTGGTCGGTGATCCCCAACTTGGGATCGAACTGATGCGAAGTGCTCTGGTGGCAGCCGAAGGCAACTTTGAACGGAACCGTCGGACCCTTTATCTTGGCCATATCGCTTTTGCTCATGCGAGCCTCGGTCAGCCTGAAGTTGGCCTTGGTTTGCTCGATGAAGCTATCCAACTTGCCGAAGCAACAAGCGAAAAGTTTTTCGAAGCTGAACTGTATCGTCGGAGGGGCAAGATTCTCCTGAGCTTGGGCAAGAAAGGCGAGGCGGAAGCTGAACTGCAGCGCGCATTGACGATTGCGCGGCAACAGCAGGCCCGTTGGTGGGAGTTGCGCGCCGCCGCCGATCTCGCGAGGCATTGGCACGACGAAGGCAGATACGTTGAGGCTATTTCACTTCTGCAGCCAATTTACAGCTGGTTCGTCGAGGGTTTCGACACGCCAGATCTGAAAGATGCCAAAGCCCTCTTGGACAAGCTAGCGGACCTGGCAGGCACGCAAATTCAAAACGACCAGGGGTAACGCCTATGAATGGCGCCAGTGTCATTCGCGCATAGGCTTGACCTAAGAGCCAAAGTCCCTGGTCGAAGATTTTGGACCGCGCACGATGGTTGCGCGGTCAGGACGATCAACGCTTGCCTTTCGCGGATTTCTTGCGCTTCCGCTTAAGCTTGTTGAGGGCTGCCTCGACGTCGCCAAGCGCTTTCTTAAGGTCACCTTTTCGCGTCGTAAGAATTGCCCGCAGTTCGGACTTCTGCCTGGAGGTCAACTCGCAGTCTTCGATCAACTTCATAATATTGGTGAAAGCCATTGTTTTACACCTCTGGTCGCGGGAGCTGAACAATCGAAAAATTAACAAATCTATCGTCTATTATCAGGAGATTGTAGTCAAACGCCTTTCAGTAAGTTGCTCTTAGTAGGTCATCGGGAACAGGAGCTGGGTTAGGTCAGATCATTGTTGGTTGGCCTTTTCGCGAACCGGGCATGGGGTTGATCCGCAGCAATCGTTTCTTGGCTTTTGCGCGATCGGCGTTCGACATCATTGCTCAACGATCCGTCAACACGCCAAGTGATATCTCAGGGTTTGCGACGGCTTTGGCCAAGATCGCCTTGTATTCCGCGATCCAGTTCTGGAGAGTGTTCGCCTCGAACAGGCCGACCTTGTAGGTGCAAGAGCCAGTAAGGCCTGACGGTTTCTCCTTGAGACTCAACGTAAGCCAAGTGCGATCGATAGGCAGGGCCGGCTGCCCTTCCGTGTGAGCGCTTCCGAATGATTGGGCCACCACGTCGGGCAGCTCAAGTGGCCGGCGAATCGCGTTCTGAAGAACGAAAAACACTTGAATAAGCGATGCTGGATCCGCATCGTCTTCTTCCGCCAGCCGCGCGGCAAGGATCTCGAAGGGAAACTCCTGCCTCGCGTAGGCCTCCAGGACAGAATCGCGCACGCGACTGAGCGCTTCGCGAAATGACAGATCCGAATCCATTTGGGTTCGGATCAACGTGGTGTTTTCCATCGGCCCGATAACGCGCTCTGTCCACTGCTGAGTGCGGTTGGCCATTGCAGTGGCGACGCAAATGTCACCGCGTCCCGTCCGAGCCAACAGCATAGCTTTGAAACCGGCCAGCAAGGTCATGAAAAGGGTCCCTCCTTGGCTACGGCTCAGGGCGCTCAGACGAACAAGCAAATCACTCGACAGATGAAACAGTTCGTGGGCAATGCGCGAGGTCAGCAGCGCGCCTGCGGCGCCAACATCTGTGGTGAAAACAGGTGAAGCCTCGCGCAAGTGATCCTTCCAATAGGCGAGCTGCCGGGTCGCTGATTCGGTAGTACACCACCGACGCTGCCAGTCAGCGAAGTCGGAAAACTGAAACGCTTGCGGCGGCAACTGCACTTGTCGACCGGCCGCAAACGCGGAATAGGCCTCCGCGACCTCCTCAAAGAAGATCCCGATGGACCAGCCGTCGACGATGATATGATGTAGGATCAGTAGCAAGACGTGGTCGTCGGGACCGAGCCGCAATAGGTGCGTCCGGAATAACGGCGCGCGCGTCATGTCGAAGGGTTTCCAGGCTTCTTGCGCTGCTCGCAGCTCCGCTTTTTTGAGCAGGAGTGCCCTGACTCGGTTGTTTCCGGCAGATGTCCCTATAGCAAGGTCTTCGATGCCGAGGGGTGAAACGAGGTCAGAGGCTGGCATGACGAAGGGGACGGGCCGCTCGCCCACCCAGCTAAAGCCCGTGCGCAACGAATCGTGCCGACGAACGACCTCAACCAGGCTCCGTTCAAGCGCCGGGACGTTTAGCGGTCCCTGCAACCGATAGGCGAAAGGTAAGTTGAACTGGGGCAGGCCCGGCAATTCTCGCTCGATCCTAAGCACATGCTCCTGCAGGATGGAGATCGCCGGGCGACCATCTCTCTCAACGCGCGCAATTTCGGGCCGTGACTCGGTTGATTGTGTCGCGCGTGCCTCGTCTATCCGCCGGGCCAGCGCCTCGATTGTAGTTGCCTCAAAGAGCGCCCGAATAGGCAACGAAACGCGGAAGACATTTGCGACCCGCGCCAGGACCCGTCCGGCCAGGAGCGAATGGCCGCCCAAATCGAAGAAGTCGCTAAAAATGCCGACTTCCTCGACCTCAAGCAAATCTGCCCATATGCCGGCCAGGACCTCCTCGGTAGAGTTTCGTGGCGCTACGAACTCGCCCTCTGTTAGAGTCAGCCGGCCGCGGATCGCTAACAACGCGGCACGATCGAGCTTGCCATGGGGCGTCAACGGCATGTGATCCAGGAAGCAGTAGCCCGCGGGGATCATGTGGGCCGAAAATCGCGTCTTGAGGAAATCGGTAAGCTCGTTGGCCTTCGGTTGCCCGTCGGCAGCTCCGACAATGTAGGCAACCAGTCGCACCTCACTCTCGACTTCCCGCGCCACTACGGCGGCGGATTGGACCTTTGAGTGCTCCAAGAGAATATGCTCGATCTCCTCGAGTTCGACCCTGCGGCCACGGATCTTGACCTGATGGTCGATGCGCCCGAGGCATTCCAGGGTACCGTCGGCCCGCCAGCGCGCCAGATCCCCAGTCCGGAACAGGCGCGCGCCGGGGCGTTTCGAAAACGGATCGCGCAAGAATCTGTGTCGGGTCTGTTCTAGGTCATTGAGGTAACCGCGACCCACGCCGACGCCGGCCACATACAGCTCACCCGCAACGCCGATTGGCACCGGCTGCAAGTGGGAATCCAACACATAGAGGCGCGTGTTTGCTATGGCGCGACCTATCGGCACGTTTGCGGTTGAAGTCGGCGGCCCCGTGAGGCGATGCGTTGCCACGTCGTCAGAAGCTTCGGTCGCCCCGTACGCGTTGATGATGGGCACGGCTGGAAAATGCCGGAACCAATCACGACAGAGATCCGGCGCGAGGCTTTGGCCTGTGGATATCAGCGCTCGAAGTCGGCTCAGCGTATGAAAGGCGGGCTCGTTGGCTACCCTCCGGAGGATTTCACGCAACAGCGCCGGCACAATTTGCAGAAGGGTTATCCCCTCGCGAGAGATCTCGTTCATGAGCAAAGCCGGATCCCGCACCACCTCGTCGGCGCAGACGTGGACGCGCGCGCCTACGAGAGGGGCAGCGAGAAACTGCCAGACGGAGATGACGAAGCTCTGGGGCGATGTTTGAGCGACCACGTCTGAGGCTGACAATCCGAAGTTGGCGATCGTGGAAAGTAGGTGGTTGAACATGCCCCGCCGCTCAATCATGACTCCTTTCGGAGCGCCCGTCGAGCCAGAGGTGTAGATTAAGTAGGCCAAACTTGAGGGCGTCCTGCCGACCGCAGGCATCGAGTCATGAGAGATTGCCGTATTAAGCTTTTCGAGAATCAGTATTCGAGGGCGCTCTCTGCGACGCAACCCGGATAGCGTCATTTGCAGCGCCGCCGCACAGTCTTGCGTGGTCAGTACGACGCGTGCGCAGCTGTGCTGGATGATCTGTGCCAGCCTCGCGGCGGGCATCGTTGGGTCCAGAGAAAGAAATGCACCGCCCGCCCGCTGCACCGCGATCATTGCAGCCAGCAAGTCAATACCGCGTTCAGCGAACAAGACAACCACTTCATCACGGCAGATGTCCTCACGACAGAGCCGACCGGCAATGGCAGAGGCCCGGCTTGCGAGCTCAATATAACCGAGCCGAACCCGCCCGACGGAAACCGCCACGGCGTCTGGAGTGCTCTCGACCTGCCTGTCGAAGCGTTCGGAGAAAGTGCTGAGGCGGGGCAGCCTGGTCTCGGTCTGATTCCAATCCACAACGACTTGCTTCCGTTCGGCTACCGGCAAAAGCGGCAGACGAGAGATCCGTTGATCGGGATTTGCGACAATTGACTCCAGCAGCGTGCGGAAATGTGCCGCCATTCGCTTAATCGTACCAGCCTCAAAGAGTTCGGTGCTGTACTCGAGCCAGCCGTTCAGACGCCCATCCTCGTCAATGAGTTCGAGCAACAGATCGGACCGCGCAATACCAGGGTCAGCGTCAATAGAGCGGGCGGATAGTCCATGGAGGGCCAGGCGTGTCAAAGATGCCTTTTGCAGAATGAACATCACCCGAAACAAAGGATTGCGATCCAGGCTGCGGGGCACACGGAGTGCCTGCAGAATTTCTTCGATCGGCAGTTCCTGGTTTCGATAAGCATCCAACGTCACCTGCCGAACACGCCGCAGCACCTCACTGAATGAGGGGTCGCCGGATAGATCGGTACGAAGAACGACCGCATTGGCAAACATCCCGATAAGTCGCTCAGTTTCGATCTGATTGCGGTTGGCAATGAGCGACCCAACCGCGATGTCCTCGTGCTGTGTGTACCGGCAGAGAAGGCACTGAAACGCGGCGAGGAGTGTCATGAACAAGGTGGCATTGTGGGTTCGGCTCAACGACTTGATGCCGCCGGACAAGGTCTGAGACAACGTCAGCGGCAGCCTAGCGCCGCGCCCTGTCCACGTATTCGGACGGGGCCAGTCCGTTCGCAGCGGGAGTTCAGTCAACCCTTCGAGTCGCCCACGCCAGTAGTTAAGCTGGGCCGCCGCGGCGGACGTTCGTAGCCACGCGCGCTGCCATTCTACGAAATGTCGGTATTGGAATGGGATCTCGGGAAGTTTGGCAGGAATCCCTTTTGATCCGGCGTTATAAAGTACTTCGAGTTCTTCCAGAAATAGCCGCTGCGACCACCCGTCTGTGATCAGATGATGAAGCTTGATCAGCAGGGCATAGTCATATTCGTCAAGTCTCAGTAGCTGCGCCCCTATGGGCGGCTCCCTTTCAATGTCGAAGGGTTGCTGCAGCAACTCCCATGTCCGCGATTGAATCGCGCCGGCTCGCTTGGGCTCGGGCAGCGGTCGGAGGTCAAAGCGCTCCAGGCAAGGCCGAACTGTCGTGACCGTTTGCATCGGTTCCCCTAGACGTTCCATGAAGATCGATCTTAATGCCTCATGGCGCTCACCGATTGTCGCGACGCTCGCCTCAAGAAGGTCAGGATCGAGCGGTCCAGACAGAAGCACGCCGGCCACGACGTGGAACTTGTGTTCGATCCTATCTATCCCGCTAAGGACGTAGATTCTTTGTTGCTGGAGCGACAGCCGGCCGCGGCTATCCGCCGCGATGTCGCGTAAGCCAGGGGGCGCGATGTCGTCCTTCTTCGATGGCTCGATCAGGGCCGCTAGAGACGCAACGGTTGGCGCATCAAAAACATCCCTGAACGAGCAATCGACACCGAAGCGTGCCCGCAGGCGCGAAAGCAGCTGCGCCACCGTGAGGGAATCGGCGCCGAGCGCGAAGACGTCTTCATCGACCCCGACCTCATTGAGTTCCAGGAGATCCGCCCAGAGTTTGGCCAGTTGCCACTCAGTCTCCGAGCGAGGGGCCGCCAAATGGGCGTTGCGCTCTACGCGTGACCTCGGCGTCGCTATCGAAAGCAAGGTGGCGAGTTCACCGCGAACGATCGTGCTGTCGGGGCCTGACGGGATCGCCGGCACAATGCGGATCAGGCCGGGCACCTTGAACCGCGCAAGGTGCTCGCTCGCGAACCGCCGGAGCTGCTGTGAGCTGATCTTGGCCCCCGCCCGCAGAACAACAGCCACAGCGACGTCTTCTCCAAGTCGCGTATGGGTAATGGGAAAAGCTACGGCTTGGGCAACGTTGGGGTGGCTCAAAAATGCCCTTTCCACCTCGGCAGGTGAAACCTTCTGCCCACCACGGTTGATTACATCCGCTTTCTTGATGCGACCGAGCAGAAATAGATATCCCTCGGTGTCCATGTAGCCGAGATCGCCGGTTCGGAACCAACCGCCCTGAAAAGCGGATTCTGTAGCAACCTCGTTGTTGTCATAGCCCCTCGCGACGGTCGGGCCTCTTAGAGCGACCTCTCCACGTTCCCCGGCGGGTAATGGTCGGCCCTCGCTGTCCATGACAGCGATCTCGACCCCGGTGGGCTTGCCAACAGATCCGGGCTTCCGTCGTTCGAGAGGGTTCGCGGCTATCTGGCTCGCAGCTTCCGTCATGCCGTAGGTCTCGACTACGGGAACACCAAAAAGCTCTTCCAGCTCGTCAAGCACGTCGGTTGGCAAAGATGCAGAAGCGGACCGGATAACTCGCAGGGATGATAGCCGGCTGTCGCGCTTGTGGCGGCGTGCCGCCGATATCAACGCTCGATGGATTGGCGGGACTGCTGTGTACCAAGTGGGTCGAAATTTGGTCAGCCAGCCGAAGAAAGCCAAAGCATCGAAGGCGGGCGGGCATACAACGCTGGACCCAGCGGCCAGCGCAGTCAGCAGTCCCGAGATGAGGCCATGCGCGTGAACCAGCGGCAGAACGTTCAACAATCGGTCTTGGGGTTCAAGCACCAAGGCTGCGCCTGCGTTATACGCCGACCGACAAACGCTGGCCTGGCTCAAAGGGACCAGCTTCGGCTGCGCCGTGCTGCCCGAGGTCAATAGGATAAACGCGTCGTTAGCGTCGGCCGCCAGTTCGCCGACGACGGCAGGTCGCGCCGCCGGACAAACAAGGCTGAAGGCACCGAGCACCTCGCGGGATCGGTGCGACAGATCGATGACAGGTATGCCGAGGCTATATGCGACACCGCGGCTCGCCGAATCCACGTCGGGGTGCGTCAAGAGCGCTGCTACCCGGAGATCGCCGAAATAGCGTCGCCATTCGTTTGCGGCAAAGCCAGGGTGAAGTGGCACACAAACCGCGCCAGCGGCGACCGCTATTGTTGCCACCGCAGCATCCGCTCCGCCAGGCAACACAACCGCTACGCGGTCACTTCTACCGATACCCAGGTCGCGCAACTCACGAACAATTTCGTTCGTTCGGGCCCAGAGCGCGCCATATGTCAGCGATTCGCGCCCGGGCGCTAGAATGGCAGGGTGGTTAGGCGATATTCGTCCATAGTGGGCAAGAAGATCTCCGAGGCAGGCAAAGACGTGTTGCCCGGCCTCGCCCGCGTCCTGGCGCGGCAACGCTTTTGTAACCTTTGGCAACGCAGTCCCTCTCTCAATTTCACTTGGCGCGCTGGCGCCGTTTCACTCGTGTTTTTGTTCCTTTGAGCAGTCTCCGGGCGATCGCGCGCTTCGCACGGACGCGTTGCCGGGAGATAGTGGCGGCAGGTTCATCGGTTGAATTTCGCGACTGGAGTGCGCCGCGAAACGCGGCGAGCATGGCTGGGCCGAGCTGATCGATCACTTTGTCGGAACTGAGTGCTTCGGTGCCGAGATGGCTGACCCATGCGTACGCACTTTCAAGCGTTTCCAATTCAGGCGCCGCATAGGTGAGAAGATCTTGATAATATGCGGCGGAATCCTCCCGAAACAGGTCCCGCGCCAAACCGTTCACCAGTCGGCGCACCCCATACTTTATTCCAGTAATAGCCGCTCCCGTTAAACCTAGACTAGGCATAGCTCCGAAGCTGAAATTGTGCAGTCGACCGAGGAAAGGAGCGCTTCCGGGCTGCCGCTCCATGAATTCAAATGCTGCGCCAAGATAAGGGTAGCGTGCGAGCAGATCACTTTCCTCACCGGGCGGAGGCGTGAATCGGTCGCGCCAAAGGGCAATTTGGTGAAGGATCGGCGCAAGCTCTGAGCGGGCCGAAAGGTCTGTCTCAACGCCCGTAGCAAAGATGATGAAGTCAAATGCGAAGGTGCCAGCGCTGGTTTCGACTGTCGCGACGTCTGCTTCGTCACGAACCGATTTCCATGCGCAATCGGCATGCCACGCGAAATTTTCAAATCTGCGGCAGCGCCAAAATGTATCTTGAGTGGGTGGTACCGGAAGCTCCTCCAGAATGTGGCGCATGAAGCGCCAGCGTTCCAGGTCTGACAATTCTCCAAAATGGCCGAACATGCCCGCGAAGTTCATCCAGATGAGGGGGTTGACCCGGGGAATGGCTGAGCGACGGAAGCAAAGGTCCACCCGAGCGGCGCCGGCTTCAAGCGCGCTAGCCGCGTTGTCGAAGGCGGAAGCCCCCACGCCGAGTACGCCAACGCGCTTTCCCGTAAGTTTACGGAAGTCTATGTCATCAGCCGAATGGGCATAACGCTCCGCCGGGAGATCAGCGACAAGAGCCCGAGGAGCCCGCCAACTTCCGCTACCATCGAAACCAGTTGCGAGGACGATCTTTCGCGTGTGGACGCGTTCGATCCGGTCCGGGCGGCGGAGATGAGCCAAGAGGAAATCGCCGTCAGGCTCGATCGACGTGAGCTCAACCTCGTTTTCGACGATTATGTCGAGAACATCGCGGTACCAGTCGAGATACGAGCGCCATATCTCCTGAGATATTTTGTCGATGCGCTCCCATGCCCGGCGGCCGAATTTCGCCTCATACCACGCGCGGGCCGTGAGACTTGGGATGCCGAAATCGATGCCAGTCACTTCCTTTGGAGTCCGTAACTCCTTCATGCGGGCAAATCGGCGCCAGGGCCCTTCGAGCCCACGCGGACTCCGGTCGATAACTCTGATATTTGTGATCCGCTCAAGCCTCAGACCTAACGCGGTCGCAAGTCCGCTTTGGCCACCGCCGACAATCAGCACATCCAGGACCGGAACACCGTCCTTAGAGTGTGGCAAAGTCCACTCTCGAGGGGGATAGCTTAGATACGTCAGCTCGCGCCGCACCCGATCCGAGAGCTGGGTAACGTTCATGTATTTGCCCCCGCTACAAGGCCGCAAATGGCGGCCATGCTTGATCAGCTAACGCGGTGTCAGTTGCTGTCGAGTCGTTTCAAATTCCGTGGTGCATTGTCTTCTTAAATCAGTCGTGCGCAGGCCTCAGCCGATCGCCGCATCCCGACAATCCCGATGCATTCCCGGCACGGAGTATGAAATGCATCAGAATAATCCGCTGGATGCAAGGGCCTTGCCGACGTGGTCGAGCTCGTGATCGTGCCCCGGGCTAATGGCGAGCAGTGAGGCCGCCTGCGTCTCGGTTCACGATGCCAACCGACTTGGCTCGAACTCACTCCTCGATATCATCGTGTTCGGACGCGGCGGCGCTGCGGGCGACGGAGCGCCTGCGCCGAGGGGAAGGCCATCCGACGCTCCGGGACGAGGCGAGCGATCGCGCCGTTGCAAGGCTCGACCGCATCAAATGGTCGAAGGGCAAGAGTGGAGCCGGCGCGATCAGGCTGGCGATGCAGCGGACCATGCAGCGACATTGTGCGGTGTTCCGCACTGGCTCGTTGCTGGAAGAAGGCGCGGACACGCTTGCGGACGTCATCGCGATGATGCGGGATGACCTGGGCGTCGCCGACCGGTCCATGATGCTTAGTACGGATCTCATCGAGGCGCTCGAGCTCGACAACATGTTGGCGCAGGCAAGCGTCAGTCTGCGTTCGGCGATCGGCCGCACCGAGAGCCCGGGGCGCTCATGCACGCGAGGACTTCGCAAAACGGGACGACGAGAAGTGGCTCAAGCACACGCTGTCATGGCTCGACCTGGATGGGCGGGTGCGCCCCGGCTACCGGCGGACCCTCCTGCAACGGCACCGTTGGCCTTGATAGGCACCTTACGGCTTGCTGCACTCGGATAGGCCATTGAAATCGCAACAAAAGCGACCGTACTCCGAGCGCACCACAACCCACGTCCAGCGCTGAAATCGCGTTGGGTTGCGGCTTCCACGATAGTGGATTTCGCGCTGCACGAAATCCTGACTCGAGACACTGCAGTCTGATCGTCCCTCGGCGATCGAGACTGTCATTCCGACAAGGGAAAACCCACTGCAAATTCAATGCAGGTTGGACGACACATTTGTCGGAATAGACATTGATTTTCCAACAAGATCATACGCCTCTTAATCAACGGCTCTGTCGGAACTGCATCCTCCACTTAGGCAAGCACTGACCCAATGCTTGTGGAGCGACTGTCTTTGAGACGAGCACCGATCCGATCGAAAGACCACACAGCCCAGTCTGGCAATCTTGAGCATCGTATCCATGCTTGGGTTCCGCGAAAGCATGCGGTGAAAGAAAGAAGTGGTCTGGATTTGCCGCGGACTCCGTTGCGCAGACCTCGTCTCTGCGAGCAGTCCGGTTTTAGCCTCTCCGGCGGCGCTCCCGACTCTGTGCCAGCATCAGTGCCGTCCTGGGCGCGTGAACGTCGCATGTCTCTCTCGTGAATCGCACGGTTCTGGTCTTCAGGCCAAACTCTGTGCAATCACTGCGAGCGAGGTGTCAGGGCGCCCGCACCTTGATGCCGCCGAGGGCGTTAGCGGCTTTGGCGAAATCCTGGTCAAAGCTGACGAAGGCCTCACAGCCTTCCGCCTTGGCCAGATGCAGGCCATCCGCAAAGTCCACGCCCTGCCGCATCCAGCCCAATGCCTTCGCCGCGGCGGTAGCATCTTCCAGACTCGTGCGCGGCAGCCCCGCGAAATCGGAGAGGGCCTTGGCGCATTGGGCAGCGGAAAACCCATAGACGCTCCTCAGCACCCACTCCGTCTCTAGCAGGACTGTGGTGCAGACGAAGACGTCATTGTTGTCGATTAGTCGGCGTGCCCGGGCAGCCTGTCCGGGATCGTCGCCCACCAGATAGCGGACGATGAGATTAGTATCGATTGCGAGCATGCCGCCGTTTCGCCTCGGCGGCGATCCCTGCCTCCATATCCGCGATCGACTTTGCTGGCCCCTTGTAGGATAGGGAGCCGAATACGTCTTTCGGCCGGGTGGACGCAAAAGCGGGCTTCGCCTTCAGCAATACGCCCTCGGGGGTATCCTCCACCATCAGTTCCGTTCCGGCAGGCCAGTGCCGCTGTTCTCGGATCGCCTTGGGCAATATCACTTGGCCCTTGGTCGAGACGGTGGTGGTCATCTTCTGCTTGGCGGACATGGCGGCTTCATCCGGTAAGATAAAAGTAAGATAGTCGGGCCTGGGCCGGATGGCAAGGTCTATCCATGTCACTCGATCACGATAGCCGACTGGCGCTGTTCGCTCACTGCGTTGTCCTGACCGTCAATGCAGTTAGATTGCCGTGGGACCGTAGGCCCCGGGCGATTGCGACCGCGGATCGTCTGGCGGAAGCCGTCTCGCTCGACATGAACGGGCATTGGCCGCCGCCCGCGCAGAGCTATCTCGAACGCGTCACCAAGGCACGCATTCTGGAAGCCGTGCAGGGAGGCGTGAGCTACGAGGCGGATATGAAGAAGTTCGACATGGCGGAAGCGGCCGAGCAATTGCTGGCCCCGATGGATTGGCTGCCTGCCTAGCTAAGGACGGCTAAGCCTGCCGCGGAACAGGCCGATATGCCGACAGTAGAACGCAGCGATACCTACTCGCAGGCTGCAGAGTGAATTCCAGCGGGGGCGGCGTTAGCGGCCCCGGCTGACTGCCAAGAAATTCGGCCGCGCGCCTGTCCGGCGCGCGCCGATCCAACGGGCGGCAAGGCTGCACTTCGCTTAAGCCCTCCCGGTGAAGCAGGCGCAATCCCTCGCAGATGCACCGTTTGTCGCTGGCATTGGTGTGATCACCGTGTTGCCGACCTCTGATCGGCGAGGCGAGGTTTTCGCAAATGCTCCATTGTCGGACGATTACGAGCCCTTGGATTGTCTTTCGGCGGGATTTGCCTCGGGTCGCCTTCGATCCCCTGCGACAGAATGCGAAAGCGCTTGCTCGCGTTTGCCCCGACGCGCCGTCATGGCCGATCACGCGCATCAGTCAGCATGTACTCGACCGGTCAAGCTGCGTCCTTGTGCTGAGGCGCTACCGGCAGCCATGGTAGTCTCCGTCAGTTCGTTCATGGCTTGCGACCAACGCAACCTCGAATGGGCTGATCAGGCCCGAGGGCCGGCCAAAGGCCTCGATCGCCTTCCCGCAACGGCTCCGCCTGCTTTTTTCCCCTGCCGCGAAGCGGCATTCCTCGCGGGAAGTAAAAAAAAGCAGGCTTACGCCGTTCTCCGCTTACGCTGCGAGCCCAAGGGCTGCGGGCCGATCGCTCCCCGGGCCAAGGATCGCCATCGAGGCCGCGATGGGCGCAGCCCGAGCAACAAACGGAGACTACCATGGCTACCATCGGCACCTTCACCGCGTCGGACAACGGCTTCATCGGTTCGATCAAAACGCTGACGCTGAACATCAAGGCAAGGTTCGCCCCGTCCGAGAAGGACAACGACAAGGCGCCCGACTATCGCATCTTCGCCGGCGTCACCGAATTCGGCGCCGCCTGGAAGAGGACTGCCCGCGACAGCGATCGCGAGTATCTCTCGGTCAAGCTCGACGATCCGACCTTTCCGGCACCGATCTACGCCTCGCTGGTAAAGATCGAGGGCGACGAAGGCTTCACCCTGATCTGGTCCCGCCGTAGCGGCGACTGATCCCTACGGGGTCACTAGCCCCGCCTCTCAGGAGGCGGGGCTTCTTTGTGTCTCTGGTCTGCTTTGCGTGGAAGCAAGAGGGAGCATTTCTTATTTGAAGGGCGACTAAGGGCTCCGCCCTCGCGCGGGCAAGGGTGAAGCACGCCATGCGTGCCGGCCGGACGGGTTTCCCCGGTCTTCCGCGCCGCAAAGGATCTTCATGGATGATGTGGTTATCAGGCGCGTGCAGACGCGCGCGTGGTCGCGCGCCCTTGTCAGGCGGGTGATCCCCCTCCGCGTCCAGCCGCCCTTGCCCTTGCTACCCCAGGTCTCGCCGACGGGCAGGGTTGCAGCGCAGCGCTGCGCTTCAACCTCAGCCCAAAGGAGAAAGACCATGAACATGATGACCCTGTCTCAAAGTGAGCAGCCTGTTTCCGGTGGCTTCCGCGTGGACGTATCGCGTGGCCAGCGCATTGGCCGTGTTTCCTCGGAATGGTTTGCGCGCCCCGATGACGAACGCTTTCTGAACCTTTCCGATCTGTATGAAGCCGTGCGGGGCAGGGCGGAACGCGCGCAGGCGCGGACGGTGGAAAGCCGGACCATTCGGGTGGAAGCGAGCCGGGATAGTTCAGAACGGCTTGCCTTGATGGTGCCGGGACGTGACGAACAGGTCATGCCAACGCATTGGAGTTTCGGCCAGTTGTGTACGCTGGTCGGCGCGCCAACCTCCTATTTGCGGCAGCTTCCCGCGGCCTTGTCGGCCATCAACCTGCAACACGGCTTGCTCTCCCATCGCGCCGAACTCGTGAAAACCCTGGAATCCGATAACGGACGTGTCGAACTTCGCGCCGTGACCGGGCCGGATTACGGCCGCATCTGGGATCATGAACTGGTCGCCGCCGTTATGAAAATCGCAGGCAATGGCAATGGCGACACAAGGTGGAAGGTGCCGGGCGTGATGGATTGGAGCACCATGACCCACAACCCCTTTGTGGACGTGACCAAGGACACAACCACGCTTTACGCCAGCGACCGCGACGTGTTTCTGTTTCTGGTCGACGACACCAATCCGATCGAGGCGGGGCGCTTATCGGACGGCTCACCGGATTTGTATTTTCGGGGATTTTACTGCTGGAACAGCGAAGTCGGCAGCAAGACGCTCGGAATTGCCAGTTTTTACCTTCGCGCCGTCTGCATGAATCGCAATCTATGGGGCGTCGAGAATTTCGAACAAATCACCATCCGTCATTCCAAGTTCGCGGCCCAACGCTTCGCACACGAGGCGGCACCGGCCTTGACCAGCTTTGCCAATTCTTCGCCCGCGCCATTCGTTGCCGGTATCAAGGCCGCTCGGGGGCGGATCGTTGCCCGAACGGATGAGGACCGGGACAGCGTCTTGCGCAAAGGCGGGTTTTCCAAATCGGAGACCGCGAGGATTATCGAAACTGTCCTCGGAGAAGAAAACCGGAAACCCGAAAGCGTCTTTGACTTCGTGCAAGGCATCACCGCCTTGGCCCGGACCAAATCCCATCAGGATGCGCGGCTGGAACTCGAAGGTAAGGCAAAGCGCTTGATGGAACGCGCAATCTAGAAAGCGGGCCGCGCAATTGAATGCAATTGCGCGGCCACTTTTCCATTTCGTGCACAGGCGCCCCAAGTGCGCCGCCGCCGATCCCGCAAGCGGATCGGCGGCGGCGACGCGTATCTGCACCGGCGCTCGCCGGACCTTTGGCCCGGCTCGCGGAAACGACTGGCCCGACTATTGCTGTGTTTTGCATTCAATCGTTAGCTGGACTGCGACCCTTCTTCGCCGCTGTTGGCGCTGGTCGTTTGAGAAGGTCACTAACCTCGACATTGAGGACGCGCGCAATCCTATCCAGGACATCGATACTCGCCGCGTAAACGCTTCGCTCAAGCGAGCTGATATAGGTGCGGTCGATTCCAGCACGATGCGCGAGTTCTTCTTGCGAGATGCCTCTCGCCGCCCGAAGCTTCCTCAAGTTGAGCGCCAATATCTCTCGGATATCCATGCCCGAGAGCGCAACGACTTGAAGAGTATTTAATCACGGAGTATTTTCTACAAAGCGCACAACGACGAGAGATGCCGTCCGGGAATTGCTGCCTTCGCAAAGCTTGGCTGCGAACTGCCTTGAATAGGACTAAACTGGGGCTATGAGCTGGCAGGCGCAGCCCCGTAGCTCTCAAAGGAATCTTATGCCGTCACCCCCGCTGGACCCAGAGGTTGCGGACCTGGCACCGGATAGCCCCGTGTTGACGGCCTATGACGAGCAACATGTCGTCACCTATCTCCGGCTGCTGGATGCAGACGCTGAAAATGCCGACTGGCGGGAGGTGGCGCGCATCGTCCTCCACATCGATCCGGACCAGCATCCGGAGCGCGCGCGGACAGCCTTCGAGAGCCATCTGGCTCGGGCTAGATGGATGACAAGTCGTGGCTACGGCCATTTGCTTCGCGGTGGTTCCGCCAAGGACTGAGACAGGGATCTGTAGACCCGATTGGCGCGGATAATTTCTTTGCCGCGAGATATTTCGCGTAACCAAACGGTTCATTACACATTGCAACCAAAAATGGTTCACAATTTTCGTGCTGCAATGCCGCACCGTATTGCGTGAGGGATCAAGTACAATGCCGGAATTCGATTGGCGCTCGCCCGAGGCCTATTCAAAAATGCAGAACGCCGATCTGACGGGTCTCGCCTGGGAATGCCTTCGCCGTAACCCCGAATACCGAAAACACTATTGCGCGCTTGCCAATCCGCTTGACGCCGCCCCGGCCGAATTCCGGAATAAATGGGGCTTGTCTTTTCGCGGCTGATCCGCAGAAGGCCTGTCACGAGCAGATCGTTTTTTGGGCTCCTGAAGTTCTGCCGACGGTTTTATCGGTAGGAGCTTCGTCGTCGCAAACTTCAGCTCAACCGATCACTCTTGATCTAACCAAACTGTCGCCCACGGAGTTGCGGCAGAACACGGACGGCTGGCACGCCGTGCTGCTGTTCGGTGGTGCCACGCATCGCGTGTGGATGAGGAAACTGCCTGCCGCCGGCGCGCCGCAAGCGTTTGAGTTGCCACTGGACCCGGCGTTTGAACTCCGCGCCCGAGCTGCTCAATCACTTTGGCGTACCATGAGCGGCCGTTCGCCGTGTCCGCCGCTGTCCGACCTTCCCCCGCAACGGCGCCAGCGGTTTGCGCTGGTCTTGCGTGCACTGGACGGGCGCAATGAAAACAAGAGCTACCGCGCGATCGCCGAAGGCCTCTTTGGCAAGAAGCGGATCCCCGAGCGCGCCTGGAAGACCCACGATCTGCGCAATCGTACCATCCGCCTCGTGCAGCGAGGCCTCGCCCTGATGCGCGGCGGCTATCGCGAACTCCTGCGTCCAAGACGCAAGGACAATTAGCCGCTCGCGGGGGTATCGAAAATCCACCCCTTGATCTTCGGCATCCTCCTGCGAGGGGCTGCTCCTCCATGATCACCGCACACACGCTGGCACCGCCAGCATCAGCGCGATTTCTTCATGGAGTTCTCAAATGCCCGATCCCATAGCCGGTCTGCCGCCACGTTTCCTGCGGACGCCCGAGGCCGCCCGATATCTGGGTCTCTCCGGACGTACCTTGGAAAAGCATCGCACCTACGGCACAGGTCCGACCTACCGGAAGATTGGTGGCCGCGTTGTTTACGCGCTCGATGACTTGAAAGCCTGGGCCGATCTCGGTGCCAAGACATCGACGTCCGATCCCGGGAAGGGGACCGTACTGCCAGCCAAGAAGCACCCGGCTCTGCGCCCCTATGCGGGCCAGGAACGTCGTTGAGTGCTGCGAGAGCTTTGGTAGATGCGGCACAAACTACGATCCGAGCGCAGCCAGCTCGAGTTGTTCCGTGCCTTGCCCAGCGACCTCGCGCCGCGCGACGCACAGGACTTGATGGCCTATCCGTTCTTCTCGCTCGCCAAGTCAAAGCGGGTCGTACCGATCGATTTCCGCGCGGGCGCAATCTCCATTCGCGTCGAAGCGGTGCCTGAACACGGCATGGCAACGATCTGGGATGCTGATGTTCTGATCTGGGCAGCCTCGCAAATTGTCGAGGCGCGCGATGCAGGCCTGAAAACCTCGCGCCTGATGGCGGCTACGCCTTACGAAATTCTGACCTTCGTTGGCCGCGGCACCAGCGCGCGCGACTACGATCGCCTCAAGGCGGGCCTCGACCGATTGCAGGCGACCTCGGTGCTGACGTCGATCCGCCAGCCGGCAGAACGGCGGCGTCATCGTTTCTCCTGGATCAACGAATGGAAAGAGACGGCCGATGCCAATGGGCGGCCGTTGGGCCTCGAACTGATCCTGCCGGATTGGTTCTATGCCGGCGTTATCGATGACGCGCTCGTGTTGAGAATCGATCGCGCCTATTTTGGTTTGACCGGCGGACTCGAGCGCTGGCTTTACCGGCTTGTCCGCAAGCACGGTGGTCGCCAGCAGGGCGGCTGGAGTTTTGATTTTCTGCATCTTCACGCCAAATCCGGCAGCCTCTCGCCGCTCAAACACTTTGCCTTTGACGTGCGCGAAATCGTTCGTCGCCAGACCTTGCCTGGCTATGAGCTCGTGATCACGCGCGACCCAAACGGCGTCGAACGTTTGAACTTTGCGCCCTGTTGCACCGATCCGTTCGAGGAGCGGCTTCGCAAGCGCGGGTTCGTGCCTCAAGCTGGAGATAAGCTGTGAATCAACTCGTGCTATCGGGGACCACAACCCTCGTGCTATCGGGGACCGGATCCTCGTGCTATCGGGGACCGGAATCGGTTTTAAGCGGTTGTTATCGGGCGCATTCCAGCAGCCGTAACTCTTCTAACCAGAAATCCGTAGGATTTCTTCTAACGGACCGAGCCGTTTTCCTTACTGTTCATAACCGGCGCGATCTGGGTGCGCGCCTGCAAGCGTTGGACCTCCGGGTCGACGGAGCGGACGCATGAGCGATCTCACGCATGTCGAGCTGCTCTGGCTTGAGAAAAGTATCGAGAACCGAATTCGTTTCGGCCACGTCGCCGAGGAGGGGATTCTCGATCGCAACAGGCGTGTCCTGTCATTCGCACCCGGCAGCATCTTTGCGTTCGTGCGTTGGATGTCGGACGATTTTGGGACGGTCGTTTGCCGCATCGACATCTTGCGTGCGGTCGTAACCGGCCAACGCTGCTCGACTGTCCCTTATGTCAAACCCGGCGGCGAGATTCTCTTGCACCTTTCGGGCTGGCCAAAGGTTGAGCGTGTGTTGCAGTTGATTGATGCCGTCGAGGCCCTCGGCATCGATCCTGCCGACGCCGCGCCCGATTATTGGCATCACGTCCACAACCGTCTGTCCGTCAATGAAACCCCGCGCGCTTACACAAAGTCACGCCATCAGGCCTGGCTCCATCGACGAAGAATCAGCCCGTGACGACTCGAAACCGAATACTCACCATGACGATCGGTGCAGTTGCCATTCTCGTGGGGACGATCGTTGTAGGGCCGTCTCCAATCTACATATGGAACAGTTCCGAGAGTGTCCCTGTCGGCCTCTATCGCTTGCACCCGGCCGGCAACTACTACGTCACCGAACTCGTCGCCGTTCAGCCGCCCGAACCGCTGGCGACCTATCTGGACCGAAATCGTTACCTGCCGCGGGGTGTTCCGATGTTGAAGCGTGTGCTGGCGCTTCCCGGACAAGCTGTCTGCAGAACCGGGAGCACCATTACGGTCGATGGCATCGAGATGGGCGAGGCGCGGGAGCGCGACAGTCGTGGCCGGCCGTTGCCGGCGTGGGAAGGATGCGACATCGTCGAAGACGGAAAGCTCTTCCTCATGAACTGGCAAGCCGCGAACTCTTTCGATGGGCGCTACTTCGGAATGACATCAGCGACGGCTGTCATCGGTCGCGTACGTCCCGTGTGGACTTGGGAGGATTGATCGTGCGTTCCGTGTGCGCCCTGTCTGCCTTTCCTCTGTTCGATCGGGGGCGGCACCATTCCTCCGTCCCGACCAACGCTGTAGCAGCCGCCGCGCGCAGCGGCCGTCCAGGGCGGCCGAACGGCCGGCGCGAAGCAGCTTCACCCTGGATGGTCGCGAGCACGGTGGCATCTTCTGTTGGGATTGCCGCTTGTTGCGCTGTGGCGGCGGTCTTGTCTGCAGTTCTGACGGTTGCGTCCGCTGCCAATGAGCTGAATCGCATTCTGTCCAAGCTCTTCGCATTCTTGCCGGTGCGTGGTTCGGAGCAGGGGCAGACAGACCGCGGACGGCAAGGGAAAAGCGCCGCCTTCGGTCGGGCCCATTTGGTTGGTGGAGTTTAAGTTTTGGGGGACGACTGGAATGGTCATGCCGTCGCTTCACCGGGAAATGTCAAGAAAATCAACGGATCGAGAGCGGCCCTTCTTAGCGCAAGTCGGCGGCTAGCATCATGAGCCACGGCGATAATGACCTTCGCGTTCGCCCCGGCCGCATTCGCGACAGCGGGCGCCGCGTCTTGCGTCCGAAAAGCTTTGTCGGCCAGGTCATGCGAGCAGCGAAGAAGGCCGGACATGTCGGGGACAGTTTTGGACGCGGCAAGGGCGGCGCGAGCCGGTCCCGCTTTGGACGAGGCCGGCGTGCCGCGCTCTCCTTGTCATCGCTACCACCGGCCTCGCGACGAGTCGCAATGAAAGCGCGCGTGGTCCGACACCACGGCACACGCTTTCGTTCAGCACCGCTGTTCAAGCATATCACCTATTTGAAGCGGGAGGGCGTGACGCGGGACGGTGCCGACGCCCGGATGTTCGACGCGAGATCGGATGTGGCGGATGAGCGCGCCTTTGTCGAACGCTGTGAGGACGACCGGCATCATTTCCGCTTCATCATATCTCCGGAGGATGCCGCCGAACTCGGCAATCTCCGTAGCTTCACGCGAGAGCTAATGGTCGACGTAGCAGCGGACCTCGAAACCAAACTGGACTGGATTGCGGTCGATCATTGGAATACCGACAACCCCCATGTTCATGTCCTGATCCGCGGCCGCGACGCGAACGGCCAGGATTTGGTCATTAGTCGTGATTACATCAGCCGCGGCTTTCGGAATCGCGCCACCGAGCGCGTTACTCTCGAACTCGGGCCACGCAGCGAGCGAGAAATCCGATCTGCCCTGACGAGGGAGGTTGAGGCCGAGCGCTGGACGAGTCTAGATCAGGCGTTGCGTATTGCCGCCGACGAAGGGGCCGGCGTGGCGGACCTTCGACCAAATGCAACAGGTGAAGACCCCGAACTTCGCCGCCTGATGGTCGGCCGAGCAACCAGGCTGGAACGTTTCGGCCTTGCCGAGCAGATTGCACCCGGTTGCTGGACCCTCAAACCTGGTATCGAGGACAAGCTTCGTGATCTCTCGATTCGTCGCGATATCCTAAAGACCATGCATCGGGCTATCGCCGGCATCGGTCGCGATCCAGATGTCTCTGGCTTCGCCCTGCACGGCGATGAGCCGGCAGACGCAGTGGTTGGCCGCCTGGTCGAGCGCGGGCTGCATGACGAGCTGAAAGGTTCGGCCTATGCGATCATCGAGGGCGTCGATGGACGAACGCATCACATCAAGTTCACCGATCTGGAAATGACCGGCGATGCCATGCCCGGCGCGATCGTGGAGGCCCGGTCATACGAGGACGCGCAAGGCCGCAAACGCCTGGCGCTTGCCACGCGATCGGATCTCAGTATCGAGGCTCAGGTCACGGCGCAGGGGGCGACCTGGATCGATTGGCAGTTGCTTGTGCGTGATTCGGAGATCGGCGGCGCCGGTTTCGGAACAGCGGTGCAAGATGCGATGGAGCGCCGGATCGACCATCTCTCAAACGAAGGTCTCGCGCGGAGACAAGGGCAGCGCGTTATCTTCGCTCGCGATCTCCTCAATACTTTAAGGAAACGAGACCTTGAAGCGGCTGCATCGAGGCTCTCGGCCGAGACCGGACTGCTCTATCATCCCTCGTCTGAAGGTGAGCATGTCGCGGGTATCTATCGTCAACGCGTAACGCTGGCATCGGGACGGTTTGCCATGATCGACGATAGATTTGGATTCCAGCTTGTACCTTGGCGACCGGCGCTGGAGGAGCATCTTGGTCGGGAGGTGTCAGGCATCGCAACGAAAGGGGGCGGCGTGACCTGGACCATCGGAAGGAAAATTGGTCTCGGAATTTGATCCGGACGCGCCACGCATTTCGGCGTGCGAACTCTGCGTCGTGCCGCTACTCCAAGGCACTCACAGGGCTGAGTCAGTTTCTGTATCCGGATCTATCCGAACATACGACGACAGCAATTGAGAGATTGCCCGGCGACCGGGCGTAGCTCCTTTTGTAGGTCACGTTCGTGGCGGTCGAGGTACTTTCGGCAGTTGCCGAATTTCCGATCCCAAGGTGCCCGCTGCAAGCGCAGTTCAATAGCGTTTCAAACAAGGTCCAAGCATGAAGCCCAGGATTGGCGTCTACCTATCTGAACAGATGGCCGCACGGCTAACGGCGGCGGCCAAGCGTCCCGGTGCCAGCAAATCAGCGCTTGTTGAGGCCGCGCTCGCTCAGTTCCTGGGTGCTGACGACGACACTGATAACCTCTCGGTGGACCATCGCCTTACCCTTATAGGCCGCCAACTCGAGCAACTCGATCGCGATCTTAGAATCGTAAACGAGACTGTCACGCTTCAGGCCCGATACCACCTTGCAGTGACGCCACCGCTGCCGGCCGCCGCTCTGCGCACTGCCTGCATGCTAGGGGCGGAACGCTTTGACGAATTTGCCGCACAAGTCGGGCGACGCGTTCATTTGGGAACATCTCTCATGCAGGAGACGATAGATCGGATCGGTACGACGAAACGGGATACGCAGGCTAGCGTCGTCGGGGAGGGGATGCCAGCACCGTACTCCCCAGCTCAAGAGCCAGATGTCCGCGCGTCAAGTCAGCTTGGCAGTGATGCACACAACCCCGCTGCCGTTCGGGAGGGCGGCAGCTTGATCAACTTTCCAGGCAAGGCGGGGATACCTCTGCACTAAGGTCGCCACGACCTGGGAAATCGCTCGCGCAAATTCGAGCGATCAGTTGCGACGATCTGGAGCGTCTCAGGACGCGAGTTCACGCCGACCTGCTGGAAACCTGACAACAAACTGGCGTCTTATTCTGTGCGTGTTCCTGCCGTTCGTTGCCGCCTATTACCTTGCGTTTCTGTTCCGGACTATCAATGCGACGATCGCGAACCCGCTTGCGTCGGAATTTGGCCTCGGCGCCGGCGATCTTGGCCTGCTGACGTCGGTGTACTTCCTGACTTTCGCCGCTGCTCAGATTCCGATCGCCATCTTATTAGACCGATACGGCCCGAGACGAATCCAGTGTGCTGTGTTGGTCGCCGCAGCGCTGGGCGCGGCGTTATTTGCTGTCTCGAACAATTATTTCCTGCTCCTCGGCGGCCGGGCGCTGATCGGTCTAGGCGTCGCCGCGGCATTGACGGCTGGCTTGAAGGCCCTCGTTCTCTGGTTTCCCGCGGAGCGTATCCCGCTGCTCAACGGTCTGATGATCATGTTGGGGGCCTTGGGCGCCCTGACGGCAACGCTGCCCGCCGCAAACCTACTGGATTCGATTGGTTGGCGAGGGTTGTTTGAGCTACTCGCAGTGGCGTCGGCTGGATGCGCTCTTATTATCTACGTCGTCGTGCCTGAGGCGCCGGCTGCAAGCGATGCGACCGCCAACAGTATAACGACGGTTTACGCCGACCCGCGCTTTTGGCGCCTGGCTCCGCTTTCGGCGACCTGTATCGGAACCGCTTGGGCGTTGCAGGGACTATGGGTGGCGCCATGGCTCAGCGATGTCGAAGGGCTCGACCGGACCGGAGTGCTCCGGCATTTGTTCGTCATGGCAGTCGCATTAGGTGTGGGGGCGCTTCTATTGGGTGTCGCGGTCGATTGGTTGGGCCGGCGCGGTGTCGGACCGAGGGTGCCATTGGGCGTCGTCGCTGTGGTATTCATTGCGGCTCAACTGACGCTGATCTTCCGGTTGCCCATTCCCTCGTATCTTCCATGGGCCGTCGTCGCGGCGGTCTGTACTGCGACCGTTCTCAGTTATGCGATCCTGGCCGAGTATTTTCCCAAGGAAATTGCTGGAAGGGCCAATGCGGCGCTGAACGTGCTCCACATCGGTGGTGCGTTTTTCGTGCAGTATATGACTGGCATGGTGGTTCAGCTCTGGACCCCTATAGAGGGGCACTACCCTGAGGTTGCCTACAAAACGGCGTTTACCGTCAATGTCGGCCTCCAGGTCGCAGCAGGCATCTGGTTTGCTTTACCTTGGATTTTGCCACGCGGTCGCACGCGATGGCGATACCATGCGGCGCATAGCAGTTGCTATGTGCTCTCAGGGCGCGTCAGGGCTGGCCATGCTTGACAAGGCCATGACGGCCCGAATTTCAGATGAGCGAGCTGTTTGTAGGATGCTTTCGGTTCGGGTAGACCGGCCGATTTGTTCGCAGGAATGCGCAGGAATGCGCTGACCATTCCAAAAGGCTTGTACGAGGGGGTGCGGATCGTCTGATCTGCTGGTGCCCATGTCTGCCACCAAAATTCTCTGGGACCAGATTCTCGTCGTCTTCACCATTGTGCTGGTCACGATGTGGGCCGCGACGCAGTGGACCGCGTGGCGGCTTGGCTATCAGCCCCAACTCGGCGAACCCTGGTTTGAGCTTGCGTATGGTGTTCCCGTCTATTTTCCACCGTCCTTCCTTTGGTGGTGGTTTGCCTACGATGCCTATGCACCTGACGTGTTCGTCGAAGGAGCATGCGTTGCGGCATCGGGCGGGATCATTTCCATTGTGGTCGCATTTGCGATGTCGGTGTGGCGGGCTCGTGAGGCGAAGACGGCCGCGACATACGGTTCCGCGCGTTGGGCGAAGGGACCTGAGATTCGACGCGCGGGCTTCGTCGGGCCGGACGGAGTGATCCTCGGGCGTTTCGAGAGACGTTATCTGCGGCACGACGGACCGGAGCATGTGCTGTGCTTCGCGCCGACCCGATCAGGGAAGGGCGTCGGACTCGTTGTGCCTACACTCCTGACTTGGCCAGGAAGCTGCATTGTCCATGACATCAAGGGTGAAAACTGGACCCTGACGTCAGGCTTTCGGGCCCGGCACGGCCGGGTGCTGTTGTTTGATCCAACCAATTCTGAGAGCGCGGCCTACAATCCTCTTTTGGAGGTGAGGCGAGGGGAATGGGAGGTCCGCGACGTCCAAAATGTCGCTGATGTACTGGTTGACCCGGAAGGATCGCTTGAACGGCGTAATCACTGGGAGAAGACCAGCCACGCCTTGCTGGTCGGAGCTATCCTTCACGTTCTGTATGTGGAACAGGACAAGACACTTGCGGGCGTCGCGAGCTTTCTGTCCGATCCGAAGCGTCCGATCGAAACAACGCTTCGCGCGATGATGACTACGCGGCACCTTGGCGAAGCCGGGACGCATCCAGTGATCGCTTCTGCGGCGAGGGAGTTGTTAAACAAGAGCGAGAACGAGCGATCAGGCGTACTATCGACGGCGATGTCGTTCCTGGGTCTCTATCGCGATCCCGTCGTTGCCCAGGTAACACGCCGCTGCGATTGGCGAATCCGCGATCTCATAGAGGATGACCGGCCAACGACGCTCTATCTCGTTGTACCGCCGTCTGACATCAGTCGCACCAAGCCCTTGGTGCGGCTCGTGCTAAATCAGATCGGTCGCCGTCTCACTGAAGACCTCCATGCCAAGGGCCGTCGGCATCGCCTGCTGTTCATGCTCGATGAGTTTCCGGCGCTTGGAAGACTTGACTTCTTCGAGTCCGCGCTTGCCTTCATGGCTGGCTATGGACTCAAGAGTTTTCTCATCGCCCAATCTCTCAATCAGATCGAGAAGGCCTATGGGCCAAACAACGCGATCCTCGACAACTGTCATGTCCGCGTTTGCTTTGCGACCAATGACGAGCGCACCGCCAAACGGATTTCGGACGCGCTTGGGACTGCCACGGAACTGCGAGCAATGAAGAACTATGCTGGTCACAGGCTAAGCCCCTGGCTCGGCCATCTCATGGTTTCTCGGCAGGAGACGGCGCGGCCTTTGCTCACGCCGGGCGAGGTGATGCAGCTTCCACCTGACGATCAGTTGGTGCTGGTTTCGGGTGCGCCTCCAATCCGCGCAAAAAAGGCGAGGTATTTTGAGGATCAACGCCTGGCTGAGCGTGTGCTGCCGCCGCCGGAATCATCCACCCGCGACCGCGAGGCCAGCGCTCGGCCGGATGATTGGAGCCGGTTACCAAACTCACCGAATAGCAGTGCTGGCAAGCCAGAAATCCTGTCGGATGGCCGACGATCGTTCGATGATCCCGCAAATTCCGGCATTCGTCGCGAGCCGGAGCTTCCCAAGCATGAAGATATCGCACCAGACGTTTTGAAGCCTCCGCCTGAGTTCGACTTTATGGAAGACGAGGACGACGGTGACCCTGTGCGGGCTCGCGCGATGCGCAAGAATGCCGTCGGGCTGGCACGCCAAGCCGCGATGGACCCGGACGATGGACTCGAGCTCTAGGGTGAGATAGTGCGGACAAAACATACGTTTCGCTTGCCTCCGGACCTTGCGGTCAGGCTCGCCGATCATGCAAGCCGCAAGCGGGTGCCCCAGGCGCTTGTCGTCGAAACCGCACTGGCCTCATTCCTGTCGCCGGACAATTCCGAGCGGATGGAGGCCGCACTCGGCCGTCGCCTTGACCGGTTGACCAGGCAGGTCGAGCGGCTCGAACGCCACATCACGATCTCGAATGAGGCCTTGGCCTTGTTCGTACGGTTCTGGCTGACGGCAACGCCGCCGCTGCCCGACACGGCGCAAGCCGCCGCAAAGGCCAAGGGCCGGGAACGATATGAGGGCTTTGTCGAGGCACTCGGGCGCCGGCTAGCCAGAGGCCAGACCCTCGCTCAAGAGGTCTCGCTCGACGTCGAGCCGGCCAAGGCGTCGCCAATCATTCCTCAAGAGTGATTTCGCAGGCTTTTTCTTTTGCTACGCCACGGCACGCTGCCCGATCTGATCTTGTTGCGCGGACACGCTACCTGCCTTTTCTACTAACCCCGTCGCTGAGCCATTTTCGCACTCGGCGTCTTGGGGGCGTTGGTGGCAGTTCATTCTTCCCAATCCGAGATGCTATCGCGTGGTGCGCGCATGTTGCGCACCGCGCTCGGACCAGCGATAGCGTCCTGGCTCGAAGACCCCGTAATCATCGAGGTGATGCTCAATCCCGATGGCCGGCTCTGGGTCGATCGATTGTCGGGAGGTCTCGCGGATACCGGCGAACGACTCGCCGCAGCCGACGGCGAACGCATTGTTCGGCTTGTTGCCCATCATGTCGGCGTCGAGGTCCATCTGGCAAGTCCGCGGGTTTCGGCCGAATTGCCCGAGACGGGAGAGCGATTCGAGGGGTTGCTGCCGCCCGTGGTGACAGCACCAGCCTTCGCAATCCGCAAGCCGGCGGTCGCCGTCTTCACGCTCGACGATTATGTCGCCGCCGGCACCATGACTGGAGTTCAAGCAGAAATGCTCCGCGAAGCCGTCCGGGAGCGTCACAACATTCTCGTGGCGGGCGGTACCTCGACCGGCAAGACCACCTTAACGAATGCGCTTCTGGCCGAAGTCGCCAGGACAACCGACCGCGTGGTGCTAATCGAGGATACCCGGGAGTTGCAATGCAAGTCGCCAAACCTCGTGGCATTACGCACGAAGGACGGCGTTGCCTCACTGTCTGACCTTGTTCGTTCTTCGCTGCGGCTGCGTCCCGACCGGATTCCAATCGGTGAGGTACGTGGCGCCGAGGCGCTCGATCTCCTCAAGGCTTGGGGCACCGGCCATCCCGGAGGAGTCGGCACCATTCACGCTGGCACGGCGCTTGGCGCGCTACGCCGGCTCGAGCAGCTCATCCAGGAAGCGGTCGTCACCGTGCCGCGCGCGCTGATTGCGGAAACCATCGATGTCATCGCCGTTCTCTCCGGCCGTGGCACTAACCGACGGTTGACCGAACTGGCGCGCGTCGAGGGCCTGACGTCCGATGGCGAGTACCTCATCTCACTCTCAGGAGACCGATCGTGAAGGACATCACATTGCGACCCGTGGTGGAAACGGCTGCCGCTACTTTCAGCTCTTTAGTGATCTCTCCCACGGCATATGCGGCGGGATCCAACATGCCATGGGAGCAGCCGCTCAACCAGATCCTGCAATCGGTCGAAGGACCGGTCGCCAAGATCCTGGCCGTGATCATCATCATCGTCACCGGTCTTACCCTCGCATTCGGCGACACCTCCAGCGGTTTCCGGCGCCTGATCCAAATCGTGTTCGGTCTGTCGATCGCATTTGCGGCGTCGAGCTTCTTCCTGGCGTTTTTCTCGTTCGGCGGCGGGGTGCTCATCTGATGGACGGACCCGTTGAAGGCTTCGCGGTACCGGTGCATCGCGCCCTGACCGAGCCGATCCTGCTCGGCGGCGCGCCGCGTGCGATCGCCATCGTCAACGGCACCGTTGCCGCGGCGCTCGGTCTCGGCCTGCGGCTTTGGATTGCCGGCCTCCTGATCTGGGCAATTGGTCATGCCGCTGCCGTCTGGGCCGCGAAGCGCGATCCGCTCTTTGTCGAGACTGCAAGACGCCATCTGCGCATCCCAACCCATCTGAATGTGTGAGCAACCAATGATGAACCTTGCCGAATACCGCCGCTCCACTACACGTCTTGCGGATTTCCTGCCATGGGCCGCACTGGTCGACGAAGGCATCCTCCTCAACAAGGACGGATCGTTTCAGAGGACCGCGCGCTTTCGCGGACCCGATCTTGATTCCTCTGTTCCAGCAGAACTTGTTGCGGTTGCCGGCCGCCTCAATAACGCCTTGAGGCGCCTCGGATCCGGCTGGGCGGTGTTTGTTGAAGCGCAGAGGTATTCATCGAACGCCTATCCAGCGAGCAGTTGTCCGGACGTGGCATCGGCGCTGGTCGATGCCGAGCGCCGGGCGCAATTCGAGGAAGAGGGAGCTCACTACGAGTCAGCCTATTTCCTCACCTTCCTGTATATGCCGCCGGCGGAGGATGCAGCGCGCGCCGAGCGCTTCCTTTATGAAGGACAGGAACGCGGGCAAGCTTCCGGCGCCCACGAAGTGTTGCGCGGCTTCGTCGACCGAACCGACCGCGTACTGCAACTGATCGAAGGATTCATGCCGGAGAGCCGGTGGCTCGATGACGGCGAGACGCTGACGTACCTGCATGCTTGCGTCTCGACCAAGATACATCGCGTCCGCGTTCCCGAGATTCCCATGTATCTCGATGCGCTGTTGGCGGACGAGCCCCTGACGGGTGGGCTCGAGCCGATGCTGGGCGACCAACACCTGCGTGTGCTCACGATTGTGGGGTTCCCGACCGTGACCACGCCGGGGATCCTGGATGATCTCAATCGGCTGGCGTTCCCCTATCGCTGGTCCACTCGGGCGATCATGCTCGATAAGGCTGACGCGACGAAGCTCCTGACCAGGATCCGGCGGCAATGGTTCGCCAAGCGGAAATCCGTTGCCGCAATCCTGAAGGAGGTGATGACCAATGAGACTTCGTCTCTCATCGATACCGACGCTAGCAACAAGGCTATCGACGCCGACGCTGCGTTGCAGGAGCTCGGCTCCGATCTGATCGGAGAGGCATTTGTCACCGCCACGATCACGGTCTGGGACGAGAATCCGCGCATCGCGGACGAACGGTTGCGCTTGGTCGAGAAGGTCATTCAGGGACGCGATTTCACTTGCATGGTGGAGACCATCAATGCCGTTGATGCCTGGCTGGGCTCGTTGCCCGGCCACGTCTATGCCAACGTCCGCCAGCCCCCGGTTTCGACCCTGAACATCGCCCATATGATCCCGTTGTCCGCGGTTTGGGCAGGGCCGGCGAGGGACACTCATCTCGGCGCGCCGCCGCTGTTCTTTGCACGCACGGAAGGATCCACGCCGTTTCGTTTTTCCCTCCACGTCGGGGACGTCGGGCACACGCTGGTGGTCGGTCCGACCGGTGCGGGCAAGTCCGTGCTGCTTGCGCTGATGGCGCTGCAGTTCCGCCGTTATCCAAGCTCCCAGATCTTTGCCTTCGATTTCGGCGGGTCGATCAGGGCCGCGGCGCTCGCCATGAAGGGCGATTGGCACGATCTTAGCGGTGCGCTGTCCGATAGCGCCTCCGAACCGGTCGCCCTGCAGCCGCTAGCCATGATTGACGATGCGGCCGAGCGCGGCTGGGCGGCGGAATGGATCGCAGCCATTCTAGCCCGCGAAAAGATCGACATGACGCCTGACGCCAAGGACCATCTTTGGTCGGCGCTGTCTTCGCTGGCTTCTGCGCCTATGGGCGAACGCACCCTGACCGGTTTGTCTGTGCTGCTGCAGTCGCAGAGCTTAAAAAGAGCCCTTCAACCCTATTGCCTCAGTGGTCCCTTTGGCCGCTTGCTCGATGCCGAGATTGAGCGGATTGGAACAAGTCCGGTCCAGGTGTTCGAAACCGAGGGGCTGATCGGCAGCGGCGCCGCACCGGCGCTCCTATCCTATCTCTTTCACCGGATTGAGGGGCAGCTCGACGGGAGGCCGACGCTGCTCATTATCGACGAAGGTTGGCTCGCGCTCGATGACGAAGGATTTGCCGGCCAGATCCGCGAATGGCTGAAGACGCTGCGCAAGAAGAATGCCTCCGTTGTCTTCGCCACGCAGTCACTCTCGGATATCGACGGCTCCGCGATTGCGTCTGCCATCATCGAGAGCTGCCCGACGCGGCTGTTCCTGCCGAACGAGCGGGCGATCGAGCCGCGAATCGCGGCTATCTACCAGCGCTTCGGTCTCAACGACCGGCAGATCGAGATCCTCGCGCGCGCCACGCCCAAGCGTGACTACTATTGCCAGTCACGGCGCGGCAATCGCCTGTTCGAGCTGGGCCTTGAGGAATTCGCGCTCGCCTTCACTGCGGCTTCATCAAAGTCCGATCAGGCAATGATCGAGCGCGTGCTGGCCGAACATGGCCGCGACGATTTTGTCACCGGCTGGCTCGCCGCGCGTGGGCTGGGTTGGGCCGCCGATCTCATTCCCGGTCTCATCAAGCAGGAGGGCTTGTCATGATGCGTCCCCGCCACCTGCCAGCAGTGAGTGCGCTCGCCATTGCGATCGCATGTGCCGCTTCGCCAACATCCTCCCAATTGATCGTGTTCGATCCCAACAACTATGCACAGAACGTGCTCACGGCTGCACGTGAGCTGCAGCAGATCAACAACCAGATTACGTCGCTGCAAAACCAGGCGCAGATGTTGATCAACCAGGCCAAGAATCTCGCCAGCCTGCCGTATTCCTCGTTGCAACAGCTCGAGCAGTCGATCCAGCGAACCCAACAGCTTCTCGCCCAGGCGCAGCGCATTGCCTACGATATCAATCAGATCGATCGGGCGTTCTCGACGACCTATGCGCCCGTTTCGGCGAACGAATCAGATCAAGCGCTGATCGCGAATGCGCAAACACGCTGGCAGAATTCTGTGGCGGGTTTGCAGGATGCTTTGCGCGTTCAGGCGACCGTAGTTGGGAATCTCGATACCCACCGCAAGGAGATGTCGGCCGTCGTCAGTTCAAGCCAAGGTGCGACCGGCACGCTACAGGCCAGCCAGGCCGGCAATCAGCTTCTTGGCCTGCAGGCGCAGCAGCTCGCCGACCTTACGGCCGCAGTTGCCGCGCAGGGACGGGCGCAAAATCTCGAAACCGCCCAGCGTACCGCCGCCCAGGATCAGGGCAGGGAGCAGCTTCGTCGCTTTCTCGCACCCGGTCGCGGCTATCAGCCTTCGACAGTTCGGATGTTTCACCAATGAGCGGACGTGGTGGACTTAAGCGGGTGATGCTTGTGACGACGGCGGCTGCCGTCCCCATCCTTGTCGCAGCGTGCACAATCCAGCTCCGCGGCGACAGCGACGGTCCACCGGCTAGATCGTCGGCATCCCGGGCAACGAGTCCGCTTGGCGGCGAACTCGAACGCTGCCGGAAGATCACCTCCGAGCAGGTTGCAGAACTCCAGGAGTGCCGTCTGATTTGGGCGGAGAACCGCCGTCGCTTCCTTGGCTCAAAGAAAACACCGGGCGTTACTTCCGCCGATGCTCAACCAGGCAGCCCGACACCGTCGTTGGCGCAGCCCAAGCATCCCGATCGTCTCCCCCAGGGCTGGCCGCCCGTTGCAACACCCGAACGCGAGTGATTCCATGGGTGGCACCGGCGTCATCGACCGATTCCTGGAAACGTTTACCCGCTATATCGACTCTGGCTTTGGGTTGCTTGGCAACGAAGTCGCCTTCCTCGCAACCACGCTTGCCGCGATCGATGTCACGCTGGCCGCTCTGTTCTGGGCCTGGGGTACCGACGAGGACGTCATCGCTCGCCTCGTGAGGAAGACGCTCTTTGTCGGCGTGTTCGCCTACCTGATCGGCAACTGGAACAACCTCGCCCGCATCGTTTTCGAGAGCTTTGCCGGTCTCGGGTTGAGAGCCTCAGGAACTGGATTGTCCGCGGCGGATTTCCTGCGGCCTGGGCGGATAGCACAGGTCGGTATCGATGCGGGGCGGCCAATCCTGGACTCAATCTCGGGCTTGATGGGCTATGTCAGCTTCTTTGAAAATTTCATCCAGATCGTGGTTCTGCTGTTCGCCTGGGCGATCGTGCTGCTCGCCTTCTTCATTCTGGCAATCCAGCTATTTATCACCTTGATTGAATTCAAGCTGACGACGCTCGCTGGCTTCGTCCTGATTCCCTTTGGGCTATTCGGCAAGACGGCCTTCGCCGCCGAACGCGTGCTCGGCAACGTCATCTCATCCGGCGTCAAGGTCATGGTGCTCGCCGTGATCGTCGGCATCGGCTCGACGCTGTTTTCGCAGTTTACCGCAGGCTCTAGCGGTGCACAGATCGGCATTGAAGATGCCATGGCCCTGGTGCTCGCAGCATTAGCGCTGCTGGGTCTGGGAATCTTTGGACCCGGCATCGCCAACGGCATCGTGTCCGGCGGCCCACAGCTTGGCGCCGGAGCCGCCGTCGGCACGGGGTTAGCTGCCGGCGGAGTCGTGGTGGCCGGAGCGGGTCTTGCTGCAGGCAGCGCTGGTGCACTCGCGGGAGCCGCACGTGGCGCTGCGACGCTAGCGGGCAGTGCGAGCGGTGCGTTTCGGGCGAGTGGATTGTCCGGTGTCATGGACACCGGCGCATCCGCCATGACGAGCCCACTTCGTCGCGCCGCGGCAAGTCCCGGCAGCTCGGCATCAACCGGCGGCGCTGCGGCCGGTGAAGCCGGCGCAGCCCAGCCCCCTGCGAGTTCTTCATCTGCGGACACCCAGTCCAGTTGGGCCAGCCGCTTGAAGAGCATGAAGACCATGCGTCATGGGGCGTCCGCCGCCACCAACGCCGTCCGTTCTGCCGATCAGGATGGAGGCGGCGCCTCCGTAGATCTCTCGGAAGGAAAGCAGTGATGTTCAAGCGACCGTCCGTTCACTATGGCCGCACGCCCGCACCTGTGACGCCCTATCAGAAAGCGGCCCAAGTTTGGGACGACCGCATCGGTTCGGCGCGCGTGCAGGCGAGAAACTGGCGGCTGATGGCTTTCGGCTCGCTGATCCTGTCGGCGGGGCTCGCATCCGGTCTTGCCTGGCAGTCGACCCAAGGCACCATTACGCCCTGGGTCGTTGAGGTCGATCGTCTCGGCCAGGCGCAGAGCGTCAGCCCAGCCAATCCATTCTATCAGCCGACCGATCCGCAGATCGCCTTCCATTTGGCACGCTTCATCGAAGACGTGCGTGGACTTCCAGCCGACGCTGTCGTGCTGCGTCAGGACTGGCTGCGTGCCTATGACTTTACAACGGACCGCGGTGCGGCAGCCCTCAATAACCACGCTCGCGTCAACGATCCCTTTGCCAAGCTCGGCAAGCTGCAGATTGCGGTCGAAATATCGAGCGTCATCCGCGCCTCGCCGGAGAGCTTTCGCGTCGCCTGGCTCGAGCGCCGCTATGAAAACGGTCAGCTCGCCGCTACCGAACGCTGGACCGCCATCCTCACCCTCGTGATCGAAACCCCGCGTGATGCCGATCGCCTGCGTAAGAATCCGCTCGGGGTCTATGTCAATGCCATCAACTGGTCGAAGGAGGTCGGGCAGTGAACGAGCCGACAATCAAAATCGCTAGCCGACGTATGGGCAAGATCATGTGCCCCGTGCTGTTTGCTTGCCTAGTTGCACTCAGCGGTTGTACCACCTTCAAGCCACCGCAGATCAGCTACGATGCCGATGTCCCGCCGCTTCCTGGTCCACCATTGTTGGCGGAGGGCCGTCCACGGTCGCAGCACGTTCCACCGTCCTGGACGCCAGCCAAAGGAGGCAAGAAAGGTGTGGCGGAGGCGAAAGAGCCTGTCGCCCGGATTGAAACCGCCAATGATGCCGCACGCGTCGAACCCCGGAAGGAGGGCTACTTCAACGCGGTGCAGGTATTTCCGTTCAGTCCCGGTGCCCTCTATCAGATTTATGCCGCTCCTGGACAGATCACCGATATCGCGCTCGAGCCCGGTGAGCAGCTTACGGGTTCAGGTCCGATATCGGCCGGCGACACCGTGCGCTGGGTTGTCGGCGATACCGAAAGCGGAAGTGGCGACACCAGACGCGTCCATATCATGGTCAAGCCGACACGGTCCTCGATCGAGACCAATCTCGTGGTCAACACCGACCGGCGCACCTATCTGATTGAGCTACGATCGCGTGAGAAGCCCTATATGCCCTCGGTGGCCTGGTTCTATCCCGAGGATCGGATGGCGCGCGCAGAGGCCGTTCCGCCGACGCCAGTCCTTCCCGAGCCTTCTCAGCGTCGCTACCGCTACACCATCGAAGGCGATGATCCGCCCTGGCGGCCGGTCGGTGCCTATGACGACGGTCGCAAGGTCTATGTGGAATTCTCTCCTGGCATAGTTCAGGGCGAGATGCCGCCGCTATTCGTCATCGGTCCGGATGGCAAGCCTGAAATCGTCAACTACCGAACCTATCGTAATGTGCTGATTGTCGATCGACTATTTGCCGCGGCTGAGCTGCGGCTTGGTGGCGATGCCCAGCAAAAAGTTCGGATCGTTAGAAGCGACCGGAGGTCTTGATGACCAGCACCGAAGCGAATAGTGCCGGCAGCCCTCATTCGACGGAGCCGAAGACATCCGAGGAAGTTGCTCGCTCTTTGCGCCTCCGCCCAGAACGCCCGCCTGTTAAGCGTCTGTCGCGTAAGATTTTGGCTAGCGGGACAGCATTGGCACTCCTTCTAATCCCTGCAGCCGTCCTCTGGGCCTTGCAGAACGATCGTACACGCGGGTCTGCATCCGAAGAACTCTACAGCACTGATCACCACAATGTGGCCGATGGCTTGGCCGGACTGCCGCGCGACTATGCAGGCGTTCCGCGCGACGTGCCTCGCCTTGGACCGCCATTGCCCGGCGATCTCGGTCGTCCAATCGTTGCGGCTCAAGCTCAGTCAGGTCCGCTAGCGGTCGATGCCGAGCAGCAGCGAATGAACCAGGAAAGCGAGGCCGCGCGCATCAGCAAGGTCTTTGCGTCAACGAATGCTCGACCACCCGCGGCAATCACTCCCGCTGAGACCACCCCGAATGCTGTGGCATCGCCCGATGAGGCCTATGCTCAGAACGGACAAGATCGCAAGCTCGCGTTCATCAATGCCTCGATAGATCGCCGGACCATGAGCCCCGATCGTGTGACGAAGCCGGCTTCGTCTTACGTCGTGCAGGCCGGGTCCGTGATCCCCGCTGCGCTTATTACGGGGCTTCGCTCCGATCTGCCGGGGCAAATCACCGCGCAGGTGACGGAGAATATCTATGACACGCCGACGGGACGCTCGCTGCTAATCCCCCAAGGAGCGCGGCTGATCGGAATCTACGACAGCCAGGTTGCCTTCGGCCAGTCGCGCGTGCTCTTGGTCTGGACACGTCTCATCATGCCGAATGGCCGATCGATCATCCTTGAGCGCCAGCCGGCTGCCGACGTCGGAGGATATTCGGGGCTGCAAGACGAGGTCGATCATCATTGGGGCGAGCTATTCAAGGCGGGGCTGCTGTCAACCTTGCTCAGCGTCGGGGCGGAGCTCGGCTCCGATGCCGGCAACAGTGACAGTGGTATCCTCCAGGCGCTTCGCCGCGGGGCAGGGGACTCTTTCAGCCAGACCGGCCAACAGATCGTTCGGCGTAACCTCAACATGCAGCCTACCCTGACAATCCGGCCGGGTTTCCCGGTGCGGGTAATCGTCAATCGCGATCTGGTCCTTGAACCATACAGAGTGTGAGAAAAGAAATGACCAAGCTAAAAGCTCGGTGCCGTTGCCGATGACAATCCTGTCGAGGCTACTATAGATTTGCCAGCAAATGGTCATTCTGCAGGTCGGTCCAATAGATCGACTTCTTTGTAGCGAGTTGATGACCCTCCGGCAGGGCAACTAAAATGCGTTCGCTCCACAGCGGCAAAGCCTTACTATTAAAGAGCGGCCCTGCATCCGTAGCTATGACAACATCAATTGCGCTACGCATGGTCGGCACTCGAAAAAAGACTCACAAGAAAATGCTGGAAAGGAACCTGAGCCGAATTCTGTTGGGAACAGGACTGTTCCATAGCCCTCGCAGTCAACACCGAGGCAGCCCTTATGCGCGGGTATTCCTGGACTTCGCGCGTTCGACGGCCTCTCGCCACCGTCGAGCTATTTCGGCAACGATGATGTATGTGCCGACAATCAACAGAATGGCTTCGATCATGATATGCTCCGCCGAGGTATTGCCGCAGGCAAACTACGACCTCTATATGAAGTTGCCAAGTCAGTCGTATACACTCAAAACGAGTTCCAGCAGCGGAGCTTTCTAGAATGTTTGCGATCTGTTCCTGTCGTGAATTGGGTCATGTCCCGTGCTTGCCCCTCGTGTCCCTAGTTTTACGAGTTGTCCTAATTTGCTATCGCATAGCAAGGGCCGCCACGGTAACTGCGGACGCAAAGACGATTTGTGAACTAACGCCAATCTGCCAACCGAGCTGACGCTTGGTGTGAATCCATCGGTGAAAGCGCTGGAGAGACGCCAAGGGCTCATAAGGGTAATGTGCGTGAACAAATTGGAGGGGGTCAGGAAGGATCGCTCCTATCGCTCCGGCAAGTATCGCCACTAACGTCGCTGGCGCTGCAAAAATTGCGATTGCAAGCGCCAATCCTGCAAATGCATCGAACCCGATCACAGTCAGGTCTCTTAGTAACGCGGGGGTAAGCCGTCTGTCATTTTGCGCTCCAGGTGCAACTGATATTGACCTGAGAGGATAATCCCAGTGCGGGATTGCATCAATTACGTAATGGCTGGCAAAGCCTGCCGCAAATGCGGCAACCGGATACGACGGCATTAGACTGGCGAGAGCCGCTCCAACGACTCCATGTGTGCTTAGGATCATCGCATGCCTTGCAAGCTCGGTTGGCGCAGCCTCTTATCGATCTCACGCTCGGGGCTGTCAGCCGAGGTCAATCGGCGATGTAAATGACCACTATCCCACATTCGCCTTCAGTCCGGCGGCTTCGATGCCCGCGACCGCGCAGATCTCGTCATTATCAGACGTGTCGCCGCTGACCCCGACCGCTCCAAGCAACGTCGTGCCGTCCATGATCAGTATGCCGCCGGGCACCGGCACGAGGCGGCCTTGCGCAAGCGTATTCACGGCGTCGACGAAATAAGCCTGCTCCTGGGCGCGCTGGAATAGCGCCCGCGACCCCATGCCCATCGCCAGCGCGCCATAGGCCTTGCCGTGCGCAATTTCGGCCCGCATCAGGCTGGTGCCGTCCTGCGCCGCCGTGACCTTCACGCAGCCGCGGTTATCCAGAATGGTGATGACCAGCGGCTTCAGCTTTTTCTCAACGCCTTTCGCCAGGGCGGCATCGAGAATTTTGCGGGCGACGTCGAGGGTGAGTTCAGCCATAAATCAGTTCCTTTGTGATTGAGCGGGATTAATGGTTGGGCCGCGCGCTGTCGAGGCTTATCGCGATGACCCGGGCAACGTGCAGTGCTGCACGGTTCGTGCCATCCTTGATCTGGTGTCGGCACGAGGTGCCGTCGGCTACGATCAGCGTAGCCGCATCAGCGCGGCGCACCGTCGGCAGCAGCGACAGCTCGGCCATTTCGATCGAGGCCTGATAGGTGTCGGCGCCATAGCCGAACGCTCCGGCCATGCCACAGCAACTGGATTCGATGGTTTCGATGCTGAGACCAGGAATGAGGCGAAGCACCTTTTCGACCGGCTTGAACGCGCCGAATGATTTTTGATGGCAGTGGCCGTGAACCAGCGCTTTCGCCGGTACGGCGCCGAGCGGAAGCTTCAGACGTCCGGCTTCCGCCTCGCGAACCAGGAATTCCTCGAACAGCAATGCGTGTGCGCTGACGCTCTTGGCGTCGTCGTCCAGGCGCAGCGAGAGCAGCTCGTCGCGCAGCGTCAGGAGACAGCTCGGCTCCAGCCCGACGATCGGCACACCGCGCGCGGCGAATGGGGCGTAGGTCGCGACCAGCCGGTCCAGTTCGCTGCGCGCCTGTTCGACCAGGCCCGCGGACAGGAACGTCCGCCCGCAACATAGTGAACGGCTGCGGTCGATGGGCCGTGGAATATGCACGCGATATCCGCCTTCAATCAAAACACGCAAAGCGGCATCGAGATTCTCGCGCTCATAGGCACGGTTGAAGGTGTCGGCGAACAGCACGACCTCATGGCCATCTACGGGGCCGAAGACCTCAGCGTCGGCCTTGAACACGTCGCGGCGGAACACAGGCAGAGTGCGTTTCGCGCTGATGCCGGCGAATTTCTCGAACAGTGTGCGGAGCAATGGACTGCTGTTACGCCAGTTGGCGAGCGGGGCGAAGCGGGACGCCAGGTCCGCATAGCGCGGCAGATAGCCGACCAACCGATCGCGCAGCGAAAGGCCATGTTTCTCCGCGCGGGCAGCCAGCACCTCGATCTTCATCTTGGCCATGTCGACGCCGGTCGGGCATTCATGACGGCACGCTTTGCAGGAGACGCAGAGCTTGAGCGTCTCCATCATCTCGTCGGAGGCCAGTGCATCGGGTCCCAATTGGCCTGATATCGCCAGCCGCAGCGTGTTGGCGCGGCCTCGCGTGACATCCTTTTCGTTGCGGGTCGCGCGGTAGGACGGACACATCACGCCGCCCTCGAGTTTCCGGCAGGCGCCATTGTTGTTGCACATCTCGACAGCGCCTTGAAAGCCGCCGCCGGCGCCCGGGTAGGCCGACCAGTCGAGCGCGGTCTTCAGCTCAGCAACGCGATAGGTCGGCGGATAGCGAAACAGGCTGCGGTCATCCATTTTGGGCGGGTCGACGATCTTGCCAGGATTGAGCAGGTTATCCGGGTCGAAACGCTGCTTGACCTCCCTGAAATCGGCAACGATGCGCGAGCCGAACATCGCTTCATGGAATTCGGAGCGAACCAGCCCGTCGCCATGCTCGCCGGAGTGCGAGCCCTTGTATTCGCGCACCATCTCGAAGGTCTCTTCGGCGATGGCGCGCATCGCCTTGACGTCCTTCTCGAGCTTCAAATTGAGGACGGGGCGAACATGCAGGCAACCTTCGGAGGCGTGCGCATACATGGTGCCGCGGGTGCCGTGTTTGGCGAAGATGGCGTTGAGCCGTTCGGTGTAGTCCGCAAGGTGCGGCAGCGGCACCGCGCAATCCTCGACGAACGAGACCGGCTTGCCCTCCTGCTTCATCGACATCATCACGTTGAGGCCGGCGGCGCGGAAATCGGCGATGCCGGTCTGCAGTGCGGGCTCGGTGATCTCGACCACGCCGCCCCATTTGCGTTGCGGCTTGTCCCAGCCAAAACCGAGATCGGCCATCAACTCGCCAAGCTGCTTCAGACGATGCAGGTTCTCGGCCTGATCTTCCTCGGCAAATTCCACGATCAGCACCGCATCGGGATCGCCGCGCACGGCCGTGCCGATGATCGGCTTGAACATCGCGATGTTGCGGCCGAGCGCGATCATGGTGCGGTCGACCAATTCCACCGCGATTGGCCGCAGCTTCACCAGATGCTGGGCCGCGTCCATCGCCTCATAGAAGCTGCCGAAGTGGCAGACGCCCAGCACCTTGTTGCGGATGACAGGCCACAGCTTGAGTTCGACCTGCGTGGTGAAGGCCAGCGTGCCTTCGGAGCCGACCAGGAGATGCGCCATATTGTTTGGCGCATTGCGCGGCACCAGCGCATCGAGATTGTAGCCGCCGACGCGGCGCTGCACCTTTGGAAATCGCTCGGATATCTCTGCGGCCTCGCGCTCGCCGAGATCGAGCATGTCCCGGAATAGCGCAAGCCCGCTCTGGGGCGAGTTCACCCGCGCCAGATCCCGCGGCACCTCGCCGAAATGCAAGAGCGTGCCGTCGGCCAGCGCTGCATCCATCGACAGCGTGTTGTCGCGCATAGTGCCGTAGCGCAGCGAACGGCCGCCGCAGGAATTGTTGCCGGCCATGCCGCCGATCGTGGCGCGTGACGCGGTCGAGACGTCGACCGGAAACCAGAGCCCGTATTTTTTGAGCTGGCGGTTGAGATCGTCGAGCACGATTCCGGGCTCGACCACACAGGTGCGGTCTTCGACGTCGAGCGAAAGGATGCGGTTCAGGTGTTTTGAAAAGTCGACGACAATTCCCTCGTTGACGGTCTGGCCGCATTGCGAGGTCCCGCCGCCGCGCGGGGTGACGATTCGGCCGGCCTCCCTGGCGATCGAAAGCGCTCGCAGCGCCTCGTCCATGGTCCTGGGAACCACCACGCCCAGGGGCAGAATCTGGTAGAATGAGGCGTCGGTCGCGTAGCGGCCGCGGTCGAAGGCGCCGAAAAGGACGTCGCCGGTCATGTTTGTTCGCAGGCGTCGCTCGAGCGTTGAGGCGTTCTTCATCCCAAATCCAAAGCGATCCAAGAGGGTTAGTGCAACCCCTCAACGGGATTATGCACTTTTTCGTCGGATGAACTACATTATGAATTCATAATCGGCAAGCTAGCTAACCGTGGGCGCCGCTGCAATGGCATCCCCAACCGCAGCCAGATGCTCGATGGCGGCGGTTCGCTTGTTGCGTAAATGCTGGAACAGGACATCGCTTAGCTCGCTTCCGGCGCGGCGGCGCAGCGCATCCAGGATCGCTTCGTGCTCGCGCATGGCTTCGCCCCAGCGCTGCCGCTTGCGCGCGAAATTGGCGGAATAGCGGACGCGGCGGATCCGGCCGGCAAAACTGGCGTAGGCCGCGCGCAGGGTCTCGTTGCGCGCGGCAGCGACGATGCTCTCGTGGATGCGCTGGTTGACCTGAAAATAGCCGTGCATATCGCTATTGAGATAGTGGCCGTACATCTCGTAGTGCAGCCGCTCGATCGTGGCGATTTCCTCGTCCGTGATGGCCTCGCAGGCAAGGCGTCCGGCGAGGCTTTCCAGGCCCGCCATTATATCGAACAGCTCCTCCAGATCCCGCTTGCCGAGTTGGCGTACCCGCGCGCCGCGGTTGGGCAGGAGCTCGATTAAGCCCTCCGCAGCGAGCACCTTGAGCGCCTCGCGCAGCGGCGTCCTGGAGATTCCAAGCATCTCGCAGAGTTGCCGCTCGGGAACGCGTGCACCTTCTGGAATGTTGCCTTCGACCACGTAATCGCGAAGTCGCAGCAGGATTTCGCCGTGAAGCGAAGCCTCCTGGCGGTCGGGCTGGGTGATCGGCACCCCGGCTTCGGGAATCGTGGATTTCATTTGCATAGCAATAGTTTGCGAAATCTGTAGCGTCGATGATCTAGATTGAATACCAAAATTAAGTTGAAAAGACAAAAAATGAATGCAGAATGGCTTCAGGGCTTTTAGGAGGTTATCATGCGGCAAGGACGGCATTTTCTGCAGATTCCAGGGCCCAGCCCGGTCCCGGACCGGGTTCTTCGCGCGATGGACATGCCCGTGATTGATCACCGGAGCACCCAGTTCGCCGAACTCGGGCGGGCGGTGCTTGAGGGCAGCCAGAGGATTTTCCAGACCTCTGGACCGGTGGTGATCTTCCCGTCGTCAGGGACAGGCGCCTGGGAGGCCGCGATCGTCAACACCCTGTCGCCCGGCGACAAGGTCCTGATGGCGGAGACCGGCCACTTTGCGACTCTGTGGCGCCAGATGGCCGCGCGCTGGGGAATTGACGTCGACTTCTTGCCCGGCGACTGGCGCCGCGGCGCAGACCCGACGGTCATCGAAGAAAGGCTGGCGCGTGACACATCGCATGCGCTCAAGGCGGTGATGGTCGTTCACAACGAAACCTCGACCGGTGCCACCAGCCGGATCGGCGAAATCCGCACGGCGATGGACCGGGTCGGTCATCCGGCCTTGCTGATGGTCGACACCATCTCCTCGCTCGGGTCGGTCGACTACCGACATGACGAGTGGAAGGTCGATGTCAGCGTCAGTTGCTCGCAAAAGGGCTTCATGCTGCCGCCCGGCCTCGGCTTCAACGCGATCTCGGAGAAGGCCCGCGCCGCTGCCAAGACAAACCGGATGCCGCGCTCCTATTTTGATTGGGACGAGATGCTGAAGCCGAACGCAAAGGGCTTCTTCCCATATACGCCGGCGACAAACCTGCTCTATGGGCTGCGCGAGGCGATCGCGATGTTGCTCGAGGAGGGGCTCGACAATGTGTTCGCGCGTCACCAGAGGCTCGCCGCTGCGACTCGAGCAGCGGTCAATCATTGGGGGCTGGAGGTGCTGTGCCAGGAGCCCCAGGAGTATTCGCCCGTGCTGACCGCCGTGCTGATGCCGCCGGGGCACGACGCCGATCAGTTTCGTCAGGTCGTGCTCGACAACTACAACATGTCGCTCGGCGCAGGCCTGTCGAAAGTCGCGGGCAAGGTGTTCCGCATCGGCCATCTCGGCGAATGCAATGAACTCACGCTGCTCGGTGCGTTGACCGGCGTGGAGATGGGGCTGTCGGTCGCCGGCGTTCCGCATCGTTCCGGAGGCGTCGATGCCGCGATGAAGTATCTGGAGCAGCGCCCGCAAGGCAATTCCCCGGCGCATCTCAAGGTCGTGGGCCGCTAGCAGGCAGCTTGCGCCTGCCTGGAGGCGCCGCTCCAGCCCTGCTCCTTATGCATTGACGTGCTGCGTCCGGCGGGCGACAAGCCCGCCAAATGGTGATATTCGAGCGGCTCGAAACGCCAAGGCAATACCGGGAAGGACGCCCATGACCGTGCATACTGGAAGGCATTTTCTGCAGATTCCGGGACCGACCAACGTGCCGGACCGGGTGCTGCGCGCTATGGACATGCCGACCATGGACCACCGGGGTCCCGAGTTTGCGGAGGTCGGGCACGCCGTTCTGGCGGCGATGCAGCGGGTGTTTCGCACCAAGCAGCCGGTGGTCATCTACCCGTCGTCCGGCACCGGCGCCTGGGAGGCGGCTCTCGTCAACACGCTGCAGCCCGGCGACAAGGTTCTGATGGCCGAAACCGGGCAGTTCGCCGTGCTGTGGCACGGCATCGCTGACAAGTTCAAGCTCGAAGTGGATTTCATTCCCGGCGACTGGCGTCACGGCGCCGACCTCGAGCAGATCGAGGCGCGGCTTTCGGCCGACAAGGCGCACAAGATCAAGGCCGTTTGCGTGGTTCACAACGAGACCTCGACCGGCTGCGTCACCCATCCGCAGGACGTCCGCAAAATTCTCGACCGCGTCAACCATCCCGCGTTGCTGATGGTCGATACCATCTCGGGTCTCGGATCGCTGGAATATGAGCACGATGCCTGGGGCATCGACGTGTCGGTGGCCGGCTCGCAGAAGGGCCTGATGCTGCCGCCGGGTCTCGGCTTCAACGCCATCTCGGAAAAGGCGCTTGCGGTGGCGAAAGCCAATCCTGCCATGCGCTCCTACTGGGACTGGCAGGAGGTCATCGCGATCAACAAGGCGGGCACCTGGCCGTACACGCCGGCAACGAACCTGCTGTTCGGGCTGCGCGAGGCGATCAAGATGCTCGAGGAGGAGGGGCTGGAGAACGTCTTCGCCCGGCACAAGCGCCACAGCGCCGCCACGCGTGCGGCGATCAAGGTGTGGGGCCTGGAAACGCAATGTCAGGAGCAGGGCGCGCACTCGCCCGCGCTGACCGGCGTCGTCGTGCCGGAAGGCCATGACGCCGACAATTTCCGCAAGGTCGTGCTGGAAAATTTCGACATGTCGCTCGGCACCGGCCTGAACAAGATCAAGGGCAAGGTGTTCCGGATCGGCCATATCGGGCACTTCAATGACCTGATGATGATGGGCACGCTGTCGGGCGTCGAGATGGGTCTCGATCTCGCCAAGGTGCCCCATCGCGGCGGCGGCGTGCTGGCGGCGATGGAAGTGCTCAAGGGGCGCGACGTCGTCGCGATGCCGAAGGCTGCCGTTGCCTGAGATCATTTGACCGAAACAAAAATAGAGAGAGCTGCGATGAACGCTCCGGTAGCTGCGACCGAAGACCTGATCTATTCCGTCGAGGACGGCATCGCCCGGCTGACGTTCAATCGTCCGCAGGCGCGCAACGCGCTGACCTTTGCCATGTACGAGCAAATGGCGGCGATCTGCGAGGCCATCAACAATGATCGCTCGATCAAGGCGATGATCCTGACTGGCGCGGGCGACAAGGCATTCGCGTCGGGCACTGACATTTCGCAATTCCGTGCCTTCAAGACCGCACAGGACGCGCTCGACTATGAGGCGCGGATTGACCGCGTGCTCGGCGCGCTGGAGGCGTGTCGGGTGCCGACGATTGCAGCCATCGCAGGCGCCTGCACCGGCGGCGGCGCCGGTATCGCGGCATGCTGCGACATCCGCATCGGCACTGAGACGACACGGATGGGCTTTCCGATCGCGCGCACGCTCGGCAATTGCCTGTCGATGTCCAATATTTCCAGGCTCGTTTCGCTGGTCGGCCCGGCGCGGACCAAGGACCTGATCTTCAAGGCGCGGCTGGTCGAGGCGCCGGAAGCGCTGGCGCTCGGGCTGCTCAACGAGGTGGTGCCTGATGTAGCAACGCTGCAGCGCCGCGCCGATGAGACCGCGAAGCTCGTTGCCGGTCATGCGCCGATCACGCTCGAGGTCACCAAGGAAGCGGTGCGCCGCATCCGGCGGACGTTGACCCGCGACGAGGGCGAAGACCTGATCCTGCGCGCCTATATGAGCGAGGATTTCCGCGAGGGCATGGACGCGTTCCTCAACAAGCGCTCGCCGAACTGGAAAGGCAAGTAGGGCACAAGCGGTCAGAACCGCCCGCTATGGTTTGGCAGCCTTTCTTGCCAGTTCCATACCCAAGTCGAGCGCCGCGATACCTATTCTGTCTGAAGGGGTTGTGAGGCAACGTTGATCCATCCACGCGATGATCGCGTCGAAGTCGCCGCCACCAACCATGTCCCGTTCGCCGCTGATGTTCAGGCCACTGATGAATCCAACCAGCCAGGATTCAAAGCTTCCTTTGACGACCGCATTCTTTTTGCGATTAGTCCACGCCGTACAGGAATGAGAGCCTGCGCCAATTATTGACGAGCCGGCGTCCGCGACAGTGGAAAGAAAAGCCAGGACCAAACCAATCGCGAGCGCCTTCATGCTTCCTCGTTAGCGAGTCACTTGTCGGACCGCAGCACAATAGGATGGCTATGGCTTTTTGAGGCAAAGACCAATGGCAGGAGCGGTGGCGCACTTGGCGCCATCGGGTGCGCCGCCAGACGGGCAAAACACCGACACCAGATTTTCACTTGCATCGCAACTGACCTCGCGGTCGGCCTGGACCGATCTGATGGAAGTAGCAGCCGGTCCGGGATCGCCCTTTGCTCCGGGCGCACCTTGCGGTCCCTGTGGTCCTTGAGGACCCTGTTGCCCTTGCGGACCTTGTTGTCCTTGAGGGCCGGGCACGCCTTGCAAGCCCTGCGCGCCCTGCGGCCCGGCGGGTCCTTGGGGGCCAGGATCCCCTTTCGGTCCTGGATCCCGTCCACACCCGGCGAGGGTCACCGTCGCGCCCATGACGACGGCTATCAAAATCCTTCTCATTCGGTTGCTCCACCTGATTGTCCTTGCAACGTGCATTAGATGGGCCCACACGCAGCCGTGCAACGGAAAAGCCGCGGCTTGAAGCGGCTGCTTCCAGCTACGAGCCTGCTGCTGCAAGGGCCTGCGCCTCATGCGAAAGTCATAGGCGGCGCATTTGCGGTGCAGCTTGAACTCTCGCCGGTTCGCTCGCACAATGGCGTGGCGGGCAATGATAATTTTTCTAAATACAACAATGACATATGGGAGAAACTCGTGGGACAGATGCTGAAAGCCGCGGCCGCCTTGACGGCCATGATCGCAAGCACCCCGGCGCTTGCCGCCTGGGAGCCGACCAAGCCGGTCGAAATCGTGGTCGCAGCCGGCGCCGGCGGCGCCTCCGACCAGATGGCGCGGATGATGCAAGCGGCGATTCAGAAGAACAATCTGATGAAGCAGCCGATGGTGGTGTCGCTCAAGGGCGGGGCGTCCGGCGCCGAGGCGCTGATGTACATGAAGTCCAGCGACGGCGACGCCAACAAGGTGCTGATCGCCTATTCCCTGATCTACATGCTGCCGCTGTCGGCCAAGATTCCCTTCAACTGGCGCGATCTGACGCCGGTGTCGGTCGTCGCGATGGATCAATTCGTGCTGTGGGACAATGCCGACGGACCGAAGACGGTGAAGGACTTCATCGCGGCCGCCAAGGCGGCAAGCTCGCCGTTCAAAATGGGCGGTACCGGCTCCAAGCGCGAGGATCACGTGTTGACCGTGTTCATGGAGCAGAAGACCGGCGCGAAATTCTCCTATCTGCCGTACAAGTCCGGCGGCGAGGCGGCGACGCAACTGGTCGGCAAGCACACCGAAGCCAACGTCAACAATCCTTCCGAGAATCTGGAAGTCTGGCGTGCCGGCCAGGTCCGTGCGCTGTGCGTGTTCGACAAGGAGCGCATCTCCTACAAGACCAAAGTCACCGAAACCCAATCGTGGAACGACATCCCGACCTGCAAGGAGGAGGGGCTCGACGTGCAGTACCTGATGCTGCGCGCGATGTTCCTGCCGGGCAAGGTCACGCCTGAACAGCAGGCATTCTATGTCGACCTGTTCCAGAAGGTGACGCAGACAGCAGAGTACAAGGACTATATGGAGAAGCAGGCGCTCAAGCCGATCTTCCTGACCGGCAAGGACATGCTGAAGTTCCTCGAGGAGGACGACAAGCTCAACAACTCGCTGATGAACGAAGCGGGCTTCGTCGCGAAGTAGGCCGATCGTTATTTGTCGGCAGGACCGTACCCTGCGATCCTGCCGAGAACGTTTTCGATCTCTGCCTTCGAGAGCAGCCGCGGTGTCCCGATCTGCAGGCAGCCGTGATATTGCCGCGCCAGCGTTTCGACTTCGACGGCAAGCCACATCGCTTTCGAAAGCGATGCGCCGACTGCGATCATGCCATGGTGTTCCAGCAGGCAGGCTTGCCTGCCTTCCAGAGCGCGCACGGCGTGCTCTGAAAGCTCCTGCGTGCCGAAGGTCGCGTAGGGCGCGAGGCGGATGGTGTCGCCGCCGGCGCACGCGATCATGTAGTGTATCGGTGGAATTTCCAGGCCCATGATGGCGAGGATCGTCGAATAGGGCGGGTGGGCATGGACCACCGCATTGATTTCGGGCCGGGCTCTGAGGATGTCGAGGTGAAATCGCCACTCGCTTGACGGCCGTCGGGCGGGATCGTGCGAGCCGTCCAGGCCCATGAACACGATCTGCTCGGGTTGCATTGCCTCGTAGGGCGTGCTGGTCGGCGTGATCAGCAGGCCCTCGCCGTGGCGCAGGCTGATATTTCCTGACGTTCCCTGATTGATGCCGAGCGCATTCATGCTGCGGCAGGCATCGATGATGGATTGACGTTTTTCCCTGTCGTTCCTGGCCGGCATTTTGAGACCCCTTGCAACCGCGCGACAATGCTTGATTATTGCGTCGCAGTATAGTCGAACATCTTGCGTGAAATCCTGACTGGGAGAAGTCATGACGCGTGCCGTGCTTGGCATCATCGGCGGATCCGGCATCTACGACCTGCCGGGGCTGGAGGACGTCCGCGAGGAGACCATCGAGAGCCCCTGGGGCGAGCCGTCGGCAGCCCTGACGCGCGGCGTTATCGCCGGGCTGCCGATTGTGTTCCTGCCGCGGCACGGCAAGGGGCATGTGCTTTCGCCCTCCGACATCAACTACCGCGCCAATATCGACGTGCTGAAGCGGGCAGGGGTCACCGACCTGGTTTCGCTCTCGGCCTGCGGTTCGTTCAGGGAGGAACTGCCGCCGGGCATCTTCGTACTGGTCGATCAGTTCGTCGACCGAACCTACAAGCGCGAGAGTTCCTTTTTCGGCAAGGGCTGCGTCGCTCACGTCTCGATGGCCCATCCGGTGTCGCCGCGGCTGCATGTGCACCTCGTGGCGGCCGCCAAGGCTGAAGGCATCGAAGCGGTACAGGGCGGCACGTATGTGTGCATGGAAGGCCCGCAATTCTCCAGCCTCGCCGAGAGCTTGACGTACAAGGCGCAGGGCCATTCGGTGATCGGCATGACAAACATGCCCGAGGCAAAACTCGCCCGTGAGGCCGAGATCTGCTACGCCAGCGTGGCGATGGTCACCGATTTCGATTGCTGGCATCCCGATCACGACGCCGTCACTGTGCAGGACATCATTCGCGTGCTGAACTCGAATGCCGGGAAGGCCAAGGCGCTCGTTGCGCGTCTCGCCAGGGATTTCCCGCGCGAGCATGAGCCTTGTCCTGTTGGATCGGACAAGGCGCTCGACACTGCACTGATCACGGCGCCGGAAGCGCGCGATGCCAGGTTGCTCGCCAAGCTCGATGCGGTGGCTGGAAGGGTGCTGAACTCATGAAGGTGGACGGCCGGCATTTTCGCAGCATCTGGCTCGAGGACGACGGCTGGACGGTCGGCGCGATCGACCAGCGGCGGTTGCCGCATGAATTCGTGGTGGCGCATATCGCGAGCGCTGAGGACGCGACCGAGGCTATCCGTTCCATGCTGGTGCGCGGTGCGCCGCTGATTGGCGCCACTGCGGCTTACGGCATGGCACTCGCCATGCAGACGGATGCTTCCGATCCGGCGCTCGACCGCGCCTATGCCATGTTGCTGGCGGCGCGGCCCACGGCGGTCAACCTGAAATGGGCGCTCGACGAGATGCAACGATTGCTTCAGCCGCTGCCGGCGTCCGGGCGCGCTGCGGCGGCCTATAAGCGCGCCGGCGAAATCGCCGAGGAGGACGTCGCGATCAACCAGGGGATCGGCCGGCACGGGCTGGCGCTGATCGAACAGATCGCGGCAGGGAAGCGGCCGGGCGAGCCCGTCAACATCCTGACCCATTGCAACGCCGGCTGGCTCGCCACGGTGGACTGGGGCACGGCGACCGCCCCGATCTACCTCGCGCATGATAGCGGCCTGAAGGTCCATGTCTGGGTCGACGAGACCCGGCCGCGCAATCAGGGCGCCTCGCTGACCGCCTGGGAACTCGGCCATCACGGCGTGCCGCATACGGTCATCGCCGACAACACGGGCGGCCACCTGATGCAGCACCGGATGGTGGATCTCGCGATCGTCGGCACCGACCGGGTGACCGCCGGCGGCGACGTCTGCAACAAGATCGGCACCTATCTGAAGGCACTCGCCGCGCACGACAACGGCGTGCCGTTCTATGTTGCACTGCCGTCGCCGACCATCGACTTTAGTATCGATGACGGCATCAGGCAGATTCCGATCGAACAGCGCAGCACGGAGGAGGTGGCGACTATGACCGGCCGCACCGCCGACGGACGCGTCGAGACCGTGCGCGTGGTTCCCGATGGCTCGCCTGTGGCCAATTACGCCTTCGATGTCACGCCGGCGCGGCTGGTGACGGGGCTGATCACCGAACGCGGCCTGCTGCGTCCCGAGCGTGCTGCACTTGCGAGCGCATTCCCGGAGCGCAGCGCGGGACATTGACGCCAGCGACATCGGCACGTATCCCCGTTCGATACCGTATCGGGGGTCACCGTCTCCATGTCCAACACCGACATCGAAATCGTCGTCGAGGATCCGACCGCACCCGAGGCGGACTCGCCTCAGGTAGCGAGTGTTCGCGCGGTCGACGTCGTCGTCTGCCTCCTGCTGCTCGCGCTCGCGCTGACGCTCGGGTACGACAATTGGCGCACGGGAGCCGGCTGGGAATCGACCGGCCCGCAGTCCGGCTATTTTCCGTTCTATCTTTCGATCATCCTCGGTGGTGCCAGCCTTTATGGACTGGTCGCCGCGTTCCTCTCGCGCAAGGAGGCTTCCGAGGTCTTCGTGACGCGGGCGCAACTTCGCCGCGTGATGGCGGTATTGGTGCCGACGCTGCTGTTCTGTCTCGCCATGCAGTTCCTCGGGCTCTATGTCGCGAGCTTCCTCCTGATCGCCGGTTTTATGCGCATGGTCGGCAAGATCGCGCTGTGGAAGTCGTTGCTCACCGCCCTCGTGTTCACCGCCGTGATGTTCGTGACCTTCGACATCGCCTTCGACGTCATCATGCCAAAGGGCCCGCTCGAAGCGGCGCTCGGCCGCTAGTAGGGTCGGTGGGACGTAGCCATGGAAGCGCTCGGCCTCTTGATGCACGGTTTTGCTGTGCTGCTGACCTGGAAGACGCTGCTGCTGATGATGCTCGGGCTGGTACTCGGCATTTTCGTCGGCGTGCTGCCCGGCCTCGGCGGTCCGAATGGCGTCGCGATCCTGCTGCCGCTAACGTTTACGATGGATCCGACCTCGGCCATCGTGATGCTGTCGTGCATCTATTGGGGCGCGCTGTTCGGCGGCGCCATCACCTCGATCCTGTTCAACATTCCGGGCGAAGCCTGGTCGGTCGCGACCACCTTCGACGGATATCCGATGGCGCAGCAGGGCAGGGCGGCGGAAGCGCTGACCGCAGCCTTCACCTCGTCGTTCATCGGCTCGCTGGTCGCGGTGATGCTGATCACCTTCCTGGCGCCGATGATCTCGTCGTTCGCGCTGAAATTCGGACCGCCGGAATTCTTTGCCGTGTATCTCTTGACCTTCTGCTCGTTTGTCGGCCTCGGCCGCGAAGCCAAGCACAAAACGGTCATTTCGATGTCGCTCGGCCTCTTGCTCGCCGGCATCGGCATGGACACCGTATCTGGCCAGTTGCGCATGACCTTCGGTTCGGCGGAACTGTTGCGCGGCGTCAACTTCCTGGTCGCGGTTATCGGCCTGTTCGGCATCAGCGAGATCCTGCTGACGATGGAGGAGCGTCTCGCGCTGCGCGGCCATGCCGCCGGCATCTCCTTGCGCGTGGTGCTGTCGGTCTGGAAGGATCTGCCGAAATACTGGGTGACGCTGTTCCGCTCGTCCTTCATCGGCTGCTGGCTCGGCATCACGCCGGGCGGCGCGATCGCTGCTTCCTTCATGGGCTACAACCTCGCCAAGCGCTTCTCGAAGGATCAGGACAGCTTTGGCAAGGGCCGCATCGAGGGCGTGTTCGCGCCGGAGACTGCGGCACACGCTTCCGGCACCGCGGCGCTGCTGCCGATGCTTGCGCTCGGCATTCCCGGCTCCGGCACCGCGGCGATCCTGCTCGGCGGATTGATGGTGTGGGGCCTCAATCCCGGGCCGCTTTTGTTCGTCGAGCACAAGGACTTTGTCTGGGGCCTGATCGCGTCGATGTATCTGGGCAATGTCGTCGGCCTCGTGCTGGTGCTGACGACGGTGCCGATCTTTGCCTCCATCCTGCGTGTGCCGTTCGCGGCCGTCGCGCCGATGATCGTGGTGTCCTGCGCGATCGGCGCCTACGCGATCCAGAACGCGATGTTCGATATCTGGCTGATGCTGGGGTTTGGCGTTGTCGGCTACGCATTTAAGAAGATCGGAATTCCGCTCGCGCCGTTCACGCTGGCGCTGGTGCTCGGCAACCGCGCCGAGGACGCCTTCCGCCTGTCGATGATCGGCTCCGGCGGCGACATGAAAGTGTTCTGGTCGAACGGCTTGGTCGGTTCGATCACGACACTTGCGATCGTGCTCCTGTTCTGGCCTGTCATCGACAAGGCGTTCAGCAGCGTTACGCGCATGCTGCGGCCGGCGAAGGCGTAGCGACCTAGGCTCGCAAGATTCAATTTTCAAACAGCCTGTACCCCGGATGAGCGAAGCGATATCCGGGGCTGTGTGTTCTTGACCCGATCCGGAGCATTCGACGTTCGTCAGAAATGTAGGATGGGTAGAGCGAAGCGAAACCCATCGCGGCATGAACGCTTGTCATGATGGGTTTCGCTTCGCTCTACCCATCCTACGGTCCTGGTGTTTTTCGGATGGAGCGGGCCCCATTGCTACTTTGCATGGGGTTGTTTTCGCAATTTTGCTGACCGTCGACTCTCCTAGCGCGGCAGCAGCCGCTTCGGCAGGCTGAAGGCGAGCCGGTAGAGCGGCAGGTTGTCGATAGCGCCGTGATCCTCGGCGGGCAACGTCTTGCGCGCATGATGGAGGGCGTCGCGGACCGCGGCTTCGTCCAGTCCCTCGATCAGCAGCAAAGCGGCGAAGGAGCCGTCGTTGCTTCGCATGCCCTTCTCGCGCGTCCTGATCGAGGTGTGTGCCACGTCGGTGAGCAGGACCCGCGCTGCGATGATGCGGTCGAGGCGGGCGAACTCGGCGACAAGGTTAGCTGCGTCCCAGGACGGCGCGGCGTCGAGGCGCAGGGGAGCGACGATGCCGCCCTGGCCGGTCCCGGATGAGGCTGCGATGCGGCCGCCGCCCCGCGCGAAATTGCCGAGCCGGGGCATGATGCGCTGCGACCACGGCGTCGGCGCGTTCAGCCGCGCCAGATAGTCCGCACCGCCTACGACGCGCTCGTCCTCGAGCTCGTATAGGATGAAGTAGCGGTTCACCGAGACGCTCAGCGCACGGAAGATGCGGCACGCCAGGAAACCGTTGATGCCGACGCGCTCAGCGGCATGTTCGCGCGTGATCCAGTGCGCCCAATCGGTTTCGTCCTGCGGCGCGAGGTCGCTCCAGATCGCGAGATAGCCGGCTCCCTGCATGTCAGGCTCCATCCGTCATTTCGGGCCGACGCGCACGGCTGCGGGGAGCGACGCCGGCAATTGGCCGGCGCCCTGCAGCGCGGCCTGCATGGCAACGATGTACCCATAGGGGCCGAGCCCCGCGATCACGCCTTTCACGGCAGCCGATAGCTTCGAATGCCGATGCAACTCGTCGCGGGCGTGGATGTTGGAGATGTGCACTTCGTAGATCGGGCCGTCAAAAATCTTCATGGCGTCGAACATCGCAATCGAGGTGAAGGAGTAGGCGGCCGGATTGATGATGAGCGTGTCGGCCGAATTGCGGGCGGACTGGATCAAGTCGACCAGCTCGCCCTCATGGTTCGACTGGTGAAACGCCAGTTGCGTGCCGGTGAAGGCGGCGAACTCCTCGCAGGAGGCCTTGATGGCGTCGAGCGTGGTCGAGCCGTAAATGTGCGGCTCGCGGATGCCGAGCATGTTCAGGTTCGGACCATTGAGGATCATGATGCGCATGGAATGCCTTTCGCGGGGTAATGACGGGGCAGTGTAGCCGATTGCGGCCGCATGTCAGCCGCCGAACCATTTCGCCGGCACGGTGACAACAGACGGAAACAGCACCATCAGGAACAGCACGACCAGTTGAGCGATCATGAAGGGCCAGACGCCCTTGATGATCTCCTCCATGCTGATGCGCGACACGCCGCAGACGACATTGAGGACGACCCCGACGGGCGGCGTTATCAGACCGATCGCGTTGTTGATGATGAAGAGAACGCCGAAATAGACCGGGTCGATGCCGGCCTGCTTGACGATCGGCATCAGGATCGGGGTGAGGATCAGAATGGTCGGCGCCATGTCCAGCGCCGTGCCGACGATGACGACCAGCAGCATGATCGCCAGCATCAGCAGCGTCTGGTTGCCCATGAAGGGACGGACGAGGTCGACGATCTGGGTTGCGATCTCCGAAACGGTTATGAGCCAGGATGACACCAGCGCCGCCGCCACCAGGAACATGACGACGCTGGTGCTGAGCGCGGCCGAGACGAACACTTCGTAGAGTTCGCCGAACTTGAGCTCGCGGTAGATGCAGGTCGCGACAAACAGCGCGTAAACGGCGACGACGACGGCGGCTTCGGTCGGCGTGAATACGCCGAAACGCAGGCCCACAATGATGATCGCCGGCAGCATCAGGGCCCAGAAGCCGTCGACAAACGCCCACACGATCTCGCGAAGCGACTGGCGCGGCGGGCTTTCGACATTCTCCCGGCGCGCGACCCACCACCAGGCGAAGCTGAGTCCTGCGCCGAGCATCAGGCCGGGGAAGATGCCGGCGAGGAACAGTTTTGAGATCGATACGCCGCCGGCCACGCCGAACAGCACGAAGCCGATGCTCGGCGGGATGACGGGCGCGATGATGCCGCCGGCGGCGACGAGGCCCGCCGCATACATTTTGCGGTGCCCGGCTGCGACCATCATGGGGACGAGCAGCGCCGCCAGCGCCGCAGCGTCCGCCGCCGCGGAGCCCGATAGCGAAGCCAGCACACAGGAGGCGAGGATGGTGACGTAGCCGAGGCCGCCCCTGACGTGGCCGACGAGAGCGAGTGCGATGTTGACGATCCGCTTGGCGAGGCCGCCGCGGTTCATGACTTCGCCGGCCAGCATGAAGAACGGCACGGCCATCAGGGGAAAACTGTCGGCACCGTTGATGATGTTCTGGGCGACGATCTGCGAGTCGAAAATGTCGAGCGAATGCATCAGCGCGACGCCACAGACGATCAGCGCAAAAGCAATCGGCATGCCCAGCGCGATCGCGCCGAGCAAGGAAAAGGTGAAGACCGCGAGTGTCACGCCCGGCCCCGCGCCGTCAACGGATGATCAGGTATGCTCATCGCTTTCCTTCACCAGGATCAGGTCCTCCTCGGACGCCGATCCGCTCAACACCCGCACCAGATCGACGATCAGGATCACTGCCGCCGAAACGCCGAACACGAGCCCGGAGGAATAGAAGAACAGCCCGACCGAAATGCCTGAGGCGGGCGCGCTGTCGCCGAGGGTCAGTACCGCCTGCTTCCAGCTTCCGAGCGTCAGCAGTGCGTCCACATAGAGCATCAGGAGATAGCTCAGCACGAAGCAGGCGAGCTTGCCGCGCGGCGGCAGCGCGCGAACGAGCGCGTCGACGCCGAGATGGGCATGCTGGCGCAGCGCCACGATGGCGCCGAGGAAGGTCAGCCAGACCAATAGCCAGCGCGACAGTTCTTCAGAGGTCGCGATCCCTGAATTGAAGAGATAGCGCAGCACGACGTTGGTGAAGACCAGCACGACCATCGCCGCAAGGCAGATCGCGATCGCGCCCCTGAGCAGCCGGCAGTAGAGGTCGATCAGCCGCTCGATCGCGCCCATGGTGGCTTACTTGGCGCTGCGGATGCGCGCCAGCTCACTCGTAAAGAGCTTTACGCGCGCCGGGTCATATTCGGCCGAGAATTTTTCGACGACAGGTTTGGTCGCGTCTTGCATGCGGGCGTAGTCGGCCGGCGCGATCTCGTTGAACTTCATGCCCTTGGCCTTCAGTTCGTCCAGCGCCTTGTCCGCGGCGAGCTTGGTCTGGTCGCGCTGGTACTCGCGTGTCTCGGCAAAGCTGTCGCGCAGCATTTTCTGTTCCTCCGCCGACAGGCCGTCCCAGAACTTCTTGCTGACGATGATGACGTTCTGGGTGAAGGTGTGGTTGGTGGCCGAGACGTATTTCTGCACCTCGTAGAACTTGTTGGACAGGATGACGCTGTAGGGATTTTCCTGGCCGTCGACGGTCTTGTTTTCCAGCGCGGTGTACAATTCGCCGAACGCCATCGGCACCGGGTTCGCCTTCAGCACCTTGAAGGTCTCGAGATAGACCGGGTTCGGGATCACGCGCAGCTTGAGGCCGGAAAAATCTTCCACCTTCGCAATCGGGCGGCTGCTGTTGGTGGCGTTGCGAAAGCCTAGCCCCCAGTAGCCGAGACCGATCAGCTCCTTCTCGGGGAGCAAATCCAGCATGGCCTTTCCGAACGCACCCTGCGCCAGCGCCTCCGCCTGCTCGAACGTGCTGACGGTGAAGGGGAAGTCGAACAGGCCGAGATCCTTGACGACGCCGGCGAGCGATGTCGTCGACGCCGAGAGGATTTCCTGCGTGCCACCGCGCACCGCCGACTGCTGCTGCATCTCGTTGCCGAGTTGCGAAGCCGGAAATTCGCGGATCTTCAGCTTGCCGCCGCTCTTGGCCGCCAGCACCTCGGCGAGCTTCTTCACGCCAAAGCTGATCGGGTGGTCGGCGTTGTTGAGATGGCCCCAGCGGATGGTGCGTTCCTGCACCTGGGCGGCAGCCGGTGTCCCCAAAAGCGCGCAAACGCTGACAGCAGCGCACAGCAATCCGATCCGCATGGCGGTTTCTCCCCGTTGGTTCGCGATCTTCTGGATGTCGCGGTGAAGGGAGTATTCATATGATAAAACCAAAGTCAAAATATAATTTTAGAATCATCATATGAAATAGACTATACAGGACGAATGGTGGCGCTTGAGCGGAATCGGCTAACATGGCACTTGCCGGTTGGCTGCCTGACGCATGGATTAGCAATGACACTGGTCGAGCGAACGGAAGAGCAGGAAGCAGTCGGCGATGACGGCTATCGCCGCATCCGCACCGACATTGTGTTCGGCCGGCTGCGCCCGGGGCAGAAGCTCAGGCTGGAAGGTCTCAAAGAGGACTATGGCGTCAGCGTCTCTACGCTGCGCGAAATCCTCAACCGGCTGGCAGCGGAGGGTTTTGTGCTGGCCGAGGGCAGGCGGGGTTTTGAGGTAGCGCCGATCTCGGCCGAGAACTTGCGGGAGCTTGCGGAGCTTCGGCTGCTGCTGGAGCAGCATGCAATGGGCGTATCGTTCGCCAATGCCGATGTCGAGTGGGAAGGGCGCGTGGTCTCCGCCCATCACAAGCTGGCGTCAACCGAGCGGCTGATGGAGACCGGCCTCGGCGAGCTCGAGCAGTGGAAGCGCTATGACGGCGAATTCCATCAGGCGCTGATCTCCAATTGCGGTTCGCGCATGCTGATGGTGACGCATGCCTTGGTGTTCGACAAATATTTCCGCTACCAGATGATAGCGTTCAGCTACCGCGGCAGCGAGCCCGCCGCCCAGCACGAGGCGCTGCTAGAGGCCGCGCTGAAGCGCGACGCCGCGACGGCGGCTGAAACGCTGCGCGCCCATGTGAGCAATTGCGTCGAGCACGCGCTTGCAACGGCGGCGCTGAAGTAAGGCGATCAACATCGTCATTGCGAGCGAAGCGAAGCAATCCATATGTCCGCTTGCGGCGCTAGCTTCGTCGCTTTCGCTCCCTAGCGCAAACGCTCCGCGTTTGTCGCAGGCAATGACGGAGGGCTGGGCTCACACCACCTTGCGCTGGCGCAATTCGGCGATCTCTTCCTTGCCGAAGCCGAATTCCGCGAGCACCTCTTCGGTCTGCTCGCCGAATTCCGGCGGCCGCGCGGCCATCTTGCTTGGCGTGCGCGACAGCGACACCGGCTGGCCGACGAGCTGGATGTGGCGGTTCTCGTCGTTCGGCACGTGCTGGGCGATGCCGAGGTGCTTGACCTGGGCGTCGTCGAACATCTGGTCGATCGAATAGATCGGGCCGCAGGGCACGCCGGCCTCGTTCAATTCCCTGACCCAGGTTTCCGTCGATTTCTTCTCGGTGAGCTTGCCGATCGCTGCGTTCAGTGCGTCGCGGTTCTTCGAGCGCGCAGGCGCGGTCGCGTAATCGGGATTGGTGACGAGCTCGGGCGCGCCGATCGCCTGCGCGCAGCGTTCCCAGATCCGCCCGCCGGTCGTGGCGATGTTGATATAGCCGTCGGAGGTCTTGAAGACGCCGGTCGGGATCGAGGTCGGATGGTTGTTGCCCGCCTGCTTGGCGACGTCCTTTTCCATCAGCCAGCGCGAGGCCTGGAAATCCAGCATGAAGATCTGCGCCTGCAACAGCGAGGTCTGCACCCATTGGCCCTCGCCGGAGACGTCGCGCTCAAGCAGCGCGGTGAGAATGCCAAGCGCACAGAACAGCCCGGCGGTGAGGTCGGCGACGGGGATGCCGACTCGCATTGGGCCCTGGCCGGGCGCGCCGGTGATCGACATCAGCCCGCCCATGCCTTGCGCGATCTGATCGAAGCCCGGCCGCTTGTGGTAGGGGCCGTCCTGGCCGAAGCCGGAGATGCTGCCATAGACGATGCGCGGGTTGACCTTGCGCAGGCTCTCATAGTCGATGCCGAGCTTTGCTTTCACGTCAGGGCGAAAATTTTCGACCACGACGTCGGCCTGTTCCGCCAGCCGCTTGAAAACTTCGAGGCCCTTGGGGTCCTTCAGGTTCAGCGTCATGGCCCGCTTGTTGCGGTGCAAATTCTGGAAGTCCGAGCCCTGGCGCGGGCCACCCGGCTGCTCGCCGCCACCGTCCTCCAGCAGCGCGTCGATCTTGATGACGTTGGCACCCCAGTCCGCCAGTTGCCGCACACAGGTGGGCCCGGAGCGAACGCGGGTCAGATCGAGCACGGTGAAACGGGACAGGGCTTGCGAAGCGCGTGGGAAAGGCATTGAGAAACCTTGTCTTTTTTGGATTTTCGCGGTGGGAAGAAGCAGCCCGGTCGGACTTAAACAAATCCGGCGCCGATTTCCAACTGCTTGTTCGGCATCCGACGGGCGGTCAGTCCCGTCCGGGTCCGGAGTGGGGCCCGGTGTGGGACCGGAAACGCGGTCCTGCAAGAGCCTACGCATCGAGCGACGTGGGCTTCCAGCCCATAGACTGGCGGAGCGCCATTTCAATGGCCTTCTTTTCGGCCACTCGATTATCCAATGGTAGCGCTCGATCATTGGACTGCGCCAAGGTCGGTTCATCGCGCCAGCTTTGGCCATCGGCACCCGGACGTGGGTTGGGAGAAATTGCGGGCCCGCCCGGCCGGACGAAGCCCATCCGCCTGTTGGAGAACCTTTGTCCGCGCTGCCTACTGCACGCCAGACCCACGGCGTGCATCACTGCCCAAGCGAGGCCGCTAAGCGGTTGCCGAGCCACCTTTCGGTCCAGTGGGTGCAGTTGAGATCAGTGACACAATCGCACGAGGCCTCGGGTGATCGGCCGCTCGTAAGAGCGGAATAAAAGCCTATCACGTATCCGACGATGCCCGCCGAGCTCCCGGTGACTATCGACATCCGCTGCTGTTACTGCTAGCCCGCTGACTCTAAATCGCCTTCTGATCGTACCGATCGGGTTGCTTCGTAAGGCGGGTACCGGCGGTCCAACTGACGAGCAATCGAAGCAATTCGTGGTAGCCAGAAGCTGATATGGCGCTGAGAAGACCTTCCACCGATTTGCTTGGTAACTCTGCCTGGAACGCGATCGCCTTTGTGGTGGCCGTGGCGCTCAATCTCGTTGTCCTGCCGTTCGTGGTCTTCCGCCTCGGCGTGGCCGCGTTCGGCGTTGCAGGTCTGGTTACGGCATGTGTTGCACCTGCGCTGGCATTCAGCAACGCGCTTGCATTGTCGACGACGCGAGAACTCGGCCAACGATTGGGCCCGTCGGAGCGTGCCGATGCGCGGGGCTTCTTCGCCACGGCACTGATGCTGGCGCTTGGCGCGGGCGGCTTGATCGTGATCTTTTTCGCTCTGGCCGGGGCGCCGCTGGCGCGCCTCGGATTCCACTTGAGCGGGCCGTCCGGCGATGATCTCGGATTAGCGTTTGCGATGGCCAGTGCCGGATGGCTGTGCCAATGCCTTTCCGCCGTGTTCCTGGCCCTGTTCACAGCACGTCAGGATTACCGGCGGGTTGCCTCGATCAGCATCATCAGCACCGTGGTCGCGACGGCGTCCATGCTGTTGTTCATTCCGCTCTGGCCCCAGGCCTCGACGTTTCTTGGCTGTCAGGCGCTGGGATATGCAACGAGCCTGCTTCTGGCTCTGGGTTTGTCTCGACACGTCATCGGCGATTGGCTGGCACGCCCGGCGATTCATCGTGGGGCTCTCGGTAAGCTGGTCAAGCTCGGCGGTTGGCAATTTGCCGCACAGGGCGGCGCGCTTATCGCCGGACAGGCGGACCGCTACTTGCTCGGAGCTTTGCTGCAGCCACAGTTCGTCGGGTTTTATACGATCGCGCAGCGGCTGGAAGAGGCGATGTATATCGGCGTTCTAAAGGTCGGCGAAATACTGTTCCCGTTCTTCAGCACCCTGCAAAAGGAGGCTGACGATCGCAAGGCCGATCTTTTGTTCCGCTCTTCCTGGATCCTCAACGTGCTCGCCGCAAGCGCGCTTGGCGGCTTGATCCCCGTCGCCGGCCCGCTGCTTCATCTATGGACCGGCGCCGAAGTGGCGGCCGAAGCCCAGAATGTGCTGGTGATACTGTCGATCGCCGGCATACTCGGATCGAGTACGAACGTCTTTGCATTCTATCTTCTGGCGCAGGGACGTTCGAACTCGAATGCCTTGATCTCCCTGCTTACGGGCGTGTTCACGCTGGCGACCAGTGCGATCGCGTTGCCGTATTTCGGATGGCAGGCGGCGGGATGGAGCGCGTGCTGCGGCATGATCGCCCAAATGGTCACCACCATGATCCTGCTGCGGCGGGGTTTCAGCCTCACCGGCATGTGGTCGCGTCTGGTCCACTTCGTATTGATGCCGCTTGGTGCCGGCATAGCGACGGCGCTGGCGTTGCGGTATGGCTTCCGCGTAGCGCAACTCGACCAGGCTCTTGGCTGGTGGTACGTGGTGGGCGTCTATTTGCTGGCGGCCGGTATCGTCTTCGTCGTCGCGGTCGCGGTTTCGCAGGTCGGCCCCTACGGGGCTGCCTGCTGGCGTGATCTCCGCGTCATCGCCGGTCGTTTCCTGCCGCTTAAGGCGATCTGAGAAATGTGCGGAATAGCAGGTATCATGAATCTCCGCGGGCACGCGGTCGACCCGGCGGAAATCTCGCGGCTGACGAACCTGGTCGCGCATCGCGGACCCTTCGGCGAGGGAATCTGGTTCAGTGAAAACCGGGACCTGGCGTTTGGTCACCGCAGGCTCGCGATTATCGATCCCGGGGAGGGCGGCTATCAGCCGATGGCTTCCGCCGACGGCCGCCATGTGATCGTGTACAACGGCGAAATCTACAACTTCCTCGAGCTGCGGCGCGAACTCGAGGCGCAGGGCGCGATCTTTCGCAGTCAGTCCGACACGGAGGTCATTTTGGCCGCCTGGCGAGTCTGGCAAGAAGGCATGCTGACGCGCTTCAATGGAATGTGGGCGCTGGCGATCTTCGATACGCAAACCGAAGAGTTGTTTCTGGCGCGTGACCGCTTCGGCATCAAGCCGCTATTGTATGCGTTGACACCGGAGCGCTTTGTCTTTGCATCCGAGCAGCGCGCATTGGTCCGGAGCGGCCTGATCAACGTGTCGCCGGATATCGATGTGGCGCGACGGCTCATGCTCGATGCCTTCGGGATCGAGGGAAGCGAGCGGACCCTTTGCCGGGAGGTGCGCCGCCTGCAGGGCGGTCATTGCATGTGGTTGCGTCGGGGAAGGGTGGAAATCCGGCGCTGGTGGAAGACGGTGGATCATCTGCCGGCGATCCCGGACACCGAGGCCGAACGCGTGGAGCGTTTTCGAGAACTTTTCCAAGATGCCGTCGCGCTTCGGATGCGCAGCGACGTGCCGATCGGGACCTGTCTGTCGGGCGGGTTCGATTCGTCGGCCGTGATCTGCACCATGGCGGCGCACGAAAAGGCCGGCATGGGTCCGCGGGACAGCAGCTCCTGGCGCCACGCCTTTGTGGCGACGTTTCCCGGTGCCTCCAACGATGAGCGGCCGATGGCCGAGGAGGCCGCGGCCTGGGCGGATGTTGCGCCGACATTCCTCGAGATCGGCCGCGCCGATGCGTTGACGGAACTCGATCGAATTCTCGATGACAATGATGACGTCTATATCGGGCTTCCAAGCGCAGCCTGGTTGATCTATCGAGAACTCCGGCAGCACAACGTGACGGTGTCACTGGATGGCCACGGCGCGGACGAACTGATGGGGGCCTATCTCCAGGAGGGACAATCGGGAGCGTTCCGGTTGCGTAATGCGGCTGCCGCGCTTGGCTCGAACTCGGCACTGGCCAGGCGAGGCGTCGATCTACTTCGCGCGCTGATGATCAGGCGCCAGGGGCATTATTTTCTGCGCGGTGGTCTGCTCGATGTTCCGCCTCCACTGCCGCTGGTCAGCGACGACGACGTGTTGCCGCGTGAATGGGGCGCGTTGAACCGGCGCCTCTATCGCATGTTCCATGGCACTGTGTTGCCGACGATCCTGCGAAACTTCGATCGCTTGTCGATGGCTCACGGCGTCGAGGTCCGGATGCCGTTCATGGACTGGCGTCTGGTGACCTATACGATGGCGCTGCCGGAAAGCAGCAAGTCATCGAATGGATATTCCAAGGTCATCGCGCGGCAGGCCATGGCCAATTTGATGCCGGAATCCATTCGCATGGGACGCAGGAAGGTCGGTTTCAATTCGCCGATGCCAGAGTGGCTGAACGAGCCTCTTGCCGGCTGGACTGCCGGTCTGCTCGATCGAAAGGTGCCGGCGTTCGCCGAGCTGGTTGACGAAGAAAGCTTACGCCGGACGGTCAGCCATCTGACTTCCTCGAAGAAATGGGACTGGGAGACGGTCGGTCGGATCTGGCCGTATCTCAACATGAAATGGATGCTGGCAAGGTTTGCGTGAGCGATGCGCCTGTTTCAAAACAGCGGAATCTACCCGTCCTATCTCGTTCGCCTGAACCAGCTCGCGGCGAAAGCATCAAGCTTCGAAGCGCGGCGTCGCATCTTCCTGGATGACCGCTTCGGCGCGCTGCATTTTCTCAAGCCGGTGCTTGATGGAGTTCCCGAGGCGTTCTTCACCAATGGCGACGACGAAATCCTGCAGCGCCGTTGGGCGCGTGAGCAGGGGATTGCGGGCAAGCCGACGCTTGAAGCCATCTTGCTCGCCCAGATCGAGCATCACCGGACGGAAATTTTCTACAACCTCGATCCCGTGCGATATCCCAGTGCGTTCGTCGGCAAACTGCCCGGCTGCGTGAGGAAGACGTTTTGCTGGCGCGCTGCGCCGTCAGGAAATGCCGACCTGACCGCCTATGGCGCGGTGCTCGGAAACTTTCCGTCAATCCTCGAATCCTGGCGGCGCATGGGCTGTCGTGCCGAACTGTTCTTTCCCGCGCTGGACCCTGTCATGGACGAGTATGGTCACGGTGATCGGCCGATCGATGTGCTTTTTGTCGGCGGCTATTCGCGACACCATACAGCGCGCGCGAAGGTGCTCGAACAGGTGGCTAGCCTGGCCGGTAGCCGCCGTATTGTGTATTGCCTCGACGCTTCGCGGCTGACATTGCTCGCGGAAAGCGCGATCGGCGCCTGGCTGCCATTACGAAAGCACCGCCGTCCCGATGCCATCGCAGGGATCGCCAAGCCCCCGGTGTTCGGGAGAGAGCTTTACGAACTCATCGGTTCCTCAAAAATCGTACTCAACGGCGCCATCGACATGGCCGGCACGGATCGGGGAAACATGCGCTGCTTTGAGGCCATGGGGTGCGGCGCGTTGCTGGCGTCCGACGCTGGAGGCTATCCGGACGGAATGCAGCCGGGCGTGACTATCGAAACCTACGACTCGCCGGAGCAGGCCACTGAAATCATTTCAAGTTGCCTGCAACAATGGCCGGAATCGGCCGAAATGGCCGGGCGGGGCAGGAACCTGGTCTCGCAGGCCTACAGCAAGGCTTCTCAATGGAAGCACTTTGCCGATCTCGTCGCGCGGATTTAGCCGTGCTAGAGCGTTCACGGGGCGAATAGGTAGCGCGGGTGATCGGGCGTCGATGATGCGTACGGACAATCTGGTTCAAGGGGTGAAATGGCTGCTCGACGGGGCGGCTGTGCCGGTCTTCAAGATGCGGCCACGGCCCTTCAGTCCGGGTTACCAGACGGTGAAGCGCGGGATCATCATGTCAGCAATCGACAGTGGCCTGCTTCGCGACGGGAAAGACCTGCCGCCTTCCTATGGCGTCGCAATGGACGAAAGGGTGGTGGAGTATCCCTGGCTGTTTTCGCGGCTGACCCATGTCGGCAAGATGCTCGATGCCGGTTCGACTTTCAATCACGACTTTCTCCTGCAGCGGCCTCCGCTGCGGGGCGCCGACCTCACGATCATGACGCTGGCGCCGGAAAAGCGCTGCTATTGGCATGACGGCTATTCGTATGTGTTCGGCGATCTCAGAAATACAATATTTTCCGATCATGTATTCGACACGGTTGCCAGCATTTCGACGATCGAGCACATCGGCTTGGACAACACGATGCTCTACACCGGTAATCCGGAAGATGCGGAATCCGATGAAAATGGCTTCGTTCCGGCCGTGAAGGAATTCAAGCGCATTCTCAAGCCCGGCGGCAATTGCTTCATCTCGGTGCCATTCGGCAAACAGGACAATCTTGGCTGGTACCAGGTTTTCGACCTGGCCATGGTCGAGAAGATCGTAGAGACCTTTGGCCCGACGTCGCACCAGATCGACTATTTCGGCTACTCGCGCGACGGCTGGTCCCGGCAGACCGCCCATACGCTGGCCAACGCAACCGTCTATGATGTTCATACTGGCAAGGGATGGAGCGACGACCTGGCGGCATCCTCGCGCGCCGTGGCGTGCCTCCGGCTGACGGCATGAATGTCGATTACCTGATCCAGCGGCTTATGAGGCGCGCGACCTGCCGGTTGCAGCTCGATGCCGTGCTCGGCTCCAGTGCAAGGATCAGAAACATCCGGGGCGACGCCGACAAGATCGTTGTCGGCCGGCGCAGCCGCATCCTGGGCGAGCTTTTGACGTTCGCGCATGGCGGCGAGATCAAGATCGGCGAATGGTGCTATGTGGGAGAAGGGACCAGGATCTGGTCGGCCGCCTCCATCGTCATTGGAAATCGCGTTCTGATCTCGCACAATGCAAATATTTTTGACAACCTTACCCATCCGCTGGGAGCGGCGGCGCGACACCAGCAAATCAGGGAAATCTTCACCTGTGGCCATCCGCGCGAAATCTCGCTCGACGAGAGCCCGGTAAAGATTTGCGACGATGCCTGGATTGGTGCCGGTGCAATGGTCTTGCGTGGGGTCACAGTGGGCGAGGGCGGCGTTGTGGCCGCCGGCGCGGTCGTCACCAAGGATGTCCCGGCCTTTTCCATCGTTGCGGGAAATCCGGCCGTGTTCATCAGGGAGATCCCGCCCGATGAAAGGTGAACAAAAATTCACGACGTGGGAAGATGCCGTGATCTGGCTTCGCAACCAGCCGGACCGGCGCCAGCTGGTGCTCGACGCTTTCTATGATGATCCTCTGATCGCTGCCGCCGAGCGCTATTTTGCCAGTGCCGAATGGCAGGCGGTATCAAAGCTTCTTCGAGACCGCACCGGCAAGGCGCTTGACGTCGGTGCCGGGCGCGGAATTGCCACCTACGCGCTGGCGCGGAGCGGATTTGCGGTCACTGCGCTCGAGCCTGATCCCAGTGCCGTGGTCGGGACGGCGGCAATCCGGGGTCTCGCCGCAGAGGCTCGCCTGCCGATCAAGGTGGTTGAGGAATTCTCCGAGCGGCTGCCGTTCGCTGACGGCACATTCGATGTCGTGTTCGCGCGGGCGGTGCTGCACCATATGCGCGATCTCGACGACGCCTGCCGGGAAATGTTCCGCGTGCTTCGCCCCGGCGGAATGCTGATCGCCGCGCGCGAACACGTGATCAGCAAGAAAAGTGACCTCGGCGCATTCCTCGATCAGCATCCCCTGCATCACCTCTATGGCGGCGAGCATGCATTTCTTCTCGATCGATATATCGGCGCGCTCAGGGCTGCGGGATTTTCCGCGATCGAGGTGCTTACGCCGCTGAAGAGTCCGATCAATCTGTTTCCCTATACGATCGAGACGCTGCGAACGGCTGTCGTGGAAAGATTGACCAGCAAGATTCCGGTGAAGCCTCTGTGGCGCGCCGCGCTTGCTTCCAAGGGCGTTTTCATGTCGCTGCTTTCGATGGCAGAGCGCTTTGACCACCGGCCCGGCCGGCTCTATTCGTTTGTCTGTCACAAGGCTCAGCCATGAACATGTGGGTTACCGGCGCCAACGGCTTCATCGGCCGGCATCTCGTTCGGGTGCTGGCTGATCGAGGCACGCGCGTTCATGGCATCGGCCACGGCGCGATCGGAGACGCCGAAATGCATCGCATCGGCTTGGAGCATTGGTTGAACGGCGAGATCGACGCGGCCAATCTCAATGCGCTTGCGGAACGGTCCGGAATACCATCGACGATTTTTCATCTGGCCGGCGGATCTTCGGTCGGGTTGTCGATCGCTCAGCCGTTTGAGGACTTCTCGCGCACCGTTGCGAGCACGGCCCGATTGCTGGAGTGGCTCCGGGGTTCCGCCAGGGATTGTCGCTTGATCGTCGCGTCGAGCGCGGCGGTCTATGGCGCAGGTCATGAAGGCGCGATTGCCGAGGACGCCGAGCTGCTTCCGATGTCGCCCTATGGGCAGCACAAGCTCATGATGGAGCAACTGTGCCGCAGCTACGCCGTCACCTTCGGCTTGCGTAGTACGGTTATGCGGTTGTTCTCGGTTTACGGGCCATTCTTGCGCAAGCAGTTACCGTGGGATATTTGCTCTCGCCTGCACGCGGGTGAGCGGAACCTGGTGTTGGGTGGGACGGGCGCGGAGGTGCGTGACTGGACCGACGTCCGCGACGTCGTCCGGCTCCTTGCGGAAATTCGCGGTAGACCGCAGCAGGAGGCTTTTCACGTGATCAACGCCGGATCCGGGCTTGGAACGACGGTCGCGAAAGTTGCCGCGACAATCACCGAAAGTTGGGGCGGAGGAATCTCGGTAAAGTATTCCGGTAACGTTCGAGCCGGCGATCCGCCAAGTCTGCTGGCGGACAGCGCGAGGCTGCACGCTCTACCCTTTGACTGGAAGATCCCGGTTGAACAGGGCTTTGCGGAGTATGTTTCGTGGTTCAAGGATCAGATCCGGTGAACTTGGGTGCACCGCTGCGCCTCGCATTCACGCATATCCCCCGCCGGCTTTGGGCCGGGGGCTATAACTATCAAAGCAATCTCTTTGCGGCGCTAAGCAAGTTCCACCCTGGCGAATTCACTCCCGTCCTGTTCGCCGGGACAGGTAGCGACGATGCCGATCTTGCTCCGCTTGCGGCGATACCCGGCGTGGAGGTTGTGCGGTCGCCGGCCTTCGAGCGCCGCGCCGGTTTGGTTGCAGCGCTTGCGCTGGGACTGGACCGTGAGGCGGCGGCAGAATTCCGGACGCAGGGCATCGATGCCGTCTTTGAATCCGCACGTTTTTTTGGTTGGCGTCTGCCCTATCCCACGGTGGCCTGGTTTCCCGATTTTCAGCATCGACGGTTGCCTCAGCTTTTTCCGGCGGCGTCGCGGTGCCGTCGCGAGGCCGGTTTCCGCATTCAGATCGCCTCCAGGCGGACCGTCATGCTGAGCAGCGAAAGCGCGCATCGTGACTTCAGGAAATTCTATCCCGGAGCCAAGAATGAGGTCTGTGTGGTTCGTTTCGCGACTCAGCCATCGCCGGCGCTCTTGACCGCAAATCCGGCTGAGGTAATTGCACAATACCAGTTGCCCGAAAAATACTTCTACCTGCCAAATCAATTCTACAGGCACAAGAACCACCAAGTGGTCATCGATGCACTGACCATCCTGGCGCAACGTGGGCTCGATATCGTCGTGTGCGCGTCAGGCAGCACCGAAGATCCACGAGAGCGCGGATACTTCGATCGTGTAATGACCGAGGTCCGAAGTCACGGCCTTGAGAAGTCTTTTCGTCATCTGGGAATGATTCCGCCGTCTCAGGTATACGCGCTGTTGCGGAACTCCGTTGCCTTGATAAATCCATCTCGATTCGAGGGATGGAGCACAACGGTCGAAGAGGCTAAATCGTTCGGTGTTCCATTGATTTTGTCTGATCTCGACGTGCACCGCGAGCAGACCGACGGTGCGGCGCGCTATTTCGGAATCGACGATCCCGTCACCCTGGCCGATCACCTCATAGGCGCGTCGCAGGATTCCCAAGCCTCAGTCGTTCGTAACGTCGTCCCGCATCAGGAGTACCGGGTCGCAGCATTTGCGGCGGATTTTGCCAACACAATTCATCGAGCCATGCTGAAAAGTTCGCTGCAGGATCGGGGCAGTCTTAGTCAAAAACTGGATTGAACATTCTTGGATTCCAACCGAAATCCTCTCGCGCGGGGGTGGAATCGAAGGCCATATCTTTCATCATTCGTGTGCCCATAGCCGCATTTGTGCCGGGAAAAAGTGGTTTCGCAACGATAAAGGCCGCCTGCCACCAAAAAGGCGATATTGAAATAGTACGCCGCGGTACGTGCAGCCCATCAAAAATTCGGCCGATCATTTCGCGGTACGTAAGGGTTTCACCACCAGGCAAGGAATAGATCTTTCTGGCTGCGGCCAGACTGGATGCGGCGGAAATAGCTCCGATCGCTAGATCCTCCGCGTGCACCGGTTGTCGCAAGCCCGGCCCTCCGCCGACAATAGGCATAAAGCCAAATCTGCGGATAAGCTTGGATAACGGCGTAATATTGCGATCTCGACCTTCTGCGTAAATCAGCGTCGGGCGCAATATCGTCCAAGCAATGTTGCTTTGATCGCAAAGTGCGGCAATTTCTCGCTCTGCCTCAACGAGTTTCTTCAACGTCTCTCGCTCCGAGACGATTTCGCTATTAATTTTCGTTATGACGCTGGTCGAACTGAAGACAACGACACGCTTCAATGAGGGATTGAAAAGATACGGAAGCGCCGTCGGCAACAGGACCGCACTTGCGGTGCAGTATAGTGTTGCAAATGGGGGAAGGCGGAATGCCTCAGGATTCTCAAGGTCCCCTTGAAACCAGTCGATGCCAGCTCTGGTTTGCCGGGACCTGGAGAGAGCAAGCGGTCGCTGTCCGCCTCGGATGAGGTGCTCAACGATATAACCACCAGTAACCCCGGAGGCGCCTATCACCAGGGTCTTCGCCTGTTCCGAATCTCTTTTTGCGTCCACCTGGTCTACTCGCTCTCGAATCCCAAAAGGATTGAGCACAGGGTAAGTTCTCACATTCATAAAGGATCAGTGCCAGTATTCAAGACGGTGCAAATTGGCCGGAGTCCTTTCTTCAAAGCCGCAGAAAGGACCGATCGGTAGATGTGATCTGACGGCTTGACGCCGCGCGACGAAGTTTCGGTAAGGGCAAGCCTTGACCGGGTGGTTCCCGCTCCGTCATGGACATACAAGATATTGAAAGTGATGGCGGCTTCAGCTATCCGGTGTGCTGGCCGGTCAGATCATGCCGGTTCTACAATCGTTGGGACAACGCACGATACCAGGATAGGTCGTCGGGCGCTCTTCGGCGCGAACCGCAAAGGTGATGCATGATCAAATTTGGCTTGCTAGGCTGCGGACGCATTGCGAAGCGCCACTCAGATCTTCTTGGGGGCGGCCACATCCCTGGAGCCGAGCTCGTTGCAGTCTGCGACGAGGTGCGTGAACGCGCCGACGCAATTGCTGCGAAGTTTCGCGTGCCGGCATTCTACGATATCAATGATTTTCTAGCCCAAAATGATATCCAGGCGGTGTCGGTGCTTACACCCAGCGGCATGCATCCAGCTCACGTCATTGCCGCGGCCAAAGCGGGCAAGCACGTTATCGTCGAGAAGCCGATGGCTCTTCGTCTTGAAGACGCTGATGCTATGATCAGTGCCTGTGACGCAGCGGCAGTTAAGCTGTTCGTCGTCAAGCAGAATCGATTTAATGTACCCGTGATCAAGGCGCGCGAGGCGCTTGACGCCGGTCGGTTCGGTCGGCTTGTGCTAGGTACCGTGAGAGTGCGCTGGTGTCGCGATCAAGCCTACTATGATCAAGATAAATGGCGTGGAACTTGGGCATATGACGGTGGCGTTCTGGCCAATCAGGCCAGTCATCATGTCGATATGCTGGAATGGTTTTTTGGTGACGTGGTCAGCGTGCATGCTCGCGCGACAACAGCGTTGGTGAATATCGAGACCGAAGATACCGCAGTTGCGACGCTACGATTCAAGAATGGTGCACTCGGAATTATTGAAGCGACAACGGCGATCAGGCCTAAGGATCTAGAAGGCTCGTTGTCTATACTGGGGGAAAGAGGAGCTGTCGAAATTGCAGGCTTTGCTGTCAATAAGATCCGGCACTGGCAATTTGCAGAAGAACTTGCAACAGACAAAGACGTGATGGAAAAGTTTTCCGTCAATCCGCCGAACGTTTACGGCTTTGGTCATCAGGCGTATTACGAGCATGTCATTAGATGCCTCAACAATCAGAGTTCCGCTCTGGTTGACGGTCTACAGGGCCGCAAAAGTCTCGAGCTGATATCCGCGTTGTATGAGTCAATTGAGACGGGCAAAGAGGTTTCGGTGAATTTCGTTCCGCAGTTGTGTCGCCTTGGAGAGTTGCCATGAGTGACCCGGAGATTCGACGCGTATGTGTGCGTGATGATGTGCGGTTCGGCGCTCGTGTAAGCATTGTAGAACCTTGTAATCTCTACGGCTGCGAAATTGGGGATGACTGTTTCATCGGCCCCTTCACCGAGGTTCAGAAAAGTGTGCGCATCGGCGCACGCACACGAGTTCAGTCTCATGCTTTCGTTTGCGAGCTTGTCAATATCGGCGATGACTGTTTTATCGGTCACGGGGTGATGTTTGTCAACGACACGTTTTCCACTGGGCGGCCGGCTGGCGGTCGCAAAGAGTTGTGGCGCTCGACGACGATCGGAAATCGCGTCTCCATCGGATCCGGCGCGACTATTCTTCCGGTCAGAATTTGCGACGACGTCGTAATCGGTGCGGGTGCCGTCGTTACAAAGGACATCACAGCATCAGGATCTTATGTTGGAAATCCGGCGCGACGTATGCAGCCGCTTCCGTAGCGCGTCATTATTGGATATCTGAAAGAAAGTTCTGCCGATGGCAGTGCCCTACGCCGATCTTCATTTACAGTACGAAAGCATCAAATCAGAAATCGATGCCGCCATTGCGGCTGTCATTCGTGACAGTTCGTTCATTCGCGGGCCCTATGTGGATGCGTTCGAGCGTGCGTTTGCGGATGCTGTTGATGCTTCTCACTGTGTATCTTGCGCGAACGGCACTGATGCACTCTACATCGCCATGGCTGCGCTGAAGGTAAAGCCGGGGGATGAGGTCATCACGACCGCACATTCATGGATCAGCACTTCGGCCATGATCACTCATTCCAATGCCACCGTGGTGTTTTGCGACACAGATGCCCAGACATTCACCATAGATCCGGCTGCGATTGAAGATGCTCTCACTCCGCGCACAGTCGGAATCGTTCCGGTCCATCTTTACGGCCAACCCGCTGACATGGGTGCCATCATGGCAATCGCTCGTAAGCACGGCCTGTGGGTGATCGAGGACTGTGCGCAAGCACATTTAGCGCGGTACGAAGGCCAGCAGGTCGGCACTTTTGGTGATGCTGGGACATACTCGTTTTATCCAGGTAAGAACCTCGGCGCGATGGGCGATGCCGGTGCGATCGTCACCAGTCGCTCCGATCTCGCTGAGAGGATGGCGATGCTGGCGCGACACGGCGGGCTGCTGAAGCATCAGCATCGGATAGAGGGAATTAACAGCCGTTTGGATGGTCTGCAGGCCGCAATTTTATCCGCGAAGCTGCCGCATCTGCCGCGTTGGACACGAGCCCGCCAGGCTGCTGCGGCGATCTATGACACCGGTCTCAGTCAGATTGAGGAAGTTGTTGTGCCACAGATCGCTCCTGGTCGCACACACGTCTATCATCTCTACACCATTCAGCATCCGCAGCGCGATGAACTCGCCGCTCATTTGAAGGGAAACGGCGTGCAAACCGCCATCAACTATCCCATTGCGTTGCCGTTTGTGGAAGCCTATCGGCGTTTGGAGCTTCGTCCCGAGCAGTTTCCGAATGCCTACTTGCATCAGAGCCGCATTCTGTCGTTGCCGATGTTCGCCGAAATCACTGCCCAGCAGCAGAAGACCGTAGTCGATCTCATCCGCGCCTTTGGGTAGTCATGACTGTCCTCGGGCGATATCGGCCGAGAGCCGTGTGAGATATTTTGGGGAGGGCGGTTTCCTTTCTTGCCGGCGCCAGATGGAATTCGATGGTCATTGGTTATTCGCGGGTGACTCGTTCATCACACCAAGTCTGGTTGCATCTTTGCTGGCGTTATTCACTGACTGAACAATCTTATCGCGCGCCTTCATCCGGAAGCGGGTGACATGGCGTTCTTCTAGCGGAAGGTCATAATGCTAATAGCCAGCTATGTTGCCGCCGCGTTGGCCATGTGTGGAGCGGGAGTTTATCTCTACCTAAGGCTCCGCTTGTTTCTAACCGCAACAGTCATGCTACTGGCATCATTGCTGCTGATCTATGGACCGGCTTATCTCAGCTTCATACTGTCATCAGGCGAAAAGGCGATGATGATCTACCGGCTGTCTGGCTCAATGGGAGGCAAGTCCGTTATTTTCAGTATCATTCAGGCCGCTTCTCCGGACTTCGACGCTATACTTGTTGCGATGAATCTCTCGATGGCATTGATGTTCGTAGGTGTTATCGCGGGAATCGATATTGTCGATCGCCTCATACCAAATCGGATTGCGGCCATGCAATCTGCCCTGACCGGCTGGAATTCGCAGCCGTTGAAAGACAACGTCGGCGGTAGTTGTGCATTGTTGATCGCTGTCGGCGGCCTCACCCTATTCTTGGCTTGGATATCCATCAAAGAGAACCATATCGGTACCATCAAAGCGTTTCTGTCGATTACCGGGGATGAAGCAGAGAGAGTCGCCTATCGACTAAATAACGGCGGCAGTCCGAATTATCTCTACCGCTTGATCTTGGGAGCGGTAGCACCGATGTTGGTCGTTTGGGGATTTCTTTCGGGTTGGGTCAACCGTTCCTGGACGCTGCTTGTGGCAGCGAGTTTGCTGTTCTTCGCTGTAATGATCGGAAAGTGTGAAACCCTCAGCAAAGCCCCGCCGGCGTTCTTTCTTCTTCAATTGATCTTGGCAGGATTGCTTGTCTTCCGCAATAAATTGACTTGGCGCAGTGGACTCGCTGTTTTGCTCGCGATCACTTTGATATTTTACATGATCATCAGAATGACGATATCGGCCTACGACAGTTTCGGCGTGTTGGGGTTTCTGTACTACCGGGTCTTTGAAGTGCCGAGTGAGTCCGTTCTGGAAACGTTCGGCACATTTCCCTTCCGATATCCTCACACATGGGGCGCCAATATTCGGCCACTAGCGATGATAATGGGAGTCGATTATACACCCGCATATATCATAGCTTCGCAGCTCTGGCACAATACGAAAGATGCAACCAGCAACGCGCTATTTATTGCAGACGCCTGGACAGATTTTTCGTACGCTGGCGTCATCGTCTTTAGCATGCTTGCAGGCGCCATATGCCGTTCGATCGATGCAATCTATCTGGTGAATGGCAAGACAGTGCTCGCGATCTCAACAATGGCCGCGGCGTTCCTCGGTATCTTTGCGTTGCTGGTGAGCGCTCTGAACACTGCTCTCTTTTCGGGCGGACTACTGCTCGCCCCACTCTTGGCGGGTGCCCTGGTCAAAATACTGAGGCGTCTCAATCGGATTACGTGATCATCAAGTCCGGTCGGCAGTAGTTGATCTAAGCGACTTCGCCAGTATCATCAGCAGCCCATCCGCGGCGCAAAAATCCAGCGCAACTTCGTCAAGAGAAAACGAGGTACGCAATCCAGGTCGGTGGCTAACAATGAATCGTTTTCATAACGACGTCTTTGCTGGAGAAACGATTCCGTCATTATGGCAACGCTGGTTCCTTTGACGAAAAATTGCGACTAACGTAAAATGTCTTCACAGACGTGATTACAGAATCAACGCCGTTTGGCGCTACAGATCTCAATCTGTTCGGGCGCCGGCCTGCTTTCCGAGAAGGCGATCCATGAGCTCATTGTAAGATCTCAGCGCAATCTGCTTTGTGTACCGCGGAGCGACTGCAGCCGCGCGTCTACCTTTCTCTAGGGGCTTGCCGGCGGTCGAGGCGGCAAGCGTCACGGCTTGTGCAATCGAGGCGGGCGCCTCGGGTTCCACCACCCAACCCAGATCATGTTCCCGAACGAGCATAGCCGCTTCTGCTTCGGGCTCTGAGCAAATGATGACCGGCCGCCCAACCGCAAGCAAATTATAGATTCGGCTGGGCACAGACACGCCAGTATTGTTCTTGCGGTAAGGGATGATCCAGACGTCAGCGGCCGACAGGAACGTTTCAAGTTCTGTTTCGGGGACACGCTCTATCAGCGTCACATTGGATAACGGAGAAGCGGCTTGCTTTTCCTTCAATTTGGTCCAACCGACGCCTTCGCCAGAAAGCAGAAAATGTATGCCGACATTGTCTCGTAATATTCGAGCGGCTTCGAAGACGGATTCCGGATCGTGGGTAAATCCCGCAGTGCCTGACATGGCCACCAAGAATTTGCCTCCGCAACGGCGGCGATAGGGATTGTCAGCGTCGATCTCCCGATAGCGCACGGGAAGCGTCGCCCAATTCGGAATCAAGCTAATCTTTTCTTCAGTCATGCGGGGGTAGGCCATCAGTATCGAATTCATATCACGCCCAATTGTAACGATGGCGTTGAGCCCCTGGAACATCAACTTGTTTGCCCATCGCATCATTCTCGTCACCATCGAGGTGGGCCGTAAAAACCCTGCCATGACCAGTGAATCCGGATAAAAATCGTAAATAATGAGCGCTACAGAAGCCCTACGTAGTCGGGCCGCCAACGTTACGGCATACGGCACGGTGAACGGCGTCGTGACGCAAAGAACAGCGTCGTCACGCCGGCTGTGCTTGATGACGGAAAGAAAAACTTGCACAGCGAACGTGAGAGCGGCGAGCGATCGTGAGACCAGCGCAGATTTCCTCGGCCACCAGCTTCTTAATTCGATGACAGTGGGTTCGTGTGATTTCGGCGTCAACTTTGAGCCGGAGTTTGGAGTTCCCGACAGGACGATTACGTCGCTTTCCAGCGCAAGTGCTTTAGCAATGTCGGTCATGTAACCCGACGTGGTGCTGGGAAAGGGTGCGTAGTGTTGAGTGACGAGAAGAATGCGTCCAGCCCGCGCCGACGCTTCTGTCTGAAATTTCGAAGTATCCGGCGCTCGATAAGTGCGATTGGAATGGTCTAGAACTCGCTGATCGTAGAGTGCGACAATGGCCTTGCCGATAATTTTCGCTGACAGCTTGTTGACGACCATCTCTCTCGCAGCCTGTCCATAACGTGCTCGCAGTGGAAAGGAGGTCGCGAGGCGTAAAATGGCGTCGGCTAATGCCGACGGATCCTCGATCGGCACCAAGAGCCCTGTCTGTTCATTGAGTACGATTTCGCGACAGCCTGGTGCATCAGCTGCAATCATAGCCCGTCCGCAAGCGGCCGCTTCCAAAAGGCTCATTGGCAAGCCCTCTCGGTGCGAGGGCAGCACCGCAATATGACAGCGTCGCCAGAGCGAAACGATATTGTCGATGTGCCCGAGCCAGGTAATTCCTGGTCGGCGACTCCATTCCCGCGCTTCCTCTAGTCGAACGGAAGTCGGATTTGCTGGGTCAGGGTTACCGGCAATTATCAGATTTATGTCATGCCCCTGGTCACGCAAGATACCATGAGCCGCTACCAGCGCCCTAATACCCTTGTCGGTCAAGAGGCGCCCTGCAAAACCTATTGTAATTGGGCCATCGGGCTCCGGCAGCGGCTTTAGGACATCAGTGTCGACGCCTGACCCGGGAATCAGAGTTATGCGCTGCCGATCTATTCCAAGAGACTCGAGGGATGACTGATCATCCGGGTTTTGAACGAGCACTAGGCTCCGCTCGCTATTTAGAAGCCTGGGCAGCAGCGTTGCCATGCTCCGCTTAAGTAGCCGCGTTCTCCAAGTCATTGATGTAAAGATATAGCCCAGTCCGGTTATCGCGTTTACGACTGAGATCGCTGTTCCGTATGCCGCGATCGAGCCATAGACGCAGCATTGGAGCCCGGAGTGGTGAACAATTAGCGGCTTGATCTTTGTTTCAACGCGTCGAAGCGCTGCGATGGTAGGAATTGCGGAAAATGGTGATAATCCGCCGCGTCGGAAGGGGATCTTGTGCAGGGTGAAGCCTTCCGCCTCAATAGCGTCTGCTCCCTTATCGACGCGTGTCGCTACATGCACCTCGAAGCCTGCTTCGCGCGCTGCTCGGGCCATCGGTAGCCGATTGAGCAAGAAGGCGAAGTCCTCGTTGACGACATATAGTATTCGTCGGCGCGGCGCAGCGGTTTCCAAAGTCATCCAATTCACATCGATTGATTTGGCCTGAGTAGTCCCGGGACTGTTTTAGTCAGGCGCCGCTTCAGGCGGCATCGACCCTTGAACAGGGGCTATACAGCTCGGAAATCTTCTAAGAGTAATTCCTATTGTGCGCAAGCCACTTAGCTAAATGCCACGCTCGCATCTGGCATTCGGAAGGGCTAATCTTTGCCGTATATTCAGATTCGGCAGCTTGGATCACGCCCTCCGAAGGTGGGTAGACTTTGAGGTATTGGCGGGCTTCAAAAGCGATGACCAAAATAGTAGTGGGATGCGCAACGTTGGTCTTCGCCGCAATCTTCCGCGCGGAGTTATCCCTCGCGGAAGGCCGCTCGAAAGCCTATTTGAACGATATGAGAATTATGGCTTGCATTACAGCTCAGAATGCTGTGCGCGCGCATTTGAAGGGTCAAGGCCGGGTCAGTTTTGAAAGCTGTGCGTCCAATAAGTTCGAGATCGATCTTGCAGCTGACGATCGCGACTATAAGGTGTTCGGCTACGCCACCATATCGGCTCCCAACGTTGCTTTAGCGACTAAGCGCTTCTATGTGCGTATTAATCACGACCCTGGCTCGTATGGAGATTGGGGCTTCGAAGTGACAAGCGTCGAAATCGATCCTTGATTACGTGCGATCGGTTCAATGCTCAGTGGCTCTTAGGTATGCGACGAGGCGACGATTGGTCGATGCGGCGTGGCTTCTGCAGTCCGTTTCAGAGCAATAATTCCAACTGTCAAGGCGAGGAAAAACTGCAGCACGTATGTATAGGCGAATGCGCCAGAAATTTCCGAGCTCACTAGGCTAAAAACATATATTGCGACCACGGATCTCTCCGCGGGAGAAAATGCAGACCAGCGGCGCAGCGACGTAATGATTGGCCAAAGCGTTAGCGTGCTGAACAGCAGCAACCCAACAATTCCCGCTTCGTAAAGTAGTTCCAGGCCCATGTTGTGGGGGTAATGCTTGGACCCTTCGGTAGGATGAAGGAGCCAATCCGGCGAACCGAATCCTGCATCGACTGGATACATTCCGATGCCCCGCCCGAATAGTAGCCGATTCGGTTCGCTCACGATGCGGTGCCAAGTCTGTTTCCAAATCGGCAAACGGAATCCGGGATTGGAGTCCTGGAGCTCTCGGATGGTCCGAGAGACCGCGTCTGGCGCCGTTGCGTCCACGGCAATTTGGTTTGGCGCGTGCTGGGAAAGCATCCCTAATACGATCGTCGCAGCCACGACGACAGCTGCGGCAGTTAGCAACGCCACTTTCCTCGAATACGCCCAAAGCGTTGTAAAACTCAGGAAGACGAGACTGCTCGCCAGCGCGACCAATGCCGTTCGGGCGGCGATATGAAACAGGAACAGCAGCACGATCGGCAGTGCACTCATTGCGAGGGTCTGCGTGATGCGATTCGATGCCAATCCTAGTGCTGCAAGTATGCCGACGCCGAGCACGAAGCCGATATTCTGATGGAAGGTAATGTAGATTGCCGGAACGCCGATTCCGAAGATGTCGTCGACGTTGATGCCAGTTGTGACGCCGCCGAACCGCAGTGCATGCAGGGCTAGCACCGCCACATAGATCGTCGCCATACCCAAGAGCACCAGCAGGACCATCTTCGGCGCACGCGCTGCAGAAAAGCCAAAAATCAGAACGAGCCCATGGATGATTAGTATGCCCAAAAGGTGCGTCGCCGGCACTGCAGCGCGGGAATACACTAGGAAGCTTACGACGACGACCGCGTAGAACAGGGCGGCCACAATCAGAGCGCCTCGGACATAACGGGCGCCGACGAAGATCGGAGGCCAAATCAGGGCAACCAGAACAAGCCCGGCTACGACCGAAGCCGCAAAAATCGCTGTCGAGCCTATCAGATAGAACGGTACGAAGGTCTTCGCGAGGACCGCCACCGTAACTGTGACGGATGTCCATCTCGCGATGGTTGGCGCGTTGTATCTAACCTGCATGTTGCTCTATCGGTTCGCCGAACAAGTCGAGGGCTCCTGCGTCCCATGATCCTCGATTGTCAGGCTTATGCCGGATTGAGACGTCGATGAACAGATCGAGTTTTCCTTCGAGAATGGGGCTAAGAGGTTCTGCGCCGCCGCTGTAAAGCGACACCACCGAGCCGGAAACGAGCCTCAGCTCTGATATCAAGTCAACGGCAGGTTTCGGATTGTCTATGATCGTGCTGGTGATAAAGAATTCACAGAGTGGCTTTGCGAGTCTGCGTTGTAGCGTTTTTTACCGATGGCACACCAATAGGGCACTTTGTCTGAAAAGCGAATCTCCTCAAACCCTGCGTCAGCCAGCATCTGCTCGATCTGCCCTCGCGTGAACCGCTGCTCAAGCCTGGTACAGAACCGGTCGTAGGCGTCGGTGCGCATCACGTAGAAGTTTCGATCGCGATAGGACTCGAGCGGAATGGCAGCAGGAGAAAACCCAGCGCGCTCAACCAGCGCTGCGAAACGCGCCAAGGGCCAATAGATCACAACCGCGATGATCTGGCTAATCACGAGCCGCAACCTTGGCGGCAACGGCGAAATGATCATCCGGAAGAGATTGCTGAAACGCCAAACCGCGCGATACCACCATGATCGGTTGTCGAGCGCGTAATAAAGGTAAACTAAAAAAGGCGCGCCAACCTTCAGCTTGGTTGCGATAGCGCGGATGGCCGCCATTGTATCTGGCACGTGATGCAAGACGCCAAGCGAGAACGCGAAATCGAGGGAGTTATCGTCAACCGGCATATCACCGACGCTCGCGAGATGAAAGCTGACGTTGGTGGCATGGGCGAGATTCTGCCGCGCGACGGCGAGGGCGTCTGCGCTTGCATCGAGGAGATGAAGATGACCGACCTTTTGAGCGACCATGACCGACCAGCGCCCGCTGCCGCAACCCACGTCGATGCCAACCGGATGGGGCGGCAACTCGCTCCACGGAAAGATGTGGAAGTAGGACCGGAAGATCGCCTCACGGTCCGCCGGCAAAAATTCGCTTTCACCCTGTCGGAAGGTCGACCACTCATGACCGAATCCGGCCGCGACATCCAAATCAATATTTTTTGTCACGTCGTTCATCGCATGCCATTTCGGGCCGCTTCAAAGCGGCTATGAGCATGCGAGTGGGTTTGCACGAATGAATTCCTGTCGAAACTGGCGTGGTGCGCTAAGCAACTTGCATTTTGGTGTTTGTTTTGGCGTACAGCCTTGAGCCAAAGCGCGCAAGATTCCAGGTGCGATGAGATTTAGAAATGGGGCGAATTTATCGACGAGGACGGGACGTGGGACTTCGATTGCTTGTTTGCCAACAGTTATTTATAAGTAATGTCAATGGCTTGTATTGTTCATGCTATGAACGATGGACTTGACGTTCACGTCATGAACGCGCTATTACCGCCGCCAGCGGGAATTTTCCATGGATCGTGTGTTGTTAAACGAGAGCGGGGAGGACGAAAGGATCGTCCTCAATTTGCTCAATTCTGTCGATGATGGCGCTCAATCGCAACGCCGCATCGCCGAGGAACTTGGAATCGCACTAGGCCTCGTTAACGCCTACCTCAAACGATGTATCAAAAAAGGTCTCGTCAAAGTCAGCCATGCGCCGGCGCGCCGCTACGCCTATTACCTGACACCGCAAGGCTTCGCTGAAAAGTCGCGCCTAACGGTGGAATACCTGTCGTCTTCGTTTTCATTTTTCAGACAGGCCAAAGCTGATTGCACGCGAGTCTTTCAGATGGCTAGGGAACAGAACTTGCAAAACCTCGTGCTCTGCGGAAAGTCGGATTTGGCCGAGATTGCCATCCTATCGGCTGTTGACTGTGGGGTCTCGATCGTCGCCATTGTCGATCAAAACGCCAATGAGATGCTCTTTGTCGGAAAGCAAGTTGTTTCTGACTACGACCGTTTGGTAGTTTCATTTGACGCCGTCGTCGTCACCGATGTCGTCAACGCCCGCCGGGCGTTCGATGAAGCCGTGCGGCTCTACGGACCCGGGCGTGTGCTCGCTCCAAAATTGCTGGGCTTAAATGTCTCTGAGCGTCGGGGTGCGGAGCAATGAGTATCGCCAAACTCGATGCATGGTACGTTGTTCAGACGCAGATTAATGCTGAAGCGAAAGCGGCGCGCAACCTGGTGCGGCAAGGATTCGAGGTGTACTTGCCCCGTTACCTAAAACGCCGTAGCCATGCTCGCAAGATCGAGAAGGTTGCCGCGCCGTTGTTCCCGCGCTATCTATTCGTGCGAATAGACATGACGACGCAACGTTGGCGCTCAGTTCAGTCCACGTTTGGCGTGTCGCGCCTTGTATTGAATGGCTCCGGCCCGGCACCAGTGGCGCAGCAAGTTCTTGACTTGCTGCAAACGCGCGAAAACGAAAACGGCTACGTAAAGCTGGACCAGCGTCCAAAATTTGCGCGGGGAGAGAAGGTGCGCGTATTGGCGGGCGCTTTCGCAGAAAATTTGGGATTGTTCGATGGGCAGGCTGATCGCGATCGAATTGCGATCCTGCTTGACCTGTTGGGGCGTAAGGTTCGGGTCTCGATCGAGGCCGATATGGTTGCGGCTGCCTGAGGCCGCCTGACGCGCGGGTAGCCCCGCACCAATTTGAATATGCTGGTCTGGTGACCCCGAGTCACCCGGACTGCGGTAGCTTAGAAAAACCACGTCTCGGTTTCATGGGTGATGTCCAGATGACTACATTCGCGCTGATCGGAGCTGCCGGATATGTCGCGCCTCGTCACATGAAGGCGATCCATGTTGTCGGTGGCGATCTGAAGGTTGCCTATGATCCGAACGATTCTGTTGGAATTCTCGACAGCCATTTTCCGGACACGCATTTCTTTACCGAGTTTGAGCGGTTCGATCGGCACGTCGACAAACTTCGGCGCCGCGGCGAGAAGATCGACTATGTGTCGATCTGCTCGCCGAACCACCTGCACGATGCGCATTGCCGCTTCGCCTTGCGGTCTGGGGCGGATGCCATCTGCGAGAAGCCGCTGGTTCTCAATCCATGGAACATCGACGGCCTTGCGGAGATCGAGCGTGACACTGGACGTCGAATTTCCACTATCCTTCAACTGCGGCTGCATCCCGCCATCGTCGCGCTGCGCGAGAAGTTTGCAAAGAGCAATGAGCGTCACAAGGTTGACCTGACCTACATCGCGTCGAGAGGGCGCTGGTATCACGCTTCGTGGAAGGGTGAGGACGCTAAATCGGGTGGCGTTGCGACCAATATCGGCGTGCACTTTTTCGATATGCTCAGCTTCGTGTTCGGTCGTGTACAGCGGAATCAGGCCCACCTCCGCGAGCCAGAACGTGCGGCCGGCTTCCTCGAGTGCGAGCGTGCCGACGTGAGTTGGTTCCTTTCGGTCGATCGCAACGATTTGCCGGAAAATGTCAAAGGCAAGAAAACGACATTCCGTTCGATCACGGTAGACAATGACGAGGTCGAATTTTCGGAAGGCTTTACTGATTTACATACCCGCAGTTACGAGGAGATCGTCGCAGGACGCGGCTTCAGTCTAGACGAAGTGCGTTCGTCGATCGACATTGTCTCCACGTTTCGAAATGCACCAGTGACCAGCGGCGATGGCCTTATTCATCCATTCGCAAGAAAAGAGCGTCGCGCTTGACCGAGATGCGCAAAGATCCGCGCTTTCCCGGCGTACTGATTCATGTTTCGAGTTACGTGGACGAAGGTGCAATCATCGGGAACGGCACAAATATTTGGCATTTTTGCCACATCCTTCCTGGTACCATCATCGGTGAAAACTGCTCGATCGGCCAGAACGTGATGATCGGGCCGCGCGTGAAAATCGGTAACGGCTGCAAGATTCAAAACAATGTCTCGCTTTATGACGGCGTTGAACTCGCCAACGATGTGTTTTGTGGTCCGAGCTGCGTTTTCACCAACGTCAACAATCCGCGCGCCAATGTGTCGCGCAAGGATGAATTTCGAAAGACGCCTGTCGGTCGCGGGGCGAGCATCGGCGCTAACGCGACGATTGTGTGCGGACATCGACTCGGAGAATACTGCTTCATTGGCGCAGGTGCGGTGGTGACAAAAGATGTTCCGGCGTTTGCGCTTGTGACTGGGAATCCGGCGCGCCGCATAGGTTGGATGAGTAGGCAAGGTGAGAGATTGGCGGCGGATCTTGTCTGTCGGCGGAGCGGCGAACGATATCGCGAGATTTCGCCTTCGCTTCTCACGCCGATCGAGTAGGAGAATAGACATTGGACGTTCGAGGAAAGCGGTTTGTGGTGATTGGCGGCGCCGGGCTTATCGGGTCGCATGCGGTCGACCAACTCGTGCAGCAGGACGTCGGTGAGATCGTCATCTATGATAATTTCGTTCGCGGGACTCACGAAAATCTCGCGGAAGCCATGCGCGACCCACGTGTCAAGATTTTCGAAGCCGGTGGCGACATTACGCAGTCTGATATTCTCGATGCGGCTCTCAAGGGCGTCGACGGCGTTTTTCAATTCGCAGCGCTCTGGCTTCTTCAGTGCCATGAATACCCACGGACGGCTTTCGACGTGAATGTGCGCGGCATGTTCAATGTGCTCGACGGCTGTGTACGTAACGGCGTGAAGCGCTTGGTATGGTCGTCATCTGCTTCCGTCTATGGCGACGCGATTGAAGAGCCAATGACGGAAGATCATCCATTCAACAATAAGAATTTCTACGGCGCGACGAAGATTTGCGGTGAAGCGATGGCGCGCGCCTACCACTTTCGTTACGGGCTAGATTATGTCGGTCTGCGCTACATGAATGTGTATGGCCCACGGCAGGATTATCGTGGCGCCTATATCGCGGTGATCATGAAGATGCTCGACGCGATCGATCGCGGTGAGGGTCCGACGATCCTAGGTGATGGATCCGAGGCGTTTGATTTCGTGGCAGTGGAAGATTGTGCGCGGGCAAATCTGTGCGCTATGAAGGCGACCGCCACCGACAGATTCTACAATGTTGGCACCGGCAAGCGCACATCGCTCAAGGAAGTTGCCGAAAAGCTCTTGAATCTGACCGGATCAAACCAGCCGATCAACTACGCTCCTCGGAGTCAAGCGACGCTCGTCCGCAACCGTATCGGGTCGCCGAAACGTGCCATGGAGGAAATCGGGTTTGCTTCCGCTATCGACCTCGAAGAGGGCTTGAAGTCACTCATCGAATGGCGTCGTACACACATCGCCGAAGTCACGACCAGACGCGCCCACGCGGCCACCTAACAAGCAACGGAAATTATGACGCAACGACGTATTCAGATATCCCAACCCTCCATGGGGGAGGAAGAATGGCACGCGGTTCGCGAGCCATTGGTCTCCGGTTGGCTCACGCAGGGCCCGAAAGTAGCGGCCTTCGAGAAGGCTTTTGCGGAACGGCACAATGTTGCGCACGCCATGGCTGTAACGAGCTGCACGACAGCGCTTCATCTTGCCCTCGATGCGATCGGTATCGGCCCCGGCGACGAGGTTATTGTTCCGTCATTTACGTGGGTAGCAACGGCAAATGCGGTGCTTTATTGCGGCGCCAATCCCGTTCTGTGTGATGTCGATCGCGATACCTACAACATTGATGTTCCCTCGATGGTTTCGAAAATCACTGCCAGGACGAGGGCCGTCATAGCTGTGCATCTGTTCGGGTTGTGTGCCGACGTGGATAGCATTCGCGGAGCGCTTCCGCCGGGCATCAAGATTGTCGAAGACGCGGCGTGTGCGGCAGGCGCGTCTTACAAGGGCAAATGGGCGGGTGGACTTGGGGATGCTGCCTGCTTTTCGTTCCATCCGCGAAAGTCGATCACGACGGGCGAAGGCGGCATGCTGACTACCAATGATGCCAAGCTGTCTGCGAAAGCGGACATCTTGCGAAATCATGGCGCGTCGATCTCCGAAGAGCAGCGTCACCGTGGCCCCCAGCCCTATCTTCTTGCAGCGTTTGATGAACTCGGCTTCAACTATCGGATGACCGATATTCAGGCGGCCATCGGCTTGGTTCAGCTTGGTAAGCTCGACAAATTTGTCGATGAACGTGACGTGCGTGCGCGCCAGTATCGAGAGGTCCTGGCTGACCTTCCTTGGTTGCGTCACCCGCAAATATCGAATTTTGGACGTCATGCCTGGCAGGCCTACGTGACTTATGTCGATCCGCAGCTTGCTCCTGCACCGAGGAACGAAATTATGGGGCGGCTTCACGCAATGGGCATCGCAACGCGTCCCGGGACGCATTCGATTCACATGCTCGGGTATTACCAGCGGCGCTTTGGATTTAAATCTGACGATCTACCGGGAGCGCGGGATTGTGAGCGCAACACGATGGCCATTCCGATGCACAACAGGATGTCGGACGACGACTACGCTTACGTCATCGATTGCATTCGGCGGATCGACGCGGGCAAGGCGTGATATTGACCATGCGGACGTTCCCGATCTTGAGCGAAATTATCGGAACACCGGTGCCCGCAGAAGGTCCGGTCACGATCAATGGGCGGCAGTTTCTCGTCAGGGATGGTGTGTTGCGTGCCCCAGAATTCCTCTCCCGCACGCAGGCGCAAACCTCGGAGGTGTTCGGCTACAAGTGGAATCAGCGTGAAACTTTCGAAAGTCACAACGCGCGAGCCATGATGCGAGAATGGTTGCGCGCCCGCTACGGTGACCCGTCGACCATGCCATGGCTCGACAATAACGCGATTCTTGTTGACGTGGGATGTGGCGCTGCACGTAGTTCAATCGAACTGTTTTCTGACCGACTCAAGCGCGTGCGTTTCATTGGAACCGACATTTCCAGCGCGGTCGATGTTGCAGCAGAAAGTTTTCGGGCGGCGGGCCTTTCTGGTGAATTCATACAGTGCGATCTCAACGCGCTGCCGTTTCGCGAGCAAACCTGCGATGCGGTATTTTCAGAGGGGGTATTGCACCACACGGATTCGACGAAAAATGCGTTCGAGCGCGTCGCTCGACTAGTCAAACCCGGTGGGCATTTCCTGTTTTACGTCTACCGGAAAAAGGGTCCCCTTCGTGAATTTACGGATGATTACATCCGCAGCAAACTGCAGAATCTTTCGCCAGAGCAAGCATGGAAGGCGATGGAGCCATTGACGAAACTTGGCATCGCTTTTGGCCAATTGAACGCAAAGATTCAGGTGCCGGAGGACGTCGTACTTCTTGGCATCAAAGCCGGCGAATACGACATCCAGCGGTTCCTGTACTGGAATGTCGTGAAAATGTTCTATCGGGAGGATATGACGTTTGACGAAATGGCGCATATTAACTTTGACTGGTTCGCGCCGATGAACGCGCATCGCCAGACGGAAGAGGAGGTACGTCGCTGGTGCGAGATCGCCAATTTCGACATCGAGCGGGAAGTCGTCGAAGAAGCCGGGATCACCGTTGTTGCCCGGAAGCGTGATTGCTGAGCCATGTGCGGAATCGCCGGATATCTGAATTTTGACGGCAAGCCGGCCTCGCCTGTCATCCTTAAGGCGATGACGGACATGTTGGTGCATCGCGGGCCGGATGACGAAGGTCAACTGGTCGAAGGTGGCCTTGGATTAGGCCACCGCCGCCTCTCGATCATCGATTTGTACCCGACCGGCCATCAGCCAATGGCCAGCAGCGGCGGCCATCTCGTCATCAGCTTTAACGGTGAGATCTATAATTACCGTGAGCTGCGACTGGAGCTTGAGACCCTTGGTTACTCGTTCCGCTCGGAGTCCGATACAGAAGTGCTGCTTTCGGCGCTCGAGGCATGGGGTGAGAAGGCGCTGCTGCGGCTCAACGGCATGTTCGCCTTCGTGTTGTATGATCGGCGCGAGCGCTGCCTGCTTCTGGCGCGGGATCGCTACGGTATCAAGCCGTTATATTACGTGACCGTCGGCCAAACGGTGATGTTCGCGTCGGAGATCAAGGCATTCATCGCGCATCCTGCATTCAAAGCCGATCTCAACCCTGATGGGTTGATCGAATACATGAGTTTCCAGAACTTTTTGACGGATCGTACGCTGTATAAGAATGTGCACATTCTCCCCGCGGGAAATGTCTTGTCCATTGCGATGCAGGGTCCGGTTCGCGCGCCCCGCCAGTATTGGGATTTCCAGTTCAGCGAACGCGAAACTGGGCGTACCCGCGCAGATTATCTCGAAGAATTGGATAATCTGTTTGTGCAGGCAGTCAGTAGGCAGCTTGTAAGTGACGTTCCGGTCGCGTCGTACCTCAGTGGGGGGCTCGATACCGGTGCGATTGCCGTAATCGCCAGTCGGCAATTGCCGGAAATGCGGACCTTCACGATCGGATTCGACATGAGTTCGGTGTCTGGGCTTGAACTTGCTTTTGATGAGCGCGCGAAGGCTGAGCGAATGTCCGCGCTGTGCCGCACGGAACAATACGAAATGGTCCTGAAGGCTGGCGACATGGAGCGGGCGATCGACCCGCTCGTGTGGCACTTGGAGGAGCCGCGCGTTGGCCAGTCCTATCCGAATTTCTATGCCGCCAAGCTCGCCGGCAAATTCAACAAGGTTGTTCTGTCCGGAGCTGGCGGAGACGAGCTTTTTGCGGGTTATCCGTGGCGTTATTTCCGGGCTTCTGACAATCACGACTTCAACGACTATTCGGCGCTTTATTTCAAGGATTGGCAGCGCCTGGTGCCAAGTGACGCCTTTCCGGCACTGACCGCTCCACTTGACGGGAAGCATCAGACGGACCCGCTAGCCGTATTTCGCAGCGTGTTCGCACATCACGCCACGGAATTGGCCCGCCCGGAAGACTACATCTGTCACTCCCTTTATTTTGAGGCGAAAACCTTCCTGCACGGCTTGCTGGTTGTCGAGGACAAGCTTTCAATGGCGCACTCGCTCGAGTCACGCGTTCCGTTTCTGGATAACAATCTCGTCGATTTCGCAATGGCGCTTCCGGTTTCGCACAAGCTTGCCAATCTGGGGCAAGTGGCCGGTCACGATGAAAATCTGCCCGGACCGAAGACTTCGGTGTATTCGCAACGTTCGCAGGATGGAAAAGTTATTTTGCGCGAAGCGATGGCGCGCTATGTGCCTGCGGATGTCGCCAGCGGCGCCAAGCAGGGGTTTTCTGCACCCGACGCGAGCTGGTTTCGCGGCGAAAGCATAGATTACGTCCGACGTGTTCTTGTCGACCGGAGATCGCGCCTTTACGATTATCTCGATTACGACGTCGTTTGCAGGCTCGTGGCCGATCATCTCGAAGGCCGCGCAAACCGGCGTCTGCTGATTTGGTCGCTTATCTATCTAGAGAGCTGGTGTCGGCAATTCCTCTCCGGAAGCGGATGGTCAGCGACACAGCAAAGGGCGCGAGCGGCTTTGCGATGAGCAAAATGCATTCTCCGCTTGATCCCACCGCGTTTGCGGAGGCGCTCACGGCGCTCCGTTTTGAAAACGAGAAGAGGCTCAGGGAGCAATTCAATCGTAGTCTGCCTTTTGCAGACGGCGCGTTTGATCGTTGGGAAAGGGCGCGGCGGCTTGGCTTCGGCGAGCGGACGAGCATCTATGATAGTGCGATCGTGTATGGTGATGTGAGCGTGGGCGCGGACAGTTGGATTGGCCCTTCCGCGATTCTTGACGGCTCCGGCGGTCCGCTGCGGATCGGCTCATTCTGTTCGATATCGGCAGGCGTGCATGTCTATACGCACGATACGGCGCTCTGGGCGCTGTCGGGTGGAAAGCTTCCTTACAAGAAGTCAGCAGTCACGATTGGCGACAACGTATACATCGGCGGCCAGTGCTTGGTTGTCGCCGGTGTTACGATCAACTCCTGCTGCGTAGTCGCCGCTCATTCCCTCGTCACTAAAGACGTGCCGAGCGGTGCGATTGCGGGCGGCGTTCCGGCGAAGCCGATTGGACGAGTGGAGGGAAAGGGGAAAGACATCAAGTTGGTCTTTCTCACTCAGAGGACGTGACCGTGGACACTACATGCTCAAACATGATCGGTTTGTTCATTTTAAACTCTGACCTTGATGCGTTGAAGGCAAAGGGCGTAGCCGGAATGATCGGTGAGAGGACCGAAAGGGGATATCTCTCTCGCGTCATCACGTTGCATCCTATGGCCAAGGAAACGCGGGTCGTCGACGCGGGACCGGAACTTCCGGTTCATGAGCTTGCATTGCCCGCTTTTGAAGGCGCTCGCGTCCGGCGGTGGCTTGGCTTCATCGCGCATGTGTTTTGGGCGGCGATCTATGCTCGCCGACTTGCCTTGCGTGAGAGTGCATCCTTCGTACGTGCGCAGGATCCGTATTTTTCAGGTTTGATTGGCTTTCTGGCGACGCGATGGCCGCGGGTGCCGTTCTGCATATCAATTCACGCAGACTATGATCAGCGCCATGCACTCGATGGGAAGCAAGGGGCTCCAAAGATTTTGGGGTCGCGGAACCTAGCAAAGCGCCTTGAGCGATTTCTACTTCGCCGGGCCGACTTGGTTATGCCGATTCGTGAATCGCTGCGAATACAGGCTATCGGACACGGAGCGTCTTCCGAGCGAACGGTTGTGTTTCCGCATGCTGTTGATTTCCAATCGATTGACAAGGTCGATCCTGCGTTGCCCCACGAGGTTAAAGTGAGGGCAGTCGGTCGGAAAGTTCTCTTGTTCACTGGGCGACTGTCTCGAGAGAACTACGTTTGGGACGTTGTAGAAGTCGCTCGGAGGATTGTCGGACGTGGAGATTGCATCTTCGTTTTCATCGGTCTCGGGCCAGAGCTTGACGCCGTGCGTTCGGCGTGTTCCGCGGACGAGGCATTGCGAGGTACGGTGATCGTATGCGGACCGCTCGAACGGCGCGCGGTACATGCAGCACAGAAGGCGGCCTATGCTGGGTTGGTACTGATGGGAGGCTTCACTTTGATAGAGTTCTGTGCTGCGCGACGACCCTGTGTTGCTTACGATGTGGAATGGCACCGTGATCTGATTGAGGATGGCAAGACCGGAATGCTTCTTCGTGAGGGCGATCGGGAGGGCCTATACAAAGTTCTGTCGAGACTTCTCGATGAGCCTGATTTTGCGGGTCAGCTCGGTCAAGCCGCCTATACACGCGCTCGCGCGCAACACGACGTCGAAAGCGTAATGACGATTCGCCGGAATATCTATCAAAGGCTCACTGCAGAGCGGACGCTACTCTGATGTTGGATAAGATAGAACTCATTCGAGGTTGGATCGAGTCGAGGTCGCCTGCCTTGCGTCGCAGATTGTTAGAAGAGACGATGGCGGCCGCGCAGTGTGGACCGCGGCGCATGATCTCTGCGCCAGTCCCTAAAAAGGATTCGGCGTCTGGTGTGCTGTTCAAGACCTCCGCAGGTTACGAACTGCCCGTGGAGCATCACCATCGATATCGAATGGTGAAAGGCCCAACTTATATCGCGGAGTTGGTTTGGCTTTACGGATTGGAGCAACAGGGGCTGCTCGCGCCTGATGATCAGGCTGAATTCCATCGTGTCGTCGGCACCAGAACGCTTGCTGTTCCTTTTGAAGATGCGTGTTCCTGGTCCGTGCGCCTGGCCGAGAAATATATCGCGCATTTGGTGCCAGGTTCGGTCGAGGCCGGGATGCCCATTATCGCCCCGAAAGATGCAAAGCTCAAAGAACAGTTGGCGATATTCCGCAACTCCAACGGTACTCTCTTGGAGAGATTCAGTGCTTGCGGCGGGCGCGTTTTGCCGCCGGGTGCCGATGTGTTGGAGATCGGGTTCACCTCCGGTGGTCACTCGATCTTCGCGCTCGAAGGACTCGGTTTTCAGGTTTCGGGGATCGACAATCTCTATGGTGGCATCGCCGATCGCGCGGTGCTGCACACGCATCTTGCCAAGCGGCTCAGCTCGAAGGCGCAGTTCGTCTTCGGCGATGTCACGCAACAAACGCCGTTTGAGGATGCAAGTTTTGATATGATCTTCTCGATCAGCGTGCTGGAGCATGTGTCGGATTTGCCCGCTGCTTTCCGGGAAATGCGCCGCTTGCTGAAGCCCGATGGTTTTCTGCTGCATCGCTATAATCCATTTTTTGCAGCAAATGGTGGGCATTCTTGGGGTGAGCTGGATTGTCCGTGGGGCCATGTTCGGGTTTCAACAGCCGACCACCTTCGTTATCTTGAAGAGCAACGCCCATATGAGGAAGCCTGCGCGCGGCCTTGGGTGGCGAGTGCCATGAATAGGTCGGCGTCACTGGCGCAAGTACAAAAATGGCTAGTTGAGGCCGGCTTTCGGCCGGTTCTTTGGGAGGAACATCCAGAGCCAGTAGAAGAGGTGTGTTTACTCGATGGGGTTGCCGCTATCCAGGCGTTGGGACAACATCCGTTTATAGGTCTTTCCGATCTACTAACGCGGGAAGTTGTCTTTGCTGCCGTTCCTGCTACGATTTCGGCGACCTGAAATGCTTACGGTAAGAATGGAATCTCGCGCACTTCTCGAAAAGAAACTCGCCGAATCCTTCGCTGAGCCGTGGGGAACACGTGGCACACTGCGCCCAGAAATCGTCGCACTGACGGAAGATCCTGTCACTGGTGGGGTATCCGGAACGCTCCGGTTCCACGTCTCGACACGGTCTGGGAATGAAGCGCTGGCGCTCGAGCATCCGTTCGGTCCTCTGGAGAGCAAGGACGATGTCGACGATTGCCTCGCCGAGGCGCTGAGCAGGCTGCTGGCGGTTCATTCGTCATGGCCGCGGTGATGTCGAAAGCTGATTGCCGGAAAGGCGTCCCATGGGGTTTCTGAGTAAAGCTAGGACGGCTTACAGGATGAGCAAGGGCCGTCCGAAAGGATGGCAATCGCTGTTGTGGAACACGGCAATGGCGCGGACAGGACGTGTTGGTCCCTTGATGACGCCGGTTCACGTGGCCATCGAGCCGACGAACGCCTGCAACGCGCAATGCCCGGTTTGTGAGACGGGCAATTTCACCATGCGGCGACGCAAGGGACTGTTGGACTTCAAGGCCTACAGGACGCTCATCGACGAAATCGCGCCGACAACGACAACGCTGATGTACTATTTTATGGGCGAGCCGTTCCTCAACAAGCATTCGTACGACATGATACGGTATGCGCGTGATCGCGGCATCTACGTGGAGACCTGCACAAACGGTGACCTCGCGGACGCCCAAGGCGTGATCTACTCCGATATCAATAAGATCAGCTTTCAGCTCGGCGGCATGGATGAGGAGACGCACCGGCGATATCGCGTCCGTTCCAGTCTGGCGAAGACGCACGCCAACCTTCATGCGCTGATCGATCTGCGTCGACGCAATCCGCAGTCGAACGTGCAGGTTGATGTCGGCTTCATTGTGATGCGTCACAATGAGCATCAGGTGCCGGCGTTCCTGAAATGGGCCAAGGAGATCGGCGCGGATTCTGCAAATGTCATCGATCCCTGCGCGCGCAATATGTTGGAGGCACACGCCTATCTGCCGAAGGACCGCAAATACTGGTTCTACGACGAGGAGGCATTCGAGCGCGGTGTACTGAAGCCAAAACATCTGCCGGACAACGAGTGCCAGTGGATATGGAACTCAATCCAGATCAATTGGGACGGCGAAGCCGTGCCGTGCTGCCGGGATCCGAATGGCTTGCACCCGCTCGGCAACGTGTTCGAGCATGGGCTGCGTGGCGTTTTCAACAGCAAAAAGGCACGCGAGTTCCGTCAGCAGGTGTTGGACAATCAGGGCGCCATCGAAATCTGCAAGCTCTGTTCGAGCTACGGGCTGCCGACGCTTGAGAAGCCGCGGCCAATCGAGTTCGAAATCCAACGGCATAGCTTCGATCCCGAAAAGCTCGAACTGCCGACGGTATAATTCACGGTGCGCATTTGGCGTGGCCAGCTGACCAGGCCTTCCTGCTTGCTGCCGCGCAGCTATGCTTCCTTTCGGTGGACGCTGTGACATTCCTGCTGGCTTTCGTTCTCTCCGCGGCTGTCTTCCTCGCGATACGTATCTTTCCACTCGGGTCTCATCGAGAACGCGGCTGTGACGCATATTATTTTCTTATGTGCGCCCGCGCGCTGCGCGAGGATTGGCAGTTGCCCATAAGATTGCCGCCCAAATATCTCGCCGAGCCAGAGGAGCAGTGGTATCCGCCCCTTTTTCCTGTGCTTATTGCGCTGCTGCCGTCGGCATGGCTCCACCGCCGGCACTGGGCTGTCAATCATGTCCTCGATCTTGCGTTTGCAGGTGGCCTGTTTTACATGACGCGGCACTATGTGGGTGACTTCGGAGCAGCTGCGACAATTCTTGTGTACGCTGCGCAGCCGGCACTGGTGCAGGAATTCGCGGCGCTGACGAGCCGACCGCTCGGCATGCTGCTTCAGCTAGCAGCCGTCGCGGCTGGCTATGCTTGCATCATCGCAGGCTCATGGAGTGCTGGCGCCCTAGCGGTCGTGGCGGTCGCCTTGCTCGTTTATGCCCACAAGCTATCGCTGCAATTGTTGTGGTTTTTGTTTCCGTTTCTTGCGCTTGTCATGGGCGCCTGGGAATGGGTCGCCATCCTTGTCGCCGGCTACGCGCTGGCGGGGGTCGTATGGCCCGGCTTTTTTATGAAGATTCAGCGCGCGCATATCGACATCGTCTCGTTTTGGGCACGCAACTGGCCACTCCTCGGCGCGAACCCGGTACGTCAGTCGCCGCTCTATGGCGATGGCAAAACGAAGACTTCCTATTACGACAGTGCCGCAGTGCGTTCGGCACCTGCGTTTCTCAAGACGGTTCTGCAAATTAACATCTTCGCAGTATTCCTTCCGCTTGGGCTCGTCGCGCCGTTGCAAGGCGTGCCATTCGCCGATTTTCTGTGGTGGTGGGCAACGGGCATCTATTTGTGGGTCGGTGCTACCCATTTCGTCTCGCGTCTGCGCTGCCTCGGCTTGGCCCAACAGTATGTGAAGTTCGGCTATGCGCCAGTGCTGGGATTTTTGGCTATTTATCTGCAGGAAACGGCGTCAATCTGGATTTGGTTTGCCGCAGCCGCTTGCGTTGCTGTTCAACTGCGCTGGTATGTCCTTACTGCGCTTGCTCTGCGAGCAGAGCCTGCAATCCCGCATTCGGACCGGCTCGGTGAGCTATTGCAATTCATCGAGGCGCAGCCTGCTCCCCGAATCATGGTCTTTCCCTATCACCTTGCCGATGAACTCGCCTATCGCAGCAAGGCGCAAGTACTTTGGGGAACACATGGTTATGACTTCGAGCGAGTGGAGCCTTTCTTTCCAGTGCTGCAATTTCCGCTCTCTTCGTTGGTCAATGCGTTTGGGCTTTCCCACGTGGTTCTCGACACGAATTTCGCTGCGCCGGAGGAGCTGCATCTCGATGCAGCGCGTGGCGGCAAACGGATAGGTCGCTTCATAGTCTTCAAAGCGTCGGACGCAATAGCAGCGGTCGACGGTCGCACGTGACACAGGGCGCTTTATGACGTTGCCGCTAAGTTGGTTTCACGTGCCTTCCGCAACGAGCAAGTCCTCCTACGCATTTGAAGGCGCGAGAGGACGGATTGAGTGGCCGACGCGTCATGGATGCAATCTTGGTGGCGCGGGAATTTGGAATTTCCTCTGGCGGCTGGGCGCTCGACCTGCCGAACCAGAGTTGGCGCGGGATGGTCATCTTCTGATTGTCCTCGACGGGCCCTTGCCGGAAGCCGCGGCGCGCGAACTACGCGCAAAGATCGAAGGCCGCCGCGGTTGGGTGATCGCCGCAGGCGATGCCTCAGCTTTGCAGGGCTTGCTGCCGCAGGGAATAGCGATTGTAGGCGAGACATCTCCGTTTCCGTATGCGGCGCTTGGATGGACAGGGCTCGTCGGCGATAGCGCGCAAATCATTGCGCCACCCGGATGGCAGTTCTTCCGCGTTACCAGCGGCGACAAATGGGTCGAGACGTTTGGTGATCTGGTCGCATTGGGCGGCGACCGGCAGAGCCCGGAGCGGGCGCTTCGCATTCCGCTTAAGGCGCCAGCGGCAATCCGCTTGGGGCAGTTAATCCTTCTGAATGGCAATCCATTTTCTGCGTTGCAGGCATGGCTCCAAGGGCAGGAAGATCTGGAGCCGTGGCTTGCATGGCGTCATGGTGTCTTCTGGCTAGATGAGCAGGTCGAGTTTCTTGCGGACGCGCTTGAGCGCTTCGGCTTCCCGCTGGCGGAGGCCGAGACGCCAGGGGTAGTTACGTTGCCGTCGACGACCATCGTGCTGCGCCATGATCTCGATTCGTCGCGCGACATGAGTTTTTTGGCGGCCGCGCAAGCGGTTGGCGTCGGTGCAACGCACGCCGTTTTGCTTGACGCCAATACGGATTTCTGGACCAAAACGCTGGCGGCCGCAACGGCTCACGAAGCAGCCTTCCACTATGACACGCTGCGCTCGGACAGCGTTGTCGAGCGCCTTCGCCGCATCGGTGGTTGGCGGCCGGCGACAGAATATCGGCCGGGGTACCGCACCGTCGCGGGCCACGGCTTGCTCAGGCAAGTACGGGCAGCGCGATCGCGCAGTGTAGGGGTACGGACACTTCATCGTCACGCGAGTTTTATCCGCTATCCGGAATTTGTAGACGCACTCGATTATGTTTTTTCCGAGGAGCCCGAGGTTCTTGGCGCGTCAAGCTTCTTTCGTGGCCAGATCCTTCGGTGGGGAATTGATCGCTGTGATGGGGCACGCGGCACGGTGGGCCAGTTTCCGTCTCCGATGTTTCCTTATTGGATGCCCTTTCGGCCTGCACATGCGGGCGACGGAGGCAGGCTGCTGTCGGGCTTTGAGAGCACGTCGATGATGGAGTGCGAGCCGGCGCTGGTCGCGCAAATACTGGACTATCGTCCACGTCGGCTGCGGCAACGTGTGCTAACGCTGTCCTATCACCCGTTCCACGCTCACCGGCCGACCTTCAACACGGAAGGAACGCTGGTGTGGTTCCAGGAGATTCTGCTTCTACTTAAAGAACAGAATGTATGCGTTCTTTCACTGGCGGAAGTTCTTGCACGTTGTCACCAAGACCTCACAGAGCGAGTGAGCGGCCGTCATGGGAAATCGGATTGATTGATGATCGACCAAGTAACTGACGCTTTCGCGGCGGCCTGCCCTTTCTGCAAGACAAGCTTCGTCGCTTCGTCAAGTGGCCGTTGCGTCACGTGCGACGCTGCTTGGCAGAAGAAAGGCCGAGTAGTTTCTTGGCATCCGAACGTGGGGAGGGGCGAACCGCAGCCCGTAAAGTCTCCTTCACTGGCTCGTAGAATCCGCCTTGCACGTCAGAATCCATGGCTGGTCGGCCAGTATCTCGCAGCGAAAGTCAGTCGTTTTCATCCCTTGCAAGGAACGTTGTCGCCGCTGGCGGCACTTAGCAGGCGACGGGTTGAGCAATATTATTGCCGAACGCTGACAGATAAAGCGTTGGCGAGCGAATGGGTTGAGGCATTCACTAAGGGTCTCGATCTGCCCACCGCTCCTTTCATGCTTGATCATGGTTGCGGTCGTGGTCGGATGACAGCCTTAGCGATACAAAATGGCTACCGGGTGTTTGGGCAGGAAGTAACTACCCATCCTTGGTGGAGTCGCCTCAATTTCGAGGTGGCACAAGTTGTGCCGCCAAATGCTAGGTACTTACCATGGGCCGACGGTGCGTTTTCGCTCATGCTGGATGTAGGTGTCATCGGGCATTTCGACTACAGCTCCCTTGCGCAACTCGCCAAGGAAGCCCACCGCGTAATTCGTACGGGCGGATATTGGATCATCCTCGAAGCTAATAGCGACGGATACGGCGCTGCCGGTCCGCGCAACCACTATGGTCGGCTACATAGCCTTAGCGAAGTAAAATCGCTCGTATGTCAGGCTGGTTTTGTCATTGTCGATGTCGAATACGAAGGGTTCCGCTCACCGATTCTACCTCGCACCGTGGATTATGTGCGGAACATTCTTTGGCCGTCGCCGCTAAACTTGAGCGATAGGCATTCTTTCGCTGCCCGTATCACGCAACCTGTCAAGCGATACCTCTGGAGGCTGCGTTTGCAGCGGGTCTGAATATGGTTCGTATCTTACTTTTACCCTCGCCGTTTCAATATGTGAATCCGACTTGGGAAAAGCTTCTTGGTCAGCTCGTAGAGGACGGGTCAGCCATCGTGGTTGGTCCCCGAACCGGAAAGGCTTCGCGCAGCCTTAAGCAAATCATTCGAAATAGCGGCCCTTTCGATGTCGTCATATGCGATCCATGGTTCTTCTTTCAGTCGCCGTCCATTCCTGAGGAGTATTTGCCTCTCGACATGGGCGAAGTTGATATACCCATTATTGTCTCTTTGATGCAGTATGATTTGCATAATTTGTCTAAAGAGTTTCTGGACCGAATTGAAGCTAAAGCCGCATGTGCGATTTCTGCTTGCGCAGGGCATGATTTTAAATACGTGCCATCCGAAGACGCATTTCGCAATGAACCTTGGCTAGAACGATCTGCACATTCGATTTCTTCGGTAACGGCGCTCGGTGAAAAGTTCTTCTTGATACCTCACTGTATCGGATCCGATGAATTCGAAAGCAGCGCTAGACGAAAAGCTTTTGACTTGATCGTTCCAGGCGTTGGTTATCATTTTCGGCGATTGGTGCGCGAATGGGCTGCGGAAAAGACGTGTTTGACTGTGGGCAATGATCGAGACCTGATACAAAAGGTGCTGGGCAGGCTGAGTCATCTATTTCTGTTCGGAAGTAAGCTAAGCTGGGCCAATCAGCCCGTGGGAATAAAACTGTATCAGCGGCGATTCCGGACGGCGATTTCCCGAGCACGAGTGGCAGTTACTTGCGACGGCTCTATTAGTTACCCAATCCGGAAGTTCTTTGAGATCCCCGCAGTCGGCACCATTCTCGCTGCAAAGTTTTTTGATCGGCCGGAACGGCTCGGTTTTCTAGCTGGACAGAACTGCTTCAGTTTGACGGAAGACAATCTCGACGAACTTGCGGACATTGTAGAGCTTGCGCAAAGCGATTCAGGGCCCGCTTTGCGTGTCCGCGAGGCGGGCCAAACCATGGTCCGCGACCTGCATAGTGTTTCCGTGCGCGCGCGTCAGCTTCGCGATCTTTGCGGAGCGGTTGCGTCAGGCGATGCCAATGCAATGATCTGGAAAGACGGTCGACCTATTCTCATAAAGCGGGTCGTTGAGCATTGAGAATCCTCGTTCTCGACACCAATGTTGCCTATGCGAATCCGACCGCGCGCGTTCTGTTGTCCGCGCTCGCGCGCGAGGCAGACATTGTCTTCGGCGGAATTGGCTATGCCGCCGACACTTCGAATTTGCGCGCACTCGAGCGGCGCGTGGGCCGTTTCGATGTCATTGTCGGGCAGACCTGGATGTTCGGTGCGCCGGGCGCGGGACAATATGGCGCCTTCGTGCCGCGCGATCTGCGGGATTATCCGGCGCCGAAAGTGCTCAACCTGCTTCAGGTGGACCCTTATGCAATCCCCGAGTACATCTACGAAAGCTGCGTCAGAGGCGCCGACGCCGTTGTCAGCACAGTCGCAAGCCCGCAGTATCGAATTCCCGATCCGTGCGCGGCAACCGAGCGCGAGAGTTGGTTCGATCCCGGACTTTATATGGTGCGACATCCCGAATTGATCGACGAGCGCTGGCTAATGCTACCGCATTGCGCTGCTGAAGCGGAGTTCGTGCCACACGGTGCAGTATCAAAGCGATGGGACGCAATTGTTCCGGGCATCGGCTATCGTTTTCGGAAGGAGGCACGGGATCATCTCGCCAGTCGGCGAGAATTCTCGCTGGCCTCACTCGACAGTCCCTTGCAGCGTTTTCTCTATTGGGCCACCTCCGATTATCGTGTGCAGCGCCATATTGACCTGTCGGCCTGGTTTCACAGCCGTTTCCGTAACAGGATTGCCGCGTCCCGCGTAGGCATTACGTGCGACGGATCGGTTGGGTACGCGATCCGGAAGTTTTTTGAAATTCCAGCGTTCGGTACCTTGCTCGTTGCTCGCTTCTTTCCCGACATGGGAGCTCTCGGGTTCAAAGACGAGGAAAATTGCTTCGCGGTGGACGATCATTCCCTGGGTCGGCTAAACGAGGTCCTGGGCTTTGCGAAAAGCGATAGTCGCGAAGCGGTGCGGATTTTGAACGCGGGGCAGGAGATGATCCGCGAGCGACACAGTGCTACAGTCCGTGCACGGCAGTTTCTTGTCCTGCTCGAAGCCCTTTGCCTGGGTAAACTGAGCGGCACGCGATGGCGCGACGGCCAGCAGATCATTCTCGCTTCAGACGTCACGGTGGCGTTATGATTGCGAAACTTGCCAGGAAACTTCTCGGCGACCTCTGGCACCAGTTCGGCTGGCGTGCGCCGACACTCGTCCTCCTCATCATTCTTGCCGGTTCGTTCGAAGGCGTTGCGATCTCACTGCTTTTGCCGCTTCTTTCGGTCCTGGGCGTCACCGGGGGCGAAGAAGCCCATATGTCGCTGTTCAACGCAACATTCGCGCGAATCGGTCTCGACATGACCCTCGGAACCGTCGTGGCGCTGATCGCCACCATCATTGTGCTGCAATATTCTTCGGTGATCGCGCAAAGTTGGTTGTCTGCCACGGTGCAAAGCGGTTACTTGCGCGTTCTGCGGCAAGAAACGTTTCGGCGCGTCATGCATGCTGATTGGCCGTTTCTGATGAAGCGTTCCGTTGGTGGATTGATCAGTTTCGTGACATCGGAAACGTCGCGCGCCGCGTCCGCGGTTTATGTAGTCGTACAACTTGTCAGCGCGGTTGTGACCGCGACGATCTTCGTGGTCATAGCTGTCGTGCTTTCGTGGCAGCTTACGTTCCTGCTGCTTGCCGCAGCCGGGCTTGTTGCGGCTCTCCTGCATCCGGTTCTTCGCTGGTCGCGCGCTCTAGGCGCCGAGACATCGGTTCAGCACGCCCGGTCGTTGGGCTGGCTTAACGAGGTGTTTAGTGGAGCCAAGCTGATCAAGGCCACAGCGGCGGAAGAGTATGTTGCTCAGCGCCACAACATCATCGAAGATGACCTTGCCCGCATCCAGCGGGGATTGTTGCTTCAGCCTCATCTGCTGCGCGTAGTATTTGAGGCGACAGGCATTCTGCTGTTGCTCGGTACCTTGGCGCTTGCGTCCAGGTTCTTCTACCTTGAGGGTGGCGTGGTCCTCACGGTAGTGGCATTGTTCATGAGGCTTTATCCGCGTCTCGGCAATGTTCAGCATTTGGTACAGCAGCTATTTATCACGCTACCTGCTGTGGAGAATCTTGAACGACTTAACCGCGAGCTCGACAGCGCGCAGGAAACTATTGGTCAGCCCGACAATTTGCTTTCGCCCGGCGATATAGACATTAGAGATCTTCATCTGCGTTATGATGAGCGACCGGTGTTGCGGGGGATCGACTTGCATCTCGCCGCCGGTGGACATTATGCTTTTGTCGGCCCGTCTGGAGCGGGGAAGACGAGTCTTGTCGATTGTCTACTTGGTCTCGTCCCCAGTTCGAAGGGGAACATTTGCGTCGGTGGTGTGCCGATGGCCGAAGTAGGTCTCGCCAACTGGCGTCGGTCCGTAGGCTACGTCACCCAGGAGACGGTGCTCTTCAACATGTCTATCCGCGACAATATCGCCTGGAGCAATCTGGAAGCATCGGACGCAATGGTCGAGGACGCCGCACGACGCGCCAATGCGCATGAGTTCATCATAGCAAACCCAAAGGGCTACGACGCGATGATCGGGGACCGGGGCGTTATGCTGTCCGGCGGGCAGCGGCAGCGCATCGGGCTCGCGCGAGCGCTACTCGGCAACCGCGCCTTGCTTATCTTAGACGAAGCCACGAGCGCACTCGATAGCGACGCAGAACAGTCGATATTGGGCGCCATTCGCGCGCTGCGCGGGAAGTTAACCGTAATTATGATTGCCCACCGACTTCCGACAGTTCGCTTCTGCGACCGGATTTTTTTGATTGAAGAGGGGCAGGTGGTCGAAGCAGGCGGTTGGTTGGAGCTGATTACCAAGAATGGCCGCTTCTCAAGCTTGCTCGAAGCTCAGGGAATGCCCTGATCCGTGTACCCGATGACATGACGGACGTGCTCTTTTTCGTTGGCAGTCTTGCCGTGGGCGGAACCGAGCGGCATCTGTCGCAAGTGTTGCCTGCGCTCACAAAGCGCGGTTGGGCTCTTAAGATGGTTGTTTTCAGCGACGGTGGCGCGTTTACCGAGCCAATCGAAGCGGCGGGCATTCCGATCGAGGTTTTGCCGCGCGGGTTTTCCGTCCCTGTTCCAAAATTGAGGGGCGCGCTGGCGCTGGTACAGCAGACACGAGCGCTTGCCGTTGGCCTCCGCCGCCGGCCGCCGCGTATCCTCCACTGCTTCCTCCCAACGTGTTGCATAGTCGGCGGATTGGCGGTGCGAATGGCCGGATTTTCACCGGTGGTTATGAGTCGTCGGTCTCAGGCAGCGCGACCTTCCTCGTTTCCCGGAGATAAATCGATGGAGCGTTGGGCGCTCCGGCATGCAAATCTCGTCTTTGGCCATTCCAGCCGGGTGATTGATGAACTGAAGGCGGAAGGCATCGCCAATACCAAGCTTCGTCTGAACCATAATGGTATCGATCTTGAAGCGTTTGATGACGCGGCCGGCGAGCGGGAAGGGACACGGCGCGCCGAACAGTGGCGTCCGGACGAGATAGTTTTTGCGACAGTCGCCAATCTCATTCCGTACAAGGGCCATGTGGATTTGATCCAGGCATTCGCGCGGCTTGCAGGGAATCTGCCGTGGCGTCTGGTCCTGGTCGGACAGGGTGGACCTGCCTTTACGCAGCAGTTGCGCGAGCTCACGCAACGGTTAGGAATCGCTGAGCGAGTGGATTTTCTTGGTGGGCGCGCCGACGTTCCGCGACTGCTGAAGGCCGCCGATGCAGGAATCCTGGCTTCGCATCAGGAGGGGTTCCCCAACGCGATCCTCGAATACATGGCCGCCAGCCTGCCGGTGATCGCGACTGCGACAGGCGGAAATTTTGACGCGGTGTGTGAGAATCAGACAGGATTGCTCATTCCCCCCGCCGCACCGGAATTGTTGTCGCAGGCGGCGGTCTTGCTGCTGAGTGATCCGCTGCTGCGAAAGCGTTTAGGGCAGGCCGGACGCCGGCGCGTCGAATCAACATTTTCTCTCGACGCTTGCGTGGACCGCTATGAGGACGCGTACAGAGGGTTACTTGGCAATGGACATCATCATGGATGACACCGACGTGAGTGATAAGGAACGTCGATTTAAGTTTGGCGCCAATTGGCGACGGTTTCTCGAGATGGTGGATAGCGCACGCATCCGGACTGCAGAGGAATCGCTGCGCAACATGCTTCCAGAATCGGCACTCCAAGGCAGGAGCTTCGTCGATGTTGGTTGCGGCAGCGGCTTGTTCAGTCTCGCCGCCCGCAATCTCGGCGCCAAAGTTCATTCCCTCGACTACGACCCGCAATCCGTCGAATGCGCCCATGTGCTGCGCGAGCGGTTTTGCTCGGGCGATGCAGATTGGTCCATTGAACGCGGGTCCGCGCTCGACGAAAGCTATATGCGTGGGCTCGGACAGCATGACGTCGTGTATTCTTGGGGCGTCTTGCATCACACAGGTGATATGTGGCGCGCGCTCGAGCTGACAGGCGAGTTGGTCAGCCCGGGCGGCGCGCTGGTCGTGTCAATCTACAACGATCAGGGCCTTCGGTCCGAACGCTGGAAACGAATTAAGCGTTATTATGCCAATAGCCCGCAATGGCGCCAAAGACTCATCGTTTGGCTCGCATTCATGCGAATCTGGGGCCCGCAACTGGCGCGTGATTTCCTTCGCGGTCGTGGTCTGTCGACCTGGCGCAACTATGGCAGCGATCGCGGTATGTCGGCCTGGCACGACCTCGTCGACTGGGTTGGCGGCTATCCGTTCGAGGTCGCCAAGCCCGAAGAAATCTTCGAGTTCTTCAAGACGCGTGGTTTCAAGTTGCAGAAATTGAAGACGTGCGGAGGCGGCATAGGCTGCAACGAGTTCTTGTTCGTTCGATCATGAGCCCCGAAACAGTTTTTTGCGTGATCGGCTCGCTCCATGTCGGTGGGGCGGAACGTCACCTCGTTCAGGTCTTGCCGCGGCTTGATCGCAAGCGTTGGTCGCCTGTGGTCTATTGTCTGACCGAGCGTGGTACGCTGGCTGAAGAGATGGAGGCTAACGGCGTGCAGGTTTTGACTTCAGCGCTCGATCCGCCGCCGAAAGCTGGGTCGGGGGTGCGTCGGGCGTGGTGGGTTGCCGCAACGACCCTAGAACTTGCTGCGACAATGCGTTCCCTAAATCCAGCAATCGCGCATTTCTTTCTCCCTGCTGCCTACATTCTCGGTGCGCCAGCGGCGTTCCTCGCACGCATTCCCGTGCGAATCATGAGCCGCCGAAGCCTAAATGAGTATCATACAGGGCATCGTTTTCTGCGGCTGGTCGAGCGCAGCTTGCATCCCACAATGAGCGCGATAATTGGGAACTCTCGTAGCGTAGTTCAAGAACTGCATCAGGAGGAGGGAGTTCCGAAAGACCGCTTGGGATTGATTTATAACGGCATTGATCAGAAATCCTTCGTTTCGACTGAGACTCGCATTGCCACCCGAGAGCGATTGAGCATTTCAGACGACGCCATCGTGTTCGTCATCGTCGCCAATCTTATTCCTTATAAGGGCCATTCCGATCTTTTCGCAGCGTTTGGGATCGCGAAGCAGCGGCTTCCTCGCAACTGGCGGCTCCTCATCGTCGGACGAGATGACGGTATCGGCGAGGACTTGAGTGCTTTGACGAAGCGTCTGCAGATTGAGGAAAACGTTGTTTTCCTGGGGGGGCGTGATGACGTCCCGGAGTTGCTGCGAAGTGCCGACGTCGGAATTCTCAGCTCGCATCAGGAGGGTTTCTCTAACGCAATTCTGGAAGGCATGGCTGAGGGCCTTCCGATGATCGTTACCAATGTCGGCGGCAATTCAGAGGCCGTCGTCGATCAAGAAACTGGCTTTGTCATAGCGCCACGGAATCCGGAGCAGTTCGCTGCGGCTATCGAGCGACTGGCAGGCGACGATCAGCTGCGGCAGTCCATGGGAATGAAAGCAAAAATCCGAGTCCAGCAGGAGTTTACGCTGGAAGGCTGCGTGAGGCGGTATGAACAGCTTTATGAGGCATTGCTGCAACGCCGAAAGCCGGTGGACCTGATCGAAGTGGGCTTTCGTTGAGTCAGGTCCACCGTTCCCGCCAAGCCTCGAACATAAGCACGTTCCAGAGCAAATATTGCCAGTTTCGACGTCCGGATAGGTGCTCGCTCCAATAGCGTCGAACGACGCCGCTATCCAGGAATTCCGTTTGTTTCAAGCGGTCTTCCGAGAGAAGGGACTCTGCCCAGTCGCGCAGGGGACCGCGCAACCATTCGCCCAGAGGGACGCCAAATCCCATCTTCGGCCGGTCGATCAACTCTTTAGGTACGTGGCGATAAAGAACTTGCCGCAGCAGCCACTTGGTCTCGCCGCCTCTGATTTTCGCCGAATGCGGCAGCCTCCAGGCCAGTTCGACCACGCGATGGTCCAAAAGGGGTACCCGAGCTTCGAGTGCAATCGCCATGCTGGCTCGATCCACTTTTGTTAAGATATCGTCCGGCAGATACGTTACCAAATCGAGAAATTGCATGCGGTCTAACAGGTCTGGAAAATCCTTTCGTGTGGTATCATCCCAAAGAACGCCGCGATCTTCCGAAACGGACGGGGTGATCTGCTCAGGTGTCCAGTGGCTAATCAAGCGCCGGTACAGCTCATCAGCGTGGCTTAGTTGGAGTACAGAAGCCATTTTGTGGATCTTGTCGCCGGCTTGCGGACGAGCAAACGCGTTCGGCAGGATGTTGGACAGCCGGTCCCACCGGGTCGGGCTTAACGATGCTAGGCCCGAGGCGAGTGCAAGTCTCATCGGTCTGGGGACGAGTGAAAGCGCGCTCCAGAAACGCTTTGTCAGTTGGTATCGATTGTAACCCGAAAATAGTTCGTCGCCGCCGTCGCCCGAAAGTGCGACAGTGACGTGTTTTCGGGTCATCGCGGACACCAAATAAGTCGGTATTTGAGATGAATCGGCGAATGGTTCGTCGAACATTTCCGCCAGGTTCGGTATGACGTCGAGAGTTTGCCGAGAAGTTACAACAAGTGCGGTGTGGTCGGTGCCGAGATGGCGGGCGACCGCGGCAGCATGGGGCGCCTCATTGAAACTTGCCTGCTCAAATCCGATCGAGAACGTTTTGACCTGCCCCGCACTGGCGGCCTTCATCAAGGCGACTACTGTAGAGGAATCAACACCGCCCGACAGAAAGGCGCCGAGGGGAACATCGGCGATCATACGCCGACCGACGGCATCCATGAGAAGAGATTCCAGGCGGTCCGTCAGCGTTCGATCATCTTCACGAAGCGGATTGCGAACACCGGAGAGAGCAACCTGCCGGGCGTCCCAGAACTTTTCCAGCCGCGGCTCGCCGCCAAACGGTAGCGTCAGGATCATTCCGGGTTCGAGCTTGTAGACGTTTTCATAGATCGTATGGGGAGCCGGGATATAGTTGTGACGCATAAATGATGCGACGGCATTCGGCCGTATCTGGGGCGTCCAGGTGGGATGGCTTCGCAGCGCCTTGAGCTCTGAGCCGAACATGAAGAGCCCAGTGAACTTCGCCCAGTAGATCGGCTTTATTCCAAGCCTGTCGCGAAGCAGAATTAGCATGCGCGTTTTTCTGTCCCACACTGCAAGTGCAAACATTCCAATCAGTCGATCGGCGGTGGCACGCACACCGACACGGTCGATCGATTCCAGTATCACTTCGGTATCGGAATGCCCGCGGAACTGATGTCCCGTCGCTTCGATCTCCGCGCGGATTTCTAGGTGGCTATAAACCTCGCCATTGTACACGATGACGTAGCGTCCGTTGGCGGAAAGCATGGGCTGATGCCCGGCGATCGAAAGATCGACAATGGACAAGCGCCGGTGCACCAGCGCCACGCCGGTCTCTCCATCGATCCAAACGCCATGGTCGTCCGGGCCTCGATGCTGCAAGCTGATGTGCATGGCTTCAGCCACGGATCTCAGCTGTTCGAGTGATGTCTGCGAATTAGTGGCAACGAATCCTGCAATACCGCACATCTTGACTTGCCACCCGAGAAATTCAGCAAAAATCGACCACGCTTGAGCAGCCGATTTCAGGGACTTGCGAGATCAGGGCTTCGCAACGCGTCAGGAATTGAGGGCGATATATCGTGTTCTAAGTGCAAGGTACAGCAGTTTGCAAACCTGACAGACATTTGCTATCCGACGTCGCTCCCGAACCACGAAATGGAAAAGCAGCCTAGGAGCATTGGCACTGATCCAGGCCTGCGCGTGATTGACGTCGATTGGGTGACGCATTGGCGGTGCTGCAAGCCTCAGTCGGAGTGGCCCGCGAGCAGACGCTGTCGGCCGCTATTTTGTTATCTCTGGCAGCCTGTTATGACTTAACATCGACAGGAAGTGCCGGCTGTTTCGCTATTGCTGAAGGGCTGGCATTAAGTCTAAAAGGACCCTTGAAAAGTTCCAAGTGGATATTGTTAAAGTGGCACACGGGCGCAGTATCGCGGTTATCGGCTTGGGATATGTGGGATTGCCTGTGGCAGTATCATTTGCCCGAACGCACGTTCCAGTCGTTGGTTTCGACGTGGATGCGGCGCGAATTTCCGAGTTGAACGCGGGCCATGACCGCACCCGGGAGGTCGAAAAGGGCGATCTGCGGCACGCGTCGTTGACCTTTTCAGCCGACGTAAGGGCGATCCGAGAGTGCAATTTCTATATCGTCACCGTCCCGACCCCAATCGACGGGGCGCATCGACCGGATCTCGGTGCGATGATTGCAGCATCACGCTCGGTGGGGAGCGTGCTCAAGAAGAATGATATCGTTGTCTATGAATCGACAGTGTACCCGGGCGCGATCGAAGAGGAATGCATCCCAGTACTCGAACAAGCGTCCGCGTTGAAGGCGGGCTCGGATTTCCATGTCGGATATTCGCCGGAGCGAATCAATCCGGGCGACAAGCAACATCGGTTCGAAACAATAATGAAGGTCGTGTCGGCCCAGGACGCGAAGACCCTCGACATTGTTGCTGACGTGTACGGATCAGTTGTAACCGCTGGTATTCATCGCGCACCTTCCATTAAAGTTGCCGAAGCGGCTAAGGTTATCGAAAATACACAACGCGATCTCAATATCGCGTTCATGAATGAATTGTCGCTGATCTTCAATGCGCTCGATATCGATACCGGCGATGTCCTTGCGGCAGCCCGAACGAAATGGAATTTCATGCCCTTTCAGCCGGGACTGGTTGGCGGCCACTGCATTGGCGTTGACCCGTATTACCTGACCTATCGTGCCGAAAAAGCGGGGTACCATCCGGAAGTCATCTTGGCCGGTCGGCGCATCAACGACGGCATGGGCCAGCGAATCGCGAGGGAATGTGTTCGCGGGCTGTTGCAGCGGAAAGGCCGCGGCGGCATCGTCACCATCCTGGGCCTGACCTTCAAGGAGGACGTTCCGGATACGCGCAATTCTCGTGTTGTCGATATCATACGTGAGCTAGAGTCGTTTGGCCTCTCGATCCAGGTGCATGATCCCTTGGCGAATGCTGCGGAGGTCAGGCAAGAATTCGGTGTGGCGCTGACTGAACTGGATGCCCTGCGACCTGCCGACGCCGTCATTCTGGCAGTGGCGCACGCTCGCTATATCGATGGAGGCTGGCCGCTCATTCAACGGTTACTGCAAGACGGCAAAGGTCTTGTTTTCGACGTCAAGTTGAAGCTTGATCGCAGCTCGCAGCCTGAAGGCGTCGAGTTATGGCGGCTCTAGGCGCCAAGCCGGAGAGAAGATGTCCGATCGCGCGATACTAGTCACCGGAGCAGCCGGTTTTATCGGATTTCACGTGGCTCAACGTCTGTTGTCAGCCGGCCGCAAGGTCGTTGGTCTCGATATCATCAATGATTATTATGATCCTAATCTCAAGGAAGCTCGCCTCGAGATTTTGAAGCGCCATTCGAATTTTAGCTTTGCAAAGCTCGATCTGACCGATCGTGAAGCGATCAAGTCGCTCTTTGCGCAGCATCGTTTTCCCATCGTCATTCATCTCGCAGCTCAGGCAGGCGTCCGCTACTCGCTCGAAAACCCTCATGCCTATATCGATTCGAATATCGAAGGGTTCATAAACATACTTGAGGGCTGCCGGCACAACGCCTGCGAACACCTGCTCTTTGCATCTTCCTCTTCGGTGTATGGCGCGAATACCAAACTGCCATTTTCGGTGCAGGATAATGTCGATCACCCTATCAGTCTCTACGCCGCGTCAAAGAAGGCTAACGAGCTGATGTCGCACGCATACAGCCATTTGTATGGTCTTCCTGCCACCGGTCTACGGTTCTTCACGGTCTACGGTCCTTGGGGCCGCCCGGACATGGCAATGTTTATTTTCGCGAAAGCTATCTTGAGCGGTGCTCCGATCAAGTTGTTCAACCATGGCAATATGCGTCGCGATTTTACCTTTGTAGATGATGTCAGCGAGGCGATCGCTCGCCTCGTCGATTGCCCACCACGGGGCAATCCAAACTGGTCGGGCGACGTCCCCGATCCCGCAAGTAGCGGAGCGCCTTGGAAAGTCTACAATATAGGCAACAACAATCCTGAAGATCTCACGCACGTAGTTTCGCTTCTGGAGAAGGAATTCGGGCGAACGGCCATCAAAGAGATGTTGCCGATGCAGCCCGGCGACGTGCCGGCAACGTATGCCGATATCGAGGATCTGGCGCGTGACATTGGATTCAGGCCTGCGACCACTATTGAAGATGGCATCGAACGATTTGCAAAATGGTATCGCGAGTACCACAAGGTTTAGCAGGAGCGACAAAGCCGCTGGCAAGCCGCAAGTTCGATGTGGTGCGCAAGCGCTTCTCGCGCTTGATAGCGCCGCCCAATTTCCGAATATTCGCGCATGTGCTGGCTGATCTCTGTGAAAGCCGCGCGTTCTCGATGCAATCAAAGTTGGATACTCTCCGTCGCGAGCCTGCGAGCCAGCGGCGAGTAGATCATGCCGCTATGGTCGATCGACGAAGGCCAACTTGCCCTTCAGCTCAAATGGAGCGTTTGCCATCGGCGGCCTCTTGGCGCGCCTCCTCGAGATCGCTCGCGACCATCTCCTTGACCAGTTGGTTAGTTAAACGTCGTTTTCCGGCCCAGCCCAGCTTCACCCACGCCTCGCTGGCATCGCTGATCAGAAGGGCTCCCCCTTAACTCGCCGCAGCTCGACGTCGGCTATGAGGGAGACGGATGCCGGCTTTTTTCAACGCATCAGCGATCTTTGCGGGGAAGATAGCTTCCGAGATCCGGATACTCTTCTCGAACCCCGCCTGTAAAATAGGGCACACGAAACGGCGGTCTTCCTTGAGCTTTGCCTGGCGTCGAATAGTCGACGCAGGGGCGAAGAGGCGGCAGGCCTTCTCTCATCTCGTCCGGTCCCCCCCATGCCAAACGTCACGGCGAAGGCGTTTCGTCGATTGGAATGTGCCGCCTACCGTTCGTCCGATATCACCTTACCGTCGTTCGGCAGCGAGCCGACGCCGACCAGTTCGACATTGCCGCCGAGCTTCGTCACCGCGCGCAGCGTTGCGGCGAGTTCGTCCTGAAGATTTTCGGCCGCCGACGCCGTTTCCGCCTTCAGCGTCATCAGGTCGCTCTCGCCGGACCGCGTGACCACTAGTCGCAGCCGTCCGAGTTCGGGATGGCGCTTGCCGATCTCGGCGATCTGCTCGGGGCGGACGAACATGCCCTTGACCTTGGTGGTCTGGTCGGCGCGGCCCATCCAGCCCTTGATGCGCATGTTGGTGCGTCCGCACGGGCTTATGCCCGGCAGCGCTGCGGTGAGATCGCCGAGCGCGAGGCGGATCCACGGGTGCTGCGGGTCGAGCGACGTGACGACGATTTCGCCGACGTCGCCGGGCGCTGCTGGATCGCCGGTGCCGGGCCGCACGATCTCCATGATCAGGTCCTCGTTGACGACCATGCCGTCGCGCGCTGGCGTCTCGAACGCGACCAAGCCGAGATCAGCGGTGCCGAACGCCTGGTAGGCGTCGATGCCCCGCGACCTGACTTCGTCCTGCAATGATTTCGGAAAGGCGGCGCCGGAAACCAGCGCGCGCTTGATTGAAGAAACGTCGCGCCCGGCGCTTGCTGCGGCATCGAGCAGGATCTTGAGGAAGTCGGGCGTGCCGCTATAGCCGGCCGGACGGTAGGCCTCAATCAGCTCGAACTGGTGCTCGGTATTGCCGGGCCCGGCCGGGATCACCGCGCAGCCCAGCGCCCGCGCCGAGGCGTCGAAGATGAAGCCGCCGGGCGTCAGATGGTAGCTGAAGGTGTTGAGCACGACGTCGCCGGGCCGAAAGCCCGCCGCAAACAACGCGCGTGCGCCGCGCCAGGGGTCGGCGTGAACGGACTCGGGCTCGAAGATCGGGCCGGGCGAGGTGAACAGCCGCCCGAACGAGCCCAGGGGTGCCGCGACGAAGCCGCCGAAGGGCGGCGCGGCCTTGTGCAGGGCAGGGAGTTCCGACTTGCGTAGCACCGGCAGGCAGGCAAGCGCGGCCCGGCTGGTCACGGAAGCCGGATCGATGCCCTTCAGGCGCTCGGCATAAGCCGGCGCGGTCAGTGCCTTGCGCAGGACGTCCGGCAGGCGAGAGAACAGCTCCGCCTCCCGTTTCGCCGGCTCGCGGGTTTCAAGGGCGTCATAGTGATCGGTCATGGCTGATGATCCCGCAGATTGGGGCCGATTGCGTGCCGCCGCTGGCGTGCTATCAGACGGCGGCTACCGGTGTTGCTCGTGTTCCAGAGGACGCAATGGCTGAAGGACATACCGCTGCGGCAGGAGACGGTGCCGTTTCGGCCGATATCGTCGCCAGGCTGAAGCTTCGCATGATCGACCACTGCCTGCCGCTGTGGTCGACCGAAGGCTGGGACGACAAGGCGGGCGGCTTTATCGATCAGCTCGACCGCGACGGCAGTGCAGACCGCCTGGCGCCGCGCCGGGTGTTCGTGCAGGCGCGCCAGATCTATTGCTATGCCAAGGCCGCGCAAATGGGTTGGTACCCCGAAGGCCGCGCGATCGCGCTGAGGGGGCTGGAGCATCTGCTGGCCAAGGCGAAAGCCCCCGACGGCAGACCGGGCTTCGTCCACACGCTGACGCCCGACGGCGCCGTGCTGGACCCGCTGCGCGATTCCTACGACCACGCCTTTGTCCTGCTGGCCCTTGCGACCGTCTACGGGCTCGATCGCGATGCGCAGATCCGCGCCGAGATCGACGCGATCTGTCATTTCATCGATACGCAACTGCGCTCGCCGCATGGCGGGGTTCACGAAGGGTTGCCGGTATCGATGCCGCGGCGGCAGAACCCGCAGATGCATCTGTTCGAAGCGATGATCGCGGCGTTCGACGCGACGCACGACACGGTGTTCCAGAACCGGGCCGGGAATTTCTTCAGTCTGTTTCTGGCCAACCTCTACGACAAGCAGCGGCAGGTGCTTGGGGAGTATTTTGAGGAGGACTGGTCGAGGATCGAGCCCGTCAGTATCGAGCCGGGGCATCAGGCGGAGTGGGCGTGGCTCCTGAGGGGCTTTGAACGCATTACGGGCTGCCCGACGGGGCGCTATCGCGGCGAATTGCTGGCGGCGGCGCTGCGCTATCGCGACGCGGCGACCGGCTGCCTGGTCGACGAAGGCCACGCCAACGGCAATATCAGGCGGCATACGCGCCGGCTGTGGCCGCAAACTGAAATCGCCAAGGCGTGGATCGCGCAGGCAGAAGCGGGCGAGGCGGGAGCCGCGGATGAAGCGCGCGCGGCGCTGGCGCGGCTCGAACGGCATTATCTCAGCCATCCCGTCGCGGGCGGCTGGCACGACCAATTCGATCGCGACGGCAATTCGCTGGTCGCCACGATCCCTGCGTCTTCGTTCTATCATGTTCTTTGCGCAGTCTCGGAAGCGGAGCAAGTGCTCGGCTAGAGCTTGATTCTTGTTTGACGCGTTTTCTTCACGCGAACCGGTCTCCACCCCCCGGATCAGGTCCGAGGGCATGCTTCGCTCGAAAACGCTATGGCTCACAGCCACCGCTTCCGCCGCTTGAAGCTTTTCAGGTTCTTGAAACTCTTGCGCTGGTCGCCAGCGCCGCCGAGGTAAAATTCCTTGACGTCCTCATTGTCGCGCAATTCGTCGGCCGTGCCGTCGAGCACCACCTTGCCCTGTTCCATGATGTAGCCGTGGCTTGCGACTGACAGCGCCGCGCGCGCGTTCTGCTCCACCAGGAGGATGGTGACGCCGAGGTCGCGGTTGATCTCCTTGATGATGGAAAACACTTCCTTGACCAGGAGCGGCGACAGGCCCATCGACGGCTCGTCCATCAGGATCATCTTGGGGCGCGCCATCAGCGCGCGGCCGATTGCCAGCATCTGCTGCTCGCCGCCGGAGAGATAGCCGGCGAGCCCGGTGCGTTCCTTGAGCCGCGGGAAATATCTGAAGACCATGTCGATGTCGGCGGCGATCTCGTTGTCGGTGCGGGTGAAGGCGCCGAGCTTGAGATTTTCGATCGACGTCATGTCCGCAATGATGCGGCGGCCTTCCATCACCTGGAAGATGCCGCGGCGGACGATCTTGTCGGGATCGATGCCGTTGATGCGCTCGCCGTCAAACAGGATCTCGCCGCGAATGACTTCGCCGTCCTCGGTCTTGAGCAGACCGGAGATCGCCTTCAGCGTCGTCGACTTGCCGGCGCCGTTGGCGCCGAGCAGCGCCACGATCGCGCCCTTCGGCACCTCGAGGCTGAGGCCGCGCAGCACCAGGATGACCTTGTCGTAGACCACCTCGATGTTGCGGACGCTGAGCAGCGGGGCGGCGGTAGGGGCCGTGGCCTTCGGAGGGCGGTCGATTTCGGTTGCTTCAGTCATGTTTCTTGATCCTGGCGTTGTTAGGGGAGCGGGTCTTCCGCTCCTCCCACCGCCGTCATCACCCGCGTATGCGGGTGATCCAGTATTCCAGAGGCGCCTGCGATCAATCGAGAAGCCGCGGCGTACCGGATCCCCGCTTTCGCGGGGATGACAGTTGAGTGTTGAGGCGACTAGAGGCGCCTGCAGGCGCGCCTAGCTTACCAGCCGAGCCACTCGGGCTTGCGCGGCAGGTCGATCGTCTTCACCTTCTCCATCTTGATGCCGCCGTTCTTGACGAGATCGCTGAGCGGGGCATCGGTCGCACCTGCGACCTTCATGCGATAGAGATCGACCTTGAGCGTGCCGCGGTGATCCTTCTCGGTGAAGGTTGAGGGGTTGCAGATGCCTTCGCCACCTGCGGGCACCCAATCCTTCTTCTGATAGAAGCCCTTCTTGACGTTCTCGCCGGTGGCGCCGCCGTTCTTGGCAGCCCATTCGACGGCCTCCTTCATGTAGAGCGCGGTGCAGACGCCGGCGACGTAGTGCACGGGACGGTAGGCGGTGCCGGCCGCGTCCGACATCTTGGAGATTTCCATGAAAGTCTTCGTGCCGGGCGCGCTGCCGCCCCACGCCACCGCTGTGCGCAGCGGGAACACCACGCCGTCGGCGGCGGTGCCTGCGGCCTTGGCGGCGTTCTCGTCCATGCCCCAGACGTTGCCGAGGAACTGCACATCGACTCCGGCTGCCTTGCAGGCGTTGAGCACGGAAATATTCGAGCCGGCGGTGTTGCCGAGATAGGCGTAGTTGGCGCCTGAGCTCTTCAAGGTCAGGCACTGCGCGCTGTAATCGCCGGGAGTCAACGCGAAGACGATCGGCGGCAGCAGCTCGAAGCCGAGTTCGGCGGCAATCGCTTCACCGGCGGCCTTCGGCGCGTTCGGATAGGGATGGTTGGCGCCCATATGGACGAACTTCGGCTTGCCCGGCTTGCCCTTGGCCTTCCAGTCCTCGGCGGCCCAGGTCAGCATGCCGCGAACCGCGTCCGAGTAGCTCGGGCCGTAGAAGAAGTTGTAGGGCGCGGGCTTGGCCTTGCCGCCGGCGCCGGTCGGATCGGAGAGTGCTGCGGCATAGGATGCCGAAATATCGGGAATCTTGTCCTGGGCCAGGAATCCAGTCAGCGCTTCGGTGTCGGCAGTGCCCCAGCCGAGAATGGCGGCGACCTTGTCCGCGCCCGACCATTTCTTGTACTGGGCGATGGCGCGCGGCACCTGATAGCCGTAATCGACGGTATCGACATTGACCTTGGCGCCGTTGATGCCGCCGCTCTTGTTGATCCACGCATAGGTGTCCGCAACACCCTGTCCGAACGGCGTTCCGACATCCGAGGTCGGACCCGAATAATCGGCGAGATGGCCCAGCGAGATCGGCGCTTGGGCTGATGCTGCAGTACTACCCAAAAGCAAAGCGAGCGAGGCTGTGCTCAACAGAGTCTTCGTCTTCATAGACATAGTCCTCCCGGTTACTTCTCGAGGTCTTCTCGTTGTCCGTCCCGTTCCGACCTCAATGCGAGAACGGGTAGAGTTTCCAGTACGCCTTGATCTGTCGCCATCGATGCGCAAGTCCATCCGGCTCGAACACCAGAAAGACGATGATGATCACGCCGATGGCCATCTCGCGCAAGAAAGCGATGTTGTTCTTTAGTCCCAGAAATTGGTCGATCGGGCTGTCGCGCAGCGCGACGCTGAGCCATTCCATCGATTCCGGCAGCAGCACCATGAACGCCGTACCCATCAGCGTGCCCATGATCGAGCCGAGCCCGCCAATGATGATCATCGCAAGGAAGATGATCGAACGATCGATGCCAAAGCCTTCGTTGGAGACCACCTGATTGTAATGCGCGTAGAGCGCGCCGCCGACGCCGGCAAAGAAGGCGGCGAGACCGAACGACAGCGTCCGGTACTTGGTCAGGTTGATGCCCATGATCTCGGCGGAAAGATAATGGTCGCGCACCGCGACCAGCGCGCGTCCGTCACGCGAACGGATCAGGTTGGTGACCAGCAGATAGCAGACGATGACGTAGGCCAGCACGACATAGAAATACTGCTTATCGCCGCGCAGCATGTAGCCGAAGATCGAGAACGGCTCGGCGCTGGCGGGAACGCTGCCGCCGGTGAACCATTCGGCGCGCGCAAAGAAGTCGAGCAGGATGTACTGCGCCGCCAGCGTCGCGATCGCGAGATAGAGTCCCTTTAGCCGCGCGGCTGGCAGGCCGAAGACCAGGCCGACCGCGGCCGTCACGACGCCCGCGAGCGGAATGCAGAAGAAGACGGGAATGCCGAACCGGTTCGAGAGATAGGCCGAGGTGAAGGCGCCGAAGCCGAAGAAGGCGGCGTGGCCGATCGAGATCTGGCCGGTGAAGCCGACGACGATGTTGAGGCCGAGCGCGGCGATGCCGAAGATGCCGATCTGGATCAGCAGGCTGAGGATATATTCGTTGACGACGTAGGGCGCAAAGCAGACCAGGGCGATGCCTGCGATCATCGCGTTGCGGCTGGTCGTGGTCGGAAACGCGGTGGTATCCGCCGCATAGCTGGTGCGGAAATCGCCGGCGGGAATGAGGGTTTGGCCTGCCATAATTGATTACACCCGTTCGATGTCTTTGGTGCCGAACAGGCCGTACGGCTTGATCATCAGGATGATGATGAGCGCATAGAACGGCGCGATCTCGTAGAGATTGCCCCAGTGCAGATATTCGCTGTCGAGAAAGTGCGCGACGTTCTCCAACAGCCCGATGATGATGCCGCCGAGCACCGCGCCGCCGACGCTGTCGAGACCGCCGAGGATCGCCGCCGGAAACACCTTGACGCCATAGGCAGACAAGCCAGCCGAGACGCCGTTGACGACGGCCACCACCACGCCTGCGACGGCGGAGACGGTCGCCGAGATCGCCCAGGCCATCGCGAATACGCTTTTGACGGAAATGCCGAGCGACTGCGCCACCTGCTGGTTGAAGGCGGTGGCGCGCATCGCCAGACCGTATTTGGAAAGCCGAAAGAACCACGCCATTCCGACCATCATCGCCACCGAGACTGCCAGGCTCATCAGATAGACGGTCTGCACCTGAAGTCCGAGGATGTTGACGTTCTGGGTCTGGAAGATGCGCGGGAACGGCTGCAGGTTGACGCCGAACATCCATTTCATCAGCGCCGAAAACACCGTCGACAGCGCGATCGTCACCATGATCACGGAAATGATCGGCTCGCCGATCATCGGGCGCAGGATCACGATCTGGATGGCGATGCCGAACAGGAACATGAACACCAGCGTGATCGGCATGCCCAGATAAAACGGCACCTGATATTTTGTGAGCAACCACCAGCATACCCAGGCGCCGACCAGCAGCAATTCGCCCTGCGCGAAGTTTACCACCTGCGTCGCCTTGTAGATCAGCACGAATGACATCGCGACCACGCCGTAGAGCGTGCCGACCACGAGGCCGTTGACGAGGAGCTGGATGAGGAGCTGGGTGTTCATGTTTTCTGATACGCGAGAGTTGAGGTGCCTTGTCCCTCTCCCCTTGTGGGAGAGGGTGGCTTCGCGAAGCGAAGACGGGTGAGGGGTTCTCTCCGCATTCGCAAGTGTGGAGAGAGACCCCTCACCGAAGCGAATCCGCGGCGACCGGCGGAGCAGCCCTCTCCCACAGGGGGAGAGGGCGCATCAACTAGCACTCCCGGATGTTGCTGCAGCAGACTCATTCCGCGGCCTCCGCCATCGGCGCAGGTCCGCCGAGATCGACCACGCGGAGGGTGGTGCGGATGCGCTGGGTGGTGCCGTCCTGGAAGCGGATCACGGTATCGACCGGAATATCGCTCTTGCCGCCGTAGATGGCGTCGATGATGCCGGCGTATTTCTCGTTGATGACGCTCCGCCGGACCTTTCGGGTGCGGGTCAGCTCGCCGTCATCGGCGTCGAGCTCTTTGTAGAGCAACAGGAAGCGCGAGATGCGCTGCGCCGGCGGCAGCGTGGCGTTGACGCCTTCGACTTCCTTGCGCAGCAGCGCATATACCTCGGGGCGCGAGGAGAGGTCGGTATAGGTCGTGAACGAGATGCGATTCTTCTCCGCCCATTTCGAGATGATCGAGTAGCGGATGCAGATCATCGCCGCCAGCGTGTCGCGGCCGGCGCCGAGCACGACCGTCTCGGCGATATAGGGCGAGAACTTCAGCTTGTTTTCCAGATATTGCGGCGAGAAGCGCTCGCCGCGCGAGGTCTCGGCGAGGTCCTTGATGCGATCGATGACCACGAGCTGGCCGTGATCGTTGAAATAGCCGGCGTCGCCGGAATGCATCCAGCCGTCCTTCATGTCGGCGGCCGAGGCTTCCGGATTTTTGTAGTAGCCGAGGAACATGTTGGGGTGGCGGACGACGATCTCGCCGACGCCGTTGACATCAGGATTATCGACGCGGATCTCAATGTCGGCCGCCATCGGCACGCCGGTAGTATCAGGATCGACCTTGCCAAAGGGATGCAGCGTGTAGGCACCGAGCAGTTCGGTCTGGCCGTAGAGCGTGCGCAGCGGCACACCCATGGCCTGGAAGAACTTGAACGTATCCGGCCCGAGCGCAGCGCCGCCGGTCGCGGCCGAGCGCAGCCGCGTGAAGCCGAGGCGGTCGCGTAGTGCGCGGAACAACAACTGGTCAGCAAGCACCGAACGCTTGCCCTCGGCCAGCGCCGAAAGCCCGGCCTTCATGCCGATGTCGTAGAGTTTCTGCTTCAGCGGTGAGGAGTCCATCACGCCGGCGCGCACGTCGGCGGCGATCGATTCCCAGAGCCGCGGCGCAAACAGCACGAAGGTCGGCGCGATTTCGCGAAAATCGTGCATCATGGTCTCGGGCTCTTCGACGAAGTTGACCTTCATCCGGCAGAGCAGCCCTTTGCCGAGCGCGTAGACCTGCTCCATGATCCAGGGCAGCGGCAGCACCGAAACATATTCGTCGTCCGGTCCCTTCGGATCGAATGTCAGATAGGTCGCGCAATGCTTGAGGACGCGTCCAGCCGCCAGCATCGCCAGCTTGGGGTTCGCCGTTGTGCCCGACGTGGTGCAGAGGATTGCAACATCTTCGCCGCCCGTCGCGTCGACCAGCCGGTCGTAGAGGCCGGGCTCGCGCGCGGCGCGGTCACGCCCCATCGTGGCCAGCTTTCCGGCCTCCATCAGGCGCGGATCGTCGTATTTCCGCATGCCGCGCGGATCGGAATAGACGATGTATTTGAGGTTGGGGGCGCGGTCGGCGAGCGCCAGCAGCTTGTCGACCTGCTCCTCATCCTCGGCGAACACCAGTTTGGCTTCGCCATAGCTGAGCAGGTAGGCGGCTTCCTCGTCGAGCACGTCGCGATAAAGGCCGAGGCTCATGGCGCCGATGGCATGCGTTGCGATTTCCGCCGCCACCCAGTCCGGACGATTGTCGCCGATGATGCCGATGACGTCTCCGTGCCCAAGACCGAGTTCGACCAGCCCGAGCGCGAAATCGTGCACACGGGTCTGGTAGTCCTTCCAGGTGAAGACGCGCCACAGCCCGAGATCCTTTTCGCGCAACGCGATCTCGTCGCCATGCTCTTTCGCATTGAGGCGCAGCAGCTTCGGGAAGGTATCGGCCTGGGCGGCGCGTCGGGCGTAATCCATCATGCCGCGCTCTCTCGAGGTGCCGGCGTATCGTCGGGGTCGACAAGGACCTCGTCCTCTTCGCCGAGATAAGCGCGTTTCACATGGGGATCGGCGAGAACCGAAGCCGGGTCGCCCTCGGCGATCTTGCGGCCGAAATCCAGCACCATGACGCGGTGGGAGATGTCCATCACCACGCCCATGTCGTGCTCGATCATCATGACGGTCATGCCGAACTCTTCGTTGAGATCGACGATGTAGCGCGCCATATCCTCCTTTTCCTCGAAGTTCATGCCGGCCATCGGCTCGTCGAGCAGGATCAGTTGCGGTTCCAGCGCCATGGCGCGGGCGAGTTCGACGCGCTTGCGCAGGCCGTAGGGCAGGGTGCCGGCGGTGGCCTTGCGCACCGACTGCAGGTCGAGGAAGTCGATGATCTCCTCCACCTTGCGGCGGTGCTCGAGTTCCTCGCGCCGCGCGCCGGTCAGCCAGTACAGCGAACCCGTGAGGAAGTTGTTCTTCAGGAGGTGGTGCCGCCCGACCATGATGTTGTCGAGCACGCTCATATGATGGAACAGCGCCAGGTTCTGGAAGGTGCGGCCGATGCCTAGCGCGGGCCGGGCGTTGGGATTGAGGCCGGTGATGTCCTTGCCGCGGTAGAAAAGCTGGCCTTCGGTCGGCTTGTAGCGGCCCGAGATGCAATTGACGATTGAGGTCTTGCCGGCGCCGTTCGGGCCGATGATCGAGAACAATTCGCCCTCGTTCACGCCGAAGGAGACTTCGGTCAGCGCACGGACGCCACCGAAGCGCAGAGACACCCCGCGCACTTCCAACGTGTAAGCCACTCATTCCCTCCAGATACGGCGCTTGAGCAGCGCTCTTTATCTATCGTTTGCAATGCGCGATCCTACATCGGCGCTGACGGGCAAGCCATCCGACTATCGGTACCGGCCGATGCCCCGCGTTGCGCGTGGTAGCGTCGCACCCCGCCAGCGCGCCGTGGGCTGCGCGTACCGAGGTGGCTCTCCTTAGGGCAATGCGATAGTTTGAAATGTCTTTTGCCTGACAATTGGTCAGGAAATTTCGCCTGAGGGCGCTCCTGTTGCAGTGCAGCACGAGAATCAATGAGGACACAACGGTCGATGCGATCATGATTGCTGCGGATTACCTCAAGCGCATCGCGGCCTGGTCGCGCGAACTGAACGAACGGGAAATCGAGGTCGCCCGTGCCGGCATCGTGGAGAAATCCTATCGCGCCAACGAGCATATCTTCATGCGCGGCGATGCCTTCGACTACTGGACCGGTATCGTCACCGGTCTTGCCCGTATGAGTACGGTATCGAGCGGCGGCAAGGCTGCGACGTTCGCCGGCCTCACGGCGGGCGCCTGGTTTGGCGAGGGCTCGGTGCTGAAGAGCGAGCCGCGCCGTTACGACGTGGTGGCGCTCCGGGATACAAGACTGGCGCTGATGGACCGCAACACCTTCTTCTGGATGTTCGAGAACAGCGTCGCGTTCAACCGCTTTCTGGTCCGGCAGCTCAACGAGCGGCTCGGCCAGTTCATCGGGGCGGTGGAACATGGCCGCACGCTCGACGCGACTAGCCGCGTCGCGCGTTCCATCTCCTCGCTGTTCAACCCGATTCTCTATCCGGACATGACGCGCCATCTTGAGATCACGCAGGAAGAAATCGGTGCGCTTTCCGGTATTTCGCGCCAGAATGCCAACCAGTGCTTGAAGCGGCTGGAGAAGGAAGGCTTGCTGCGGCTCGAATATGGCGGCGTCACCATCATCGAACTCGAACGTTTGCGCCACCATGGCGAGTGAGCCTGTTCATCCCGGCGCGGCACGGCGGCCCGGGAGCCGATCGATCTCGCGGCTAGACCTCCAGCCATTCCTTTCGAATAGCATCGTTTGCCCTGAGTTCGGCCGGGGTGCCTTCGAACACGATGCGGCCGTGACCCATCACGTAGAGGCGGTGCGAAATCCGCATCGCGATTGAGAGTTTCTGCTCGACCAGAAGGATAGCCACCCCGCGCCGGGCGATTTCGGCGAGGAGATCGCCGACCTGTTGCACGATGATGGGCGCCAGCCCCTCGGTGGGCTCATCGATCATGACGAGTTCCGGGTCGCCCATCAGCGTCCGGCAAATCGTCAGCATCTGCTTCTCGCCGCCCGACAGCACACCGGCGGCGGTATCGGCGCGCGCGGCTAGATTGGGAAACATCTCGAGCATGTCCTCAAGCCGCCATTTACCAAGCCGCCTGGTATCCTTGATGCCAAGCATCAGGTTTTGCCGAACGGTGAGACTCGGAAAGATATCGCGATGCTCCGGAACGTAGCCAAGTCCGAGATGGGCGATCTTGTAGCTTGGCAAGCCGGCGATGTCGGTGCCTTTGAACCGGATCGAACCCTGGGGCGGAACTTCGCCCATGATGGCTTTGACGGTCGTTGAGCGGCCGACGCCGTTGCGTCCGAGCAGGCTGACCACTTCGCCGGCCTCGATGCGGATATCGACGCCCTGCAGAATGTGGCTCTTGCCGTAATAGGCGTGCAGATCCCTGACCTCGAGCATCACGCCGCCTCCTCGCCGAGATAGGCTTCCTTGACCTTCTGGTTGCCGCGGATCTCCTCGGGCGTTCCCGATGCAATGATCTGGCCGTAGACCAGCACCGAAATCCGATCGGCGAGGCCGAATACCACGCTCATATCGTGCTCGACGATCAGCAGCGTGCGCCCCTCGGTGAGGCGCCGGATCAGCGCCACTGCGCGTTCCGTCTCGGCATGGCTCATGCCGGCGGTCGGCTCATCCAGCAGAATCACGTCTGCGCCGCCGGCAACGGTAATGCCGATCTCGAGCGCGCGTTGCTCTGCGTAGGTGAGAAGACCTGCAGGGACGTCGCGCCGGCCCGTGAGGTTGATGTCTTCGAGGATGCGTGCGGTCCGCTCACGTATTTCCGGCAGGTTGTCGATGTTCTTCCAGAACGAATAGCGGTGACCGGCGGCCCACAGCACGGCGCAACGCAGGTTCTCCCAAACGCTCATATTGGCGAAGACGTTGGTCACCTGGAAACTGCGCGACAGCCCGCGGCGGTTGATCTGGTAGGGCGGCAGGCCGGAGACCACTTCGTCTCGCAGCAGGATGCTGCCGGATGTCGGCAACATGTAACCGCTGATCAGATTGAACAGGGTGGACTTACCGGCGCCGTTCGGTCCGATCAGGGCATGGCGCTCGCCCTGCGCGACCGCAAGGTTGACGTTGCGGATCACCGACGTCATTGCGAAGTTTTTCTCGATGCCACGCAATTCGATCGCGGTGCTCATGCGGCTATTCCTTTGGCGCGCGCGCCGCTGGTGGCGTCGTCCCAGGCATGGGCGACCCGTGCCCAGGTCTTGCGCGCCACCAGAAAGCCGCCGACCAAAAGGATCGCGGCCATCGCCCATACGTATCGGTTCGCGGCGTCGAAGGGCACGCCGAACGCCTTGATATGAGAATCGTCGCCGGCGTGCACCGTGAAGTGGACGATCGTCTCGATCGCGACGATGAGGCCGATGATCATCGCCGACGTCGGCACCAGGGCGATCAGGTAGCTCGGCAGGACCCTGGCAAGGGTGCCTGCCCTCAACAGCGGCCGGTGCATCATCAAGAGGCCGGTGATGCCGCCCGGCGCGAACACCACTACCGCGATGAAGATCAAGCCGAAATACAACTGCCATACCTGCGTCAGATCGCTCAAGCCGAGTGATAGAATCGTGACGAAGATCGCGCCGACGATCGGACCGATAAAGAAGCCGACGCCGCCGATGTAGGTGGCGAACAGCACGGTTCCCGACTGCACCGCGCCGAGATAGGCCGAATTGGCGATCTCGAAATTGATCGCCGCGAGCGCGCCCGCTATCCCGGCAAAGAATCCGGAAAAGCAAAACGCCAGATAGCGGACGACGTGCGGATCGTAGCCGACAAACTGGACCCGTTCCGGATTGTCGCGCACCGCGTTGCACATGCGGCCGAGCGGCGTACGGGTGAGCGCGTACATCGCGATCACGGCAATCAGGGTCCAGGCCGCCACCAGGTAGTAGATCTGGATTTGCGGCCCGAAACTCCAGTCGAATATCCGAAACACCTTGGTGCGGTTGGCGGAGATGCCTGCCTCACCGCCGAAGAAGGAGCGCAGGATCAGCGCGGAAGAGGCGATCAATTCGGCGACGCCAAGCGAAATCATCGCGAACGCTGTTCCGCTGCGCTGGGTCGAGACCCAGCCAAGCAGCACGGCGAACAGCAATCCGGTCAAGCCGCCGATGAGCGGCACGACAGGCAGCGGGATCGGAAGCTTGTTGGCGCCGATGATGTTGATGGCATGGATCACCAGGAAGCCGCCAAGGCCGTAATAGACCGCATGTCCGAACGACAGCATGCCGGTTTGGCCGAGCAGGATATTGTAAGACAGCGAGAAGACGATCGAGATGCCGATCAGGCTGAATGTCGTCAGCGAACCGCCCGATGGAAAGATCCTGGGTAGCAGCAAAAGTGCGATCACTGCCGCAGCCCACAATCCGTAGAATTTGAGTTTTTCGGTCGCGGTCGGAAAGGGCGGCGCTGCGCTTGAAGCCATCTCGCTCATGTCTCGCGTGTCCCAAGCAGCCCCATCGGCCGGAAGATCAGGATCAGCACCAGCAGCACGTAGGGCATGATCGGTGCGATCTGCGCGATGGTCACACCCCAGATGTCGCCAAGCCAGGATGAGGCATAGGCCGGACTGAGCGGACCGAATGCGCCAGCCAGCGAGCCGTTCATCGAAACTGCAAAGGTCTGTACCAGGCCGATCAGCAGCGAGGCTGCAAAGGCGCCGGGAAGCGATCCCAATCCTCCGACCACCACGACCACGAACAGGATCGGACCGAGCAGTCCCGCCATGTTCGACTGTGTAACCAGCGCGGGTCCTGCGATGACGCCGGCGACCGCGGCCAAGGCGGTGCCCACGCCAAACACCAGCATGAAGATGCGTCCGACGTTGTGACCGAGATGGCCGACCATGTGCGGATGCGTCAGCGCGGCCTGCACGATCAGGCCGATCCGCGTTTTCTTCAGGACAATCAGCAGTCCGATGAAGATGGCGATCGACACCAGCAGCATGAACATCTTATAGGCGGGATAGTTGGTGGAGAAGATCGTGAAGGCCGGAAAATCAAGTAGCGCCGGTACGCGGAAATCGACCGGGCTTTTGCCCCAGATGATCTGCACGATTTCCTCGATCGCGAATGCGAGGCCGAATGTGAACAGCAATTCGGCGACATGGCCGTTCTTGTGGACCCGGCGCAGGCCGTAACGCTCGACGGCAGCGCCGATCGCGCCGGCGAGCACTGGCGCGATCACGAGCGCGGGCCAGAATCCGAACCATCGGCTGATCTGAAAGCCGAAAAACGCGCCGAGCATGTAGAAGCTCGCATGCGCAAAGTTGAGCACGCCGAGCATGCTGAAGATGACGGTCAGCCCGCTCGCCATCAAGAACAGCAACATGCCAAACAGGACGCCGTTGAGCGTGGATATGACGATCAGTTCAAGCAAGGCGCACCGCCTGATAATAGGAAGGGCATCCGTCCCGAAAGGTTTCGGGACGGATCAGTGAGGCGCGAACCGTCAGTTCGGCCGTTCCATCTTGCAGGTGGTCGGAAGTACGGTCTGCGGCGTGTCGATCTTCGCGACGAGCTTCCAGCCCCAACCGGTCTTCTCTTCGTCGAACGGTTCCTTCTCGGAGCGTTCGCCGAGCGAAGAGATGTAGATCGGCTGGAAGAACTGGTGGTCGTCTTTCCGCATGTAGCCCTTGCCGCCATCGAACACTTCGAACTCCATGCCTTCCAGCGCAAGCGCAACCTTGACCGGATCGATCGACTTGGCCTTGTTGGCCGCGGCTGCCAGCATCCGCATTTCGTTGACGGCGCGCGGATAGAACAGGCTGAAATCGTACTTCGCGCGGATCGCCTTCTCGAAGTCCTGCGATGGTTTGTGCTCGAGGTTCGGAATGCCTTCGCCGACCTGGAACACCTGATGGTTGAGGTTGGCCTGCTTGACGGCGGTCGGGCCACCGGTGCCGCCCGCATAATAGGTGTACCAGTTTACCTTGAGCCCGGCGTCGGCGGCTGCTTTGAGCAGCAGCGCGAAATCCTGGCCCCAGTTGCCGGTCACGACGGTGTCGGCGCCAGACGCCTTGATCTTGGCGATATAGGGCGCGAAATCCGTGATCTTCAGCAGCGGATGCAGTTCGTCGCCGACGATCTTGATGTCGGGCCGCTTGGCGCCGAGCATTGCCTTTGCCTGGCTGCGAACGGCCTCCCCGAACGAGTAATCCTGGTTGATCAGGTAGACACTCTTGATCGCCGGAACCGTCTTCATATAGTTGGTGAGCGCCTCCATCTTGATGTCGGAGTTCGCGTCCCAACGGAAATGCCAGAAGCTGCATTTGGCGTTGGTCAGGACCGGATCGACGGCGGCATAGTTGAAGTACAGGACTTCCTTGCCGGGATTACGTTCATTGTACTTGGTAACGAAGTCCGACAGCGCGCCGGCAACCGACGAGCCGTTGCCTTGCGTCAAATATCGGACACCGGCGTCAATGGCCTTCTGCGCCTGAATGAGGCTTTCCTGCGGATTGGTCTTGTTGTCGAACGGAACGATCTCGACCTTCTTGCCCTGGATGCCGCCCTTTGCGTTCAGTTCGTCGGCGAGAAATTGGAACGTTTTCAGGCCGACTTCGCCGATGCTGGCGCCGCCGCCCGACAATGGGTCGATGTACCCGATTTTGAGCGTTTCCTGTGCCATTGCCGTGCTGCCAAGCAACGGCAGCGCGAAGGCCGCAGCCATCATGAATTTACGCATGTATTCCTCCTTGGTTGGCTTTTCTTGGTATTCGCTAAGGGCTACGGCCCCTGATGTGGTTTGATTGTGGGGCAAGGCTCCATTACCCGCAAGTCCAGCGCTTGGCCAGCCGATGGGGCACGCCGACGGCCTGATTTGCTTGGATGAAGGGGAGCATGTTAGGAATTTCGGCCGTCCGGCTTGCGTCCACGGGACCAGGGGTTATCGGCCGGTCCCGCGCATTGCAATTTGGAATCGTTGGGCCGCTTTTTGCGGGCCCGTCGCGTTGTTGGAGAATATATGGCGGCTCAGGATTCACGGCGGCGCGTGGCGCTGATCACCGGCGTCACCGGCCAGGACGGCGCCTATCTTGCCGAGTATCTGCTCGGCCTCGGCTATGAGGTCCACGGCATCAAGCGGCGGTCGTCCTCGTTCAACACCGCGCGCATCGATCACCTCTACCAGGATCCGCATTCCCGCAATGTGCCGTTCCTGCTGCATTACGGCGACATGACCGACTCGACCAACCTGATCCGGCTGATGCAGCAGATCAGGCCGACCGAGATCTATAACCTCGCCGCCCAGAGCCATGTCGGCGTCAGTTTTGAGAGCCCGGAATATACCGCCAATGCCGATGGCATCGGCGTGCTGCGGCTTTTGGAAGCGGTCCGGATCCTCCGCATGGAAAAGGAGACGCGGTTCTATCAGGCCTCGACCTCCGAACTCTACGGCCTCGTGCAAGAGGTGCCGCAGCGGGAAACCACGCCGTTCTACCCGCGCTCGCCTTACGGCGTCGCCAAGCTGTACGGCTATTGGATCACGGTCAATTACCGCGAGGCCTACGGCATGTTTGCCTCGAACGGCATCCTGTTCAACCATGAGAGCCCGATCCGCGGCGAGACTTTTGTGACGCGCAAGATCACGCGCAGCGTCGCCCGCATCGAGACCGGCCTGGACGAGGTGCTCTATCTCGGCAATCTCGATGCCAAGCGCGACTGGGGTCATGCGCGGGACTATATCGAGGGTATGCACAGGATCCTGCAGGCCGATGCGCCCGACGATTTCGTGCTGGCGACCGGCGAAACCCGCTCGGTGCGCGCATTCGTCGAGCTGGCGTTTGCCGAAGTCGGCCGCCGCATCGAATGGCGCGGCAAGGGCGTCGAGGAAACCGGCGTCGACGCCAAGTCCGGCAAGACCGTGGTCCGTATCGACCCGGACTATTTCCGGCCGACCGAAGTCGACCTTCTGGTCGGCGACGCCAGCAAGGCGCGGGAGAAGCTCGGCTGGCAGCCGAAGACCTCGTTCGCCCAACTGGTCAAGGAGATGGTCGCGGGCGATCTCGAAGACGCCAGGCGGGAGGCGGCGGGTGGCAAGCATTCCGTTTGAGCTGAACGGCAAGACGGTCTACGTCGCCGGGCATCGCGGCATGGTCGGCGCCGCGCTGGTGCGCCGGCTGGCGCGTGAGAATGTCGAACTGCTGACGGCGCCCCGCAATGAGGTCGATCTGCGCGACCAGGCCGCGGTCGACCGCTGGTTCGCCGCGAAGCACCCGCAGGTGGTGTTTCTGGCGGCCGCCAAGGTCGGCGGCATCGTCGCCAACAACACGCTGCGCGCTGAATTCCTCTATGACAATCTGGCGATTGCGACCAACGTGATTCATGCGGCGCATGTCAACGGCGCCGCGAAGCTGATGTTCTTAGGTTCCTCCTGCATCTACCCTAAGCTGGCGCCGCAGCCGTTGCGCGAGGACTCTATGCTGACGGGCCCGCTGGAGCCGACCAACGAGCCCTATGCGATCGCCAAGATCGCCGGGATCAAGATGGTGGAGGCCTATCGCAGCCAGTACGGCGCGGACTTCATCAATGTGATGCCGACCAACCTCTACGGCCGCGGCGACAATTATCATCCCGAATATAGCCATGTCGTCGCCGCGCTGATCCGCCGCTTTCACGAAGCAAAAGTTTCCGGCGCCAGGGAGGTCGTGGTCTGGGGCACCGGCACGCCGCGGCGCGAATTTCTCTATGTCGACGACCTTGCGGACGCCTGCATCCATTTGATGAAGACCTATTCCGGCGGTGAGCTGGTCAATATCGGCACCGGCGAGGACATCACGATCGCCGAATTCGCCCGCGTGGTCGCGGCGACCGTCGGCTACACCGGGGAAATCAGTTTCGACACCTCACGGCCGGACGGCACCCCGCGCAAGCTGCTGGACGTCAGCCGCTTAGCAAAGCTCGGCTGGCGCGCCAACACGAAGCTCGAGGACGGCATCCGGTTGGCCTATCAGGCGTTCCTCAGCGAGCACGCGGTGAGCGGCTAGCTCGCCGAACGAAAGCCCTGTCAGTCCGCGCCAACACGAAAGCATTTCGCCTCTCCCGCACGAAAATCGATATCCAATTTTCCCGATCATGCTCTAGGATGCACGCGCCGAGCGGCCGCAAAGAGCCGCCGCCGCGTGTTGTCGGAGGAAGCATGATGAAATATCAGCGTCGCCAGTTCTTGCAGATCGTCGCCGGTGCGGCTGCGCTCCCCGTTACGTCAAGCATTGCAAGTGCGCAGGCCTATCCATCGCGGCCGGTACGCCTCGTGATCGGCTATACGCCCGGCGGCTCGGCGGACCTCACCTCGCGCCTGATGGGACAATGGCTGTCTGAAAAGCTCGGGCAATCCTTCGTGATCGAGAACCGGCCGGGCGGCGGCACCAATATCGCCACCGAGCAGGTGCTGCGCGCCACGCCCGACGGCTACACGCTGCTTCTCGTGGCGCCAGCCAACGCTATCAACGCCACGCTTTACGACAAGCTGCCCTTCGATTTCATGAAGGAGATGGAGCCGATCGCCGGCATCATTCGCTTCCCCAACGTCGTAGTGGTGCACCCGTCGCTGCCGATCAAGTCGATTCCCGAATTGATCGCCTATGCCAAGGCCAATCCGGGCAAGCTCAATATGGCGTCGTCAGGCAACGGGTCCACGATCCACATGTCGGGCGAACTGTTCAAGATGCTGACCGGCATCAACATGCAGCATGTGCCTTACCGCGGCGGCGCACCGGCACTCACCGACATGCTCTCCGGCGTGATGCAGGTGATGTTCGACAATCTTCCGACCTGCGCCGAGCACGTCAAATCCGGCAAGCTGCGCGGCCTCGCGGTTACCAGCACGACGCGGTCCGACGTGCTGCCGGACCTGCCGCTGGTCGCCGATTATCTGCCGGGCTACGAGGCCAGCGCCTGGTATGGCCTTGCCGCACCGAAAGGCACGCCGCCGGAAATTGTCGACAGGCTCAACAAGGCGGTCAACGAAATCCTCGCCGATCCCAAGGCAAAGGCCCGGTTTGCCGAGATCGGCGCGATTCTGCTGCCTGGCTCGGCCGCAGATTTCGGCAAGCTGGTGGCGGATGAAACCGACAAATGGGGCAAGGTAGTCAAGTTCGCGGGCGCCAAGGTGGACTAGCTTCTCGCTGCTGCGCGCGGCGGCTTCTTGCTTAGTTCTGCCGCCATCGCTGAGATCAGCGGCCGCATGAAGAAAGCGTCGTCGGCCGGATAGATATCGGTGCGCAGGCCGTGCGACTTGAGTTCGTCTGATACTGCCGGGCCGACGGAAGCGATCGGCGTGCGCTCGAGCCCCTCACGCAGCCGATCCTCGCAGCCGCGCGTCCGCGCGACCTCGATCAGGCGGCGGACCTGGCCGAGGTTGGTCAGCGCGATCGCGTCGATGCGGCCTGCCGCCATCTCGTCGATCGCGGTGAGGATGTTGGCGTCGGCAGCCTGCGCATCGTAGACGTAAGGCAGCACCGTATCGACCTCGGCGCCCTGCGCCTTGATCGCGCCGATCAGGACGCTGTGATCCTTGTCCGGGTAAAGCTGCAGGCCGAGGCGATGGGCGCGCAGATCGAGGCGCGACAGCATCTCGGCAACGCCTTCGGAGGTCGGCTTTTCCGTCGTCATCTGCGGTTCCAGCCCGATTTCCCGCAGCGCCTTGCCAGGTTTGGGCCCGCGGGCGAATTTGCGTGCCTTGCCGAGCGAGGCAATGAATTCCTGTTCGACGCCGATCCGCCGGACGACCTTCATCAACCGGCGCAGGCCTTCGCCCGTCATCAGCACGACGTCGTCAAAGGGCTTTTCAATGCACCGCCTGATCCAGGCTTCGACCGGCGCCGGGTCCGGCGCGTCGTGGATGGTGAACATCGGACATTGGAGCACGTCGGCGCCCTGCTCGGTGAGCAGGCGGGAAAACTGCGCCTCCTCGCGCGTTTCCAGGATCAGGATGCGGTAACCGTTCAATCTGTCAGCCATGATCTCGCTCCAACGCTTTTGCTTCGCGCTTTGTTCATCCTGACCCCGGTTTCGGGATTGGCGCAAGCGGATGCGCGGTGATAGAGCAGGGCCGCAATCGCCGCTTCACCCTTTTGCCTGAATTGTAGTCAGCTTTGCCATGCCCGATCACCAGTTCGTCCTGACCCTGTCCTGCCCGGATCGCCCCGGCATCGTTTCCGCGGTGTCGACCTTTCTTGCCCATAACGGGCAGAACATTCTGGACGCCCAGCAGTTCGACGACGTCGAGACCGGGAATTTCTTCATGCGAGTAGTGTTCACCGCCGCCGATCTCGCCGTCGAATTGCAGGCGCTGCAGACCGGCTTTACCGCTATCGCCGATCGCTTTGCCATGGAATGGCAGATGCGCGACCGCGCCAATCGCCGCCGGGTGATGCTGCTGGTCTCCAAATCGGATCATTGCCTAGTCGACATCCTCTATCGCTGGCGTACTGGCGAACTCGAGATGATCCCGACCGCCATCGTCTCCAACCATCCGCGCGAGACCTACGGCAATCTCGATTTCGGCGAGATCCCATTCCACTACATGCCGGTCACGAAGGAAACCAGGCGCGAGCAGGAAGAGGCGGTCTGGAAGCTGGTGCAGGATACAAAGACCGATCTCGTCGTGCTGGCGCGCTACATGCAGATCCTGTCGGACGAGATGTCGGCAAAACTGTCCGGGCGCTGCATCAACATCCACCACTCGTTCCTGCCGGGATTCAAGGGCGCGCGGCCCTACCACCAGGCGCATGAGCGCGGCGTCAAGCTGATCGGCGCCACCGCGCATTACGTCACGCGCGACCTCGACGAAGGCCCGATCATCGACCAGGACGTCGAGCGCATCAGCCATCGCGACACGCCGGAAGATCTTTCGCGCAAGGGCCGCGATATCGAGCGTCGCGTGCTGGCCCGCGCCATGCGCCATCACCTCGAGGATCGGGTGATTCTCAACGGCCGCAAGACCGTGGTGTTTATGGATTGAGGGGGGCATTCCCGCCTCGGCGTTAGCGGGCCCCATCCTGGGATGAAGGCGGGGGCTTGGCCTCTTCGCCGCGTTCGGAAGCCGGCAACAGACGCTTCCGCTCGCGCTCCCGCATGTACTCGTCATATTTCGCGGTCCCGGGGCGCGGCGGGGCGTCCGCGGGCAGTCCGCCGATCGCCGCCGGAATGGCGTCGCTGACCCCGGCTGCGAGCTTCTCGTTGATGGTCCCACAACCGGCCAAGCCGCAGCCCGCGAGGGCAACGGTGACGATCGTGAAAATATGGCGCGCGCTGGTCGACATCGGCAGAAGGCTACAACCTGACCCTTTAAGGATGATGGATTTAGGGCGCTGCCGCCGGGAACCGGCGAGGGCGCTTCTTTGTTGACAGGACCATTTGATTTGTACAACCGTACAAATAGCTAATCCACGGGAGGCGTCGGGCGGCGAAATCGGATCATATCATAATACCGTTGCGTATTTCGTGACAGTTCCGGCTGGCCTAGCCTCTTCGCCGCGGCACGCCAATGGTCCGATTGACAAAAGGGCGGCCAAGGACGCCATGTTGCCGCGCTACCCTGCCGAAAAATCTGGGTTATGGTGAGATCAAGGGCCGGGGACTCGGTTCGAGGCACAAGACCGATCAGGGGGAGAAACGTTCATGTCTTTTCGCAGTCACATGTTGCTGGCCGCAGGCGCTGTCGCAGGGATGCTGGCACTGGAGCCGGCTCACGCCCAGCAAACCGTCAAGATCGGGCTGATCCTGCCGATGACCGGCGGCCAGGCATCGACCGGCAAGCAGATCGACAACGCGGTCAAACTCTACATGCAGCAGAACGGCGACACCGTCGCCGGCAAGAAGATCGAAGTCATCCTCAAGGACGACGCCGCAGTTCCCGACAACACCAAGCGCCTCGCGCAGGAACTGATCGTCAACGACAAAGTCAATTTCATCGCGGGCTTTGGCGTGACGCCGGCAGCCCTTGCCGCGGCGCCTCTGGCGACGCAGGCCAAGGTTCCGGAAATCGTGATGGCGGCGGGCACCTCGATCATCACCGAGCGTTCGCCCTACATCGTCCGCACCTCGTTCACGCTGGCGCAATCGTCGACCATCATCGGTGATTGGGCCGCGAAGAACGGCATCAAAAAGGTCGCGACGCTAACCTCCGACTATGCGCCCGGCAACGACGCGCTGAACTTCTTCAAGCAGAACTTCACCGCCGGTGGCGGCGAGATCGTGGAAGAGGTGAAGGTGCCGCTGCAAAATCCTGATTTCGCTCCGTTTCTGCAGCGTATGAAGGATTCCAAGCCCGACGCCGTGTTCGTGTTCGTGCCGGCAGGACAGGGCGGCAACTTCATGAAGCAATATGCCGAACGCGGGCTCGACAAAGCGGGCATCAAGGTGATCGGCCCCGGCGACGTGATGGATGACGACCTGCTCAATGGCATGGGCGATGCTGCGCTCGGCACCGTCACCGCGCATCTTTATTCCGCGGCCCATCCCTCGGCCGCAAACAAGGAATTCGTCGCCGCCTACAAGAAGGCCTTCGGCCAGCGCCCGGGCTTCATGGCGGTCGGCGGCTATGACGGCATCCGCCTGATCTACGAGGCACTGAAGAAGACCGGCGGCAAAACCGACGGCGATGCGCTGGTCGAGGCGATGAAGGGCATGAAGTGGGAAAGCCCTCGCGGCCCGATCTCGATCGATCCGGAAACCCGCGACATCGTGCAGAACATCTACATCCGCAAGGTCGAGAAGGTCGACGGCGAACTCTACAACGTCGAGTTTGCGACCTTCGAGGCCGTGAAGGATTCCGGCAAGACCAAGAAGTGACGCGGGACGCGTCATCCCGGGGCGCGCATCAGCGCGAACCCCAGATGCGCAATTGCGCATCAAGGATCTCGAGATTCCGGGTCTGGTCCTTCGGACCATCCCGGAATGACGGGTTGCGTTGAGAGGTTCAGCCCCATCCCATGACCACGCTGTTCACCATCCTGTTCGACGGTGTCGCTTACGGCATGTTGCTGTTCGTGCTGGCCTGCGGGCTCGCGGTGACGCTCGGGCTGATGAATTTCGTCAATCTCGCCCATGGCGCCTTCGCCATGACCGGCGGCTATATCTGTGCGGTGCTGGTGAACAATTCCGGCTGGCCGTTCTTCGCAGCGCTTCCGCTCGCCTTCGTCTCGGCCGCGGCGATCGGCGTGCTGCTGGAGCGCACGCTGTACCGCCACCTCTACACCCGCAGCCATCTCGACCAGGTGCTGTTCACGATCGGCCTCACCTTCATGTCGGTGGCGGCGGTGGACTACATCATGGGATCGTCGCGCATCTTCATCAAGCTGCCGGCGGCGCTCGAAGGCCAGTTCGATTTCTTCGGCGTCGGCATAGGCCGCTACCGGCTGATGATCATCGTGATCTGCGGCTTGCTCACGGTGGCGCTGCAACTGATCCTGGCACGCACGCGCTTCGGCAGCCGCTTGCGCGCGGCGGTCGACGATCCCCGCGCGGCGATTGGGCTTGGCATCAACGTGCCGCAGGTCTTCGCATTCACTTTTGCCTTCGGCTGCGGCCTCGCAGGTCTCGGCGGCGCACTGAGCGCCGAGATTCTCGGGCTGGATCCGTATTTCCCGCTGAAGTTCATGATCTACTTCCTGATCGTGGTCACGGTCGGCGGCTCGTCCAGCATCACCGGGCCGTTCCTCGCTTCGCTGCTGCTCGGCATCGGCGATGTCGCCGGCAAATATTACGTGCCGAAGATGGGGCCGTTCGTCATCTACACCATCATGATCGTCATCCTGATCTGGCGTCCGAACGGTCTGTTCGGCCGCGCCGCCGCGCGATGAGCCCGCGATGACCGCAACATCCGACGTCTCATCCCATGCCATTGCCCGCGCCCGCTGGCGGCCGGCCGAGATCGCGTTCTGGATCCTCGCGGCATCCTGCGCGTTCCTGTTTCCGTCCCGCTATCTGATCATGACGGACATCATTCGGCTGGCATTGTTCACGCTGTCGCTCGACCTGATCCTGGGCTACGCCGGCATTGTCTCATTGGGGCATGCCGCCTTCTTCGGCGTCGGCGCTTATTCCGCCGGGCTGATGGCGCTGCACGGAATCATCAACGAGCCTGTCATTGCGCTGGTCGTAGCGGGGCTGATCGCCATGGTGCTCGGCTTCCTCACCAGCTTCCTCGTGATCCGCGGCGTCGACCTGACGCGGCTGATGGTGACGCTCGGCATCGCGCTGCTGCTCGAAGCGCTGGCGGAACGCTTCTCCAACATCACCGGCGGCACCGACGGGCTGCAGGGGATCGAGATGCAGCCGATCCTCGGCCTGTTCGCGTTCGACATGTTCGGCAAGACCGGCTTCTTCTATTCGCTGATCGTACTGTTCCTGCTGTTTTTGCTGGCGCGGCGGATCGTGAATTCGCCGTTCGGCCTGTCGCTGCGCGCGATCAAGAACAACCCGTTGCGGGCATCCGCGATCGGCGTGCCCGTCAACCGACGCCTGATCGCGATCTATACGGTGGCTGCATTTTATGCGGGCATCGCCGGCGCGCTGTTCACCCAGACCACGGCACTGGCGTCGCTTGATGTGTTCGCGTTCGAGCGCTCGGCCGATCTGATGCTGGTGCTGGTGATCGGCGGCACCGGCTATCTCTATGGCGGCTTGATCGGCGCTGTCGTGTTCAAGATGCTGCAGGAATTGTTTCAGACCATCACGCCGCAATACTGGATGTTCTGGATCGGGCTGGTTCTGGTCGTGATGGTTCTGGTTGGCCGCGAGCGCATCCATCGCTGGGTGCTTTGGGGGCCGAACTTCGTCATTCGTCAGGTCTTTGGACGCAAGGCCGTCGTGGCCGTTCCCGAAAGCGATGCGCCATGACGATCGCGCTGGAAACAAAAGGACTGGAGAAATCCTTCGGCGGCTTGAAGGTCACGCGCGACCTGTCGCTGAGGGTGGAGCAGGGCGCCCGCCATGCCCTGATCGGGCCGAACGGCGCCGGCAAGACTACCGTCATCAACCTCCTGACCGGCGTGCTGAAGCCCAATGCCGGGCAAATCTTGCTCGAAGGCAACGACATTACGGACCTGGCGGTTCACAAGCGGGTACTCCGCGGGCTGTCGCGCACCTTCCAGATCAATCAGCTCTATGCCGACCTTACTCCGCTGGAAACAATTGGGCTCGCCGTCTCCGAGCGGCTCGGCGGCGGCGGCGATTGGTGGCGGCGTATGGGCACGCGCGGCGACGTCAATCAGGAGATCGCGGAAACGCTCGGGAGCTTTCATCTGCTTGATGTGATGAATGAGCGCACCGCGACGCTGCCTTATGGCAAGCAGCGCCTGCTGGAGATCGCGGTCGCGATTGCAACGCGGCCGCGTGTGCTGCTGCTCGACGAGCCTGCCGCCGGCGTGCCGGAAAGCGAGCGCCATGATATTCTGGCCGCCGTCGCTGCCCTGCCGCGCGATGTCACCGTATTGCTGATCGAGCACGATATGGATTTGGTGTTTTCCTTCGCCGACCGGATTTCGGTGCTCGTCAATGGCGCCATGCTGGTGGAGGGCCCGCCAGACGAAGTGGCGCGGGATCCCCAGGTCAAGGCGGTCTATCTCGGCGAGGCTGCCGATGCCTGATCTTCTCGTCATCGACAGCTTGCGTGCCGGCTACGGCGAAGCTGTGGTGCTGCCCTCGATGTCGCTCGCGCTGGGCGAGGGCCAGGTGCTGGCGCTGCTCGGGCGCAACGGCACCGGCAAGACCACGCTGATCAATTCGATCGTCGGCATCACCCGCCGCTTCGGCGGCGCGATCTCTCTCGGTGGGCTTGATATCACCGCGATGCGCCCGGACCAGCGGGCGCGTGCAGGGATCGGCTGGGTTCCGCAGGAGCGCAATATCTTCCGCTCGCTGACGGTCGAGGAAAACATGACCGCCGTGGCCCAGCCCGGCCCGTGGACCGTGGAAAAGGTCTACGAGATGTTTCCGCGGCTGAAGGAGCGCCGCACCAATTTCGGCAACCAGCTTTCCGGCGGAGAGCAGCAGATGCTGGCGATTGGCCGCGCGCTTACCCTCAATCCGAAAGTCCTGCTGTTGGACGAGCCGACCGAGGGACTGGCGCCGATCATCGTCGAGGAGTTGCTCCGGGCGCTCGGCACCATCACCCGGGCTGGCGGCATCTGCTCGATCATCGTCGAGCAGAATGCGCAAAAGATTCTGGGGCTGGCCGATCGGGTTGTGATATTGGAACGCGGCGCAATCGTGCATGATGCGGCCAGCAGCGCGTTGAAGGCCGATCCCGCGGTGCTCGAACGCTATCTCGGCGTCGCCGGCGCTGCAGCGCACTAGATTTATGGGAGTGAAGACCATGCAGAGAACAAAGCCCCCGTTCCGTGCCGACGAGGTCGGCAGTCTGTTGCGGCCGCCGCGCATCAAGGAAGCGCGCGCCAAGCTGGAGAAAGGCGAGATCACTGCGGAGGACCTGCGCAAGGCCGAAGACCTCGAGATCGAAAAGGTCGTGCACAAGCAGGCCTCTATCGGCCTGAAGCTTGCGACCGACGGCGAGTTCCGCCGCTCCTGGTGGCATTTCGACTTTCTCGCCAAGCTCGGCGGTTGCGAGCTCTTTCACCCCGAGACCGGTATTCAGTTCGCGGGCGTCGAGACCCGCCATGACGCCGTCCGCGTGATCGGCAAGCTCGATTTCCCCGACAACCATCCGATGCTGGATCATTTCCGCTTCCTGAAGAAGCATGCCGACACCGCGCACGTCACGCCGAAGATGACGATCCCGTCGCCCGCGGTGCTGCATTTCCGCGGCGGCCGCAAGTCGATCTCGAAGGAGGTCTATCCCGACCTCGAGGAATTCTTCCTCGACCTCGGCAAGACCTATCGCAAGGCGGTCAAGGCATTCTATGACGCCGGCTGCCGTTACCTGCAGTTCGACGACACCGTGTGGGCCTATCTCTGTTCGCAGGACGAGTTGCAGAAGGCACGCGATCGCGGCGACAACCCTGACGGCCTGCAGGAAATCTACGCGCGCATCATCAACTACGCTTTGGCCGAGCGGCCGGCCGACATGGTGATCACCACCCATGTCTGCCGCGGCAATTTCCGCTCGACCTGGATCTCGTCCGGCGGCTACGAGCCGGTCGCCGAGACCATGCTGGCCGGCACCAATTACGACGGCTACTTCCTCGAATATGATTCCGATCGCGCCGGCGGCTTCGAGCCGCTGCGGTACTTGCCGAAGGGCAACAAGGTCGTGGTGGTCGGCGTCATTACGTCGAAATTCGGCGAGCTGGAGAAGAAGGACGACATCAAGCGCCGCCTCGAAGAGGCCGCCAAGTTCGCTCCGCTCGATCAGCTCGCGGTCTCGCCGCAATGCGGCTTTGCCTCGACCGAGGAAGGCAACATCCTGTCCGAGGAAGAGCAGTGGGCTAAGCTCAGCCTCGCGGTGGAAGTCGCTGGCGAGGTGTGGGGGAAGTAGGCGCACGGTCATTGCGCGCCACGGTTGTCACCGGCCATCGCTCGGCTTGTCCAGGCCAAACAATGCGCGGGTGATGACATCCTCTATGTGGCGCTTGTATTGGTGTTTCCAAACACTTGACGGATGCGCGGGGTAAACGCCCGCGCATCGGTAATATTTTGGCGGTTTCTTTTCGACTTTGTTGACCGTGTTTTCCGACCTGCCTGTCCGCGGTCGCCGACAGGAATTACAACAAAACCCGTACCTTAACCTGCCGTTCAGCCTTTCCGGCGAAGCTCGCACAAAGGAAAACCGGCGGCGCCGACCGTCTCGCGGCCGCCGCTCACCAGCCTTGTGGGCTGTGTTTCGAAGTGTGAGGGCGAGCGTGATCAGCCTCGGTGATCAGCTAGACAGACATCGCGGCTTTGGGCCCGGGTTCGACTTTCTCCGGATTTCCCTCGCACTTGGAATTGTGGTCTGGCACTCCTTCAGTCTTGCGCATGGCGGATTCAATATCGAGCAAGCCCCGGTCGCATGGTTCGCCGGCTACGGCATGGTCTATCTATTTTTTGCCTTGAGCGGCTTTCTGATCGCGGGCAGCGCGCAGCGCCTCAGCCTCGGTAATTTTCTCGTCAATCGGGGCTCACGGATTTTTCCGGCGCTTGTCGTCGAAGTCCTGCTCTCGGCGTTCGTTCTGGGCGCGCTGTTCACCGAGCTTCCAGTCGGGGAATATCTGTCCAATCCAGGGACCTATCGATACCTGACGAACATCCTCGGTCTGATGAATTTTCATCTGCCCGGCGTGTTCAAGGGCAACAGCGTCGACGTCGTCAACTATTCGCTCTGGACAGTGCCTTACGAATTCTTCTGCTACTTTATCATCATGTCGGCCTTCATGATCTTTGGCTTGCTTCGCAGGCCGGCGCTGGTTGTCGCCTTCGCAGCGGCAATGGCGATCATCGGCCTTGCCCTGGCGCTGTTTGCAGCAGGCCCGCAATCTGAGGGTGGGCTCATCAAGCTCTGCTATTCCGCCTTCACCGAACGCGGGTCGCGGCTGATCGTGGCATTCATGCTGGGAAGCGCTGCCTACCTGTTGCGATATCGGATCCCCTACAGCCATGCGGCTTTCGGCCTCAGTATGCTGTTCCTGTTCGGCCTCGCAGCGCTTGGACCACTGACCGTTCCCTCACTCAATGTGCTGGCTTCGCTGCCGCTGGTCTACGTCATGGCCTATCTTGGGGCTTCCAACGTGCCGATGCCCCCTGTGTTTCACGAGCGTGATTATTCCTACGGAATCTATCTCTACGGGATGCCGATACAGCAGATGATGATCAGCCTTTTTCCAAACGTCACCAGCCCGGTGGCCCAACTCGGCCTGGCGGTTCCGACCATCATCTGCTTTGCGGCGCTTTCCTGGCATCTGATCGAGCGGCCGATATTGCGGCAGCGGCGACGCTTCTCGTTCGTCGCCAAGGTCCGCGATGTCGGCCCGAGCACGCCGGCGCCGATTGCGTCGGACGAAGCCTTGCGGATGGCCAAGTGAGTGAGAAGGTGGCGTCGTGCTGGAGAAGGCCGGCGGCGTAGGGGCGAGCTCGCCGGCGACACGGTGACCGGCTTCATCTGCAGACCGACCGCCGCCATTTCCGGCTTGCCCGGCATGGCGATGCCGCCACGGCGCAGACATCGGGCGGTTCAATCGTGCCAGGGCATCCGGCAGGCCCTTCCCCCGTTGGGCAGGTGGTGGTAGGACACTTCGGCCATCCGGCTCTGCCCACCGAAACTTCCCAAACTCCATCCGATGAAGAACGACCAGATTCTCAGCCAGATCACCGAGTTTTGCCGCCAGGCCGACATGGCGGAGACGACGTTCGGGCGCCGGGCGGTCAACGACGGCAAGCTGGTGCATCGCCTGCGCGAGGGCAAACGCATCACCGTCGACACGCTGGATCGCATCCATGCCTATATCGCGGCGTCCACCGGCAGCCTTCCGCCGCCCCGCGGCCTCGAAGTGCCGCCTGAAAAGCGCGATCCGCGCGGCAATTTCCGCTTTTTCGAGAACCGTCAGAAATACCTGCTGTTCGTCCATACCTGCAGCGAAAAGCGGGTCATTGCCGAGCGGGTGGCGCTGGAGCTGTCCAGCCTGCATCCGCGCCCGCCGGCGCTTCGGGTGTTCGACGCCGGCGTCGGCGACGGCACGGTGCTGGCGCGGGTGATGCGCTCGATGCACGGCCGCTTTCCCCACATGCCGTTCTACATCGCCGGCAAGGAGCTCAGCCTGGAGGACGTCCGCCTGACGCTCGATAAGGTGCCGGACCGGCTGTTCGAGCACCCCGCGACCGTCGTCGTCCTGACCAACATGCATTACGCCGAGGCGCCCTGGCTGACGCCGGCCTCGCCGGCCGCAGCCGCCGGGATGATTTGGCATGAGGTACCCTTGCGGGGGGCCTCTTCGGGGGAATTCGAGGCCCAAATTGCCGAATTGGGGCCGTTTCTGGAACAAAACTGGCGGGCCAATATCAGCCCCAAATCGGGCATGCCGATCTATGAACGCCCGGTGGCGCTGGTGGTGTATCGGGAGGACCACAGGTTCCTGCTTGATTCGATCATCCCCCGGGCGGGCCGAACCGAGGCCAATTTCGATCTTGTGATCGCTTCCCAGCCCTACCGGGCAAAATCCTCTGTGAATTTCCGCGCCAAGCGGATCATCGCTCCGCTGGCCCGTTCCCTGCGGGCAGGGGGCCGTCTGATTGGAATTCACTCCCACGGGCAGGATCCGGGCCTGGAAATCATCCAGTCGGTCTGGCCCGGAGAAAATCCTTTCGCGGTGAGCCGTCATGAGCTATTGCGCGCGGTGAAATACGAGCTGGGATCGGCTGGGCGCGACCTTAACTTTAATGCCTACGCCGATAACCGTTCCATCTTCCGTTATGATATGGAAGCGCTGCCCAACGAGGTCACCGGCCAGATCGGAACCTCGACGGCCTTTGCAGCGTGGAATGCGGCGGTGTATGTCGCCCAGATCGAAGACGACCGGTTGACGGAAATGACTGAAAACAGCCGAACACTCGATGCCACCAGAGAGGTTCTGCGCAAGCATAATGGGCTTTGGTTTTACGACGAATCCTACGTCATTTCGCGCCGTCGCGACTGACATTCCAGGATAGATAACACACAGCCGCCGGCATCCGGCGGGAACTTAAGGGGTTGTTGATGCGCGCGTCCTATCTGTTCACCAGCGAGTCGGTTTCCGAGGGTCATCCGGACAAGGTTTGCGATCGAATCTCGGACGAAATCGTCGACCTGTTTTACCGGGAAGGCCCGAAGGCGGGCATCGATCCGTGGGCAATCCGCGCGGCCTGCGAAACGCTCGCCACCACCAACAAGGTGGTGATCGCCGGCGAAACCCGCGGCCCGGAATCGGTTACCAATGAACAGATCGAAAACACCGTGCGCGAGGCGATCAAGGACATCGGCTACGAGCAGGAGGGTTTTCACTGGAAGACCGCCGACATTGAAATCCTGCTGCATCCGCAGTCCGCTGACATCGCGCAGGGCGTCGACGCCAAGCAGCCCAGCAACCAGGAAGAGGGCGCGGGCGACCAGGGCATCATGTTCGGCTACGCAACCAACGAGACGCCGGATCTGATGCCGGCGCCGATCTTCTACGCCCACAAGATCCTGCGGCTGATTTCCGAAGCGCGCCACTCCGGCCGCGAAAAGGTGCTGGGTCCGGACTCCAAGAGCCAGGTCACCGTGCAGTACGAGAATGGCAAGCCGGTCGGTGTTCGCGAGATCGTGGTCTCGCACCAGCATCTGGTCGAGGACCTCACCTCCAATCAGGTTCGCGACATTATCGAGCCCTATGTGCGCGAGGCGCTGCCGAAGGAGTGGATCAACGGCAAGACCATCTGGCACATCAATCCGACCGGCAAGTTCTACATCGGTGGTCCCGATGGCGACTCCGGTCTCACCGGCCGCAAGATCATTGTCGATACCTATGGTGGCGCGGCCCCGCATGGCGGCGGCGCCTTCTCCGGCAAGGATCCGACCAAGGTCGACCGCTCGGCTGCCTATGCGGCGCGCTACGTCGCCAAGAATATCGTCGCAGCCGGCCTTGCCGATCGCTGCACGCTGCAACTGGCGTACGCAATCGGCGTGGCGCGGCCGCTGTCGATCTATATCGATACCCACGGTACCGGAAAGGTGCCGGAGGACAAGCTCGAGAAGGCGGTGGCCCAGGCCATGGATTTGACGCCGCGCGGCATCCGCACCCATCTCGATCTCAACCGGCCGATCTACGCGCGTACCTCGGCCTACGGCCATTTCGGCCGCACGCCCGACAATGAAGGCGGCTTCTCCTGGGAGAAGACCGATCTGGTCGAACCGCTCAAGCGCGCGGTTTAGTTTTAACAGCGTCATTCCGGGGCACCGCGATAGCGGTGAACCCGGAATCTTTTTCGATAGTTTCGAGATTCCGGGTTCGCGCTGCGCGCGCCCCCGGAATGACGAGTTCAACAAAGGGAAACTCCCCATGACCACCGCCGCCGCCAAGAAGCCCGCCTTCACCGACTACATCGTCAAGGACATTTCGCTCGCCGAATTCGGCCGCAAGGAGATCTCGCTGGCCGAGACCGAAATGCCAGGCCTGATGGCGACGCGCGAGGAATACGGTCCGAAGCAGCCGCTGAAGGGCGCCCGCATCGCCGGCTCGCTGCACATGACGATCCAGACCGCGGTCTTGATCGAAACGCTGGCCGCGCTCGGCGCCGACATCCGCTGGGTGTCGTGCAACATCTATTCGACGCAGGACCATGCGGCGGCCGCCATCGCCGCCGCCGGCATTCCGGTGTTCGCGGTGAAGGGCGAAACGCTCGCCGATTACTGGGACTACACTGCCAAGCTGTTCGACTGGCACGGCGGCGGCACGCCCAACATGATCCTCGATGACGGCGGCGATGCCACCATGCTGGTGCATGCCGGCTACCGCGCCGAGCAGGGCGATACCGCCTTCCTCGACAAGCCGACGTCGGAGGAAGAGGAAATCTTCTATGCGCTCGTCAAGCGCCTGCTGAAGGAGAAGCCGAAGGGCTACTTCGCCGAGATCGCCAAGAACATCAAGGGCGTCTCGGAGGAGACCACGACGGGTGTGCATCGCCTCTACGACATGGCGAACAAGGGCACGCTCCTGTTCCCCGCCATCAACGTCAACGACAGCGTCACCAAGTCGAAGTTCGACAACCTTTATGGCTGCCGTGAATCGCTGGTCGACGGCATCCGTCGCGGCACCGACGTGATGATGTCCGGCAAGATCGCGATGGTTGCCGGATTTGGCGACGTCGGCAAGGGCTCGGCCGCCTCGCTGCGCCAGGCCGGCTGCCGCGTCATGGTCTCCGAGGTCGATCCGATCTGCGCACTGCAGGCGGCAATGGAAGGCTATGAAGTCACGACCATGGAAGATGCTGCGCCGCGTGCCGATATCTTCGTCACGGCGACCGGCAACAAGGACATCATCACCATCGAGCACATGCGCGCGATGAAGGATCGCGCCATCGTCTGCAACATCGGCCACTTCGACAACGAGATCCAGATCGCGGGTCTGCGTAACCTGAAATGGACCAACATCAAGCCGCAGGTCGACGAGATCGAATTCCCCGACAAGCACCGCATCGTCCTGCTCTCGGAGGGGCGCCTGGTGAACCTCGGCAACGCGATGGGTCATCCTTCGTTCGTGATGTCGGCCTCCTTCACCAACCAGACGCTGGCGCAGATCGAACTCTGGGCCAACAACAAGGACGGCAAGTACGAAAAGAAAGTCTACGTGCTGCCGAAGTCGCTGGACGAGAAGGTGGCGCGGCTGCACCTCGCCAAGATCGGCGTCAAGCTGACCGAGCTGCGCAAGGACCAGGCCGACTATATCGGCGTCAAGCCGGAAGGCCCGTACAAGTCGGATCATTACCGGTATTGATTTCACGCAGGACGCGCCGTCGCAGGTGTCTTCCTGACGTAAACGCCAGACCCTCAGCAAGCCCCGGAGCGATCCGGAGCTTTTTGCTGGCCGGCCGCACAATCCGCAATCGTTGCGATGCAATAGTAAATTCCGATACAGCCTGTATCGTTGCGACAACCTGACAATGCGAGTTGCAATTTCTACCTGCAGACCCTTAGATCGATCAGCAGGGAGATCGTCATGACCGATACGGCAGAGCACTTCGACGTCCTCATTGTCGGCGCCGGCCTGTCCGGCATCGGTGCAGGCTATCACCTGCAGGAGAAGTGCCCCGGCAAGAGCTACGTGATCCTCGAGGGCCGCGATTGCATCGGCGGCACCTGGGATCTGTTTCGCTATCCCGGCATCCGTTCCGACTCGGACATGTACACGCTCGGCTATTCGTTCAAACCCTGGACCGAGCCGAAGGCGATCGCCGACGGGCCGCGGATCCTCAATTATGTGCGCGAGACCGCTGCCGACAACGGCATCGACAAGCACATCCGCTTCCACCATCGCGTCAAACGCGCGTCGTGGTCGTCGCCGGATGCGCGCTGGACGGTCGAAGCCGAACGCAGCATGGGCGAGGGCGCGACCGAAATCGTGCGCTTCACCTGCAATTTCCTGTTCATGTGCTCGGGCTATTACAAATACGAGGAAGGCTACACGCCGAAATTTTCCGGCACGGCTGACTTCGCCGGCCAGATCGTGCATCCGCAGAAATGGCCTAGGGATATCGACTACGCCGGCAAGCGTGTGGTGGTGATCGGCTCGGGCGCCACAGCGGTGACGCTGGTGCCGGAGATGGCCAAGACCGCGTCGCATGTCACCATGCTGCAGCGCTCGCCGACTTACGTCGTGGCGCGGCCGGCGGAAGATGCGCTCGCCAACAAGTTGCGCCGGAATCTCTCCGCGAAATTCGCCTATCACATGATCCGCTGGCGCAACGTGCTGTTTGGCATGTATTTCTTCCAGCTCTGCCGCCGCAAGCCCGATCGCGCCAAGCAACTGATCCTCGGCGGCGTCAAGATGGCGCTGGGGCCGGAATACGACGTGGCTAAGCATTTCACGCCGCGTTACAATCCCTGGGAGCAGCGGCTCTGCCTGGTGCCAGACGGCGACCTGTTCAAGTCGATCCGGGACAAGCGCGCTTCCGTCGTCACCAGCGAGATCGACACCTTCACCAAAAGCGGCATCAAGCTGAAGGACGGCAGCGAGCTCGAAGCCGATATCATCATCACCGCGACCGGGCTGAACCTGCAGGTGCTGGGCGGCCTCGAAGTCAGCGTCGACGGCCGCCAAGTCGATTTCGCGCGAACGCTGAACTACAAGGGCATGATGTATTCTGATATTCCGAACATGGCCTCGGCGTTCGGTTACACCAACGCGTCGTGGACGCTGAAATGCGATCTCACCTGCGAATATGTCTGCCGTCTGATCAACTACATGGACCGCAACGGCTACAAGCAGTGCATGCCGCAAAACGTCGATCCTGACGTCACGGAACTGCCGTCGCTGGATTTCTCGTCCGGCTATGTGCAGCGCTCGATCGCGAAGCTGCCCAAGCAGGGCTCGAAGCGGCCGTGGCGGCTGTATCAGAACTATGCGCTCGACATCGTCACCTTGCGCTACGGCAAGATCGACGACGGGGTGATGCAGTATTCGTGAGCGGTTCCGCCGCGAGAGGCGCGTCCCGACGCCCCATGCGTTATTTCGCGTATACGTATGTGAGCGCGAATCGTTCAAGGTGCCCTCAGGGTTAACGCCGGATTAACCGGAGTCACTATACGCTGCGTGGCTTGCGGCCCCTGACAGCACGAGGAAGCCCATGGACGCCCAGCGAATTGCCGTCGATGTCATCGTGGCGCTGACCGATTGCGACCGCGAGGCCGCCACTGCCTTCGTCCGCAAATGCTATCTCGCCGGCGTCCGCGATCCCAAGCGGCTCACGTTCAAGGGCCTGCAGGCGCTGGCGCGGGGTTGACGTTCGGCCTTTCTTCGATTTTCTGGTTCAATTTAGCGAACTGTTCAACTGCGAACGCAACTGTCTCAACGTCATTGCGAGCGCAGCGAAGCAATCCATCTTTCCGTGCGCGAGGTGACAATGGATTGCTTCGCTGCGCTCGCAATGACGGGGAAATAGCGACACATCCACCATCGTCATCCCCGCGCATGCGGGGATCCAGTCGTAGGATGGGTGGAGCGAAGCGATACCCATCGCCACACGCACTCGCATTGATGGGTATCGCTTCGCTCCACCCATCCTACGAGGCATAACTTCACCTTCTCGCGGCGCATTGCGTCCGAGGTTTGCATCTTCGTTTGCCCCTCCTGAACTTAGAGGGCGCAGGGAAGACCGGGTGCTTGCTGCACCCGCGGTCTCGCGTGCGATTTGCGCAAACAAAACTGCACACGAGCATACAGGGCAGCGGGAGCATTCCGGCCTTCCCTGCGCAATGGCTTTACGGCTTACTTCGTGCTCTCCCCCGGTGAACGGCTTTCCGTAGGGCGGATAGCGAAAGCGTAAGCCGCCTTAGCAGCGATCGGTGGGCTACGCTTTCTCGACATATTTTGAAGATGATGGAGAGCCTCATCGGCTCTGTGCTCCGGCACAAATAAATGATCGTGATAAAAGGCCGACACTGCATTCACGCTTATGCCGGCTTCTGCTAGTCGGCCGGCGACTGCCGCCAGAAAGCCGACCGCTTCAAGCGAGGAATGAACGGTCAGCGTGATCAGTCGCGATGCAAATTGATATGACAGTCCTGCGCTTTCGGCTTCTTCCCGCCGCACGATGAAAGTCGTTCCTTCGCGTTCGCGGAAGATGTGTAGCGGCTTCAGTGTGGCTGGAATTTCCTTGTCTTCCGAAATGCTGCAGAAAACGAAGACGCCTTCGTGCATCTCGGGCGTCATGTTTTGCAACAACGTCTTGAGATCGCGTTCGCCTGGCATGGCCGTATGCCCTTCAAAAGAGCTCTGCGAGCCGTAGTAATCCGCATGAGCCACCGGGTCGCGCGAATGCGCGCCCGATGACAGGCTCCGCGATATGCGGGGATATCATCCGGATGTCGCTTCACTCATCCGGGCTAAGGTTTTCGAGTTGTCAGCCTACGACGACTTCGCTGATCTGGATGACCGGAGATTGGTCGGTATAGTTCGGGATGTCTGCCATGATCTCCTTGGCGTGAGGCCCGAAGCCGGCCTGGAAGGCCTCGACCGAGTCGCAGAAGATGTGACACATGCCGACATAGGTTGCGGGAACACCGGGCGCGCCGCCGGCCAGGCCCTTGTCGACTGTGTAGGACTTGCAAGCGTCGCCCATGCGCGCTTTCACGAGCGGCATATGCTTGTCGCGGTAGTAATCGTGATCGAAGCGCCCGCCGGGTGTATTGGGATACATTACGCTTACCTTGATCATGGACGTGCCCTCCGATCTGACGTTCGCCGTTATTCTCCGGCAATATCCGGAGTCTGTGTCAGTTTTGCGGATCTTGCAACCAGGAGGCGGCGGGGCGCGATATCAGGCGCGCGCGGCTGCGGCGTAAGCCGAGCAATGCGTAAGATGGGTGGAGCCAACGGGTCCAGCCTTCGGCCGGCCCGATGATAAACTCCGCGATACCCATCGTTTGCATCCGATGATCGCGATGGGTTCGCAAGGACTCAACCCATCCTGCCGCTCAACGAAAGCCCCGGACCTCGGTCCGGGGCTTTGCATCCCGCGGAGGCTCAGTCGCAGATTACTCCGGTTTGCCGATTGCAACCTTCAGCGTACCGACGCCGTCGACGCCGCACTCGATGTTGTCGCCGGGGTTGAGCTGGGAGACGCCGGCCGGCGTGCCCGTCATGATGATGTCGCCGGCAGCGAGTTTTACCTGCTGCGAGAGCTGCCAGATGATTTCCGGCACGTTCCAGATCAGCTCGGTGAGATCACCTTTCTGGGTCTCCTTGCCGTTCACCGTCAGCCAGATCTTGCCCTCGGTAGGATGGCCGATCTTGGCGGCAGGCTGGATGGCGGAGCAGGGCGCCGAATAGTCAAAGGATTTTCCGACTTCCCACGGCCGCTCCTTCTTGCGCGAGGCGAGCTGCAGGTCGCGGCGGGTGAGGTCGATGCCGACCGCATAGCCGTAAACATGGTCGAGCGCCTTGTCGGCTGATATGTTGAGGCCGCCGCTCTTCATGGCGACGATCAGCTCGACCTCGTGATGCAGGTCCTTGGTCAGCGGCGGATAGGGAATGGTGGCGCCGTCGGGCACCAGCATGTCGGCGTGTTTAGCGAAGAAGAACGGCGGCGCGCGCTCGTCATTGCCCATCTCGCGGATATGTTCGAGATAGTTGCGCCCGACGCACCAGATGCGGCGGACCGGATAGGTGGCTGTCTCGCCGACGACGGGAAGCGTGGGCTGCGGGGCTGCTGATATGACGTAGGAGGCTGCGTTCATGAAGTTGGTCTCGGCAGGTTACAGATGAAAATCCGGGCTCATCTTTTATTTGAGCATGATCTCCGCGCAAACGCGTTCCGCGTTTGTCGCGAGGGAAAACCGGTACCCACTTTTCCGGATCATGCTCTAGCTTTTACGCGGTTGCGCTGACCGGCGCCAGACTGGGATGGCCGGCGTCGCGCTGCTGCAGGCGGAAGAACGAGGCGTAACGCCCGCCGCGCCGCAGCAAATCGTCATGCAGGCCGCGCTCGACGATTTCGCCGCCCTCGATCACCAGGATGGCGTCGGCATGCATGATGGTGTGCAGGCGGTGGGCGATCACGATGGTGGTGCGGTTCTGGCAGAGATGCTCGATTGCCTCCTGCACAGCTTTTTCGGATTCCGAGTCCAGCGCCGCAGTGGCCTCGTCGAGCAGGATGATCGGCGCGTTCTTGAGCAGGGCACGCGCCACCGCAATGCGCTGGCGCTGGCCGCCGGATAGCTGCGTGCCGTGCTCGCCGACAGGAGTGTCATAGCCGAGCGGAAAGCCCATGATGAAGTCATGCGCACAAGCCGCTTTCGCCGCCGCCACGATCTCGTCCTGCGTGGCGCCTTGCTTGCCGAAGGCGATGTTGGCGCCGATCGTGTCGCGGAACAAATAGACGTCCTGCCCGACATAGCCGGTCTGGGCGCGCAGCGAATGGCGTGACACGCCCGAGATGTTCTGGCCGTCGATCAGGATTTCGCCGCCGTTCACTTCGTAAAGCCGCAGCAGCAGCGCGAGCACCGTGGACTTGCCGCCGCCGGACGGTCCGACCAGCGCGGTGGTCTTGCCGGGCTCGGCGATGAAGCTTATGGCCTTTAGCACCGGCTCGTCCGGCCGGTAGGAGAAATTGACGTCGCGGAACTCGACCCGTGCGCTCGAGAGCTTGAGCGCCGGCTTGTCGTTGTCGGCGGGCTCGCTCGCCGGGCTGTCGACGATCTCGAGCAGCATGCGCGCGCCGACCAACTGGCTGTTGAGGTCGATATTGAGCCGCGCCAGGCGCTTGGCCGGCTCGGTCGCCAGCAGGAAAGCGGTCATGAAGGAGAAAAACTGGCCGGGCGTAGCGCCGAGCGCGACCACGCTGTAGCCGCCATAGAGCAGGCAGCCGGCGACCGCAAAGCCGCCGAGCATTTCCATCAGCGGATTGGAGCGGTTGGAAACCCGCGCCATCTTGTTGGCGTTGCGCTCGACGATCGCGATATTCTCGTCGATGCGCCGCTGCATGGTCTGTTCCAGCGTGAACGCCTTCACGGTGCGGATGCCCTGCAGCGATTCCTGCATGGTCTCCATAATGTCGGCGCTGCCGGTGAACTGGTTGTGGGCGAGGCCCTTGATGCGCTTCACCAGCTTGCGCAGAATCAGCATCGCCGGCGGTACCACCACGAGGCCAATAAACGACAGCACCGGATCCTGCGACACCATCACGCCGATCAGGCTGATCAATAGCAGCACGTCGCGTCCGACCGCATTGATCAACAGCGTCAGCACGTCGGTGATGGATTTTGCGCCCGATGTCAGCCGCGCCAGGAATTCGGACGAATGCCGCTCGGAGTAGAATCCGATGCTTTCGCTCATCAGCTTGGCAAACAGCCGCCGCTGATTGTTGGCGAGAATGGCGTTGCTGATCTTCGACAGGATCACGGTGTGGCCGTAGGTCGCCAGGCCCTTGATGAACAGTAGCACCACCGTGACGCCGGAGAGAATGGCGATTCCGACGACGTTCTTGTCGATATAGGCTTGGTTGATCACCTGGCCCAGGATATAGGCGGAGCCCGCAGTGGCGCCGGCGGACACGCCCATCAGCGCGAACGCGGTCAGATAGCGCCGCCAATAGACAAAACCCTGTTCCATGACGAGGCAGCGAATCAGGATCGCCGCGCCATAGGGGTCGTCGGTAATTTTTCTGGTAGGTTTGCTTGGAAGTTCGGTCATCCGCGTTCCATTGACGGCGCCTGATAGCCCGGCGCGTCAGGGCTGCTGCGGTGACTCCTTGCCTGCTTGGCGGGGCTTTTTCAAGCCAAATAAGCGCTTGATTTCAGGCTGATTCCGCATGCTGCGGAAGGCCGCCGCGCTCGCGAAACAGCTTCTCCTCCCAGGCCAGCGCATGGGCGGCGATGGTCTCGAGATTGTCGTATTGCGGCGTCCAGTCCAGTGTCGCGTGAATGCGGCTGACATCGGCGACCATGGTCATGATGTCGCCGGGGCGGCGCGGCGCATAGGATACCGCGAAATTGCGCATGGAGACGCGGCGGACGGCTTCGATGGTCTCGAGCACCGAATAGCCGCGGCCGTAACCGCAGTTCAACGTGATCGAGCTTCTGCCGTCGCGCAAATAGGCCAGCGCTGCGCGATGGGCCTGCGCGAGATCGCTGACATGGATGAAGTCGCGGATGCAGCTTCCGTCCGGCGTCGGGTAATCGGTTCCGAACACGTCGATCTTGGCGCGCTGGCCGGTAGCGGCTTCGACCGCGATCTTGAGCAGATGGGTCGCGCCGACGGTGGCGAGGCCGCAGCGGCCTTTCGGATCGGCGCCGGCGACGTTGAAATAGCGCAGCACGACATAGTTCATGCCGTGAGCGGAAGCTGTATCATGCAGCATGATTTCGGTCATCAGCTTGGAAGAGCCGTAGGGCGAGGCCGGCCGCGTCGGCGCATGTTCCGGCACCGGCACCTGGTCCGGATTGCCGTAGACGGCGGCGGTCGACGAAAAGATGAAGCGGTTGACGCCAGCCTTGACCGCGGCATTCAGCAGGCTGCGGGTCGTCATGGTGTTGTTGCGGTAATAGCCGAGCGGATCGCGCACGGAATCCGGCACCACGATGGAGCCGGCGAAATGAATGATGCTCTCGATGCCGTGCTGAGCGATCACGCCTTCGACGAGGTTTTCGTCGCCGGCGTCGCCGATGAACAGCGGCACGCCTTCCGGCAGGAAGGCGGTGAATCCGGTGGAAAGGTTGTCGATCACGACGACGCTTTCGCCGGCGTCCGCCAGGGCATGAACCATGTGACTTCCGATATAGCCGGCGCCACCGGTGACGAGCACGGTCATGACTTCACCTCTCCCGATTATTGGGGGCGATGCTAGCGGGGCTGCGGTGAAGAGTGGGTTTCGGCGCGGCCGAACTGGCCACTATGCTTAATGTTGCGTATAGGAACTGGCCGAAACGGAGCAGGACGTGCCGATCGAGAACAATTTGGCCAGTGATCTGCAACTGATCGTGCCGAATCTGCACAGGCGCTATTCGGGGGTCACGGCGACCAACCGGATGGTGGCGCCGAGGCTTGCCACAATGTACCGCGCGGCGTGGCTCGGGCCGCATGCGCCCGACGGCATCGCGCGGACGGGTTTTGCGGATCTGTTGAAACTCTGGCGACGCCGCAACTCCCTGATCTGGCATGCGCGGCGCAATGACGAGATGATCGCAGGGTTATTGCTGCGCGCGCTCGGCTGGCCGCTGAAACTCGTCTTCACTTCGGCGGCGCAACGGCATCACAAGCTGCTGACGCGCTGGCTGATCCGGCAGATGGATGCGGTGATCGCCACTTCCGAACTCTCGGCGTCGTTTCTCAAGCGCGAGGCGACGGTCGTGATGCATGGCGTCGATACCGACAGCTATGCACCGCCGACTGACCGCGCGGCAGCGTTTGCGGAAGCCAAGCTGCCGGGGCGCTACGCGATCGGCTGCTTCGGCCGGGTGCGCGCGCAAAAAGGCACGGACGTTTTTGTCGAGGCGATGTGCCGGCTGCTGCCGCGCTATCCCGATTTCACCGCAATCATCGTCGGTGCGGTCGTGGCGGAGCAGCAGGGTTTTGCCAGCGGCTTGAGAAAGCAGATCGAGGTGGCCGGGCTGCAATCGCGCATCGTCATCACGGGCGAGCTCGCGATTGAAGAGGTACAGCGCTGGTATCAGCGGCTGACGATCTACGCCTTCACCTCACGCAACGAAGGCTTTGGCCTGACGCTGATCGAGGCGATGTCCTCAGGGGCGGCGCTGGTGGCGTCGCGCGCGGGCGCCGCCGAATTCGTGGTTGAGGATGGCGTGACAGGCGTGCTGACGCCGCCGGGCGACGTCGATGCGCTGGTCGCCGCACTGGAGCCGCTGATGCGCGATCCGGTCGCGGCGCATGCGATGGGCGAACGCGCGCGGGCGCGTGTGCTGCAAAAGTTCAGTCTCGATGCCGAGGCGCATGCGATCGCCGCGGTCTATCGGACGCTCGGCTGACTGACCAGCAGGCGATGCGCGACATCGGCCACGTAGCTGGGGTCGATGTCGCGCATGCAGCGATGGTCGTTCATGGTGCAGACGGTGCGTTGGCAGGGCTGGCAGGGCAACTCGGCCTTGGTCTGAACAACCGTGGCCGCAAGACCGTTCAGCGGCGCCCACAGATAGGGATCGGTGGGGCCGAAAATGCCCATGGTCGGCGTGCCGATCGCCGCCGCGATATGCATCAGGCCGGAATCGTTCGAGATGGCGACGCCGGCTGCCGCCATCGCCAGAATCCCGTTGCGCAGGTCTGAGCCGGTGAGGTCGCGGGCCTTACCGCCGGTGGCGGCGACAATCTCCAGCGCCAGCGCCTTCTCGCCGGGGCCGCCGATCACCCAGACGTCGAGCCCGCGCTCGGCCAACAGCCGCGCGGCGCCGGGGTAATAGGTCCAGCGCTTGGAGGCGCCGACCGAGCCCGGGGCCAGCGCCACGGCGGGACCAGTGCCGAGGCCGTTGGCCCGGCGCCAGCGCGCGATTTCCTCCGGCGCCACGACGAGCTGCGGCACCGGCCACTCCGCCGGCAGCGACGCGCCGGAGGGCAGCGCCAGGGCGGCATTCTTGTCAATGAAGCGGGGCAGGGCCTTCTCGCCCCAGCGCATCCGGTTGATCAGTCCGAATCGAGCCTCGCCGAAAAAGCCGATGCGCTCAGGGATCCCGGCCAACGCCGGGGCAATCGCGGCCTTCCAGGTGCGCGGCAGGACGAGGGCGGTTCGATAACCCCGGGAGCGCAGCTCGGATGCGAGACCCCATTGTTTCGCCGGCGCAAGCCGGCTGCGGGGCAGGTCCCAGACGATTCCCGCCCGGACACCCGGCATGTAATCGACCAGGGGGGCGCATAGGGAGGTCACCAGCAGATCGACCGGCCGGTTCGGCCAGCGCTGCTTGAGAACACGCACGACCGTGTGGCCGCGGACGAAATCGCCAATCCACATATAGGGCACGATCAGGATCGGCCGCGTATCGGCGGCATCCTCCATCTCGATTCCATTAAGTGAATTAATATTCATATTTTGTGTTCGGCTGTTCGGCGCCGGGACGATTCCGCTCCGGAGGTAACCGCTTCGCATCGGCAGGTAAAGCCGTTACCGAACAATCATGGCAGGGGATGACAAGCTGCTGGTGACCGAGGGCGCCAGTTTTGTCGGGTCGAACGTCGTGGCTGCGTTGAATGACGCCGGCCGGGACGTGGCCGTGTGCGACGTGCTTGGCCATGACGGATTTGGACGCGATCGCGGCAACCTACAAAACCTCGGTCTGAGCTATCACCTCAGCGATGAATGCATCGAGATCTCCACCTGTGAACAGGAAGCCCGGCAGGCCCGCGGCCTTCGCCGCCTCGATATCAGTCGGGCGGTCTCCAATGACGAAGCTGCCGGCGCGTCGTACTGACCAGTGCTGAAGCAGGTCGTGGATCATGCCAGGGTTCGGTTTGCGCCAATGATGATCTTCGAGATAGCCGGCGACCGAGCCCGCTGGATGATGCGGACAGTACCTGATGTCGTCGATCACGGCGCCCTGGGCTGCAAGTTCGGCGCACATCCAGTTATGCAGCGCATTGACTTGATCCTCGGTGAAGTAACCGCGCGCCACGCCGGACTGGTTGGTGAAAAGGAAGACGAAATAGCCGGCCTCGTTGAGGCGCCGGATTGCTCGTGCTGCATTCGGCATCCAGCGAATCCGCTCGCGTGTGCCGATATAGCCGTCGTCACAATTGACGACGCCGTCGCGGTCGAGAAAAGCCCCAGGCCTTTGGCTCAACTGCTCGCTCATCGGTGGGGCGCCCATTGGAGTACGCCCTGAGCGCGCTTGGTATCGGCGGAATCCTCCATTTCGGTCCCATATGATGAATATGAATTCATATCTTTATCTTGTCGCGGCTAATCATTTGCGGTCCTGTCGGTAACCGCTCCGCTTCGGCAGGTAAAGCCGCTCGATCGGCCTTGGCTTCGCCCAAGAAGCAAAGTTGCCTGCCGCGCGGGAGTGGGGCAAAGCTTTGCCGATCAATCATGGCAGGGGATGGCATGTTGCTGGTGACCGGGGGCGCCGGTTTTATCGGGTCGAATGTGGTGGCTGCGTTGAATGACGCCGGCCGGGACGTGGCCGTGTGCGATGTGCTCGGCCATGACGGCAAATGGCGCAATCTGGCCAAGCGCCGGCTCGCCGATTTCGTGCCGCCTTCGGAACTGATGGACTGGCTGAAGGGCCGCCGGCTGGAGGCCGTCATTCACCTCGGTGCGATCTCCGAGACCACGGCGACCGACGGTGATCTGGTGATCGAGACCAATTTCCGCCTGTCGATGCGGCTGCTCGACTGGTGCACGGCGAACGCCACGCCGCTGATCTACGCGTCCTCGGCGGCAACCTATGGTGACGGCGAGCAGGGTTTTCGCGACGACCAATCGATGGATGCCCTGAAGAAGCTGCGGCCGATGAATCTCTATGGCTGGAGCAAGCATCTGTTTGACATGGCGGTCGCTGAACGCGCCGCACGCGGCGAACGGCTGCCGCCGCAATGGGTCGGGTTGAAGTTCTTTAACGTGTTCGGCCCCAACGAATATCACAAGGGCACGATGATGAGCGTGCTGGCGCGCCGCTTCGACGACGTCAAGGCCGGCCGTCCCGTGCAATTGTTCAAGTCGCACCGCGAAGGTATCCCCGACGGCGACCAGCGCCGCGACTTCATCTATGTCGACGACGTCGTGCGCGTGACGATGTGGCTGCTCTCGACGCCATCGGTCAGCGGCATCTTCAACGTCGGCACCGGCACCGCGCGCAGCTTTCGCGATCTGATCCTGTCAGCCTATGCCGCGCTCGGCGCGAAGCCGAACATCCAGTATATCGAGATGCCCGAGCAAATCCGCGGCAGTTATCAATACTTCACGCAGAGTGAAGTCGATCGGCTGCTGGGCGCCGGCTATAATGGCGGCTTCACCGCGCTGGAAGACGCGGTCGAGACTTATGTGAAGGCTTTTCTCAATCGCACCGATCGCTTTCGCTGATGGGCACCAGGTAGACAGATGTTCGATTTTGAAGCCCTGAGCCAGGCGATCCCACGTCAGACCGTGCTCTGCGTCGGCGACCTCATGCTCGACGAATTCGTCTATGGCGAGGTGTCGCGCATTTCGCCGGAAGCGCCAGCGCCCGTTATCGCGGTCCAGCGCAGCGAGACCAATGTCGGCGGCGCCGGCAACGTTGCGCGCAACATCGCCTCGCTCGGCGCGCGCTGCATCTTTGCGGGGCTCGTCGGCGAGGACGCGGCGGGCGCGAAGCTGAAGGCCGATCTGGCGCGGGAGAGCCTGATCGAGGCTGTGCTGGTTGCGGATTCCTCCCGTCCGACAACGCGCAAGGTGCGCTTCGTCTCCGAGCATTTTTCCACCCACATGCTGCGCGCGGATTGGGAGCTGGCGGTGCCGGCCTCGGCCGATGTCGAGCAAAAGCTGATCGACGCGATCCTGCCGCAGGTCGCACGCGCCGACATCGTGCTGCTGTCCGACTACGCCAAGGGTGTGCTGACGGCGCGCGTCATCCGCAACATCATCGACGCCGCGCGGAAATTCGGCAAGCGCGTGATCGTCGATCCCAAGAGCGCCAATTTCGCGATCTATCGCGGCGCCACCCTGCTGACGCCGAACCGCAGGGAGTTCGCGGAAGCCACCCGCAGCCGCGCCGACACCGACCAGAACATTGCCGGCGCGGCGCAGGACGCGATGGTTCTCGCCGATTGCGAGGCGATGCTGGTGACGCAAAGCGAGCACGGCATGACGCTGGTGGTTCGCGGCGGCGAGGCGATCCATGTGCCGGCATTGCCGGTCAAGGTGCGCGACGTCTCGGGCGCGGGCGACACGGTCGCCGCCGTCCTGGCGCTGACGCTTGCGGCCAGGGCGGACTGGGAGACGGCGCTGCGGATGGCGAATGCGGCGGCCGCGGTTGCGGTCGGCAAGAAGGGCACCGCCACGGTGACGCCGGCGGAACTGCGGCGAAAGATCCTGCCGCATGCGTCGCTGGCGGCCGAAGAAAAGATCGTGCCGGCAGGCGGCGATCTCGATGCGCATCTTGCGGACTGGCGCAGGCAGGGGCTGCGCATAGGCTTCACCAATGGCTGCTTCGACATTCTGCATCCCGGTCACGTCAAGGTGCTGACAGCCGCGCGCGGCGCCTGCGACCGCCTGATCGTCGGTCTCAACAGCGATGCCTCGGTGAAGCGGCTGAAGGGCGAGGGACGCCCCGTTCAGGACGAACGGGCGCGCGGCGAAGTGCTGGCGGCGCTGGAGGCGGTCGATCTCGTCGCGATCTTCGAGGAAGACACGCCGATCGACCTGATCGCGAAGGTGACGCCGAGCGTGCTGGTCAAGGGCGGCGACTATACCCGCGAGCAGGTCGTCGGTCACGAGATCGTCGAGGCTGCAGGCGGCGAGGTCGTGCTGGTCGACATTCTGCCCGGCCACAGCACGACGTCGCTAGTCGGGCGCGCGAGGGGAGGCAAGGCGTGAGCGTAAGTGCGGTGCCCGTACCCGAGGCACGGATACGGTGGCATTGGCGTGACCAAGCGATGTGGATGACGATCGCGGATGTTTTCGCGGTTCTGACTGTACTTACGCTGCCTTGGTCGACGAGCCTGCCGGGAATTTTCGTGCCCTGCTGGCTCGGCGCCGTGGCGTGGGGAACGGACTGGCGAGCCTTCGCGCGATTGCTGATGCAACCGATCTGCTATTTGCCGCTTGCTTTCGCCGGCCTGGCTGCCGTCGGCACGCTCTGGTCGGACGCTGCGTGGGGCGCGCGTCTCTACGCCGTTGGTCCCACGCTCAAGCTTCTGGTGTTGCCCGGCTTGTTCTATCATTTCGAGCGCTCGTCGCGCGGAATGTGGGTCTTTATCGCGTTCCTGGTTTCGTGCACATTGCTGATGCTGGTGTCCTGGATCGTTCTGATCGATCCAAGTTTTTCGCTGAAGCCCGTCGCGGAGGCGGAGCGCGGCATCTTCGTCAAGAATTATATCGACCAAAGCCAGGAATTCGCGCTGTGCGCGGTGGCGCTGGCCTACCCGATCGTCCGTCTCTTGCAAGCAAACAGGCTGTGGTTGGCGCTGATGCTGGCCGTGATCTCGTTCGGCTTCATCGTCAACATGTCTTTTGTGATCGTTTCGCGCACGGCGATGGTCACCATCCCGGTCATGATTGCAGTATTCGCGCTGCTTCACCTGAAATGGCGAACCAGCCTGATGATCTTCAGCGGATTGGTTGTCCTGACGGCACTTGCTTTTGCCACGTCGCCGCTCCTGCAGCGGAAGGCGGAAACGATCGTCAGCGACTACCAGCGGTACAAGCAGGAAAACCTACCTACATCCGTGGGGCTGAGGCTGGAGTATTGGCGAAAGTCGCTGCAGTTCTTTGCCGCGTCGCCTGTCGTCGGTAACGGGACGGGTTCCACGCTCGGGCTATTCCAGAGAGCCGCTAGCGGCGAGGCCGATCGCGCCACGGCCCAAATCATCGGCAACCCCCATAACCAGACGCTTGCCGTTGCGGTTCAGTGGGGCGCCGCCGGGATCATCGTGCTGTATACGATGTGGTTTGCGCATCTGCGGCTGTTCCGCGGCGAGGGTCTCGTGGCCTGGATCGGACTGCTGGTCGTGGTGCAAAACATCTTCACCTCGGTGTTCAATTCGCACATCTTCGATTTCCACGAAGGATGGATGTACGTGCTGGGTGTCGGTGTTGCCGGTGGCATGATGCTCGCGGCCAGGCAACGCAGCGTAGGCGCAAAAGGGGCCGGGTCGTGATGGGGGTGGACCAGCGCAGGGAGATAAATTCGATCGGCTCGATATTGTCGGTCATGGCCTCGGCTCGGCACAATCCGTCCGCGCGCATGCTGAATGTCGATCTCATCGCTGTTTTGGTGGCAGTGTTGCTGCCATGGTCGACCAGCGGCGTGGGCATCGGCATGCTGGTCTGGATCGCCGCTCTGGCCGCAACGCTCGAATTGCGCCCGTTCCTGCGTTCGTTGCAGCGGCCGATCTGCGCGCTGCCGATCGTGCTCGTTGCGCTCGCCGCGCTGGGAACCCTGTGGTCGGACGCATCCTGGGGCGCACGCCTCTATGCTCTTAGTCCCGCCACGAAGCTGCTCTTTCTGCCGTTCCTGTTCTATCATTTCGAGCGCTCGACGCGCGGCATGTGGGTGTTCGTCGCTTTCCTGGCGTCCTGCACGCTGCTAACGGTCGCGTCCTGGATGGTTGTGATTGATCCCAGCCTCTCACTGAAGGCTCCCGGCGACCCGGCAGGGTACGGCATCTTTGTCAAAAACTACATCGACCAGAGCCAGGAATTCGTGTTGTGCACGGTCGTGCTCGCTTTCCCCATCATCACATTGCTGCGGGACGGGAAAATGCGGCAGGCGTTGTTGTTGACGGCCGTTGCTGCGAACTTCGTCCTCAACATGGCGTTCGTCGTCGTGTCGCGAACGGCACTGGTCACGCTGCCGATCATGCTCGCCGTGTTCGCCATGGCGCATTTGAAGTGGCGAACCAACGTGCTCCTGTCCGTCACCGCCGTCGTGCTCGGCGCGCTGGCCTGGACACTATCGCCTCAACTGCAGGCGACGACCGACAGGTTCGTGCGGGACTACCGGATTTACAAGGAATTCAATCAGCCGACATCGATCGGGCTACGGCTCGAATTTTGGGAGAAGTCGTTGCGGTTTTTTGCCGAGGCGCCCGTCATCGGCCACGGCACGGGTTCAACACGTGGGCTGTTCGAGGCGGCCGCGACCGGTCCCGCGGTGCTGGCGCAGGGGCACGTGATCGGCAATCCGCACAACCAGACCCTCAACGTCGCTGTCCAGTGGGGCACGATCGGGATCGTGATCCTGTACGCAATGTGGTTTTCGCATTTTGCGCTGTTTCGCGGCGAAGGTCTGGCGGCCTGGATCGGCCTGATGGTCGTGCTGCAGAACGTGTTCAGTTCGTTGTTCAACTCGCATCTGTTCGATTTTCACGAGGGCTGGATGTATGTGCTGGGCGTCGGGGTAGCCGGAGGCATGGTATTGCGCGCGAAATCCGGCGGAGAGGAACCTTCCGGAACAGCCCGGTCATGATCGCTGGCATGCACGCCGGAGATAAGATATCAGCGGACCCGGGATGCCCTGCGAATCCCCTCGCTTCCGCACCCGGCTATTGGAAATGACGCCTCTTTCGCAACTGACCCGTCGTAATTTCCTTATCGCAGTGCATGACGCGCTGGCGACCGCGGTTGCGCTTCTGGCAAGCTTCTACCTTAGATTTGATGGAGGCGAGGCCTTCTATGCCCGGCTGCCGCTGCTGCTGCGCATTCTGCCCCTCTTCATCGTCTTCAGCATCGTGATTTGTTACGTCTTCAACCTGACGACGACGAAATGGCGTTTCATTTCGCTCCCCGATGCGCTGAACATCCTGCGCGTGGCGACCGTTCTGGCGGTAACGCTCGTTGTGTTGGACTATGCCTTCATTTTCGCGGCATCGAACGGAAAGGCGCCGGTGCTATTCGGCCGCATTACCATCGTTCTCTACTGGTTTCTCCAGGTGTCCGCGCTGAGCGCCCTCCGTTTCGGCTATCGCTATTTCCGTTATTCGCGCGTTCGCCGCCATGCCCGGACCGAAGGGGCCGCGTCGATCCTGTTGATCGGTCGTGCCGCCGACGCGGAGGTACTGTTGCGCGCAATCGAGAGCGGCGCCGTCAAGCAGCTTTGGCCGGTCGGCGTGCTGTCGCCGTCGACCGCGGATCGCGGGCAGTCGATCCGCAACGTGCCGGTGCTCGGCGGCATCGACGATGTCGAGGACGTGATCCGCGACTATGCCGGGCGTGGCAAGCCGATTTCGCGGATTGTCATGACGCCGTCGGCGTTCGAACCCGAGGCTCACCCCGAGGCGGTTCTGATGCGGGCCAAGCGGCTCGGCCTGTTCGTCAGCCGCCTGCCGTCACTCGAAAGCGGCGACGTGCCGAGGCTGACCAATGTCGCCGTCGAAGATCTGCTGCTGCGGCCGAGCGAGAAGATCGATTATGCGCGGCTTGAAGCGCTGGTGAAGGGCAAGGCTGTGATCGTCACCGGCGGCGGTGGCTCGATCGGTTCGGAAATTTGCGATCGCGTCGCGACCTTCGGCGCTGCGCGGCTATTGGTGATCGAGCATTCGGAACCGGCGCTTTACGCAGTGACGGAGGCGCTGACGGCGCGCGCGGCCAATGCCGAGATCGAGGGCCGAATCGCTGATATCCGCGATCGCGACCGGATCATGAACCTGATGAAGGAATTCAAGCCCGATATAGTGTTCCATGCCGCCGCCCTGAAACACGTGCCGATCCTCGAGCGCGACTGGAGCGAGGGCGTCAAGACCAACATCTTCGGATCGGTCAACGTCGCCGACGCCGCGCAGGCGGCAGGCGCCGAAGCCATGGTGATGATCTCGACCGACAAGGCGATCGAGCCGGTCTCGATGCTGGGCCTGACCAAGCGCTTTGCCGAAATGTATTGCCAGGCGCTCGACCATGACCTGATGACGCAGTCGGACGGCAAGCCGCACATGCGGTTGATCTCGGTGCGGTTCGGCAACGTGCTGGCCTCGAACGGATCGGTAGTGCCGAAATTCAAGGCACAGATCGAGGCCGGCGGCCCAGTCACGGTGACGCACCCGGATATGGTCCGCTATTTCATGACCATCCGCGAAGCCTGCGATCTCGTGCTGACCGCGACGACCCACGCGCTGACGCCGGCGCGGCCCGATGTTTCCGTATACGTCCTCAACATGGGGCAGCCGGTCAAGATCGTGGAAATGGCCGAGCGGATGATCCGCCTGTCCGGCCTCGAACCCGGCATCGATATCGAGGTGGTGTTCACCGGCATGCGGCCGGGCGAGCGGCTGAACGAGATCCTGTTCGCCACCGAGGAACCGACCATGGAGATCGGAGTAGCCGGCATCATGGCGGCCAAGCCGAACGAGCCGCCGATGCAGACGTTGCGCAAGTGGCTCGCGGCGCTGGAGGAGGCGATTGCGCGGGATGACCGTTCCACCATCAGGGCGGTGCTCAAGGATGCCGTTCCCGAGTTCGGATCGCACGCCGCCTAATCTTGTTCGGTGTTCGCCGGCCATGCGGCCGCTTCGAAGGCAATGATGCAGAAGTCCGGAAAAGTCGTAGTCGTCAGCCAGCACTATCCGCCGGCCGCGATCATGGCGGCGATTTCGGAGCGCATCACAGGAAGCCGAAGTCCTGGTCCTGTTAGGAACAATAGCGTCAAGCATTTCGATTTTGAAATCGCGATGGCCGACTATTGCATCCAGATCCGCGAACTCTTGCAGAAGAATCCAGGTTAGCCGGCGGACATTTGCCGGCGCGAGAAGCGGTGCATCAGGAACGCCGTGGCGATGCCGCCTGCAACGAAGAGCAGGATTGCGATCGCCGTCGACGACGTCATGACCGAGCCGATCGCCAGCGCAGCCAGGAGGACATTGAGCGCGAACACCTCGCTCACGACGCGCCACACCGGAAAGCCGTTGTCGGTGGCGCGCTGATAGAAGTGGCTGCGATGCGCCGCCCAGAACGGCTCGCGCCTGATGACGCGCCGAAACAGCGTGACGGTGGCGTCAGTGAGATAATAGAGCGGCAACAGTAGCGCCGCTGTCACATGCTGATGCCAGGCGAGCTGCAGCAGGCACCAACCGATGAGCAGGCCGATCGGCAGGCTGCCGACGTCGCCGAGAAAGATTTTCGCCACCGGCCGGTTGAACGGCGCGAAGCCCAGCATCGCGCCGAACAGCGCCGCGGCGGCGACCGTCGCCGGCGCCGGAAGTTCGCCGAGCCAGCCGAGCATAACGAGTGCGCCGGTTACGGGCACGATCTCGGCGACGGTCATCAGGTCGAGCCCGTCCATGAAGTTGACGAGGTTCACGAACCACAGGCCCGCAAGCAACAATAGGCCGCGCTCGAGCCAGAACGGGCAGGCGGAAACGATCCTCAAGTTTTCAGGCGCGGCGAGGATCACGGCGGCGACGGCAAGCCCCTGCAGCAACAGCCGCGGCACAACGGGAATCGATTTGACGTCATCAGCGATGCCCACGGCCCCAATGAACAGCGTCGCGGCAAATACAGCGACGGGAATTTTCATCTCCGCAGCCCCGGCAAGCACGATGACCGCGACCGTCGTGATCAGCGTGGCCGTGATCACCGCGATGCCCGCGCCCTGCGGCGTCGGAATCCGGTGGGAAGAACGCGCGTTCGGCTTTGCCAGTGCTATTCGCAGCAGCAGCGGCCGGATCGCCCAGGTCAGGACGCCCGACAGCAGCGCCGCCGGCACCGCTGCAGCAAACAACAGCAGTAGTTGCGAATTGGCCATTCTGTCCGCGCGGAAGTTAGTGAAGATTACTTGGGAACCTCGATGGCTGCCGTGCCCTGTGCGGCCTTCTCGGCGCTCAAGATCCAGACCAGCCCGCCGATCGCGCCGACGATGAAATATACTGCGCCAAAGAGCAGCGAGATGTTGACGCCCTCGTTGGCCATCAGTCCGGCATATCCGAACGCCAGCCCCATGGTGGCCTCGCGGACGCCCCAGCCGGCTATCGAAATCGGCAGCATGGTGATCAGCATCACGGGCGGAACGAGCTGGAAAATCTGGCCGAACAGCACGGGGGCTGCGATCGACTGCACCACGCACCAGGCGATGACGACGGCGAGCACGTGCACCAGCAACGACAGCACCGCGACTTTCGGACCGTGGGAGCCGAACAGCACACGATTGGCGATCACTGAGCAGGCGTGGATGTGATGGGTTCCCCACCAGCGCTTCAACCACGGCCACGGCAGTCTGCCGAGCAGGAGAAATCCGAGGCCGCCGGCAAGCGCTGCGAAATCGACGAACAGCAGCGCCGACCTTCCGTGCGGATCGGTGATCAGGCGGTAGCTCCAGGGCAGGCTCGCGACGATGACCACAGCGAGCGCGATCAGGCCGATAGCGCGGTCGACGAAGATGGAATAGGTGGCGGCCCGCCAGCCGGCGCCGCTGCGCGCCACCAGCCAAAGCCGTACCGCGTCGCCGCCGATCGAGGAGGGCAGGGTCTGGTTGAAGAAGGTTCCGATCACGTTGAAGCGCATCGCCTGCCTGGTCGGCAGCGGCGCGCCGCACTCCGCGCTGATCTCTCGCCATCGCAACACGCCGATGAATATCTGCAGGAACGCCACGGCGATCGCCACGCCGATCCAGCCAAGGCTGGAAACGTCGATGCGGGCGACGAGGTCGGCTAGATCGATCTTGCGCAGCGAGAAATACAGGAGCGCCGCCGAGACCAGTATCTTCAAAGTCGAAAGCAGGATTCGGCGCATCTCGCCCGTGCTGGGTTTGAGAAGGGGTGCAAAAAGCGATGCAATTCGGCGCCTTGGTATGGTTTTCAGGCCGATCTGGCAATAGCGGGGCTGGTAGGTGTTGCGGCCCCCTCGACAACGCGGGTAAAAAGCCGCGAACCGGATGTGGCGAGCCGGTGCCACGTTCAGGGATATGATGTCGGATCAGGCAATATTGGTCACGGGAGCAGCCGGTTTCATCGGCTTCCACGTCGCTCGCCGGTTGCTGGCCGAGGGCCGCGCGGTGGTCGGCCTCGACAATCTCAACGACTACTACGATCCGGCGCTGAAACGGGCGCGGCTGGACATCCTGCGCCAGGAGCAGGGTTTTGCGTTCGAACAGATCAATCTCGCCGATCGCGCCTCGATGGAACGTCTGTTCGCCAAACACCGCTTTGCAAAGCTACCGTTTTCGGAGAACGACAAGACCGACCATCCGGTCAGCCTCTATGCCGCCACGAAGAAGGCCAATGAGCTGATCGCACATTCCTACAGCCACCTCTACCGTCTTCCGGTGAGGGACCTGCGGTTCTTTACCATTTACGGGCCATGGGGACGGCCCGATATGGCGTATTTCCTCTTTACCAAAGCGATCGTGGAGGGCACTCCGATCAGGCTCTTTAACCATGGCAGGATGCGGCGCGACTTTACCCATGTTGCGGACGCGACACGTGCCATACTGCACCTGGTCGATCAGGCCCCGCGCGATGGCGGCCCGGCGGCCGATGCGCCGGCACGTATTTACAATGTTGGCAACAATCACCCGGAAGAACTAACCCATGTGGTCTCGGTTCTGGAGCGGGAATTGGGCCGCGCGGCGTAAAGGAGATGCTGCCGATGCAGCCCGGAGACGTGACCGAGACCTTCGCCGATGTCGCGGAATTGATGCGCGACACCGGTTTCAGGCCGCAGACCTCGACCGAGGACGGGCTTGCCGATTTTGTCGCCTGGTATCGTGACTCTTACAGGATTTGAGGCGCCGATGAGCCAACGAATTATTCCCCTGATCATGTGCGGTGGCGCGGGAACGCGGCTGTGGCCGGCCTCGCGCGAGGTTCACCCCAAGCAGTTCCTGTCCTTGTTCGGGGCGCGCTCGACGTTCCAGGACACGCTGTTGCGGGTTTCCGATGCTGATCTGTTCGAACGGCCCGTCATCATCACCAACAACGCCTATCGCTTCATGGTGCTCGAGCAACTGGCGGAGATCGGGCTCGAGGCCGACGTGCTGCTCGAACCGATGCGGCGCGATTCCGGGCCTGCGATTGCGGCTGGCGCCGCTTTTGCAGAGGCGCGCGACAAGGATGCGATCGTGCTGGCGCTCGCCGCCGATCACGTCGTTTCCGACACACCCGCCTTCCTCGCCGCCTGCCGCGAGGGGCTGGCTGCAGCGGAAGCCGGGCACATCGTCACGTTCGGTGTGCAGCCCGAACGCGCCGCTACCGAATATGGCTACATCAATCCCGGCGAAGTCATTTCCGGCAAGGTCCACGCGGTCGCGAAGTTTGTCGAGAAGCCTGATCCGGCAACGGCGGCGGGTTATGTCGAGGCCGGGTATCTCTGGAACAGCGGCAACTTCATGTTCCGCGCCGCCATACTGTCGGATGAATATCGCAAGGTGGATGCGGACAGCGTCCAGGCCGTGACCGACGCGGTGGCGAAGGCGGGCACCGACCTCGGATTCGTCAAGCTCGACGATGCCGCGTTCGGATCGGCGAAGTCGATCTCGATCGACTATGCTGTGATGGAAAAGACCGCGCGCGCCGCGGTCGTGCCGGTCGCGTGCGGCTGGTCCGACGTCGGCTCCTGGCATGCGGTGTGGGAATTGTCCGGCAAGGACGGCGAGGGCAACGCGGCTCGCGGCGTTGCCGTGTTCGAGGATTCCCGCAACTGCAACGTATCGACCGACCGCGCGCTGGTCGCGCTCGAAGGCGTCGACGATCTCGTGGTGGTCGCGACCCAGGACGCCGTGCTGGTCTCCAGGCAAAAGGACGCCAACGGGCTGAAGCGGCTGGTCGCGAAGCTGAAGACGGTGGCTCCGCAGGTGACCGAGGATCACATCAGGGTACACAGGCCCTGGGGATCCTATCAGTCGGTCGACAATGGCGACCGGCATCAGGTCAAGCGCATCATCGTCAAGCCGGGCGGGCGGCTTTCGCTGCAGAAGCATCACCACCGGGCCGAGCACTGGATCGTGGTGCGCGGAACGGCGCAGGTTACCGTCAACGAGCTGGTCAAGACCGTGCACGAGAACGAATCGATCTACATCCCGATCGGCGCGGTGCACCGGTTGGAGAATCCCGGCAAGATTCAGCTCGAACTGATCGAGGTCCAGACCGGCAGCTATTTCGGCGAGGACGACATCATCCGCATCGAGGACGACTACAAGCGCAGTTGAGCGAAACAGTAGTTTTACCGGTCCCGGCGGCTGTAATTCTTTGAATCAAAACGTGTCCGAAAACCGTCGATCGCGTTCGCCACATCTGTGACAGCGTGCTAGAGAACCGACGGGGGACGTTACCGGCGCAGAATCTGCTTGGGGTCGACAAATCATGAGTTTCAAAGGGTCCGCATCTGCCGCGAAGACCGATGCAGAACGCGGCTTGCGCGTCGGCGTGGTCGGCGCAGGCGTGATGGGCAGCAACCATGCCCGCGTGCTGGCTGGTCTGCCCGGGGTGACGCTGGTCGGCATCGTCGATCCGTTACCGGAACACCGTGTGCGCGCCACCGCGCTTGCCGGCTGCCGGGCTTTCGCCGATCTCGACGAGCTGTTTGACGAGGGCGTCGATGCCGTGACGATCGCGGCGCCGACCCATCTGCATCATGAGATTGCGCTCGCCTGCGTCACCCGCAACATCCACATCCTGGTCGAGAAGCCGGTCGCTTCCACCGTGGAGGAGGGGCAGGACATCGTCAATGCGGCGCGCAGCGCCGGCGTGACGCTGATGGTCGGCCATGTCGAGCGCTTCAATCCAGCGGTCGCCGCGATCAAGCAGGCAATCTCGGGCGAGGACATTCTCTCGATCGGCATCACCCGCGTCGGGCCGTTCCCGCCGCGGATGTCGAATGTCGGCGTGGTGATCGATCTCGCCGTGCACGACATCGACCTGATCCGCTGGTTCACCGAGTCCGATATCGTCGAGGTGCAGCCGCAGCTCTCGAGCGCGGTTGCCGAGCGCGAGGACATTGCGCTGCTGCAGTTCCGCACCGCCTCCGGCGTGCTCGCCCACATCAACACCAACTGGCTGACGCCGTTCAAGGCGCGCAGCGTCACGGTTGCGACGCGCGGCAAATATGTGATGGGCGATCTGCTGACACGCCAGGTGACCGAGTGTTTCGGCTTCAAGCCGGACGGCAGCTATTCGATGCGGCATCTGCCGGTCGGCCATGACGAACCGCTCCGCGCCGAACTGATCGCGTTCCTCGATGCCGTCCGCACCGGTAATGTGCCGGCGGTTTCCGGCGATGAGGGCGTCGCCAGTCTCGAAATCGCGATCCGCTGCCTCGAGCAGCCCGCCAAGCCCGCGGCTTCCGCCGCGCGCAAGGGCCCGCGCCGCATCGCCGGCTGAACTCTCCCATCCGATTCCCGGAAGGCACCATGAACCAGCATATGCGCCAAGAACCCGTTCCCTTCGTCGACATTACCGCGCAGCGCCGACGGCTCGGTAAATCGATCGATGAGGCCGTTGCCCGCGTGCTCAACCACTGCCAGTTCATCAACGGGCCGGAGGTCACGGAGTTGGAAGCCGCGCTTGCAAAATTTTGCGGCGCCAAGCACGTCGTGAGCTGCGCCAGCGGCACCGACGCGCTGCTGATGGTGCTGATGGCGAAGCAGATCGGCCCCGGCGATGCCGTGTTGTGTCCCTCCTTCACCTTTTGCGCGACCGGCGAGGTGGTGGTGCTGACCGGTGCCACGCCCATCTTCGTCGACGTCGACGAGGTGACCTTCAATATCGACACCGGCTCGCTGAAGCGCGGCATCGCAACCGCGCGGCAGCGCGGCCTGAAGCCGCGGGCGGTGATCCCGGTCGACCTGTTCGGACAAAGCGCCGACCACGACGCGATCGGCGCCATCGCGGAGGCCGAGGGCCTCTTCGTGCTCAACGACGCCGCGCAGAGCTTTGGCGCCAGCTACAAGGGCCGCCGGCTCGGTACCTTCGGCCTGGCGACCACAACCAGCTTCTTTCCCGCAAAGCCGCTCGGCTGCTACGGCGACGGCGGCGCGATCTTCACCGACGACGATGCGCTGGCCGAAACGCTGCGCAGCATCCGCGTCCACGGCCAGGGCTCGGACAAATACGACAATGTCCGTATCGGCCTCACCGCGCGGCTCGACACCATGCAAGCCGCGATTCTGATCGAGAAGCTGAAAATCTTCCAGGACGAGATCGCGGCGCGCAATGTGGTTGCAGAGCGCTATGCGCGGGGGCTCGGAAATGTCGTGACCGTGCCCCGTCTTGCCAGCGGCTGCAGCTCGATCTGGGCGTGCTATACCATCCGCCTGCCTAAAGGCACGGACCGTGACCGCTTCGTTGCCAACCTGAAGGCGCAGGGGATTCCGACCGCGATCTATTACACGAAATCGATCCATCAGCAGACCGCCTACAAGAGTTTCCCGGTGGCGGACGGCGGGCTGCCGGTGAGCGAAAAGCTCTCGGACGATGTCGTCAGCCTGCCGATTCACGCCTATCTCGACGAGGCGACGCAGGCGCGGGTGATCGAGGCGGTGCGCGGCGCGCTCTCTTCCTGATTTCACGGTTTGGCGAATATGCGCTAGAAGCGGCGCATGCTCGGACGCATCTTCACCGTCGGCGGTTACACGCTGCTTTCGCGGCTGACCGGTTTCGCGCGCGACATCATGCTCGCCGCCATACTCGGCGCCGGGCCTGTCGCCGATGCGTTTTTCGTGGCGCTGCGGCTGCCCAATCATTTTCGCGCGATCTTCGCCGAAGGCGCCTTCAACGCCGCCTTCGTACCGGCCTATGCGCATCTGCACGGCAAGGGTGAAGCGTCGGCGCGGCTGTTCGCCGACCGCGTCTTCACGCTGCTGTTTGCCGTCCAAGTGATCCTGCTCGTTGTCGCCTGGGTGTTCATGCCGGAGGTGATCGCCATTCTCGCGCCGGGATTCAAGGACGATCCGGCGCGCGGCGAACTTGCGATTTCGCTGACGCGGATCACATTTCCGTATTTGCTGTTGATCACGCTGGTGACGCTGTACGGCGGCATGCTCAACGTGATGCACCGCTTTGCGAGCGCCGCCGCCGCGCCGATCTTTCTCAATTTGTCGATGATGGCGACGCTGGCGCTGGCCGCGTTCTTTCCGGGCGCGGGCTACGCCGCCGCATGGGGCGTCCTGCTCGCCGGCATCCTTGAATTCCTGCTGCTGGCCGGCGACGCGGCCAAGACCGGCATCCTGCCGAAATTCGCTTTCGTCAAATTCGACGAAGACGTGCGCGCGTTCTTTCGGGCGCTCGGGCCTGCGACCATCGGCTCGATGGGAACGCAGGTCGCGTTGTTCGCCGACACCATCATCGCGACCTTTCTGCCGGCAGGTGCGCTTTCGGCGCTGTACTACGCCGACCGTCTCAACCAGTTGCCGATCGGCGTGATCGGGATCGCGATCGGCACCGTGCTGTTGCCGGAAATGTCGCGGCGCCTGACCGCGAACGATGTCACCGGTGCATCAGCCGCGCAGCGGCGCGCGTTCGAATTCTCGCTGTTGTTTTCGGTGCCGTTCGTCGCCGCCTTCCTGACCGTGCCTGACGTCATCATGCGCGCGATGTTTGCGCGCGGCGCATTCTCGAAGGCGGATGCCGTGGCCGCGGGCGCCACATTGGCCGCTTACGCGATCGGACTCATTCCGTTCGTGACCATCCGCAGCGCGGTGGCGACCTTCTATGCCCGTCATGACACCGCGACGCCGGTCAAGGCGGCGCTGACCGGCGTTGCGGTCAACGTGGCGCTGAAGGTCGCTTTGATGGGGGCCCTGGCGCAAATCGGCCTGGCGCTCGCCACCGCCATCGGGGCCTGGGTCAATCTGCTGCTCGTGCTGTTTTTCGCGGTGCGGGCAGGCTACCTCGAACTCGACCGCGCCTGGATGACGTCGCTCGCCAAGTTCGCGGCGGCGGGGGTTCTGCTCGCCGCCGCGCTTTGGGCCATCGCGCGATTCGCTAATTTCTACTTCGCGCAAATGCACATCTTCCGCGACGAGACCTCGCTGCTGCTGCTGATCGTGGCTGGTGCATTCGTGTACGGGGTCTTGATCCTGCTGCTGTTTGGCAGGGGATGGCTATTTGTGCTGCTCCGCGACCGCCAATCCCGGGGCTAAACTTCTGTGAATAAAAGAAATTTTCTGGAAGTCGCGCGCTGGCCGCGTTAGCGCAGGCTCGCGCCTGCCGCCGGAAAAACGCCGGCATTGCGAGCCGGACGCCATCAAGTTTTCTTGTTGTGCAGGTGCGGAAAATCCGGCCGCTGGAATAGTGGTCGCCGCTGAAAGCGGGTTTGCGCTGGCTCGCGAACCGCTGCAATATAGAACGCTTCCAGGTGCGTGATCCGGAAACGCGGGTACCGGGTTCTCCGAAAGGATCATGCTCAAAAACAAAAGTGAGTGCGGTGACGTTTCCAGGAAAAGTCATCACGCGCTAACGGCAATTGGAGATACGATGGCAGCTCCCATCAAGTTCGGCGTCGGTCAAAGCGTTCTTCGCAAGGAAGACGACGCGCTCATTCGCGGCAGGGGCCGCTATACCGACGACCACTCACCGTCGCCTGCGATGCACGCGCTGATGCTGCGCTCGCCGCATGCGCACGCGAAGTTCACCATCAACGTTACCAAGGCCCGCGGGATGCCGGGCGTGTCGCTGATTCTGACCGCAGCGGAGGTCGGTGATCTCGGCGATCTGCCGTGCCTGTTCAACCTGGAAGTAGATCCGTTCACCGGCCCGCCCTATCCGATTCTAGCCAAAGACGAGGTTCGCCATGTCGGCGACGCCATCGCCTTCGTCGTCGCCGATACGATCGATCAGGCCCGCGACGCGATCGAGGCGATCGAAGTGAAGTGGACGCCGCTTCCTTCGGTGGTCGGCGTCGTCAACGCCGTCAAGCAGGGAGCGCCGCAGGTCTGGCCCGACAAGCCCGGCAATGTGCTGTTCGACGTGTCGATCGGCGACAAGAAGGCGGCTGAAGCCGCCTTTGCCAAGGCGCATGCGGTCGCCGAAGTATCGATCGTTAACCCGCGCGTCATCACCAACTTCATGGAAACGCGCGCCGCGGTCGCCGAATACGACGCCAAGCGCGATCATCTGACGCTGACTATCGGCAGCCAGGGCAGCCATCGCCTGCGCGAAATCCTGTGCGGCATGGTGCTGAAGATTCCGATGGAAAAGATGCGGGTGATCTGTCCCGACGTCGGCGGCGGCTTCGGCACCAAGCTGTTTCCATATCGCGAATACGCACTTATTTCAGTTGCGGCGAAAAAGCTGCGCAAGACCGTCAAATGGACCGCCGACCGCTCCGATCACTTCATCGGCGATGCGCAGGGCCGCGACAACGTCACGACCGCGAAGATGGCGCTGGCCGAAGACGGCAAGTTCTTGGGGATGGACGTCGACCTGATGGGCGATATGGGCGCCTATCTCTCGACCTTCGGGCCCTATATCCCGCATGGCGGCGCCGGCATGCTGCCTGGGCTCTACGACATTCAGGCCTTCCACTGCCGCGTCCGCACCGTGTTCACCAACACCGTACCGGTCGACGCCTATCGCGGCGCCGGACGTCCCGAAGCGGCCTATGTGGTCGAACGTCTGGTCGACGCCGCCGCGCGAAAACTTGGGCTGGCGCCGGATGCTATCAGGCGCAAGAATTTCATTCCGCCGAAGGCGATGCCCTACAAGACCGCAACCGGAAAGATCTATGATTCCGGGGATTTCAGCGCGCATATGAAACGCGCGATGGAAGTCGCCAACTGGAAGGAGTTTCCCAAGCGCGCCAAGGCGGCGAAGAAGGCCGGCCTGGTGCGTGGCATCGGCATGTCCTGCTATGTCGAAGTCTGCGGCACCATGGGTGAGGAAACCGCCAATGTCGCGCTCGACCCTAATGGCGATATCAGCATCCTGATCGGCACCCAGTCGAGCGGGCAGGGCCACGAGACGGCTTACGCGCAATTGGTCGCCGAGCAGTTTGGTGTGCCGCCGGAGCGCGTTCACGTGCTGCAGGGCGATACTGACAAGATCGCTACCGGTCTCGGTACCGGCGGCTCGTCGTCGATCCCGACCGGTGGTGTCAGCGTCGAGCGCGCCACTCGCGAGCTCGGCACCAAGTTGAAGGAAATCGCGGCCGAAGCGCTGGAAACCAGCGCCGGCGACCTCGAGATCAGCAATGGCGTCGTGCGCATCGCCGGCACCGATCGCTCGATCAGCTTTGCCGACCTCGCCAAGCGCCCGGGCGTCGATCCCTCGAAACTGAATGCGAGCGCGACCTTCGCCCAGGCCGATGGCACCTATCCGAACGGCACGCATCTCGCCGAAGTCGAGATCGATCCGGCGACCGGCATCATCAGAATCGTCAACTATGTCATCGTCGACGATTTCGGCGTGACGCTCAATCCGCTGCTGCTCGCCGGCCAGGTGCATGGCGGTGCGATGCAGGGGATCGGTCAGGCCTTGATGGAGCAGGCGGTCTACAGCTCAACCGACGGCCAGCTCGTCACCGGCACCTTCATGGACTACGCGGTGCCACGGGCGTCCGACGGCCCGTCATTCCATTTCGAAACGCACAACGTGCCGTGCACGACCAATCCGCTCGGCGTCAAGGGAGCAGGCGAGGCCGGCGCGATCGGCTCCTGTCCTGCGGTGGTCAACGCGATCATCGAAGGGCTGTGGCGCGAATACAAGATCGATCACATCGATATGCCGGCGACAGCCGAGCGGGTCTGGATCGCGATCCGCGAGGCGCAGAAGCGGCATAACCTCTGATATTTTGTCGCAGGCGGAATGATGCGGCGCCTGCGGTGTTTACAAACAGTCGGTCCGCACCACCTTGGGGCCGGTACAAACCCGAATTGAAGGGGATTTAGCCAATGAAGCGGATCGTCGTCGTCGTAGCTGCGCTTGCATTCAGTGCCGGTGCGGTCGTTGCACAGCAGGATCAGGTCAAGCGGACCCAGGCCATGATGAAGGACAATGGCAAGAACGCCGGCGCGTTGTCGGCGATGGTCAAGGGCGAAAAGCCCTACGATCAGTCGACTGTCAATGCCGCGCTGGCTCAGTTCGATGACACTGCCAAGAACCTTCCGACGCTGTTCCCCGAGAGCATGAAAGGTGTCAAGTTGGAGGGTGATTACGATCCCTCGCCGAAAATCTGGACAGACAAGGCCGGCTTCGAGTCCCAAATTAAGAGCTTCGCCAAGGTCGTCACCGATGCCAAAGGCAAGGTCAAGAATCTCGACACGCTAAAGGCGGAACTGCCTGTCATCGGCAAGCAGTGCGGTGCCTGCCACGAGACATACCGAATCAAGAAGGGCTGATTCCAACTTTGAGCATGATCTCCGCGCAAACGCGTTCCGCGTTTGTCGCGAGGGAAACCGCTACACATTTTTTCCGGATCATGCTCTGGCCTCAAAAAAGGGGCGGACGCCGCGAAGCGTCCGCCCCTTTTGTGTTAGCCTTTTCTTGTTTTGTTTACTCGTGCTCGAACTTACCTACTTCGTCACCAAATTTATTGGTGACTTGATTTATTTGGTTACCTGGCCGCGGATTTCGCCGCCCGGATTGGCTGCGGTGTGAATGTTGACGTAGTACTTGCCGGCCACAAGGTCTGCGGCCTGCGCATCGGTCAGTGTCGCGCTGCCTTCGACCGGGCTCGACGCCGCATTGGGAATGGCGACCGCAACACCGGCATTCTTGCCGGCTTCGGCGGGACCGTGGAAATGTGCGGCGGTCGCTGGACCGGACAGGCCGGAATAGCTCAGCTTCCAGCTCAGCTTCTTGCTGGCGGGATCGTAGTCGATGTCGGCGGTGCCCTTGCCCGCGCTGGTGTTGGGCGGCACCTGGGCCTTGCCGTCGAGCGTCGCCTTCATCTTGTCGGCAGACGCGGGCCCTGCAAAAGCAATCGCTGCCCCCAGCGCAAGCGTGGCAAGCATGGTCTTGTTCGACATGGTGTTTCTCCCTGTTGACGTCAAACGGAAGCGTCAGCCTCAAAACAATGATCTTCCGGATTTATTCCCGAAACGCCACCAAACGCCTCGAAATTTCGTGCAAGCCTGTGGCGCAAAGTGCGTCCATACTGGTTATTGAAGTTGGACGCGTGACGACGGATCGGTGAATGCTGCGACGAATTCTCCTTGGGTTGATTTTTCTCAGCGTCGCCGGTGCTGGCATCTTCTGGTGGCTGACAGTCCCGGCGGTCGTTGCCCCGGCCTCGCTTTCTCCCCGCACGCCGAACCTTGCCAATGGCCTCACGACGTTCAACGCCGGGGGCTGTTCCTCCTGCCATGCCGTTCCCAACCAGCCCGATCGGCTGAAACTGGGCGGTGGGCTTGCAATGCCGTCGCCGTTCGGGACGTTCTACGTTCCCAACATCTCGCCCGATCCCACTTACGGTATTGGCCGGTGGAGCGAGGCGGATTTCGTGACGGCGGTGCTCAAGGGGACTTCACCGGACGGCCAGCATTATTTCCCGGCCTTTCCATATGCGTCCTACCAGCATGCGACGGTCGAGGACGTCCGTGACCTCTTTGCCTACCTGAAGACGCTTGCGCCGGTGGCCGGCAAGCCGCGCGACCACGACGTGCCGTTTCCATTCAATATCCGCCGCAATGTCGGCGTCTGGAAATGGCTGTTCATGGACGGCAAGCCTTACACGGCGGACGCCTCACGTTCGGCGTCATGGAATCGCGGCGCCTATCTCGTCAATGGTATGGGCCATTGCGCCGAGTGCCACAGCCCGCGCAACTTCCTCGGCGGTATCGTCCAGGCGCAACGCTTCGCAGGTGGGCCAAATCCGGAGGGCGAGGGCTGGGTACCCAACATCACCCAGAAGAGATTGGCCGAGTGGAGCGCGAAAGATATCGACTACTTCCTCGAAACCGGGCAAACGCCGGATGGCGACACCGCCGGTGGATCGATGGCGAGAGTGATCAGGAACACATCGCAGTTGCCGCCGGAGGATCGCGCCGCCATCGCGGAATATGTGAAGTCGTTGCCGCCGGTCGAGGGACCGCCACGGCCGCCGAAGGCAAAGGACGATCAAAAGTCTTGATGGAAAGCGTGACTTCGCGCGTCGTCAGTTAGTCAAGGCGGCGGTGATCGGCTCACGCCTTTCCGGCAATGTCGGCACGATCGTCAACGGCTTGCGCGCCACGGGCGGCGCGGCGGTTTTCGTCCGTTTCAAATCAGCGGGGCGCTTGGCCGGAGCGATGTCGGCGTGCGGACGATCGAAATCGCCGATCCGGTACAGCACGACGCCGCGATCGAAATAGGCTGCTGCGAAGCGCGGATAATATTGAACCCCCAAATTGTACGTGACGAAGCCCGGGACAGGCTCGAAGCGGCCGATTGGCGCGGTGCCGGCTTCCTTCGCCGCAGGCGCTGCGGCGGCCATCGTGACCGCTGCGCCGGTTGAAGCTTCTCCCTCGCGCTGGACGCGCGGTTCGTCCTGTGCCGGAGCTTCGGGCTGCAGCGCGGCAACCTCCAGTGCTCCGCCGGCGGTTCTGTCGGTCACCATTTCCGCCGCTCCCGGCGGTTTTGAAAACAGTCCGAACAGGGTGTAGCCGCCCACCAGCACCGCCGAAATGATTGTTGCCGCCATCGTGTTGGAGGCGGCCTTTCGCATGGTCTCGTAGGTACGGGTCGCCGGCGTCGCCGGAGGCTGCAGCGCGATGGCGAGCAAATGATCGTAGGTTGCGCGCTGCTCGGTATCAGTCAGGATGTCATAGGCACGCATCAGCTCCCTGAACCTCAGGGCAGCATCGGGATTGTCAGGGTTCATATCGGGATGCGTAGCCTTGGCGGCCTTGCGGAAGGCAGTCCGCAATCCCTCAGCGTCATCACTCGGAAGCGCTCCGAGCAGATCGTACAGCGTCCCCATTGGTGGTACTCGCGACTGTTTCCCCCTCGGAAGGTCCCCCGCCGCGGAGCTTCCGATTGACGACGCCTAAGCTAATGAAAAACTTCAAGGCGGTAGGATGATGCTCATATGGCAAAAGCATGCCATTGAGATCCGTCGTTAACCATATGTTGCCGCAAAGCTATTCGGCCTAGCCTAGCAGGCCGATACGGGGGGTTCCAGCCCCGTCTCTCCGGGTAGGCGGCCCTGAACGAGCCATCCTTCTGATAATGGTGAGGAAGACTTTGGGCGGTGCGTCCTGCATCTTCGCTTGCCTTCATCGAGCGGCTCAAGAGCCTGCACCATCGTGACGCTGGCGTGTGGTCTCGACATGCCGGAAGATGGGCAGCCGCTCAGGAGGCCCCTCAGGCATGATTGTCGCCGGTCGTCATTGCGCGCTTACGCAGGATGCCTGGAGTGAATTGGCTGCCCGGGCGGTGATCGAAGAAATTGCAGCCGATGCTATGGCGCAGTTCGATCCCGAGACGTTCTGGCCGGGTCATCCAAGCGACGACGGCGTGGGAGACGGTCACGCCAGTTTCTACACGGGCGTGGCCGGTGTTATTTGGGCGCTAGACTACTTGCATCGAGTAGGTGCTGTCAGCGTTGCTGAAGACTTTCGGCCTGTTCTGCCTCGGCTCCTGGAGCGGACAATTGCTGCCTTCGAAAACAATTCGCCTATCGGTTACGGGAAGCATGGCTCGCTGCTCAAGGGCGACATGGGTGCGGCGCTTCTTGCCATGCGTCTCGCACCCGCATCGAGCCTAGCTGATCTTGTGCATCGGCGCGCAGAGGCAAATATGGGACTGCCGATCCGAGAGCTTATGTGGGGCATGCCTGGGTCCATGATTGCCGCAATCCACATGGCCGAGTTGACAAAGGAGCCACGATGGCGCGGCCTGTTCGAAATGCAGGCGGCCCGGCTGTTAGGTGCCCTTGAGGACACGCCGCAAGGCCAACTTTGGACACAAGATCTCTATGGTGAGAACGACCGTTGGCTGGGGCCCGTTCACGGTTTCGCTGGCAACGCCATCCCGTTGCTGCACGGGTGGAATTGGTTGACGCCGACGCAGCAAGCGCAGGTGGCCGAATTTGTGCCGGTGACGCTCGCAGCGAATGCGTGGCGGTCTGAAATTGGGACAACATGGGGCGCGAGAAGCAAGCGCGCGAGGCCGCCTATCTACTGTCAGCATTATCACGGCGCTCCCGGTATGGTGACGACATTTGCAGATGCGCCGTTTGCTACCCCTGAATTTGACGCACTTCTTGTCGACGCCGGCCGCTTCACCTGGGCTGCCGGACCACTTACCAAGGGCTCGGGCCTTTGCCACGGCACGGGTGGGAACGGCTACGCATTCCTCAAACTCTACCGCCGCACGAACGACCCGATCTGGCTCGACCGCGCACGCCAATTCGCGATGACGGCCATCGTCCAGTACCGCGACGCTCGGTTAGCCGTTGGCCGCGGGCGGTATACGCTTTGGACTGGCGACGTCGGCCTTGCAATTTACCTTTGGGACTGCACCACAGGGGAACCTCGTTTCCCGACGATCGACGTGTTCTGATCCGAACATTGCGACAGGTCTGAGTTCGCAAATACGTACTGCAGCGTTTTGTCTTGAACAGCCGCTATCGGCCCATAAAATGAGAGATAACCGGCAGGCACGTTTCAGAGTGCGCTTATATGGCGTTGAATTTACTTCGTTCCGGATACGCAACGATCGAATACGAGATCGCCCAGGAGAGGGCGTCGGCGCTCGGACGGCTTGGACGACGCCTTGAGGCCGCGCTGACGGCACTTGCCGCATGCCCGCTGACGGCCAATTCCGATCGAAAAATCCGCGATGGTCTCGTCGAACAGGCGGGATATGCACTCTGGCTCTTCGTCGTGCAACGCGAGGCCTGTGGTCTCAAACAAAATCGACCAAGTGTTACGTGACTATGGCGTGCCGAACGAGGTGTATGCCCGCATGGGGCCATTGGCCACGCCGAGCATCGATGCGGCGGAGACCATAGGCGGTTAAGGAAGCGCCGGCGCCCATGTTCGGCCGCGGGCGTAGCCGCGCCGGGCGAAGTTTGGTGGCGGTGGCCGACGGGCGGGCCCGCTGTTGCTAGCCCGTGCCAAACGCCTTGAACGTGATGATGGTGTGGGTGTCCTGGATGCCCGGAATCACCTGTACCTTCTCGTTGACGAAATGGCCGATGTCGATGTCTTTATCGACATAGAACTTGACCAGCAGGTCGTAGTGACCAGCGGTGGAATAGATCTCCGAGGCGATCTCGGCCTCTGCAAGTGCATTAGCGACGGCATAGGACTGGCCGAGCTTGCATTTGATCTGAACGAAGAAGGGAACCATCGCTGTCGTCTCCGAAAATGTTGGTCCCAATAGGCCAAAAACCGGGGCCAATGGCAAGCCAGCTTGCCGCCCTTGAGAGGGCGCGTTAGGTAGCCGAAGGCGAAAGCTGGAGCTGGCGGGCCGCTCTACGCCAGCATATCCAATGCCCTTCCATTTTGGGCTGCTCGGCCATATCTTTCCCCTATGACAAAACTGCTCGAAAAGGCTTTGGAAGCCGTGCGGCGTTTGCCCCCTGACAGTCAGGATGAAATCGCGCTCGCCATGCTGACTCTTAGCGGCCATGAGGGAGAGCCGGAGGAGATCGATCCCGCGCATCTTCCCGCCGTGCTGGAAGGGTTAGCGCAAGCCAAGCGTCGTCAATTCGCAACCGATGCCGAGGTCGAGGCCGCGTTTCGTCGCTTCGAGCAATGAAGCTCCGTTTCACGCCACGTGCGGCTCGGAATATCGCCGAGATTGCCGACTATATCCGCGAACACAGCCCGCAGGCCGCGCTTCGGGTGCGGGCCGCGATACTTGCGTCTCTCGAGAGCTTGGTTATGTTTCCGCACATCGGACGGCAACAGAAGATCGAGGGCGTGCGCAAGTTGTTGACGCGGCCTTATCCATACCTAGTCTACTACGTTGCTGACGACGAGGCTGAGGAAATTGTCATCCTCGCCATCCAGCATCCAGCCCGCGAGCGCGAACATTCGGATGCTTAGGGCCGTAAGGCGGATTAGCTTATTAGGATTGGCCATGGCCTTGGACACCGCATTTTCACGAGGCTATCGATGACGACGCCGATCGCGCTGACCATCGCCGGCTCCGATTCCTCAGGGGGAGCGGGCATCGAGGCCGACCTGAAGACGTTTGCCGCGCTCGGCGTCTACGGCGCCTCCGTGATCACCGCGGTGACCGCGCAGAACACCAAAGGCGTCAGCGGCATCCATCAGGTGCCGGCTGAGTTCGTAACCGCGCAGATCGACGCGGTGTTTTCCGATCTCGCGGTGGGGGCGGTTAAGATCGGCATGGTAGCGCAGCCGCCGGTTATCGACGCTATCGTCGCCGGGCTGGCGCGCTGGTCGCCGAAGCACGTCGTGCTCGATCCGGTCATGGTTGCAACTTCGGGCGACCGGCTGCTCGCGACTGAAGCTGTCGACGCGCTTCGGACCAAACTTATTCCGCGCGCTTCGGTGATTACGCCCAATTTGCCGGAAGCCGCCGCGTTGCTGGACGAGCCGGTTGCAGCAGGCGAAGCCGCCGTCGAGGAGCAAGGCAGGCGATTGCTGGCGCTGGGTTGCAAGGCGGTGCTGATCAAGGGCGGCCACGGGGAGGGTGCTGAGAGCATCGACTATCTGATCGATTCTTCTGGTGTCACTGCACTCGCCGCGCCGCGCATCGCCACAAAAAATACCCACGGCACCGGCTGCTCGCTCTCCTCGGCGATTGCCGCGGAACTGGCGAAGGGCGAGGACGTGGAAACCGCCGTGCGCAACGCCAAGACGTGGATTAGCGCTGCGATCGCCGCCGCCGACCGCTTCAGCGTCGGGCATGGCCACGGCCCGATCCATCACTTTTATAAATTCTACTAGCCGCCGTTCCTGCCTGGTGGGCAATCGCACGGGCTCTTACGCCGCGGCGCATCCGTTGAATTACGGGGGTGGTTAATCTCTAGGGATAATTGACCCGGCTGGTGATGGATTCCTGCGCAATTGTGCACCGGGCGGGGACAACGTCGAGATGTTGCCTCTCCAGTGTCGCCTGCCTGTCGCATCGCACTGTTATCCGCAAGCTGTGGGGCGCGGCATTGATTCTCGTGGGATTATCGCGGCGTGAACAAGTCATCGCCCTGTCACAGGAATCTGTCAGGGGACAGGTATGGGTAGTGACTCCTTGAGTGAAGAAAGCCCTGAACGGCGCTTTCGCACCTTGTTTATCTCCGATGTTCATCTCGGAGCCCGCGGCTCGCAAGCCGACCGATTGCTGGACTTCCTCAAAAGCCACGACGCCGACACCATCTACCTCGTCGGTGATATCGTCGATGGCTGGGCGCTGAAGTCGAGCTGGTACTGGCCCCAATCGCACAACGACTTCGTGCAGAAGATGCTGCGCAAGGCGCGCAAGGGCGCCAAGGTCATCTATGTGCCGGGCAATCACGACGAGTTCCTGCGCAACTATTACGGCACGCATTTCGGCGGCATCGACGTGGTGGAAAACACCATTCACGAGGGCGCCGACGGCAAGCGCTACCTCATCATCCACGGCGATATCTTCGATCTCGTGGTGCAGAACGCGCGCTGGCTCGCCCATCTCGGCGACAAGGCCTATGATTTCGCCATTCAGATGAACCGGCTGGTCAACTTCTTCCGGCGCATGTTCGGCGTGCCCTACTGGTCGCTGTCGCAATGGGCGAAGTTGAAGGTCAAGAACGCCGTGAACTATATAGGCGCGTTCGAAAAGACCCTGGCCGGTGAGGCGCGTCGGCACGGCGCCGACGGCGTGATCTGCGGCCATATCCACTACGCCACCATTCGCGACGAGCACGGCATCCGCTACATGAATTGCGGTGACTGGGTGGAAAGCTGCACCGCGCTCGCCGAGCACGAGGACGGCCGGTTCGAGATCATCACCTGGACCGATCCGCAGCGAAGGGCCGCGCCCGTTCCCCGTGTCGCGGCGCGCGCCGCATGACGCATATCCTGGTCGCGACTGATGCGTGGCATCCCCAGGTCAACGGGGTGGTGCGGACGCTGACCGCGACCGCGGAAGCGGCCAAGGGGATTGGCGTTGAGGTGAGTTTCCTGACGCCGCAATCGTTTCGTACCTTTGCGATGCCGAGCTATCCCGATCTGCGGCTGGCGGTGCCGTATCCAGCAAAAATCGCGCGGCTGATCGAAGAGGCAAAGCCCGACAGCATTCATATCGCGACCGAAGGTCCGATCGGGCTGTTGGTGCGGCGCTATTGCCGCAAGCGGGGCCTGCCGTTCACCACGAGCTTTCACACCCGCTTTCCGGAATATGTATCGGCGCGTTCGTCGGTGCCGGAATCCTGGGTGTGGCGCGCGCTGCGCTGGTTCCACCGGCCGAGCCAGGCCGTGATGGCGGCAACGCCGGCGCTGGCGGCCGAATTGCGCCTGCGCGGCTTTCGCAACGTGGTGCTGTGGTCGCGTGGTGTCGATACCTCGCTGTTTCATCCGCGCAGAGCCGATCTCTGCCTGCCAATGCCGGTGTTCCTCTGCGTGGGGCGCGTCGCGGTTGAAAAGAATCTCGAAGCCTTCCTCGACCTCGATCTCCCCGGCACCAAGCTCGTCGTCGGTGACGGGCCCGCCCGGATGGCGCTGGAGCGGAAATATCCGGACGCCGTGTTCCTGGGTGCAAGGCACGGCGAGGAACTGGCCGAAATCTATGCGGCCTCCGACATCTTCGTATTTCCCAGCAAGACCGACACGTTTGGCCTGGTGTTGCTGGAGGCGCTGGCCAGTGGCTTGCCGGTTGCCGCCTTTCCGGTCACCGGCCCGCGCGACGTGATCGGCTCGGCGCCGGTCGGCGTCCTGGATGAGGATCTGCGTGCGGCCTGCCTGGAGGCGCTGCAAATTTCGCGGGAAGATTGCGTCGAATTCGCCGCCGCCCATACCTGGCAGGGCTCCGCGCGGGTCTTTGTCGAGCATGCCCTGAATGTTCGCCCGGCCGCGCCGGAAGGCGAGGCGGCTGGATTCGTGGCGGAAGACCCGCATTTCGCCGCCTGAAATCACGCTAAATCGCCTTGCCCGCCCGTCTGCGACCGCGCTACAAATTGCGGATGCCAGAACCTGTCCAAAATCCGCCCATTGGCGCGGCCGATATCGAGGTCGCCGCCAAGGTGGTCGCGCCCTTTGCGGTGCGAACGCCGCTGTTGTCGTTCCCCGTTCTCAACGAGCGCGTCGGGACCAAGGTCTTCCTGAAGCCCGAAATGCTGCAGCGGACCGGATCGTTCAAGTTCCGCGGCGCCTTCAACAAGCTGGCTTCGATCCCGCAGGACAGGCGCGGCGGCGGCGTGGTCGCGTTCTCCTCCGGCAATCACGCCCAGGGCGTGGCGGCGGCGGCGCAGATCCTGCGCATGCAGGCGACCATCGTGATGCCGGCAGACTCTCCCATCACCAAGCGCGAGCGCACCAAGGGCTATGGCGCCGAGGTGGTGCTCTACGACCGCGACAAGGAAGACCGCGAAGCCATCGCCAACGGCATTGCTGGCAAGCGCGGCGCGACGCTGGTGCGCCCCTATGACGATCCCTTTGTGATCGCCGGACAGGGCACCGCGGGCCGCGAGATCGCCGAGGATATGACGGCGCTCGGGCTCAGCCCTGATATCGTGGTGGCGCCAGCATCGGGCGGCGGACTGATCGCCGGCGTTGCGACCGCGGTGAAGGCGAAATTCCCGCAGGCTCAGGTGATCGTCGCCGAGCCCAAGGACTATGACGACCACGGCATTTCGTTGCGCGCAGGCCACCGCGAGGCCCATCACGCCGCCGGCCGCACCATCTGCGATGCGCTGATGGCGGCGATGCCGGGCGAGCTCACCTTCTCGATCAACAGCAAGCTGCTCGCGAACGGCGTGACCGCATCCGACGAGGAAGTCGGCGCGGCGGTCGCCTATGCCTATCGGGAATTGAAGCTGGTGGTCGAGCCCGGCGGCGCCGTCGGTCTCGCCGCATTGTTGGCCGGCCGCATCGACGCCAGGGGCAAGAACGTCGTCATCGTGCTCTCCGGCGGCAATGTCGACGCGGACTTGTTTGCCAAGCTGGTCGCCTGATCATCTCGTCTTAAACGGAATCGGGCAGAGCGTGTGCTCTGCCCGATTTCGCATTGTACGAAGCTGTCTTGTCAGCGCCTGAAGCTGCCGCCGAACGAGCCGCGGGACGGGCTTCCGGCCATGCGCTGGCTGAAACCTCCGCCGCCCATGCCGCCGCTGAAATGACGTGGCGCGGTGTTCATCATGGGCCTGGTCATCATAGGCCTGGTCGTGACGGGTTTGGTGACTCGTGTCGGATTGTTATGAATCCTGGGCGGCAACGTCGTGACCTTGCCGAGTTTGCTGCTGTTGTTGCCGGCATTGACAGAATTGGTGTTGATCTTGCCGGGCAGGGTCGTGACCTTGCCGCCATTGCCATTGTTGTTGCCAGTGGGATTGAGCTTGCCAGGCAGGGTCGTGACTTTGCCCGTGTTGCCGTTGTTATTGCCGCTATTGATCGGGTTGTTTGAAGTCACGCCCTTGGCGGGCAGCGTAACGATCTTCGACGTCCCCGGCATGTGAGCGTGGGCACCAAGATTGTGCTTGGAGATGCCGAGGGCGGGTGAGTTGCCAATGTTCACCGGCTTGAACTTCGGCGACTGCTTCGCCAGATGCGTGAACTGCATCAGCGGCACGGCCCTCGGCGCGACATGCAGCTTCAGCGCTGACTTGGCATAGGGACTGTTTGAATAATTGTCGTGGAACGTCTTGTAGGCGAAGGGCGAGTTCGCGAGCACCGCCTTGTGCCACGCCTTTGCCACCTGCAGGTTGCCGAGCAGCACGCGGATGTGGTCGCACAGCGGGTCATGCGGGTAGAGCCGGATGAACTCCTCATAATACTCGGGCGAGCCTTCGGACAGCACGTAGTCGTAGGCCTGGCGCACCGAACGCGAGGGCAGATTCGCAGCAGTCTGCACGATCGGGCGGCGGTCCGGCGCGCGGCTTGCGGCAACCGCCGTATCGCCGAAGAAATAGAAGTCGGAGGTCAGCGATGAGCTTTCCCATGGCGTCTGACGACCGTTGGTCGTGTTGTTCACTTCGAGCCGGACACGCTTGAACAACTGCTCGATCGGCAGGTTCGGCTCGCGTGCGATATTCAGGAACGCGGACGTATATGGGCTGTGGTTGCCATCGCCATCCTGCGCCTCCATTCCCGGTGCGGTCGAGTAGCCGACGATCGAGCCGTTCGGCGCGTCGACGATGGCAAGGCCTCGTCCCGCATCGTTGATCTCCGGGAACGGATTGTTGCGGCAGGCGTCGAGCACGACGATGCGCATCCGGCTCGAGATGGATTCCAGCGTACCCATCAGGTCGACCAGCCGCAGCGAATTGCCATCGAGATCGGACGGCGACGAGATCTTTGCATCGACCGGAAGCAAGTAGTTCTCGCCCGCCACCTGCACGCCGTGGCCGGCATAGTAGATCATGGCGACGGTGCCGGGCCCGCGCTCGGCCACCCTGGCGGAGAAATCCTGCACGACCTTGACCATGTCGCTGCGCGTCAGGTCGGTCGCCCGGGTGACCTCGAAACCAGCCGAGTTCAAAAGCTGCGCCATCGATTGCGCATCGTTGCCGGGATTGGCGAGCTTTGGTGCGCTCTGGTAATTCGAGTTGCCGATGACAAGCGCGACCCGCTGGTCGGCGGGCGGCGTCTGCATGCCGGTGCGGATATCGGCGTTGGGGGCCTCGGCGAAAGCTGTGCCGGTGCCGAAAATCAACAGACTTGCCAGGAGACCGGCGCGTAATAGCGTTGGCTTAAAACGGGACATGGCAGCGTTCCTCAAATGAATCTCGCGGCGAGATTTGCTGTGGGGACGCTAAGCCGTATCCGCATGGCGGTACGTGACGCCGGTCACGCTAGCGGCGCGCCGTGTCCCGCTCTTGCCGCGGCGTGATGGAGCTGACAATCTCGGGTTGCTGAAAGGTCGAAGGAACCCAAAATGGGGGTAGGCTTCGGGCTGAAGACCGCAACCGGAATCATCGCGGCGGTGCTGGTCGCTGCGGCGGCGGCCCAGGCGAGGCAGGTATTCGCGCCGCTGGCTGCGGCCCTCTTCATCATCGCCATCGTGTGGCCGGTCCAGAAGCGGCTGCAATCGTGGATGCCGAAGCTTGCCGCGCTGGCGATCACCGTCATCGCCACGGTGGCGGTCTGTCTCAGCTTTGCCTCGCTCGCGGCTTGGGGATTTGGTCGTGTAGGAAGATCGCTGGTCGCCGATTTGCCGCGGTACCAGGACTTCTATGCGGCGATGGTGACCTGGCTGGATGGCCATGGCGTCTCGGTCGCCGGATTGTGGGCCGAACATTTCAACGTAGGCTGGCTCTTGCGCGTGACGCAGTATGTCACCGGGCGTGTCAACACCACACTCAGCTTCTGGGTGATTGCGCTGATTTACGTCATGCTCGGACTGCTCGAAGTCGAGAACGTCAGGCAGAAGATCGAGCGGCTGGATAACCGTATCGCAGCGCACGTGCTGCTCGACGGTAGCGCCGCGACCGCGGCAAAATTTCGAAGATACCTGCTGGTGCGGACGAAGATGAGCGCGGTGACCGGTCTGTTGGTCGGCATTTTCGCTGCGATTACCGGCCTGCCATTTGCATTCGAGTGGGGCGTGATTGCCTTCGTGCTCAACTATATCCCCTTCATCGGTCCGTTCGTCGCAACGCTCTTTCCCACCTTGCTGGCAATGACACAGTTCGAGAGCTGGCCTGCGGTTCTGGGTCTCTTCGCCTGCCTGAATGTCATTCAGTTCGTGGTTGGCAGCTACATCGAGCCGCGGGTGGCCGGCACGATGCTGTCGATCTCGCCTGTCGTCGTGTTGTTTTCGATCTTCTTCTGGACGTTCCTGTGGGGGCTGTTCGGGACCTTCATCGGCGTCCCGATCACGCTCGCCATGCTCACCTTCTGCGCGGCGCATCCATCAAGCCGCTGGGTCGCCGATCTCTTCGGCGGACCGGATCCGAAACCCGGCAAGCTTTAGGACGCGTTCTAGCCGGCAATCTCCACGCGCTCTGGCGGCAGCAGATCAAGCCGTCCGTCCGCGCCAGCCGCCAGCGTATGAATGTAGAAATGCGTCGTCGCATCATCAGTCGCTCCCATTACCGGCGAAGGCGCCGAGATGATCTTCAACGGGCCGCATGCGCCGATCCAGTCGATATGACGGTGACCGTGCATCACGATGACGCGACCCGCTAACGCCTCCAGCCTGCGGACGAACCAGCTACCGTTGATCAATGCCGTTCCGATGCGTTCGGAAAACGCCTTCACCGGCATGGGATATTCCACCAGATGGTGGTGCAAAGCAACGATCCACCGTGCCCTGGGAAAATGTCCAACCGTGCTTTCGAAACGACGCGTCTGTTCAATGGACACCAGTCCGAGCGCGTTAGTGAAGGAGAAGTGGGTTTCTGCATTGGAGTTCAGGATCGCTATGCCAAGGCCGTCTTCCGTGTCGGGCGGCAGGATCATCGGAAACTGATCGTCGAAGAGCCTGCGCATCGCCGACGCACGGCGCATGCCGCCGTGCGTCGCCAGGGCTACGATCGCATCGCGGTGCGGGGCCAGCGCCTCATGCAGCGTAGCGGCCGGTTTTCCCGTGGTGTCGACGACGTGAACGCGATCGCCTTGCACTGCCGCCATTGCCGACAAGGTTCGAATTTGCCGTAGCCGCTTGCCCGGGCTGAACGGCAGATCGAGCCGGGCCGGATTGGCGCGGTCGACGATGTTGACGTCGTGATTGCCAGGCAGCAGGACCGTGCGCGCGGCAAGTTCCGGATGAAGCGCCATTGCGTCGAGGAATTCGGCCCATTCGCTGGCGCGGCCGGCGTCGGTCATATCGCCGGTGATCAGCACATAGTCGAGTGGATCGACCGCATGAAGAGCGGTGAGACGCGTCAGGACCTGTTCGAGCCGGCCATTGCCGCGCGGGCCCGACCGTCCACTTTCGATGCGAAAGCCATATTGTTCACCGATCACGTGAAGGTCCGACAGATGCGCTACACGCCAACTGCGGCCTCCGGAGCAGGCGGTATCGAACGCGGCGAGATCGAGCGGTTGAGGCATGCTGGCATCCGCAAATCCCCAAACCAGCGATGCGGCCGCCAGGTAGGCCGACAGCAGCACGATGGCGTTTGCAAGCGTCGGCAAAGCGAGGCGATGCAGCAGGACAAGGTCGTTCCAGCTACCCGTCCAACGTGACACAGGCCAGGCGGCCATCGCGATCAGCACTGCGAATGCGGCCAGCATGATGCCGGCTCCAACCGAATTGGCGCTGCGCAACCTCGCCCGGCCGGCGAGGGTAAGGCTCTTGCCCCACATCCGCTCCGTCAGGTGACGCAGCGCTTCGCGCCCGAACGCATAACCGGGCTGCACCGCGAGCGCATTGAGCGACCAGAAACTGGTCTCCGCGACCCGAAAAAGCGGGCGCCATCCGATCCATCCCAGGACGAGAATAGCGATCAGAGCGAGAATCGTGCCGATCTCGGTCAACGCAGCAAGATGTTCCGACAAGGTTGAAAACCAGGCGGAAGCCAGCAATGGCGCAAGGCCAAGCAGCACCGCCGGCAGCAGCAGCAAGATCGTCCAGGCGAACAGCAGCTTCGGCAAGCTGATTTCGACGAACAGGCTTCCAGCGATCGCGAGCAGCGACCGTTGCCCGGGGCTGGCGGCATCGTCCTCGATATCGCCATCGCGCGGATCGATCAGCATACGATCTCCATGTCGACTGGGGCGCGTCCCGCTGTCGACCTCGTCATCACCGCTCGGTTGATCGCCGCGACCTAGGCGGCGTTCGTTTCGGGCGGTAGCGGTGCGGTGGCCGCCTTTGCGAGTGCGTCGCGAAGTTGCTGTTCCTTGGTGTCGTCCAGAGATGTCTTGAGCACGGTGCCTCCCGCGTCCTGAATCTCCCGCAGCACCTTGTCCGGAGTCATATTCTTGATCAGTACGAACAGCGCTGCGTTGCCGGGCTGCAATTTTTCCGAGAGCTCTTTCATGAAGGCGTCATCGATGCCGTAGTCCGACAGGGCGCCGCCGAGCGCTCCGGATGCGGCGCCCAAGGCAACACCAAGTAAGGGATTTAGGAAGATCAGGCCGATCAGGAGTCCCCAGAAGCTGCCCGATACGGCACCCACCGCCGTCGTATTGACGAGTTGGTTCAGCTTGACGGGGCCAGCTTCCGTTTTCGCGGCGATCACGGCATCGCTGATCGAAATCAGATATTCCTTTTGCAGCGTTAACAGGCGCTGACGTACCTCTTCTGCCTTTGCTTCGGATGGATAGATGATCGCGACTAGATCTGACATCTCGGTATCCTCCACTCGATATGATGGACATGATGTAGGCCGCGCAGGGCGCTTCTGACGAGGCAACTCTCCTTCTGCCGCGCAACGCGCGACGTCGGTGCCGGCAAATCCGTCGGTGGCGAGGACGACCAGCGGCGAGCGGCCGGGTCGCTCGGTGGCCGTGCGGCTCAATAGTACGGTATCACAACCTGCGAGGAACGGTTCACGCTTCGCTGATCGCTCTCATCAAGCCGTGACAGCGCTCGTTCAAATTGGTTGCTAATTCGCCGAGGTTTGTCGATGCATCGTGAGCGCAACGTGATTTATCGCAAAGTTTTGTAGCAAAGCACACTCGCCGCAAACCGACTTTAAGGTTGTGTGGTTGACTCCATACACTCTGGAGCGTTACGTTTCGACGTAAGTCAGAAGGCTGAAGCGGTCGACGCAGATCGCTTGTCAGCGCACAACCTGTGTTGCCGGACAGCACGATCATCCACGAGCAGGATGGTTCAAGCCGGATGGAGGAGTCCAATGGACCTTCCTTCGATCGCAGAACGAACAGAGCGGCCTTACATCTCGACCGGACATCTGCCCGAGCCCGAGCTGGTGCAGAAACTGGTGTCCGATGCCCACCGGCGTTTCAGGTCGAACGGCGAGGGGCAGAATTCGCAAGTCTATCCGGCGCTCGCCAGAGTTCCGCGAGAGCTTTTCGGGATTTGCGTCGTCGGGACCAGCGGGCGTGTCTACGAGGCCGGAGACACCGAGTACAAATTCTCGATCATGAGCGTGTCGAAGCCATTCGTGTTCGCGCTGGTTTGCGAGACGGTCGGTCCGGAAGAGGCGCGTGCAAGGCTTGGGGCGAATGCCACGGGATTGCCGTTCAACTCGCTCGCCGCCATCGAGCAGGGCGGAGGCCGCACCAACCCGATGGTCAATGCGGGTGCGATCGCGACCACGAGCCTCGTGCCGGGCCTGACCGCGGAAGGCCAATGGCAATTCATCCACGACGGGCTGTCGCGTTTTGCAGGTCGCAAGCTCTCGCTCAATGAAGAGGTTTACGCTTCGGCGTCGCAGACGAACTACCGCAACCGCAGTATCGCCCGGCTGCTGCAGAGCTACGACCGCATCTACTGTGACGCCAAGCAGGCCACCGATCTCTACACCAGGCAGTGCTCGCTGAACGTAAGCGCCCGCGATCTGGCAGTGATGGGCGCGACACTGGCGGATGGTGGCGTCAATCCGGTCACCAAACAGCGCGTGGTCGACGCGGCCGTCTGTCACTATGTGCTGACGGTGATGATAACGGCGGGATTGTACGAGACCTCGGGCGACTGGCTCTATGACATCGGCCTGCCGGGCAAGAGCGGGATCGGCGGTGGCATTGTCGCGGTCTCTCCGGGCAAGGGCGGCTTCGGGACATTCGCGCCGCCGCTCGACGCGGCCGGCAACAGCGTGAAGGGGCAGCTCGCGGCAAAGTTCCTGTCGCAGCGGCTGGGAATGGATCTGTTCGTCTCTCAACCGGAAAATTGAAACGAATGCAGTGAGCGGTTTGGTCGATCCGACAGATCGATCCGGAACCGAGCAACCCGGGAGGACACCATGGCGACGCACTCGATTTCGATGGGGGCCGTCCGGGAAGAAGTGCGCGAGTCGTGGGTGCCGATGATCGCGATCGCGCTCGGCCAGATGATCATGTCCTTCAACGTCGCCTCCCTGCCGGTCGCGCTCGGCGGGATGGTGAAAAGCTTCGGCGTGCCGCCGACGACGGTTGCGACCGGAATCGTGGCCTATTCCATGCTGGTTGCGGGCTTCGTCATGCTGGGTGCAAAGCTTGCCCAGCGTTTCGGCGCGTTGCAGGTTTTCCGCTTCGCCGTCGTTTTGTTCTGCGCGTCGCAGATCCTGATGACGTTCAGCCCCACGGCAGCATTGATGATCACGGCACAGGCGCTTTGCGGCGCGGCGGGCGCGGTGATCGTGCCGTCGCTGGTGGCGCTGATCGCGGAGAACTATACCGGGCGGCAGCAGGCAACCGCGGTGGGTGCGCTCGGCTCCGCGCGAGCGGCCGCGGGCGTGCTGGCGTTCATCATCGGCGGCGTGCTGGGCACCTATATCGGCTGGCGTCCGGCGTTCGGCATCCTGATCGCGGTTTCTGCGATTGTTTTCCTGTTGAGCTTCCGACTGAAGCCTGACCACGGCCGTCCTGACGTGCAGATCGATGCCGTCGGCGTCGTGCTGGCAGCGTCGGCGATCGTTCTCATCAGCTTCGGTTTCAACAATCTCAATGGTTGGGGGCTCGCGCTCGCCACCGCCAATGCGCCGTTCGATCTGCTTGGCCTTTCGCCGGCGCCAATCCTGATCGTTCTCGGCATCATGCTCGGGCAGGCCTTCCTGACGTGGACGCACCGGCGTCAGGCCGCCGGAAAGACGCCGCTATTGGCGCTCGAGGTGATCGACTCGCCGGAGGAGCGGTGTGCGGTCTACGCGCTGTTTGCCGTGGTCGCGCTGGAGGCCGCGCTCAATTTCTCGGTGCCGCTCTATATCCAGATCGTGCAGGGCCGCTCGCCGCTTGCGACCGCCATTGCGATGATGCCGTTCAATCTGACGGTGTTCTTCACGGCAATGCTGATCGTCAACGTCTATGACCGGCTGACGCCGCGGCAGATCGGCCGTTACGGCTTCATTCTGTGCACCGTCGCCCTGGTATGGCTCGCCTTTGTCGTGCGCAACGACTGGAGCGAGGTACCCGTGCTGTTCGGCCTGGTGCTGTTCGGCATCGGGCAGGGTTCGCTGGTCACGTTGCTGTTCAATGTGCTGGTCACCGCTTCGCCCAAGGAGCTGGCGGGCGACGTCGGCTCGCTGCGCGGCACCACGCAGAATCTTGCCGCCGCGGTTGGAACGGCGGTGGCGGGTGCGCTTCTCGTCGGCCTGTTGAGCACGATCGCCCTCAGCCAGATCGCTGCGAACCCCGTACTGCCGAAGGAGATTCAGAGCCAGGTCGATCTCGACAATATCACCTTCGTCAGCAACGACCGTTTGCGCAGCGTAATGGAAGCTACCACCGCCACGCCAGAGCAGGTCGAGGAAGCCGTGCGCGTGAATACCGAGGCGCGGCTGCGTGCGCTGAAAATCGGGCTCTTGATCATGGCCGGCCTTGCGCTGCTCGCGATCATCCCGGCCGGCCGGCTTCCGAACTATCTTCCGGGCGAAATTCCGAGCGATGCGCCCGGCAACCGAGTGAGGTCAGGCTGATCGAATGGGAGCCTGCGAGGAAAGGGACGTCCCGACAAGGAGAACAACGATGGATGCAATCGATCGTCGCAGTGCGCTGCGGACTCTGATGTGCGGTGCCGTGGCGGCCGGCCTGGCCACAAGCCTGCCAGCAGGGATGGCCGAGGCGACGCCGCTCGCGGTGCAGAAAGATCCCGGAAAGAACGCCGGAGAATTCAAGCTGGAGGCTCAAGGCCCTGGCACGCGGCCGGCTGGACGGCCGCCGGGACGGCCGCCCACGCGGCCATCGCGTCCTCCCCCTCACAGGCATCGCCGCCGGCGTCGCCGTTGGGTCTGCTGGTGGCACCGCGGCCGTCGCCGGTGCGGCTGGCGATGGAAATAGCGAAACTGGAGGCCGGTGAACCTGAGGCGAGGAGAATGACATGACGACCTATGACAACAGCTCGCCGATCGGCGCCACCAATTTGCGTGCGCCGCCGTTCTGGATTTGCGTCCTGCTCGGCCTCGTGATGATCGGGGCGGGTTTTCTGGTTCTCGGCGACATCATGCTTGTCACCCTCATCAGCACCATCTTCATCGGCTGGGTCGCCATCATTGCGGGCGCGTTCGAGATATTCCACGCGTTCTGGACCAAGGGATGGGGAGGGTTCGTATGGCAGGTGCTTCTCGGCATCCTGTACGTCGCCTTTGGCATCGTGCTGGTGGGCCAGCCGGTGGAGAGCGCGCTGATCCTCACCTACGTCCTCGGCCTGGTGTTTCTGATTTCCGGTGTCGTTCGCATCCTGCTCGGCATCAGCCACTGGCGGGAAGCGGGCTGGATCATGCTGTTATCAGGCGTATTCGGCGTCTTGGCCGGCCTCGTCATTCTGACGGGATTCCCGATGACGGGATTGTGGGTCCTCGGCTTCCTCCTCGGCGTCGATCTGATTTCTCACGGGATCGGGTGGCTCGCTTACGCGTGGAAGCCCACTACCAGCGCCGCATAGCCGGTTCGCCAGGCTCGGCTGACCGCCGCCAGCTCCTGGAAGCCGGGGAGCTTCAAGCGGCAGGGCAGAGGCCTTTTACGAAAAGAACGCGATCTTCTCGGCCTGGCTCATGCGCCGGATCGGCGCCAGCGGGTCGTTGGCCGCCGTGACCGGCTTTCGCAGCATGCCGCTCGCGATGAGGCTCGAGCCGAGCGACATTTCCACCGCCGGCACAGGCGCGGGTGCGGCAGGCGGAGGCGGCGGTTGAACGACCTGTTGAACCGGCGGCGGCGATGGCGTGGCGACTGGTTTGGGTGATTCTGCGACCACCGCGGGAGTGATCGGCGCCGGCTGCGCCTGACGGGCTTGCTCGGCTATCGCTTCGGCGATCTCGTCGTCGCTGATCGGATCCGGCGCGCCCATCTCCATCGCGATCATATCGAGGACCGCCTCGTCTTGGGCGTCGGCGTCTTGAGCGTCGGCGTTTTGGACGGCGGTATCTTGGATCGAGGTGTCTTGGATCGAGCTGTCCTGAAGCGAGGTGTCCTGGATCGAGGTCTCTTGGACGATGGCTTCCTGGGCAGCAGCGGCGGGCTCGGGGGCCGGCGGCGTTTCCGTTTCCCTCAGCACGGCCGCTGCCGCAAGCGCGGCCTCGGCAGCTTCATGCGCCGAGCTTGTTTCGGCCAAGCCTGTTTCGATTTCCTGCGCGGCCGGGGAGGCAGCCGCCTCGGTCTCGGCCGGCGGACGGTCGTGGTCGCCGAACTCCACAAGGCGGCCCTGGAGGGCAGCAAAGGCTGCATGGAGGCCTGCTCTCGCCTCCTCGGAGGAGAACTGTTCGGTGCCCTTTTCGATGACGGTGACCTGCGAATCGATCAGGTCGCAGATCCGCCCGTCATTGCCGATTTCCCGCAACCGCCAGGCGATTTCCCGCAGCACCCGCGCGCCCTTGCGGACCGGCGCCAGCCGCTGCTCCAGCGCGAGGCTGTCGAGCGCCTCGACCGCCGATTCCTCGGCAGCCTTAACCGCACCGCGGATGGCGGCGAGCGCCTCGGTCAAGCGTTCCTGCGCCGCGGCCGCCGCGGCGACGGCCTCCGCGGCCTGCTGCACCGAAAGGCCTTCCTCCCGGCGGAGACTTTCTTCCCGCTGAAGGGTTTCCTCCCTTTGGGCGGCGAGGCTGTGCTCGATCCGCATCACCGCGTCCAGCACCATGCGGGTGTCGGCATTGCGGTTGCGTTTGGCGTATTCGGTCAGGAACCAGCGGCCTCGCGAAGTCTCCATGAAGGCTTCGGCGATCGCGGCATAGTCCTCCTCGCCCGGCCGCGCGGCGCGTGCTGAGATCGGCGAAAGGGCGAATACTTCGTCGGCCATGTCAAACTCTTCGCGCAAATCAGCGCGCCTTGCGATAACGAGACAACACGATATTGCCCGAATCGCAATTGAATTGATGCTGAGCGAATCACAAATCCCCATCGCTTCTCAAGGCGCATCGAAGCGATTCGCAACGCGGGTGGCGCTGTTTTACGGCACGCTGTTCGGCATGACCGGCGCCCATCTGCCGTTTTTCACGGTATGGTTGAAAGCGGTCGGGATCGATGCGTTCTGGATCGGGCTGATCACGGCCGTTCCCCCGGTGACGCGGTTTACGGTGCTTCCGCTGGTGACGGGCTTTGCGGAATGGCGTCAGGCCTTGCGCGGCGGCATCATCGTGACCGCCTTTGCCACCGCATTGGGCTTTTTCATCCTGGGCAGCCAGCATCTGCCGGTCCTGGTGTTCCTGATCTATGCCCTGACCTGCTGCCTGTGGACGCCCATGGTGCCGCTGACGGATGCCTATGCGTTGCGGGGCGTGAAGCGTTATGGCCTCAACTATGGACCGCTGCGGCTGTGGGGCTCGGCCGCCTTCGTCCTCGGCGCGCTGGTCTGCGGGATGCTGCTCGATCTCATCGCCGCCCGAAATTTGATCTGGATCATCGCCGGCGCGGCCGCAATCGGGGCGCTGGCCAGCCTCGCGCTGGAGCCGCTGGACGACACCAGGACCGTTCGCCCGGTCACCGGGGGCGCGAGCAAATTGCTGCGCGACGGCGGCTTTATCGCTGTTATCGTGGCGTCGGCGCTGATCCAGGGCAGCCATGCCGCCTATTACATTTTTGCGTCGATCGCCTGGCAGCAAGCGGGATACGACGGGCTGACGATAGCGGTTCTGTGGGTGCTGGGCGTGATTGCCGAGATCGTGCTGTTCGCGCTGTCGCCGCGATTCACGCTGCAGCCGTCGATGCTGGTGGTGATCGCGGCGCTGAGCGCAGCCGCGCGCTGGGTGATAACGGCACAGGATCCGCCCCTTGCGATCCTCGCCATGGTCCAGCTCGCGCATGCGCTGAGCTTCGGGCTGACGCAGGTCGGCGTCATGGGGCTGATGCTGCGCCATGTGCCCGGCCACGTGATGGCGAGGGCGCAGGGCTATCTTACCGCCTGTGGCGGCATCGTCGCCGGCGTCGCAGCGATCGCGTCAGGCACGATCTACGAGACCTGGGGACAGGGTATCTACTACGTAATGGCCGTGATGGCCGCCCTGGGCGGGCTGGTGGTCTGGCTGGCGCGGGACCGGCTCACACATCAGCCCCACAAGGCGGCTTCCGGCGGATAGACCAGGCTGCCATCGTAGCGCAGGCCGCCGTCGCGGTCGCGCGCCAGCAACAGGGGACCGTCGAGATCGACGAATCTGGCCTGTTGCGTTAGCAGCATGGCCGGCGCCATCGCCAGCGAGGTCGCGACCATGCAGCCGATCATGATTTCAAAGCCGAGCGCCTGTGCGGCGTCCGCCATCGCGAGCGCCTCGGTCAGCCCGCCGGTCTTGTCGAGCTTGATATTGACGGCGTCGTAGCGTTCGCGAAGCCCTTCGAGCGAGGCGCGATCATGCACGCTTTCGTCGGCGCAGACCGCGACCCTTCGCTTGATGCGTGCTAGCGCTTCATCCTGCCCGGCCGGCAGCGGCTGCTCGACCAGCGTCACGCCGGCGTTCGCGCAAGCGGCCAGGTTTTGTTCGAGATTGTCCGGCGTCCAGGCCTCGTTGGCATCCACGATCAGTTCGGACTCGGGGGCCGCCCGGCGCACCGCTGATATCCGCCCGCCATCACCGTCACCGCCGAGCTTGATCTTGAGCAGCGGTCGGTGCGCCGCCTTGGCGGTCGCCGCCGCCATTGCCTCCGGCGTGCCGAGCGAGATGGTGAAGGCGGTGGTGCAGGGACGTGGCGCGGGCCGGCCAAGCAGGGTCCAGACCCGCCGGCCGGCGCTCTTGGCCTCGAGGTCCAACAGCGCGCAATCCAGCGCGTTCCGAGCGGCGCCGGCGGGCATCGCCGCCTGCAGGGCCTGCCGATCCAGCCCGTTCGAGAGCGGCTCCCGCATCGCCTCGATGGCCTGCAATGTCGCCTCTGGCGTTTCACCATAGCGGGGGTAGGGCACACACTCGCCGCGCCCGGTATGACCGCCATGACTGACGGTCGCGACGACCGTGACCGCCTCGATCTTGGCGCCCCGGCTGATCGTGAAGGAGCCCGCAATGGGCCAGTGCTCGATGCTGGCGGCAAGCTTTCGGGAAATGCTGGAAGTCATTTTAAAATCTGGCAATTTTCTGAACCGTAAGCTTGCCCGCTGCTACCAACTATGGCTGGTTAGGGGCAGATTCGACAAGGCAGTACGGCGTGCGGAACCCAAGCGTTTTGCAGGGGTAGCGCATCGGCCGAGGGGTGGGCATCGTGAACGGCAACCCGACATTGGAGCGGATAGCCAGGAGCAACGGGCTGGCGCTGTGCGCGGCTGGCCCGTGGACGGCCCGCTTTGCGCCGGTGCTGGAACGAATGGTCGCCGACGCCGAGAAGCTGGGCGGCACCCGGCCTAACATTTTCATCGATGTCTCGCAGGTGTCGAAGCTCGACACGTTCGGCGCCTGGCTGATCGAGCGGCTGCGCCGCAGTCTGACCCAGGGCGGCATCGAGGCCCAGATCGCCGGGCTCTCGGCGAATTATTCAAGCCTGGTCGACGAGGTGCGCCGGGTCAAAGCCGAGCCGATCGTCGAAACCGATCGGGTGACCATCACGGGGATGCTGGAGCAGGTCGGCCGCAGCGTCGCCGGCATCGGCGGAACGCTGATCGGGCTGATCGACATGCTTGGCGCGGTGCTCGCCGCGACCGGCCACGTCATCATTCGCCCGCGCGGCTTCCGCCTGACCTCGACGATCCATCACCTGGAGCAGGTATGCTGGCGCGCGGTGCCGATCGTGGTGCTGATCACCTTCCTGATCGGCTGCATCATCTCGCAGCAGGGCATTTTCCATTTCCGCAAGTTCGGCGCCGATATCTTCGTGGTCGACATGCTGGGCGTGCTGGTGCTGCGCGAGATCGGCGTGCTGCTGGTTGCGATCATGGTGGCGGGCCGCTCGGGCTCGGCCTACACCGCCGAACTCGGCTCGATGAAGATGCGCGAGGAAATCGACGCGCTGCGCACCATGGGCTTCGATCCGATCGAGGTTTTGATCCTGCCGCGGATGCTGGCGCTGGTGCTGGCATTGCCGATCCTGGCGTTCCTCGGCGCGATGGCGGCACTCTACGGCGGCGGGCTGGTGGCGTGGCTCTATGGCGGCGTCGAGCCCGAAGCTTTCCTGCTGCGGCTGCGCGATGCCATCTCGATCGATCATTTCGTCGTCGGCATCATCAAGGCGCCGGTCATGGCCGCCGTCATCGGCATCGTCGCCTGCGTCGAGGGACTGGCCGTGCAGGGCAGCGCCGAGTCGCTCGGGCAGCACACCACGTCCTCGGTGGTGAAGGGAATCTTCTTCGTGATCGTGATGGACGGCGTGTTCGCGATCTTCTTCGCATCGATCGGAATGTGACCATGGCGGACGAGATTTCCGACGCCATCATCCGGGTTCGCGACATCACCGTGCAGTTCGGTAAGACGCGCGTACTCGACGGGCTCAACCTCGACGTCAAGCGTGGCGAAATTCTCGGATTTGTCGGCCCGTCCGGCGCCGGAAAATCGGTGCTGACGCGCACCATTATCGGTCTCGTGCCCAAGATCGCCGGACGCATCGAAGTGTTTGGCATCGATCTCGATGCGGCGAGCTCCGCGGAGCGCCGCGGCGTCGAGCGCCGCTGGGGCATCCTGTTTCAGCAGGGCGCGCTGTTCTCCTCGCTCACGGTGCGGCAGAACATCCAGTTTCCGGTGCGCGAATATCTCAAGGTATCGCAGCGGCTGCTCGACGAGATCATGATAGCCAAGCTCGGCATGGTGGGCCTGCGGCCCGACGTCGCCGACCGCTACCCGTCCGAATTGTCGGGCGGCATGATCAAGCGCGTGGCGCTGGCGCGCGCGCTGGCCCTCGACCCCGAACTGGTGTTTCTGGACGAGCCGACTTCGGGGCTCGATCCGATCGGCGCCGGCGATTTCGACGAGCTGGTGCGTACCCTGCAGCGTACTTTGGGCCTGACGGTTTTCATGGTAACCCATGATCTCGACAGCCTTTATACGGCCTGCGACCGCATCGCGGTTTTAGGGAACGGTAAGATCATTGCAGCAGGATCGATTGCCGACATGCAGGCCTCGCAGCATCCCTGGCTGAGGCAATATTTTCACGGCAAGCGCGCCCGCGCGGTCATGGGCTAGAGCATGATCACGAAGCGGGCACCGGTTTTTGATGAGATCGTGTTCAAACAACAGATAAATGACGGGTCTGATCGGCGAAGCTGAACAGATCCAGATTTCGGAGTACCTTGAATTATGGAAACGCGGGCGAATTACGTCCTGATCGGGGCCTTCACGCTGGCAGTGATCGCCGCCGCGTTCGGCTTTGTGCTGTGGTTTCAAAGCTTGCATACCACCAAGCAGCGCAGCCCAATCCGCATCGTGTTCGAAGGCCCGGCGTCCGGTCTTCGAAACGGCGGCAGCGTCAACTTTAACGGTATTCGGATAGGGGAGGTTGTCTCGGTGAAGCTCGACAACCCGCGGCGGGTGGTCGCACTGGCGATGGTCGAGAACAACGCCCCGATCCGCAAAGACACGCTCGTCGGCCTCGAATTCCAGGGGTTGACCGGCGTCGCGGCGATCTCGCTGAAGGGCGGTGAGGAATCCGCGCCTTCCGTGCCGCTCGACGAGGACGGCGTTCCGATGCTGACCGCCGACCCGAGCGCGCTGCAGGATGTGACGGAGTCCATTCGCGCCACGTTGCAGAACGTCAACCGGCTGGTCGCCGACAATCAGGAATCGGTGAAGAACTCGCTGCGAAACCTCGAGACCTTCACGGCCGCGCTCGCGCGTAACTCCGAGAAGATCGACAACGTCATGCTCAGGGTCGATGGCGTGATGGGCAAGGCCGACAGTCTGATGCTCGGTCTCAACACCATTGCAGGCGGCGCCGCCGGCGGCGAATTGAATTTGATGGTGAAGTCGATCCGCGAACTCGCCGAGGATTTTGACAAGCGGTCAGGCGCGCTGATGGCCGATGGCCGCCGCACCCTTTCCGACATCAGCCGCGCCGTGAACAATTTCGACCGCAACCCGACCCGGGTGATCTTCGGCGGCGGCAGCAGCAGCAACAGCCAGGCGGCAGCACCGCCGCCGCCACCGCCAGCAGCCGCGGCACCAAGGGCGCCGAGTGGACAGAAGAAGCAGTAGGCCGTCCTCGAACGCCAACGTTTTCAGCGCCTACCTTGGGCTCGAAGCGGGGTTGATGAACTTCAATCCAGCAAAGTCCTTTTCATTGTCGGTCGCGACCACGCAACTATTGGCCTCCGCCGTCGCAGCCACGATCATGTCGAGCGCACTGCGTGGCCGCCCCTTGGCCGTTCCATCGGCCATCAGCCGCGCCCAGATCAAGGCCGCCTGCTCGTCGAAGGCGAGCACGCGGCCAGCGAACAGGGTTTGCGGTCCTTCCGGACCGGCGAACCAGGCTTCCAGCACGGCGCGTTTCTTTCCGGCAGGCTTCTGCAGCAGCCCGCGCTGAATTTCCGCGACGGTCAGTGCTGAGATGAACAGGTCAGCGTCAGCCCGTTCCGACATCCATGCCAGCAGCGACGTGGAGGGATTCGGCTGTGTAACGTTGCTGATGATATTCGTGTCGAGCAGATAGCGTGTCACAAATCGACCTTGCGACCTGTGTCGCGCGAACGCGCGAGATTGAGATCGGCTCCGACCAGCGGCGAGCGGCGCAACGCGGCAAGGATGCCACCTTTCCCTGGCGGTTCGCCCGTGATCGTTTGGCTCACAGCCGCTCGAATCCGCGCGGCATCCGGATCGTTCTCCGCGAGGCGCCTCGCCAGCGATCGAATCAGGTCGCGGTCGGCGTCGAGGCCAAGGACCTCAAATCGCGCCATGCCGCGCTTTACTAACCGCGTCCGATAATTCCGGATCGCTCTTTTCTGAGCGGTATCGGCCATGGGAGATTCCCTATACCTAAATATATCCGGTAATATAGCCAGACATGGGGCCGTTTGCAAGACGCGCATTTGGATGGTGAAGGGCCGACGTTGGTGGAAACGACAGATCTCCCGAAAACAAAACGGAGGCCGCGAGGCCTCCGTTTTCAATTCGCTATTCGTCACTCACTATTCGCGTCTTTACCCCAGCCGTCCCGCCGCGTGCGCGAGCAGGGTGTAGACCATGCCGGTCTCCGAGGTGAGGTGGCCGCGCAGGGCTTGCGGTCCGCGATCCTCGCGCGCGACTTCGTCGAGCAGCCGTTCGAACTCGGCGATATAGCGGTCGACCGTCTGCTTGAAGGCGCGGTCGGCGCGATATTTGCGGGCGACTTCGTCGAACGCCTTCTGGCCGGCCGGCGTGTAGAGCCGCTTGGAGAACGCCTTGCTCTCGCCGCGCTGGTAGCGATCCCACATTTCGGCGGCGAGGTTGCGATCCATCAGCCGGCCGATGTCGAGCGACAGCGACTCCAGCGGATTGGCCGGGCTCTGTGGCACGCGGCCACGGGGAGCCTCGCGTCCGGTACCGGCGTCGGTGCGATGGAGCAGGTCGGACAGCCATCCGTCGCGTCCGGCATCCTGGCTTACCGGGCTCACCGGTGGGGCTTCGGTGCGACGCTGGGCGGGCATGCCCAGATCCGGCGGGGGCAGGGTCGATGCGCTGCCGGCGTCGCGCATGCGCACTTCATTGCGGCCGCCGGCGGCGGATGCCATCACAGGCTCCTCCTGGCGTTGCACGCTGGCGCGGCCGGAGGTCACGACGTCGAGCCCGCGGCCATGGTGCGCGACGATGCGGTTGAGCTCGGCGAGCGCCTCGATCTGATCGACGATCACCTTGCGCATCTGCGCGGTGTTGTCGGCGGCCTCCTGCGGCATTTCCAGCACGCCGCGGCGCAGCTCGTTGCGGGTCGCCTCGAGCTCCTGATGCATCTCGGCCGCCATCTGCTTCATGGCCTGCACCATCGCACCGAACTTCTCCGTCGACTGCTTGAACATCGCATCTGTTTCATGGGTGCTCTGCTGGTACAGGTGGTTCATCGCATCGAGGGTCTGTTGCCGCTCGTTCTCAGCCGCCGCCCGAACCGCCTCGAATTGCCGGCTGATCGCCGCCGATCCGGCGCCCGCAGTTTCCGCGACCACGCGCGCGATATCGCGGGCGCGTTCCTCCGCCGCGGCGAGGGATTCGTCGAGCAGGCCGGTGAAGCGTGACAGGCGCTGGTCGAGGTCGGTGGTGCGCAGGTCGATCGTGGTCACTAGCGATTCAAGCTGCAACTTGCGGTCGGCGACCGATGTCGATGTGGAGCGGTTGGCCTGTTCGACCACGCTGGCTGCTTCGACCAGCGACTTGCCGTGTTTTTCGAACTCGCTCGACAGCGCGCCGAGATCTTCCAGTGCCTTCGAGGTCTTGGAGTTGAAGACGGTCAGTTGGTCGTCCAGGGTCTGCGTGGCGACCCCGTTGTGGGCGGTGACGTCGTTCATGGCGGACACGAAGTCGGCCACGCGGGTCACCAGCGCGCGCTCCAGCGAGTTGAGATTATCGTGGGCGCCGGTCAGCACCTCCTGCAGCAGGATGTTGCCTTCGCGCAGTCGCTCGAACAGCGCCACCGTGTCGGTGCGCAGGATCTTGCTGGTCTCCTGCATTTCGGTGACGGCCGCGATCGAAACCTGACGCGACTGGTCGATGGCCGAGCGCGACGACTGCTCGAGATCCTTCAGCGATTTGGCTACCGCACCGGTGGCGAGGTCGCCTGCGGACGTAATCGTGCGCGCGACTTCCGAGCCGTGGGTCGACATCGATTGCGAGAACGCCTGGCCGCGGGTTTCGATCGACTTCAGGGCGTCGGCGGTGACGCGGTCGATGTCAGTCGTGAGTTGTGTGGTCCTCGCGCTCAGCGCCTCGACCAGCGATCCGCGGCGACTGTCGACGATCTGCGCCAGACGATCGGTCTGCTGCTGAACGTAGGTGACGATTTCGTCGGTCTTGCCGGTCATCGTCGAGCCGAAATTGCTGCTCGCGGCGAGCACCGAACGCTCGATATCGGCCGAGGTCGATTTGACCTTGGTGCTGACCTCGTTCGTCGCGGCGATCAGCGCGCTCTGTGCGTTCTGCGCAGTGGTCTGGATGGTGTCGGTCGTGCTGGCGGTGACGACGCCGAGCGAACGCTCCATATCGCCGGCGATCGCCTTGATCTGGTTGGCGGCCTCGACGGAGGTCGCCGACAGCGAGCTCTGGGCTTCGCGCGCGGTGCCGAGGATGGCGGCGGCGGTTTCGGCGCCGACCGCGGTCAGGGTGCGTTCGACATCGATCGCCAGCGACTTGACGTGGTTGGCGGCTTCCGAAGATGCCGTCATCAGCGCGTTCTGCGCTTCGCGCGCGCCCGTCGTGATCGACTCGGCGGTGGCGTTGCCGGCCATCGAGAGCGAACGCTCCATATCGGCTGCGAGCGACTTGACCTGGCTCGATGCGTCGGCGGACGCGTTCATGAGGGTGCTCTGGGCCTCGCGGGCGCCTGCCGTGATCGCCTCGGCGGTCGCCGTTCCGGCGATCGACAGCGAACGCTGCACGTCGGCCGCGAGCGACTTGACCTGATTGGCGGCTTCCGTGGAGGCGGCGACCAGCGTGCTCTGGGCTTCGCGGGCGCCTGCGGTGACGGCCTCGGCCGTTGCCGTTCCGGCGAGCGACAGCGAACGCTCGACGTCGGAGGCGAGCGACTTGACCTGGCTTGCTGCGTCCGTGGACGCGGCAACCAGCGTGGTCTGCGCCTCGCGCGCGCCTGATAGAACCGATGCGGCCGTGGCATCGCCTGCGGCCGAGAGGGTGCGCTCGACGTCGGCGGCGAGAGATTTGATCTGCGAGGCAGCCTCGGAGGAGGCGGACACCAGCGTGGTTTGGGCTTCCTGGGCGCTGGTCAGGATCGAATTGGCCGCGCCGGTGCCGACAGCGGCGAGGGAGGCTTCGACCTCGGCCGACGTCAGTTTCAACTGCGCGCCGACATCGGAGGAAACCGTCAGCAGCGCTTGCTGCGCGGTGCGTGCGCCGGTCTGGATGGTCTCGGCGGTATTGACCACGAGGTTGGTCAGCGAACGCTCGGCATCCTCGACATGCGACTTGATGCCGGAGGACAGCATTTCGGCGCGCGACATCAGGTCTTCGCTGGCCTGACGGCCGCTGCTTTCGATCCGGCCCGCCACGGCTTCGATGCGCGAGCCGAGCAGATCCTCGAACTGCGCAACGCGGGTGTCGATATCGGTGGCGATGGCGCCAACCCGGGTCTCGATGCCGTTGGCGAGGTCGCCGACCCGGGTCTCGATGCCGCTGGCAAGGCCGGTGACCCGCGTCTCGAGTCCACTGGCGATGTCGCCGACCCGCGTCTCAATGCCCTGATGAATTTCCTGGAACCGCGCCTGGATGGTGTCGGTCAGATAGGCGCTGCGGCCGTCGAGGGTTTCGGTGACATTGGCAATACGATGGTCGACCGCTGCAATCGCCTGCGCGGTGCCCTCGGTCAGCGAGGAGGTGAGCAGGCTGAGCCGCTGGTCGATCGACTGGATCGCCTGCGCCGCGCCGTCGGTCAGCGAGCCCGTCAGCGTGCTGAGACGGTTGTCGATGGTTTCGGTGACGGATTTGGCTCGGGTATCGAACGTCGTCTCGAGCGATTGCAGGCGGCCGTCGACGGTCTCATCGAACCACTTGATCTTGTTTTCGAGCGAGGCGTCGAGGTTGCTGACGCGCGTGCCGAGCGTGGTTTCGAACTGCAGCAGGCGCTGATCGAGCGAAGCGGTGATCTCGCCGCTGTTCGCGACCAGGCGGGTGTCAAAAGTGTCGACGTAATTCTTCAGGCTGTCGCTGATCTCCTGGGTACGCTGGCCCATGCGCTCGACGATGTCGCCGCCGAAAGTTTTGACGGTGCGATCGAACTCCGAGATGTGACGCGTGATCAGCGCGCCCAGCGTGCCGCTGTCGCGGGCGAACTTTTCCGCGAGCTCCGAGCCCTGGTTCTTCACCAGTTCGTCGAAGGCGCTCATCTGCAGCGCGAGGCTGTCGTGCGCGTTCTCGGTCTGGCTGATCACCTTGGCGACCAGCGTGTTCACGGTCACGTCGAGTGCGTCGCTGGCCTTGTCGCCGGAGGTGAGGATGCGGCTCGCCAGGCGGTTGCCGGCATCGTCGATCTTGCTGACGAGATCGCCCGAGCGCAGCTCGAGTTCAAGCAGCAGCGAGTCGGAGGAATTCTTCAGGGAGTCGTGGACCTGCTCGGTGCGGTCGGAGATGCCGTCGACGATGGTCGATGAGCGCTGTTCGAATTCACCGGTTATACGGTCGATGCGTTCGTTCAGCATCTCATGGACGCGGTCGGCGAGATCGACGAACTCGTCGTGGACGTGGCCGGTCTTGAAATTGAGGCTGGTGGTCAGCCGCTCGGAGGCGTCGAGCACGGCGCGCGTGGTCTCGGCGCTGGCTTCCTCGAGGCGGTCGAGCAGGTCGCCGCCGCGCTCGCCGAGCGCGAGGATCATGTTGTCGCCAGCATTGCTCAGCGCGCTCGTGATGTGCTGGCCGCGCTCTTCGAGCGCGCCGGTGATGCTTTTTGCGACCTCGTCGACGCGCGAGGCGATCGCGTCCGAGATCAGTGCGATGTCGTGGCGCAGATCGATCTGCACGCCGGAAATGGCGCTGCGAACCTGCTCGGCCTGGCCGACCAGATTGTCACGCTGATGGGCGATGTCCTGCAGCAGCGCGCGAATGCGCACTTCGTTGTCGGAATAGGCGCGCTCGAGTGCTGCGACTTCATTGGCGACGAGCGTTTCGAGTTCGCCGGCGCGCGCGATCGCGCGCTCGACGCCGTCGCCCATCGCCGCGACTTCGCGGCGAATTGCCTGACCGACGGTCACCATCGAATCGGCGGCAGCTCCTTCGGGCTCGGAAAAGCGGATCGCGACCTGCGCCATCGACTGCGCGATCATCCGCATTTCCTGGCCGCGCCAGGCGAGGCTGGCGAGGAAATAGAACAACAGCACCGGCGCGAAGAACAATGCGGCAAGGCCGGCGAGCACCAGCACGCCGCCGCTCTGTCCGATTGCCGCCTGCAGCGAGGGCAGGAAGGCAGCGGTCAACAGAGCGCAGCCGACGATCCAGACGCCACCGAAGATGGTCGCAAGCGTGTAAACGCTGCGGGCAGGGCGGTTCTTCTGGATCGCCTGCAGAATTTGTCCGATGGTTTCGCGATCGTCATTGGCGGCGCGACGGGGGCTGCGCGGCTCCTCAATCGGATCGAACACCTGGCGCTCCGCGCTTCCGCGCGTGTCGAACGGCGTTTCGGAGTAGCTGGGCGCGGCTGAGGGCATGGTCGGCGGCGTGAGCTCGCTGCCGATCGGATTTCGGCTGCTGTCGACGCTCGTATCGCTGATGTTGAGCGCTTCCTGAATGGCAGAGAGCGCGACTTCGGTGGGATCTTTGACCTTCTTGGGATTGTTCGCCATGTTCAGTCCGAGCCCTCTTAACTTTACGCGTCCAGCCGTTCTTGCAAAAAGCCCCCGCAAGCTCGAAGCCGGATTCATAAGCCCCCGCGGACGCAAGGCGTGCCCCGCCGGCACCTTGTCCGCCACATCCGCAAACATCCTATTGGCTGAGCGATACGAATGAAATGGCCGCGATTAAGACATTCTTAATCATCCTTAATCATCGTTAACAGCTTTGTTTCTTAAGGCCTTAAGGATACACAAATTTCTGGAACCGGATCGCCGATAAAGGCGAATTGTCGGCGAAAACAAGGCGAAGCAGCGGCAAATTCGAAGAACACTCCGTTAACCCTGTCGTGGTTGGCTGACGAAAAGCCCCTCCGAGAATCAGTGCAGGGGTTATCCGGACCTAGGCCAATGCCGCTTCATCTCGAACGGGTAGAATGGATGCCATCGCCACCGCTGGCTCCCGACGACGGGCCGATCGATTTCGAACATCTGCAACGGATGACGCTCGGCGATGCCGGTATCGAGCAGGAAGTGTTGACGATGTTTTTGGCGCAATCGGCAAGGCTCGTGCGCAACCTCGCCGCCATGCCGTCTGATGCCGGCGCGCTGGTGCACACGCTCAAGGGCTCGGCCCGCGCGATCGGCGCCTTTGCCGTCGCCGATGCCGCGGCGCGGTTGGAGGCGGTCATCACCGGTGGCTCCGACCCGTCCGCTGCGCTTGCGGAACTCGACGAGGCGGTCGCGCAGGCGCGGGCAGCGATCGAGGCGGTTCTGCGCCGTTCCTGAGAGGAAAGCGGTCCGTATTGGCCAAAATCCCGGTAAGTGCCGTTTCAGCTTTTCGTCCCGACCGCTGGCGCTGTGCGGATCGACCCGTTATAGGACTGCCGGGACCTCCTTACATATTCCGGCAGCACGAGCGATCATGGCCAAAATCCACTTTGTCGACCATACCGGCGAAAAACGAACCATTGAAGTCGAGAACGGCGCGACCGTGATGGAAGCTGCGATCCGCAACGCCATTCCGGGCATCGAGGCCGAATGCGGCGGCGCTTGTGCCTGCGCGACCTGCCACGTCTATGTCGACGAAGCCTGGCGCGAGAAGGTCGGCTCTCCGACCCCGATGGAAGAAGACATGCTGGACTTCGGTTTCGACGTGCGGCCGAACTCGCGCCTTTCGTGCCAGATCAAGGTGAGCGACGACCTCGACGGTTTGGTCGTGTCGACGCCGGAACGGCAAGCCTGAGGTCGCAAAGACATTCAGCGCGATCCGGCGTTGGCGGTGTCCGCGAGATGATCGTCGACCGCATATAGCGCGCAATCGGGCGCGTGTTCCGCGCAGGCGGCGAGGGCAGCTTCCGTCGCTTCGCGCGCCGATCGGCGCCCGCTGCGGAAAGCGAAAGCTCCCTTTGGCGAGACGGCAAAGGCCCGGTGCGGGCTGGCGGAGAGATAATCGGCAAATCCCGCGCGCCCCTTGTCGCGCAATTGTTGCGGCGGCGGCAGTGGCGATGGCGCCGGCATCGCGGCGATATCGCGCGTTCCCAGATTTTGATCGCGCAGGAAGCCATCCACCGCGGGCGTCCAGAGCGGTATCGCGCGCGAAAACAGAGAATGGCCGTCATCGCCATGTGGCGGGAAATCGACGAATTGCGCCCGCCCGCCGGCGTCGGTAAACGCCGCGAACATTCTGCGCACCAGTTCGGGCCCGAAGAACTTGTCGTTCTGCGCGTAGATCCACAGCGTCGGAATCCGCGACGTCTTGCCTAGCGTGGCGAAGGCGCGGACCAGCGCATCCTCGTCGCAGACGTCATTGTCGGCGCGCGAACCGCGGCCACCGGCGAAATTGATCACGGCGGCGAGTCCCGGCGGGGGATTGGCGGTCAGCGCGATGGAAGCGAAGCCACCAGCCGAGACGCCGACCGCGATCATGCCATTGGTCGAAACGTCGCTCCGGCTGCTCATGGCTTCGATTGCCGCGCGTAGATCGCTGGCCGACTGCCGTGCCGCACGCAAATATTCGCGTTGGCCACACGGGCCGCTGCTCTCGGCATATCTGCCATCGGAATCGCCATAGCCCCTGCGCATGAACACCAGTGCCGCAAAACCGCGCCGAGCGAATTCAAGGGCTTGCCGATAGGATCTATACGGCGACATCGGCGCCCGCGCCGCCCCATCGCGCGGCGCACCGTGGCTGATCAAGGCGAGTGGATAGCGGCGCGCGCCCGAAGGCCGCAACAGCATCGCTTCAAGTCCGCGCGGGCCTGCGGCCTCCATCGGAATACGCAGGTCCTCCCGATGGAACGGCTCGGCCGCGGCAGGCTGCATCATCGCGATGCCGACGAGCAGGGCCGCGAACATCGCCGCGCGCGTCATGCGGGCGTTGCTCCGCGGCGGATCCAGCGCTGAAAATTCGCCAGGATTTCCGGCGTCAACGGCGTCGGCTTGCGCGTGGCTTCGTCAAGCAGCACCGATACCGATTGCGCCGACGCAACGCATTTGCCTTCGGAGAACACCACCTGATCGAAGGTGACGGAAGTTCTGCCGAACTTGACGACGCCCAGTCCCATTTCGATCGTGCCTGGCCAGCGCAATTCGGCGCGGAAATGGATGTCGAGCCGGACCATGATCCAGGCAAAGCCATCCGGCATCAGACCGTAGCCGGGATTCTTCATCAGCGTGACGCGGCCGGTTTCGAAATAGGTTGCGTAGACCGCGTTGTTGACGTGCTGGTTGGGATCGAGGTCGGCAAATCTCACATTGTCCGACAAGCGATAGGGAAAATCCTCCAGACGCGGGGTCGCGTCGGCACGCAAGGGGGCGTTCACGGGGCCATCTCCGAAAATTTCGGTCCCTTACAGCCCACTTGTCGAATGACGGCAAGGGGTTGCGGCTGTCGCGAACGATATTATGGCTTTCCTGTTAGCCCCGGGTTGGCTAGACAGATGCGGCTTTCCCGCCAGGTTCAACCGAAAAGAAGCTGATATGAGCGAAGCGATCAAAACCGATGTGCTGATTATTGGCGCGGGTCCGTGCGGCCTGTTTGCCGTTTTCGAACTGGGCCTGCTCGACATGAAGGCGCATTTGGTCGACATCCTCGACAAGATCGGCGGCCAGTGTGCCGAACTCTACCCGGAAAAGCCGATCTACGACATTCCCGGCATTCCCTTCGTCACCGGCCAGGGCCTGACGGACGCGCTGCTCGAACAGGTCAAGCCGTTTCATCCGACCATCCATCTCAACGAGATGGTGGAGACGATCGAGAAGATCGGCGATCCCGGCTTTCGCGTGACGACCGATGCCGGTCAGGTGTTCGAATGCAAGGTGGTGGTGATTTCCGCAGGCGGCGGTTCGTTCCAGCCGAAGCGGCCGCCGGTGCCGGGCATCGAGGCCTATGAAGGCACTTCGGTGTTCTATGCCGTGCGCAAGATGGAGCAGTTCCGCGACAAGAGCATCTTGATCGTCGGCGGCGGCGATTCCGCGCTCGACTGGACGCTCAATCTGCAGCCGATCGCGAAACGCGTGACGCTGCTGCACCGGCGCGACGATTTCCGCGCTGCGCCCCACAGCGTCGAGCAGATGCGTGCGCTGGTGGCGAGCGAAAAGATGGACCTGAAGATCGGTCAGGTGACCGCACTCGAAGGCGAGGACGGCAGGCTCTCGGCGGCGATGATGAAGGGCAACGACAATGCGATCTCGAAGATCGAGTGCGATACGATGCTGCCGTTCTTCGGGCTGACCATGAAGCTCGGCCCGGTGGCGAACTGGGGCGTCGCGCTCGAGAACAATCTGGTGCCGGTCGACACCGCAGCGTTCGAGACCAATGTTCCCGGCATCTTCGCGATCGGCGACATCAACACCTATCCCGGCAAACTCAAATTGATCCTGTCCGGATTCCACGAAGGCGCGCTGATGGCGCAGAAGGCGCACCGCTACGTCTATCCGGACAAGCGGCTGGTGTTCCAGTACACCACCTCGTCGTCGAGCCTGCAGAAGAAGCTCGGCGTCAACTGATTCCCAAAAAGATGACGGTTGTGCTAGCGGAGCTTTGCCGGCCCGCGTGGCGATCGTTACTGGAACCGTCCGCGAAATGGCCTTAGTCTGCGGCCATTCATTTAGGGAATTGATCAGGTGATCACATGCGCAAGCTAGCCGGATTTCAACTGATACTCCCGATCGTGATCGGGCTCGCATTTACCGGGGAACTCGCCGCGCAGCCGGTGGAACCTTCTGCGGCCGGGCTGTGGGAGAAGGTCGAGAAGGGCAAGCCGGTCGGCTGGTTTCTGGTGGTCGATCGCAACGGCACCTTCGAAGGCGCGTTCGCCAAGCTCTTTTCCGAGCCCGGCGATGCTCCCAATCCGATCTGCTCGAAATGCACCGACGATCGAAAGGATGCGCCGTGGCTTGGGCTCTCCTTCATCCGCGACATGAAGCGCGAGGGATTGAAGTACGAGAACGGCAATGTGCTCGATCCGCGCGATGGCAAGATCTACAAGGCCAAGATGACGCTCAGTCCCGATGGGCAGACGTTGACGATGCGCGGCTATCTCGGCATCTCGCTGTTGGGCAAGGATGAGATCTGGACGCGCCTGCCGGACACGGCGATAGCGCAGCTCGATCCCGCTATCATCGCAAAATACCTGCCCGCGCACGCTGCAGCGATGAAGCCTCCAGCCGGTGCGGCAAAGGCCCCTGCAGCGCCCAAGAAGACCACTGCGCCGGCGCCCGCTCCAGTTCCAGCGCGCTAGAAAAGTCCGCCGGCTCTGCCGGGTGGGCGCGGCGCGTCTGGTATTGGCGGCACCGGCTGCGAGGTAACTTCAGGCACCGCCGCATCGAGCTGCAGCACGGCGGCGGCAGCCGGCACGACGGCATCCGCCATGGCCGCGTGACCCTCGGCGCTCGGATGCACCGCCCCGCCATAGACCGCCGACAAGACGCCCCAGGTTGCGTCATGGATATCGGACGGCTGCTGCGATGACGGCAGGCCTTGGGGGTAGGTCATCGCCGCGAAGTAGCTGTCATTGGCATCGCGGATCCAGCGCGCGCGTGGCAGATAGGCGCGGTACTCGCCGGCGCTGCGGCCACACAGCATCGGCTGGTTGGCGGCTGTGACGATATCGGGATCGAAGCTATCGCCGGTGGCCGAGAAGCACTGCCGGTCGAATTCGGGGTCGCTTTCGGCGCGTGCGCAGAAGCCGTGGCTGGCAAAGCTGGTCTGATGGCTGTCGACGAAAGTCATGCGGTCGGTGCTCGGATTGCGGCACAGGATGCCGCCCTCGCACAGCGCCAGCGCTCTTAACTGCGGCAGGAATTCGCCTTCGACGAAGTTCGATACGGCGGCCAGCCGCTGCGGCTGGGCATTGAAGGAGGGATGAATGTCGAAGCCGGCGCGTCCGCCGGGGCAGGGCGCGCCGCCATTGGACAGCGTCGGATTGGCGTAGGCGGTGTAGACCACCCGCGACAGGTCGCCGCCGACAAGGGGCTTGAGTGCCTCGCGCAACTTGGCAAAGCCCTGCGGCAGGTCCCGCGTCATCGCGCTGCGTGCGTCGTCCACCGAGGCCATCACGCCGCTGCGCCGAAACAGCGTACGCTCGGTCGCCGTGTCGACGATCACATCCGCAACAAGCCCGGAAAAGTAGATATCGTTGGCGCCGATCGACAGCAGCACGAGGTCAAGCTTGCGATCCGGCTGGCGGCGTTTCACTGCAGCGATGGCTTCGCGCAGCTCGGCCAGTTGCCCGTTGACGGTGCCCTGGCACGCGCCGCCCGATTTCGACGGCAGGCAGTCGCGGGCGCGCTGCGAGCCGAACAGCCCGTCGGCAATGGTGGCGCCGGTGCAGGCCAGCGGCAGATAGGTCACCGCGATGTGCGGATATCGCACGGCGAGCGCCAGCGCGGTCCGGGTCTGATAGCTGTAGAGCGAGCGGTGGCAGGCAGGGTTGAACCAGAGCGCGCTCTGCCGCTGCCAGACCGGCAGAAAGTCTGGCGCCTCGCAGGCTCGTCCGCCCTTATAGCCGGCGCGGCTCGGGCGGTAATATTGCGCGGCTGCCGTTCCGAGATAGGAGCGGAAGCAAAAACCTTCATCGGCCAGCGCAATCGGCCGGTCCGGATTTCCCTCGCCGGACGCGACGCTGTCGCCGAGGCCCGCGATGAAGATGTCGCGCACCGCGATCTCGGTGAAAGCGCGCTGACTGCCCTCCGAGCTCGACATGTCGACGGTGGCAACCGTGGTGCGGCCATAGCGGACCCTGAGATTGACCGGCTCGGCGCAGTCGAAGGTGGAGGTTTGCGGGCCGTCGCCGTCGTCGATCGTCCAGGCGCAGGTGGCGCCGACCGGAACCGGACCGGTCAGCCGGGCCACGATCGGATGGTCGATCGGCGTCAGATAGCTTTCCTTGACGTTGTCGCGGGTGCAGGGCTCGCTGACGCGGCCGGCAAGATCGATGCAGAGCCGATTCACGGTGTTGCGCGCCCAGCCGCGGCCGTCGCTTTGCACCGCCAGCGCCTGTTCTGCGGCCAACACGCTGCGGCCACGTGCGCTCTCGGCGTGTAGCAGGAAATCCCGCTCCTCGCGGAACAGGCGGAAGCGGTTGCGCACCTCCCAGGAAATCTGCAGCGGTCCGTAGCCGCCTGCGGTCTGGGCTTCCACAGCGGACGTGGACATTCCAACCAGCGCGCTGGCAACCAGCGCGATCGACATCATTGAACGTAGAAGCATTCCAGCCATGGCGTCGTTTGACGTTAGCGGTAAGGCAGAAATAAGAGAATGAGGCAGCTCCGACCCAAAAGACCAGACCGCGCAGATAACGACGCCGTTACCAGCCTCAGGATTGCCGGCCGTTGATCGGTTGCCGCACCCTGGCCTTGGCCGTGCACGCTTGGCTGAGCCGGCGCCGTTCCTGCCAGGGTTGCACCACGCTGAGCCAGACTTCGCGCGTCCCCATGATCGAAATCGATATGCCGAAGGGGATCAGGAAGTACAGGATCCGGAACACCACCAGCGTCGCCAGCAACTCTTCCCTGCTGAACTGCGGCAGCGCCACCAGCATCGCGGCGTCGAACACGCCGATGCTACCGGGCGCATGACTGGCGAAGCCGAGCAGCGTCGCGAGGATGAACACCACCGCCAGCGAAACGAAATCGATATGCGGCTCCATCGGCATCAACAGATACATCGCCAGCGCGCAGAAGCCGAGATCGACCACGCCGATCATAACCTGCAGCAACGTCAGCCGGGCGGAAGGCAACACGACCTTCCAGCCGTTCTGCCCGAGCTCGCGGCGACCCTGGCCCATCAGCAGCCAGACGAAATAGGCGGCGATGCCGGCAAGGCAGCCGATCGCGATCATCCGGTTCATCGCCGGCGGCAGCAGGTCCATCGCCGATGCCGCCTCGGGATGCCAGGCCATGCCGCAGCCGAGTACGAACAGATTGCCGAGCCAGAAGGTGAGCCCTGAGAGAAAGCAGATTTTTGCGACATCGATCGCCGTCAGGCCGTAGTCGGAATAGATCCGGAACCGGATCGCGCCGCCGGTGAAGACGGTGGCGCCGATGTTGTGGCCGATGGTGTAGCTGGTGAAGCTCGACAGCGCGGCGATGCGATAGGGTACGTGCGTCTTGCCAATGGTTCGCAAGGCGAAGAAATCATAGAAGGTCAGCGTGCAAAACGCCCCCACCACGCATAGCGCGGCCAGCGCGATGCGATGCGGGGCGATCTCCGTCAGCGCGGTCAGGATAATTCCGGTGTCCACCCCTTTCAGGGTGCGAACCAGTGTAGTGACCGCAAAGATGATGATGAGGAGACTCGCAGCGATCCCTAGCCGTTTCCAGCCGATCTTCTCCTTGAAGCCACGCCCGAGCGCGGTCAGCAGCCGATGCATTCATCCTCCCGGCGGGGCAATACGTAAAGATGGGCCTGTCACCACGGGTGACAGTCGACGGTCAGAGGCACCGTGCGCGAAACCCATAAGCTAAAACCGGGCCCTTGTGCAGCCCTTGACAAGCATGCCTTTTGGCTTCGTTCGCCGCCCTTGTCATATGCCCTACATATGTCGCCGCATTAACGATTTTGAGTCGCAACGAGGTCCGTTCCGCGGGCGCTTTTTGCCGTATCGTTCCGTCCGTTCCATCGCGGCGTTTTCGGGGCCTTTAGGAACATCCCTTTTGCGAGCCGGTTAGCTCCCATCAGCATCGAACATGAAGCGCGCCCCGGCCCGGAAAAGGCCTGGCTTGCGCCTGCGTGTTCCCAAACGAAGGAGAACCGCAATGGGACTCTTCACAAAAGACATCAAGACCATGAACGACCTGTTCGTGCATCAATTGCAGGATATCTACTATGCCGAGAAGCAACTCGTGAAAGCACTGCCAAAAATGGCCGAAAAGGCCACCGACAAGCAGCTCAAGCAGGGCTTTTTGACCCATCTCGATGAAACCAAGACGCATGTGCAGCGCCTCGAAGAGATATTCCGCATGCACGGCGCCGAGGTGAAGGCGGCCGATTGCCCGGCGATCGACGGCATCATCGAGGAGGCCGATGACGTTGCGGGCGAAATCGAGGACAAGGCCGTGCTGGACGCAGCCCTGATCAGCGCCGCGCAAGCCGCCGAGCACTATGAAATCACCCGCTATGGCAGCCTGATCGCGTGGGCGCGGCAGCTCGGGCGCAACGATTGCGCCACAATCCTGCAGAAGACGCTCGATGAGGAAAAGACGGTCGACAAGAAGCTGACCTCGCTGGCGGAAGGCAAGGTCAACCTGCGCGCCGCAAGCTGAACATCGCGCAATTGAGGCAAAACGCCGCGCGGGGAAGCGCCTCGCACGGCGTTTCCATGCCGGGCCGCCTGGCATGCCAAAAGTGTTTGTTCACCATCCGCGCAACTGAGTTGCGGCGGTTACCTCAAATATACCAATAGGACTGCTGTTAAAGGCCCCATCGGGGGTCTGTAATGTACCGCGTCCTAACTTGCCTCACCACCGAGCATGACTGGAGACTGGTCGTGCTTGCCGGCACCATTTGCTGGCTCGCGAGCGCGGTCGCGATCAGCCTGTTTCATCGTGCCCGGGCCTCGCGGGGCCGAACGCGCGCGATCTGGATCGGCCTCGACGCGGCGGTCGGCGGCTGCGGAATCTGGGCCACGCATTTCGTCGCGATGCTGGCTTACGATCCGGGCGCGGGCGCCGGATACAGCATACCCATCACCTTGCTGTCGCTGGTCTTCGCAATAAGCATCGTCGCCATCGGCCTCTGCATTGCGTTGTCCAGCGCGCGCCAATTGGTGGTTGCCCTCGGCGGCGCCGTCATTGGCGGCGGCGTCGCAGCGATGCACTATACCGGCATGGCGGCACTCGAGCTTCCGGCGTTCATTGTATGGTCGCGCAGCATCGTTGTGGCCTCGATTGTGCTTGGCAGCCTGTTCGCGGCCGTAGCGCTTCTTGTCGCCGTACGTCGTGACAATCCCGTTCATACGCTGGCCGCCACCGCGCTGCTGACGGTTGCCATCGTTTCGCATCATTTCACGGCGATGGGCGCCGTCACGCTCATTCCCGACCCGACGCTCGGTAGCGACGGGCTGTCGATTTCTCCGACCGCGCTTTCGTTCCTGACGGCGGTAGCAGCCTTCGCCATCCTCGGTCTATCGCTGCTGGCGGCCATGATCGACCGCCGCGCGAAAGGCGAACTCCATCAGCAGAAAGTCCTGCTCGACACCGCGCTCGACAACATGTCGCAAGGACTTTCCATGTTCGATGCGGATGGCCGCATCCTGCTGTACAACGAACGCTATGCCGAAATGATGGGACGGACCGGTATGGCTCTCCAGGGCCGTCTGCTCCTCGATGTGCTCCGGCAGCAGAAGGCGCTTGATCGATGGGACGGCGATCCCGATCAGTTCGTCGCCAGCGTGATCGCTGCGGCCAAGGCCGGTAACAGTGTGACGAGGACGGTGACCCGCAACGGACGCGCCATCCGCGTCGTCGATCAGCCCATGAAGGGCGGCGGGTGGGTTGCTACTTTCGAGGACATTACCGAATGGCAGGCCGCCCAGGAACAGATATCCCATATGGCGCGCCATGACGCGCTGACCAATCTGCCGAACCGGACGCTGTTCCGCGAGCAACTCGAAAAGGCCTTGCGGCTTGCCAAACGCAGCGACCAGCTTGCGGTGCTCTGTCTCGACCTCGACCACTTCAAGGACATCAACGATTCGCTCGGCCATCCGGTCGGCGATGCGCTCCTGAAGGAAGTCGCCCGCCGCCTCGGCGAATGCATCACCGAGAATGACACGGTGGCGAGGCTGGGTGGGGACGAATTCGCGATCGTGCAGTTCTGCAACGATTGCGACCCGTCCGCCGTTTCCTTGCTCGCCAGCCACGTGGTCGAGAAGGTTTCCGCGCCTTACGAGATTGCCGGCCACCAGCTCGTCATCGGAGTCAGCATAGGCATTTCGCTGGCGCCGGAGGACGGCAAGAATCCCGACGAACTGCTCAAGAAAGCCGATCTCGCGCTCTACCGCGCCAAGGAGGACGGCCGCGGCACCTACCGCTTCTTCGAGACCGGGATGGACGCCCGCGCGCAAGCCCGGCGGCTATTGGAACTCGACTTGCGTGCCGCGCTGCAGCGCGGAGAATTCGAAGTCTATTACCAGCCGATCCGCGACGTCGCCAAAGACGTCGTCGTTAGTTTCGAAGCCCTGGCGCGGTGGAAACATTCGCTGCGCGGCATGATCTCTCCGGCTAACTTCATTCCGCTGGCGGAAGAAACCGGCCTGATCGTGCCGATCGGCGAGTGGGTGTTGCGCCAGGCCTGCATGGACGCGGCCCAATGGTCGCGGGATGTCGGCGTCGCCGTCAACCTCTCGCCGGTGCAGTTCAAGAATCCCAATCTGGTGTCGACGGTGAAGGAGGCGCTGAAAGCCTCCGGCCTTCCGGCGCGCCGGCTTGAGCTCGAGATCACCGAATCGGTGTTGCTGCAGAACAGCGAGGCAACGCTTTCGGTCCTGCACGAGCTTCGCGCCTTTGGCGTCCGGATTTCGCTGGACGATTTCGGAACCGGATATTCGTCCCTGAGCTACCTGCGCAGCTTTCCGTTCGACAAGATCAAGATCGACCGCTCGTTCGTCACCGAACTCGCCACGCGCGATGATTCGATGGCGATCGTCCGCGCCGTGACCGGCCTCGGCAAAAGCCTGGGCATCGTCACCACGGCCGAAGGCGTCGAGACCGACGCGCAGTTCGAGCTGTTGCGTCAGGAAGGCTGCACGCAGGCGCAAGGCTATCTGTTCAGCCCGCCGCGTCCCGCAGCCGAGGTGGAAACGATGCTCTCAAAAGCCCGCGCGCGGGCCATCGCTTAGTTTCTCAAGCCTTGTTTTTCTAAGCTTTGAGCAATGCGAAATGCGCGCCGCAGAACGCCATCACGGCGCCGAGGCATAAGGCTGCAAGGCCGGCGAGCACGCCCGATATGGTAGGGACGGGGCTCGGCGCGGAGGCGGCCTGTCCGGCGCCGGCGAGGATCAGCACGCCGACTGCGATCAGGAACTGCCGCATCCGCTGCGGAATTTGGCCCGAGGCCGCGCTGTGCATCAGGTTGGCGGTAAAATAGCCACCGGAAAAGCCCACGGTCGCGATCAGCCACCACGCGATTGCCGCGCCCGCCGGCATGAACTCGCTTGTATCGGACCGCCACAGGCCGCCGAGATCGAGCCCGTAACGCGCGCCCAGCATATGCACGGCCAGCGCCAGCAGCACTCCGGAAACAATCGCGCCGGCCAGGATCAGGCGGCGCGGAAAATAAGTCGTCTCGGCCATGGCCCGCTTGTAAGGTAAAGCCGGCTCGCCGCGCAAGCGGGCGGCTTCAAGCGATACGGATATTTTGAATTGCCGACATCACTGCCGAACCAGGCAACGGAAGGCGAGGGCGCGCGCACGATCAGCTACGCCTACAAGGCGTCACTGATCTCGTCGGCGCATCAATTCGAACTGACGGATGCCGGATTGTCGTGGAAAATCGGCCGCCGGTCCGGCGTGTGGCCCTATGCCGATATCGCTTCGATCCGTCTGTCGTATCGGCCGATGTCGATGCAACCCCGCCGCTTTCGCGCCGATATCGCAAGGGCCGGCGGCGGACGGATCGCCATCCTTTCGACGACCTGGCAGACGGTCTCGTTGATGACGCCGCAGGACCAGAGCTATCGCGCCTTCATCACCGAGCTGCATCGCAGGATGAGGGCCGCAGGCAGCAAGGCTTCCCTGATCGTCGGCATCGGAACGGTAACCTATGCCACGGCGGTTGTGATGCTGGCGTTGCTGGCCGTCGCCATGATCGGACTTCTTGCGCGGGCGCTTGCGACTTCCGAATTCACCGGCGCGTTGTTTCTGGTCGGCATCGCGATCTGGTTTGCCTGGACCATCGGCGGCTTCATCAAGCGCAATCGGCCGCGCAGATATTCGTTCGACGCGCTTCCCGAGACGCTGCTGCCATAGCCTGATTCGCAATCAAGCGACACGAAATGTGATTTCGTGAAATGCCGCAGGACCCGGCACTCTGTGCGGCGTTCCTGATAGCTGCGAGTTGCCGTGACAACCCCGACGACACGATCGCCGACGGCGGCCGAGATTGCCGCGATCAATGCACGGCATCTGATCAAGACGCCGTTACGGCCGGCCGACCTGCTGTTCGTGTTCGGCACGCGCGAGGATGTCGACGAGCGCGTCGATGAAGCCTGCCGGCTTTGGCGCGCAGGATACTTTCGCCGGGCGATCGTGAGCGGCGGCGTGACGCCGGGATCGGCGCTTTCGGAGTGCGAGATCATCGTCAATGCGATGGTCGCGCGCGGCGTTCCCGCCGACATCATCCTCAGAGAGGATCGCGCGATGAACACCGGCGAGAACGTGATCTTCTCGCTGCCGATCATCGACCGAGCGCTCGGGCTCGCCAACATCCGCAGCGTGATCTGCCTCGGCAATACCTGGACGGCGCGCCGCTATCCGATGACGCTGCATCGGCACTGGCCGGAAGTGGAGAAAATGCTGGTCGTGGTCGACAGTTTCAAGACGCCGCGGGCGCTTTGGCACACCGACGCCGAATTCAGCCGCCGCATCCTCAATGAATGGGACAAGATCGAGCCGTACAAGGCGAGGGGCTTTATCGCGGAATGGCCGGAGAGCGAAACGCGCGATCGGTAGCGCTACTCGGTCGTATCGACGTCTTCTTTCGCGGTCAGCATTACCGCCACCGTGCGCAGCGCCAGATCGAGCTGCTCGGTGCTGGGCGCGCCGAGCGCCAGGCGGACGGCGTTGGGCGCATGGCCGGGGGATACGGCGAAGGTGGTCGAAGGGGTCAACGCGATGTCGCGTCGGGCGGCGGCCGCGACGAATGTCTGCGAGCGCCAATGCGGCGGCAAGGTCAGCCAGAGATGGTAGGATTTGACGTTCGCCTGAACTTCGAAGCCGGCGAGGTATTTGGCCGCCATCTGCTGGCGGCGTGCCGCGTCGATCCGTTTCAGGCGTGACAACTCGGCAACCGTGCCGTCAGCCATCAGCCGTTGACCGGCGGCAAATGCGAATCCGGAAGCCGTCCATCCGCCCGATCGAACCGCGGCCATGATGCGCTCGCGCAGGCGCGGCGGCGAAACGATGAAGCCGAGCGCAAGGCCGGGCGCCACCTTCTTCGACAGGCTGTCGAGGGTGATGCAGCTATCCGGGGCAAGCGCGGCCATCGGCGTCTCTTCGTCGAGAAAGCCATAGACCGTGTCCTCGATGACGGTGAGGCCGAGCTTCTCGACGACGCGCAGCAGGTCAGCCCGGCGCGCCGGCGGCATGGTCATGCCGAGCGGATTTTGTATAGTCGGCTGAACGTACAGCGCCGACAAATGCGCTTCGCGGTGAGCCTTCTGCACCGCGTCAGGGCGGACGCCGTTCTCGTCCATCGCGAGCGGCACCAGCGTGACGCCGAGCCTCGCGGCAATGTCCTTGATGAAGGGATAGGTCAAGGCCTCGACGCCGCAGCGGCCGCCGCTCGGCACCATCGCCGCCAGCGCAGCAGCGATGCATTGCCTGCCGTTCGCGGTGAAGACCAGTTGATCGGCGGCCGGAGACCAGTCCTCGCGGGAGAGAAATTCGGCGGAAATGGTCCGTGCCGCGTGTGTGCCTGCCGTGGTCGAGTGCCGCAACGCGAGATCCAGCACTTCGGGGCGTTCGAGCCCCGCAAGGCTTCGTGCGATCATCGCCGATTGCGTCGGCAGGATCGGGTAGTTCACTTCCAGGTCGATGCGCGCGCCGCGCGGCTCAGTCGGCAAGGCGATCCCGCGCCGTGTTTCGCCTGACACAAACGTGCCGCGCCCGACTTCGCCGACCACGAGGCCGCGGCGGAGCAGCTCGGTGTAGACGCGGCTCGCGGTCGAGACTGCGATCTTCCGCTCATAGGCGAAGCTGCGCTGCGGCGGCAGGCGATCGCCGGGCTTGAGCGCGCCGTTGGCGATCTCGGCGGCGACGGTATCGGCAAGCTTTAAGTACTCGAACTTTGACATTATTGCACCGAGAGCAATGTTTTCCTTGCACCGAGCAATGTATCGGATCATTTTGAACCCATCAAGCCCATGATTGCACTGAGAGGGGTGCAAGCAATCAGAATCCAATAGGTGCAGGCGCTATCCGCAGCGTTTGCGCCAGCGGCGGCGCTTTGCCGCGCGAAAGCAAGGAGACGTACGATGACCACGATATCGCCCATCGCAGCCCGGACTGCGCCCCAGAGCTCGGCGAGCGGATTTTTCCGCCTGCTCGGAAGCTGGGTAAACGGCATCGTCACTTATTTTGCGCGCCGCCAAGCCATCCAAACACTGAGCGAACTGGACGATCGCGCGCTCCGCGATATCGGCATCGAGCGCAGCCGGATTGAATCCGCCGTGCGCGGCACCGTCGATCCGGATTTCGGCCGGATCAGGTGAAGCGCCTGAATTGATCGCTGCGTAAATCAAACGGCCCGGTCGATCGACCGGGCCGAAATTTTTGTCGGATCGCATGCCGCGCACGTGCGATCACGCAGCGTGGCGAAAATGGCTCACTACCCGGAATAGAAAGGAAGCGGGTCGTCATCTCCTAGATTCGTAGGACGCAGATTTCGCGCGCGGTCGATACGTGAACGATCAGCGCGGAATCAAGCGAACCTGGAGATGGAAATGAAATTGTTGGCCCAACGCCATTCTATGCTGCGACAGGCAATCGGGCTGGCGCCCTTGATTGCACTGGCCGCGCCGGTCGACCGCGCCGAGGCCGCGTGCGATCCGGTATCGCCGGCAAAGCGGCGGGGTTTGTGAAGTCCACAATCCCCCATCGGAAACTAGAACAGGACGAGATCAGGTTGGGCCATGACGGCAGACCATTCCGGGCCCGGACGCAAGCGGCGTGAGAGCTGCGGGCCGGGTCCGTCCTACTTTGCATGGGGTTGTTTTCGATATTTTGTGTCTGGGCTCTGCGGTGTACCGCGCGGAGCGCATCTGCATGGCGTCCGGGATACGAGATCGTTAGTGCTTTGCACTCCAACTAATGCCGCACCACCAGCACCGAGCACCTGGCGTAGCGCACGACATGACCGGCGTTGGAGCCGAGGAAATAGGTCCGCATCGCCGGCCGGTGCGAGGTCATCACAATCAGGTCGGCCTTGATCGCCGCCGCCTCTTGGAGGATCTCGTGATAGATACCACCCTGCCGCACTGCGGTGGAAATGCGCGACGCCTCGATACCGGATTCCTTCGCCACGATGGTGAGCGCTTCCTCCGACGTCGCGCGCTGCTGGGCGTCGAAATCGGCCGGCACATATTCCGCCAGCATCACCGGCGTCATCGGCAACACGTTGAGCAGGCGCACCGAGCCGTTCCAGGTTTGCGACAGCATTGCGGCGGTCGCGATCGCCGGCTTCGCCAGTTCGGTGTCAGCCAGATCGATCGGCACGAGAATCGACTTGAACATCTGCGCCTCCCGCCTGAGCCCGTTCGGTCCCGATTTATCAGGGCCGGGCTCTAGCCTCTTGTTTTGACGCGTTTTCTTTTACGCGAACTTGTTCTTAATTCGCTCGAAAACCGTGTCATGAAGAGCTTAGCATGGTGGGGCGGGGATGTCCGCCTGCCTCAGTCGTCCAGCGCCTGCTTCAGCAATTTCGGGCTGGTGAAGCGCACGAGTTTGCCGCGGCGAAACGCCACCTCGCTCCAATCGTCGATCGCAAAATCCAGGATGGCAAGGCCGGCGGTTGGCAGATTGTCCTCAAGTGACTTCTTCGCCGCTGCATCGCCGCTGCCGGCGAGCATCAAGGCCAGCTCATGCATGCCGGGATTGTGGCCGACCAGCATCAGACGTGCGGGATCGTCGACCTCGGCCATGCGGATGATCCGCAGGAACTGCGCCGGCTCGGCGCCGTAGAGTTCGTCGATCAATTCGACCTGCGGCTGCGGCGGCCGATCCCGCACTGCATCCTTTATTGCATCGCGTGCGATCTCCCAGGTCTGCCGCGCCCGCACCGCGGTCGAAACCAGAACGGCATCGGGAAACGGCGGATGCCGGCCGATCCAGGTTCCGATGGCGGCGGCGTCCCGCCGGCCGCGCTCGTCTAGACGGCGGTCGTGGTCACGGCCCGAAGGCGCGTCGTGTTCAGTCTTGGCGTGACGCAGCAGCATCAAACGGCGCATTGGCGCGATCTCGATTCGGTCTTAGTCTCGACTAATCTACAAGCTCATGTCCGCGGCAAGGTGACAAGCGCTGCAGCGGTCCGTAAGAAACGCCATGCTCGAGACTTTCACAAGTGCGACCAACAGCCCCTACGATGACGCGCCTTTTCGTTCGCGGCTTTCGTTCGACCTGGATGTTGACATTTGCGTGGTGGGCGCAGGACTTGCCGGTCTCACCGTGGCGCTGGAGGCCGCGCGCCTTGGCGCCAGCGTGGCCGTTCTCGAAGGCCGGCATGTCGGCTGGAACGCGTCCGGTCATCAACTCGGCACGGTCATGCCGGGCTACAGCCTTCCGATCGGCGATCTGATCGAGCGCGTCGGCCTCGACGACGCGCGCGAGCTGTGGGCGATGTCGAAGGAGGGCGCTGACTACGTTCGCGCCGCCGCCACCGAAGAGGCGATGCCGGGAATTGCGCTGACCGAAGGCGCGCTGGAGGTCTCCAACGTCGACGTCGGCGAAATGCTGATCAGCCGGCTGCAGACGCTGAGCGAGGATTTCGAAACCGAAGTCGAGGGATGGCAGCTCGATCGCGTTCGCGATCAGCTCGGGACGGCACGCTATTTCCACGGCATCTATTATCCGCGCGCGTTCCAGATCGACGGCCGCAAATACATCCACGGCCTTGCCGTACTGGCGAGGCGGGCGGGCGCGCGCATCTTCGAGGATACTCCCGTCGTCAGCATCGATTCGTCAGGCATTCGCAAGCGTATCGTGACGCCGTCGGCGCGGCTGCGCGCCTCGCATATCGTGCTGACCGGCAACGTTCATCTCGGCACTCCGTTGCGCCGCCTGTCCGAGACGTTGCTGCCGGTCTGGCGCTATGCCGCGGTGACCGAACCGCTCGGCGACCGTCTTGGCGAGATCCTCGCCTTCAAGGGGTCGGTCGTCGACAGCGACGGCATCGATCATTTTCGGATCGTGGATGGCGACCGGCTGATGTGGGCGAGCCCGGAGACCACCTGGGACGCGCGGCCGCGCCGCTTCGGCCCTGTCATTCAACGCCGCATCGCCACCATCTTTCCCCAACTCGGCAAGGTGCCGATCGCTGACGTGTTCGGCGGCGCAGTCGGGGTGACCGTGCACGGCATGCCGCAGATCGGCCAATTGCGCAAAGGGCTGTGGGTCGCCAGCGGCTTCGGCCGCCAGGGGCTGAACACCTCGGCAATGGCAGGGCAGGTCATCGCGCGCAGCATCCTGTGGGGCGAGGACCGCTGGAAACTGTTCTCGCCGTTCGAACTGGTCTGGGCAGGCGGCGTCACCGGCCGCGTCGCCGGCCATCTGATCGGCCTGTGGGGGCGGGGCCATTCCGCCGCGGCGGGCGCGCTGGCCCGCTACCGCGAAGGCGCTCGTGTCCGGGAGCGCGTTCGCGAGGCGCGATTGGCGGAAGCCAACCGGCAGGCCGGAACCAGGCCGCCACGCCGTCCGCCGGGCGAGCCGCGGCCGGTACGTCCACAGCCGCCGCGGTCGGCATAGGCGCAGAATGGCGGGGGGCCCGTCCCTGGCTCGCAGGAAAGTGAGAAAATCCGGAACGGATCCGTGTAACGTCGGCGCTCGTGGGCCGTACTTGATGGCGAAACGTTACGCCCGCCTCGCACGGAGATTTCCATGATCGAACGCCGTATCCTGCTCGCATCCGTAGCCGGCCTGTTTGGCCTGGCCGCTTTCCGCTGGTTGCGCGCCTCGCCGGCGCAAGCGGCCGAGAAATTCGAGGTGGAAAAGACCGACGCCGAATGGCGCGCCCAGCTCACGCCCCAGCAGTATGAAATCCTGCGCAAGCACGGCACCGAGCGGCCCGGCTCGAGCCCGCTCCTGAAAGAAAAGCGCAAGGGCATCTATGCCTGCGCCGGATGCGACCTGCCGCTGTTCTCCTCTGATACCAAATACGATAGCGGCACTGGTTGGCCGAGCTTCTGGAAGCCGCTCGACAATGCCCTTGGTGAAACCAAGGACACGACGTTCGGGATGACGCGCACGGAAGTCCACTGCCGCCGCTGCGGTGGACATATGGGTCACGTCTTCGACGACGGGCCGAAGCCGACCGGCTTGCGCTATTGCATCGACGGGTTTGGGCTGGTGTTTCACCCGTCCGGGCCACAGGCTTCGTAACGGCATCGCTCGGCAATTGTTGCCCGCCCGGCAAATGTGCCCCGGTCTTCGGATCGGGGCTTTTTTCTTAAGTATTTGATTTCCATTGATTTTATAGTTTGGCACAACGCTTGCGACATGTTCTCCCGACGCGGCCTCGGTTTCCCTGGAACGGCGAGCCGCCCGGATCGAATTTGGAGAACATGTCATGGGTATCTTCGGCGCACTCACCACCGCGGTCGGCGGCCTCCGCGCCAACTCCTACGCGCTGGAAAACGTCTCGGGCAACATCGCCAACTCGCAGACCACAGCGTTCAAGCGCGTCGACACCTCCTTCCTCGATCTGATTCCGCAGACCTCAGCGACCGCGCAACTCGCCGGCGGCGTGACCACGCAATCCCGCTCCACCAACTCGGTGCAGGGCGACGTGCAGACGGCTTCGGTTGCGACCTTCATGGCGATCAACGGCAACGGCTTTTTTGCGGTGCAAAAGCCCGGCAACTTCACCGACGGCACGCCGGTGTTCGACGGTGTCGACCGCTACACCCGCCGCGGCGACTTCCAACTCGACAAGAGCGGCTATCTCGTCAATGGCGCCGGCTATTATCTGCAGGGCGTGCCGATCGACCCGACCACCGGCAACCCTTCCGGCAGTTCGCCGCAGGTTCTCCGATTCCAGAACGACTTCTTGCCGGCGCAGCAAACCACCAGGATCGACTATCGCGCCAACCTCGCCAGCTATCCGTTGACGACCAAGCACGACGTTTCCGTTCCCGGATCGGAATTGATCGCGCCGGGATCATACAGCGCCGGACATAATCCGCTGGCACTCGGAACGCCTATGGCGCCCTATACCGATGCCTCCAGAAGCGGCACCACTCAGAACAACAAAGCGACGCCGTCGGTTGCAAACACGGCCGCGACCCTGCTTAGCGGTGCGGCCGGCACCAACTCGATCTCCTCCAACTTCGTCGCGGGCGACACAATCACGGTCAACGGCCAAACCCTCACCTTCATGGCGTCGGGCACCGCCGTCGGCCCCAACCAGATCAACGTCGACGACAGCATCGGAACCTTGCTGGGCAAGATTGACGTGCTCCAGGGAACGTCAGCCCCGAACACGGCCACGATCAACTCCGGCTCGATCACGCTGCATTCCGGCACCTCCTTCAATCTCTCGGTCTCGAGTTCAAACACCACAGCTTGGGCCGCGCTCGGCTTTACCGGCACCGTGACGGCGACGCGCGGCGGCGGCGGCGGCGTCGGCACTGGTCAGGTCGTCGGCAACGACAACTCGACGTTCCTCGCCGAATCGATAGCGGGTGGTGCGGTCACGACCTACGACGTCTCGGGCGCTCCGGTGAACCTGCAGTTCCGCTGGGCCAAGGTCGACAGCGCCGCGCTTGGCGCGGGCCATACCGACACCTGGAACCTGTTCTACCAGGTCAATCCCAACGCAACCGGCACCCAGGTTGCGTGGCAGAACGTCAACACCAATTTCACCTTCTCTGCCTCAGGTCAGATGACGCCGGCGGTACCGAACATCGAGCTCACCAATGCCGTCGTCAACGGCGTCGCGCTGGGCAGTCCCGTCATCAACTTCGGTACCGGCGGTGTTACCCAATTCGCGGATGCCAATGGCAACGTGCAGGTCAACCAGATCCAGCAGGACGGCTTCCCCGCCGGCCAGTTGCAGTCGGTCGGCGTCGGCACCAACGGCCGAATCGTCGGCAACTATTCCAATGGCCGCAATCTCGACCTCGCTGAAATTTCGGTCGCGACCTTCAACGGCACCAATTTCCTCAAGCGCGTCAACGGCGGCGCATTCGAGGTCACCGACGCATCCGGACAGGCGCTATTCGGCAAGGCCGGAACCATCGTCGGTTCGTCCCTGGAGGGATCCAACACCGACATCGCCGACGAGTTCACCAAGCTGATCGTCACCCAGCAGGCTTACTCGGCCAATACCAAGGTGATCACCACTTCCAACACGATGGTGCAGGATCTCCTGAACGTGCTGCGCTGATTGCGCGACGAGCCGTTCGCGATGCGTCTTGAGATGGGCAATCAGTCATGGGTTTGAGTCAAGCTCTCTCCACCGCAATGTCCGGCCTGCGCGCGACGCAAGCCGCAATCGCGCTGGTCGGATCGAACGTCGCCAACGCCGAAACGCCTGGTTACGTCAGGAAGTCGATCATCCAGTCCGCCGGCGTGACCGGCGACTACGGCTCGAGCGTTCTGCTCCACGGCGTCGACCGGCAGCTCGATCAATATCTGCAGGCCCAATTGCGCACGGAAACTTCCGGCGCGGCCTACGCCGATATCCGTTCGACTTTCCTCGCCAATCTGCAGAATGTCTACGGGAATCCGGCTGAAACCGGCACCATCGAGGATTCGTTCAACAAGCTCCTGACGGCCTTCCAGGGCTTGTCGACCAGCCCGGATTCGCAGTCGGCGCGGATCAGCGCCGTCAGCGCCGCGCAAACGATGGCGCAGACGCTCAATGCGGCGACGCAGGGGATTCAGAGCCTTCGCGCCAACGCCGAGATGGGCATCAACGATTCCATCACCACTGCCAACAACGCGATGGCCCAGATCGCGTTCATCAACAACCAGCTCCAGAACAACGGCAAGACGGACGCCGCGACGGCCTCGCTGCTCGACCAGCGCGATCAGTACATCACTCAACTGTCGAGCCTGATGGACATCAGAACGGTCGTCAACGACCTCAACCAGGTGACGGTATTCACGAACTCCGGCGTGCAACTGGTCGGCACCGAGGCTGCGCAGCTAAGCTTCAATCCGCAGGGCACGATGACGCCCAACACGCTGTACAGCTCCGACCCGACCAAGAACAACGTCGGCACCATCGCCATCAATTTCCCGCACGGCGGCAGCTACGATCTGGTATCGACCAACTCGATCCGTTCGGGCAAGATCGCGGCCTATCTCGAACTGCGCGACAACACGCTGGTGAAGGCGCAGGCGCAGATCGACCAGTTCGCGGCGTCGATGTCGAGCGCACTGTCAGACAAGACGACCGCAGGCGTCGCCGCTCCCGCGTCGGTCCTGCCGCAGGCCGGTTATGACCTCGATCTCACGGGATTGCAGTCGGGCAACGTCATTAACGTCAGCTACAAGGATAACACCACCGGCGTTACGCATAATCTCTCGATCGTGCGTGTCGACGATCCGAGCGTGCTGCCGCTGAGCAATACCACAACGCTCGATCCGAACGATGAAGTGCTCGGCATCAATTTTTCCGGCGGCATGGCTTCGGTGGTTACCCAGCTCAACGCCGCGCTCGGGTCGGCCGATCTGCAGTTTTCGAATCCTTCCGGCTCTACGCTGCGCGTTCTGGATGACGGCGCGCCGAATCGCTCGGATGTGCTGGCCGCGTCGGTCACCACGACCATGTCTTCGCTCACCAGCGGCAACCCACAGCTTCCGCTATTCACGGACAATGGCGGCCTCTTTTCCGGTGCGATCACCGCCAACGGTTCGCAGCAAATCGGTCTCGCCGGCCGCATCAGCGTCAATCTCGGGCTTCTCGGCGATCCCTCGCGCACTATCGTATTCTCCACCAGCCCGTTGACGGCCGCTGGCGACACCACACGCTCCGACTTCATTCTCAAGCAACTGCAGACGGGGAACTATCGCTATTCGCCGCAGACCGGCATCGGGACCACCGGCGCTCCGTTCACCGGCACGCTGACTAACTTCGCCAAGCAGTTCATCAGCCAGCAGGGCGAAGCCGCGACCGCCGCCAAGCAGCTCGCCGACGGTCAGTCCGTGGTGCTGAATACCCTGCAGAAGAAGGTGACAGACGCATCGGGCGTCAATATCGACGACGAGATGGCGCATCTGCTCGCGCTGCAGAATGCGTACTCTGCCAACGCGCGCGTAATGTCGTCCATCAAGCAGATGTACGACACGCTGATCCAGGCCATGTGAGGGTATCATGTCGATCGATGGCGTTAGCGGCAGAACATCCTACATCGGGACCTCGATCCTCAACATCCGCAAGCAACTCGATGATCTGACGCAGCAGCTTGCCAGCGGCCGGGTCTCGACGACTTATGCAGGGCAGGGCGCCAACCGCGGCTTTGCGCTGAGTTTGCGCGCGCAGGTCAGCAGCATCGACGCGTTCAAGGACACCGCAACCAACGTCAATACCAGGCTCAACGTCGTTAACCTTGCGCTGCAGGGATTGGCCGACATCGGCACGTCGGTAAAGAAAGCGGCCGGTACGTCGACCATCGTGCTCAACGACAACGGTCAAACCTCCGGCCAGATCACGGCACAGGCGGCGTTCTCGAATGCGGTGTCGCTGCTCAACAGCCAGACCGGCGACCGCTATCTGTTTTCCGGCCGCACGACCGACACGTCCGCGACGGTGCCGGCCGACGTCATGCTCGACGGCGTGGGAACGCAGGCCGGCTTGAAGCAACTGATCAACGAACGCCGCCAGGCCGATCAGGGTGTCGCCAACATGGCGCATCTGACGGTCTCGTCGCCGCCGTTGACGACAACCGTGACCAGCCTGGCCGAGGATGGTTCATCGTTCGGGTTGAAGCTCGGTTCGATCAGTTCGTCGCTGACAGGAGCGACTGTGACGCAGCCAACCGGCGCGCCGCCGGCCGCTACCGTCGATCTCGGCGCCGTCAATCCGAATAGTGGCGACAAGATCACGTTCAACTTCAACCTGCCGGACGGCACTACCGAGTCGATCGCGCTGACCGCGACGACCACGAACCCGCCGCCGACCGGCTCGTTCCTGATCGGCGTCGATACGGTTGCGACCACTGCGAACCTGCAGGCCGCATTGACGTCTTCGATCCAAACGCTGAGCGACACGTCACTGGTGGCCGCGTCCGCGATCGCGGCGTCCGAAAACTTCTTCAGCCCGTCCGCGACCGTCACGGGGACTGCGGTCAACAATCAGGCCACGGTACCAGGGCCGATCACCGGCGCTACGCTGCTCTCGGGCGCGGCGGGAACGGATTCGCTGGCCGCGAGCTTTGCGGCGGGCGATACGATTACGGTCAACGGCACGCCGATCACCTTCGTTGCTTCAGGTGCGACCGGCAACCAGCTCAACATCACCGACAGCGTGCAGACCTTGCTGGCAAAGATCGATTCGATCACCGGCACCGGTACGCCATCGACCGTCACCGGCGGCGCAATAGCATTGCACGGCGCTGACGGCGAGAGCCTGACGGTTTCCAGTTCGAACGCAACCGCGTTCGCGGCGCTGGGCTTTAGCGCCACGGCGAGCGCAAATGCGGCGCCGTTGCGCGTCAACGGCCCGCCGTTTGCCACGGCCACCAATCTGATCGGCGGCACATCCGCCAACACCGTCTCGTGGTACACCGGCGAAGTCGGTACCGATCCGGCGCGCGGCACCGCGATCGCGCGCATCGACCAGTCCATCACGGTGCAATATGGCGCGCGTGCCAACGAGCAGGCGTTGCGCTATCAGTTGCAGAACATCGCGGTGTATTCCGCCGTCACGACCAATGCCGCCGATCCGAACTCAAAAGCGCAGGTGAACGCGCTGCAGCAGCGGATTTCGGCAAACCTGGCGCCGCAGAGCGGCCAGCAATCGATTCAGGACATGCAGGCGGAGTTCGCCGGCGCGCAGAACGCAATCAAGGCTTCGAGCGATCGCCAGACCCAGCTCAAGGGGATGGCGCAGACCATGCTCGACCAGATCGAGGGCATCAATCAGGACGAGGTGGCGACCAAGATCCTGGCGCTGCAGACCAGTCTGCAGGCCTCGTATCAAACGACCTCGATGCTCTACCAGACCACGCTGACCAAGTTCCTGCCGATCTGACGATCGGCAATTTGCGCGTTGATCGAAATGCGAAAAGGCCTCCTTGCGGAGGCCTTTTTCTTTTGAGCGATGCGGTGGCTATGCGGATTTGCGATCAGCCTCGGGAGACAGCAACTTACGGGCGCTGTCTAGGATCTGCTCTTCGTGGGCGATCAGTTTCTTCGCTTCTTTCAGCGCGTGGTAGAGGTCGCCATTGAGAATGTAGTTGTTGATCCCTTCGATGAATGGCCATGCACTCGGCATCGCGGTCAGGATATCGCGCACGAGGCTGAAATAGGTCGGATGGTGCGCCATCGGATCCGGTGACAGGTACATGAGCTGCGCGGCGAGATAGACCAGCTTGGCCGGCGTATCGGCGGTCTCAGGGGTGAGGATGTCCTTCTCACGCAGGATTGGAATCCTGTCGCCGTCGATCAGCAGCCGGGCGCGTTGATCGGTGTTGGTGACCACACAGGCGCCGATGATGATTCGCTCGTGCGGTTTGAGCTCGACTTTCAAGGCCATGCCTGTTCTCCGTTTGACGCTTTTCGCGCGTTGTCGGTTGCCCGCCGGCAGATTCGGCATCCTTCCTGATGATGGTTAACCAATCGTGAAGATGCGATTAGTGCCCATTTGGCGGGGCTTTTCCGCACGTGGCCAGTAGAAGTACGGAATGAATTCGGTCGCGGCGAAGTGAGTACAAATTTACTAGCGCGTCAGTCGATCGCGGTGTCCGCGCTGGCGCTGGCCAACCAGTCGCAGCAGAGCGTGCTGCGGCGCCTGCGCTAAGGCGGGGACGGCAAACGATCACGGCGGCGGAGGAGGAAACTACCGCCGCCTTTCTTTTCGAATGTGGGATTCGATTCGCTCGAGAAACAAAAACGCCGAAGCGAAGAATTTGGGCTTCGATCTTAATTCCATCAGAACCTGATGGCCGGCATGCTCACGCAAATATGGATTTTTTGCCGGACTACCGACACAATCGGTAACTCTTGCTAACCATATTTAAAGGCGCAAGCTGTATGAAAGTTGGGCAGTTTTTCTGAAGTCCCCGCGGTCTTGCAAACCGCTCCCATCGAGGTTCGTGAATGTCTAATGCAGCCCAGGCCTACGCGCGTACATCGCAAACGACGACGTCCCCCCGTGAAATCGAAGCGCAGGCGCTGCTGAAGGCCGCACGGCAACTCCAGGAAGTCCAGTCAAACTGGAACGGTCCTGACAAGGCCATGCACAACGCGTTGCTGTTCAACCGTCGGCTCTGGTCGATCTTCATGAGCGCAGTTGAGGCGAACGAGAATCCTCAACCGATCGAAGTGCGGCAGAACATCGCGAACATCGGCGTTTTCGTGATGAAGCAGACCGTCGACATGCAAATGAATCCGGATCCGGCCAAGCTGAAATCGCTGATCGACATCAATTGCAATCTCGCCGCCGGCCTTTCTGGTCGCGGCTAACCGGTTTGGGTGAGTGAGCCGCCATGGCTGATCTCTGGAGCATTATATCGGCCAACTACAAGGCGGTAGGATTGACCGTTCCGTCCAAGACCCCGTATGTGGCGGTCGATCCCACGCTGTACGAAGGCAGCTGGAGCGGGAAATATGCCGACAACAAGACGTTCAAGTTCACGATCTCGAACGTCACCGGCTTTCGCGCCAAGGTGCAGTACCAGAGCGGCGGCACCAACAAGTTCCAGGAGGTTCTGATCAAGGACCTTTCGTTCCGGATCGGCGACACCAAGTTCACGCTATCCGCCCTTGGGAAAGCGGAGATCAAGAACGTTGTCACCGATCCGTCGAGCGGCCAGACCTATCTCGACCAGGCCTACGCATCACGCGCGAGCTAACGTCAGTCGTTACGTGTCCTAAGCCTTGCGATCGGTAACGCGAAGCCGCGTGGGCGCCTCTTTGGTCAAATCGAGCGTGTGGAAATAAGCCCGCCGGCGCAGCACGGCTTCCTCGGGAAACTGCTTCACCACCTGGCTCGTCCTGGTATCGATGACCTGGTAGACGACGGCGCGGGCGTCGCGGTCGATCACCACCTGGTTCGACTGGTTCGACACCGAAGCATTCGAAATGGAGACGCGGACGGCCGCGGAATCGGTGCTGGCGCGCGCGCCCGTGTCGGCTGCCGAGACACTCTGGCTCGCCGGCAGTTCGGTTGCGACCGCATGCTGTACCGCCTCGCTCACGTGCTGAACGATCGGCGCGGCAACCGGTGCCCCCACCGGTTTGATGTTGAAATCTGTACTCATGGCAGCCTCCGGGCTTGCTGCGAGTCAAATCCCAACCCCTCGTCGATCGCAATATAACCCGGCACCTCTCAACGCGGTGTTAGGGAACACGCTGAATCCCGCCCTGACGCGGGCGCGCAAATTTGGTGAAAATTGTAGCTAGTTGAAAATCGCGATCGCCTACAGCGAGCGGCTGACCGAGAGCGGGGTGATGTTGCGCGGCCCCGGCGCGGTGCGTTGTCCCGAAGCCGTATAGGTGCTCGGAATGTTCTTGCGCTGAATCTCGGCGTTGACGCCGCGCACGATGCCTTCGGACACCGCGTGCGCCGTCGCAAGCACGGTGAGATTGATCTGCAGCATCGCGCGGAAGGTGTCGTGGTGGCGGCGCAGCGTGGTCAACAATTCCGGCGACACCTGCGCCAGATATTTTTGCGCATTCTTCAGATTCTCGACCGCGACCATGTAGCGGCGCGACAGCTCGCCCTTCTGATCTTCCAGCCGCATCGCCTCGCGAACGTTGCCGGCGCGAACCAGTTCGGTTTCGCGCTCGATGATGCCGAGCAGCCCGCTCATCACGTCCATCAACTCTTCCGCGAGCTTGCGCGCCTCGGCCGGCGTGGATATCGCTTTTGCAGGTGCGGGTGCCGACGCGGTCTTTGCTTGAGGACTCTGATTCATGTCGGGTTTTCCTTTTGGATCAGCCGGCGCGGTTGGCTTGCTGCAGGATCAAGGTGCGGAAGACGTCGTTGGAAATGCCGATGCCGCCGGATTTGGCGAGGGATTTTGAGTATTCGTCCGTCAGCATCGAGCGCCAGACGCCGGTGCCGGGCGTATCGCCGAACGGGCCGTCGCCCTTGATGCCGGTGGTCATCTGCGAAAACATCGAGTTGAGGAACATCGCCTCGAATTCCTGGGCCTTGGCGCGTGTCTTTTTCTGCGCCTCGGGCGAAACCTTGGTCAGCGCGTCGGCGAGCTGCAGATCCTTGCGGCCGTTGATCAGCGAAGTCTTTTTCTTCGAGTAGGCGCCGATGCCATTGATAAGGCTCGTGTCCATTACATCACCTCGATGTCGGCCTGGATCGCGCCGGCGGCCTTGATCGCCTGCAGGATGCTGATGAGGTCGCGCGGGCCGATGCCCAGACCATTGAGGCCGTCGACGAGTTGCTGCAGCGAGACGCCGTCTTTCACGACCGCAAATTTCTTGCCGTCTTCGGAAACGCTGACGCCGGTGCGTGGCGTCACCACGGTCCGGCCGCGCGACAGCGGATTGGGCTGGCTGACTTGCGGGCTCTCCGAAATCGAGACGGTGAGATTGCCCTGCGCCACCGCGACGGTAGCGACGCGAACATCGCGGCCCATCACGATGATGCCCGAGCGCTCGTCGATCACGATCTTGGCGGCGAGGTCCGGATCGACCTGCAATTGCTCGATCTCGGTCAGGAAGGCGACGACGTTGCCCTTGAACTCGGCCGGGATCGCAAGCTGCACTGTGGAGGGATCGATCGGCTCGGCGGTCTTGACGCCGAGGAAATCGTTGACGGCGGCCGCGATACGCTTGGCGGTGGTGAAATCGGCGTTGCGCAGCGCCAGCCGCACATTGGGCAGGCGATTGAGCGCGAATTCGATCTCGCGCTCGATGATGGCGCCGTTGGGGATCCGGCCGTTGGTCGGCACGCCGCGCGTGACACTGGCGGCGGCCCCTTCGGCCGCGAAACCGGCGATCGCCAGCGAGCCCTGGGCGACCGCATAGACGTTGCCGTCGGCGCCGAGCAGGGGCGTGACGAGCAGGGTGCCACCCTGCAGATTCTTGGCATCGCCGAGCGCGGACACCGTGACATCCATCCGCGTGCCCTGGGTGCCGAAGGCCGGCAGATTGCCGGTGACCATGACGGCCGCGACGTTGCCGGTTCGGATGGTGGCGCCGCGGATGTTGACGCCCATGCGCTCGAGCATCGCCTGCAGCGATTGCTTGGTGAAGGGGATGTTGTTCAGCGTGTCGCCGGTGCCGTTGAGGCCGACGACGAGGCCGTAGCCGATCAACTGGTTCTGCCGCACGCCCTCGATATTGGCGAGATCCTTGATCCGCGAGGTCGCGCCTGCGGACGAGGGTGACAGCGCCAGCATCACCAGCGCGGCGCAGGCCACCCAAATCAGTCTTGCCGAACGGATGCCGGGCATCCTGTGCTCCCCTCGAGATCTTCAACCGGACCGCTGGCGCCACTCCCATGACGGCGGTCCGCCATTAACTATGCGAGCGCCGTGCCATGTCGCGGTTTCGATGCAATGCTTTGATATTGCTGAATGTTCGCTGGGGCCATGATGCCGCGGCGGTTCACCACGATGGGCGAAACTGCCGCACGTCGGCAGATTTTGCCGGGCCGTTTACGCGTCATTAACCATAAGAGGGCGAAGGTCCCTCTACTCTCACGGCGAGATCACCACGATGCGCATCTACGGACCGAACGGCACCACGCTTGGATCGCCCGCGAGCCACACGCGGCGAACCAGTTCGACCGGCTTCTCGCTGCCGGAAACGCCGACGACGCCTGAAGAGCCGCGCTCGGCCACAGCACCCAAGGCCGCCGGCAACATCGATGCGCTGCTCGCGCTGCAAGGTGTCGAAGATCCGACCGAGCGCCGCAAGCGTTCGGTGGCGCGGGGCAGGGGCGCGCTCGACGTGCTCGACGAACTCAAGATCGGGTTGCTCTCCGGCAATCTCGACGCCTCGACGGTGAACCGGCTGCGCGACGCGGCCGCGAACTTGAAATCCTCCTCCGGCGATCCCGGCCTCGACGCGGTATTGTCCGAGATCGAGCTACGGGTTGAAGTCGAGCTCGCAAAGGCTGGACAGTTCTAGCTCCGACTGTCATTGCCCGGCTTGACCGGGTGGTCGGCCGAGAGGCCGCGGCGTACTGGATGCCCGCTTGAAGCGGGCATGACAGCGGTGGTTGAGTCACGCCGCCATATCCTTGCGCGCCGCGTCGTAACGGCGCTGCGCGTTCAACACCTCCTTCAGATTCCTCTCCGCCCACTCCCGTAACGGATCGACGGCGTCGGCGAGCGTGGCGCCGAGCGGCGTGATCGAATACTCCACCGTCACCGGCACGGTTGCGATCGCACGGCGCCTGATCAGTCCGTCGCGTTCGAGCGATTTGAGAACCTGGCTCAGCATCTTCTGCGAGATGCCTTCAATCGTCCGCCGTAACGCATTGAAACGCATCGGCTCGTCGCGCACGAGAAGCAGGATTAACACCGCCCATTTGTCGCCGACGCGATCGAGAATTTGCCGTGTCGGGCAATCGGCCGAATAAGCGTTCGGGGTTTTCGAATTGGTGGCTTTCACGGCGGTTACTCCGGCGTAATCAGGTGACCCAAAAGTGCTCTCTTCACACTTACATCCCTTTCGCCATCTAGTCACCATTAGATACCATATTCGCGTATCGCAAAGGAGACTTCCATGAAAATCGCCGTCATCGGCGCGTCCGGCAATGCCGGCTCGCGCATAACAGCCGAACTCGCCCGCCGCGGCCACAGCGTAACCGCCATCGCCCGCCATCCCGAAAAGATCGCCCAGCAGGCCAACGTCACGCCGACCAGGGGCGACGTCATGGACCAGGCCGGCCTTGCCCGTTTGCTCGCCGGCCATGACGCCGCGATCAGTTCGGTCCACTTTCTAGCGAGCGACCCGGTCAAGCTGATCGCCGCCGCCAGCGAATCGAAGGTTGGCCGCTACCTCGTCGTCGGCGGCGCCGGCAGCCTCGAAGTGGCCCCCGGGGTGCGGCTGGTGACGACCCCGGGCTTTCCCGTGGCATACAAGGCAGAAGCCGAGAAGGGCGCCGCCTTTCTCGATCTGCTCCGAGCCGAGAAGGAACTCAATTGGACCTTCCTGTCGCCATCGGCCCTGTTTACGGCCGGCGAGCGGACCGGCAAGTTCCGCCTTGGGACCGACCAGCTTTTGACCGCTGCCGACGGCAAAAGCTCGATTTCCTTCGAGGATTTCGCAGTTGCACTCGCCGACGAGATCGAGCGCCCGGCCCATATCCGCCAGCTCTTCACGGTCGGCTACTAGACCGGCGGGCCGCTCCGATAGTTTTGCCTGTGCAAGGCCTTGGGGGAGGTACCCCCAAGGGGACGGCCGATATTGTCTGTCACAACCCGCCGCTATATAAGGCCCGCGCGGACGGACAATTTTCCGCCCCGCCTTGCACGTGAAGATGGGCTGGCCTTGGAAAAGTTGAAGAACTATCGACCCTCCGAAAAAGAGCCTTTCATGAACGACCGGCAGCGCGATTATTTTCGCGCCAAGCTGTTGGCGTGGAAGGACGAGATCCTGAGGGAATCGAAGATCACCCTGCAGACCCTTCAGGAAGAGAACGTCAATCATCCGGATCTCGCTGATCGCGCCTCTTCTGAAACCGATCGCGCCATCGAACTGCGCGCCCGCGACCGCCAGCGCAAATTGATCTCCAAGATCGACGCCGCGCTGCAACGCATCGAGGACAACACCTACGGCTATTGCGAGGAGACCGGCGAGCCGATTTCGCTGAAGCGGCTGGAGGCCCGTCCGATTGCAACGCTGTCGGTGGAAGCGCAGGAACGTCACGAGAAGCGCGAAAAGGTTTATCGGGACGAGTAGGACAATGTCTGATGCCTGACGGCCGCGTACTGTCCGCGCCGCAGGCTGCAAACGAGAAAGCCGCCGCTGATGGACAAAATTCTCGCGGCCGCACAGACCATCGCCACTGCCCGCCGCAATCGCACGCCGCTGGCCTCGCTTCCCGCTGAGCTCGCGCCCGGCGATGAGGCGGAAGGCTATCGTATTCAACGTGCGGTCCACGACCTGCTGCTGCCGCAGACAGGCGCCCTGGTCGGTTACAAGATCGGCTGCACCAGCGCGGTGATGCAGCAATATCTCGATATCCCCCATCCCTGCGCCGGTGGCGTGTTCGCCAAGGGCGTCCATGAGAGCGGCGCGAAGCTTCGCTTCGGCGACTACGTGCGCGTCGGCGTCGAATGCGAGATCGCGGTGCGGCTGGCGCGCAATTTGTCGCCGAGCGAAGAGCCGTTCACGGCGGAGTGGGTGATGGAGGCGATCGAGGCTTATTTCCCTGCGATCGAAATCGTCGACGACCGCTACGTCAAATGGGAGACAATGGGCGCGCCGACACTCGTTGCGGACGATTTCTTTGCCGCCGGCTGCGTGCTCGGCAAGGCGGTTCCACGCACCAGGGCGCCGGATCTGCTCAAGGTCGCGGGCCGCGCCCTGATCAACGGCGAGGAAGTGGGCCGCGGCACCGGCGCCGACGTGCTCGACCATCCCCACAATGCGCTTGCCTGGCTCGCCAATCACCTGGCCGAGGAGGGTAAGGGCCTTCATGCGGGCCAGATCGTGCTCACGGGTAGTCTCGTGAAGACCGTATGGCTCAACGCCGGCGACAGCGTGAAGATGGAGCTCGACGGGTTGGGCACTGTGGCAGTCAATTTCCGGAATTGAGTGGCGGCGATGGCAGAGAGCGTTCCTTCGGTTCTCGAAGCCGAAGCCAGAGGTGAAATCGCCGACATCTATGCCGACATCCGGAAAGTTCTCGGCACCAGCGTGGTCAATCTGATCTGGCGCAACCTCGCGACCATGCCGGGTGCGCTGGAATGGACGTGGTCGACGGTACGGCCGCTCTATCTCGGCGACGCGCCATTGCATGCCGAAGCCGTGAGGCGAACGATCGCGCTGCCGGATTGGCCCGGCTTCTCCACGGATACCTTGCTCGCCGCCGGTGTGGACGAGACCGAACGTGCGCTCATTCGTGGCGTGCTCGACAGCTATCAATACACCAACGCGCTGGCGCTCGTCGTGCTCTCGGCGCTGCTGGCGCATTACGAGCCGCGACCAGCTGATACCGTGGCGCCTGCCGCGACCGCGCCAAAACCGTCCGGCGCCAAGATTCCGGAATTGCCGCCAATGGATGCGCTTGATCCCGAAGTGGCGGCGCTGGTCGGCGAATTGAATTCCTTCGGCGAAGACACCGAACCGCAACTGATCGCAAGCATGTACCGGCATCTCGCTTACTGGCCGGCCTACCTCGCGCTGGTGCGAACCATGCTCGCGCCGCTGCAGCGGGAAGGGCGGCTGAATGCGCTGACGCTTTCGACTCGCGCGCTTGGGTATGCCCATGGCGCGGTTCTCGCGTCGCAACTGAAACCTGCCACGCCGCCGGATACGCTGAAGGGCGCGCTTGCTTCCTGCCGCCTGTTCGTCGAACATCCGATCGCGCGCATGACGGGGCTCTGCGCCCTGATCCGGCGCGCGACGCCGGAATGAGACGTCAGCCGTCGGAGCACTGCAATACGGACTTATCCCAGAATGCCTTGATCGCATTGAAGGGTACGGTCAGTCGTTCCCGATTCCCCATGAACCGCAGCAAGACCTCGAAGCGGTCGTCCTTTATGTGCAACTGCTCGAAGTCCTGCTGCAGGATGATGGTCATATCGTCGGGGTATTTCGACTTGAGGCCAAGCGACAGTTTCACGCCATCGGCGTGGGTGCGGAACGTGATATTGACCGGCCGCTGCTCCGAAGCGAGCTTGAGCGTCTCGGCAATCTTGGAGCGCGCTGTCGGCTTGCTGCACGGCTCGGCCAACGCATGCGAGGCTGGGACGAGAATCGCGAGCAGGAGAAGCGTTGCCCCACAAGAGAGGGACATACCTCGCACTTGCGGGGTATCCAGCCGGCCGCGACCTGTCGTTTCCATCACTGCTGTCTCTGGAATACTCGATCGCCTGCCTTCATGGGCAAATGACAACTGGGTGTGTTCGCGGTCCCGCGACGCGCCTTCATCCGGGATCATGCTAACGGGTTCCCTCAAAAAAGAAAGAGGCGCAGTGACGTAGGGCGTGCATGGTACCCGCAGGCCGTGTGCGCTGGAGGCAGCACATGGTGGTTAACGCGGGGTACTTCGGGATCAGCCGGCGCGCCCTGCGCAAGGGTTTTCACGGCTTATGTCGTGCTCCCCGGAGAGGCGCAACCATCTTGGCATCGTCGTTGGCGAATTAATGGTTAATGAAAAGTCCTGATTCCAGCCCGGAAATCCGACGCCGGCTTGCCGCCCGCGGTGGTGCCCCGGGGCTGCGCGATTCGTCGTCCGCAAGTCCCTAAAGCACAAGTTCCTAAACCAAATGCGTCGATCGATGTACTTCCTGTCGAACGGCTCGCCGAAGGCGTTCAAGCGCCATTCTTTTGCGCGGGTGTTCGTCATGGAAAACCAACCTGCGACAATCTTGCGCGGCGGACCTGCGCGTCCTCCAACCTTCATGACGATGACCAACGGTCGGGGCCATGCGGTCGCGAAGGTGATTTGGGGGGATGTATTCATGATCAGACTTGGCAGAAAGAGAGCTTGCCGCGCCAGGCAATTCGAGGATCGGCGAGCGGGCGCATTCTCACGCAATTAGCGCATCGCCGCCTCGCGAAGGATGCGGGAACACAGTCGATAGCGGCGGAACCAGGAAGAAGTGACGTCCGGGCAGGAACGATTTTAGACCGGGAAAATTATGCAATGGTGTCTTCAGACACGCGGTAACCTTATAAGGCTCCGGGTGCAATCTTCCCCCGGGGGCACCGGAGCCTGCTTTTTCACCGCGTGATGTGCCATACAGTCTTCGCGCCAGGTGTACCGTGCATCCATAGCGCTGATTTTTTGTCGAGTTGCTCGGCAAGCCGCATTGGGCGTCACAAGCTGATGACATAAGCGCTCATCGCGAGCAAAACGGCGACGCTTAGGGCGATAACGATCAAGAAGAATTTTCCCATTGGCTCTGCCTCTCGCGAGACCCAACGCAAAGCAGCAGAAATGGTTCTCCGCTGGCAGACCAGCACGGCATCTAAAAAAATATGCCCGCCATCGAGTGAAGGGCCTTTCGAAGTGTCGTGGCGCGATCACGATCAGATCGCGACGCCGTAATAGTCGTTGACAGCGCGGTCCTGTTCGGATCGCTCCAGTTCCAGGTGTTGTCGTTGCGGTAGTGCGGTGCGCCCTTGAGCTGCGATTCCGTCACGCCGGTGACGTAGCCGCCGAGCGAAGTGTCGTATTTCAGCGATTGCCAGGGCAGCGGATAATGGTCGTCGCCGATGCCGAGAAAGCCGCCGAACGAGAGCACGGCGTAAGATACTCTGCCGCTCTTCTTGTCGATCATGACGCGCTTGATCGAGCCGATCTTGTTGCGATCGGCGCCATAGACCGCAGTTCCCTCGACCTTGTCGCTGCCGATCAGGTTGCCGGTTTCGTTTGCTTTCAAAGACATCCGTGTTCCCCTCCAGATGACATAGAGAACGAAAAACGAGAGGCGAGGGGAAACGTTCCTGAGAGCGAGGGTTACGCATCGACGCAGCGCGACCTGCGATAGTGAAGTTCCTACGTTACGTCATTGACAGCCGGCAGCACTCGCTTCCCCTCATCGCCAAGGGACGACACCGCCGTTACAGGGTCAATACCCGCCCGCGGCTAGGTGAAGATCGACCCTTGCTGTCGTACGCTGATGCGGTCAGTCGCGATCTCGTCAATCCGATACCGGCGAAAATCAAAGCGATGCCTGACGCGATAGCTCGCACTTGATTCCAGAACTGCCATCGCCCCGAATAGCTTTCCCAAACCTCCCGCGCGACATCAATGTCTGCTGGAACAGGCGTCCTCGCCAACGCTTCGTTCATGGGAACGTTCACAGCCATTGTGAGAAAAAGGCCGAAAGCCATATAGACCGCAGCCGCGGCCAGGAACCACAACGCAGCCAGACTTTGACCGGCAAAGCGCATTGCGGCCGCCGTGAAAACCAGAACCGCGGGCGTCAGGAAGAATGCGGGAAAGAACACCGCATTGCGCACTGACGCATTCATCGCCTGCATGGCGGCGATTGCGACGCGGGGATCCGCCTGATCGAGCCCCCACATTGTCGAGCAGACCCAGGCATAGAAGAATCCGAAAATCGCGCCGCAAAAGACGACTGATGCGATCGACAGCGCCGCGAGCATTCCAGGCATTGCAGCCTCCCTAAGGGCCAATCATTCTGTTCTCACCAATACTGCAAAACCACAACCGGCAAGACATCCGCTGAGCGTGACCCTTGTCAAAATTACGGTGTCCAGAATGTATGGGTAACAAGTAAAAATCTGCAGCGCGAGGTCTCACCACCGCGGCTCATGGCACACAGCGGAGGTTAGAAGCCGGGTAGCGCATGCCCGCCCCGGGGCGCGAGCACATGGCCGACACGCCAGCCGCCGCAGGGCTTTCGCCTGCGTGGCCCGGCTGCTATTGTTCCGATCGAGAGCCTGAATGGCCCACGAGACGACACAGGGAGATGACGGATGGCAAGGACGTTGGTGACGATGGCCGGCGCTGCCGTGCTGACCGGGGTGCTGGCTGCTTTATCGGCGCCGGCGATGGCGCAATATCCCGACCGCCCCATCAAGATGATCGTGCCATGGGCCGCGGGCGGCGATACCGACAATATCTTCCGGCCGTTCGCCGCCGAACTCCAGAAGCACATCGGCCAACCGGTGGTCGTCGCCAATGTCAGCGGCGCATCCGGCACCACCGGCGCGCGCGAGGCCAAGGCTGCGGCGCCCGATGGCTATACGGTCTACGCCGTGCACGACTATATCCATCTGACGTTCTACGCGGGTATCAGTGACGTCAAATACAGCGACTTCGAGCCGATCTGCCTGGTCTCAGCGACCCCCTCGGTGCTGACCGCGAGCGCCAAAACGCCCTGGAAGAACTGGCAGGAGCTCGCCGACGACGCCAAGAAGCGGCCGGGCGAGATCACGGTCGGCGCCACGCTCGGCTCGACCAGCCATATCTTCCCGGCAATGATCGAGAAGGCGGCCGGCGTGAAATTCAAGTTCGTGTCCTACGACGGCCTGGCCCCGCGGATGAACGCGCTGCTCGGCGGCCACATCAACCTCACCGACTCCAACCTGACGCAGAAGGGCAAGGTCGAAGCCGGCGTGCTGCGCTACATCGCGATCGCGAGCGAGAAGCGCGATCCGGAAGCGCCCGACGTGCCGACGCTCAAGGAACTCGGCATGAACATCGTGTACGAAGTGGCGCGCGGCATCTTCGTTCCCAAGGGGACGCCCGCGCCGGTCCGCGCCAAGCTCGAGGAGGGCTGCGCCAAGGCGACCAAGGAGCCGAGCTTCGCTCAAGCGATGAAAGTGCAGGGCACCCGCGTGGCGTTCCTCAATGCCAATGACTATGCGCAGTTCCTCGCCAAGATCGACAACGAGAACAAGGTCGTCATGACCGATCTCGGTCTGATCAAGAAATGAGCATCGGCCGCGACGGAATTGCCGGGCTGGTCCTGCTCGCGATCAGCCTGATCCTTCTGGTCAAGTCCTTCCAGCTTCCATCCCTTCCCATCGTTCCGGTCGGGCCGGGCTTTTACCCGGCCATCGTGCTGTCGCTGATGGCGGCCGCGAGCGCGCTGCTGGTCCTGCAGGACCTCCTGAGGCGCCGCGCCCCGGCCGGCGTTGGCGATGCGCCGCGACGAAATTATCGCCTGGTCGTGATCGCATTCGCGATCGTCGGCGCCTATGTGGTGCTGCTGCCGCTTTTGGGATTTCGCGTCGCCACTGTCTTGTTCGTCGGCGCGTTGCAGGCCGCATTGGACCGTCCGCGAACGGTGCGGCAATGGGTTGTGCTCGCCGTGATCGCGCTCGGCACCGCCGCGGTGAGCTATTTCGCCTTCGAACGGTACCTGCTGGTGCTGCTGCCACGCGGCGCGTGGACGGGTTTCTGATGCTCGATTTGCTCTGGAACGGCCTCGTCAACATCGCCCAGTGGAAATACTTGTTGCCGCTGTTTGCCGGCACGTTCATCGGCGTGGTCGGCGGCTCTCTGCCGGGCGTCACCATCACCATGACCGTCATCGTGGTGCTGCCGTTCACCTACGGGCTTGATCCGCTGGCGGGCCTTGCGGCGATGACTGGCGTCTATGTTGGCGGATCGACCGGCGGCCTCATTGCCTGCTGTCTGCTCGGCATCCCGGGCTCGCCCGCTTCGATCGCCACCACGTTTGACGGCTTTCCAATGGCGCGCAACGGCGAGCCGGGCCGCGCCATCTGGCTCGGCGTCTGGGCTTCGGTCTGGGGCGGCCTGCTCGGCGCTTTGTTCCTGGTGTTCCTCACCGGGCCGCTCGCGGCGATCGCGCTGGAATTCGGGCCGTGGGAATACTTCTCGCTGTTCGTGCTCGCCATGGCGATGGTCGCGGGTCTCACGGAATCCTCGCTCCTCAAGGGACTGATCTCGACCGCCATCGGGTTGTTGATCACGGTGGTCGGCCACGATCCGATCGGTAGCGTGCCGCGCTTTACCTTCGGCTCACAGTTCATCGGCGGCGGCTTTCCGTTCCTCCCCGTGCTGATCGGCATTTTCGCTTTCGCGCAGATCATGACCGATCTGGAGAAGCTGAATTCGCCGCGCGGCCAGCCGGCGCAATCGCTGGTCGGGGTCAAGCTTGAGCGTTTCTCGCACCTCAAGGTGAACCTGGAAATCTTCAAGCAGCCGTTCCTGCTCGCGTGGGCAACGATCGTCGGGCTGATCATCGGAATCCTGCCTGCCATCGGCGGCAGCGCATCGAGCGTCATGGCCTATGACCAGGCCAAGAAATTCTCGAAAACGCCGGAGCGTTTCGGCAGGGGGCACCCCGAGGGCATCATCGCTTCGGAAGCCTCGAACAACGCCAATGTCAGCGGCTCCTTGATGACCATCATGGCATTCGGGATTCCCGGCGACGCCGTCACCGCCGTGATGCTTGGCGCGATGACGATCCACGGTATCCAGTCGGGACCGCTATTCATCTCGCAAAACCCCGACATCGCCTATGGCATCTATGCGGCCTACATCCTGGCGCATCCCTGCATGCTGCTGATCTGCGTTATGCTGATGCCGCTGATGTTGCGCGTGACCTCGGTGCGGATGGCGGTGCTGGCGCCGGTCGTGCTCGTGCTCTGCGTCGTCGGCGCTTACGCACTCAACAACACGATGCAGAGCGTCTACGTGCTGCTGCTGTTCGGCGTCGTCGGCTACGTGCTGGTCAAGCTCGGCTTTCCGCTCGCGCCCCTGATCCTCGGCCTAATTCTCGGCGACCAGATCGAAATCAACCTTGTGCGTGCGATCATGACCGACGCGAATCCCTGGCTCTTCCTGACGCGGCCGATTTCGGGCTTGCTGCTGCTGGCGGCGGCGACCTCGGTCGGGCTGGCCATATGGCAGCATTGGCGCCACCAGAACCGGTTGGCTGAGGAAGAGCCGGATTTTTGAGCCGCAACGAGGTGCCGTTCGGCGGCCTGCGTCGCGGCGATTGTAGTGGCGAGCGGCGTCTAACTTCGGCTCCCGACGCTTGCGGCCTCGGAAAGAATCCAGCGTAATCCCGCCTCCACGCAATCCGTTCACCTCACAGTGAGCCGGCGATGTGAAATGGCTCACGCTGCACGTTCTCCAATCGCGCCTAGGAAAGGAGCGGGCGACTTAAATTGCAGGAGAGAAAAATGCGTACTGTAGTTATTGCTCTCGCGACGTCCGCAGCCATTTTCGCTACCGCTTCAACTCCGTCAGCAGCACAGACTTATCCATACTGTCTTCAGGGCGACGAATACGCCGGCGGGGCAGGCGACTGCAGCTTCTCGACCTACGCGCAGTGCCAAGCGAGCGCTTCAGGCCGAACGGCCTCCTGTGGACTCAATCGGCACTTCAATGCCAAAGCCCAACTGCTCGTCAAAGTCCGCCCTCGTCATCGTTCGAACTGATATCGTCCGAGCGGCATGGCAATGAACTGCGGCCTCCGCCGGGGAAGCCGACGGAGGCCGTCGAACATCGCGTCGCGTCCGGGTTGGCAAGGGGACGAAGGAGCGCGCCGTCGCCGATCTAGGCCCGACGCCAACCATCAGCCAGCTCTTTAGATCGATCGCCGTTGCCGGCCGGCGAAGAGACCGTAGACAAAGAGCACAACGATGGCGCCGACTACCGCACCGATCAGACCCGCGCCTTCTCCGGGCCCGTACCATCCGAGCGCCTGGCCGAGATACGTCGCCACGAAGGCGCCAACGATGCCCAAGATAGTGGTGAGAATGAAGCCTGAGGGCTCGTTGTCTCCAGGCATAATGAACTTGGCAATCACGCCGGCAATGAAACCAATGATGATCGTCCAAAGTATGCCCATCTCGATGCTCCGTTCCTGATTGCGCCGACGTCACGTCCATCAATTCATGCTGCGGGCAAACGGCCGTCCGGCGTGTATTTGTCGACGGCTGCCGGAAGTTCGCGCGACAACCTCGCCAGGATTTCCTCCTGCGACAGTCCGGTCTGCTGTTCGAGTTGTGCCAGAACGTCGGAGCCGATCGCCTGCTTCAATTCCGGGGGCGAGACATCCTTGTTCGGGCCCTGATTGACCCAGGATTCAGCCTTGTCGCCCTGGCCGTTTTGCTGGAACCTATCGAGCAGTTCGCCGATCCCGCCGTTGAGGAGGCCGCCAACCCCGGCGCCGCCCAACATCCCGCTCAGATTGCCCAGCAAGCCGCCCAGGGGCTGCTGACCGGCGCCTGCATTCGTCTGGCCGCCGCCAGCGCCCTTGAGAAGTTCTGCCAGTTTGTCGCGGTTCTGATATCCGGCAATGGCGAGTAGCCCGAGAAGGGCAGTCATCGATGGCATTCCGCGGCTCATGGTCGGCTCCCTGTAGTTCGGTGCTGTCAGGAACGCCGGGCGGAAGCTTCGGTTCCAATGCGTGTGCGGCCGTACGAGGAAGCACTCGCGGAAACGACCACGGCCTCCGCCAGGGGAGCTGACGGAGGCCGCGTTGATACACTTCATCACGCCTAGGTTCGCAATGGAGTGTGGGAGCTCTAAGAAAAACTAGAATGGCAGCAGCACGTCCATCACCTGCTGGCCGTAGCGGGGTTGCTGCACGTCGGTGATCTGGCCGCGGCCGCCATAGGCGATGCGCGCCTGCGCGATCTTCGAGGAATCGATGGTGTTGTCGCTCTGGATGTCCTCGGGGCGGACGATGCCGGCGACGATCAGTTCACGGATTTCGAAGTTGACGCGGATCTCCTGCTTGCCTTCGACCACGAGATTGCCGTTCGGCAGCACCTGCGTCACCACGGCCGCGACGTTGGTCTGCAACGCTTCCTGGCGGTTGACCGAGCCCTTGCCGTCGCTCGACGATATCGAGTCCGTGGTCAGGATCTTGCCGGGCAGGATCTTGTTTGCCTGCGTGATCGTGCTTGACCCAATGAAATCGGTGATCCCCGAGTCTTCCTTGGCGGAGCGGCTGCGTTGGGTCTCGTTGGACAGGTTGGCCTTGTCGGTGATGTTGACGGTCACCGTCAGGAGGTCGCCGATCCGCGCCGCACGCTGATCCTTGAAGAAGGCGCGAGAGCCGTTCCGCCACAGCGAGTTGGCATTGTAGGAAGCTTGCTCCGGCTTCGGCATCGGCATCTGCACCGGCTTGTAGCCGGGCTGCGTGGTCGGGTTTTCGATCTCCGTCAGCCTCGGCTTTTCGCCGATCTGCGACAGACGGTCGATCGAGGAACAACCGCTCGCAACGGCGGCCAGCGACAACATGGCGCCTGTGAGAAGGATGCGGTTGATACGGAGGACTGACATTTACATTACTCGGCTTTTGGAGCGACTGACGAATTGACGGTGGCGACGGCGACGGGCGTTGCGGCCGGTCTGGCGCCGAGCGAAGAGGTGGCATCGCTGGTCTGCGCCGGGCGCGGCGTCGCGACCATGATCGAAACCTGGCCGCGGCCGGTCACGGTGCCGGACAGCGTGCGCTTCGACTGCAGGTTCATGACGTTGACGACGTCGCCTTCGGTGCCGCTTTCCAGCGCCTTGCCGCGCATGGTGAGGTAGATTCCGGGCGCATCGTAGATCAACGTGACGTTCTGGTCGCGCTGCACCAGATCGGGCTTGGCGAGATCGGCGGTCCGGATCGCCTGGCCGGCGCGGAGCTGGCGGCGGGCCTGCATGCCCACCGCGCGGTCGCGCGCGGCGGCATCAGCGCCGACTTCCGCTTTCGGGCGGCGCTCGACCACCACGTCGGATGATTTCAGGATCTCATTGCGCTCGACATTGCGCGCCAGCACCGCGGCCTCGACGGTCTCGATCGCCGTGCCGGTGAAACGCAACTTGGCCGGCGCGGCGCCGTTCTCGTTGGTGATTTCAAAGGTGACGTCGAAGCGGCCGTTGCGGCTATCGTAGCGCACCATGCTTGCCTGCATGCCGCCGGTGAAGCCGGCGTCGAGCCTGACGTCGCCGGGATCGCGGTCGAAGGTCAGCGACAGGTTGGCGGCGTCGCCAAGGCCATTGCGCCGCTCCAGCGCGCGGGCGATCTGTAGCTCGATGTCCTTGCCTTCGAGCGTGCGGGCGAGACGCGTAACCGAAATCTCCTTCAGGTCGCGGGTGTCGACGCCGATCACATGATGGGTGCGAAGGGTGTTGAGCACCTGCGTCACCGGAAGCGAGCCCGTGGTGCCCAAATCCGGCGCACGGTAAATCGCGATCTGCGCGGCGCTGCCGGCATTGTCGATGACGTCGCCGATCCGCACGATGTCGGCCGACACCTGCACATGGGGCCGCAGCACCGGCGCCGTGATGATGTCGCGGCTCGCAAAAGTGTCCTGCCGGGTCTGGGCGGCGGCGGGCGCAAGGCCGGCGAGCAGCGCGGTGGCGAGAAGGAGGGCGCGGGCGGTCATGACCAGTCCTTTAGCGGAACATGTTGGAGGTGGATTGCAGCATCTGGTCGGCCGCACTGACGACCTTGGCGTTCATCTCATAGGCGCGCTGGGCGGCGATCAGGTCGGAGATTTCGGTCACCACCTCGACATTGGCTTGTTCGAGATTGCCCTGCTGCATGTCGCCAAAACCGTCGGTGTTGGCGACGCCATCCTGCGGCGTGCCGGAGGCCGGCGTGTCGGTGAACAGGTTGTCGCCGATCGGGTTGAGGCCGGCCTTGTTGATGAAGCGGGTCAGGCCGATCTGGCCGACCAGCGTCGGCGTGGTCGAGCCCGGCAGCATCACCGTGAGCTGGCCCTGCGCGTTGATGGTGATCTGCGAGGAATTTTGCGGGATCGTCATCGTCGGCTGCACCGGATTGCCCTGGGCGGTGACGACACGGCCCTGCGCGTCCATCATGAACGAGCCGTCGCGGGTGTAGGCGTAGGTGCCGTCGGGCACCTGGATCTTGAAGAAACCTTCGCCGCGGATCGCGACGTCGAGATCGTTGCCGGTCGGCGACAGCGTGCCTTGGCCCATCAGGCGCGGCGTGCCGACGGTCTTGACACCGCCGCCGATATCGACGCCGACCGGCAGGATTGTGCCCTGGTCGGAAGCCTGCGCGCCGACCCGGCGCACATGGTCGTAGATCAGGTCCTGGAACGCCGCGCGCTGCTTCTTGTAGCCGGTGGTGCGCATGTTGGCGATATTGTTGGAGATCACCTGAACGTTGAGTTCCTGTGCCGCCATGCCGGTCGCTGCTGTGTAGAGTGCGCGCATCGATCTATTCCTTAAGCGTTATGCCGGAACGTCGGCGAGTTTTTCGACTGCGGTTCGGTGCAGGTCGTGCTGCTGTTGCAGCATCGCCGAGATCTGCGTGTAGGTGCGCGTGATCTCGATCATGCGGCTCATTTCGTGGACGGAATTGACGTTCGACTTCTCGATGTAACCCTGGCGCACGCGCGAGGTGGTATCGGGCTGCGCGGCGACGCCCTGGCCGGCGGAATAGAGGTTGCTGCCTTCCTTCACGAGCTTCTGCGCGTCGGCAAAATTGACCAGTCGCAGCTTGCCGCGAACCGAATCGGTGCGGCCGGTGCCCTCGAGCACGGTGACGTTGCCGTCGGCGGCAATGCTGATTTCCTTGTCGGTCGGCTGGAACACGATCGGGCCGGAGGTACCCAGCACCGGATCGCCGCTCGCGGTCACGAGCTGTCCCTGGTTGTTGATCTGCAGGCCGCCGTCGCGGGTGTAGCGTTCGCCGGCCGGCGTCTGCACCACCAGGAACGCGCCGCCGTCGATCGCGACGTCGAGCGGGTTCTTGGTCTGCTCGGACGGGCCGGCCGAGAAATCGTGGAAGGTGGCGCGGTCCTGCACGAAGGAGACGCGGCGGTCGGCGCGCACGAAATTGTCTTCATGCGCCGGCGAGCGCAGATATTCCTCGAACAGCGACCGGTCGGCCTTGAAGCCGGTCGTGTTGATGTTGGCGACGTTGTTGGCGACGACATCCAACTGCCGTTCCAGCGTCATTTGCCGTGAAAGTCCGACGAGAAGCATATTCTCCATCGGTGGTTCTCCCCTTGATCGATCCGAAGCAGGCTCTCCCAAGCCCGCGGTCCGGATCCGTCGTAAACCTTTGGGCTCTCCCAAGCCGGCAGGTCACGCCGGTTACTCAGCGAAAGCTGTGCCAAGTCGGGAAGTGGCGATTTTCTAAGGGGTTGGGCGTTTTTCGGGGCGCGGGGCGGGCGGCAGAAAGGTCTTGTTGACCATGTTTGCCCGGCAGATTTTTCCTACTTGGGCGCTAATGGAAAGGTTCCGTTAACCATTATTACCCTAGCGTTGCAGGTGTAGAGAGCGCGTGTGCGCTGGCGGCTTTTGTTTCGCGTTGTGGGGGCTTCGTTACCCAGGCTGGTGGCAACCGCGTTCGTTTTTCGGAATCGAAGCGGGCGGGGCAATGGCTGACAACGAGCAGGCGGAAGGCGCAGACGGCGCAGAAGCCGCATCGTCGAAAAAGGGCAAGCTTAAGCTGATCATTGCCGTGGCGGGGTTCGTCGCCATCCTCGGCGCCGGCGCCGGCTGGTTCTTCCTGCTGCGCGGCCATGGCGAAGAGAAGCACGCCGAAGCGCCGCCGCCGAAGCCGCCGTCCTTCGTCGAAGTGCCCGACATGATGGTCAATCTGGTCGGCGCCCCCGGCGAGCGGGTGCAATATCTCCGCGTCAAGGTCGTGCTCGAGATCAAGGACGAGAAGCACGTCGAGGGCATCAAGCCGAACCTGCCGCGTGTCACCGACCTGTTCCAGACCTACCTGCGCGAATTGCGTCCCTCCGACATCAATGGCTCGGCCGGGCTGTTTCGCCTCAAGGAAGAGCTGACCAAGCGGGTCAACACCGCGGTGGCGCCGCAGCAGGTGAGCGCCGTGCTGTTCAAGGAAATCGTCGTGCAGTGATGGGACGGATCTAGCATCATGGCCGGCAACCAAGACCAGATGGACCAGGACGCCATTGCTGCGCAATGGGAAGCCTCCCTGGATTCCGAGGATCCCGCAGCGGCCGCGGAAGAAGCTGCCGCCAATGAACTCTCCGAGAGCATGGCGCTGCAATGGGCGGCCATGGTCGAGGATGGCGGCCGCGAGTTCGGCAACAAGAATTCCGGCGAACGGGTTCTGTCGCAGGAAGAAATCGACAATCTGCTCGGCTTCACCGTCGGCGACGTCAACCTCGACGACCATTCCGGCATTCGCGCCATCATCGATTCCGCGATGGTGTCCTATGAGCGTCTGCCGATGCTCGAAATCGTGTTCGACCGCCTGGTGCGGCTGATGACCACGAGCCTGCGCAACTTCACCTCGGACAACGTCGAAGTCTCGCTCGACCGCATCACCTCGGTCCGCTTCGGCGACTACATGAATTCAATTCCCTTGCCGGCGGTGCTCAGCGTGTTCAAGGCCGAGGAGTGGGAGAATTTCGGTCTTGCGACGGTTGATTCCAGCCTGATCTATTCGATCATCGACGTGCTGCTCGGCGGCCGCCGCGGCCAGACCTCGTTGCGGATCGAGGGGCGGCCCTACACCACGATCGAAACCAACCTGGTCAAGCGGCTGGTCGAGGTAGTGCTGGCCGACGCCGAGCAGGCGTTCCGGCCGCTGTCGCCGGTGACGTTCTCGATCGACCGGCTGGAAACCAACCCGCGCTTCGCCGCGATATCGAGGCCCGCCAACGCCGCGATCCTGGTGCGGCTGCGCATCGACATGGAAGACCGCGGCGGCAATATCGAATTGCTGCTGCCTTACGCGACCATCGAGCCGATCCGTCCGGTTCTGCTGCAGATGTTCATGGGCGAAAAGTTCGGCCGCGATCCGATCTGGGAAGGACATTTCGCGACCGAAGTGGCGCAGGCCGAGATATCGGTCGATGCCGTGCTGTATGAAGCCGACATTCCGCTCAAGCATCTGATGAAGCTGAAGGTCGGCGACACCCTGCCGCTGGAGATGCGTCCCGACGCGCTGGTGTCGGTCCGCTGCGGCAACGTCACGCTGACCGAAGGGCGGATGGGCCGGGTCGGCGACCGCGTCGCCATCCGCGTTACCAAGCAGTTGCGCAAACCCAATACCACCTTCGCGATGTTCGAGAAGGCCGACGAACAAACCAAGTTGATGGAGGCACAATGAGTCATTCCCTTGGCATTGTAATCGAGAGTCTGGTCGCGATGCTGCTGATGCTCACGATCGGCTATTGCATGCTGCTCAACAAGCGGTTGAAGCGGCTGAAGGCGGACGAGCATTCGCTGAAAGCCACCATCGCGGAACTGATCACCGCGACCGAAATCGCCGAGCGGGCGATCGGCGGCCTCAAGCACACCGTGCGCGACGTCAATGAGAATCTCGGCAGCCAGCTCACGGCGGCGACGCAGATGGCGGGGCATCTGAAGAACATGCTGGCTGAAGGCGATGGCGTCATTCGTCGTCTGTCCAAGATCGCGATCGCGGCGCGGCCTTCCCAGGAGGCCGAACCCGCAGCGCCCAAGATCTCATCCGCCAAGGCGGTTGCCGCCGCGGCTGAGGCATTCTCCGAACGCAGAAGGGCCAGTGGCCTCGCCGCATGAAATCGTTTCGCGACATCCGCGTCATTCCGGTCGTGCTGGTCGCGATCTTTGGCCTTGCTGTGCTGAAGGTCGCGGGCCTCCTGATCGACGGCGGATACGTGTTCGATTATCAGGTCAGCGCGCCGGCCAAGCGTTCCTGGGCGCAGGACAATCTGGGTTATCCCGGCAGGGCGCAGGCCGATCCCGCCGACATCACCGGCTCGGTCAAGAAGGAAGAGGCGCCGAAGCCGGCTGCGCCTGCTACCGAGGCGCCGAAGCCCGACGGCGTCGTGGTGTTTCCCGACCAGAACCCGCAATCGGTGTCGCCGTCGGAGCGCGCCATTCTGGAACGGCTGCAGGCGCGGCGCCAGGAACTGGAGCAACGCGCGCGAGAAATCGAAATTCGCGAAAGCCTTTTGAAGTCAGCCGAGAAGCGCATCGAGGGCCGCGTCGAGGAAATGAAGGCGACCGAGGCAAAGATCTCGACCGCGGCGGGGCAAAAGGCCGAACAGGACGCCGCCCGCTTCAAGGGCATCATCACGATGTACGAGGGCATGAAGCCGAAGGACGCCGCCAAGGTGTTCGACCGGCTGGAAATGTCCGTGCTCTACGAAATCGCCTCCCAGATCGCGCCGCGCAAGATGTCGGATATCCTGGGCTTGATGCAGCCGGAAGCGGCCGAACGGCTGACGGTCGAACTGGCCCGCCGCGCCGGCACCGACAGATCCGCACCCGTTGCCGAACTGCCGAAAATCGAAGGCAAGATCCTGCAGCAAAAACCCAATTGACGCCTGATGCCGGCGGTCCGGCAACAAGCGCATTGGCGCCGCCCGGTCAGAACCTGCGCGACCCCGACGAAACGAACGAGCGGTGGGCCACGGCAAGCGCGCCGCGCTCGTTAGTTTCGAGGGCGATCTTCTGCGCCAGCATCACATCGCCTGCGACGAGGTCGCCATCCGGAACAAAGCACCATTTGCAGACATGGTGGCCCGTGCAGTTGAGTTCCTCGATGTTCGTTTGCGTGCCGTGGTGTATCCGATAGCGTGTCCCGGTGTCGCTGCCGATGACGTCGAAATATCGGAATCGCTCGTAGCAGGCGCGCTGCTTCGGCGAGAGCCAACCCTTCAAGAGCGAGAGGGCTCGCGCCTCAGTTTCGAAGCGGAACGATTTGCTGCAGGAACCAGATCGCGCCACTACCAGCGAAAGCGCCGAAAGCAGCACCGTGCCAAGCAAAGCCAGGATAAACGAGCTTAGCGCCAGGATGATCTGCTGGGTCACCGCTGTCAGCCACCAACAAGCCGCGGATAAAACAGCGTTTCCTCCGCCGTCGGGTCAAAGGAGCGGATAACCCGTTGCTCGCCGGGCCCCGACCGAACCGCTGCTGTAAAGCCTGCGCCGGTTAACTCCTTGAAACGCCGCTCGGCCTTTTCGACCTCCGCGCGATCATGGACGTCGAATGTATGCCGGGTGTCGCCTGTACGATCCATCACGATCTGGGTTGCCATTTCACGCACTCCGAATTGGCTGCCTGAGGCAGGTTTGGCGACCCGGGAGCGTTGGTTGTTTGACTGCCGGCCCTGCGTCCCGGGTCTATCATTTCCCTAAGACGGGATGGCTGATGTTGGTTCCATCCCTCGCGAGATTAAAGATGATGATCGTGGCGCGAGCGCGGCTCTGGCGATTGCCGAAGCCGCGAGCCGGCGGCGTCTGCGGATGATCGCAAGAAGAGGCCGAATTCCGACCCATCCTGCGCTCTAGCGGGGCGTCCATCTGCCCCTTCAACGAAATCAATAAGTTGACGTTAACAAAGCCTTAAGCCGGCCAATCCAAGATTCCAACGCGGGGGCGAGAGCGCTTCGCCGCTGAATTCATTGAGGCACGAGATTTTTTGGATGGGGCGAAGGGCTGCCGCTGAAATTGGGTCGCCGGGCCGCGCATTGGCGCGGACGGCGAAGCGTTGCCTTCACAATTGCTGCCAACCTCTTGCTCTTGCTTTGCTATTCGCTGCCCTGACGTTCTCGCAACCCTGCCGTGCCGAAGATCCGGTCCGGGGGGAGGCGACCTTTACGGCCGGAGGCGGCTTCGCGCGGCTGGTGCTGAAGCTGGCCGAGGACGTCGAGTCAGACGTTTCGACCGCGGGTTCGATCATCATCATCCACTTCAAGCGCCCGGTGGCTATTCCCGTCGACAAATTGTCGGACGCCGTTCCCGACTATGTCGGCTCGGCGCGGCGCGATCCCGACGGCATGGCGATCCGCCTGTCGCTGGCGCGGCGGGCAACCGTCAACACCATGACGGCGGGGGAGCGGATTTTCGTCGACTTCCTGCCCGATAGCTGGACCGGTCCGCCGCCCGCGCTTCCTGCCGCGGTCGTGCGCGAACTGGCGGAGCGGGCACGCGCCGCCGAGCGGGCGTTGCGCGCGCAGATGGCGGTGGCAGCCGCGAAGAAGAGGCCGCCGGTGCGGGTCCGCGCCTCGGTGCAGCCGACCTTCGTCCGCTTCGTGTTCGAGATGCCCGACGGCGTCAACGTGTCGTCGGTGCTGAACGAACAGAAGCTGACGCTGCAGTTCAACAGCGTACTCAATTTCGACCTGGCGGATGCGAAGGTGGCGGCGCCGCCGAACATCGCCTCGATTAGTCAGCGGGCCGACGTCGACTCCTCCGCAGTCGACATCGTGCTGATCGGCGAGGTCGACGTGCATTCCTTCCGCGAGGAAAAGAACTATGTGATCGATGTCGCCTTCCAGCAGGCGGAAAAGCCCGTGTTGGCCGAGCCGCATGCCGCGGCCAAACCGGTCGTACCGGCCAAGCCGGGGCCTGCCTCGCGGCTTTCGCGCGACAAGGCCTCGAAGGAATCGGCGCCGCTGCAGCCGGCGGAAATTACGCCCGTCACCTCGGAGATGATTGCCGAACAGGCCAGGATCGAGATCAAGCCCGCGCAGATGGCCGAAACGCCGGCGGTAGCTGCAGGCGCAACGCCTGCCGCCGACAAGGCGCCGCCGGCCCATGACAACGCGACCGCTGCGCCCGAGAAGATGGCGGCGGTGCCGGAGAAATCATCGCCTCCGGCGGAAGCTGCGAAAGCGGACCAGCCCGTCGAGCAGATCCAGGCTGTCGCTGCGGAGACTGCGAAGCCGGTGACATCCAAAGAGGCTCCACCTGCAGCGGAGCCGTCGAAGAAGGCGGCGCCGGCGGCCTCCGGTCCGCCGCCCGAAAGCGGCGCCAGGGACAAAGCAGCCACTGTCGAGGCGAGGCGTGACAGCGACGGCCTGCGCGTGACGTTCTCCTTTGCCGCGCCGACCCCGGCTGCGCTGTTCCGCCGCGCCGATACGGTGTGGCTGGTGTTCGACCAGACCAAACCAATCGATATCGAACCGTTCCGCGCCAAGGGCGGCGCCATCATCGGCGATATCAGCCGGCTGCCGCTGGAGAAGGGCCAGGCCGTCCGCATCCGTCTCAACCGGCCGCAGATCCCTTCGCTCGAAAGCGAAGGCCGTGCCAACGGCGCCGAATGGACGCTGACCTTCGCGGACCGCGGCCAGACGCCGCCGCTGCCGCTGATGGTGCTGCGGAACATTACCGATCCCGCGCTCGCCAGTGTCACCGTGCCGCTGGCCAATCTCGGCGTGATGCACCGGCTGGTCGATCCCGACGCCGGCGATACGCTATTAGTCGTCACCGCGCCGCCGCCGACTCGCGGCCTCATCAAGCGGCAGGATTTCGTCGAGCTGTCGCTGCTGGAATCCGTGCATGGCGTGGTGGTGCATCCGAACTCCGACGACATCAACGCCGAGGTCGGCGCTGACAAGGTAGTGCTCGGCCGGCCCGGCGGATTGACGCTGTCATCGGCCGATGTCGCGGCCGAACGCGCCACCGCGGCGGTGAGGCCACTGTTCGACGCCAACGAATGGCGCAAGAACCGGGAAGAAAAATTCCTCCCGCGGCTGGATGTGCTGATCAAGGCTGCGGCCGCCGCGGCGCCCGGGCAAAAGATGCAAGCCCGCCTCGAGCTTGCCAATTTCTACATGTCGCGCGGGATGTATCAGGAGGCGAGAGGGGTGACCAACCTCATCCTCTCTGAGACCAACGAGGGGAGCGAAGAGGCCAGCGTGTTGATGGTGCATGCGGTCGCCAGCATCCTGATCGGCCATCCCGAGCGGGCGCTCAAGGACCTTGCCAATCCGGCGGTCGGCAACGGCTACGATTCCCAATTGTGGAAAGGGTTCGCGTTCGCCCGTCAGGAAAAATGGGCGGACGCGCGTGAAAAGTTCAAGAATGCCGAATTCTCGATCGCCGCTCTGCCACTTGAACTGCAGCGCATCGTCACCGCGGATGCGATGCGGGCCTCGCTCGAGGTGAAGGATTATGCCGGTGCCTCGCGGCGGCGCAGCGAACTCGAGGTGATCGGCATTCCGGGCGAGATGAAGCCCGAGATCGCGGTGCTGCGCGGGCGCCTCGCCGAGGCGCTGGGACACGACAAGGACGCGCTCGACGCCTACAAATTCGCGGCACAGTCTCGCGACCGGCAGGCATCGGCGGAGGCGACGCTGCTGGAGGTCCTGCTGCGGCACAAGCGCGGCGAACTCGCCCAGGCCGAGTTGCTCCGCGAACTGGAGACGTTGTCAGTCACCTGGCGCGGCGACGCGATCGAGTTGAGAACGTTGAACAAACTCGTCCATATCTACGCCGAAAGCGGTCGCTATGCCGACTCGCTGGCCGCCGCCAAGACCGCAACGAAGCTGCAGCCGAACTCCGAACCGTCGCGGCAGGGCCAGGACGCGGCGTCCGCGTTGTTCGCGGAGCTCTATCTCGGCTCGAAGGGCGACGACATGAAGCCGGTCGACGCGCTGGCCATGTTCTACGAGTATCGCGAATTGACGCCGATCGGTCGGCGCGGCGACGAGATGATCCGGCGTCTCGCCGATCGGCTGGCCGCGGTCGACCTGCTCGACCAGGCCGCAGAACTGCTGCAGTACCAGGTCGACAAGCGGCTGGAGGGAGCCGCGCGCGCGCAGGTGGCGGCGCGCCTTGCTATGGTCTACCTGACCAACCGCAAGCCCGACCGGGCGATCATGGCGCTGCGCTTGACGCGGATCGCCGATCTCTCCGGCGAACTGCGGCAGCAGCGGCTGCTGCTGGAGGCCCGCGCGCAGAGCGACATCGGTCGCCACGACCTCGCGCTCGATATCATCTCCAACATCACCGGCCGCGAAGCGATCCGGCTGCGCTCCGACATCTATTGGGCGTCGCGGCAGTGGCGGGAGGCATCCGAACAGATCGAACTGTACTACGCCGACCGCTGGCGGGATTTCAAACCGCTGAACGCCGCCGAGAAGAGTGACGTGATCCGTGCCGTGGTCGGCTATGCGCTGGCCGGGGACGCGATCGGCCTGGCCCGTTTCCGCGAGAAATACGCGCCCCTGATGACCGGCGAGGCCGACCGGTTCGCGTTCGAGACCGCGAGCAAGCCGGCCGCCTCGAACAGCGCCGAATTCGCCCTGATCGCCAAGATGGCCGCCAGCGTCGATACGCTCGACGGCTTCATCCGCGAAATGAAGATCCGCTTCCCGGACGCCACCGCCCGCGCGCCACTGTCGCCGGAAATTTCCGGGGCCGAGCCGGTCCACACCGGCGCCTTGCCCGCGATATCGGGCATCAGGCGGATCGAACTGAAGAAGCAGGCCAAGTAGCGGATTCGGCCGCAGGTTCGGCCAACTTTTGACGAGTTGGCGCATTAGAGACCCAGCATCTCTCTTCCGTCTTCTTGAGCCGCTTCCTGATGCCGTTGACCCGGGACCGAATTGTTGGACACGACAACGAACGCCTCGCGTTCAAGTTCACCATGCTAAACGACGGCGAGACGGTCGAATGCCAGATCAGCGATGCCGCTATGGATGAGCTCGGAGGTGTCAGGGGCACCGAGAGCATCGCGAGGCAGGCGCAATTCGTGGCTCTGCGGGACGCCGTGGAGGAGATCGCTTCGGACCTCTTTGACCGCGGGCCGGTCGTTAAAGGTCAGGTCGTCCGTATTTTCACCAAGCACATCAAAGGCGCTCCCTCACGGAGCACATCAGGGCCGTCGAATGAACCGGCGGCCCACCACCAGATGGGCTGAAAAGCTGCAACGCTATCGCGACATCACTTCGTAGATCCTGATGCTCGATATGTAGGGGTTGCCTTGCGCCATCTTCTCAGCGTCATCCAGGCTGCCCGCGCGCACGATGGTGAACCCGGTAATCGAATCACGTCCTAACGGCAATTCCTTGCTGCCTGCTTTCGAGATTTCGCGGCCGCCGATGAATGGGCCGGTATTGTCGACGATATTGTCTTTGAACGTCTCGAACCATTTGCCCCAAGCCGCCATGATATCCGGGGTGGGTTTCTCAAACCCGTAATGCAGCAAAACGAATTTCTTCATGACTGCCTCCATGCCGTTGTGATGGCTTCACTTTCATCTTGTTATTCCGCCGATGCCCGCCGGCGTTCGGCCAGGTCGAACAGTTGCGGCAGCTTGCGAACCAGCGTGGTCGATCCCTGGACTTTCGCACGCTGCGATGCCACCGCTTCTTCGAGCGATACACTCTTGCCGATGATCTGAAGTACCGCGTCGAACGGGGCTTCCAGCGATCCCTTGCAGGGCGCCAGGCCCCTCCGGATCGTCGTTCCAGCCAGGCCTCCGGCGATTGTGAAAGGCGCCGATTTGCTTCCGTGGCTGACGACGAGACCGATGTTTACCTCTGGCACGGGCGTGCGCTTGGCGATGGCATCGAGACCCAGCAGCACCCAATCCGGCTCGAACGCGTCGCCCGGAACGGGCGGAAACAGGAAGCGGCCGCCCCAGCGGATCAATTCCCGGATCGCCGGCTGGATCTCGCGGCCGATCTCGGTCAGTTCATAGAGCTGCGCGTTGACCGGCCTGGGCAATGTGATCCTGCGAACGATGTTGCTGTTGATCAACTCGGTCAGGCGCGAGGCGAGCAAAGTGGGGCTCATTCCATCGAGGTGATCCAGCAGATCGCCGAAACGCTTCGGTCCCAGCAACAGCTCCCGGATGATCAGCAATGTCCACCGCTCGCCGATGAGTTCGGCTGCGCGGGCGAGCGCGCAGAATTGCGGATAGTGGAGTTTGCTCATGAGACCATTGTTCGGTCGATCCCCGAGGTTCGATGGGCGAGGGCCATCAAGGGGCCCACGATCAGGAACTGCACAAGCGTGAAGGCGGATTCGAGGACAACGTAATCCGTGATCGACGACATCGGATGCTTTGCAGCGACTGCGAGCGTCGTGAACGACCAGGACAACAGGCCCGCCGCCAACCCAAACAACAGCCCGCTTTTGAGGATGGAATTGCGATCCCGCGGAAACAGGCGGGGAAAAACCCACGAGAAAATGCCGGCCTGAATGATCATCGAGGCCAATCCGAACGGAATGATGGGATCGGCACGGTAGATGCCGAGCGCGTGATAGCGTTGCTCGAACAGGACGAGATGCCAGACAAACGCGACGGGGAAGGTGGGGACGATGTAGGCCGCCATGCCAAGCCAGAAATGACGGGCGCTCGCGTAGCTGGTGTCGGATGCGATCGTCGTCATCGATACCCTCCCAATTCTACATGATACAAAAAATATAGTACATACTACAAAAAATGGAGTCAAGTTCCGCCGCTGGAGCGCTCGCTGAAATAGATTGGGTGGCGCGCGCTGACGGATCGGCCCTTCGTCACCTCGACCAGGGTCGCAAAAAGCAGCGGCCCTATGGGTCGTGCGCGACGAGATGGCGCGGCGTTCCGTTAGCCCTCGACAGAGGCCGCTCGAGACGGCAACCTGCGGGGAAACTTATAGCCGGGGGGAAGCCGTTACATGAGCAAGCCAGCCAAGACGGAAGCCGAACTGATCGCGATGGCACGGGCCGAATTGAAGGTTCACGCCGATTGCCCCGACGGCATCGTCATATCCGTGCTTCGCGATGGAGATAGCTGGGAATTCCGTGCCCAGGCTGATGACGCCACCATCGCCAAGCCCGGCTATCCCGAATGTGTCGCCATGCTGGTCCAGATCGGTGACCACCTCTCCAAGCAGTATAATTTCCAGGAGTGAGGGGCAGTTGCGAGCGTCCGGCAGGGCTTGACTGCTCTAAACGTCTTCACACCGTAAAAATTCGTCCCGGGTTCAAAATGTTCTTCGGATCGAGCGCGCGCTTGAGCGTGCGCATGGTTTCGATTTCCTCTTCGGTGCGGCTCATTTTCAGGTAGGGCCGCTTGAGGATGCCGATGCCGTGTTCGGCCGAGATCGAGCCGCCGAATTCGCCCGTGATGTCGTAAACGAGCCTCTCGAATTCATCGTGCTTGTCGGGCGTGTGGTCGTGATGCACGTTGACGTGCAAATTGCCATCGCCGGCATGCCCGAACACGATCGCAAACGCTTTGGGATCAATGGCTCTGACCCGCGATCCGATCGTGTCGGCATATTCCTCCATCCGGCCGATGGCGAGGCTGACATCGAAGCCGACGCGGGCGGTGTAAGGAAAGGTGCGGCCCAGCTCGACGCTGGAATCGCGGATGCGCCAGATCGCGGCGGCGGATGCATTGGAGGTCGAGAGCGTGGCGTCGAGGATCAGGTTATCGCCCATTGCCGTCTCGAGCAGTTTCTCGAGATCTGCATGGATACGCGCAGGCTCGCTGCCGGAAGCCTCCAGCAGAACGTAGAATGGGTGATGGGTCGGCAGCGGCCCGGTCACGCCCTTCACGCGCTCGACCGTGAGGCGGTAATAGGCATTCCACATCACTTCGAATGCGGTCAGTTCGCCGCCGAGACTTTCCCGCGCCATCCTCAGGAATGTCGTGACCTGCCCGAACGAGGGCAACGCGCACAGCGCCACCTGCCGCTCCGCCGGTGCGGGAAAGACGCGTAGCGCAGCGCGCGTTACCACGCCGAGGATGCCCTCGCTGCCGATGAAAAGCTGCTTCAGATCGATGCCGGTGTTGTTCTTGATGTATTTGCGCAGGCCTTTGAGCACGGTGCCGTCGGCGGTGACGACTTCGAGGCCGAGGATCAGGTCACGCGTCATGCCGTAGCGGATGACGCGGTTGCCGCCGGCATTGGTCGAGATGTTGCCGCCGATGGTGCGACTGCCGCGCGCGCCGAGGTCGAGCGGAAACATCAGGCCGTCCTGCTCGACCCGCTCCTGGAGCTTTTGCAGCGGCGTGCCGGCCTGTACGATGGCGACGCCGGCCGAGGCGTCAACCTCTTCAACGCTGTTCATCCGCTCCATCGACAACACGATTTCGTTCGCATTCGGCAGCGCGCCGCGGACCAGCCCGGTCATGCCGCCTTGCGTCGTAACGGGGACACTTTCGCGGTGACAGAGCCGCAGCAGGCGGGAGACATCCGCCGTCGTTCGCGGGCGGACGACGGCGCGGGGTTTCGGCACCGGATTGCCGGCGAGATCATGATAATAGCGCGCGTCGATGTCACCGCCTGACAGTACTGCGCCCTTGTCGAGTGAGCCGCGCAGTTCGTCGATGAAGCCCTCGGACATGCCCCTGCCTCTTCTTAATGCGGAGTTTGGTCGAAGCTATACATGCGGCATTCCCGAGATGAAACCCGGTTCAGCCGCAATCGCGGCGTTTTAGCACGCGCAAAAGGCGCGCTCTGAAACCGCGATCCCGTGACTGGCGATCAGTGCGGCTGTCGCCGGGGAGTTCTGTGCGGGGGCTTCTTGGTGCGCGACTTCGGCATCGGCGGGGTGACAGTGGGGCTAATGGTGGGGCTGTCGTGCCGATCGGGCTCGATCGAAGTGATCTGGTTGCAGGCGTCGCACTTGTAAACGTAGATAAGCGGGCGCAGTCCGATCCGGGGCAGCTTTCCGATCTGGGCCGTACCTGCGCCGCAGATCTCGCAGCGCGGCGGCAGAGCGGTTTCTGAAGGCTGGACGGGCATATCGAACTATCGCTGAAGCAACAAACGACTCAATTTGGCAATGGTGGTTGCCGATTGCATCCTAATCGTGGACAGAAAGTCCGTAAGACTACGAGGTCGTGCCGCTCATTCGCCGCAAGCATCCTTTTTTGCCACTAAATCGACCCTGTCCGGGCATCCAAGCAACACACTGTACGGTGCAAACTCACAAGGCCAGCGCATGACCACACGGAAATTCCACCGGATCGAATCCGGCCGAATTCCAATTTGTGAGGCGTGCAGAAATGTCTTCCACCAACGGTCACGACACATCGATGCGAGCGGCGCTCGCGGCCGCGGAGTCCCGTCCGTCGCCCGCCGATAGATTCAATATTGACCGGGAAGGGCCGGCGAAACGCGCCGTAAAACTCAGGGCGCTGCAGCAACGATTCCAGAAGTTGAACGAGTATTGCGACGAGGCGGCCGCTGAAATTCGCGCTTCGCTCGAGCGGTCGCCGCCGCGCTAGCCTGGAGTGATTCTGGCCCGAGCGGCCCGTTGTTTCGGATTGGGGCAGTTCCGATTAGAGGCCCGGACTCCGGCGGCATTCCGGGCCTCGCCTTTTCTACAATCGAGGCGAGACATCACTGGGCGGATGGCGCTCGGCAATGTCTCACTTCTTGTCGTTCTTCTTGTCGATCTTCGTGACCGCCTCCGCCCTGTCGATCTTCGTAATGGTCTTGGTCCCCGCCGTGTCGCTCACGTCGAAGGTAACCCTGTCGCCAGCGTGCAAGGCGTTCAGCCGCGCGCCATCCTGGATCTTGAATTCCTCGGTCGCGGCGCCGGTGTTCGCGCCAGTGGTGCCATCAGGCATATCCTTGATGGAGATAGTGCCGCTGATCCGATCTATTCTGGTCACCAGTCCAGTCTTTTGCTGGGCAAGAGCCGACGTCCCGGCGATGCTGAGGGCCGCGGTGGCAGCCATAATCATCCCTGCGATTTTCATGAAATACTCCCGGCTGTAGGGTATCTGCGATAAGCCGAGATTGCGGCTTTTGTTCCACGCCGGGGCGGGATTGCGGCTTTTTCTCCCCCGCGAATTCGGGCAATTCCGCAAATGACAAAGGGATGAAGGCGCGGTTCTGATTCAATCAGAACCGATGAAGCTCTAGGCCGCGCCGGCCTCGGGCTCGAGTTCGGTTTCCGTCACCGTGCGGTTGCGGCCGAGCCGCTTGGCTTGATAAAGCCCGCGGTCGCAGCGCTCGATCATGGCGTCCGCGGATTCGGCGAGACGGAATTGCGCCACCCCGATCGAAACCGTGATGCTGCCGATCTCCTTGCCGGTTGCACGGCGGGTCAATTTCGCTTCTGCAATGCGACGGCGAATGCGTTCGGCGACCGACGTACAAGCCTCGAGATCGGCGCCCGGAAGCACCGCGATCAATTCCTCGCCGCCGTAACGGGCTGCCAGATCCACCTCACGAACACCTTCTTGCAAGACCTTTGCGACCAGGCGAAGCACCTGGTCGCCGACCTGATGGCCGTAATCGTCGTTGAATTTCTTGAAGTGATCGATGTCGATCAGGAAAACGCTGAGCGGCTCGTCCTTTTCCATGGCCGTGATCTGGGCGAGGCGGAGGAATTCATCCATCGAGTGCCGGTTGGCGAGCCCGGTCAGCGCATCGGTGTTGGAGCGTTGCTCGGCTGCCTTCAGCGAGTCGCGGATGCTGTCCAGTTCCTCCGAGGTGGCGGCGAAATTTGCCTCCAGCGTTGCGGCCCGCGCCGTCGCCTTTGACAATTCGTCAACCAGTTTCGCAATGATCGTCCGGGGATCGCTGGTGGCCGCGGCTTCCGAAGATACTTCGCCGAGCGCCTTGATGTGGGTCTGGTTATCGGTGACGGCGGTGTTGAGGAATTGTTGGGCGGTGGCGATCAGGCCGCTCAATTGATCGGGAAGGTCACCCAGCGAGTCGCCCCCGGACTGCGGCGCCACATAGGTAATGTAGAGTTCGTGGTTGATCGCCGGGTCGAACTTGCGCTTGCCCGCGATCAGAATATCGATGGTCTTTCGCAGCGCCAGCGAGTTGCCCAGCGAATATTCGAACCAGACGGCGAAATTGGTGGGGGTGGCAGGAACGGACTGCTGCGACATTAACCGAATAGCCCGGTCGGCAATTGTCGTGGCGTATTCTACGTCCATATCGCCGATCGGCTGCCCTGCCATCGTTTGACCCGGTGATGCTTTTGCTGCGGAAATCGTTTCCCTGGCATCCATTGTGCACGAAGGAACTAATCTGACCTTAAATTCCCTTGGAAACTCCGCAGCAAATACGTAACTAATATTGACCTATTCGCGATGGAATCCGGAGGGCCGGCCCCTAGCTGCCGCCATAGCTCTGCACCAGGCTTCCCGCCACCAGCGACCAGCCGTCGACCAGCACGAAAAAGATCAACTTGAACGGCAGCGACACCACGACCGGGGGCAGCATCATCATACCCATCGACATCAGGACGGATGCGACCACGAGATCGATGATCAGGAAGGGGAGGAACAACAGGAAACCGATCTCGAAGGCGCGCTTCAGTTCGGAGATCATGAAGGCCGGGACCAGAATCCGCAGCGACAGGTCTTCCGGCGTCGCCGGCGACGGCTCGCCGGAGAGGTCGACGAACAGCTTCAGATCCTTTTCGCGAACATTTTTCTGCATGAAGCCGCGCAGCGGCACCGAGGCCTTTTGCAGCGCTTCCTCGACCCCGATCTGGTTGGCGACCAGAGGCTTGATGCCGTCGTCATAGGATCTCTGCAGGACGGGGCCCATCACGAACGCGGTCAGGAACATCGCGAGCGCAATGATCACGGAATTGGGTGGGGCGGTCGCGGTGCCCAATGCGGTACGCAGCAGCGACAGCACGACGACGATCCGCGTGAACGACGTCATCATGATCAGGATCGAGGGCGCGATCGACAGCACCGTCAACAGCGCGATCAACTGGATAGCGCGCTCGGTAACGCCGCCGCCGCCCTGGCCGAGATTGATGCTGATGTCCTGCGCCAGCGCCGGATCGGCGAGCGATCCGGCGGCGGTCAGGATTAAGAAAAGTAAAACTCTACGCGGAGAAGTCGCCGGCCTCACGAAGGGTTCTTCGGACGGCCCAGCAATGACGCCATCTCGTCTTCGAGATTTTCGAAGCCGCTCTTTTGCGGGGCGGCTGCGGGAGCAGGGGGCTCGCTGCGGGAAGTACGGGCGGGCGGCGTCTCCGGCGCAACCGGCGGCGCTACCGGCTCGGCAGGGCGGCGCAGGGCGGCTTCCAGCCGCTGCGCCATCTCGGCGAGATTCTGGTCGGCGCTCGAC
>NZ_JAACFS010000039.1 GCF_029051645.1 Bradyrhizobium sp. CSA112
CCGTAACACCATCCATGTGAGGGACGACCGCCCGCCTTCCAAGCAAGCCGCGCGAAGCGCGCATTCAACAGCGCCGTAGCAAGCGCGGCTTGCTTGGAGGGCAGACCGGGCCCGTTACCCCATCTACACTTGCTTCGCGTCCTGTGACAACCTTGACGGGCACGATCGAGGAAAGTTCATTATGGTAGATCGACTATTTGTGGGTCTAGTCTTTAAACGCGTCAAATCAATCGCTAGCGAATTCGAGGAACAGGCTAAAGCATGGCGTATATCTTTTTGAGTCACTCGCACGCCGACAAACCATTCGCGCGAAAGCTGGCCGCCGACTTACGAAATGCGGGTCACTCCGTTTGGATTGATGAGGCCGAGATCAATATCGGCGACTCTCTGATCGGAAAGATACGTTCTGGTCTGGATCAGGTAGATTTCGTTTGTGCAATACTATCTCAAGCATCGATAAAAAGCGCGTGGGTGGAGAAAGAGTTGGAGATTGCCTCCAATCGCGAGATAGACGAGAGGCGCGTTGTCGTGTTGCCGCTATTGGTAGAAGACGTACCTCTGCCGCGGTTCCTACAGGGTAAATACTACGGAGATTTTAGGAAGAAGGCTTCATACAAGGCACAATTTGAAACTTTGAAGCGCTCCCTTGGCCCATCCAATCCGGTGCAAGCATCGTCTAAGGATGAAATCGCCCAGATGAAGAAGGAACTGAACGCCGCCTTGGCTTTCGCCAAGGACCAGGAAGCAGCCGCAGCAAGGGCCAACGATGCGGCATTTCGCGCCAAATCTCCAGAAGTCAGGGCCGCAATCGAGGCCGCTAATACGAAGTTTCCCCAACACGCGCCCATAAACCGAACGTACGCATTCGAGGTAGGTGGCAGCGTTATCACGCTCGACTACGCGCTTTGGGCTATATCGAAATCAGAGCGCAAAGGTTCGCATCCACTTGCTGCCTTGCTTACGATCTTCGATAAGTGGAAAGATATCGAAAACATGATCGAAGCGTACAGGGATATGGTCGAACGACAAGCGCCCGCTTAGCCTTCGAGCGGACTACTGCAATGAAGCAAGTAGCCTGGATGCGCGCGCAGTAACATCCGGAACCACATTGGCAAGACCCAGATATGGCTTCGCTCATCCAGGCTACCAGCTGAGGCTTATGGAAACAGCAAGGAGAAACTGGGTGTCTAAACCCGGCGAAAAGTTTTGCGTCTTTTGCGGTGCCAACCCAACCGTTAAAACTCGTGAGCACGTCGTTCCGTATTGGTTACTTGAAATGACGGGAGATCCGAGACGGGTCGTCGCGTTCGGCCAGAACTATGCAAGGGGCAAGAAGGTCATCGCGTATTCGTGGTCCAACTTCGTCGCACCTGCATGCGAGGCTTGCAACAACAGATATGCCGCATTGGAAGCGAGAGTTAAGCCATTCGTAGAAGCCCTTATCCGAAGAGAGTCTTTATCGGTAGCTTCCTACGTTGAACTCTTGGATTGGCTGGATAAGGTTCGTATCGGCGCATGGCTGGTAAGGCGCATGATCGAAGATTATCCAATCAAGATTTCTCCTAATTTCCACATCGATACGCGCGTCGGCCAGAAAGATCGGATGATCGCCGTTTACGTTTTCGATAGCGGGAACGAAGGTATCAATCTCTTCGGCGTCGACAGTCTCATCTTCAACGAAATGCCTAGTTGCTTCGGCCTACGGATTAACAACATCTTGCTGGTTAACATCTCGGCTGATTTCTTCTGTTCTCGGGGATGCGGATTTCCTTATCCGGAAAAGATGCTACTGCAGATCGGAGGCAGGGACGACGGTCGTTTGGCGCTGGAAAATTTTCGCTATCCGCGGGAAATTAGCAATCCGCTCACGAGATTGACGCTATTTAAGCCAGTCGTATGGCTCTATCAGCCGATTAAATTACCGACTTCGGATCCGATCTTTCAGGGTGGGTTTGTAGGTCACATGAACCTCTTCGATTCCCGGGTGATGGCACTCACAATGCAAGGGAACGAGCGGCTGGGGGCCTTGTTCCGCCAGAATCCGGATAATGTCCGAGTTTGCCGCGCTCCCTCTGAAATGATCGAGTTTAACGAGGTCGTTGGGGACGATTGCGCGATGCAGAAAGACATTGCTGCCAGCGTTTACGATTGCCAAGTCCGTCTTTTTAAGGCGGTCAATTATCGGTGGGTTGATCGCACGAGGAGAGACAAGTTCGCCAAAGCTTACCGGAAGCTAAAATTGGAGAACGCGGCTCAGATGGCACGCCTGTATCGGGCTGGACATGGTTCGAGCACTCTGGAGCGGACCGAGGTTGGCAAGTAGCCCGGATGAGCGAAGCGACATCCGGGACTAACATCGCGCCCGGATCGCGCGCCCATCCGGGCTAACGCCAGCTTCGGTATTTGCGCGCTACTATCGTTGAAATCTTCCCACAGGGGTACTTACCTTCCCCCGCATCCGTAAAGAACTTCGTCCCATCAAAAAACGTTCGGCCGGTTGAATATCGCCAGGAACATCGCGCCGTTGGGCGAGTGCGCGACGTGGATGTTGCCGCCCGGCCGCCACACGAAGTCGCCGGCGCCGCAGCGTCCCTCGGCGTCTTCCAGCGAGCCTTCCAGCATGGAGGTCTGTTCGAGCGCGGTGTGTTCGTGCAATGGCACGACTGCGCCGGGCGCCATCTTGAACAGGATGGTGGAGCGCCCCTCGTCATCTTGATAGAGGATCTTCATCTCGATGCCGTCGAACTGCGTTGGCTGCCAGGGCATTTTCGACGCGAGCGAAGTTCGGACGGGTTGACGGGCACTGGCTGGTTCATGGGCTCTGCTCCGGAAATAGTGGCTCATTCCAGTTCGCCGATAGGACCGGTTCTACCACATTCCGCATTCGATCATGCGGCTACCCGCTAACGCCACAGCCACGGCGAAGCAACCAGGGCAACAATGACGATGGCAGCGACGATAGCCATCCAGCCCTTGGCATCGAAATCGAAGCCGGGGCCCTTAAAGCGCAGTTGGTGGTCGGACATGACACAGCTCTCCATTTTGAAATCTTGAGAGCTGATTCGCCGGGGGATTTAGGTTTGTCGGCGGCTTTCCGATTCAGCGCAAGAGTCAAATGCAATTAGATCGGGCTATTCACAGGCCCGAAATTATGCGTATCCGAATATCGCTGCCACATCAGCCGCTTACATTGTTTCACGTGAACCCTTATCCACAACCCAAAAAAAAGCATGCGTAGCCCGGATGAATTCGTAGGGCGGATTAGCCCAGCGTAATCCGCCGCTCTCCCGCATCAGGTCAGTGCTAACCCACCCTAGTCGCTTCATACACTTACTTCGCCAGCCCGAGCGACTTCAGCGCCTTGCCGTTGTCCTCGTTGTCAGCCTTCATGAACTCCGCGAAGCCAGCCGAATCCAGATAGATCATGTCGAAGCCGCGCCTGTTCATGAACTCCTTGAACTCCGCGCTGTCCCAGATCTTCTTGATCGCGGTCTCGTACTGCGCGGCAATCTCCTTCGGCAGGCCCTTGGGCGCCGCAAAGCCGCGCCACACGCCCTTGTGCCACTTGTGACCCGTCGCCTCCCCGGTGGTCGGCACGTCCCGGAAGCGAGTAGCCCAGATAAGCGAGGCGATATCTGGGACAACTCTAACATCGCCCCAGGATCGCTGCGCTCATTCGGGCTGCGCCCTCTTTGATTGCATATATACAAACTACCCTTTTAAACTGCACCCTCTCCAAACCGCTTTTCCGCAGTCTTGGCGCCAGACCTCTCAACACGGCAGGTGTGGCAGCCAGCACACACGCTCGGTCTTAAGTGCGTCGTCGGTCGCGAAAGCGCCGCGCTGTCCACAGACTTGCCGCAAACGCGTGTGGAGCATTGGTGGGGACAATTAGCCGAGTATCAATCCATGCGTTTGTCAGCTTTATCGACCGCCGTCGCCGAGCGCGCCGGCGTGCTGTGCTGTGTCTTGTTTATGGTGATAAGCGTTCAAGCGCTCGCGCAGACATCGGCCACGGACAATCCGAGCCCGGCCGCAGCGCAGGCCTCAGTGCCCGCGCAGGAAAAGCCTGCGGCCGCGGCAGAAGAGAAACCGCTTGCCGCTGATACCGTCGAGCAGAGGCCGGCGCCTGCGGAAGAGAAACCAGCAATCGCCCAGGACAAGCCCACAGCCGTCGAGGAGAAGTCGGCTGCCGCGGACGACAAGCCTGCCACCGTCGAGCAGAAGCCGGCCCCCGCCGAGGCGAAACCAGCAATCGCCCAGGACAAGCCCGCGGCCGTCGAGGAGAAGTCGGCTGCCGCGGACGACAAGCCTGCCATCGTCGAGCAGAAGCCGGCCCCCGCCGAGGCGAAACCAGCAATCGCCCAGGACAAGCCCGCGGCCGTCGAGAAGAAGTCGGCTGCCGTGGACGATAAACCTGCCATCGTCGAGCAGAAGCCGACCGTCCCGGACGCGAAGCCTGCGGTTGTCGAGCAGAGGCCGGCTCCTGCAGGCGAAAAACCAGCGGTTGGGCGCGAGAAGCCCGCCTTGAAGCAGACGTCCGTCGCCAAGCAATCAAAAATCGCTAGCCGCAGCGAAGGGACAGAGCACAGTAAACCGGTGCAACCGGTCAGGGCAGCCCACAAGCCGCGGGGGCCGACCCTGGTCATGCTCTGCACACGCTTCCGCACCTACAATCCCTCGTCCGGAACTTATCGGGGCTACGACGGCCAGACGCATTCTTGCCGATAGCAAGCGTGGGGCGGATTAGCCCACCGGGTCCGCGCAAATGCGCGGCCCGATGACAGGCTCCGGCGTAATCCGCCATTCCAAGTGACCAGTCGGCCGGTTACGGTTCGCTAACTTGCCCTGGTCGCTGGACCGTGACGACAGGCCGTCTCGTGCCCCGCACGAAATCGGCATGAGTGCTGCGAGCTCCGGCCTATTCTACTTTGCATGGGGTTGTTTTCGCGGTTTTGTGTCTGGGCCCTGCGGAGTACTGGGAAAGAGTATCTGCACCGCATCTGGGACACGACGTCGTTGTAAGTAGCCCGGCCGGTCGGCGCCGGCGCATGGGCAGGTCACTGACGAACGGGCAAGGGCCATCGAATCTGGTATAAACGCCGGATGCATCCCGATGCAGCCAGCCCCCTCCTGCCACTCGTCACCTTGGCCGCGGGCGTATTTCTGCTGATGGCGCCCCGCATCGTCAGCGTCGCAGTGGCGGTCTATCTGATTGTCACCGGCCTTCTCGGCCTGAATGGGATCTACCACTTCTTCAAATAGGTCCGGGAGCGCGGGAATTACGGTGACAGTGCACTTAATCTGCCGATTGGACTGCGCCCCTGGAATGGGACACGATGATTTTCTGTGACAGTGCGGTTGCCGTGATGCGTTATCAGGCATCCACGCTTTCCCTGGGGTTCGTCAGCCCCATCACCCACGAACAGACAACGGCGGGCAACCCCCACACAAGTCCCACATAGAACCAGTCCTGCTGGAAGGTCTTCGCATGCTCGGCCGCCGAGGGGCCCTCGTGCGTGAGGCCGTAGTACAGGACGAAAGCGATTCCGAAGCCCGCCAAGCCACAGGCGAGTGAACGCCACCATCTGTCTGACAGTCGGCGGTCCACCCACGCCGTAAAGAGCATGGGAAGAATCGAGAACGCGTAGCAAACCAGGAACGACGGCAGCCAATACCGCCCATCCTCGAAGATCGGCCCGTCAGTCCGGGCGGCGAGAAACGCGATGCAATACAGCCAGGCAAGAAGCGGCCCGAGGACGGCAAAGAGCCGAAGCCTTGTCATTTCGGTCGCCATGGCAGCGATTTCCTTTTCGGACTTGCTGGGATGCTTTCTCCAACTCGATAAGCCTTTGTCGCTGCGAGGCCTCCTCTCGTTCAGGCTCAAGGGTTTTCCGCCTTACCGCTGCCTTTGCGCCAGATAGAAGCCGAACAGCACCGTGACCAGTCCCGCCGTCTGCAGCGCGGTCGGGGGCTCGCCGAGCAGGAGCCAGCCGGCGAGGATCGTCAGCGCCGGCACGGTCGCGGGAAACACCGCGGCGCGGGCGACGCCGATGGTCTGGATCGAGAATGCGAACAGATACAGCGCGGCGGGGCCAGCCAGGATTCCCTGTGCCAGCGCCTGCAGCGCGTTCTCAGTCCAGCCCAGCGCCGCCACGCGGGCGAACCCACTAATCGTCGCATAGAGCGGCAGCAGCGCGAGCGACAGCACGCTGATGACGGTGGCGGCCGAGAACGCGGAGACGCGCCAATGGCGCAGCAGCGTGCCGAACAAGGCGAACATCAATCCGGTCATCACGAACAGCAAATCGCCCAGCACGCCATCGGCGCCGATATGGCCGATCGACTCGGCGCCGATCACCGCAAGCCCGCCGATGATGACGACCGCCCCCAGCACACGCGAGGGCGGAACCCGCTCGCGCAAGATCACCGCGGCCAGCAGCAGGCCGCCGAGCGTCGCGCTGGATGGCTGGATGACGCTGCCATGGCCGAGCGGCACAAACAGGAAGCCGGTATAGCTGATGAGCGACATCACAGGCCCGCCCAGCACCATCAGCACCAGTCCGCGGCCCCATCCGATGCCGCTGAGATTGGCGATGCCGGCACGAAGCACGAGCGGCAGGAACACCAGCCCGGACCACACGAAGCGGTGCATCAGCAGGTCCGGCGGCGTGAAGCCGACCTTCAGCCCGTGCCGGGTCGCGACAAAGCCGAGCGCCCAGAACAGCGCCGCGCCAGCGCCGCACGCGACCCCAAGCAGGGCCGGTTTCGTGTCAGGTTTCTGGGCTGGAGCATCGCCGCCGCTCGTCGGCTGGTTCATGGCGGACGCTTACGTCAGCCCACACCCCTGTTCAACCCACGCCCATGCAGGGCTGACGGGCGCGCCGCCGCAAGCCGCTTGCTTCCTTGCGCCGCCTTAGGACGCGTCTCCCGCCGCCGTAAAAAACTTCGTCCCGTCGAAAAACCGGTTCGGCCGGTTGAACATCGCCAGGAACGTCACGCCGTCAGGCGCGTGCGCAACGTTAGCCTTGTGGGGCTGGCGTGGTAGCCGGAGCAAGGATTGCTCCTCCAACCGAAACGGGTCCCACAGGCTTGGACTCCCGGGCCATCTTTTTGCGCATTACGCGGGATAGCCGGTTGCGCGCGTGCCTTGTTGAAATGGACGAAGTTACTTCCGGGGTCATTGCATTTTTCAGCGAGTCGACCTTCGCGATAAGCGTGGAAATCTGAGCAGATATCTTCTTCACGTCTTCATGTTCATTCGTTATCTGAGCGGATATTTTCTTCACGACGACCTGCTCATCCGCGACGCTCTGTCTTAGAGAAGCAAGCGCAATTGAATCCTGCTGAAGAAGCGCTGCGTTCTGCTGCAACAGGGAGGTGTTCTCTTGCAGGGCGGCAACGTGCTGCTGCTGGGCCGACTGAACATCCTTCAATGCGGCGACAGCTGGATTCGATATTGGATCGGAAGCTTTCTGATGCGGAAGCAGTTCGGCCAAACTGCTGATAGACGGCAGGGCGAAATCGCCGACATTCGGCAGAGCAAAATCGGAAGGCGTCATTGTATAGACGGCCGCAGCACTGTTTATTCCAAGAGCGAACACCGCCAGCCCCAAAACCGATTTCCGGCTCGATTTCTTGCTGGGTGTCGTGGATTCGGGTTGTTCGGTTTGGCTCTGCTTTTCCGGTGTCTCGGTCACGTGCATTGTCCTCAAATGAGTGAACAAAAAAAGGAGCCGCCGCTGGATCGTCCCTCGCGACGGCTCCTTTACACGGCACCCAACTAGAACTGCCTGAGAATATAGGCTGATCAGATTAATTCGGCGTTAGCGCCTCAGTCGCCCGGCATGAGCCGCAAGCGATTGCCGGTTGCGCTTCCGATGTGATCGGCGCAGCAAGTAGCCCGGATGAATTCGTAGGGCGGATTAGCGCAGCGTAATGCGCAGCTCTCTCGCGATCGGGTCGGTGGGTTACGCGGAGTTTATCATCGGGCGCGCATACGCGCGACCCGTTGGCTAACTCTACTGCGTCACAGTCGTTTAAACCCTCATCCTGAGGAGCCCGCGGAGCGGGCGTCTCGAAGGATGTAGGCCACAGACGGGCCTCATGGTTCGAGACGCGCTTCGCGCTCCTCACCATGAGGGGCTCATGACGCAGTAGAGCTAACCCACCCTACTCACTTCATACACTTACTTCGCCAGTCCGAGCGACTTCAGCGCCTTGCCGTTGTCCTCGTTGTCCGCCTTCATGAACTCCGCGAAGCCGGCCGAATCCAGATAGATCATGTCGAAGCCGCGCCTGTTCATGAACTCCTTGAACTCCGCGCTGTCCCAGATCTTCTTGATCGCGGTCTCGTACTGCGCGGCAATCTCCTTCGGCAGGCCCTTGGGCGCCGCAAAGCCGCGCCACACGCCCTTGTGCCACTTGTGACCCGTCGCCTCCCCGGTGGTCGGCACGTCAGGGAAATTCGGCGCGCGGTTGGGCGAGAAGAACACGAGGCTGCGGATACGCCCCGCCTTGAGCAGCGCCTCGGCTTCCGGCATCGAGCACGCGACGAAATCGACGCCGCCGGCCGCCAGATCGGTCAGCGCGGTCGCGGCGCCGGTGGACGGCACCCAACGGATCGAGCCGGGCGAAACGCCGTCGGCCTGCATCAGGCCGGCGAGCGCGACATGCCAGCTTCCGCCCTGCCCCGTGCCCGACGCCACCACCTTGTTCGGGTTCGCCTTGATATGCGCGAACAGCTCCTTGACGGTCTTGTGGGGCGAGTCCGCCTTCACGTGAATCGCGGCGGGGTCCTGGTTGACCAGCGCGATCGGCGTATACTTCTCGAAGGTGAGATCGGTGAGCCCCACCCAGTGCATCAGGTTGATCTCGAGCGTGATGAGACCGAACGTGTATCCGTCAGGCGCGGCGGTGGCGATCGCCTGGTGGCCGACCACGCCCGACCCGCCCGTGCGGTTCACGACGTTCACCGGCTGCTTGAGATCGCGTTCCAGCATGTGGGCGATCTGGCGCGCGACCGCGTCGGTGCCGCCGCCGGCGGCCCACGGCACGATCAGCGTGATCGGCCGCTCCGGGAAGGCGGCATGGGCGTTTCCGGCGCTGAGCAGGCTTGCGGCCGCAAGCGCCGCAAGCGCGAAATTCCTGACATGGCGAAGCATTCGCAAATCCTCCCCGCTCTGTTTTTTGATACGCCGGGTGCGACACCGCGACGCCGCGCTTATGCGCTATTCGCCATTCGGGCGGCGGAGCGGGAACATGTCAAGGGGAAGCAAGCGCGGGGCGGATTGGTGTTACTGCGTCACTAATCCCTCATGGTGAGGAGGCGCGTAAGCGCCGTCTCCGGACGATGCGTTGCATCGCCGGGAGAACCATGAGGCCACAGTGCTGCTTCTTGGCCTCATCCTTCGAGACGCTTGCTGCGCAAGCTCCTCAGGATGAGGAGATAAAGCCGTTGTGACGCAGTAACTTTGGTTAGCCGACTTGTCCGCCGTAGCTCGAAGAGCGAAGGCGGAAGGCGTAATCCGCCATCCAGCTTTGTTCTACGTCCGACTCTATTTTGTTCTCAAAGAACGAATCGTATCAGCGCAAACCAGCGCGAGCCAATTCTTAACAACGCGTTTGCTTCGTGCTCGCGTGCACGGATCCCGCAAGTAGCCCGGATGGAGCGCAGCGCAATCCGGGATCACTCTGACCCCGCCCCGGATTTCGCGAAGCCTGTCATCACCGCGCGAGCGCAATTGCGCTCGTCGCACTGTGCGAGCGCAGTTGCGCTCGTCGCAGGGCGCGCATTCGCGCGACCCGTTGGCTCATCCGGGCTGCGCTCGCTACTTTGCATGGGGTTGTTTTCGCGATTTTGTGTCTGGGCCCTGCGGTGCGGAAGAGTATCTGCACCGCGTCCGGGACGCGATATCGTCAGCAAGCAGCCCCGATAAGCGCGGCGACATCCAGGGCGGATCTATCGGCCAATCACAACTTGCACCGGCTCATGCGGGCTACTCGCTGACGCCGGAATGACGAACGCGACTACCATCCGCGATTCAGGTGGCGCACCTCGCCGGTTCGCGAGTCGACATAGACTTCCATCCAGCGGCCCGCGCGGTCGCGGCCTTTGATCTCCCACTGATTGCCCTGGAACTGGGTATAGGACACCGTCATGACGCCGAGACTGGTGGCGACGTCGAGCGCGGTCTCCATCGAGATCTGGTCACCGGAATCGAAGGCGACGGCAGGTGTCGCTGCGCCAAGCGCCAAGGCGGTGACGATTGGAAGGATGACATTTCGCATGGACCACTCCTGTCGAACACATTGAGCTGTTACACCAGTTAGAACGGGCGGCAGGGGTAGTATGTTCCGACACCAGCGATCGCGGAACAGCACGAAATTTCGGCAGTTGGGGCCATTTCGCGGCGGTTCCCGCTCGCTAACTAGTAACTCGCCATACATGCTTGGAGCGGAGAAACGCGTCTATGCACTGACGCCGCCAGAACCGCATTTCCCTATCGGCGTGCGCCGCGCGGTTTGACGGCCCCCTTCTTCCACAGTCGAAATCCGCCCTCGAACGCGTTGGTGTTGGCGCCGAGGCGGACCTTGCGCGGCAGCTTATCGATCTTGTCGGCGTTTCCGCCGCCCAGCATGATGTAATCCGGCTCCAGTGCAGCAAGCAGACGCTTCAGGACTTCATCGACCGCGCGTTGCCATTTCTTCCTGCCAACGCGCTTGAGGGCTGCGGCGCCGACGCATTGCTCGAACGTCTTGCCGTTGCGGTACGGCAGGTGAGCGAGCTCCATCGGTTCCAGAATGCCATCGACTATCATCGCGGAGCCAAGACCCGTTCCCAGCCCTAAGAAAAGCATGCGGCCGCCCTGGTAGCTGCCGATCGCCTGCATCAGCGCATCGTTGACGACCTTCGTCGGGCGGCCGAAGGCCTTTTCGAAATTGAAACCGGCCCACCCCCGACCGAGATTGTGAGGCTCCGACAAGGGCCGGTTGTTGGCCACAGGCCCCGGATATCCGACCGAGATGACGTCATAGGACCAGTCTTTCGTCAGCGCCTTGACCTTCCTTATCATCACTTTCGCTGATAGCTCCGGACCGGACGCAAACGCGCGCCTGGTTCGCTCCCTGCTGGTCATGACCTTCACGCGCGAACCACCGACGTCGATCACGAGAACCGTATGCCGCGATACCCGCTTGTCCGTTTTCTTCGCCATGAATTCGCGCCCTGCTCGGTCGGATGATCATAACGCCAGCCGACACGCACCTGAAGCAGGGAGACAAGCACCACCACAGCTTTGTTCTCCATCCGACTCCATTTTGTTCGCAAAGAACGAATCGTATCAGCGCAAATCAGCGCGAGCCAATTCTTAACAACGCGTTTGCTTCGTGCTTGCGTGGCAGTCAGCCGATGACATCGGCCATCGGACGACGTCCCCTTTTTCGCTTGATTTGCCCGGGCATGACCCTACGGTGCGCCCCGCCAATATGGAAACGAGACCGATTATGGACGATGCAATGAAATGCCCGGCATGCAATTCCGAGCATGCCTATCAGGATCGCGGCCTGTGGGTTTGCCCGGAATGCGCGCATGAATGGAGCGCCGAGGCGGCGGCAGCCGTGGAGGCCTCGCCCGAGCCGGGCGTCCGCGATATCAATGGCAATCTGCTGGTCGATGGCGACAGCGTCATCGTCATCAAGGATCTCAAGGTCAAGGGATCGTCGTCGGTCGTCAAAGGCGGAACCAAGGTCAGGAACATCCGCCTGACCGAGGCGACCGACGGCCACAACATCGCCTGCAAGATCGATGGCATCGGCGCGATGAATCTGAAATCAGAGTTCGTGAAGAAGGCGTAGCAAGTTACGCTCGCTGTTCTTGCAGGATCGGTGAACCGAGTTCATCGAAACGGAAGAGCTGAAAGATCCGCTGGCCGTTGAAGTCGAGGATCCTCAAATCATCAGTCTCGTGCAGATTGCTCTCGACGGCCTGAAAATGCCCGCCGTAGCGCTCCTTGGCCAGCGACAATGGAACCTCAAACGCGACGAACTTGCCGACCCCTTTGTGCTTGAGCACTTCAAGGAGCTTCTGATCGCGCAAGGATTCGTGCGATGTGAGAATGAGCAGCGGACCGCTCGCCGTGAGCAGCAAAAGCGATTTCATCGGATACTCCTTCGCGGTTGAACTGAGCTCACCCGTCATATCCAGTTTAGCGCGTGGGGCGGATTAGCGAGGTAGCCCTCAGGCCGCGAGCAGCTCGTCGGGCAAAAAAGCCCGGCCCAAGGCCGGGCTTTTTTTGTTAGTTAGCGCCTGTCCTGACCGGGGCCTCCGCCACCACCACCCGGTCCGCCGCCACCACGCGGTGCGGCCTGCGGCGCGCCGCCGCCCTGCGGCGTCGCGGGCGCTGCTGCGCGCGGGGCGGCCGGGGCCGGCGTCTGCTGCGCGCGTACGTTCGGCGGGCCACCGCCGCCGCGCGCCGCATCGGGCTGCGTCATGCGGGGCGCGGCACGCTCGCTCCGGGGCGCAGCCGCACGCGGTTCGTCATGACCGCGGGCCATGACCGGCGGCGTCTGCGTGCGGGTACGGGCCGTCGGCTGCTCGCGCACGGCGCCTCTCGCGCTCTCACGCGTCATCCGCGCGTCCTCGCGTGTCATGCGGTCCCGCACCACCGCGCGTTCGCGCCCTTCGCGTGCGCTAGGCGTAGCGATGTCTCTCTCCCGTGTCACGCGTTCCGTCACGCCGGCACGGCTCCGCTCCGTCACGCCGGCGCGCGTCCGCTCCTCGACACGGGCGCGCGACCTCTCCTCGACACCGACACGCGTCCTGGCCTCGGGGAGCGCGGCGTCGCGCGCTACCGCCGCGCGGCCGATCCGGGCCGCCGAGCGGTCGATCGTGAGCCGCGTCGCGACATGCTCATGCGATCGCCAGTAGCCGCTCCAGTGGGCGCGGCGGTGATACCAGGGACGTCCCGCATAATGGCTCGACCAGTACGAGGTCAGCGCGAACGGCACGATGGGAACGTCGATCTCGTCGACATAGTCGGGCAGATAGACGTAGCGGTTGCGGTAGAGATATTGGAGATATCGCGACGACACCCAGCCACGATCATCCGACCAACTCACATCGCACCAGGCCTTGCCTCTGAAGCACCCGTGGATGTTGACACGGGCGCCGCCTGGAATGCGGTCGACTGTCGGAAAGCCTTCACCCGGCCCCGCCTTGAGGCTGACCGTGGTGGTGACGATGCCCGGCGCCGCCAATGCGGCGGTCGGCATCAGCAGCAAGGCTGCTGCGATAAATAATCCTCTCAGTTTCATGGCGAGTTCCTCCTCTCGAGTTGGAACGCCGTAGCGAAACAGGCGTTCCCTTAAGGAGTGGTCGCGTTAACAAAAGGATGCAGGCGTCTCGCAAGCGCGAGACGCGCGGTCTTGGTTGTTATTCCGGGCGCCACGACCTTCCTCATCCGACGCAAAATCATTCCATCATCGGCCGGCCGATCCAAAGCCGGTTGAGCCAACGCACGGCGAGGTCCGGCTGCTTGTCGCCTTGCAGGCGCGCCAGTGCCTCCTGATAAGGACCCACCGCGCGCAGGCGCATGGGAAGGTGGGGATAGATGCGCCGGATCCACGTCAGCGCCCGGTCCATGCTGCGCTGTTCACGTTCGCCGAACTCAAGTCCGAATTCCCGGGCCAACCGCTCCGGCAGCAAATGGGCCGTCAGCGCGCGATACCATCTGGGCACGCGCAGTCCCGTGGCGCGGCCTGAAAATATCTGCTCCGCGATGGCGCGCGCCGCGGGACTGACCGCGAGAACATCCGACCGCGACATCGTTTCCGTGTAGTCGGTGAACGATGTCCAGTCCGGAGGCAAATCAGCCTGTCGAATGCCGAATAACGCCGCGTACAGCTTCGCCTCGGCCCAGTACTGCTCGCGCTCGCTGTCGGTGAGTGCAGGCAAGACAAGGTCATGCGTCTGCAAGGCGCTCTCCACCAGCGTGGCGTGAACCCAGCGCAGCGCCGAGACCTCATTGGCGCTGTAAGCTGAGCCGGCTTCGAAGCGGCCAGCCGCCTGTGGCAATATTCCGGTGACCCCGGCGTGACGTCGATGCAGCCGGCGGCCTGCTGCCAGCGCCTGATCGAGCGAGCCAAACACCATCGTGAAGGTAATGTTGAAGGTCCGGTGAAAACGGCCAACCGGATCGGCAAAGGTCCGGGAATGCTCCGAAACGGCGGCGGCGACCCAGGGGTGCGCCAATTGAAGCAACAAGGCCCGCCCGCCGCCAAGAAAAACCGCCGCCTCGCGGTCGACCCGCCAGGTCAGTGACTCCGGGCCAAAAATTCCCTTGATTGGATCGACCGCCGCCTCGCGAACGCTGTCGAGACTGCTTTCGAAATCATCCGCGGACAGCAACCGCATGTCCTCATCCGGGTTACGGCTCATAGCCAAGCCCCGGCCGCAACGCCCGCATCTTCTTGGCCAGCCGCCGGCTCCCCGTCTCCTCCGCGCGGGCCAACTGGTTGGCGACCGCCACATGGTCCTCATCGCTCTTGTGTTGGTTGAGCTTTGACTGGCCCTCGATCTCATCGACGACGAGATCGATGACGCAGATCGAGGCGAGCATCGTTTCGCGCTTGGTGGGATCCATCTGGGTGAGGTCCCAGGGCTGCTTCGGCAGCCGCGCCTCGGAGACCGCGAGCAGCGCGTCGCCATGGGCGCGGGTTTGGTCGCGCTCGCGCAGATGCGCGACGCCGGAGAGATGCACCGCCTCATAAAGCCAGGTCGAGACGTTGTCGCGCGAGGCATACCAGTCGTTGGAGACATAGGCGTCGTCGCCGGCGACGATCAGAAGGAAGCGCCTGACGCCGTCGGCGAGTTCGACCAGCGGATTTTTCGCCGTCAGATGAATCTGGACGATCACGCGATCGTCGCGCCGGGCGAGGACAAACGGCACGTGCGACCCGCGCGGGCCGCGCGCATCGGCGGCAACGATCACGCCAAATCCGCGCTCGGCCGCGAAGGCGAGCGCGCGCTGCTCTTCAATGCGAAACTGCGGTCGTAGAACGTGCATGGCTTAAACTCGAACGACTGGAGAATGGCCTCCTTGAGGCTAACCCATTCGGCCAGGGATCACCAAACTTCCTCCAGAAAGCACGTTCCAACAACAAGGCAATTGCGATATGAGGCTCTGTGACGCCTCGTTCGACCATTCCGAAATCCAGCCTGCCTGCCGAGTCCGACGATATGCCCCCGCTAAAGCCCCAGGCCACCTACGACGACTTTGCTCGCCTCGACATCCGGATCGGCAAGGTCATCGACGTGCAGCCGTTTCCCCGCGCGCGCAATCCGTCCCTTAAGGTCGGCGTCGACGTCGGCGCCGACAGGATCATGTGGTCGAGCGCGCAGATCACGAACTATGAGCCCGCGGCGCTGCTCGGCTCGCTGGTCGTATGCGTCTGCAATCTGGGTGCGAAGAACATCGCAGGCTTCACGTCCGAACTCTTGATCCTCGGCGCAAAGGACGCGGCAGGTAACGTGATTGTGCTGGGCCCGCGCAGCGAGGTTGCGATCGGCGAGCCGATTTTTTGACGATGATGGCAAGTAGCCCGGATGAGCGAAGCAAAATCCGGTACAACTCTAACATCACCCGGATTTAGCTGCGCTCATCCGGGGCTACTCGCTTCGGCGGACGAAGCTACACCTCTCGCAGATAAGGATCGCCATGAACGGAAATCGATATTACGGGGTTCGGGTCGAGGGCGCCAAATACGGCGTGGGTTTTGGCTCGGCGCTCGCCATCGCGATCTCCTATACCAACAACCACTCGATCCTGTGGGCGATCATCCACGGCATCCTGGGCTGGCTCTACGTGATCTATTTCGCATTGTTCAAGTGATCCGGCTTGCAGCAAGCAGCGAGTAGCCCGGATGAGCGAAGCGACATCCGGGACCACTCTAACACCGCCCCGGATTTCGCTTCGCTCATCCGGGCTACGCTGCTTCGTTTCGCTCAGGCCGCCTTCGCGGTTTTTTCCGGCGGCGCTGTTTCCATCGCTCGCATGTAGAGATCGAGCAGGCTTTCGCGCTCGTCGCGCTCATCCTGGTCCTGCTTGCGCAGCTTGATGATCTCCTTGAGGATCTTCACATCGAATCCCTCGCCCTTGGCCTCCGAAAATACTTCCTTTTTCTGTTCGTTCAGTTCAGCCAATTCGGTGTCGATGTTCTCGATCCGCTCGACGAAAGAACGAATCCGGCCGCCGGGAATGGTGACGTCAGACATGGTGCCTCCTTGTTTAATGAGGTCGTGAAAATGCCCGCAAACAAATAACCAATGTGTTAACCTCGGCAGGTTCCGCCCCGACAACTCAGATAATCCCCAGAACAATCCCATGAACGTGATTTCAATTCAGTCGCAGGTCGCCTACGGCCATGTCGGCAACAGCGCCGCGGTCTTTCCCATGCAGGTGCATGGGATCGACGTGGTGGCGGTGCCGACCACGCTGCTCAGCAACCGGCCTGGCTACCCGACCATCCGCGGCCGGGTGCTCGATGCAGAACTGGTTGCCGATCTCCTGCGCGGAATCGAGGAGCGCGGCGCGGTCGATACAGCGCAAATGATCCTGTCGGGCTATTTAGGCTCGGCTGACAACGCCGCCGTGATCGCGGACTTTGTCGCGCGCGCCAAGGCCAAAAATCCCGCGCTGTTCTATTGCTGCGACCCCGTGCTCGGGGATCGCGACCGCGGCCTGTTCGTCCATGCCGACATCCCGCCGCTGGTGCGCGACCTTTTGTGCCCGCTTGCCGATATCATCACGCCCAATCATTTCGAGTTCGAATGGCTGTCCGGGGCCAAAGCTGCGACGATCGATCAGGTGCTTAAGGCGGCACGCGCGTTCATGGGCCGCGGGACGGTCGTCATCACCAGCGCCGAGCTTGCCGACACACCACAGGGCGAGATCGAAACGCTCGCCGTCGAACGCGCACAGGCGTGGCGCGTGCGCACGCCAAAATTGCCAATCAGCCCGAACGGCACCGGCGATCTGTTCGCCGCACTGCTGGTCGCCGCGCGCGTCCGTGGCGCCGACACGCCGGATGCGCTGAGCCATGCCGCATCCGCCATCTTCGCCGTGCTGGAACGTACCGCGGCCAGTGGCACCGAGGAAATGCGCATCGTCGAGAGCGCGGAGTGGCTTGTTCATCCGCAGCGCAAATTCGAATGTATCGCGATCAACCCGTAGCCCGTAGCCTGGATGAAGCGCAGCGCAATCCGGGATCACTCTAACACCGCCCCGGATTTCGCCTCGCTCCATCCGGGCTACCAGCTTTACTGGAGAGAAAAATGAGCCGTTTCTGGAGCAGCTTGACGCACGACCTGAGTCCCTATGTGCCAGGCGAGCAGCCCCGCATGGCGGAGCTGGTCAAGCTCAACACCAATGAAAGCCCCTTTGGTCCTTCACCACGCGCGCTGGAAGCAATTCGCGGCGAGGCGACCGATACGCTGCGTCTATATCCGGATCCGCAGGCGTCAACGCTGCGGGCTGCCTTGGCCAGCTACCACCAGGTACGGTCGGAACAAGTGTTCGTTGGCAATGGCTCGGATGAGGTGCTGGCGCACGCCTTCGCCGCTCTGCTGAAGCATGATGCGCCGTTGCTCTTCCCTGATATCACCTACAGTTTCTACCCGGTCTATTGCCGCCTGTTCGGCATCGCCTACGAGACCGTCCCGCTCGATCAGACCATGCAAATCCGCGTTGCCGATTATCGCCGGCCGGCCGGCGCGCTCGTCATACCCAATCCGAATGCGCCAACAGGGGTTGCGCTGTCACGGGCTGAGATCGTTTCTCTGCTGGAGGAACATCCCGAAGCTCCCGTGGTGATCGACGAGGCCTATGTCGATTTCGGCGCCGAGACCGTAATTCCGCTGGTCGCCTCCCACCCGAACCTTTTGGTCGTTCAAACAATGTCCAAGTCCCGGGCCCTGGCCGGCTTAAGGGTTGGCTATGCGATCGGCGACGCCGACCTGATCGAGGCGCTCACCCGCGTGAAAGACAGCTTCAACTCCTATCCTCTTGGCCGGCCCGCCCAGGCCGGCGCTGTCGCCTCTTTAGAGGACGAAGCCTATTTTCAACAGAGCCGCGCGCGCGTGATCGAAGGCCGGGAGCGGCTAAACCGCGGACTGGTCGGGCTCGGCTTCGAGGTGCTGCCGTCCTCCGCCAACTTCCTCTTCGCGCGTCATCCGGCGCACGCGGGCGCGGCGCTGGCTGCCGCGCTGCGCCAGCGCGCGGTGATCGTCCGTCATTTTCCCGCCCCTCGTATCTCGGACTATCTGCGGATAAGCGTGGGCACAGACGGGCAAATTGACCGGCTGTTGTCGGCCCTGTCGGACATCCTGGGCAGCCTGTAGAGCGAATTAGATCTACTGCGTCAGGGCCATTTAATCCTCATCCTGAGGAGCCCGCGGAGCGGGCGTCTCGAAGGATGTAGGCCACAGACGGGGCCTCATGGTTCGAGACGCGCTTTGCGCTCCTCACCATGAGGGGCTTATGACGCAGTCAGATTAGTCCTACAGCCCCGCACGCCCCACCCGCTACTGCACGACGTCGAGTTTGACCTTGGCGACACCCTTCCCGACCATTCCCAGCGCGTCGGCCGCGGAATAGGAGACGTCGACAACGCGCCCCCGAACGTAGGGGCCGCGGTCATTGACCCGTACCGTCACCGACTGGCCGCTCGCAACGTTCGTCACGCGCAACTTGGTGCCGAACGGCAATGTCGGATGGGCGGCAGTCATTTCCATCGTGTTGAACTTTTCGCCGCTCGCGGTCTTCGTTCCCTCGGTGTAGAAGCTGGCAACCCCATGCGAAGCCGTCTTGACGCGGCCTGCATCCCTGCGCGACGCGGTGTGCTTTCTCACGGCGGCCACGCGCCGCTTCATCATGGACGATGTCGTTCGATCCTGGTCCAGCGACGCCTGCCTGACAGCGCGAAGCTCGGATTTTTGGGTGACGACCGAGGACTGCGCGCAGGCCGCAAGCGATGCCGCTCCGAGCGCGACAGCCAGCAGCCGTATGAATGTCCCTGCACGTTCGGCCGGGATTGACGGCGCTTCAAGTTGAGTACGGCCTAGTCTGACGTCGACGCACGAAGTACTGGTGCAGCCAATGGAAGACATGTTGCAATCCCCCGCTCGCGCCCCAGCCCAAGCCGAAAACCAACACGCGACAATGGCGGGACCGAATCCGGGCGGAAACGTGGCCGGACGCGATCAGGCACGGCTCCACAGCGCGATTCCGTTCGAGTGTGGTGATTGCGACACAGAATTAGCCTGAATGAGCCACGGGGCCCACATTCGCGCGACCTCTTGGCTTATCCGGGCTAACAGCCAGCTACGTCAGGAAATCTCGTAGACCGACACCTTGTCCGCGATGCCGCTCAACGCCACGCGTCTCGGCGTTGGCTTTAGCCCGTTGGTCTCGAGCAGCGCCCGGGCATGTGCGTCTTCCACCACCGATTCCGTCGCCACGATCGAGCGTGAGCCAGCAAGACCCTGGACTCGCGAGGCGATATTGACCGTCTGGCCAAAATAGTCCTGCTGGCCATTGAGGGTGACCGCGAGGCATGAGCCTTCATGGATGCCCATCTTCAAGCGCAGGCTCTGATGCTGACGCTCGGCGCCGAGATCGCTCATCGCCTCGCGCATGCGGATCGCAGCGGCAATGGCGCGGTCGGGCGTCTCGAAGGTCGCCATTACGGCATCGCCAATGGTCTTCACGATCGCCCCCCTTTCGGACGCGATAATCTCCTGCAGCAGCCTGAAATGCTCGTTGACGAGATCGAACGCCGTGAGATCACCGACGCGCTCGTAGAGCTCCGTAGAGTCCTTGAGATCGCTGAACAGGAAAGTCAGGCTTAGGATCTTCAGCCGCTGACCGATGGCGAGCGTGTCAGTCCGGTAGATGTCGCGAAAAGTCTGATTGGTGAGGAGACGCGTTGCCGTGAGAACCGACTTGCGTCGCTTCAGGAGGTCGTCCAGCGCCGGGTTCGCGACCCATACCGCCGGCAATACGCGACCGTCGGTGCGGTTGTCCAAAGCCAGGCGCAGCGGCCCGGGACGCAACGTAACGTTCTCGACGGGGACCTGGACCCTGTTAAAGATCACCGACAGGTTCTGGCGCTCGCTGGTCTCTTGGCCGCTGACGTCAAGGAACTGGGCCGCATGCGTCACGGGATCGAACACGATCAACGTGCCCTGCGGCACCTGCAACGAAAGGATAGCCCTTTCGCCTGCCGGCAAGTCGACGATTTCGAGCGTGACGTCATCCAGCAGTTTCTCCAGATCGTCCGGAAGATCGATCGCCGAACTCCAGAAGATCTGGCGATAATATTCGGCTGCGGACAGTTCGTCGGGATTATGCGCCGCGATTTTTCGCACACGCGGGCTTACCGTAAAGGTCACCTCGACCAGATTGTCGAGCGTCGTCTCATAGCCCGCGGCGCAGAAAGCGCAATGGTACTGCGCGCGATTCACGGTCTTCAGGCTTTTGTTGGCAGAGAGAACCCCGGCGCAGCTCGGGCACATCACGTTCCATGTCATCTCGAACATGCCGAGCCCCACCGCATTCAGGAGGGTTGCGATGACCTGATCTTCGTCAATACCTTTCGTGCCTGCGAGATCAAGCGCGTTCAACTTGTTCAAGGCATGATCCGGGGCATCCCGCACCATACGCTCGAGCATGTCGACAACGGCTTCGTCGGACGACTGACGCAGGGCCGCAAACAAGGTCTCGGTTTCGCTCATGCGACAATGCTACCTTAAAGAGGGCAGCACGAACACCCGCTAAGCGCCACGGAATTGCGGCATCCGCTGGGATCAGCTACTCGAACGGCTTCAGCCGAACGGGAGAACAACATGCAAGTCGCAGTCGTCGGTGCCGGAGCGGTCGGGTGCTACTATGGGGGGCTGCTGCTCCGGGCCGGACATGACGTGACGTTTATCGGCCGCCAGCCGCATGTCGACGCCATCAACGCCCATGGCCTGCTGCTGGACACGAATACTTTCAACGGCCACCTGCCCGCCAGGGCCGCGACCGACACAACCGCCCTCGCCCCGCCCGACCTGGTGCTGGTTTGCGTGAAGTCGGCCGATACCGAGCAGGCCGGCCGGTCGCTCGCCGGACGGCTGCGGCTGGAAACATCCGTTCTCAGCCTGCAGAACGGCGTCGACAATGCGCCGCGCCTTCGCGCGGTTACCGGCCACGCCGTCATTCCGGTGGTGGTCTATGTCGGCAGCGAGATGGCCGGGCCCGGCCACGTCAGGCATCACGGCGGCGGCGACCTCGCCATCGGCCCCTCTGCCGCGAGCGAAGCGCTGGCACAAACGCTTCAGGCCGCCGGCATCCGCACCACGATCGCCGAAGACATCGACAGGACGCTATGGAGCAAGCTGATCATCAACTGCGCCTTTAACGCACTTTCTGCCGTGGCCGGCATCCCCTACGGACCGATGCTCGAAGTCGAAGGCACAAGGGATGTCGTCACAAGCGCGGTGCAGGAAGCCGTATCCGTCGCCCGCGCCTCTGGCGTATCGATTTCCGACGATATCATCGAGCAGATCCTGAAAATCCCCGCCATGATGCCGAACCAGATGTCGTCCACCGCACAGGATCTTGCGCGCGGCAAGCCCAGCGAGATCGACTTTCTCAACGGCTATGTGGTGCGCAAGGGCGCTGAGCTCGGCATCGCCACGCCGACCAATCATGCCCTGCAGGTGATGGTGAAGCTGGCGGAGCGGGGCAAGGAGTTGTCCGGGCGGCGATAGCTCGTCAAGACAAAAAGCCCGCGACGAAAGCGCGGGCTTCTTGCTCAAACGGCGATGGTAATGCCGGTCAGCGAATGGCGCGACCGGTGGTGGGGGTTGGCGCGACCGTCTCGGCCGTCCGTGTCGTCCGCTGCGTCAGGACGCTAAGCTGATGCGCAGTGGCTGTGGAAGTCGCGGCCGGCGATTGCTCCCTGACGTCAGCGGCTCCCAGCACACGAACCTGCACCGACGAAATCGGCAAGCCCTTCGCTTCATAGGTCGGCAACTCCGCCGCAACTACGGCAGTGGCACCCGCGATCGAGAGGGCGGCGGCAGCGATGGAAAGGTAAGTCTTCTGCACTTCAATTCTCCGGGGTAGGATTCGAATCTCCGGGGTAGGATTCGAACCTGCAATCTATACCCCTTTTGCTGCATTGCGATATCACGATATTGCATTGCAACAATGCAGTTCCCTACACTCAATTAACGGTGAGAGCCCAATTACTTAGCGGGCGGCCCGGATGAACGGCATCCGGGGCCAATCTAATGCCGCCCTGTCACCGGGCGCGCTTTCGCGCGACGCGTTAGCTCATCGCTTGCTGGCTTGATAGTTCGACGACACGCGACTTCCGTCATTCAGGCGCCGGCGTGGCCCGACTGGTCGCCTTTGGCCGGAAGTATCGGTTCAAGGATATTGAACAGCACGTAGTTCCAGAAGCGCCCAAGCGCCGTGCTTGGGACAACGCGCGAAAACCGCGAATTCGTTGGTGCAAGGCAGAGAGGGGTCAGCGCCGCGCCGTACTGCAGCGCCTTGCCCGCGAGCAGTCGACCTTCCTTGTCAACCACGTCCTGATTGCCCTGCGACTCGACGGCGCGTTTCATGATGTCTTTAACGTCGTTGACCGTTGCATTCGAACTGGTTTCCAGCTTGCTTTGCGTGTCGCGGTCCAACTTGAACTCTGCGGTAGCCGACAAAATGCTGGTCACCTGACACACGTAGCCGCCAGCATGGAGATATCGCATTGCCATTTGGCTGCAGTGAGGTTGCTCCATCAGCTTACCGAAAATCTGCCAGTTGGCCCCAAGCGCAATCTCTTCCACCCGGACGTCGGTGAGCGAATAGTTCACCTTCACGACATAGTTGTTGTTGGCGCTGCCCTTGAGCAGCCATCCGATATCAATGCTGATACCTGTGGCGAGCTGTCCCTTGCGTTCGAGACTTTGCTGTAGCTCCACGCTGGGAGACGAGCGCAAGGACTCTCCAATATCGTCTTTGTCGGCGATGCATATCGGAAAGAAGTGCTTCGCTCCGGAATCGACGTAGTAGAGTGACCCGACGGTCATCAAAGTGGTCGGCGGATTCTTCGGTATGAATCCATATTCCCGCAGTGTGTCGCCCAGTTGATCACCGCCGGGCTTCTGGAAGGAATGTGCAGCCAAGGGAGCTCCCACGACCAGTGCCGCTAACGCAAGCATGTACCTGATGCGCATGACCGCCTCCTCTCAGGCGTTCGTCCAAAAACTCATCGGCCGGGGCAGCAGGCGCCGCCGCACACGCGGTAGCCCGCAGGGCAAGCAGACGCCGATGTGACAACAGACGTTGCCGCCAGGATCGTTAGCAATATTCTGAAAATAATGATCGCACGCATGGCCCTCTCCCCGATCAATGCAAACCAGGATTGGCACTTAGCACTCAACCACGAGTATAATAGGCGGCGCTTTCCATCTCGGGCGTGAAGCAGTTCACATTCCGGCCGCGACAATTTATCCTGGCGAGAGCCATTAGCCCGCAGGCGGGATTGGCCCGACGGGTCCGCGCATACACGCGACCCGTTGGCTAACCCGCGCTATTCGCCCTGGTCTGTTGCGCCGCGTACAGCTCACCCGCCCAGCACGTTTCCCCAGCCATCGAACACATACTCCCGCCACGCCACGCTCCCGTCATCGCGCGCGCGGCTGGCGCGGCGGAAGTCGTCGGCTTGATCGCCGGTCCAGGTGACGATCTGGTCGGCCACACGGTCGTGCAGAATTGCGGGCTCGGACGGGTTGAAGTCCGTCATGGGATGCAGGGTACTGGCTGTTGACATACCTTACCAACGCTTTAGCGGCGGCGAAGGTTGCGTCGCGGCACGCAACGGCTCGCAACCTCCTTGCGACAGCGGCGTTGTCGGCGAATACCCACGGAGGCACGCACCATGCGGAACAAGGCGCCAAACTCGCAAAGCACAAAATCGCGCGCAAAGCCCCAGCCCCAGATGCAGGCGGCCAACTCAATGCTCAATCCGGGCGATGAAGCGGCGCGCGGAACGCCCGGCACCGGCGACGACATCTGCCCCGAATGTCACGGCAGCGGCCGCATCAACGGTTCCCCGTGCCCCAACTGCGGCGGAGGCGGCACGATCACCCGCGCGATCGGCGGCGCGTAAACGGAGTAGCGGCGAGCGCAATTGCGCTCGTCATCGGGCGCACATTCGCACGATCCGTTGGCTGCGGTCCGATCGTCGCTCAACGATAAAGGCGGGCGCGCCTTATTCGATCGCGGCGGCCGCCGCCTTACGCGACCGTTCGCTTTTCCATGATCTTCCGGAAGTCGGTGGCGAGGCTCGTGTAGTAGCCGGCCAACACCTCGTAGAAGCTCTGCTGGGCCTTGTCGGTTGCCTCGCGCGCCTGCGCTTCGCAGCGCGACGCCCTGCTCTCGTATTTCTCTATCTTGATCCGAAGCTCCGCCACCACCATGGTCACTACTCCCCGCCACGCTTAACAACCGCTGATGGTATGCTGGCAGAAGTCTAAAAGATGACGGCCTTAAGGAGATTTCGCAGCGTTGCCGTGAGCAAGCGATGGCGAATCGTGAGCAGCCTATCGCGCCGGCACCGATGCCGGCGGACGCAAGGCTGACCGCGACGCGGCTGCCGGCGCAGGCTTTGCCGCGACGCGCTTTCCGCTGTCGATGGACTCCAGGTAGGACGTCAGCGCCCAGGCCGAGCTCGAACCGCTGGAATAGTGCTTTTGCAGGAACAGATAGAGCGTGAGGTGGAATCGGCCCTTGGAGAGCCCGCGCGGGCTGCGATGGCAGGACGCGCAACCTTCGGCAAATAGTTTCGGCGCCGGTTTGCCCTGATCGAGATTCTGGGCGCCGATCGCCGCGCCGCTTAACGCGGCCATGACCGCAACAACAAGCAGAGCGCAGCCCGTCTTCTTTGGCGACATCAAATTCTTACCCGTGCATGGAGGGATGGGCTGCCTGCCCGCCGCGGCTCGCATCAGCGACGTCGGAGGCGAAGCGCAATCTGCGGCCCACCCGTGGCGAAAAGTGGGCTGCGCTTCCGCCATCATGGCGCTCGGCTCAGAGCGTGACGGTAATCAAACCAAGGCGACCAATTGGCCGCCTTGTTGCCAGAAGATGGCCTTCAGTATGGCGGCTTCTTCCGCTCCCGCTGCGCCCCTGCCGCCTCCATCCACCACACGAGATCATCGGCAAAACGCGGAAACGCGTGCGCCAGCGCCTTGCCGCCCTCGCCCGTCGGCTTGCCGTCTTCGGTGAGCGTCTGCGCGATCGGCCCGACCGCGATCGAGCTCGAGATTACCACCATGCCCATTTCCGAAAGCGTGCCGTGCCATGCGAGCGCGGCGCGCGCACCGGAGAAACGGCCGGCCGAATAGCTCGCGATCGCCGCAGGCCGCCAGAACCATTCTTCGAGAAAATGGTCGGTGAGGTTTTTCAGTCCGGGCTGCATGCCCCAATTGTATTCGCCTGTCACGAACACAAAGCCATCGGCGCCGCGGATTTGGCCCGCGAGTTTTTCCAGCGCGTCCGGAGCGCCGCCTTTCGGATATTCCTTGTACATCCGGTCCAGCATCGGCAGGCCGATCGCCTTGGCATCGATCAGCTCGACATCATCACCGCGTGCACGAAATCCCTCGACGACGAATTGCGCGAGCCGGATGCCCATGCGGTCGGAACGGTAGGAGCCGTACAAGACGAGAATGCGGTTGCTCATGAGACCTCAACCTTAAGACATTGGTTCATGCAGTCGAACCATGCGGGCCCTTCCCATGCAAGGCCCACGCCCGCCCGCCAATGAACCTGAGGGCCGCCGCGTGCTGAACCAAGCCAACAAAAAAGCGGCCTTGCGGCCGCTTCGTTGCAATTGCGCGTCCGGCTTTACCAATAACCGGGCCCGTCATAATAGGCGTAGGAATCAACATAGGGCGCGCCTGCAATGGCGGCCGCCGTTCCGACCGCTACGCCGGCCGGAAGCCCGACGGGGCCGGGCCCGTAATAGACGCGAGGCCCATAATAGCCACGGTAGTAGCTATAATCATAGCGGCTCGGGGTACGCACGCCGTATCCGCCGAGCAGATAGTCGGAGTTCGGGTGGGAAAACCCGACCATGCCGGGCTCTTGGGTTGCCTCCTGCGATATCGCAGGTGTTGCGAGCGCCGCCGTCGCAAGGATCGCGGCCGCGCCAAGCAGTGTCAGTTTCGTCATTGCGCAGTCTCCATCTGAAGATGAAGAGCGAACGGACGAGCCGAGATGCTTGTTCCGGAAGCCGATTCACAGCGCCGTGATTTTCACGATTTCGGCAAGAGAAAAGGCCGACGGGCATTACGCCGCCGGCCTTCTCTTGCAACTGCCGGCTCGGGAGGTCCGGTTCCGCTGCGATTCCATGCCTAAAGTTTGACCACTACAGCATTAATAAAATCTTAATGACCGGCTGTGAGGTGCATCACGGATGGGCAGAACCTTCTGGCGCTAGCTTCGTACCAATAAGAGTAGTCTCGTTTAAGCGCAGGAGGCCAGCATGACCCAGGTCTATTTCCATTGCTCCAACTCTCGGGAGGTCCGGATCGACCGGTCCGGCGAAGCGGTGAGCGATCTCACCGAGGCGCGCGACCGCGCCGCCTGCATCGTCCGATCGCTGATCATGGGACGCGATGCGGAAGATTGGCGCGATTGGGTCGTGCATGTCAGCGACGATTTCGACGACGAGATCTTCGTGCTGCCTTTCGCCTTCGTCCTCGGCAAGCCGCACTAACAAGCCGCACTAAGAGGTCGCCATGCTGCCGGCGCGCCCACCCTACATGCCGTTGCTCCGCCGCCTCGGTGCGATCATGGCGCGGTGCCGCCGCCTGATCGAACGCGCCCGCGACCCCTATCGTCCGGAGCGTCACTACATGCGCGGCCCCGGCCCGAAATGGCACGCCAGGCATCGCGTCGACATCGCAGGCGTGGCCGTCTGAGGCCTGTAATCTTCCCTACCGGTTCCAGCGTCCGGAACCCGCGGCCCCAACCTCTTCACGAGATCGCCTTGCTTTGGTCAAACCTCGCTGGCCGTGTGATGACTTGGGCAGAGGGTTTTCGACGCAGCAAAGCATGCTCCCCGCCCCGATGCGGGTGCCATTGGACTGAGCAAGGGACCGCCAATGCAATCCACGCCAAAAGACACCGATCCGCACGACGTTTTTGCGATCGAGACGCTGCTCGCCGCGCATGCCGAAAAGGCGCCGCATGCCGAGAAGGCGCCACCGCTGGCGCACGATCCGGCGGCCCCTCCAGCGGCGCCGGAGGTCCAAGTCGCGGCGAAGCCGCAAATTCACGGCGCGGCGAAGCCGCAAATTCACGGCGCGCCCCAGATTTCGGTCGGCGCGCCGATTCCGCAGGTCGAGCCGACGTTTCGCGCCACCGATGTGCGCGATATCAAGATTAACCGCGATATTCCGGTCGAGAGTGTCAGGCCGGCCGAGATCAAGGTCGATGGCCTCAAGGTTCTAGACGAACGGCCGATCGGCAAATGGGCGAAGCGTGTCTTCATGGCGCTGCTGGCCCTTTGCGGCGCCATGGCTGCCGCGGGCTGGCAGCATTATGGCGATGAGGCCAAGGCGATGGCCGCCGAATGGGCGCCGCCCTTCGTGCTGGCTGCACTGCCGTCGGCAGCCCGGCCCGCTGTCGACGAGCAGCCGAACGTGCCGGCCACTGAAGCCGCCGCAACCGATCAGGCCGCCGCGCAACCGGCGGCGGTGCCGGCAACGGCAGCACCGGCGCAACCCGAACTCGCCGCGACTGCTGCGGCCGCCCCTCCTGCTGATACCGCTCAGTTGCATTCGATGGCGCAGGACCTCGCCGCGATGAGCCAGCAGGTCGAGGAGCTGAAAACCACCATCGCGCAGCTCAAGGCAAGCCAGGCGCAAATGGCGCGTGAATTTGCCAAAGCTTCGGAGGCCAAGGCTTCGGAGGCCCGAGCGGCCGACGCCAGGCCGCCCGAGCAAAACCTGCGCCCCAGAGTGTCGGCGCTGACGCCGCCTCCGCCGCGGCCGGCTGCACCGCCGCCCGTGCGCAAGCCGAAGCCGGCCTATTCCTATTCGCCTTCCTACTCGCCTGCGCCGATCGCGGCCGCTCCCGCAGCGCCGCCAGGGCAAGCTGCCGCGCCGCTGCCGCCTCCGCCGCCGCAGCAAACGATGGCCGATGATGGTGCGCCGGTGGTGCGCCCGCCGATGCCGCTGCGGTAAGTAACTGCCTTCCCCGGCTGCGGCACGCTTGCGGCGTGATGCGCTGCTGATCCAGGGCCCATGTCGGTCATAGCTCCCGGCTCAGCAGACCAACGCTGCGGGACAAGCGGAGACGTGCCAATCCGCTAGCTCTGATGCGGTCCTCGCATCAGCTTCATGGCGTCTTCGATATGACGCCACTCCGTGGCTTCCTCGATATCGCCCTTGCTCTCGCAGGCCTGTGCATTGTGTGCGGCTTCGGCGATCGCGGTGAGGCCGTGCTTCTCCATCATCTGGCGCGCAATCGTATGGATCTGCATTTCCGACATCATGTCGCTCTCCCAGGGTTCCAACAGTCTTACGCCGCAGCGCTTCGATCGTCGCGGCTTCGTCCGTGAGAACTGCCGAACCGAAAGTCCCGTTCCTCCGGCTGTGACCGATAATTTTCAGACAGGTTGACGGACCGGTTCCACCTGCGGTCGCACCCCCGTATTATCCCGTCCGCAATCTCCCCGAATATTAAGTGGCTCCACCGCCTGCTATTTTTTCAGCGTGAATCGCAATTGCGGGAGTCGGATATGGCCAGAGTCTATTTCCACTACTCCAATTCCGAGGGCGTATGCGTCGACCGGCGCGGCACCGCCGTCGGAAACCTGACCGAGGTGCGCGACCACGCTGCCCGCGTCGTGCAGTCGCTGATTACGGCGCAGGGCCCGGAAGACTGGCGCGACTGGACGCTGCATGTCAGCGACGATCTCAACGACGAAATCTTCGTCCTGCCTTTTTCGTCCGTGCTCGGCAAGCTGCATTGAGAGGTCGCCATGCTGGCCGCCATGCAACCCCTTCTCCGACGCCTGACCGGGATCGTGATCCGTTGGCACCGGCTAATCGTAATTGCCCGCAATCCCTACCGGCCCGAGCTGCATTACATGCGCGGCCCCGGCCCGAAATGGCACGCGAAGCATCAGGGCATTCTGTAGCCCGCACTCCCGTAGGATGGGTGGAGCGAAGCGACACCCATCATCTCGCTTCATGGTCGCGATGGGTTTCGCTTTCGCTCTACCCATCCTACAAATCCCCCAATTCCGGCGGCTCGAACCAGTTCGTCAGCGACAGGCCGCCATCGACCACGATCGCGGCGCCCGTCACGTAAGCCGATATCCGGTTCGACAGCACCGCCAGCGCCAGCGGCGCAAGGTCCTTGGCCTCGCCAAGCCGGCCGAGCGGAATGTGTCTTGCGAGCGCGGGATCGGCGACGAAGCCGCCGGCCGCGATCGCGCCGGGCACCAGCGCGTTGACGCGGATGCCGAAGCGGCCGAACGTCTTGGCCATTTCCTTCACTAGCATCGAAAGGCCTGCCTTCGATGTCGAGTAATGCGGCAGGTTGCGCGGCGTGCCGGCATGCAGCGAGGTCAGCAGCAGGAACGAGCCGGGCTGCTTGTCGGCGATCAGCTTTCGCGCCAGTTCACGCGAGAGGTGGAATCCGGCCTCAAGATTCACCGCATGCATCTGCGCCCAAATCTCCGTGGTGACACCGAGCGCATGATCGCTCTCGCGCCGCGGCGGCGATGCGCTATGCACGAAATGGGTCACGCATCCGACGGCGGCGGCAGCTTCCGCCAGCAACGCCGTGCGCGCCGAGGCATCGGCGAGATCGCCGATCCAGGGCACGGCGAGCTCCGGCCGCGGCGAAGCGTTGACGGCCGCCTTCACCGTATCCCGGTTCACGTCGGCGAACACCGTGCGCACGCCCTCGCCGACCAGGGCCTGCGCGATCGCGCGGCCGATCCCGTTGCCCGCGCCGGTGACGAGCGCCGCCTCGCGCGCAGGGTCGAATGGTGTATTCAATAAACTCATGCTCGTGTCTCCCCGGGCCGTCATGGCCGGGCTTGTTCCGGCCATCCACGTCTTTCTTACACGCTAGCAACAAGTGCGTGGTGCCCCGGATCAAGCCCGGGCACGGCGAAATCTACATTGGCGTGACGCCTTGCACCGTTTCAATCGGCGCACCACCTGCACCGCTAGGTTGCTTTCACCTTGCCAGGAACCATCCTAGTCTCTCTCTGTAACCGGCGGGCTCACCAGCATGCAAACCCGCGTTCGAAAGTTCGCCCACGTTCTGGAGCGCCTTGGGCTTGCAATGGCAGGCGCAGCGAGCGGGTTGTTTGTGGCGGCTCTGGTGGGAACGAGCCATTCCGCACTCACCAATCAGGCCTTCCTGCTCCTGATGATGGTCGGTGGCGCCGTCGGCTTTTACCTCGGCATCGATACGCCGGCCCACCCCCTCAGCGCATCGCACGGCGGGCCCGGTGGCGTCTGGGACGGCCAGGTAGACACGCCGGAGTTGCTCAGCGCGGTCGGCACCTTCCTCGCGGCATTCTCCGCGTTCGCCTGCGTCGGCGTGATCGTGCTGCGCCACGATCCGCATCTGGGATGGATACTGATGATCATGGTCGGATGGGTGGTCGGCGTCACCATGCAGATCATCGCCGGCACGATCGCCCGCCTGCGCCGTTGATCGGCCCGACCGCCTGACCTTCAGCTCTCGTCTTCCAGCGTCAGCACCAGACCCGTCAGCGCCGCGCCGATGCCGAACATCAGCCCGTAGGTCGTCACCAGCATCAGCGTGGTCTGAACAGGTGCGCCGCTTTTTGCAACGAGGTCCCTGACGTGGAAGGCATCGACCAGGCCGAGCACCAGCACCAGCGATAGCCCAAGCGCCACACCCATCAGGAAATGGGTAAGCAGTGCATTGAAGAGTGACTTTTGCGGACGCATGGGCGCCGGGCCCTCGGCATGATGCCAAGCAAACGCACGGCCGAAGGAACTGGTTCCTCAGGGGAGAACAGAATTTGTCCGGTACTGCGGCGCATCAGCGCCCCGCGTTTGCGGAAAATTAAGCAAGCGCCGGTACGTCCACCGGCATTCCCAATAATTTCCACAATCCTTTTAGGAAGAAAGCACTCGCTTTCGAGATAAGGAGAATTTCCCATGCGGTTGGGGCAAGCGATCTTCTTCGGTTCGGCGGCCGCCCTCCTCACTTTGGCAGCGCCGACACTCGCCAGAAATTCCAGTACGAATTCGCACACGGCAAAAGCAACCGAGGCGCCCACGTCTGCCTCCTGCCATGCCTATCAGCAGGCGGCTGACGGTTCGTGGACGCAACTGCCTTGTCAGCAGATGGACTCCAAGACGCCGGCCCAGCCCCGCTCCGCTGCGAAGAGCGCGACCAAAGAAACGCAGTAACTGCGTCGTGCGTCGTCATTGCGAGGAGCATAGCGACGAAGCAATCCATGTCTCCGCGTTCGGCGCTATGGATTGCTTCGCGGAGCCTGTCATCCGGTGGCGCTTCGCGCCGACCGGGTGGCTCGCAATGACGATGGGGATCGCCGCAGCCTAGGCCACCGCCCTGCCCAGCCAATCGTCGAAACGCGTCGGCATGATCCGCGCGCCATCATCCGGCACCAGCGTGCGCAGCGCGAGCGGCGCGCCGAAATACGGCACGTCGGCGCTCGCTACGATCCTGCTGGTATCGCCCTGCTTGCGAAGCCAGCGGCCGACGAAGTCCGCAAGCGGAGCTGCTTCAGGACCCGCGACATCGCGGATGCCATTGGCGGGCTCGCCGAGGGTCACGTCGGCCAGCGCGATCGCCACCTCGTCGGAAAGCAACGGCTGCATCAACTGGCTGGAGACATGGACCGCACCATCCCTGCGCCCGGAATCCGCGATCGCGCCGACGAATTCGAAGAATTGGGTGGCGCGCAGGATGGTGTAGGCCAGCCCGGAGTTCGCGATCAGCCGCTCTTGCGCCAGCTTGGCGCGGAAATAGCCGCTGCTCTCGAGCCGGTCGGTCCCGACGATCGACAGCGCGACGCAATGCCGTACGCCGGCCTGCTTGGCAGCCGCGACCAGGTTACGCGTCCCCGTCTCGAAGAAGTGCAGCACCGCCTTGTCCTCGAACGAGGGCGAATTCGACACGTCAACGGCAACGTCAGCGCCCGAAAGCGCCGGTTGCAGACCCTCCCCGGTCACGGCGTTGACGCCCCTGCTCGGCGACGCCTGCAGCACTTCATGGCCGCGCGACCGGAGCAGAGGTGCCAATTTCGAGCCGATAAGGCCTGTGCCACCGATGATAACGATCTTCATTTCCTCGCTCCTCTATCTTCTGAAGCCGCGGCACTCCGGGCCACATCACCAAGACGAAATGGAACGGGCCGGCGTGACAAGCCCCACTGTAAACCCCGGATTAATTCGCACCACCTATACTGGTGGCCTGCACATCCGTACCAGCGCAAATGGCCTAAAATCCCATGAAAATCGGCACCCTCCTCACTGCTGCCATCGTCTCACTTTCCGCCGTCGGCGGCGGGCTCGCCGTCTATGTGGCGGTTTCGAAATACCAGACCATGGACAAGGTCTCGGTGGCGCAGAGCCGGCTGGAGGTGGTGCGGGCCGTCGGCGATATTCCGCGCTACATGAATCCCGAGCGGGGCTTTGCCACGAACATCATGTTCGGACCTCCCACTGTGGATCCAAAACTGCTCGCCGAACTCGACAAATATCGCAAGAACACAGATGGGGCGCGCGACAAGATGAACCGGGTCAAGGCGACCCTCGCGGGCGCGATCGACGACAGCGTCGCGGTCGGCAGCAGCATCGATGCCCTGAATAGCCAATTCGCCGCGCTGCGCGCAGCCATCGACAAGTCCCTCACCGGTCCGCCGGAAGCCCGCCGCGATGCGGCCAGGAAGATTGTCTCCGACAACTCCGCATTCAACAAGGCTGTCACGACGCTGCTCGACGAGCAGGTGCGCAAGATCGCGCTGCTCGACGGCACTGCCTACCGGCAAGCAAGCTACGCCAATATTGCCTGGACGCTACGCGACGTCGGTGGTCTGAACTCCAGCCTGCACAAGAATCTCATCGGCGCCAACCGGGTAGCCACTGAAGTCGAGAAGATGGAGATCAGCCGCTCGCAGGGGCGAAACGATCAAATTTTGATGTCGCTGCAGGAATTGCGCGGCAATCCCTCTACGCCGGCCAATGTGGCCGCGGCGCTCGACAAGATGAACGCAGCCTATGTCGATCGCTTCGGCAAAGAGCTGAAGCTCGTCAAGGATGGCGCCATCAGCGGCAAATATGAACACGATATGGAGACCTACTACGCAGAGACGCAACTCGGTCTTGCGTCGATCATTACGGTCCGCGACGCCTTTTACGACAACGCGGAACAGGTGCTCGGCGAAGCCTATTCCTCCGCGCGTTTCAGCTTCCTGATTGCGCTCGCGGGCCTGGTCGCGGTTGCCGCCGCCAGCGCCGCGCTGATCGTGATGGTGCGCCGCCGCGTCTGCCGTCCGATCGTCGACCTCACCGCCACCATGTCGCGGTTGGCCAGCGGCGACGTATCCGGCGAAATCGTCGGGGCCGGGCGCGGCGACGAAATCGGCGCGATGGCTTCGGCGGTACGCGTCTTCAAGGACAACATGATCGAGGCGGAACGTCTCGCCGCCGAAAAGGCCGCCGAAAACGACGGCAAGATGCGCCGTGCCCAGGTGCTCGACGAACTCACCCGCGTTTTCGAAGCCAAGGTCACCGAGCTCGTCGGCGGGCTGTCGTCGGCATCGTCAGTCATGGAAGACACCGCACAGTCGATGTCATCGACGGCAACCCTCACCAACCGCCAGGCGGCCATCGTCGCCGCCGCTTCCGAACAGACCTCCGGCAACGTGCAGACGGTTGCGAGCGCCACCGAAGAGCTGGCCTCCTCGATCTCGGAGATCGGCCGCCAGGTCGCGCAATCGACCGAAATCGCCGCCCGCGCGGTCGAGAACGCGCGCCGCACCGGCGACACCGCCCGCTCGCTCGCCGAAGGCGCGCAGAAGATCGGCGACGTCGTGACGCTGATCCAAAGCATTGCCGCGCAGACCAACCTCTTGGCGCTGAACGCGACCATCGAAGCCGCACGCGCCGGCGATGCCGGCCGCGGCTTTGCCGTCGTCGCCTCCGAAGTCAAATCGCTGGCCGGCCAGACCGCAAAGGCCACCACCGAAATCTCCGAGCAGATCGCCGCGATTCAGGCGGCGAGCGACCAGACCGTGACAGCGATCCAGAACGTCGCCAACGTGATCGGCGAGATCGACCAGATCGGCACCGCGATTGCGGCCGCGATCGAGGAACAGGGCTCCGCGACCAAGGAAATCTCCCGCAGCGTGCAGGAAGCCGCACGCGGCACCCAGGAGGTCAATTCCAACATCACCGGCGTCCAGAAGGCCGCCGACGACACCGGCGCCGCCGCCAATCAGGTGCTCGGTGCGGCCGAGCAATTGTCCTCGCAGTCCAAGGATCTCGCCGGACAAGTCAACCGCTTCCTCTCGGAGGTGCGCGCGGCGTAAGCCTGACGGCCGAGTTCCGGTCCGAAAGCCGCGCGCAAGTTGTAGCGCCATGCGTTACGGCTTTCCCTGCCCCGCCGTAAATCGAACAGAAATGCTGCCTAGCGAATGCGCCTCCTACGCGGGGGCACACTTGAACAAGAAACTGAAATATGTCGCCGCGGCGATCGTCGTCTTTACCGCAGCCGTCTACGTCAACAACACCAATCATCTCGCTGCGCATCGGGACGGCAAGCCCGTCCTTCTCGCGCATCGCGGCATTGCCCAGCGCTTCGACGAGCGCGACCTTAAGGACGACACCTGCACCGCAGCGCGAATGCTACCGCCAATACATCAGTATCTGGAGAACACGATCGATTCGATTCGAGCCAGTTTTGCGGCCGGCGCCGATATCGTCGAGCTCGACGTTCATCCCACGACCGACGGCGAGTTCGCGGTGTTTCACGACTGGACGCTGGATTGCCGCACCGATGGCCAGGGTATCACGCGCGAACACTCCATGGCCTATTTGAAGAAGCTCGACATCGGGCACGGCTATACAGCTGATGATGGCAAGACCTTTCCTTTTCGCGGCAAGGCTATCGGCCTGATGCCAACCCTTGGCGAGGTGCTGGAGACCTTCCCGCAAGCGCGGCTCCTGATCAACGTCAAGAGCCGCGACCCGTCGGAGGGAGAGAAGCTGGCGGCCGTGCTGAGCAAGCTTCCCGCCGAACGCCGCGCGCGGATCATGGTCTATGGCGGCGACGAGCCGGTCGAAGCAGTGCGCACGCGCATGCCGGATGTCCGGACGATCTCGCGCGCGGCCATCAAGAGCTGCCTCCTCGGCTATATCGGCTACGGCTGGAGCGGCGCCATCCCAAGGGCCTGCCATAACGCGATGGTGATGGTGCCAATCAACGTCGCCCCGTGGCTATGGGGATGGCCGGATCGCTTCCTCAATCGCATGAAGGCCGCCAACAGCGAGGTCTTCGTGCTCGGCCCCTATCAGGGCGGCGGGTTCTCGAGTGGAATAGATACATCTGAAGAGTTTGCACGGCTGCCGCAAAACTATTCCAGCGGCATCTGGACCAACGAGATCGAGGCCATCGCCCCGCTCGCGCGTAAATAGTTTGTGGTTTGTAGCCAGGATGGAGCGAAGCGCAATCCGGGGTTCTCTCCGTCAGACTGAACTATTCCCCGGATTACGCTTACGCTCCATCCGGGCTACGACTTCCGGACCTAGCTCCGCAATCCCGGCGCCTCGTGCCCGGTGCGCGCGACGTATTCGGTATACCCGCCGCCAAACTGGTGGATGCCCTCGGGCGTCAACTCCAGCACGCGGTTGGAGAGCGCGGCCAGAAAATGCCGGTCGTGCGAGACGAACAGCATGGTGCCCTCGAACTCGGAGAGCGCATTGATCAGCATCTCCTTGGTCGCGAGGTCCAGATGGTTAGTCGGCTCGTCCAGCACCAGGAAATTCGGCGGGTCGTAAAGCATCTTCGCCATCACGAGCCGCGCCTTCTCGCCACCCGAGAGCACGCGGCACTTTTTCTCGACATCGTCGCCGGAAAAACCAAAGCAGCCCGCGAGTGCCCGGAGCGAGCCTTGGCCCGCTTGCGGGAAGGAATCTTCCAGCGACTGGAACACCGTGCGCTCTCCGTCGAGCAGGTCCATGGCGTGCTGGGCGAAGTAGCCCATCTTGACGCTGCCGCCGATCGCCACCGTGCCGTCGTCCGGATCGGCGGAGCCTGCCACCAACTTCAACAGCGTCGACTTACCGGCGCCATTGACGCCCATCACGCACCATCGCTCCTTGCGGCGGATCATGAAATCGAGCCCCTGATAGATAGCGCGGCTGCCGTAGCCCTTGTGGACGTTCTTCAGGCTGACGACATCCTCGCCCGAGCGCGGCGCCGGCATGAATTCGAACGCCACGGTCTGGCGGCGCTTCGGCGGCTCAACGCGCTCGATCTTGTCGAGCTTTTTGACCCGGCTCTGCACCTGCGCGGCATGCGAGGCGCGCGCCTTGAAGCGTTCGATGAACTTGATCTCCTTGGCCAGCATCGCCTGCTGCCGCTCAAATTGGGCCTGCTGCTGCTTTTCGTTTAGTGCGCGCTGCTGCTCGTAAAATTCATAATTGCCGGAATAGGTCGAAAGCGTGCCGCCGTCGATTTCGACGACCTTGTTGATGATGCGATTGGTGAACTCGCGATCATGCGAGGTCATCAGCAGCGCGCCCTCGTATCCCTTCAAGAACTGCTCCAGCCAGATCAGGCTTTCCAGATCGAGATGGTTGCTCGGCTCGTCCAGCAGCATCACGTCGGGACGCATCAGGAGGATGCGCGCCAAGGCGACCCGCATCTTCCAGCCGCCCGAGAGCGCGCCGACATCGCCTTCCATCATTTCCTGGCTGAAGCCGAGCCCCGCCAGCGCCTCGCGAGCCCGGCCGTCGAGGGCATAACCGTCGAGCTCCTCGAAGCGGTGTTGAACCTCACCGTAGCGCGCGATGATATCTTCCATCTCGTCGACGCGATCAGGATCGGCCATCGCGGCCTCGAGTTCCTTCAATTCGCCCGCCACGAGGCTGACGGGCCCGGCGCCATCCATCACCTCCGCCACGGCGCTGCGGCCCGACATCTCGCCTACGTCCTGGCTGAAATAGCCGATAGTAATCCCCCGATCGAGCGAGACCTGGCCCTCATCGGGCGGCTCCTGACCCGCAATCATCCGGAAAAGCGTGGTCTTGCCGGCCCCGTTCGGGCCGACAAGACCGATCTTCTCGCCCTTTTGGAGAGCCGCGGAGGCTTCGATAAAAAGAATCTGGTGACCGACTTGCTTGCTGACGTTATCGAGACGGATCATTGGGGCCTGAAAAAGAGGAAATCGTTGCGGCCCGCTGCTTAGGACATCCGGTGGGTTTGTGGAAGAGGTTCCGAATACCTCCCGAAGGTTAACTCCACCTGGAAGCGGTTAACTGCACCTGTAAAGGGTACCCGCAACGGTAGTGTCACTCTGCATGCAGAAGGCTGAGAGTAATCGCTGCAAAATCTTCCAGCGTTGAACCGATCAGTGGAAACCTCGTTACTCCGCTATCTCCAACTAAAGGACGGAGTAGTTCCATGAGCGCAACAGGCCTCGAAGTATTCGACAGAACGCTCCAGATTACCAACACGTGGCTCGATGAAATCATGGCAACGCTGCCGCGCGATCGGAAGCTGGCATGGCACGTATTGGGGGCCGTGCTGCGAACCATCCGCGACCGGGTTCCGGCCAATCTCGCAGTACACCTCGGCGCGCAGCTCCCACTGCTAGTGCGCGGCACCTACTATGATCAGTGGCGGCCAAGTGACTCGCCCAAGGCATGGCGATCGTCAGACGAGTTTCTCTCGATCGTGGCGGCAGAATTGAGTTCCGTGAAACCAGTCGGCGCCGATGATGCAGTACGAGCGGTGTTTCGGGTTCTGAACCATCATGTCGACCCCCATCAGGTCGAGAAGGTCCGGCACGCACTTCCCGAAGACGTTCAGAAGATGTGGCCCGCCAACAATCAAGTTTCCTCGGCCGCCTGATGCGGCATGTGACCGCGGTTCCGCGTATCGAAGAGAACACTCGTGTTCACCGCGCGTTGTCTTGGTGCGGCAAATCCAAGCAACAACGGAGCCAGCAATGACCAAGCCTCCGCCCGTGCCGCCGGACAATCAAAGCCACAAGGGCACCGGTGATCCCAAGTCCGGCAATGCCCATGAGGTCCGGAAAGGCCGCACCCATATCGAGAATCCCCGCGAGCAGGGACAGCCCGGCAACACCGAGCAGAACACCACGCATCAGGGCTATCAGCAGGATCGCTAGTCAGGAGCGAGCACCATGTCGACTTCAACAAAGACGCCGGCCAGCATTCGCCAGGGCGGCCCGGGCGCTTCTCATGAGAATGCCAAGGAACCGCTCCACGTCAAAAAACCGCCGGCCGACGATCCGCAACGCCGGCACAGCAAAGTATCCGGCGGTGGCGGCGAGCATGATACCCACCATACGCATCATCCGGAACGCAAGGGCGGTGGCACCCATCCAGCTTCGAAGGTGACATCATGAGCACCAAGCACGTGAAACTGAAAAAACCTACGAACGCCGATATCCATCGCAATCCGCTGATCGGCGGTTCGAAGGGGGTGACAATGGCGCAGGTGACATCAGACGAATTGGAGGAGTTCGTGGGCGTCAACACCATGGAAGGCGATATCGAGAACGACACCAATCCGCAGGGCGGCATCAACAAAGCGGAAGTTCGCAACAGACGCCGCGGGCCACCGCTGGCCGATCGGGATAGCGGCCCACGGAGACCGGAGCTTCAGGGGAAGAAGACGCATGAGCAGCAACTGCGCATTCTGGAAAGGAAGCCTGATGTCCCCGATGCGAGACAAATCGAGGAGGACATTGCGCGCACACAACGCGACGGCGGCGCAAAGACCGCGAGGCGCGGCGGCCGTCAGTCGGAATTCGCGGTGAGCCGCGGCGGTCTCAACCAGGAGAGCCAGCACAACAAGCACAACAATCCGGGCCAGTCGGGCCACAAGCCCCAAAAACAACAGGGATAGAAATCATGACGCGTGGAGCACACGGAGACGGCAAGCATCTTGGCCCCGGAGCGAAGGGCAAAGGCGCCGGGACCGGTGCCATGACCGACGTGCAGGACGACCTGATCGGCGAGAACATGGTGCTCTCAAACCGCGACAAGACCGAGCATTCGCGCGATCGCGGCCAGGACAGCAAATGGGCCCAGACCGAGCAGATGAAAGACCACGCTGCAAACAAGGGCCGTGGATAGAGTGAGAGGCCTCCGAGCGTTACGATTACAGGTTGATCACACCAAGCCGCGCCGCATGCGCCACCGCATCGGTGCGGCCAGTAGCGTCGAGCTTGTCGAGCAGCGAGCCGACGTGGAATTTGGCGGTGTGAACGGATATCCCGAGCCGTTTCGCAATGGCCTTGTTCGATGCGCCTTCCGCCATCAGCAGGAGCACATCGCGTTCGCGCGGCGTAAGGATATCAGCTGGTCCGGCAACGGCTCGCGGCTCACGGGACACAAGCGCAACCGCCGCTTCTTCTCCCGGTGTCGCCAGACGGATGCCGGCTACGCCACCGAGCAGCGATGCAAGCCGGTCCACCATCGCGATATCTTCGATCTCGATAGCGACCACAATAACCGGCGGCATCTCGGGGCTCACTGTTCCGCCCTTTCGCCGATCGTGAGCGTGATCCGAACCGGCTCGCCGGCCCGCCTAATCGTCACATCGACGACCGAGCCGACGCTGTCGGGGCCGAGCGCGCGCAGCAGTGATCGCACGTCTGAGAGCTTCTCGTTGTTCCAGCCGACGATGATGTCGCCTTGCCGAATCCCGGCGGCGGCCGAGGGCCCTGCTCTGTCGACAGTCATCACCATCGCGCCGACGCCGTCGTCGAGTTCGACGGGCTGCAATCCCACACCGAGATAGCCCCGCGCTATCCGGCCATGCGTCTCGAGCCTCCCGGCAACCCGGTCGATGGTGGCGCTGGGAATCATCAGAATCCGTCGCACGCCCTGGACTGCCATGCCGATGGCTTGGCCGGAAGCGTTGAGCACAACGCCGCCCTCATGGCTACGCCGCAGCCGCACGTCCAGCTCGATCCTCGCGTCGATCTCGCCACCCCTCATGCTGCGCCAGCGCTCGCCGACCAGCGATACCATCCCGAGCGCCGCAGTTGTAACGCCCTGCTCGGCGGCAACGACGACCGATAGCGAGCCGAGATCCGGGATGACGGACGAGAGCGCGATCGGTGCACTATTCCCATCGAAGCGCAGCAACGCAATGTCGGTCGTATGATCGCGTCCCGCGATGCGGGCCGGCAGACTTGTGCCGTCAGACAACCTGATCGAGACTTCACCCTCGTCAGCCAAGGTCTCATCGGCCGTCACGATCAAGCCGGACTTCCAGACAAAGCCGGAGGCTCGCGAACGATGTGAATGCACCGAGACAACAGCGGATTTTGCCCGGGCAATGATATCGGCAAGAGCTGAGGATAGTGACGGAAGGACGGATGCGGTCGGGTCGGTCATGGCGAAAACTCCTGGATCGTTTGAATCTAATCTGGGAGTTCGGGTGGCGTTCGGGAACTAGCCTGATGGGGAGGCAACGGGACGCATTTTCGATCCGAAAGCGCCTGTTGCCCCGTCACCGCCTCGCCGGAATCACAGCTTTCGAGTGTCAGCGTCAAGTCGACAACCCATGCGAACATTCTTGGAAGCTATCTAAGAGTGACTCTAAGAACCTTTCCATTAGAGGAATCGCCTCTCTGTCGCGTATGCGTCGCTGCATTGCGCTGACTTCCAAGGCGCAATGAAGTGCGCTCGCAGGTTGGGGTGGAACCTTGAAGTCTCGTGATTTGCTGCCGGTCGCCGCGTTGGCGACCGTATCCGTATTGGCGTTGTGGCCACAGGCCTCGTTCGCGCAGTCAAGCTCGTCGCAATCCGGGGCACAGTCGTTGCCCGCCGTGGTCGTCGGCGCGCCGGAGGCCCGTCGCCGTGCCACATCCTCGGAGCGGCGGCAGACAAGGCGCGCAACGCAGACGGCGCAACCAACGAGGCCGCAGCCACAGCGCGGGCTCGAGGTCGTAGAGAATCCTCGCGGCGCGGTCCAGGGTTACGTCGCAGGCCGCTCGATGGCGGGCACCAAGACCAACACGCCGATCATGGAGACGCCGCAGTCGCTGTCGGTCATCGGCAGCGAACAGATTCGGGATCAGAAGCCCGGCAAGTTCGATGAGATCCTGCGCTACACGCCGGGCGTTGTCGCCGGGACGTTCGGCGCCGACACCCGCAACGACTGGTTTCTGATTCGCGGCTTCAAGTCGGAGGACGTCGGCCTGTTCCTCGATGGGCTGCAGCTCTTCTACACGTCGTATGCGAGCTGGAAGCTGCAGCCGTTCAACCTCGCCCGAGTCGAGGTGCTGCGCGGCCCCTCCGCCGTGCTCTATGGCGGCTCCAGCCCGAGCGGCATCGTCAACGCTGTCAGCAAGACGCCCCCGGTGGGGCCGATCCGCTATCTCGAGACCGGCGTCAATAATTTCGGCAACGCCTATCTATCTTTCGATTTCGGCGGGCCGGTTGCGACGCAACCGGAGAACGGTAAGCTGTTCTATCGTGTGGTCGGCCAGGTCCAGAACGGCGGCACGCAAGTCGATTTCACGCCCGACAATAACTACTTCATCGCGCCGTCCGTCACCTACAAGCCGGATGGAGACACGACGTTCACCGTGCTGGCTTCGGCGTCGAAGCAGGATACGCGCGGCATTAACTTCCTGCCGTATGTTGGAACGGTGGTCGATGCACCCTTTGGGCGTATTCCGACAAAGCGGTTCGTCGGCGATCCCAGCGTCGATACGTTCAAGCGCGAACAGGAGATGATCGGCTATCAACTCGAGCGCAACCTCTCCGACAGCGTCACATTCCGGCAGAATGCCCGCTACGCGCACGTTGACATCACGTATCGCGGTTTGGTCGGCAATAGCTATACCAACATAGCCACCGGTGACCTCGGTCGCTATAATTGGTACGCGAAGAACACCGCCAAGCAGGGCAATCTGGACAACCAGTTGGAGTATCGCTTCGATACCGGCCCCGTGCAGCACACGATGCTATTCGGCCTCGATCTAAAAGCCTATCGGATCGACGACTATCAGCTCTTCGGCGGCGGCGTGCCTCCGATCAACATCTTCAATCCCGTATATGGCGTCGGCGACATTCCGTTCACGGGCAACCCCTTCCGCAATTTCCTCATCACTCAGAATCAACTCGGCACCTACGTTCAGGATCAGATGAAGTTCGGCGGCTTCACGCTGGTATTGAGCGGCCGCAATGACTGGGTATCGACAAGCCAGGCTGATCGTCCGAGCGGCGCCACGCTGTACAACCGCGAGGACAGCAAGTTCAGCGGCCGTGCCGGCCTGATCTACAATTTCGCCAACGGCCTTGCGCCCTATGTCGCCTACGCGACCAGCTACAATCCGATCATCGGCCTCAACGCTTCGAACCAGCTGTTCTTGCCGGAAACAGGCGAGCAGGCCGAGATCGGATTGAAGTTTCAGCCTAACGGCTTCAACGGCCACTTTGGAATTGCCCTGTTCGATCTGAAGCGGAAAAACATGCCGACGACAGTCCCGAACACCACGCCGGTTCTGCAGAACCAGACCGGTGAGATCACCTCGCGCGGTCTCGAGCTGGAAGCCGTGGCTCAACCCGCACCCGGCCTGAAGCTGGTTGGCGCCTTCACCACCTACGACCTCTTCACCAGCAAGGACGCAAATCCGGCCCTGATCGGCCTGACACCCACCAACACGCCACAACAGACAGGATCCCTCTGGGCTGACTACACGTTCCAGGAGGGGCCGCTGCGGGGCTTTGGTTTTGGGGGCGGCGTGCGCTATGTCGGAAAGTCCTTTGCCGACACCGCGAACACGCTAATCGTTCCTTCTGTAGTGCTCGGTGACACGACGATCCATTACGAATGGCAAAACTGGCGCGCGGCATTGAACGTTATCAATATCGCCGACAAGACTTACGTCGCCAGTTGCGCATCTGATACGTCCTGCTTCTACGGGGATCGGCGCCGCGTGACGGCGAGCCTCGCCTACAAGTGGTAGGAGCGATCGAAGGGAGGTTACCCTGAAAGCCAAAACCGTTCGCATCTGGTCGGTGGTTCACACCTGGAGCAGCCTGATATCGACGCTGTTCCTGCTGCTGCTGTGCATCACCGGCCTGCCGCTGATCTTCCATCATGAGATCGACGAACTGCTCGGTTACGATCCGAAGCCTGAGATTGTCCAGCCGGGCGCGGTGAAGCGGAGCATCGACGAGATCGCCCGCACGGCGCTGGCGAACGATCCCGGTCGCGTCCTCCAGTACATCCTGTGGGACAAGGACGAACCGAACAACGTGATCGCCTTCACCAACAACAAGGTCGATGGCGATCCGGATGCGGCGACGCTCAGGGCGTACGATGCCCACACCGCCAAGCCGCTCGGCTCGGTCGGCGGCGGCCCGATGCTGATATTCCTCAAGCTCCACGTCGATATGTTTGCCGGCCAGCCCGGCAAGCTGTTCCTCGGCGCGATGGGCTTTTTATTTCTGGTCGCGATCATCTCCGGCGTGGTGCTGTACTGGCCGTTCACGCGCCGCCTGAGCTTTGGCACGCTGAGGGACAAATCCCGCCGTATCGCCTGGTTCGACTGGCACAATCTGTTGGGCGCGGTGACCATCGCATGGGCGCTGGTGGTGGGTGCCACCGGTGTCATCAACACGCTCGCCGAGGTGATGCTGAGCCAATGGAAGGCCACCGAACTGGCTGACATGGTCAAACCCTATGCCGGCAAGCCGCCGCCGGTGCATCTGGCTTCCCTCGACAGGACGCTGGAAAATGCACGCAAAACCGCGCCGGACATGAATGTCTCGTTCGTCGCCTTCCCAGGCACGCCGTTCACGAGCTCGCATCATTTCGCGGTATTCATGCGCGGCGACACGCCGCTGACATCGCGGCTGCTCAAGCCGGTGCTGCTGGATGGCGAAACCGGGGAAGTATCCGATGCGCGCGATCTTCCCGTCTATCTCAAGGCGCTGCTGGTCTCGCAGCCGCTGCACTTCGGCGACTATGGCGGCATGCCGCTGAAGATCATCTGGGCGCTGCTCGATATCATGACGATCGTCGTGATCTGCAGCGGGCTCTATCTATGGATCGTCAAGCGCCGCAAGCACCGCAGCCACGCCATCGCGGGGCAGCCCTTGTTGCAGCCGTCCGAATGACCGCGGCGCGCAAATCAAGATCCAGCGGCAATTGGTGGACCGTGTATGGCGGCCCGCTCCTGCTCAGCGTACTCTCGATTGCGGGGCTATTGACGGCGCTGCTCTCCGAAGGCGCCGGCCGCTATTTTTCCTGGATCGCCGTTGGCGCGCCCGTCGCCATTACCGCGTGGTTTTTCGCGCGGCGTAAGCGCGCCTGAAATCCGCGCGCCGCGTCAGCTTTGCGCTTCCTTGATCGGGAACATCTCCGGGCGTGCAACCGTTAGCCGCCAATCTCTGAGGGAGTTCCCAATGAACTGGAAGGGCAAATGGCGCAATCAATACGGTTCAACCGTCGATATCACCGACGATGCCAACCACCGGATTGCCGGCACGTTCAAGACGGCGCTCAGGGACAGCGGCTTCTACGGGCAGGAAATCCCTATCGTCGGCATTCACCAGGGCGATTGCATCAGCTTCGTCGCGGGCGGCAAGACGCCTGCGGGTGATGCTGCGGTCTCCTATACCGGGCTCGTGCGTGACGGAAAAATGGAGACGATGTGGTTCGTGGTCGCGGATGCCGCGATCAAGGCGGCGGAGGAAGGCGCGCCCGGCAGAATCGAAAAGCTGAGCTGGTGGCGCTCGATCTTCACCAATGCCGATACGTTTGAGCGCGTGGTACGATGACTTGTTTTCGTATCGTCGACCTGCGCCACTTCTTTCGCAGGTATTCCGGGCCTGGATAATGCGCTAAGCCGGCCGCATCAGTTTCAGCGTGGCAGCCAGGCGCAGGCTGCGCTTGCCCGCCAGCGCAATGGCTTCGAGTTCAGCACCCGCTTCGTTGCAGGTGCCGGTAAAGCCGATGCCGACCTCATGGCCGCCGAACACCGGATTTTCGCCTTTCGCCGGCGTGTGTTCCTGGTTGAGGATCTCGCCCTTCCAGCGGCCGTCGGCCGACGAGTAGGAGCCGAGATAATAGAAAAAAGCGTCGCCGCCGAGGATACGGCCGTCCAATAGCAGCATGACGCCCGACAGGCCCGCGTCGATACCGTCAAGCGCACGAAGCTGAAGGGAATAGAGCCCGTTGACGATGCCGCCCTGCCCGACAGTGCCGACCGGAGGCAATCCTTCGTCGTCGAGCCGTGTCAGCTCAGCCCAGAACAGAGCGCCGGGCCGTGGCGCGGCGCTGCCCTCAAAACGAATCTTGTTGCCTCTCAGCTTGCCTCGCACACTGATGGCGGCGACGTCGGTATCCATCAGCGGCTTGTAGTGGGGATCGTCATTGTGGCGCTGGGTAATGACCTCGCCGATGATTTCCCCGCCGCTCTCCTCGTAGGTGCCGAGATGGGCAAAGGCCGAATTGCCGCCCAGCAGCTTGCCATTGTGCATGCACATGATGCTGCGGCCGAACGCGTCGTTCACGCCGTACTCGACCTTGTAGAGCCCATTCAGCAACGAAGGTGTCCTGCCTTTGTCAAAATCATCTCGCGGGGGCTTAGCACCGCCGGAAGCCCGGAACCAGCCGCGTTTTAATGCCGCTTGAAGTACTGCACCGCGCGCTCGTGCTTTTCCGCCGCGGCACGCGATTTGAAGGTTCCAAGGTTACGGCGCTTGCCCGTTTTCGGATTGATTTTGCGGGAATAGAGCCGGTATTCGCCCGATTGCAGTTTTCGGATCATGGAAAGCACCACTTTTTGCGAGCCCCGTCCGCAATAATTGCGCCGCGGGCCCTCTTGTTCCGGTCCGGCTATTCGCGTTGTCTCTGGCCCTGGGATGCCGGATCGCTCTACCGGCACGGAATGAATGGGGGCCCCGTGCAACATTTCCTCCTCTACCTCCTCGCACTCGGCGCCGGCGTCAGCGTCGCGACCCAGCAGGTGCTCAACGGTAGCCTGCGCACAGCGCTGGGTTCGCCGGCGTGGGCGGGACTGGTCAGCTATGCCGTCGGCCTCATCACCATGATCGTCGCGGTGATCGCGCTCGGCGAACGCGTGCCCTCCTGGAAAACAATGACCGATGTGCCCTGGTATGCGTGGTCCGGCGGCATGTTCGGCGGCGCCTTCATCCTGCTGGCAATCCTGTTGCTGCCCTCGCTCGGAGCGGCGACACTATTTGCACTGGTCATTGCCGGCCAAGTGCTCGCGGCGGTTACGCTCGATCATTTCGGCGCATTCGGGTTGACGCCGCATCCCCTCAGCACCGCGCGGTTGGCAGGCGCCGCTCTCCTGATTGCCGGCGTCGTTTTGATCAGAGAGTGAGATTCAAGGTTCCAGCCCGCTCTCGCGCAACGCCGGCGCGACCTCGGGCGATGCGAGAAAGCGCAGCAACCGCTCTGCTTCGGCCGACCGGCTCGGCGCCGCCATTCGCCCTGCGGAAAACACCGCAGGCGTTTGCAATTCGTGCGGTATGGGCCCAACCACCTCGATCCCATCGACCTGCTTCAACTCGCTGATCTGCTGGACGGCGAGATCGGCCTCGCCGGTGATGAGCCGCTCGGCGGTGAAGCCTTGCTGGATGATCTGCGCCTTCGCATTGATGTCGGAGGCGATGCCGAGCCGCTCGATCAGCTTTGCAAACAGAATGCCGCTGGCGCCAAGCCGCGAATAGGCTACCGAACGCGCGCCGAGCAGCGCCGCGCGCAGCGCAGCCTCGGTCGCGATATCGGGATGGGCCACCCCGGCTTTCACGGCGATGCCGACGAATGAGCGGGCCAGATCCACGCAACTTTCGGCGACCACCCGGCCCTCGCGCGCGACCTCGTCCAGCCCCTCGCGGGTCAGGATGACGATATCGGCCGCTTCACCTGAGCGCAGCCGGTCCAACAGCGCCAATGTAGGCGCGAAATCGGCGTCGATGCGTGCGCCGCCGGTCGCCTCATACTGGCCGGCCAGGCCGTGGACAGCGCCCTTCAACGCCAGCGTCGAGAGCACGCGGATGGCATTACTCATCGGCCGCTATACCCGCCGCATCAATTTCAGCACCGCGGTCATGCGAAGGCTGCGCTTGCCGGCGAGCGCGGTCGCCTCCAGCAGCGCGCCTTCGCCGTCGCAGGTGCCGGAAAAACCGATGCCGACTTCATGGCCGCCGAAGATGGGATTCTCGCCCATGGCAGGCGTGTGCTCCTGATTGAGGATCTGACCTTTCCAGCGGCCGTTCTCCGAAGAGTACGTGCCGACGTAGTAGAAGGATGCGTCACCGCCGAGGATGCGCCCTTCATTGAGCAGCATCACGCCGGTCAGCCCTCCTTCGACGCCGTCGAGCAGGCGAACATGAATGGAATAGAGCCCGTTGACGACTCCGCCCTCGCCGACGCCGCCGGCGATCGGTATGGTGACGTCCTGTTCGATCGGCGTCATCACCGAGTGAAACGCCACGCCGGGCAGTTCCTTCAAGCCACCTTCAAAACGGTACAGTTCGCCATCCGCCCTGCCCTTCGCCAGCAAGGTGGCATCGTCGGTGCCGGCCATCGCGCGGTAATTCGGGTCCGGATTATGGCGGACGGTCTGGATCACGATGTCGACGCCGTCGTCCCGTTTTTCGTAAGTGCCGATATGGGCAAAGGCCGAATTGCCGCCCAGCATCTTGCCGTCGCGTGCATACATCACGCTGCGGCCGACCGCGGCGCCAAGCTGAAACCTGACCTTGTAAAATCCCTCAAACAATGCCGTATCCCCGGCAAGCCCACGCCGTTGTCTAGCGCGCTTCATAACGCAGGGGAACGGCCTTGAACCGGCGTATTTGAATCAACTCCTCAAGACGCCGTGTCATCAAAACGCAATGATCCGCCAAGGCGGTTCGCCTTGGCGGATCAGCTTTGCAACCCGGGCTCCCCGGGCGAAATCGTAGGCCCTTACGCCGCGGCCGCCTTGGCGCCGGTCGGGACTTCCGCGATGGTCTTCAGGATCTGGGAAGCGATCTGGTATGGGTCGCCCTGCGAGTTCGGGCGGCGGTCTTCCAGATAGCCCTTGTATCCGTTGTTGGCGAAGGAGTGCGGAACGCGGATCGAGGCGCCGCGATCGGCAATGCCGTAGCTGAAGGTGTCGATCGACGCCGTCTCGTGCTTGCCGGTCAGGCGCATGTGGTTGTCCGGACCGTAGACCGCGATGTGGTCGGCGCGGTTCTTCTTGAAGGCTTCCATCAGCTTCTCGAAGTACTCCTTGCCACCGACTTCGCGCATGAACTTGGTCGAGAAGTTGGCGTGCATGCCGGAGCCGTTCCAGTCAGTATCGCCGAGCGGCTTGCAGTGGAATTCGATGTCGATGCCGTAGGTCTCGGTGAGACGCAGCAACAGGTAGCGGGCGATCCACATTTCGTCAGCGGCCTTCTTGGAGCCCTTGCCGAAAATCTGGAATTCCCACTGGCCCTTCGCCACTTCGGCATTGATGCCTTCGTGGTTGATGCCGGCGGCGAGGCAGAGGTTCAGATGCTCTTCCACGATCTTGCGGGCGACGTCGCCGACGTTCTTGTAGCCGACGCCGGTGTAGTACGGGCCCTGCGGCGCCGGATAGCCACTCGACGGGAAGCCGAGCGGGCGGCCGTCCTTGTAGAAGAAATATTCCTGCTCGAAGCCGAACCAGGCGCCTTCGTCATCAAGAATGGTTGCGCGCTTGTTCGAGGGGTGCGGGGTCTTGCCATCGGGCATCATGACTTCGCACATCACCAGCGCGCCATTGACCCGCGCAGCGTCCGGATAGACAGCAACCGGCTTCAGCACGCAATCGGAACTGTGGCCTTCGGCCTGCATGGTCGACGAGCCGTCGAAGCCCCACAGCGGAAGCTGTTCCAGCGTCGGAAACGAGTCGAATTCCTTGATCTGCGTTTTGCCGCGCAGATTCGGTGTCGGCGTATACCCGTCGAGCCAGATATACTCGAGCTTGTACTTGGTCATTGAGCCTCTCTTGAGTTGATGCTGCTTAATGCGGAAGACCGAAGCCTCGAATTCTGGATTTTGACGCCCAGCCCCTGGAGGTCTCCGCATACGTGTACCCGGCCACGTCAGGCCACCTCTTACTAAGCATTTAACGTGCCAGTCGCTGCGGTGCGGCAGCCGCCATCCACAGGCCGCCTCTGCCGTCCGGGCGAAAAAATGCTGCGACATAGGAGCGCGGCGGGGCGCTCAAACGGACAACAGGGCTCGTCGTTTGGAGTCCGAATCCAGCCCATTTCTCCGGCATTTTCGCTTGCGGGCTGTTCCGCGATTAAAGCTGCGGCACCTCTTGGAGGTATCCGCCGTGCCGTTGCGCCTCCCCCGGCAACCATCCCGCCGGCCTACGCGTTGGCCTCTCGTTGGCTGCCCCGCAGAAAGCAACGCCAAAACTGCCTACCAAATAGACATTATGTGCCGCTCTCTTAGTCACCTTGCGTCCGCGGAGGGCACCGACAATATCCGGAATTGTAACGACTAGAGAACGAGTCGGGCGCAGCATGGAGGCTGGTGCCAGGGCAGAAGGAGACTGGGATGATGAATACGGGTGTAAATCAGGGGTCCGCAAGGATCTACCAATTCCCCACCGGCGGCCGGGCGGCTCTCGGCGGGCGTCGCTATGGCGACGAGGCCAAAACCGAGTTCACCGCCCCGCCGGTCAACCTCGCGGACTGCAGCGATAGCTGGTACCACGCCGCCGCCATCGAGGACGAAAAGAGCGGGCGAGACCACTGATGTCCGGGAGGTGTTTGGTAGGGACGTGCCCAGATCATTGCGGCGCGGACGGGAAGCTCAAAAAGGGTCGAAACGAAAGCGTTTCGGCCCTTTTTCATGTCTGCTCGCAGGTCGTAGCCCGCCGTTTGGCGTGCTTGAGCGTGGTGACTCCGGCCTTGGTGATCCGCAAGGTCACGCCCTTTGCCTGATAACGTGATCCCGACAGCGCCACGCGCTTGGGCAGCGTCAGCGCCTTGCCGTCGAGCTGCAGGTGGGCGCGGGAATCGTACTGGAAAAACCCGACGATGAATTGCGATCCGTCCGCGCAGCGATAGTTCCGGAAAGTCGACTGCGCAAACGCGGCCGACGGTATGGTTGCAATCGCCGCCGCGCACAGCGCCGCACCAAAAATCGTATTCCCAAGACAATTCATGTTTGGCCCCCTGCAGAGTTCAGTATAGACGAGACGGGAGCGGACGACATGCCCCTTCCGTCCGCTGTCCGCAACGCGAGATCGCCCGGTGCAGCGACGGACTTTACCGGCCCCAGAATTCGGGCGTCGTTTTGAATCGCCGCCATCTCTTGCGCAACGTTCTCGCCGCCGCAATCTGATCGCGGGCTTGCCAACCAGCCACTGCGCCGATGGCGAGATGAAGCGCAGGCTGGTCTTCCTGCCTCATGGCATCGAGCAGAATGCGGGAGCTTGCGATGTCGCGCGCGCGTCCGAGACTGGTCTGGAGTCTGGCGAGCCGCCTCGCGTAACGCCTGGCGGACGCACGCGTGGCATAAAGGGGCAGAAAGAACTCCGCCGCATAGCGCAGCTTCTTGAGGTCGATTCTGAGATCGTGCTGCGCATCGACGTTGAGCTGCCGGAAATGCGCGCCACGCCTGAGCGCCTTGCGATGCAAGCGCGCCAAAATCTTGTTCGCGAGCGTCAGCATCGGTAGCGACAGGACGGCAAGCGCTTCGCTGTCGATCTCGTTGCGCCAGCCCCGGCGTTCCACCAAATGCCCCAGCGAGAGCAGGAAACGGCTGCAGCGGGGATCGGCGAGAGCGGTCTGCAAGGCGGCGTAGCTCGATTTGCGCTGCCGTTCGACCGCCTCGCGCAGGCTGCCGAAATCGACATCCGGAGCCGCCGCGGCCAGGCGAGCGACGATCGTCTCGGCGAAAACATCCCATTCCCGCGCCGGGCCGAGCTGCTGCATCAGCCACCGCGCTTCGTTGTTGACCGTATGGAATGCAGGCGACGGAATATCGCGCCGGAACAACGCACATATTGTCCGCAAGCGGCGCAAGGCGACGCGCATCTGATGCACGCCTTCGGGGTCCGATCCCTCCTGCGCCACGGCGTGATTTTTCAGAAGATGATGCCAGCAGGTTCCCATCAGGTGTGCGATGACGTCGTCGACCACATGCTCTGCAGTAATGCTGAATGGCTCGGCTTTCGCCGCCGGCCGCACAACGTCGAACGCAAGCGCATAGCCGCGCTCCGCCTTGCTGCGCGTGCCGACCTGCAGCGGCGCAGCGTCGAGCAACTGCGTTCCGAGATCGAACAGGATGCCAGCATTGCCGCTCTTCAACTCGAGTTCGATTTCGGAGAGGACTTGCTGGCGCCCACCGGCCTCGATCATCCCCTCGTCGAATGCGATTTCAACGGAAGCATCGGGCAGATCGAGCTGCCGCGCGTGCCGTCGAACCCTCGTCGCGAAAACCGGCACCAGCGCGTCGTTGGAGAGTGTCGCCACTGGATCGCCGACCTCGGCGGGAAGCTGCGCCAGATCAGGAGTGACGTTCTCAACCGGTGTTTCCCACTGCCGTCGGATCAGAGGTTGTCCGATATTGGGTAGAAGCTTTAGCGTCTGAATGAAATGCTTGCCGCTGCGTCGCACGCGCAGCGACATGCCATGTTGGAACAGCAGGCGCTCCGGCGTATCGTAATACACCGTTTCAAGCCGCCGAAACGCGCCGCGGTTGCGTGCATGCTGCACGATGACAGGCATCTCGCGCAGTTGTTCGAGGGCTCCTTGCGGCGCGAGCAGCGTAAGTTCGATTTCCGCCTGCTCAGCCGGTCGCACGGCAATCGTCGCGCCGGAATCGCTCACGACTTGCTGCGGCGCATTCAACGATTTCTCCATCGGGCCGACGTATGAAGTTTTTATGACAATGACATGGCGTATTCAAATTATCCTGGGGAATGAGTCCGCTAATTGAAGCAAAGATCACACGACGGGGTTGCGCCTCTCGCGGCTTCGCAAGCCAAGGGCGATAACGCCTCTCTGTCGTAAGGTCTGACAAAGAATAGAGCCAGCCTAATTCGTCGTGCTGGGTAGAAGGCCAGGGAGTGGGACACCGGGCACCGCAATTATACGCATGGGCGCAGGGACGTGGAGTCGGCAAACGCCGATATCCGCAGGTCTAGGAAACATACTTGGATTGCCGCTCTGTTCGTTTGGCCGCAGGGTGCGCATTGCGTGGGCGCGAGGGACGAATATCGCAGCCCGTGATGCGGTTCCAGCGTAGTTGGATGGGAGCGCGCTGGTCGCCTACCCTCATCATGCGGTCGTGGATCAGAGAGGTCCGGAGCTGGTTGCGGGCCGCCTCGGTTGGCGGCTCAGCTTTTCATAAGTGTATGGTCCCCGCCCCGCAGCGGTGATAATCTCATTCTCAACTTGAACTAGCCGGAGGAGGTCCCGCCATGCTTGCGGAGAAATTCTTCCTGGTGCTGGAAACGCTCAGGAGTTTTGCTGCGGATGGAAGCGTTAAAGTGGTCAGCACCACGCCGCATATCCCGGTCAAGGTGCCGCCACAGAAGTAGCCCAGAGGCCGCCTCTGTGGGCGGCCTCTTCCGTTTTCGCGGTTTTTGATTTCTCTTCCCCTGCATGAACACTGGCGCCCCCTGACAAGTTCAGTGTAGACGAGACGGGCGTGTGCCCTTCCGTCGTTTGTCCGCAGCACGAGATCGTTCAAACCGCCGATGTCCGATTCCCCTGCCTTCCCCACCCGCCATTTCAATCTCTCCGGCGCCAGCAATTTTCGCGATCTCGGCGGCTATCCGACAAGCGACGGCCGGACCGTGCGCTGGCGGCAAATCTTCCGCTCCAACCATCTCGGCCATCTTACCGATGACGACGTCTCCGTCCTGCGGGAGCTGGGCGTGCGCAGCGCGTTCGATTTTCGCGGCACCGAGGAGCGCGCCGCCGCCCTGTGCGGCATGGCTGAAATCACCGTTCATTCGCTGCCGGTCGAACCCACGGTGGTCGCGGCGCTGCGCGCGATCGCGGCCGCCGGCACGCCGCTGTCGACGGACCACGCCGTCGAGGTGATGCGCGACTCCTACCGCAGCTACGTGCAGAACAACACGCAGCGTTTCCGCGCGCTGTTTGCGCATCTGCTCGAAGACCGCGCGCCGCTGGTGATCCATTGCACCGCCGGCAAGGACCGCACCGGTTTTGCCTGTGCGCTGATCCTGCATACGCTCGGTGTTTCCGACGACGTCATCTCGGAAGACTATCTCCTCACCAACCGCTTCTACCGCAGGGATCCCAATTCCAGTAGCGACCTGCCCGACGAAGTCAAACAGGTGCTGGGTTCAGTGCAGGAGTCGTTCCTTGCTGCAGCATTCGAGGCCATCGACGCTGATTATGGCGATCTCGAAAGCTATCTCCGCGATGGCCTCGGTCTTGGCAAAGCCGAACGCGCCCATCTCGAAGCGCGCTACCTGCAAGGCTGACGTAATCCGCCTTCACCTCACCCGCTGCATCGACACGACCTGCGCGGACAGCTTGCCGCCTCTCGCCCTGACGTTGACCTGCACCCTGTAGTCGTTGCTGGTTTCGTCCTTTGGCGCATAGAGCATCGCGGTAAAGCGCACGCGGCCGCGCGCATCGAGTGTCACCGGCAGATCCTCATGCACTCGGAAGGAATTACCCTGACGATTTCGCGGCGGAAGCCTGGCCGTCATGACAGGCTCGACCAGCGCACGCAGATCGAGCTTGGTCGCCGTGGCTCCATCAATCCTGTAATAGGCAAAGGAATCGCTGTCCCAGCGGCTGTTCGCGACCTCGATGACGGCCTGGCTGTCCGGTGACCAGGCCGCAATCAGTTCGTAGCGGTTCGCCCGCCTCTCGCCTGTCTCCCAATAGGTGCCGCCAAGTGTGGCAAGCACCGCGCCATCGGTGACGCGGATCAGGACGTTTTCGACGTTGTTGGGAGTATCGTCGCCAGACGGCAGGCCCTGCGGGGTCCGCCAAGCGAATGCATAATTTTTGGATGGCGAGGTGGTGTTGGCGAACACCCGCAACGCATCCTTGCCTGCACCGCAGACGAGGCCGCCACGCTGATCGGCAATGCAGGCCTCACCCCGCACCGCGACCGTTTGCGACGCGTACAATGCGAGGAGGACGACCGGAAATGTCAAAGCGCTGCGCACGGTTCGATCCTAAGCTCCGGCCGCCTGCTCCGTAAAGCGGCGGACGGGTTTGGCGGCCGTGCGGCTCGCTACAGGCTCAGGCCGCCGCTTCCATTTCCAGTTCGGCATCGAGATCGGCGATGACGTCCTCGAATGCCGAGATCGCCTGCTGGATCGCAGCGATCTGCATCAATTCCCAGCTCGAGACCGGACCGCTGCGATTCTGCAGCGCTACGACCAGGTCGCGCCGCTGCTCCTTGAGCTGAACAAGCGGTAAACCATGATCCGGCAAACCCATGACAAATCCCCCTGCCTTTTGTTGGTATCCGCTTGTACCCGAACGGAGTCTGCAAACGGCTTACAGAACTCCGGCAAATTTTATCGATTCCGACCCATTCCGCAGTCGTACGGGCGCTGCCCGCGGCAATTTGGGCGCCTGAGACAGATCGTTCCATGCAGAAATTCGCCGCATTGCCAGTGAAAAACTCCTGATAGGGTGCGCTCCCTTTCCCCGGCAGGCGGAGGCCCTCATGGACGGAAAAGTCATTGTCGTGACGGGCGCGCTGGGAGCGCTCGGCCGGGTGGTCGTGGACGAAGCGCTGGCGCTGGGCGCCCGGATTGCGAGCGTCGATCATGCGCCGACGCAAGCGCCGGCAACAGTGGATCTGTTCGAACTCGGCGGCATCGACCTCACCGATGCGGCCCAGGCCGGCAGGGCGATCAATGCCGCCGCATCGCATTTCGGCAGGCTCGATGCGCTGATCAACATCGCCGGCGGCTTCGCCTTCGAGACGGTGGCCGATGGCGATCCCAAAACCTGGCAGCGAATGTACGCACTCAACGTCGTGACCGCGCTCAACGCGTCGCGCGCGGCGATCCCGCATCTCGCCTCATCGGGCGCCGGCCGCATCGTCAATATCGGCGCGATGGGCGCGCTGCAGGCAGGCCCCGGCATGGGCGCCTACGCCGCCTCCAAGGCCGGCGTGCATCGCCTCACCGAGGCGCTCGCCGCCGAACTGAAGGGCAAGATCACGGTCAATGCCGTGCTGCCGTCGATCATCGACACTGCGGCCAACCGCGCCAGCATGCCGAACGCCGATTTCGCAAAATGGGTGACGCCGAAGGAACTGGCCGACGTGATCCTGTTCCTCGCCAGCGACGCGGCAAGCGCCGTCACGGGTGCCTTGCTGCCGGTGAACGGGCGGGTTTAGTCACGTCCGAGCTGCCGCTCGCACACTTTTCGCGGCGCTTCCGGGATGTTATATTGCCAAAATGACAACAGCCGAAGACATTGAAAAGGCCGTCGAGCGACTACCGCCTCGAGAACTAGCGAGGTTTCGCGCCTGGTTTGAGGCGTTTGACGCTGGTCAATTCGACGCCGCCATTGAACGTGACGCGCACGCAGGCAAGCTCGACGCATTTGCAGAGGAAGCCGTCGCGGCATATCGCACCGGCAAGTCCCGGGACTTGTGAGACACTCTGCATCACCAAGGTTTTGGGACGCTTACCGGTCATTGCCGTCCTCGATCCAGAAGCTGGCTGATGCCAACTTTGCGCTACTCAAGCGCGATCCGCGTCATCCGTCCCTCCAATTCAAGAAAGTTGGTCGGTTTTGGTCTGCGCGTGTCGGACTGCGTTATCGTGCCTTGGCTGTTGAAGTTGACGAGGTCTATGTCTGGTTCTGGATCGGCTCTCACGCTGACTACGATCGGCTAATCGGCTAGCTTTCAACCTCCACCAATTTTCGCAGCACCGCCTTGAAGCGGATGCTGCGCTTGCCGGCGAGCGCGGTGGCTTCGCCTTCCGCGCCGTCGTCGTCGTAGGTGCCGGAAAAGCCGATGCCAACTTCATGGCCGGCGAACAACGGCCGCTCGCTTCCCGCCGGTGTATGCTCGCGGTTGATGAGTTCGCCTTTCCATTTGCCGTTCGCCGCCGAATACGCGCCGATATAGTCGAAGAACGCGTCGCCGCCCCTGATGCGGCCGTCCTGTAGCAGCATGACGCCGGTGTTGCCGGCATCGATACCGTCGAGCATGCGGATGTGGATGGAATAGAGCCCGTTGCTGATCCCGTCAGGGCCGACCGCGCCGGGCGGCGGCGCGTCGGCATCGTTGATCGGGGTCAGAACGGTTGTGAACCGGACCCCCGGCAAGTCCGCGCTGCCGCCCTCGAAATGAACTTCCTCCCCGCAGGCCACGCCTGTGAAATTCATCGCGATGTTGTCGACGTCGAACATCGGGACATAGCCGGGATCGTGGAAGTGACGCGACATCGTACATTCGGCGGAGATGACGCCATTGGCCTCGGTGAAACGGCCGACGAAAGAAGAGCCGGAATCGCCGCCATAGAGCCTGCCGCCTGCGGTCGCGACCATCACGCCGGAACCCGTTCCACGCTCCGTGGTGAAACGGAATTTGTATAGTCCTTGCAGCACGCCCTGCTTACTCCGGAATCGGCAAAGGGCAGTGACCCGCGAACGATCGATCGCAGGTTCCGTCAGTTGCCGTTGGCCTTGTCCCCGCTCGGACAATAGCCGCTGCCGTGCTATCCGATCAAACGCTTTGCCGGAATTCAGCTAGAGTCCGCGCGATTGAGTCGCGGCTGCCTGCGCCGCCGGAGCGAAATTTTGGAAACCGCGCTTTATCTTCCCGTCAAACGCTTCCTCGAAAAGCTCGGCTTCACCGTCAAGGGCGAGGTCGGGGGCTGCGATCTGGTGGCGCTGAGCGACGACGATCCGCCGATCGTGGTGATCGGCGAACTGAAGCTTTCCTTCAACCTTGAACTGATCCTGCAGGCGGTCGATCGCGCCGGCGCGGCCGACGAGGTCTGGCTTGCGGCCAAACTGTCTGCCCGCGGCAAGGGCCGCGAAAGCGATGCGCGTTACCGCAATCTCTGCCGCCGGCTTGGTTTCGGCATGCTCGCCGTCACCAATACCGGCGACGTCGAGGTGATCGTCAAGCCGCCGACATCGGCGCCTCGCCGCGATCCCAAAAAGCGCTCGCGGCTGATCGCGGAGCATCAGAAGCGCAAGGGCGATCCTGTCCTGGGCGGATCGACGCGCGCGCCGATCATGACGGCCTACCGCCAGCAGGCGCTGGCCTGCGCCTCGGCACTATCCGGCGGGCCGCGGCGCGTCAGGGATTTGCGGGCCGAGATTCCCGACGCCGGAAAGATCCTTCTGCATAACGTCTATGGCTGGTTCGACCGCGCCGAGCGCGGCATCTACGTGCTGACCGACGCCGGACATGCCGCGTTGAAGCGCTGGCCGCAGCAGCCGCTGGATCTGGGCGCCGTCGCCGATTCGGCGCCATGACGGCAAGGATGGCGAAATATCGAACCTTACGCCGTTACCGGATTTGAGAAGTTGTAGGTGCATGGCTGTATTGACATGCGAAATTCATATTGCAATGCAACATGAGGGCACCTAGGTATCTCGCAATCAAATGCGAGGCCCCTATGAGCGAAGACTGGAACACCAAATACGGCACACGGCGCGTGCGGCGGGATCCGCCGACGCTGGAGGAGGCAATCTTCGCCGCAGTGGGAATCACCGACGACCAGCAGCAGCAGGCGGAAATCGCCGCCGCGCTGATGGGGCTGCCTTACGAGGAAGTGTTGGCCGAAGTGAAAAAGACCGGCCGCGCTTTGGCGCGATCGGCCACCCGCGTCATCACCGGCGAACAAGGCGCGCAACGCTCCGTCGTGGTGGAGCGCCGCGTCGTCAGGCGATTCGGTAACGACAAGCGCACCGGCACCTGAACAAATCGAAATTTTGGGCAATTCGCTGGATCAAAGGTCAGCGAATTGCCCTGATTGAACGCGCGCTCAGGCGGCGCGGCCCCAGCCATACATCCGAAGCAGCATCTGCCAATAGGCGCGGTTGAATTTCGCAACCGTGCGCGCGGCATTCAGCGAGCTTTCCACCCAGGTGGTCGCGAGCTCCGTGTCATCTTGTTTCGTCAGATCGATGGTGCCGGTGGATTCGCCGTGGCGGAACACAAGCTGCGCGCCGAACTTGCTGGCGAGCGCGCGCATCGCCTCGTTCTGCGCGCCGGTGGTGATCCGCAGGCTCTTGTAGCCCTTGGCGCGCGCCACTGTGATCAGCTTGCGGAACAGGATGCTGCCGACGCCCCGCCGCCGTACCGAGGCCTCGACGCTGAAGGCGATTTCGGGGAGCGAATCCGGTGACTGGTCCGGCGGATGCAGCTCGGCTGCGCCCCGAACCACGCCGTTTTCAAAGAAGGCGATAATGGTCGTGCCGTCATTGGCGCATTTCTCGGCGTAGCGCTCGATGAAGCTGTCGTCCATGAAGCCATGGAAACGGTCGCGGCGGCTGTTGCGGTCGAGCCGCAGCAGGTGATCGCGCAATAGCGGCAATTCTTCCTGCTGGCTCAGCGTGCGCACGCTAGAGTTGGCGAGCGCGGCCGCAATCACAGTGAGGTACATATCCTAAACTCCTCTGAGAGATGCCCTCGAGGAGGCGTCGAATCCCTAGACCGCCAATATTGTGCGTCGCAGCATGAAATTCAAGCCCGGATTGTCCGTATACTGCCTTAAATAACGGCAATAATTCCAGCGGCTTAGATCAATCCTTATCAACCAATTGTTAACGCCCGCCACCCGGCGCAGACTGGGCATGGGGCTTGCTTATTTTTGAATGGCTCAGGCCTTACCGAGGCTCTAGGCAACACACCCGGATGGTTCGTGGAGGTCCGTCGTGGCTGTCGTGCTCGACACGAGTTCTTGCCTTCCGGAACGCCGGCTTACGGCGTGGCAGGACATCGTCTGCGACACCTTCGTCGGCCTCGACTGCAAATCGGACATGCGCGGCGCGTTCTGGGGCGCGGTGTCGCAATCCAGAATCGGGCAGGTCGCGCTCACCCAGGTCGATTCCACCGCCCAGCGGGTATTCCGCACGCCGTCGCGAATAGCCCGCGCCAGCGAAGATTACGTGCTGATGGCGCTCGGCAACAGCGGCGTGAACGGCGTCTTCCAGGATGGTCGCGAGGCCATCGTCTCCGCCGGACAATTCGTCATTTACGACACCACCCGCCCCTACGAGTTGCGCTTCGACGACAGCTTCTCGCAGACGATTTTTCAGATGCCGCGCAAGCTGCTGCAACAGCGCGTCGGTTCGTTCGACAGTTTAACGGCGACGACGTTTGCAGGCGATCGTCCGCTCGAACGGCTGACCTATGATTTCGCGCGCAATGTGAGCAGGACGATCGAACTGGTCGATGCCGCGGCCGCAAGCCGCCTGCTCGACCAGACGCTCGACTTGCTCGCGATGACGCTTGCCGACAGGCTGCACGGGCGCCTGCCGGACCAGTCGGTCCACCGGTCGGCGCTGCTCTATCGCCTCAAGAACCATATCCTGACGCATCTCGCCGATCCCGAATTATCGCTGCCGCGCGCAGCGGCGGCGACAGGAATTTCGCCGCGCTACGCCAGCGACTTGATGGCCGCCGAACAGACCTCGTTCCGCAGCTACGTCCAGACGCAGCGGCTAGAGCGCTGCAAGCGCGACCTCACCGATCCCGCGCATCGGGCCCGGCACATCGGCGAGATCGCCTTCGCGTGGGGCTTCAACGACCTCGCCCATTTCAGCCGCATCTTCAAGCAGCGGTTCGGCGTCTCGCCGCGCGAATGGCGAGAGCAGCCGCGCCAATAACGCCTTCCGCCCGGCTCCCTCCTTCCTGCCACGCCAGAGTCATCCGGCGTCTATCTGCGCGTTAAGACAAGTTTTCGTTCCGCTGCGGACAAGCGGCGCGCGGTGCCGTGGCTGTAGGCTTGCGACCCAGCGATTGTCGGTCGCCAACCCGAAAGGAATGATGCGATGGGTCTGGTTCATCAGAAATACAAGGTGGCGGTGGTTCAGGCGGCACCGGTCTTTCTCGATCTCGACGCAACCGTGGACAAGACCATCGCGCTGATCGAGGAAGCTTCCGCGAAAGGCGCCAAGCTGATCGCGTTTCCCGAAACTTTCATTCCCGGATATCCGTGGCAGATCTGGCTTGGCGCGCCCGCCTGGGCGATCGGCCGCGGTTTTGTGCAGCGCTACTTCGACAACTCGCTCGCCTTCGACAGCCCGCAGGCGGAAAAGATCCGCCAAGCCGTGAAGCGCGCCAAGCTGACCGCCGTGCTCGGGCTGTCCGAACGCGACGGCGGCAGCCTTTATATTGCGCAATGGCTGATCGGCCCCGACGGCGAGACCATCGCCAAGCGCCGGAAACTGCGTCCGACCCATGCCGAGCGCACCGTGTTCGGTGAGGGCGACGGCAGCGATCTTGCGGTCCACGACCGCGCCGATGTCGGACGGCTCGGCGCGCTGTGCTGCTGGGAACACCTGCAGCCGCTGTCGAAATACGCAATGTACGCCCAGAACGAACAGGTGCATGTCGGCGCCTGGCCGAGTTTTTCGCTGTACGATCCGTTCGCGCATGCGCTCGGCCATGAGGTCAACAACGCCGCCAGCAAGGTCTATGCGGTCGAAGGCTCGTGCTTCTTCCTCGGCCCCTGCGCGGTCGTTTCGCAGGCGATGATCGACGAGCTCTGCGACTCCCCCGAAAAACACGCCTTCCTGCATGCCGGCGGCGGCCACGCGGTGATCTACGGGCCAGACGGCAGTTCGCTTGCCGAGAAACTTCCGCCTGATCAGGAAGGTATTTTGTACGCCGATATCGATCTCGGCATGATCGGCGTGGCAAAGAACGCCGCCGATCCGGCCGGGCATTATTCGCGGCCCGATGTCACGCGCCTGTTGCTCAACACCACGCGCGCCAACCGCGTCGAGCATTTCTCGCTTCCCGTCGACGCTGAGGTCATGAACGAAATCAGGCTGCAGGCGTGAGGCGCTTCAATCCGGACAAGGAGCAGGCCGATGGAATCCGCTATCCCTGAGCATCTGCAAACCGCACGAACGCGTCACCGCCGGGTCGGTGACGATTATGCGCCGCCCTATCCGTCCTTCGTGGCGCGGCACAAGCCGAGCGTCACGCGGGTGGTGATGGCGTATTTCGGCCTCCAGACCCGCGGCCCGCTCCCGGCCGCCGCGGAACAGGCGTTGGCGCGGCTCGCTTCAGATTTCACCGCGGCGGATGGCCCGACGCATTGGGACCGCGCGAGTTATGTCGACGAGGCCGGTTTCACCAACGTCGTCACGGTGGCCTACTGGGACGACCGGCAAAAATTCGACCGCTGGTTTCCGGCCGCGCGCGAGCGCTGGACCGGTGACCAGCGGACCAACAACGGATTCGGGACTTTCATCGAGGCGCTTTACCCCTCCGTGGATGGCTATGAGACGCTGTTCTCTTCGCTTGGAAGGCCCGAAGGCGTCGCCGTCCTCGCCGATGGCATGAGCGGCGAGGTTTTGGAGCACGCCTATTGGGGCGGCATGCGCGACCGCATCCCGTTGTCGCAAACCAGCGAGATGGCGCCTTCAGGCTCCGCACACGCCATCCGCGACGGCGCGCGCATCCGCATCATCCCGCATGACAACCTCTGTCTGATCCGGTCGGGCCAGGATTGGGGCGATACCGAAGCTACTGAGCGCAAGATGTATCTCAGCGATGTCGAGCCGGTGTTGCGCGAAGGCATGGATTTCCTGCGCGACCAGGGACGCTCGATCGGCTGCTACGCCAACCGTTACATGACGGTCGTGGGGCCCGATGGCGCGACGATGGAGAAATCTTACGGCATGAGCTGGTGGAAAAGCCTGTCGGCGCTCGAACGCTGGGCTGAATCGCACCCGACCCATGTCAGGATTTTCGGCGCCGCCATGAAATATCTGTCGACGCTCGGGCCGGCCGCGAAGCTTCGGCTCTACCACGAGGTCACCGTCGCCCGCGCCGACGAACAGCTTTTCGAATATGTGGATTGTCATCCGAAAACCGGAATGCTGAACGCCGTGCAGACGGTGGACGCGGCGTAAAGCTACAGCACCATCTGCGTCTGGGTCACGATCGCCACCAGCTTGCCGTCCTCGGTTTCCAGCCGGGTCTGCCAGACCTGGGTGCGGCGCCCCCGATGCACCGGCGTGGCGGTAGCGATCACCGTCGACCCCACCTTGGCGCCGCCGATGAAATTGGTCTTGCTCTCGATCGTCGTGGTGCCCTTGGCGTCCTCGGGCAGATTGATGACGGTCGCCGCAGCGCCAACCGAATCGGCGAGCGCCATCACCGCACCGCCGTGAATTGTGTGATGGAGCGTGCACAGATCGGGCCGCACCAGCATACGCGCGACCACGCGATCCTTTTCGACTTCAGTGAATTTCACGCCCTTCAGCTCCGCGAACGGCATCTTCATCGCATTGACTTTGTCGAGCAGCGACATGTTCCGGCAGTCCTCCCGTTTCTTGCAAGGCACGTCTGATACGCGGGATCGAGCGGCCGATCCATCGATCCCGATCGAAGCATGGACGGCGCATGTAAGCCAGGCAATGACTTCCGAGGTAATGGCTGCCGTGACAATGCCCCGTTAATTCGGCATATCGTCGGTATGCGCCAGTTCCCGCCCCGCCGGATCGTCTGCCTGACCGAAGAGACCGTCGAGACACTGTATCTGCTCGGCGAGCAGGACCGCATCGTCGGCGTCTCCGGCTATGCGGTGCGGCCGCCGCAGGTTCGACGCGAGAAGCCGCGGGTTTCCGCCTTTATCTCCGCGGACATTCCGAAAATTCTCGCGCTCGAGCCCGATCTCGTGCTGGCCTTCTCCGACCTGCAGGCCGGCATCGTCGCCGATCTGGTGCGCGCTGGGATCGCCATCCACGTCTTCAACCAGCGCGACATCGCCGGCATTCTCGCGATGATCCGCACGCTCGGCGCCATTGTCGGTGCGGCCGAGCGGGCCGATCAACTCGCCAGGGGTTTTGAAGAACGCCTTGCGCACATCGCGGCGACGCCCCGTCCCTCGCCCAAACCAAAAGTCTATTTCGAGGAATGGGACGATCCGCTGATTTCCGGCATCGGCTGGGTGTCCGAACTGATCGAGATCGCCGGCGGCGAGGACGCGCTGCCGAAGCTGCGGTTTCAGCAGGCCGCCAAGGACCGGATCATTTCGTCCGATGTCGTGCGTGACACCGCCCCCGACGTGATCCTCGCCTCCTGGTGCGGCAAGAAGGTGGTGCCAGATCGCATCCGGCAGCGTCCGGGCTGGAGCGATATCCCGGCGGTGCGCAACAACCGCATTGTCGAGATCAAGTCGACGATCATCCTGCAGCCGGGACCGGCGGCGCTGACCGATGGGCTGGATGCGATTGTTAGAGCGTTGTGGCTGGAGTCCACGACTTAACCGTCGTCCCTGCGAACGCAGGGACCCATAACCACCGGCGCCAATTGGAGCAGAAGGTCACGACCATCTCGCGCCATTGATAGGCCGCGGCGTATGGGTCCCTGCGTTCGCAGGGACGACATAGCTTTCTACACCCTCTCCACCCCGCACCATTCCGCGATGAACAGCGCGGTGGCCTTGGTCGACTTCCGCAGCGACTCCAGCTCGACATACTCGTTGAAGCCGTGCATCGCAGCGCCCTTCGCGCCGAAGCAGAGGCTTGGGATGTTGTAATTCAATCCATAAAAGCGCGTGTCCGTGAGCGCGGTGAACGCCCGGTCCGGCACTGCGCCGCCGTAGACGGCGTCGAACGCCTTGGCGAACGCAGCTTCCGGCTCGGCGGAATTCACCAGTTCATATCCTTCCGACAAAAAGCCGGACCATTCGACCTGCGGCGGGTTGTTGGAGAGGAATCGATGGTCACGCGCGGCGGCCGAGACGCAGGCCACAATCTCCTTCTGGCATTCGGCGATCGACCAGCCCGGCAGCACCGCGATGCGGCAATCGACGTCGCACCAGGCCGGCACGCTGGAGGCCCAATCGCCGCCCTTGATGATGCCGGGGTTGAAGTTGAGCGGATGGGCGACCGCCTTGAAATGGCGGTCCGCCTTGGCGCGCTCGTTCCAGTCGGCCTCGAGCGTTTGCAGCGCATGGATCAGATGATACGCCGCCATGATCGCATTGGCGCCGGCGCCGGCCTCGAACACGTGCACGGGGAAGCCACGCACCTTCAGGCGAAACCAGATCACGCCGACCTGGGAGCGAACCATCGTCTCGCCGGTCGGCTCCGGAATGAAGCAGGCGTCCGCACGGTAGCCACGCTGCAAGGTCGAGAGTGCGCCGACGCCGGTGCTCTCTTCTTCGATCACAGACTGGAAGTGAATGCGCGCCGTAGGCTTCAGCCCTGCGGCCTTGATCGCGTCCAGCGCATAGAGCGCGCCGATGGTGCCGGACTTCATGTCGCAAGCGCCGCGGCCATACATCTTGCCGTCCTTGATGACCGGCGAGAATGGCGGCGTCTCCCACATGTCGAGGGGGCCTGCCGGAACGACGTCGCAGTGGCCCTGCAGGATCAGCGATTTGCCGGCATTGTTCGTCGGGCGATAAGTGCCGACCACGGTGCGGGCTTTCGAGAAGTCATGCTCGATCGGGCCGAAGCCACGCAGGTCCTTCAGATCCTCGACGTCGATATGCCAGTCGTCGACCTCATAGCCGCGCTGGCGCAGGAGGTCGCCGATCATGTCCTGGCAGGGCCCTTCCGCGCCGCGGGTAGACGGAATCGCAACGAAATCCCCCGTCGTCGCCAGTTGCGCATCAAAGCCGGCGTCGACGGCATCGAGGATTTTCTGTTGCGTATCGGTCGTCATGCGGCAGCTCCAGTCGGGAATTTGGGAAGGCGGGAGCGCCACCCTACCCCGATCTCAGCCGCCCGCGTAATGCGCAAAATGTGCATCCCGCAATGCATCTTCGAGCAGGCGGCCTTCCGAATAGCCGCGCAGCGACGCCGGGCGCTCGACGCCGTCAAGAAGCCGCGGACAGGGTTCCGGCCGGCCCAGCACGGTGCGCACCGGAATGCGCTCGGCATAGATAGGCAGTTCGTAGTCCTCATCGTCGTCGGCGACGCCCTTCGACCTGATCTTGGCGGACGCCTGCTCGATTTCCATCGCAATCACCGACGTCGCCTTGATCTCCTGCGTCGTGCTTTGTCGCAGGCTCCCCGTCCGATCGGGAAAGAAGCGATCGACCATGGCGACCAGCGCATGTTCCTTCTCGCCTTCGTCGGTGACGAGATAGGCGGTACCGAACGCCATCACCGCGCGGTAGTCCGCCGAATGATTGAAGCCGCAGCGGGCCAGCACGAGGCTGTCGAGATGCGCAACCGTGAGACAGACCCTTTGGCCTTCGGATTGATTTCGCAGCATGCGGCTGGCGCTGCTGCCGTGCCAGTACAGCTTGCTCCCCTCCCGCCAGAAGAAGGTCGGCGTGCAATAGGGCTGGCCGTCGATCACGTAGGAAACGTGACACAGCATCGAAGCGTCCAGCAGGCCGTGGACGGTCGCGTGATCGTAGAAGCCGCGATCATGGCGCCGCTTCACCTGGTTTCGCGACGAAAGCGGGTAGGCGTGGGTGGTCACGGCAACTCCTGTCGGGATTGGATGCAATTGTTGAGAGTTGTACCGGCCAATTTGGTCTGCGATAGTGCCAATTCCATGCGAAAAATTCCGACCAATTCTCGGCCGTCGCAGCGCAAGGCCGAGCTGGCGCTCGACCTATCCGGTCCGCACGTGACGCCGGGCGCCTCCTCCCAGCACCGGCTCTATCAGGCGCTGTGCCACGCCATCACGGGCGGGATCGCAAAACCCGGCGAGCCGCTGCCGCCGTCGCGCACGCTGGCGAAGCAGACCGGCTTCCGTCGCAATGCCGTCACCTCGGCCTATGAACGGCTGATCGCGGATGGCTTTGCGGTAGCCACCGTCGGCTCCGGCACCTTCGTCGCCGCGCGCATTCCCGCCCGCGTTAACGATGCGCGCAAGACGAAGATCGCGATCGATGCGCCGCAGCAGGGCGCGCTCGCCCTCGGCTGCACGCATATCGATGAAAGGGCGCTGCAGCGCTTCAGGTCGTTTGCCGGCCGGCGCATGCGCGCTTTCGGCAACGAGCATCTGCAGTATGGCGACCCGCGAGGCAGCCGCGAATTGCGCGCCGCGATTGCCGATCATTTGTTATCGGCGCGCGGGCTGCGTTGCGACCCGGATCAGATCATGCTGACGTCGGGAACGCAGCACGCATTGCGGATTGTACTGGGCGCGATCCTCAAGTCAGGCGATCAGATCTGGTGCGAGGATCCCGGCTATCCCGCCGCGCGAAAGGCGATCGAACATTGCGGCCTGCGCCCCGTCTCCGTACCGGTCGACGCCTCAGGCATGATCGTCGCCAAAGGCCGGGCGCTTGCTCCTTCGGCGGGCGCGGCCTACGTCACACCCTCGCACCAGTTTCCGCTCGGTGTGCAGATGTCGATGGCGCGGCGGCTCGAACTGCTCGATTGGGCGAAGGATGCGGACGCCTTCGTGTTCGAAGACGATTACGACAGCGAGTTCAGATATGACGGCGCGCCCTTACTGTCGCTCGCCGGCATCGATCACCTCTCGCGCGTCATCTATATGGGCACGTTTGCAAAGACATTGTTTCCCGGATTGCGCATCGGATACTGCGCACTGCCCGAGCGACTGGTCGGACCGGTGACGACGGCCCGCGCCGCGCTCGACCGCTTTCCCGGCACACTGCTTGAAGGCGCGGTGGCGGACATGTTGAATTCCGGCGCGTTCGCGGCAAACCTGCGCCGGGTGCGCGGGCTTTACCGCGAAGCGCGCGACGTCCTGGCTTCGACCTTGTCGGCTGCATCGGACGGGCTTCTATCGGTACCGGTGCCCTCACAGGGCCTGCATCTGGTCGCGCGGTTCGATCCGTCGATCGATCCGTCGGTTGCCGCCAACGCAAAGGCCGACGCCGGCGTCGCGGGCTGGCTGCTGGCGGAAACCTATTTTCGCGCGCGTCCGCTGCCGGGATTCGTCCTCGGCTTTGCCGGCCATCCGCTGCCGCAACTGATTGCGTCGGCCGAACGGCTGGCGAAGTCATCGATAGCGGCCTTGCGGACAAACCGCAAAGCAAACAGCGGAACTGGTGTCAGAAGGCTGAAGTCCGCGACATAACCGTCGCGGCTGGCGCAGCACGACTCGCGCTATGAGAATCGCCGCCGCGTCACTAAGGTCGCCGCCCGAGGGCGTGCAGATCAATGTCGGGCCCGATGGGCTGAAGATCAAGACCAAGTGAACGAGGCCGGAATGATGACGACAAAGGCTGCTCGATCGCTTGCCCTGCCCGCCGGCATCGCGCTGTGGCTCCTTACGAGTCCCGCCCTGGCCCAGGTGGCTTCGCGCGAACAGGACATTATCGACCTGCGGCTCGGCCAGCGCGTGCTGGTCGACGACGGATCGTGCCCGGCCGGGCAGATCAAGGAAGTCCAGGGCTCGCAGATGACGACGTCAGGCGTGCTCCGCACCCGCAAATGCATTCCGCGGCTCGGTACCAAGCGGAGATAATCACGCGCGCCCGCACTGACCGATGACCTCACCGCTGCGGCGAAGAATGACAGGTCGGTAAAGAGAGGCTTCGTGCGTGAGCGCGACGCGCTGATGTTATTGGTTCGGCGCCGGCTCGAACATGCACTGCAATGTCGGCTTGGCGATCTTGGTGAAGGTCGGGCCGATCTCGGATCGCTTTGATGGCGGGACCCATGCCGTCTCGATCGTCGGCACCCCGGTCTCGCTGATGCCGCGCAACAGCGCCTCGCGCAGGTCGGCATCTTCCACGGTCGCCGCGGCGTAGTCGTGCAGACAGCCGCAAACGCTTTCGGGGTGCGCCCAGCGTCCGACCATATGGGGTGCGCAGAGGCGTACAAACTCGCCGCGTGGATCGGGCACCTTGAACAGGGAACGGAACGAGGTCTGCGGCGGCTGAAACTGGACCTGAGCCTGCGCCGCGCCGTTGAGAAGAAGGGAAGCCAGGATCGCTGCAGAACAAATACGTACGAGCATACACGGCCTTTATCGGCGATCTTTTGCGGAGGATCCGTTCGCTTAGTTGGCGGCCACGACCATCGGCTGGGATGCCGGGGCCGCAACCGGCGAACCATTATAGGCGAAGGTGCCGACACCAGGCAGAGCCTGATCTGAAGAACCAGCCATCGAGGGGCCTGCCAGGACAAAGGCGAAGGCTAGGATGAAGCTGAAGGTCCGCATCTGACTGTCTCCGGTGATCCCTGGCCGGCGGTGTCCGCCGTCTCGTTGGCTATCTGGATAGCCATCGGCTGTTTCCGGACATCTGCACCAAAACGGAAAATGGTTTCATCACACAGGAGAATTGTTTCATCGAGCTGCCGGACGAAACATTGGCGGCAAAAAATTCAATGAATTCAGTCGGGGCGCATTCGCTTCAGATGGTCCGGCTGAACATCGCAGGCAGCCAATCAGGGCCGCTTTGGCGCCCGTCCGGTCGACGAGGACTGCCTCGTTCGATGGCTGATCGGATGAACCGAAGCTTCGGTCGGGCCGACTCACCCGAATGCCGTGCAACCTTGCGCGCGCTTGTGCGTTGTGACCCCTCCTCAACAAAGGATGGCAGTCGTGGGTAGTGGCAACAACGATGTTGGCAATGCAACCCCGACCCGCAAGCTCGGCCAGCCGGCGGTCGAAAATTCGTCCGTGAGTGATGGCTCCGAAATGCGGATCGATCCTTCCCTGAAGACAGGGCGCCAAGGAAAGACTTCAGAGCATCCGGCAAGCGTTTGTGGTGCGATGTCTCAGCAAGGCAGCGAATTTCGCGGCAATGTATCGGCGCCGCAGAAATTCGTGCATCTGGTCGGTTGCCGCGACCGCAAGGTCGGAACCGGCCTGGAGCCCCGCCAATATTCCAATCCGGTCAAACGGTAAGCCCGAAGCCCTCATCCCGAATCCGATCTCGGCTTCCGGACCCGATCTCGGATCCTGGCTGGCATCGTACTTACTGGAAGAACTCACCGCATTTCTGAACCGCGATGTCGCCGGCTCCCCAGGGCATGATCGGCACCGAAGATGTTGAGTTTTTGGGTGAACCTTCGATCAGTTTGTCCGAATAGACCATGTAGACCAGCACGTTGCGTTTGGCGTCGCAGCCGCGAACGATCTGCATCTTCTTGAAGAACAGCGAGCGGCGTTGGCGGAACATGTCATCGCCCTGCTCCAGTTTGTGCTTGAACTTGACGGGGCCGATCTGGCGGCACGCCAGCGAAATGTCCGACACCTCCTCGGCGAGGCCGAGCCAGCCCTTGAAGCCGCCCTTCTCCGGCACCGTGAAGTGACAGGCCACCCCGTCGACCTCGGGATCGTCGACGGCGTAGGTCGCGAGCTTGTCGTTCGGGCTCAGCCACTTGAACACGGTCGAGCGGCGAAAGATCAGGTCGGGCTCATCGGCGGCCGACGCCGGGCTCGCCTGCCACAATGTCAACGCCAACACCACCAAGGCCGCCCTTCTCCACTTCCTGTCACACTTAACGATGGCCTTGGATGTCATTGAAATCTCCGCTGAAGGGCTCGCCGCCTATGTAGTGCCGGAAAGTGGAACAGAAAGGCCGCAGCGGACTTGAAGGCCGCAGTGCCGCCTTACGGATGGCGTCAGATTGACCCAAGCGCCGTTTAACGGAATGTGAGGCTTTTTTGCTACGATCGGAGCGAAAAGCGCTGAAATTATAAGGCCTATGCTGGTGAACGCTTTTCGCCTCTGCGACAACAAATGAGTAAGCAGGACAGTAGGTTCGAGTAACTGGATTTGAGGACTATGCGCGTGAGCGGGCATCGATTTTTCAGTGCGAGTATCGCGAGCGCGACCATTTCGAAGCAGCGATTTTGGCAGATTGCGATGTTGACCGCGGCCGGCTCGGTTGCCGCCGCTCCCCACGCGGATGCCGCCGCCATGTTCTACTGGCAGGATTCCGATCCCGGCTACTACCGGCCCGCGCCGATGGTGCAGCCGCGCAAGCCGAAGGTGCGCCGGCCGCCAGCCAAGACCGAGACGGCCATCAAGGAAACCAACGCCAAGCCGCAGGGGCCGCTGATCATCGCCGTTTCGATCGAGCAGCAGAGGGTTCGCGTTTACGACGCCAAAGGGCTGTTCGCAGAAAGCCCGGTGTCGACAGGCATGAAGGGTCATTCGACCCCGATGGGCGTGTTCAGCGTCATCCAGAAGCACAAGATGCACCGCTCAAACATCTACAGCGGCGCACCGATGCCTTACATGCAGCGCATCACCTGGTCGGGCATTGCGATGCATGCCGGTGTCTTGCCCGGCTATCCGGCGTCGCATGGCTGCATCCGCATGCCGACGGCGTTTGCGATAAAGATGTGGAACTGGACCAGGATGGGCGCGCGCGTCATCATCACGCCCGGCCAGATCACGCCAGCCAGTTTCTCCCACCCGTTGCTCGCGGCGCAGAAAATCGTGCCGCAGCCTCTTCTCGCCGACGATCCGGCAAATGATGCGCCCGCGGTGAAGGGCGACAAGGGCGCAGATGCGGGCCGTGAGATCGAGGCCGCGAATTCGCAGGCCAGCCTCGATCTTCGACCGACCGTCGGGCACGCAGCTCCGTTGCGCGAACAGACTCACACCGCGGATGCCCGCAGCGCGCAGCCGGCGACCAACACGGTCGTATCAGATGCAACGCCGTCTGCGGCCCGCGTCCAGCCCGGCAGCGATACGTCGAACGCGGAAGCCAAGGCGGACGCACCGAAGTCCGATCCGGCAGCCAACGCGGCTGACGCCAGCGAAGCGCAAGTCGAAATGAGCGCGGTAGCGAAATCCGAGGAGGCCCCCACGGCGGCGATTACCAATGCGGCGCCTGCCAGGACCGAAGCGCCGAAGATCGAGGAAGCCGAGACGCCTAAAGCCAAGGCTGCTGAATCCAAGCCTACCGCCGAAAAGCCCGCCGAACCGGTCACCGGTGCACCGGCTGCTGCTCCCGACGTGAAGAAAGATCCGGCGCGTCTGCCCGGCGCGGAAAAGGCTGCCAGGGCGGAGCCGCCGCGGCGTCCCGGCCAGATTGCGGTGTTCGTGAGCCGCAAGGATTCCAAGCTCTACGTTCGCGAGAACTTCAAGCCGCAGTTCGAGGTGCCGGTGACCATCGCGCCGAGCGACCGTCCGTTGGGCACCCATGTGTTCACCGTCGAGGCCGATAAGAACGATCCCAACCTGTTGCGCTGGTCGGTAGTCTCGCTACCGGTTACGGTGCGCAACACAGCCCGGAGCGACGAGGACAACCGCACAGCCGGCCGCCGCAAGATGGCCGCGCCTGCCGAGGCCAAGCCACGGCTGGTGCCGAACAGCCCGGCCGAGGCGCTGGATCGCATCACCGTCGCACCCGAGGCAATGACGCGGATCGCCGAGGCGCTGACCACCGGCGGCTCGATCATCGTGTCCGATCTCGGCGTCACCCAGGGCGGCGAAACCGGCGAAGGGACCGACTTCGTCGTACCGCTGAGATGATTAGTCTGACGCGTTTTCTTGACGCGAACCGGTATCCACCCACGGATCAAGTCCGAGGGCATGCTTCGCTTGAAAACGCTATGGATCGCATAACGCCTTGTTGAGCGCCAGCGGCCTGCGCGTTGCGCTATGCTTCGCGCTGTTGAACCACAGCCGAGGCTTCCCATGATGGACCGCAGGAGCGTGATAACCGCGGCGCTGGCCGCGATCGCAGCCGTCACCTCCAACAGGCGATCCCTGGCGCAGGCTGCCATGAGCCGGATCACGGCTTATGCGTTTTCATTTCCGGCATTATCCGGCGGCGATATCCGGCTGTCCGAATTTGCCGGCCGGCCGATCCTGATCGTCAACACCGCTTCGCTTTGTGGCTACACGCCGCAATATGGCGGGCTGCAGGAACTGTGGACCGAGTTTCACGGCCGCGGCCTGATGATCGTCGGCATCCCCTCCAACGATTTCGGCGGCCAGGAGCCGGGCGGCGCAACCGAAATCACCGCGACCACGCAAAACCATCACGTCACCTTTCCGATCGCCGCGAAGGCCGTCGTCAAGGGACCGAACGCACATCCGTTTTACAAATGGGCGGCGGAAGCGCGGCCGAAGGATGTTCCACGATGGAACTTCCACAAATACCTGATCGGACGTGACGGCTATATCGCCGACGTCTTCCCGGAATCCGTTGACCCCGTAGATACACGGGTGAAAACCGCCATCGCGCGGGCGCTGGCGGCTTCCTGAATCGAATTAACCCCTCCTGGTGACAAATTCGGCTGGGCGTAGTCGCAGCGGTTGCGTTGGCGCACCTGCTCCAACTAGGCTACTATCTGCTTCGGGGAATGGAGGCAGACCGGATCACGGCAAAGCCGCGACCCGGGAGCGGGATAAGGAAAGCAAGATGCGCATTCGGGCAGGGATGATTTTTGCTGGCGCGATTTCGCTGCTGGCATCGAGCGCGGCGTGGTCGCAGACACCAGCCGCCAAAGGCACGGCCGCTCCGCAGGCGGCTCCAGCACCGATCCCTGTGGCAGCGCCCGCCCCGACCCGCCCGCCCTGCAAC
>NZ_JAACFS010000040.1 GCF_029051645.1 Bradyrhizobium sp. CSA112
CAACGGTGGTGTGCGTGTGGCTTACCCCTCTCCCTAACCCTCTGCCGCAAGGGAGAGGGAACGCACCTTTTGTGGGCCACTGCTGCGGCCGTTCCCCCACGTGGACTCCCGTAATGTTATATTATAACGTCTATCCATGTCTCACGCCCATTCCCACGACCACGCGCATCGTCACCACGGCCAGGCCCACAGCCATGGCCCGGCAACGCCGCATCCGGCGCAGGCCGCTCCCTGGTCGATCCTACGCATGACGGTCGTCGCCCGGCTCGCGGCGGCGCTCGCGGTGAGCGCTGGCCTGTGGGCGGTCGTGCTGGTGGCGATGAGGTGAGCATGCCGGCGCAGATCAAATTCAAAAACGTTACGCTCGGCTATGACCGGCATCCGGCGGTGCATCATCTCAATGGCGAGGTCGCCGCTGGCGCGCTCGTGGCCGTGATCGGGCCGAACGGCGCCGGCAAGTCGACGCTGTTTCGCGGGCTCGCCGGCATTCTCAAGCCGCTGTCGGGATCGATCGATCTCGGCGGCCTTGATATCCGCGACATCGCCTATCTGCCGCAGAGCGTCGACATCGACCGCAGCTTTCCGATTTCGGTGTTCGATCTGGTCGGCACCGGCCTGTGGCGCTCCACCGGATTTTTCGGCGGCATGGGCAAGGCGGAGCGGGACAAGATCACGCAGGCGCTCGCCGCCGTCGGCCTCAACGGATTTGAGAACCGTTCGATCGGCACGCTGTCCGGCGGCCAAATGCAGCGCATGCTGTTTGCGCGTGTGCTGCTGCAGGACGCGCGCCTGATCGTACTCGATGAGCCGTTCAATGCCATCGACACCAAGACCTCGGCCGATCTGCTGGCGCTGGTGAAGCGCTGGCATGGTGAGGGCCGCACCGTGCTGGCGGCGCTGCATGACATGGAGCTGGTGCGCGACCAATTCCCCGAAACGCTGCTGCTCGCGCGCGGGCCGGTGGCCTGGGGCGCGACCGCGGAAGTGCTGACTGCGGAAAACCTGATGGTCGCGCTGCGGATGTGCGAGGCGTTCGACGACAGCGCCGCCGCCTGCGCGGACGATATGTCGTCACGGGCCGCCTGATGCTCTACGACGCGCTGATCGCGCCCTTCATCGAATTCGAGTTCATGCGCCGCGCGCTTGCCGCCGTGATCGCGCTGTCGCTCGGCGCCGCGCCGATCGGTGTGTTCCTGATGCTGCGGCGGATGAGCCTCGTCGGCGATGCAATGGCGCATGCGATCCTGCCCGGGGCCGCGATCGGCTTCCTCGTATCCGGACTCAACCTGTTTGCGATGACGACCGGCGGATTGATCGCGGGCTTTACCGTCGCGATCCTCGCCGGCGTCGTGGCGCGCACCACGGAGCTCAAGGAGGACGCCTCGCTCGCGACCTTCTATCTGGTGTCGCTGGCGCTCGGCGTCACCATCGTTTCCATCAAGGGAACCAATATCGACCTGCTGCACGTGCTGTTCGGCAACATCTTGGCGATGGACGACCAGACGCTGCTGGTGATCGCCTTCAACGCCACGGTCACGCTGCTGGTGATGGCGGTGATCTTTCGGCCGCTGGTGATCGAATGCGTCGATCCGGTGTTCCTGCGCACCGTCAGCCGCGCTGGTGCGCCCGCGCATCTCGCCTTCCTGGCGCTCGTCGTGATCAACCTCGTCAACGGCTTTCACGCGCTCGGCACGCTGCTCGGGGTCGGCCTGATGATCCTGCCGGCCGGGATCGCACGGTTCTGGTCGCGCGACATCACCGGCATGATCTGCATCGCGGTCGCGAGCGCCATCGTGTCGGGCTATGCCGGGCTCGTGCTGTCGTTCCAGACTCGCATCCCCTCCGGTCCTGCTGTCATTCTGATCGCTGCAGTGCTCTATGTCGTGTCGCTACTATTCGGCAGTGTCAGCGGCCTGGTCCGGCAGATGTTTCCCGGCCGTCACCTCGAGGCGTAGTCATGGTTCGGTTCTGGCTTGTCGCTCTCGCCATGTTCGCGGCTGCTGGCCCGGCTCGCGCCGCGGATCGCCTCAACGTCGTCGCCAGCTTCTCGATCCTTGGCGACTTCGTCCGCAATGTCGGCGGCGATCGCGTCGATGTCGCCGCATTAGTCGGCCCCAATAGCGATGCACATGTCTATGTGCCGACGCCTTCGGACGCCAAAAGGATGGCGGATGCGAAGCTCGTATTCGTCAACGGTCTCGGGTTCGAGGGCTGGTTGGCGCGGCTGGTGAAGTCCGCCGGCGGCAAGGCTTCTGTCGTGACCACGACATCAGGCATCGCGCCGCTCAAGCTCGGCTCGGCCGCCGATCCACACGCCTGGCAATCGGTCGCTAACGCGAAGGTCTATGTGGTCAATATCCGCGATGCGCTGGCGGCTGCCGATTCGGCCCACGCTGAAACCTACAAGTCCAATGCGAGCGCCTATCTGGCAAAACTGGACGAGCTCGACCGCGAGGTGCGCGAGGCGATCGCGAAAATTCCGGAAAGCCGCCGCAAGGTGATCTCGACCCACAATGCCTTCGGCTATTTCGCCGCTGCCTATGGCGTCGAATTCATCGCGCCGCTCGGCGTCTCGACCGAATCCGAGGCCAGCGCCCGCGATATCGCCAAGATCATCACCCAGATCAGGGCTGCCAAAATACCCGCCGTGTTTCTCGAAAATATCTCCGACCCCCGCCTGATCGGCCGGATATCGGCCGAGACCGGCGCCAAGGTCGGCGGAACGCTCTATTCGGACAGTCTGACCGGCGAAAAGGGCGATTCTCCCACTTACATTGATATGGTCAGGCACAATATAAAGGCCCTGACCAGCGCGCTGAGCCCATAGGGCAGGGGCCTCCCTGCTTGCCGGTGCGCGCCATATTCCGTTCCGGAGCCATTATGTCTGAACTTTCGTCCCAAAAAATTCCAGTGACCGTGCTGACGGGCTATCTCGGCGCCGGCAAGACCACGCTGCTCAACCGCATCCTGTCGGAAAACCACGGCAAGAAATACGCCGTCATCGTCAACGAATTCGGCGAGATCGGCATCGACAACGACCTGATCATCGGCGCCGACGAAGAGGTGTTCGAGATGAACAATGGCTGCGTCTGCTGCACCGTGCGCGGCGACCTCGTCCGCATCCTGGACGGCCTGATGAAGCGCAAGGGCAAGTTCGACGCCATCATCGTGGAGACCACCGGGCTCGCCGATCCGGCGCCGGTGGCGCAGACTTTCTTCGTCGACGAGGACGTGCAGAAGAATGCGCGGCTCGACGCGGTCGTAACCGTCGCCGACGCCAAATGGCTGAGCCATCGCCTGAAGGACGCGCCGGAGGCCAAGAACCAGATCGCGTTTGCCGATGTGATCGTGCTGAACAAGACCGACCTCGTCTCCAAGCCGGAGCTGGCCGAAGTCGAGGCCCGCATCCGCGGCATCAATCCTTACGCAAAGCTGCATCGCACCGAGCGCTGCAAGGTGGCGCTGTCTGACGTGCTGGAGCGCGGCGCGTTCGACCTGGATCGCATTCTGGAGATCGAGCCGGAATTCCTCGATGCCGGTGACGATCATCATCACCACGACCATGATCATCACGGCCATGACCATCACAATGATCACAGCCACAGCCATGGCGGCCTGAAGCATTACCACGACGAGGAAATGCAATCGCTGTCGCTGCGATCGGACAAGCCGCTCGACCCGACCATATTCATGCCGTGGCTGCAAAACCTCGTCGCCACCGAGGGGCAGAAGATCCTGCGCTCGAAAGGCATTCTCGCCTTCACCGACGATGACGACCGCTACGTGTTCCAGGGCGTGCACATGATGCTGGAAGGCGATCATCAGCGGAAGTGGAAGGAAGGCGAGCGGCGCGAAAGCCGCGTCGTCTTCATTGGCCGCGAATTGCCGGAGCAGATGATCCGCGACGGCTTTGAGAGCTGTATTGTCGCGTGAGGCGGAGAAGATCGAAGTCATGTCCTCCGAACAGCTCACCATTGCATCCCTGACCGATCGCGTGAAGTCCGTCGCGGTCGGCGCTCCGATTGCCGACGTGCACTTCCTCGGCGATCGCGCAGCCTTCGTATGCGCCGAGGAAAAAGTCGCGTTGGCCGATGCCAACGGCGAAGTATCCCATGTCGACGTGCATAGCGGCGCCAACCTTTGCACGGCGTCCGATGGCCAGCGCGTCGTCACCGGCGGCGATGACGGCAAGGTCGTTGCGTTAAATGCCAAGGGCGAAACGTCGGTGATCGCCACCGACGCAAAGCGGCGCTGGATCGACAATGTCGCGCTGCATCCCGATGGCGCGTTTGCCTGGTCGGCCGGCAAGACGGCCTATGTCCGCAGCGGCAAAGGCGAGGAGAAAAGTTTCGATGCGCCCTCGACCGTCGGCGGGCTGGCGTTTGCGCCGAAGGGCTTGCGCGTGGCGGTTGCCCATTACAACGGCGTGACGTTGTGGTTTCCCAACATGGCCGCGAAGCCGGAATTTCTGGAATGGGCCGGCTCGCACCTTGCCGTGACCTTCAGCCCCGACAACAAATTCCTCGTCACCGCAATGCACGAGCCGGCGCTGCATGGCTGGCGGCTCGCAGATAACAGGCATATGCGGATGAGCGGCTATCCCGGCCGCGTCCGCTCGATGTCGTGGAGCGCGGGCGGCAAGGGGCTCGCCACGTCGGGCGCGGATACCGTGATCATCTGGCCGTTTGCCAGCAAGGACGGTCCGATGGGCAAGGAGCCCGCGATGCTGGCGCCGTTGCAGGCGCGCGTCTCCATGGTCGCCTGTCATCCGAAGCAGGACATCATGGCCGCAGGCTATAGCGACGGCACCGTGCTGATCGTGCGGCTCGAGGACGGCGCGGAAATTCTGGTGCGTCGCAATGGCGGTGAGCCGGTCTCGGCGCTGGCCTGGAATGCGAAGGGCACGCTGCTGGCCTTCGGCTCCGAGGACGGCGACGCCGGGCTGCTGGAATTCTAGGCGTCCCAGACAGGTCCAGGTTCCCCACGGAACCATGCGCCTTGCCGGCCGTTGACCTCACGAACAATTTCGTGGGTTGAACGAAATGCCTGCCGATGACGACAAGCGCGAATACCGACGGGATATGCTGCTCGCATCCGCGCTGATCGCGGCCGGGCTGGCTATCTCGGCGCTTGCGCTGACCGCGCTCAGCTCCCGCGATCCCCAGCAAACCGCGCAGGCGACACCGCCCACGCAATCGACGCCGGGCGCGGAAACGAAGCCGCCCGCACCCGCAGAGAAACCGCCCGCGCCCGCGGAGCCGGGCACCACCGGCCAACGGCCATCAGATATTCCGCCGCAACCGGCCCGGCCCGACCCGGACGCGCAGAAGCGGGGCGCTGAGCCCGCGCTGCCGCCGGCGCCAGCAGAGAAGGTTGCGCCGCCGGTCCGCGAGAAATGACCCCACTCCCACAGCTCCAATTGTGCAATCGCAAAGTTGGTGGGCCGGCGAAAACCTGCGGTGCGCGCCCTGACGCAACATTGTGCAGCCATGCGACCCCGATTCCCTCGTATCAATTTGTATGAGGGGGCACAGGCGTCGCCTCCGAACGCCTTGTGTTGATCCCCAACAAGCGGTTAGGCTTGCTGCAATAACAGCCGGCAGGTCGAACAACGGCCGCCAGGTCAGGGAGTGACGCATGCGTGAGTTAACGCCGGAAACGATCACGGACGCCGTGCTCGACCAGATGGCGACAACGCCGGACCCGCGCCTGAAGATGATCATGGCATCAGCGGTCAAGCACCTCCATGCCTTCGCCCGCGAGATCAATCTGACGCCGGCGGAGTGGATCAAGGGCATCGAATTCATGACCGCCGCCGGCAAGATGTGCTCGCCGGAACGGCAGGAATTCATCCTGCTGTCCGACACGCTCGGCCTCTCGGCGCTCGTCAATGGCCTGCACGACGCGACCGCCCTGGAGGAAGCCACCCATACCAGCCTGCTCGGCCCGTTCTACCGCGAGGCCGCGCCGACGCTCGCGGCCGGCAGTTCGATCGCCAAAAATCCACAGCCCGGCAGCGAATGTGTGCTTTACGGCCGCGTAACCGATGCCGGCGGCAAGCCGGTCGCAGGCGCCACCGTCTCGATCTGGCAAACCGGCGCCGACGGCCTCTACGACATTCAGGCCAGCGCGACCTCGGTCGATTATCGCGGCGTGTTCGCGACCGATGCGGAAGGATTCTATGTGCTGCGCACCGTCAAGCCGCTCGGCTATTCGATACCCATGGATGGACCGGTCGGCGCCATGGTGAAGGCGCAGGCGCGGCACGGCATGAGACCGGCGCATATTCACTTGTTGGTCGGCGCGTCGGGCTATCGAGAGCTCGTTACCGCGCTCTATCTGCGCGACGACCCCCATTTGGCTGATGATGTCGTGTTCGGCTCGTCGGGCGATCTCGCCGTCGACGTGGTCGCGAGCGATCCGGACTGCCCGATCAAGGGCATGCCGAGCATCCGCTTCGACATGCGGCTGTCGCGCGAAAGCGCCGCCGACAAGACCAGCGGGCGCGTCGGCGCCGATCCGTCGGCGATCATCAAACAATCGGCCAAAAACGAATCCGCGCCGGCGGGGGCCGGATAGTCCCGGTCGACCTAACCATTCGCAGCGACCGGGCGGAGATCCGGCGGAGCCGAAATGACTGATAATAACAACAACGAATGAGGGGGAAGCAATGAAACGCAGGACATTTCTCGGCGGAGCGATGGCGGTTGCCGTGCTCGGACAGGGTTCGAGCGCGTCTGCGCAGCAGCCGCCGATCAAGATCGGCATGTCGATGCCGCAGACCGGCGGTCTCGCCGGCGGCGGCAAGGCTTCGCTGCTCGGCATCGAAATCTGGCGCGACGACATCAATGCCAAGGGCGGCCTGCTAGGTCGCAAGGTCGAACTCGTCGTCTATGACGACAAGTCGAGCGCCTCGGAGACGCCGGCGATCTACGCCAAGCTGGTCGATGTCGACAAGGTTGATCTGCTGTTCGCGCCCTACGCGACCGTGCCGACGGCGCCGATCATGCCGTTCGTCAAGCAGCGCGGCCTGCTGCTGATGGGCAATTTCTCGTTCCAGGTGAACAGCAAGGTCGGCCACGACATGTGGTTCAACAATGCGCCCTGGGGGCCGGCCGATAGCTGGGCGGCATCGTTCCTCGATCTGGCGCAGAAAGCCGGCGGCAAGAACATGGCGCTGCTCACGGCGGACCAGGAATTCGCGCAAAACCTCGCGCTGACGGCCCGGGATGTCGCCAAGAAGCGCAACCTTCCTGTCGTCTTCGACCAGGTCTATCCGCCGAACACGGTGGAGTTTTCCTCCATCATCCGCGCGCTCAAGGCCGCCAAACCCGACATCGTCTATGTCGCATCCTATCCGCCTGACTCGGCCGGCATCCTGCGCGCGGTGAACGAGATCGGGATCGGCGACGACGTCAAGATTTTCGGCGGCGGCATGGTCGGCCTGCAATTCGCCGCCGTCATGTCGAACCTCGGCTCGCTGCTCAACGGCGTCGTGAACTACAATACCTGGCTGCCGGAAAAGAGCATGTATTTCGACGGCACCAAGGAATTCTTCGACAAGTACACAAAGCGCGCCGTCGAAGCCAAGGTCGATCCGCTCGGCTATTACCTGGCGCCGTTCGGCTATGCGATGGGCCAGATGATCGAGGCGGCGGTCAATTCCACAAAGTCGCTCGACCAGAAGGGCATCGCCAAATATCTGCGCGAGAACGAGCACAAGACCATCGTCGGGCCGATCGCGTTTTCGGCGGATGGCGAGCGCAAGGAAACTGCGACGCTGCAGGCCCAGTTCCGGGGCGTGAAGGACAAGGACATCGAGCAGTTCCGGTCCTCCGGCAAGCAGGTGATCCTGTTCCCCGAGAAGCTGAAAACTGGAGATCTCATCAGTCCCTTCGAGGCTGCCCGAAAGTAGGCCTCGTGGCTTTTCCGGCTTCGAGCCAAGGGGGGACCTGACGTGTTTTCGATGGACCTGCTGCTTGGCGCAGTGGTGCTTGGGGTGCTGCTCGGCTGCTTCTATGCGGCCGTCAGCGTCGGGCTGTCCGTCTCGTTCGGCCTGCTCGACGTTCCCCATGTCGCGCATCCGGCTTTCCTGGTGCTCGCGTCGTACGGCGTGTACCAGCTCAACGAGAGCTATGACATCGACCCGCTGCTGGCAGGGCTTGCGATCACGCCGTTGTTCTTCCTGTTCGGGCTGCTCGCCTACCGCGTCTACTACGAGACCTTCGAGCGGCGCGGTAGCGATGCCGCCGTCCGCGGCATCGCGTTCTTCTTCGGCATCGCGTTCATCATCGAGGTGCTGATCATTCTGCAATTCGGCGTCGACCAGCGCTCGGTTTCCGCGACCTATATCGGCAAGTCGTGGCGGTTCGGCGAGTTTCGGATACCGATCCGGCAACTGGTGGCGTTCGCAGTGGCGTTGGCGCTGACGTTGCTGCTTGCCGTGTATCTGTCGAAAACCTTCATGGGCCGCGCGATCCGCGCGGTCGCGCAGGACGAGGAGGCGTTGCGGCTGATGGGCGCCAATCCGGTCCGCATCAAGCAATTTGCCTTCGGCATCGCCACCGCCGTGCTCGGCATCGCCGGCGCGCTCCTGATCATCGTGGCCCCGGTCGAGCCGACGCTCGACCGCGCCTATATCGGGCGGACCTTCTGCGTCGTCGTCATGGCCGGGCTCGGCAGCATCAGCGGCACGCTGATCGCTGCCATCATCCTCGGCGTTGCCGAATCCATCGTGCTGACATTGTTCGGCGCCTCCTGGGCGCCGGCGATCTCGTTCGCGATGCTGCTCGGCGTGCTCGCCGTCCGGCCGCAAGGTCTGCTCGGCCGATGATGAAGCATCGCAACAGCATCGTTTTCTGGGCCGGCGCGGCCGTCTTCCTCATTGCCGTGCTGTCGATGACGCAGATCGTCCGCAACGAATATCCATTTTTTGCCGGCTACGTGATCCTGCAATTCATCGCGCTCGCGGTCGCCTGGAGCATTCTCGGCGGCTACGCCGGTTACGTCAATTTCGGCACCAACGCCTTCTTCGGCGTCGGCGTCTACACGGCGGTAGCCCTGTTCAAGGCGACAGGAGCGCCGCTCGTGGTGCAGATCGCAGCCGCCGCGGTCGTCGGCATGACGCTTGGGTTTGGCGTTGGCCTGCTGACCCTGCGGATGCGCGGCATCTTCTTCTCGATCGCGACGATTGCGCTTGCGATCATCATCGAGACCTTTGTGATGAACTGGCGTTTCGTCGGCGGTGCGGCCGGCATCCAGATCCAGCGGCCGCCGGTGATGGCGCCGTTCGACAGTTATGTGAAGATGCTGTTCTTCGTGCAGGCGCTCTTGGTGGTCATTGCCGTCTCCATCGCGCGCTACATCCAGAATTCCCGGATCGGCCGCGGCCTGCAAGCGCTTCGGGACGATGAACTCGCGGCCGAATGCACGGGTGTGCCGACCTTGAAGCTGAAACTGGTCGCCTGCATGATCTCGGGCGCGCTGATTTCCGCGGCCGGGGCGCCCGCCGCCATGTACCTGCAATACGCCGATCCATCCTCGGCATTCAACCTGAGCTACTCCGTGTCGGCGCTTGCGATGGCGCTGATCGGCGGAACCGCGCACTGGATCGGTCCTGTGCTCGGCGCCATCCTGCTCGGCTCGACGCAACAGCTTCTCGCGGTGACCATCTCCTCGGAAGTCAACGTGCTGGTGCTCGGCATCATGCTGGTGCTGTTCGTGGTTGGCGCGCCCAAAGGCATCATCGGGCTGCTGCGGCCGCGGTATCGTCTGCGCGCGGGAGGCAAGCCATGACACCGGCAGCCGCGCCTGACGCGCCCCTGCTGCAAGTTGGGGCCATTACCAAGACCTTCGGCGGCTTCACCGCGCTCGACAATATCAGCGTCGATATCCGAAAGGGCGAACGGTTCGGCCTGATCGGCCCGAACGGCTCGGGCAAGACCACGCTGATCAACTGCATCTCCGGCGCGCTGCGTCCGCAGGTCGGCAGCGTGGTGTTCTGCGGCGAGGACATCACGCAATTGCCGCCGCACTTGCGCGCGCGCCGCGGCATCGCCCGCAGCTTCCAGATTCCGCGGCCGTTCAAAAGCATGACGGTGCTGGAAAACCTCATGGTCGGGCTCGACTTCGCCAAGGTCGATTCGAGCCAGCCGGAGGAAGATGTCGCGATGTCGATCCTGACGCGGATGGGCCTTGCCTCCAAGGCCAGCGCGTCAACCGATACGCTGAGCCAGGTGGAATTGCGCAAGATGGAGCTGGCGCGCGCAATGGCGGTGCGGCCGAAACTTTTGATTTCCGACGAGGCGATGGCGGGGCTTTCCTCATCCGAGGTCGACGAGGTGCTGGACCTCCTGATCAGCCTCGGCGAGGAGGACATCACCATCATCATGATCGAGCACATCATGCAGGCCGTGATGCGCTTTTCGGAGCGGGTGATGTGTCTCGACGCCGGAAAAATCATCGCGCTCGGCGCGCCGGCTGAGGTGATGGGCAACAAGCGGGTGCAGGAGGCTTACCTTGGCACTTAGCCTTGCCATCGAGGGCCTCGATGCGGGATATGGCGCCGTCAAGGCGCTGCGCGGCGTCACGCTGCACGTCGAGGCCGGCGAGACGGTTGCGTTGCTCGGCACCAACGGCAACGGCAAGAGCACGCTGATGAAGTGCGTCATGGGCCTGGTCCGCCCGGATCGGGGCCGGCTGTCGCTGACGATCGACGACCGGTCGCACGATCTCACCAGACTTTCGCCCGAGGCGATTGTCGATCTCGGCGTGGCGCTGGTGCCCGAGGGGCGGCGGCTGTTTCCCAAATTGACGGTGACGGAAAACCTGATGCTCGGTGCCTTCCGGAAATTGGCCCGCAGCGCCATCCAGCAGAATCTCGCGCTGGCGTTCGAGACCTTTCCGGCTTTGAAGGAGCGCCGTAACCAGCTCGCCGGCACCATGTCCGGCGGACAGCAGCAGATGCTGGCGATTGCGCGCGCGCTGATGTCCTCGCCGCGGCTGCTCTTGATCGACGAGCCGTCGGTCGGGCTGTCGCCGCTATTGGTGTCGCAGACCATTGCCAAGATCGGCGAGCTCAAGCAGCGCGTCGGCCTGACCGTGCTGATGGCGGAGCAGAATTTCAACCAGGCGATCCGGATCGCCGATCGCGGCTACATCATCGTCCACGGCGAGATCGCGGTCGCCGCACAGTCGGTCGACGAATTGAAGGCCAACAATATCGTCAAGCGGCTTTATCTCGGCGGCGTCGTCTGACTGTTGTGACGGCATCGTGACGTTGTGCCGATTCTTCAGCCTCGCTCGCTGCCATCGTCTGCTCCATAATCTCAGTGCAGATGACAAAAGGGGCAAGCGATGAAGATCGATGACGTCAGGCGAACCGCCTATTCGATGCCGCTGACCAACCCGTCGTTCCCGCCGGGGCCGTACCGTTTCTTCAACCGCGAATTTTTCGTCATCACCTATCGTACCGACCCTGAGGCGCTTGCTGCCGTGGTGCCCGAGCCGCTCGAAGTCGCGGAGGCCGTCGTCAAATACGAATTCATCCGCATGCCTGACTCGACCGGCTTCGGCGATTACACCGAGACCGGCCAGGTCATCCCGGTCCGTTTCAAGGGCGAGGAGGGCATCTACGTTCATTCGATGTATCTGGACGACGAGGGGCCGATCGCCGGCGGCCGCGAGCTCTGGGGATTTCCCAAGAAACTGGCCTCGCCGAAGATCGCCGTCGAGAGCGATGTGCTGGTCGGCACGCTGCATTACGGCTCGGTGCTGTGCGCCTCCGCCACCATGGGCTACAAGCACCGCCCGGTCGATCACGACGCGGTGCTCAAGGCGATGAAGGCGCCGAACTTCATGCTCAAGATCATCCCGCATGTCGACGGGAGTCCACGGATTTGCGAGCTGGTGCGCTACTATCTCGAAGACATCACGCTGAAGGAGGCTTGGACCGGCCCCGCGGCGCTCGGCCTTTTCCCGCATGCGCTCGCCGACGTCGCGCGGCTCCCGGTGCGCGAAGTGGTCTCCGCGCTGCATTTCAAGGCCGATCTGACGCTCGGCCTCGGAACGGTCGCGTTCGATTACATGGCGAAGTGAAGGACGAGCCGCCGCACGATCAAATCGCGCCCCTGAGCGTGCAGGCGGTCGAGCAGGTCGTCACCACGCCGCGCTCGCAGGCGATGCATACCGCGACGCACTGCTTTTTGTCCTTGGGATTGTACTGGCTGTAAAGCTTGCGCGCGCAATTGTCGATCGAGCCCGTCACTTCAGCGTGGCTGACATTCTCGGGCGTGCACGCAGCCAGTGCCGCGGCCGACAGGACGATGGCAATAATGACGCGCATGTTGGTCGCTCCAACCGGGAGCCGTCGCTCGAAAGCTGCGGGCGACGGCCTTGGGCCCTCGCAGAAAATTACCCTTCAGGATGGCGCGATTGAATTAATCGCGGGTTACGAGGACCCCGGTTCCCGTGTGCCGATCTGGCGCCGAAATCGAGCAGAGCACTGTGCACTGCAGCGAGAAACCAGGCCTGCGCCGCGTTGCCGCGAGTATTCCGTTACTTCTTGTTAAGATTCTGGAAGGGCTCAAAAGCCTCCCTGCCGGACCCGAGATTCTCGTAGATCGAAGCGGATTTGTTCATCAGCTCATAGGTCCGGTCCTGGTCCGCAGTGCGATCCTTCTGGAAAGTCGACACGAGTATGATCGCCGTCATGTAGTTTCCGAAAGCGGCCTGCTCGGCGGCGAACAGGTCTTTGAGGCGCGCATCGCGGGAAAAGAACTCGGATAGCGTCTTCTTGATGCCTTCGTCCTGCGCCGACAGCGATTGCAGGGACCACATCGCCGTCCCCAATGTCATGACCCGAAGGAATTTCGCCTGGTTCGCTTTGCAGTCGTACTTCGTGCAGGCGACCTTGGCCATGACGCTGTCGCGCCCTTTCGGCGCGAGACCGGGACCGAATTTGCTCATCATGAATCCGACGCGTAAGCCGTCACTGGCCATGCCGTCATCGGCGCTGGAATAATTATCGAGAATTCGCCGGATATGCGCCGTGTTGCCGGACGCCATGTAAGCGCCGATGAGCAGGTCATTGTCGGCCGGCGTGGAGGACGGCGTCACGGCATCCAGCGGCGGCATCCGCGCCGCCCGCAATCTGTCGGACAAGCCGGCAAGATTGTTGTCGGCGGCAAACTTCTGCGCCTCGTCGGGCAAGCCCGCCCTGTACAGGCTGACGACGTCGACCGACTTCACGTAGTTCGAGGTCTCGGCCTTGAGAAGGCGCTCGCGTTCCTGCGGAGAACTCCTGAACAGTTCGCCGAGGAAGCCGATGATGGTGTTGGGTTCGGCCCGGCCGGTTGCGGCCGTTTGCCGGAGCTGCGCCAGCGTGTCGTCGACGCAGGCTGGCGGCTTGCTGCGGTAGTAGCTCGCCATGCACCCGTCGCCGGCCGCGAGGGCTACGCCGGGACAGAGCGACCAGATTATCAGGGCGATAGCTGCGCCCGCGTTTTTCAGCTTCGCGGAACGGGCTGTATCTGAATTTCGGCTCATTGTCACCGGCGCGGCTGTCAGGGCATCACGTTGTGGTTGTGTACCCTATCAGCCTCACCTCGATTTCGACAATGGCCGTCGCATCACCTCGCCGGCCTGCGCCGTGCCGACGCGGTTACCGCACCAGCACGTTCCTGAATTGCCAGGGATCCGACGTGTCGATGTCTTCCGGAAACAGGCCCGGCCGGTCCGACAGCGGCGTCCAGTCGGAGTAGAAACCTTTCACCGGGCCGAGATACGGCATTTGGATTTCGAGGCAGCGGCGGAAATCCATCTCGTCGGCCTCGACGATGCCGGCGTCGGGGTTTTCCAGCGCCCACACCATGCCGGCGAGCACGGCTGACGACACCTGCATGCCCGTCGCGTTCTGATAGGGCGCGATCCGCCGCGTTTCCTCGATCGAGAGCTGCGAGCCGTACCAATAGGCGTTCTTGCCGTGGCCGTAGAGCAGCACGCCGAGTTCGTCGATGCCGTCCTCGATCTCGTTCTCGTCGAGAATGTGCCACGACGCCTGCATCTTGCCGGTCGCACCGAACATCTCGTGCAGCGAGAGCACCGCGTCGTTCGCCGGGTGATACGCGTAGTGACAGGTCGGGCGGTAGACCACCTTGGCCCCGTCGCGGACGGTGAAGTAATCCGCAATCGAGATCGACTCGTTGTGGGTAACGAGGAAGCCGTATTGCGCGCCCGGCGTCGGGCACCAGGAGCGCACGCGGGTGTTGGCGCCGGGCTGCAGCAGATAGATCGCCGCGCCGCAGCCCTCGGTATGCTGGCGGCCGTTGTCCGGCATCCATTTTTCATGGGTGCCCCAGCCGAGTTCGGCCGGCTGCATGCCTTCAGAGACGAAACCTTCGACCGACCAGGTGTTGACGAACTTGTTCATCGGCTTCGGCTTCTTCGAGCGCTGGGTGTCGCGCTCGGCGATATGAATGCCCTTGACGCCGAGCTTCATCGCAAGCTGACCCCAGCCTTCGCGGCTCTTTGGCTCGTTGACCTCAACGCCTGTGTCACGGGCGACGTCGAGCAGCGCCTGCTTGACGAACCACGACACCATGCCCGGATTGGCGCCGCAGGTGGAGACCGCGGTCGTGCCGCCCGGGCTCTTGTGCTTCGCCGCCAGAAGCGTCTCGCGGAGCGCGTAGTTGGAGCGCTTCTCCGGGCCGATCTTCTTGTCGAAATAGAAGCCGAGCCACGGCTCTACGACGGTGTCGATGTAGAGCGCGCCGATCTCGCGGCATAGCGTCATGATGTCGACGGACGAGGTGTCGACCGAAAGGTTGACGCAAAAGCCCTGGCCGCCGCCGGCGGTGAGCAGCGGCACCAGCACCTCGCGGTAGTTCTCGCGGGTGATGCCCTGCTTGATGAAGCGCACACCGTGCTGTTTGGCCAGTTCGCCGTCCTCATGCGGGTCGATGATGACGAAGCGCGATTTGTCGTAGTCGAAATGCCGTTCGATCAAAGGCAGCGTGCCCTTGCCGATCGAGCCGAAGCCGATCATGACAATGGGGCCGGAAATTTTCGCATGGATTTGCGCGGACGGGCTCATCGGTAAGTCTCCGGAAAAGTATCGGTCGTGGATGGGGGATCAGGGGGTGCGGCGCTTCGCGGTCACTTCGATCTCGATTTTCATCTCGGGCTTGTAGAGTCCCGCGACGACGAGAAGCGTTGTGGCCGGGCGAATCTCGCCGAACGTTTCGCCGCAGACCGCGAAGAAAGCGTCGGCATCCGCGAGGTCAGTAATGTAATAGGTCGCGCGGACGATATCGGCCATTGCAAAGCCGCCTTCCTTCAGCGCAGCCTCGATGTTCTTAAAGCAGTTGCGTGCCTGGCTTGTGACATCGGCCGGTATGACCATGGTGGTGTAGTCGTAGCCGGTGGTGCCGGCGACGAAGGCGAAATCGCCGTCGATGACGGCACGGCTGTAGCCGGCAGTCTTCTCGAACGGCGAGCCGGTGGAAACCAGACGGCGGGGCATCGGAACCTCGATCTTGGCAAGGGCCTTGGGAATGATCCGGGGCGAGATTGGCGCGGTTTAAGGGCTTTTCGCCGCTGCGTGCAACCCCTCGTGGGCTACCGGGATGGCCTGGACGTCGGAGGCCGGGGCCGCGGAGCCGCCCCAGCGGCGCGCCAGGATGTCCCTGACAATCATGACCGTGATCATGATCACGATGCCCGTGGTGATGGCACTGCGGAAGCGCGGCCGCGCATCGCGGGAAAGGCTCGCCGGCATGGCCGTCAGGCCGCGCGCGGCACGAGCAGCGCCTTCCTGGCACGGCTTGCCTTGGGTTTGGGCAGCGGCGCGCCGGTCGGCACGATCATGCCCCAGGCGCCGTCGAGCGCGCCTTCGCAGAGTTCGCGGCCGAGCAGCCGGTCGCGCTCGAACGCGCCCGGCAGCGACAGTTTGCCGGTCTTGGCGGCAGAGAAGCCGAAACGGGCGTAATAGGGCGCATCGCCCAGCAGGATTACCGCGCGATGGCCACGCGCCTTCGCCGCCGCGAGCGCGTGGTCCATCAGCGCAGCCCCGACGCCGAGCTGGCGGGAGGAAGCCTCCACCGCCAGCGGGCCGAGCATGAGCGCCGGGATGCCCCCGGCGCTGACGTGCCACAACCGGACGGTCCCGACCAGGCGGCCCTGGCGCACGGCCGACAAGGCAAGGCCTTCGGCGGGCGCGCGTCCATCGCGCAGGCGCTGGCAGGAGCGCGTATGGCGGTTGTCGCCAAAGCAGGCATCCAGCAGCGCCTCGCGCGCAGCGACGTCCGAGGCCCGTTCCGCACGGATCGCGAACGGAGCGGCATCGGAGATGAGAGCCGTAGTGGTCTTCCGCAAAGCAGTCATGGCACGTCAGTCCCCGCTTCCACGGCAGGCAAGCCGCGCGAAGCGTTGTCAGAAAATCGGCAATGAAGGGAGGGAGCCGGCGCACCGGCTCCCGTTATTCGAGCCTCAAACGAGGCTGATCAGATGTGGTAGGTCCGCAGCGGCGGGATGCCGTTGAACGCCACCGACGAGTAGGTCGACGTATAGGCCCCGGTGCCTTCGATCAGCAGCTTGTCGCCGATCTCGAGCGTCACCGGAAGCGGATACGGCATCTTCTCGTACAGCACGTCGGCGCTGTCGCAGGTGGGACCTGCGAGCACGCACGGCGTCATCTCCGCGCCGTCATGCGGCGTGCGGATGGCGTAGCGGATCGACTCGTCCATCGTCTCGGCGAGACCGCCGAACTTGCCGATGTCGAGATATACCCAGCGCACCTCGTCCTCGTCGCTCTTCCTGGAGATCAGAACGACTTCGGTCTCGATGACCCCTGCATTTCCGACCATGCCGCGGCCCGGCTCGATGATGGTCTCCGGGATCTGGTTGCCGAAATGCTTGCGCAGCGCACGGAAGATCGACCGGCCGTACTGCACGACCGGAGGAACGTCCTTGAGGTACCGGGTCGGGAAGCCGCCGCCCATGTTGACCATGGACAGGTTGATCCCGCGCTCGGCGCAGTCCCGGAACACCGTCGAGGCCATCGCCAGCGCGCGGTCCCACGCCTTCACCTTGCGCTGCTGCGAGCCGACATGGAACGAGATGCCGCACGGATCCAGGCCCAGACGCTTGGCGAGGTCGAGCACTTCGACCGCCATTTCCGGGTCGCAGCCGAACTTGCGCGACAGCGGCCATTCGGCGCCTGCGCAATCATAGAGGATGCGGCAGAACACCTTGGCGCCGGGGGCGGCACGGGCGACCTTCTCGACCTCGGCGGCGCAGTCGACCGCGAACAGGCGAATGCCGAGCGCGAAGGCGCGTGTGATGTCGCGCTCCTTCTTGATCGTATTGCCATAGGAGATGCGGTCCGGCGTCGCACCCGCAGCCAGCGCCATTTCGATTTCGGCGACGGTGGCCGTGTCGAAGCACGAGCCCATCGAGGCCAAAAGCGACAGCACTTCGGGCGCGGGATTTGCCTTCACCGCGTAGAACACGCGGCTGTCCGGCAAGGCCTTTGCGAAGGTCTGGTAATTGTCGCGCACGACTTCGAGGTCGACAACGAGGCACGGCTCGGTGTCCTGGCCCTCGCTGCGGCGGTTGCGCAGGAATTCCTGAATACGTTCGGTCATAGCACCCTCCAAACGGCCCAGCGACGGGACCCGTTCAAATTTTGATCTCGGCCATGAGTGCTTCGGCGTTGTCGCACGATGGAGACGCGACTAGGCCTTGAAGAACTCGGACCGAATTGTGCTGCCGTGGATTGGTCGGGAATTTCCCGCCCGCACACCTGGCAATGAAGGACAAGCCTTTTCAGTAGCCCGCGCCGGCGGTGGAATGCCGGTAGAGACCAAAAAAGCCCGATCCGTCGTTGCTTTAAGTCGCGTCCCCCGTTGAGAGCGGGGTGCGCCGGTTCGCCTCCGGCTGCCAGTCACGGTTGCAAAGGATGGAGAGACCTTCAACGGCATCTCTTGAGAGAGATGCTGGCCACTCAAACTTGAGAGACCCTCGGTTCTTCATCCCTTGGCGGCTGTCCGGCCTCTTGTCCGGATACCTACCGACTGACACACGACCACAGGCACGTGCGAAATTGGGCAAGGCTGGAAATAAGACTTTTGATTTCGCTTCGCAACAATTTTTTTAGGCTGGGGAGAAATTTCTCAAACGTGTGCTTACAAATTCGTTCGCAGCGCGCCGCCGACGACAAACATGAACGGTCGTTAAGATTTCCGGGAGAGACGTGAGCGCTTCAGCGCCTGTGTCGCAGCGCTTTCTCGAACGCGCGTCAGGCGCGCCTGAAGAACGGCTCGATGCGCTGCGCGGCGCGGATGAACGCCACCATGATCAGCACGCCGATCCCGAACAGCACCGCCTGCAGGATGTGAGCGCTGGTGTCGTTGAGGCCGAACAGGATCGCGAGCGCCCAGCCGCCGGCAAATGCCGCGCCGAAGACCTCCGCGCCAATCAGGATCGCCGCCGAGATGACGGTGATGACGCTCGGCCAGGCGATCGCGCGGGAGGAGCTGGAAGCGGGCTGTGGGCTCATGAAATAGTTCCTGTTTGAGGGGCGCAATCTCTCCGAAAAGGGCCTATCTATCAAGCGCAAAAGGCCCAAAAATGCCGCATCGCGTGGTATAGATTGCCGCATCTTCCAGAGCGTTTTCGTGCGAAATGGGTGCCGGTTCGTGTAACGAAAACGCGTCAAAGCAAAGCGTGGAGCCCGGGCCTGATGACGTCAGGAACGGAAGGGCTCCAGAGGCGAAAACGGGATTTGTGATGTCAGAAACGCAGCAGATGGCAGCCACTCCGGAAGCCCGGGCAAACCCGCTGCTCGAGCCGTGGCAGACGCCATTCGAGACGCCGCCGTTTACCGAGATCGAACCGGAGCACTTCCTGCCCGCCTTCGAGCAGGCCTTTGCCGATCATGCCGCCGAGGTCGCGGCGATCACCCACGATCCTTCCACGCCTGACTTCGCGAACACGATCACGGCGCTGGAGCGCTCCGGCAAGCTGCTCTCCAAGGTCTCGGCGGTGTTCTACGACCTGGTCTCGGCGCACTCCAATCCGGCGATCCTGGAGATCGACAAGGAAGTCTCCTTGCGGATGGCCCGGCACTGGAACCCGATCATGATGAACGCGGTGCTGTTCGGCCGCATCGCGATGCTGCACGAGAAGCGCGCCACGCTCGGCCTGACCGGCGAGCAGAAGCGGCTCCTGGAGCGCACCTACACCAATTTCTACCGCGCCGGCGCCGGCCTCGACGAGGTTGCCAAAAAGCGCCGCGCGGAGATCAATGAGCGCTTGGCCCAGCTCGGCACCTCGTTCAGCCACCATCTGCTCGGCGACGAGCAGGACTGGTTCATGGAGCTCGGCGAGGACGACCGCGCCGGCCTTCCCGAGGCCTTCGTCGCCGCGGCCAAGGCGGCTGCGGAAGAGCGGGGCATGGAAGGCAAGGCGATCGTGACGCTGTCGCGCTCCTCGGTCGAGCCGTTCCTGAAGAGCTCCTCCCGCCGCGATCTGCGCGAGAAGGTCTTCAAGGCCTTCACCGCGCGCGGCGACAATGGCAACGCCAACGACAACAACGCCACCATCGTGGAGATTCTCCAGCTCCGCGAGGAGGCCGCCAAGATCATGGGCTTTCCGACCTACGCCGCCTACCGGCTGGAGGATTCCATGGCCAAGACGCCGGAGGCGGTACGCAGCCTGCTGGAGCGGGTCTGGAAGCCGGCCCGGGCGCGGGCGCTCGCCGACCGCGACGCCCTGCAGGCGCTGATCGCGGAGGAGGGCGGCAATTTCACGCTCGCCCCGTGGGACTGGCGCTACTACGCCGAGATCCTGCGCCAGCGCCGCGCCAATTTCGACGACGCCGCGATCAAGCCCTATCTCGTGCTCGACCACATGATCGAGGCCGCCTTCGACTGCGCCACCCGCCTGTTCGGGATCACTTTCTCCGAACGCAAGGACATTCCGGTCTGGCATCCGGACGTCCGGGTCTGGGAGGTCAGGGATGCCGACGGCAAGCACAAGGCACTGTTCTATGGCGACTACTTCGCCAGGCCCTCAAAGCGCTCCGGCGCCTGGATGACCTCGCTGCGCGACCAGCAGAAGCTCGACGTCGACGTCGCCCCGCTGATCATCAATGTCTGCAATTTCGCCAAGGGCTCAGGCGGCCAGCCGTCGCTGCTGTCGCCGGACGATGCGCGAACCCTGTTCCATGAGTTCGGCCATGGCCTGCACGGCATGTTGTCCAACGTGACCTATCCCTCGCTGTCGGGCACGAGTGTGTTCACCGACTTCGTCGAACTGCCCTCGCAACTTTACGAGCACTGGCAGGAGCAGCCGCAGGTGCTGCGGCAGTTCGCAAAGCACTACCAGACCGGCGAGCCGCTGCCGGACGACCTGCTGCAGCGCTTCCTCGCCGCCCGCAAGTTCAACCAGGGCTTTGCCACCGTGGAGTTCGTCTCCTCGGCGCTGATCGACCTCGAATTCCACACCCAGCCGGCCGAGGCCAGCCGCGATGTCGGCGCGTTCGAGAAGGCGGAGCTGGAGAAGATCGGGATGCCCGCGGAAATCGCGCTGCGGCACCGGCCCACGCAGTTCGGCCATATCTTTTCCGGCGATCACTATGCGTCGGGCTATTACAGCTATATGTGGTCGGAAGTGATGGACGCCGACGCGTTCGGCGCTTTCGAGGAGGCCGGCGACATCTTCGATCCCGCCACCGCCAAGCGCCTGCACGACGATATCTATTCTTCGGGCGGCTCGCGCGAGCCGGAGGAGGCCTATGTCGCCTTCCGCGGCCGCGAGCCGGAGGCCGATGCGCTGCTGCAGCGACGCGGCCTGCTCGAAACAACACCGGCGGCCTGACTAAGCCGGCGCCGCCTCCACGAGTCGTCCCTGCCTAGTGCGCAATTGCGCACGGGCGCAGGGACCCATAACCCCTGGTGTTCGTTGTGAGGGAAGAGCCTTTGCCACACTGCCAAAAAGAGACGACACGGCGTATGGGTCCCTGCGTTCGCAGGGACGACGTGTTGCGTGGAGCGCTCGCATTGTTGGGCGTGATCGTCGCGCTGTCGCTTGGCACAGCCTCGGCCGAGGCCCACCCGCACGTCTGGATCACCGCCAGGAGCGAGGTGGTCTACGCGCCCGACGGCTCGATGACGGGGGTTCGTCACGCCTGGACTTTCGACGACATGTTCTCGACCTATGCGCTGCAGGGTATCGAGACCAAGACCAAGGGCGTCTATACCCGTGAGGAACTGGCGCCGCTGGCGCAGACCAATGTCGAGTCGCTGAAGGATTTCGCCTATTTCACCTTCGCCAAGGCCGACGGCAAGAAGACGAAATTCACCGAGCCGGTGGACTACTTCCTCGAATACAAGGACAGCGCCCTGACGCTGCATTTCGTCTTGCCGCTGAAGGCGCCGGCGACGTCGAAGCAGCTTGCGCTGGAGGTGTTCGATCCCTCCTACTTCATCGACTTCAAGTTCGACGACAAGGACCCGATCAAGCTGGTCGGCGCGCCCGCCGCCTGCCAGATGCAGTTCCAGCGGCCGAACGACGAAACCGCCAACACCCAGCGCTTGAACGAGCAGAATTTCATGAACGGCGACAACTCCAATTACGGCGCGATGTTTGCCAACAAGATCACGGTGAACTGCCCGTGAGGCAGATGCCCGCCGGCCTTGCGCGAGGCGTCACCATCACCATTGCCGCGCTGTCGGCGCTTATTGTTTTCGACGCGGCCTTGCACGCTTTGATGGCACAAAATCCGTTCGGCGGACCGCGACCCGCCGCCGAGCCGCAGGTCGGCGGCATCGTCGGCTGGATCCTCGCCAAGCAATCCGAATTCTACCGCGAGATGTCGCAGACGATCCGGGCGGCCAAATCCGACGGCAGCGCAGTCTGGACGCTGCTCGGCATCTCCTTTGCCTACGGCATCTTTCATGCTGCCGGCCCCGGCCACGGCAAGGCGGTGATTTCGTCCTATCTCGTCGCCAACGAGGAAACCGCGCGGCGCGGCATCGTGCTGTCGTTCGCCTCGGCGCTGCTGCAGGCGCTGGTGGCGGTCGCCATCGTGGCGGTGCTCGCCTGGCTGCTCTCCTCCACCGCCAAGACGATGTGCTCCGCGGAGAAGGCGATCGAGATCATAAGTTACGCACTGATCGCGGCGCTTGGCGCCCGGCTGGTCTGGACCAAGGGCGGCGGTTTTATGCGCGCATTGGCGAAGCCGGAGCCGGCGCTGGCCGTCGCGCACCATCCTGGTCATGGCCATCACCACCATGATCATCATCACGGCCATGACCATGTTCATAGCCACAGTCATGACCACGTGCATGACGAGCATTGCGGCCATTCGCACGGGCCGACGCCGGATCAACTCGCCGGCCACGGCGGTTGGCAGCGTGGCTTGGGCACGATCTTTGCCGTGGGCATGCGGCCCTGCTCGGGCGCGATCCTGGTGCTGGTATTTTCGCTGGCGCAGGGCCTTTTCCTGGCCGGCATCGCCGCGACCTTCGTGATGGGACTCGGCACCGCCATCACGGTCGCAACCATCGCGGTGATCGCCGTATCGGCGAAAGGCCTGGCCCGGCGGCTCAGCGCCGGGCGCGAGGGCGGCGGCACGCTGATCATGCGCGGCATTGAATTCGGCGCCGCCGGGCTGGTCCTCTTGTTCGGCCTCGGCCTGTTGTTCGGCTATCTCGCCGCCGAACGCGCAACGTGTCTGTAATCCACGCTACGAACTGTTGTTCCTGCGAACGCAGGAACCCATAACCACAGGATTAAGTTGTTGGACGAAAGCCGTCGAACAGGGTTTCTCAAAACTAGCGGCACGGCGTATGGGTCCCTGCGTTCGCAGGGACGACAATTTACCGCGATAGATTCTGCAGCTCTATTTCGGTAACGCAAGTTGCCCGGCTTTTTGAAATTGGTTCGGTGCGCTATGCAGGCAACCAATCATGCCAAGGCATAGTCGGAGAAACGATGTCACGCGAGCAATTCTGGTTCTTTCACCCATTCCGGGTGCGCTATTCCGAAATCGATGGCCAGGGCGTCGTCTTCAACGCGCACTACCTGACTTATTTCGATACCACCATCACCGAATATTTCCGCGCGCTCGGCTATGATCAGTATGCCGATGCCAAGCAGACGGGCGAGGATTTCCACGTCGTCAAGTCCGTCATTGAATACAAGGCCCCGGTAAGGTTCGACTGGGAGTTGGACGTCGGGGCGCGCGTGGCGCGGATCGGCAATTCGAGCATGACCTTCGAACTCGCTATTTTCCTGAAGGGCGGCAATGACGCGCTGGTGACAGGCGAAGTCATCTGGGTCAACACCGACCAGCAGACCCATCGCCCGGTCCCGATATCGAAGGCGATCCGCGAGCTGATCGCGACGCGGGAGAAACATCTGGCGGCGTGAGATCTGCGTCGCGAAAATGCGAAACTGTTTCCACCCCGTCATTGCGAGGAGCGAAGCGACGAAGCAATCCATTTCTCCGCAAGTGGCCAAATGGATTGCTTCGCTTCGTTCGCAATGACGTGGGATGGGTCCCGGCGAACCTCACGCCGGCAGATATGCCCTCAGCGCCGGCAAGAAAAAGATCGCGATGTTGATCGCAAAGCCGAGGCTCCAGAGGATCGAGCGGAGCGTCGGGCGGTTGCCGAGATAGGTGAAGACATAGGCGATCCGCACGATCAGAAAGAGAACGGCGAGTTCGTCGATCAGGTTCTGCGGGCCGAGCCGGAATTCCGCCAGCAGCACAGCAACGGCAAAGAACGGAAAGGCCTCGATGCCGTTCTGGTGGGCGCCGAGCGCGCGGGCGCGGATCGGGTCCTGGTAGAAGCCGGGATCGCGCGGCCGGGAATTATCGAACTGTCGAAAGCTGATCCATTTCACGGACGCGATCGTCATCAGATAGAGCATCAGCGTTCCGAAAACGCACCATTCGGCGATCGTCATGGTCCCTCCCGCCCGCGGGATATGGTTGGAGCATGATCTGATCGGAAAACCGGGGTCCACTTTTCCGGATCATGCTCTGCGAAGCGTATCGAACCGGCCATTATCTTGACAAGGATGGTGCAACGCGCGAAGCCATCGAAATCATGATGGCGGTCGCTCCTCACGGAAATGCGAAGCCGGCGCCGGCGTTATCGCCGCAACGCGTCGGCGTGCTGCTGGTCAATCTCGGCACCCCCGACACCGCCGATGCCGCGGGGGTGCGGGTCTACCTGAAGGAATTCCTCAGCGATCCCCGGGTGATCGAGGATCAGGGGCTGTTGTGGAAGCTGATCCTGAACGGCATCATCCTTCGCGTCCGTCCCGGCCGGAAGGCGCGCGACTACCAAAAGATGTGGAATTTCGAGAGAGGCGAATCCCCGCTCAAGACCATCACCCGCTCCCAGGCCGAAAAGCTTGCCGAGGCGATCGCCGATCACGAGCATGTCGTGGTCGACTGGGCGATGCGATACGGCAATCCGTCGATCCGTTCGCGCATCGACGCGCTGACCGCGCAGGGCTGCGACCGCATTCTGGTGGCGCCGCTCTATCCGCAATATTCGGCTGCGACGTCGGCGACCGTCTGCGACGAGGTGTTTCGCGTCTTGGCGGGCATGCGCGCACAGCCGACGCTGCGGGTGACGCCGCCTTATTATGACGATCCTGATTATATCGAGGCGCTCGCGGTCTCGATCAATGCGCATCTGGCGAGCTTGTCATTTCCGCCCGATCTGATCGTGGCGTCGTTTCACGGCATGCCGCAGAAATATGTCGACAAGGGCGATCCCTACCAGGCGCAGTGCGTCGCAACAACGGAAAGCCTGCGCAAGCGCTTGGGGCTCGATGCCTCCAAACTGGTCCTTACATTTCAATCGCGCTTCGGCAGCGACGAGTGGCTGCAGCCCTATACGGATAAGACCATCGAAAAGCTGGCGCGAGATGGCGTGAAACGCATTGCCGTCGTGACCCCCGGCTTCTCCGCCGATTGCCTGGAGACGCTGGAAGAGATCGCGCAGGAAAATGCCGAGATCTTCAAGCACAACGGCGGCGAGCAGTTTTCCGCCATTCCCTGCCTCAACGATAGCGAGCCCGGAATGGACGTCATCCGCCAGCTCGTTTTGCGCGAGCTTCAAGGCTGGATATAGCTGTCCGGAAATTTGCCGACAGCTTGCCGCCGTTCGGACCAGAGAACATCTGGTGGCCGTCAAACCTTTCCCTAGCTATATACCATAAATTGAGAACGGCCGGTCGAACCGGCGCCGCAGCGCTGCGGACTCATCATGAGAGACCGCGTCCGGCAACGCGCACCTTGCCGTATCTGGAGGACTTTATGACTGGTTTCGATATTTTCGCGATCGCACTTGTTCTGCTCGTCATTGTCACACTGTTTGCGGGCGTCAAGACGGTGCCGCAGGGCTATGACTGGACCATCGAGCGGTTCGGCAAATATACCCGCACGCTGTCGCCTGGTCTGAACATCATCGTGCCCTATTTCGACCGCGTCGGCCGCAAGATGAACATGATGGAGCAGGTGATCAACATTCCGGAGCAGGAGGTGATCACCAAGGACAACGCCACCGTGACGGTGGACGGCGTCGCATTCTTCCAGGTGTTCGACGCCGCCAAAGCAAGCTACGAGGTCGCCAATCTCGAGCAGGCCATCATCGTGCTGACCATGACCAACATCCGCTCGGTAATGGGATCGATGGACCTCGACCAGGTGCTGTCGCATCGCGACGAGATCAACGAGCGTCTGCTGCGCGTGGTTGACGCCGCAGTGTCGCCGTGGGGGCTGAAGGTCAACCGCATCGAGATCAAGGACATCGTGCCGCCGGCCGATCTGGTCGAGGCGATGGGCCGGCAGATGAAGGCCGAGCGCGTCAAGCGCGCCGACATTCTGCAGGCCGAGGGCCAGCGGCAATCGGAAATTCTTCGCGCGGAAGGCGCCAAGCAGGGTCAGATCCTGCAGGCCGAAGGCCGCAAGGAGGCTGCATTCCGCGACGCCGAAGCGCGCGAGCGCTCCGCTGAAGCCGAGGCCAAGGCGACGCAGATGGTCTCCGAATCCATCGCCAAGGGCGACATCGCCGCGCTGAACTATTTCATCGCCGACAAGTACATCAAGGCGTTTGGGCAGCTTGCGGATTCCCCGAACCAGAAGGTCATCATGCTGCCGATCGAAGCGATGAGCATTTTGGGATCGCTTGCCGGCATCGGCGAGATCGCCAAGGCCACCTTCGGTGAGGCCGCGACATCAGCCGCGGCCGCGCGGCGAACGTCATCGGTGCCGAACACCGGTCCCACCCCTCCGCCAGTCACGCCGCAGCGGTAGGAATTGATCCGGATGGTCATACTGGTTGATGAGAGGTTCGTGTCATGGCCGAAATTTTCTTTACGTTGGGCGCCTGGAACTGGCTGATCTTCGGCTTCGTCCTGATGGCGCTGGAGCTGCTCGCGCCGGGTGTCTTCATGTTCTGGCTCGGGCTCGCGGCGCTGCTGACCGGGCTGTTGTCGTTTGCGATCAACCCGTCCTGGCAGACGCAGCTGTTGATGTTTGCGGTGTTCGCGGTCGCCGCCGTGCCGGCGTGGCGGCACTTTGCGCGCAGCGAGGGGAGCCGCAGCCGGAGCAACCCGTTTCTCAACAAGCGGACCGAGGCGCTGATCGGCCGGGAATTCACCCTGGAAAAGCCGATCGTCGGCGGGACGGGTACGGTGCGGATCGACGACACGATCTGGCGCGTCGCCGGCCCCGACGTGCCGGCCGGCAGCCGCGTCAGGGTCGTGCAGGCCGATGGCGCGAGTCTCACGGTGGCCGTTGCGTAGTTGACTCCCTCGCCCCGCTCTTGCGGGGAGAGGGTTGGGGTGAGGGGCTCTATCCGCGAGTGAGCTCTATCGATCGACCTGTATCCCCTCACCCGCCGCGCAAGAGCGCGGCGACCTCTCCCCGCAAGCGGGGCGAGGTAGAAGCGACCGCTCAACTCCGTCTGCTCCATCGCTCGGCGAAGTGATGCAGCGGCAGGAAGCGTTCCATCAGCTCCCTGCCGAGCAGCGTCAGGCGGTAGCCGTCGCCGGGCATGAGTTCGACGAGGCCGGCCTCGCGGAGCTCCGACAGCCTGGCCTGAACCACCGTGGGCGAGGCCTCGTCGCAGGCGGTGCGCAGGGCACGGGAAGTCAGCGGCTCCTGACGCAGCTCCCAGATGATCCGCAAGGTCCAGCGTCGGCCCAGCAGATCGAGCAGCGCCATGATCGGCCGGCCCGTTCTGGAGCCGCGTACGCCCCGTTTCCCAGCGATATCGGCCTGTTTTGCCATCCGAAAGCCTCTTGCGTGCTGCTACCGATTATGTAGCATGATGCTACATTATTTGTAGCACAGGAGTCAGCCGATGTCACAGACCGCACCGCGCATCGCGCCGCTGCAGCCGCCTTATGCGCCTGACATTGCCGAGCAGTTCGCCCGCATCATGCGCGGGGCGCCGCCGCTGGTGTTGTTTCGCGTCATGGCCGGCAACGCCCGCGCCTGGGAGAAATTCCGCGCCGGCAGCCTCTTGGACCGCGGGCCGCTCAGCTTGCGGGAGCGTGAGATCGTCATCGATCGCACCTGCGCGCGAACGGGGTGCGAGTACGAATGGGGCGTGCATGTCGCGACGTTTGGTGCAGCCGCGCACCTGACGGAAGGGCAAATCCGCGCCACCGTGCTCGGCGCCGCCACGGACGGATGCTGGTCGGCCGCGGAGCAGGCGCTGATCGCCGCCGTCGATGCGCTGCACGACCGCGCGACCCTGAGCGAGGCCGAATTCGCGGCGCTGTCGGCGCATTACGATGATGCGAAGATATTCGAGATCATCCTGCTGTGCGGCTTTTACCGTACCCTTTCGTATCTCGCCAATGGTCTGACGCTGCCGCTGGAGGAGAATGCGGCGCGGTTTCCAGAGGCCTGACTCGTCATTGCGAGCGGAGCGAAGCAATCCATAACCCCCGCGGAAACGGCATGGATTGCTTCGTCGCGTTGCTCCTCGCAATGACGGGGAGAGACCGAACTTGTGCCCGCGTGCAGGGATCGTAGGGTGGGCAAAGCGAAGCGTGCCCACCATCATGCTCGTGCCGTAAAGCGGTGGGCACGGCGCAAGAGCGCCTTTGCCCACCCTACGAGACCTACGAATCCAACAACTACGCCACGCCCGCGCGCAGGAAATCGTGCAGGTGCACGATGCCGACCGGCTTGTTGGCGTCCGTCACGATCAACGTCGTGATCTTCGAGGAGTTGAGGATCTCCAGCGCCTCGCCGGCCAGAACGTCGCGGTCGATCGTTTTTGGATTTCTGGTCATCACCTCGTCGACGGTGGCCGTCATCAGGTCGGGCCCCATGTGACGGCGCAAATCGCCGTCGGTGACGATACCGGCAAGATGCCCGCTGCTATCGACGATGCCGACGCAGCCAAAGCCCTTCGACGTCATCTCGACCAGCGCCTCGGACATTTTTGTGCCGAGCGGCTTCAGCGGCACAGCGTCGCCGGAATGCATGAGGTCGCGGGTGTATTTCAACAGCGCCCCGAGCTTGCCGCCGGGATGCAGCACGCTGAAATCGACCGACGTAAAGCCGCGGCCTTCCAGCAGCGCGATCGCCAGCGCATCGCCGAGCGCGAGCATCATCAGCGAGGAGGTGGTGGGCGCAAGGTTGTGCGGGCAGGCCTCGCGCGCCTTGGGCAGCGCCAGCGCCACGTCGGCGGCTTTGGCGAGCGAGGATTCCCGCTCCGCCGTCATCGCGATTACGGGTATCCGGAACCGCTTGGCATAGGTGATCAGATTCTTCATCTCCGGCTGCTCGCCGGACCAGGACAGCGCCAGGATGACGTCGTCGGGCGTGATCATGCCAAGGTCGCCATGGCTTGCTTCGGCGGCATGAACGAAGAACGCCGGCGTGCCGGTGGAGGCAAAGGTCGCAGCGATCTTGCGGCCGATATGGCCCGACTTGCCGAGGCCGGTGACGATCAATCGTCCCTTGGCGTTCCGGATCAGGTCGGCAGCGGCGACAAAGGGCGTGCGGAGGTCGGATTGCAGCGCCGCCGATAGTGCGGCGATCCCGCTGCCTTCGGCATCGAGCGTGCGCAGGGCCGATTGAACGGCAGCGTCGGCGGAGTCGGTGCCGGATGATTGTGCCATCAGCGGTTTTGGATTGGCCATGTCTGTCCCAGGGGAGGAGGGCGCTTCGCGCCGAAGCCGTCCATAGCATGGCCCGCCGGGCGATGCGACGTGCGCGGCACCGCCCTGAACGCCTCATTAACCATAATTGTTTTAACTCCATTAACGACGTGCTCACGCGCGCGCTCGATGCGTATCAATCAAGTATCTGTTTTTGTTGGAGTATTTCTCAACGTGAGGGCTGGGCCAGTAACGGGCCGGATCAACCGCGCGCGCGTCTTTCGCGCAGCCTTGCCGTGCCTTGTGCTGATCGCCCTAACGGGAACCGCGGCGCACGCGCAAACCGTCACGCCGGACCTGTTCAGCTCGAAGCGCACCGGCCAGATCACGTCGCCCGATTCGCCGCTGCGCCGGACCGCGGCCGAGGTCAACGATGCGCTCAACAGTCCGAGGCTGCAGGAGGGCGACAAGCCTGCGCCGTCGCGGATCGGACAGATCCCGAAATATGGTCTGCCGGCGGCGAACGGCGCCGCCGATACGGGCTACGACTCGCTGAACCGCAAGCGCAAGAAGCCGAAATACTATCCAGGGCAGGCAAAGCCGAAGCCGCCGGTCGGTCCGGGTAGTCCACCGCCGCCGATCGCGTCGAACGCGCGGCTGCGGCTTTCGATTCCGCCGTCGGAGTCGGCGCACAAGACGCCTATCCCGCCGGCGATGGCGGGCACGGTGGTGGGACAGCCGCCGCGCAAGCGCCTCAGGATCGACGACGATCCGTTCGGCGCGGTCGGCGATTACGCCGGCAGTTTTCTGATCAAGTCCGCGGTCGAATTCTCCGGCGGCTACGATACCAATCCTGGCCGGCTCGTCCCCGCGCAAGGCAAGCCGTTCTATGTGATCGCGCCGGAATTCCTCGGGGTCTCCGACTGGGAGCGTCATGCGCTGGTCGCCGATCTCCGCGGCTCCTTCACCGGCTATACCAGCAACCTCACGCCGAACGCGGACGGCACGCCGCTGTCGGCGCCGCTAGATATCGATCGGCCCAATTTCATCGGTCATGTCGACGGCCGGCTCGATGTCAGCCGCGACACAAGGCTGATGGCGCAAGGCCGCCTGTTCGTCTCGACCGACAATCCCGGAAGCCCGAACGTGCAGGCGGGTCTCGCCAGATATCCGATCCTCACCACGGTTGGCACGACTATAGGCGTCGACCAGACCTTCAACCGGCTGCAGGTTTCCGCCGGCGCCACCGTCGACCGCACCGACTATACCAACTCGAAACTCACCGACGGCACCTCGACCACCAACGACGATCGCAACCTCAACCAATACGGCGGTGTCGGCCGCGCCAGCTATGATTTGCGGCCCGGCGTGAAGCCGTTCGTGGAAGTGCAGGGCGACAGCCGCGTGCATGATGTCAAGCTCGACCGCGGCGGCTTTGCGCGCGATTCTAGCGGCGGCTACGTCAAGGGCGGCACCAGCTTCGAATTCTCGCAGCTGTTGACCGGCGAAATCGGCGTCGGCTACGCCGCGCGCGACTATGTCGATCCGAGGCTGGATCGCCTGGAAGGCCTGCTCGTCTCGTCCTCGCTGGTCTGGACCGCGACGCCGCTGACGACGGCAAAATTCTATTCCGACACCACGATCACGGAGACCACGCTGCCCGGCACGTCGGGCGTGCTGACGCACATCTACACCGTCGAAGTCGACCACGACTTCCGCCGCTGGCTGACCGCGATCGGCAAGTTCACCTGGGGAGAGCTCGACTATCAGGGCAATTCGAGGCGCGACAAGATCTACGCGGTCTCGGGCGAAGCCATCTACAAGATGAACCGCAACGTCTGGCTCAGGGGCACGCTGCGCCGCGACTGGCTGGATTCGAATTTGCCGGGCAACAGCACGGCGTCGACGGTGGTGATGCTGGGGGTGAGGCTGCAGAATTGACCGCGTCATTGCCGGGCTTGACCCGGCAATCCATCCCTTCGCAAGAGTCCCATGAAGATTGATGGATGCCCGGATCAAGTCCGGGCATGACAATTGTGGACGCGGCCCGTCCCGCTTCTCATTACCGCGGCAGCGTCGTCGTCCCCATCAGATACTGATCGATCGCCCGCGCGCACAGGCGGCCCTCGCGGATCGCCCAGACCACCAGCGACTGGCCGCGGCGCATGTCGCCGGCGGAAAAGACGTTGGGCAGCGAGGTCTGGTAGTCCTGCGTGTTGGCGCGGACGTTGCCGCGCTGGTCGAGGTCGACACCCAGCGTCTTCAGCATGCCCTCGTGCACGGGATGCACGAAGCCCATGGCGAGCAGTACAAGCTGCGCGTCGATTTCGAACTCGGTGCCGGGCAGCGGCTTGAACTTGTCGTCGACCTTCACGCAATGCAGCTTCTGCACCTTGCCGTCGACGCCGGAGAACTTCTGCGTCAGCACCGCGTATTCGCGCACCGCGCCTTCGGCCTGGCTGGACGAGGTCCGCATCTTGAGCGGCCAGTTCGGCCAGGTCACGCCCTTGTTCTCGTGCTCGGGCGGCGCCGGCATGATTTCGAGCTGGGTCACAGACCTCGCGCCCTGCCGGAATGAAGTGCCGATGCAGTCGGAGCCGGTGTCGCCGCCGCCGATCACGACGACATGCTTGCCGCCAGCCAGGATGTCCCTTTCGCTGCCGAGCGGCTCGGAGGAGACGCGGCGGTTCTGCTGCGGCAGGAAATCCATCGCAAAATGGATGCCGTCGAGGTCGCGGCCCGGAATCGGCAGGTCGCGGCCGGCTTCCGCGCCTCCCGTCAGTGCCACGGCGTCATATTGGGCGAGCAGTTCGCGCGGATCGATCGCGCCTTGCTCGGTGCCGCCGACATGGACGCCGTAATGGAACGTCACGCCCTCGGCCTCCATCTGCGCCACACGGCGGTCGATGATGTGCTTTTCCATCTTGAAGTCGGGGATGCCGTAGCGGAGCAGGCCGCCGGCCTTGGCGAATTTCTCGTAGACATGGACGTCATGGCCGGCGCGCGCGAGCTGCTGCGCGGCCGCAAGGCCCGCGGGGCCTGAGCCGACGATTGCGACCTTCTTGCCGGTCTTCGCCGGCGCAATCTCGGGCTTCAGCCAGCCATTGTCCCAGGCGCGGTCGACAATCGCGCATTCGATGGTCTTGATGGTGACCGGGTTGTCGTCGATGTTGAGCGTGCAGGAAGCTTCGCACGGCGCCGGGCAAATGCGGCCGGTGAATTCGGGGAAATTGTTGGTCGAGTGCAGGTTGCGCGAGGCTTCTTCCCAGTTGCCCTGATAGACGAGGTCGTTGAAATCGGGGATCTGGTTGTTGACCGGGCAGCCCGGCGTACCCGGCGCCACCGAGCCGGTGCCGTGGCAATAGGGGATGCCGCAATTCATGCAGCGCGCGGCCTGATCGCGGGTGTCCTTCTCGCTTAAGGGAATGACGAATTCGCGATAGTGCTTCACCCGCTCGGCGACCGACGCATACTTGCGTTCGTTGCGGTCGATCTCGAGAAAACCTGTGATCTTGCCCATTAAACCTGATGCCCCTGCATCTCTCGTTCGTCTGTGTCCATTCTATTTCCGTCACCTCTCCGTCATTGCGAGGAGCGCTAGCGACGAAGCAATCCATGGTTCGGCTTGTGGCGCTATGGATTGCTTCGCTGCGCTCGCAATGACGGGCTGATGTATCTAAGCCCCGATCGCGATTTTCGGCTCGGCGTCGGCGTTCGCCTTCAATTCCTTCAGTGCGCGGCGGTATTCCACCGGCATCACTTTCCGGAATTTCGGCAGCCAGGCCTTCCAGTTCGCGAGGATCTCGGCGGCCTTCTGCGAGCCGGTCAGCTTGGCGTGGCGCGTGATCAGGATGTGCAGCCGCTCGATATCGGACTCCAGCAGATTGGCGAACACATCGACCCGGCCATGCGCCTCGAGATCGCCGGAGTGATTGTAGGTGCCGGCGTTGATCATCTCTTCCGACAGCACCGGCTCGAGTTCGACCATCGCGAGGTTGCAGAGCCTTTCGAAATCGCCGGCCTCGTCCAGTACATAGGCGATGCCGCCGGACATGCCGGCCGCGAAGTTGCGCCCGGTCTTGCCGAGCACCACGACGATGCCGCCGGTCATGTATTCGCAGCAATGATCGCCGGCGCCTTCGACGATCGCGACTGCGCCGGAATTACGCACCGCGAAGCGCTCGCCGGCGATGCCGCGGAAATAGCACTCGCCCTCGATCGCGCCGTACATCACGGTGTTGCCGACGATGATGGACTCCTCCGGCACGATGCCGGAATTTTTCGGCGGCTTGACGATGATGCGGCCACCCGAAAGGCCCTTGCCGACATAGTCGTTGCCTTCGCCTTCGAGATCGAAGGTGACGCCACGGGCAAGCCAGGCGCCGAACGCCTGGCCCGCGGTGCCCTTCAGGCTGACATGAATGGTGTCATGCGGCAGTCCGGCATGGCCGTAGATCTTGGCGACCTGGCCCGACAGCATCGCGCCGGCTGAGCGGTCGGTGTTGTTGATCTCTTCCTCGATCTTCACCGGTGCGCCGCGATCGAGCGCGGCCTGCGCCTTCTCGATCAGGCGGCGGTCCAGCACCTTCTCCAGATGATGGTTCTGGGCCTCGGCGTGATAGATCTTCTGGCCCGTCTCTTCCTTCTGCCGCACGAACAGCTTCGAGAAATCGAGCCCCTTGGCCTTCCAGTGCGCCACCAGGGTCGACTGGTCGAGCATCTGTGTCTGGCCGACCATCTCGTCGAAGGTGCGGTAGCCGAGCTGCGCCATGATCTCGCGCACTTCCTCGGCAACGAAGAAGAAGTAGTTGATGACGTGCTCGGGCTGGCCGGTGAAGCGCTTGCGCAGCACGGGATCCTGCGTCGCGACGCCGACCGGGCAGGTGTTGAGATGGCACTTGCGCATCATGATGCAGCCGGCCGCGATCAACGGCGCGGTGGCGAAGCCGAATTCGTCGGCGCCGAGAAGCGCGCCGATCACGACGTCGCGTCCGGTGCGGAATCCGCCGTCGACCTGGACCACGATGCGGCTGCGCAGCCGCTCGCGCACCAGTGTCTGGTGGGTTTCTGCAAGGCCGATTTCCCAAGGGCTGCCTGCGTGCTTGATCGATGTGAGGGGAGAGGCACCGGTGCCGCCCTCGAAGCCCGCGATGGTGACGTGGTCGGCGCGCGCCTTGGCAACGCCTGCGGCCACCGTACCGACGCCGATTTCGGAGACCAGCTTCACCGAGACCTGCCCGTCCGGATTGACGTTCTTGAGGTCGTAGATGAGCTGCGCCAGATCTTCGATCGAATAGATGTCGTGATGCGGCGGCGGCGAGATCAGGCCGACGCCGGGCGTCGAATGCCGCACGCGCGCAATCGTCGCGTCGACCTTGTGGCCGGGCAACTGGCCACCTTCGCCGGGCTTGGCGCCCTGCGCCATCTTGATCTGCATCATGTCGGAGTTGACGAGATATTCCGTCGTCACGCCGAAGCGGCCCGAGGCGACCTGCTTGATCGCCGAGCGCATCGAATCGCCGTTCGGCATCGGCTTGAAGCGATCGGACTCTTCGCCGCCTTCGCCGGTGTTCGACTTGCCGCCGATCCGGTTCATGGCGATCGCGAGCGTCGTATGCGCCTCGCGCGAGATCGAGCCGAAGCTCATCGCGCCCGTGGCGAAACGCTTGACGATCTCCTTGGCCGGCTCGACCTGGTCGAGCTTCACCGGCTTGCGCTTCTCGTCCTCGGCGGTCTTGATCCGGAACAGGCCGCGCAGCGTCAATAGCCGCTCGGACTGCTCGTTGAGGATCTTTGCAAAGGCACGGTAGCGCTCCTGCGAGTTGCCGCGCACGGCATGCTGCAGCGCCGAAACGGATTCAGCCGTCCAGGCGTGGTCCTCGCCGCGGGTGCGGTAGGCATATTCGCCGCCGACATCGAGCGCGGTCTTGTAGACCTGCGCGTCGCCGAACGCGTCCGTATGGCGGCGCGCGGTTTCCTCGGCGATTTCGGCCAGGCCCACGCCTTCAATGCGGGTATGGGTGCCGGCAAAATACTTGGCGACGAAGTCGGCCTTGAGCCCGACAGCGTCGAAGATCTGCGCGCCGCAATAGGACTGATAGGTCGAGATGCCCATCTTGGACATCACCTTGAGCAGGCCCTTGCCGATCGACTTGATGTAGCGCTTGACGATCTCGTGGTCGTCGAGTGCCCCCGGCAGGCGGTCCTTCATCGCGATGATGGTTTCGAACGCCAGATACGGGTTGATCGCCTCGGCGCCGTAGCCTGCCAGGCAGGCGAAATGGTGCACTTCGCGCGGTTCGCCGGATTCGACGACGATGCCGACCGAGGTACGCAGGCCCGTGCGGATCAGATGATGATGCACGGCGGCGCAGGCGAGCAGTGAGGGGATCGGAATCCGGTCCGAGCCCGCCATGCGGTCGGACAGGATGATGATGTTGACGCCTTCGCGCACCGCGCCTTCGGCGCGCGCGCAGAGTTCATCGAGCACCTGCTCCATTCCCGCCGCGCCGAAGCCGGCGTGGAAGGTGGTGTCGAGCGTACGCGACTTGAAATGAGTGTCCGCGACATCGGAGATCGAGCGGATCTTTTCCAGGTCGGCATCGGTCAGGATCGGCTGGCGCACTTCGAGCCGCTTGGTCGAGGCCATGCCCTGCAGGTCGAACAGGTTCGGCCGCGGCCCGATGATCGAGACGAGGCTCATGACGAGCTCCTCGCGGATCGGATCGATCGGCGGGTTGGTGACCTGCGCAAAGTTCTGCTTGAAGTAGGTAAAGAGCGGCTTCGGCCGGTCCGACAGCGCCGAGATCGGCGTGTCGTTGCCCATCGAGCCCGCGGCTTCTTCGCCGGTGGCCGCCATCGGCGTCATCAGGATGTTGATGTCTTCCTGCGAATAGCCGAACGCCTGCTGCCGGTCGAGCAGCGGCAGGTTGGAGCGGATGCCCTTGGTGGCTGCGTCGGGCAATTCCTCCAGCACGAGCTGGGTGCGATGCAGCCAGTCGCTGTAGGGGTGGCTCTTGGCCAGCGTCGCCTTGATCTCGTCGTCGGGAATGAGGCGTCCCTGTTCGAGGTCGACCAGCAGCATCTTGCCGGGCTGCAGCCGCCACTTGGTGACGATCTGGTCCTCGGGGATCTTCAGCACGCCCATTTCGGACGCCATCACGATGCGGTCGTCCTTGGTGACGAGATAGCGCGCCGGACGCAGCCCGTTGCGGTCCAGCGTCGCGCCGATCTGGCGGCCGTCGGTAAAGGCGATCGCGGCGGGGCCGTCCCACGGCTCCATCAGGGCGGCGTGATATTCGTAGAAGGCACGGCGCTGCTCATCCATCAACGGATTGCCCGCCCACGCTTCCGGAATCATCATCATCACCGCGTGCGGCAGCGAGTAGCCGCCCTGCACCAGGAATTCGAGCGCGTTGTCGAAGCAGGCGGTGTCGCTCTGGCCTTCATAGGAGATCGGCCACAGACGGCTGATGTCCTTGCCGTAGAGCTCCGAATGCACGGAAGCCTGGCGGGCCGCCATCCAGTTGACGTTGCCGCGTAGCGTGTTGATTTCGCCGTTGTGGGCGATCATCCGGTATGGATGGGCCAGCGACCAGGTCGGGAAGGTGTTGGTCGAGAAGCGCTGATGCACCAGCGCCAGCGCGCTCTCGAAATCTTCCTCATGCAGATCGGGATAGTACTTGCCGAGCTGGTCGGCGAGGAACATGCCCTTGTAGATCACGGTGCGGCACGACAGCGAGACCGGATAATAGCCGGCGAGCCCGCGGTCGCGGCGCTGATAGATCGCCTGCGAGATCGACTTGCGCAGGATGTAGAGCCTGCGCTCGAACTCTTCCTCGGTCTTCGCCGTGCCGTTGCGGCCGATGAACACCTGCATGTGGTAGGGCTCGGTCGGCTTGACAGTTGCGCCGAGCGAAGCATTGTCGGACGGCACGTCGCGCCAGCCGAGCAGCACGAGGCCCTCTTCCTTGATCTGTTCGGCGATGATGCTCTGGATCACTTTGCGCCACGCCGTCTCCTTCGGCATGAACAGCGCGCCGATCGCGTAGTGGCCGGGCTCCGGCAGCTTGAAACCGATTTCGGCGGCCTTGCGCGCGAAGAAGGCGTGCGGGATCTGCACCAGAATGCCGGCGCCGTCGCCGGCGCGCGGATCGGCGCCGACTGCGCCGCGATGCTCGAGGTTGCAGAGAATGCTGATCGCGTCGGAGACGATCTGATGCGACTTGCGGCCCTTGATGTTGGCGATGAAGCCGACGCCGCAGGAATCCTTCTCCATGCTGAGGTCGTACAGGCCCTCGGCCGGCGGACGCCAGTCATGCTCGCGCGCGATGTCCGCCGGTTTCGAAGCCGCGGTCGCCGACAGTGTTTCTGTCACGATGTTTTCGCGCTCGAATTCCGACCCGCTCATCTCATTCCTCTCAATCAGGCTAAGGGCCTCACCGCATCGTCGGCGCACCTTGGACGCTTGCGGCACCCACCGGGCCACCGCTCGTCCTCCGCGAGCCGCAATTTCTTAAATTCAGGCCGGGCGTTCAACGTCCCTGAGGAACGGCCTTGCCTGCACTGCCCCGGCGCTCGTGGTGCCACGGTTTCGTTGCAATCCCTGTGCCGGGACCGCTCCGCAATTGAGACAGCGATACTGTCCTAACTTCGACCATGCCAAATTTTTCTTTATCACACAAGCGCGTGAAAGTCCTTAGCGGGCATGCGAATCGGCGCCTGGCGGCCCGGGAAAAACTGCTGGTGGCAGGTTTGCGGCAGCGGCGCCCCGATCCGGCCCAAGGACCGCCGAATTTCGCAAGGAAATTCCTGGCCGGGCCGGTAGGCGAGAGAGCGAAATGCTCCCGCTTCAGCCCGGCGGCTGCGGACTTACAGGAGCTTTCGGTGATGAAGTTGTTCACGGGATCTTTGGCGGCGGGACTGGTCCTTTTTGCGGGCGGCGCGCAGGCGCAGGTGCCCGGGCCTTCTTACACGGCGGCGTCGGATTTCGATGCCCCCTATGCGGTGGCACCGCCTCCGGTTCCCGGGCCGGAGTACGTGCCCGGGCGGCAGTACGTACCCGGTCCGCGCTACGCACCCGGACCGCAATACGGATACGGCCCCGGCTTGCTGCCGTCGACGGAAGTTTATTCCGTGCTGCGCGACAACGGATTCTTGCCGCTCGGCATCCCCAGGCTCCGCGGCGTCGTCTACACGATTGCGGTGCACGACCGCGGCGGCGAGAACGGCCGGCTGGTGATCGACGCGCGCAATGGCCGGATTATCCGTTTCGTGCCCGGGTACCGCATAGGCGACAATTACGACGAGGAGCAGAGCGCTCTCCAGGGACCTCCGGAGGCTCCGCCGGCGGCCCAGATCCAAGGTTCAGCCCAAGGTTCAGTCCAAGGTTCAACGCGGTCGTCTCGGCCAGCCACTCATGTTGCGAGCCGCACCGTGCCGGTGCCGAAGGCCAAGCCGCTTGCCGCCAAACCCGCTCCCGCGACGATCCAGAAGGCGGCAGCGCCTGCTCCGAAGTCGACCGAGGCGCAGGCGGCCGCCCCGGTGACAACCGGCTCGGTCCCAGCAAAGCCCGTCCCGCAGATTGCGCCGACCCAGGACATGCCCACGGTGCAGGGGCTGGAGTGACTCTATCGTCGTCCCTGCGAACGCAGGGACCCATAACCACGAGCGGTCGTTTTGCGAAGGCGTCTGCCATATCGCCTAATTGATAGATCACGCGGTATGGGTCCCTGCGTTCGCAGGGACGACAGAGACAAAAACGCCCCGGTCTTCCCGCGGCGTTTTTACTGCGGCGAGCTATTCATGCTGACCGGCGGCGGCCAGGATCAGGTCGGCGACTTTGTCGGGCTGCGAGACCAGCGACAGGTGGCCGGCTTCGAGTTCGACCGTCGTCGCATTCATCCGCTTGGCCAGAAACCGCTCGAGGTCGGGATTGATGGTGTAGTCGAGCTTCGACACGGCGTACCAGCTCGGCTTGCTGCGCCAGGCGGCAGCGGTGGTGCGGCCGGTGAACAGGGAGGCCGCGGTCGGCTCTTGCACGGCGTAGAGAACTTCCGCGGTCTTTCGGTCGACCCCGTTCGCAAAATATTTCAGAAACGCGTCCTCGGACAATTTGGTGAAGCCGTCATGCTCCTGAACGCCGGCGCGCGCAGGGCCTGCCGGAAACTTCTGCGAGAGCGCTACGAAATCCTCGCCCGCGTCGGGCGCGCGCGCCGCGACATAGACCAGCCCGGTGACCTTCGGGTCGGTGCCGACTTCGCTGATGACGGTGCCGCCCCAGGAATGCGCCACCAGCACGGTCGGGCCGTCCTGCTGCGCCAGTGCGCGGCGCGTTGCGGCCACGGAATCTTCCAGCGAGGTCAGCGGATTCTGGACCGCGGTGACGTGAAGGCCCGCCGCCTGCAGCCGTGGAATGACTTCCAACCAGCTCGATCCGTCGGCCCAGGCGCCGTGCACCAGCACGACGTTCTTGGCCTTGACCGGTGCCGCGGCCGCTGCCTGCGCCGTCTGTGCGGCGAGCGATCCGGCAAGGATGCCGGCAATGACTGTCAGTGTCTGTAAGGTCTTCATCGATCTGCTCCGTGTCCGTTTGTGCCGGCTCGCTGAGAACTTCGATCAAAGCAGCAGCAGCGTTACGGTTGTCACGCCGACGTGACCCGTGCGAGGCCTTGCACAATTGCGCATCAGGGTTGCGCGCAAAAAAAGCGCCCCGGTTTCCCGGGGCGTTTTCGCGTTCAGCCGATGCCGGCCGAAAGCTGGCCGCCTTACGCGGCGACCGAAGCGTCGACCACCTGCGGGGCGCCCGAATTGATCGGAATGCTGCGCGGCTTCTTGGCCTCGGGGATCTCGCGGACGAGATCGACGTGGAGCAGGCCGTTCTCCAGCGAGGCGTTCTTCACCTGCACGAAATCGGCAAGCTGGAAGATGCGCTCGAACGCACGCGCCGCGATGCCGCGGTAGAGCACTTCAGAATTGTCCTTGTCGTTCTCGTTGGCGGTTTTCTCGCCCTTGATCGTCAGCGTGTTTTCCTTCGCGACGATCGAAAGCTCGCCTTGCGAGAAGCCGGAGACCGCAACGCTGATGCGGTAGGCGTTCTCACCGGTGCGCTCGATATTGTAGGGCGGATAACCGGGGCTGCCGTCTGAGGTCGCCTGATCGAGCAGGTTGAAGAAGCGGTCGAAGCCGACGGTGGAACGATAAAACGGAGTGAGATCATAGGTACGCATGGGTAGTCCTCCATTGAGCGACTGTTTCAGTTAACCCGCCCGCCATCGGGCCGGGCTTTAGTCTTCGTGCAGCCTCAGCGTTTTGGAGCTTTGGGTTTCGGTTCCGAAACACTGGTAGCGGCCTGCACAGAAGTGATATGGGAGGGGTGAAACGGTGTTCAAGAGGGGCGAAACAGGCCCCTTTTTTGCGCTCCTGCCTTGATTTCCAGCCCTTTTCACCTAGCCGGTTGCTTGTCATGACGCTCGTCTCTATCCCCGCCAATCCTGTTCCGGAGGACGTCGTCTCGGGCACCATCAAGACGCCCGACGGTGCGGAACTGCGGTTCGCGCGCTGGTCGCCGCCGGCGGGGCGCAAGGGCACGGTCTGCGTCTTCACCGGGCGCAGCGAGCAGATCGAGAAATATTTCGAGACGGTGCGGGACTTGCGCGATCGTGGATTTGCGGTGGCGATGATCGACTGGCGCGGCCAGGGACATTCCTCGCGCCGCCTGCGCGATCCGCGCAAAGGGTATGTCCGCGACTTCTCCGATTTCGAGGTGGACGTCGAAACCTTCGTGCAGCAGGTGGTGCTGCCGGATTGCCCGCCGCCCTTTTTCGCGCTGGCGCATTCGATGGGCGGCGCGGTCCTGCTGCGGGTCGCGCATGCGGGAAAGCGCTGGTTCGACCGCATGGTGCTGTCGGCGCCGATGATCGACCTGCCGGGACGCAGGACCGCGTTTCCGGCACGGGCGCTGCTTCGGACCATGCGGCTGATGGGCCAGGGCGGCCGTTACGTACCGGGCGGCAGCGACGCGCTGACCGGAACGGAATCCTTCATCAACAACCCCTTCACCAGCGATCCCGTGCGCTACGCCCGCAACGCCGCGATCCTGGAAGAAGACCCGACGCTGGGCATCGGTTCGCCGACGGTGGCCTGGGCCGATACCGCATTCAGGGCGATGCATACCTTTCGCGGCATGAACTACCCGTCCGAGATCCGCCAGCCGATCCTGATGCTGGCAGCCAGCAACGACACCATCGTTTCCACGGCTGCGATCGAGGAATTCGCCTACCACCTGCGCGCCGGCTCACATCTGGTGATTGCGGGCTCCAAGCATGAGATCTTGCAGGAGCAGGACCGCTACCGCTCGCAATTCTGGGCGGCGTTCGACGCCTTCGTGCCGGGCACGCCGCTGTTCAAATGACGCTCACGCGCTGTCATTGCCGGATGGCGTTCCCCGGATGCTGCGCAGCGCGCCGCCCTTGCGGCGTGGTGCGCTGCTGATCCGGGGTCCACTCGCTGCGATAGTAGGTCCCGGCTCTGCGGAGCAGCGTTGCACGCTGCACCGCGTCCGGGACACGCGAGACGATCGAGGGAGGCTTACGTCCTTCCAGCCGACGGCTTCGGCAGCCGCGCCGTGATCCGCTCCGGCAGCCGCCGTTCGACGAACAGCGTCCTGACCTCGGCGACGCTGAGGTAGCGCGCCTCGCCTTCGCCCTTGCCGAGGATTTTCAGCAGGACAGGCCATTCGCCCTTCATCAGGATCGGGTAGTACCAGTGCGCCGCATCGCCGTCGCGCTTGATGTTGGCGGCCATGAAGGCGTCGATCTCTTTCGCCGTCAGTCCGAGTTCGATGCCCCCTGAAGGATCCTTGCAGTCCTTGCCGAAGGTGGCGAGCCGGTCGATCTGCTCTTCATGAACCTTCGCGCCGGCGTCGAGAATGCGCGAGCCGCCGCCATGCTTGTCGAGGGGACCGTTGCGCAGTTCGTCGAGCACGGCGCCCGAGGTCGCGCTCTTCAAGACGCGCAGCGGCCCGAGGCCGTTCGCAATGACGGCGACCATCCAGGTTTTCAGCCGCACACTCTTTTGGGCCGAGCCGGTTTCGCCGCTTGCGAGGCCGATCATTTCGGTGAGCTTTTCTAGCGGCACGTCGTGGCCGCTGACGTAGCCATTGGCGACCAGCGCGCGCAAAAACGGGCATGGATTATTGGGGGAAACGGGAATCTGTCCGGCCGGCGTGGTGGGCGGAGCAGTACCGATGGGGTTGTCCGACATGGCTTCAAATCCTCAAAGCGACAAGTATGAAAATCGGTCCGCCGCCAAAGGCGAAGCGGATGACGGTTCTGAAAAAAGGAATTCGGTGGCGCGCTACTTCAGCGTGTAGCAAGTTTTGGCGGAATTCGACGCCGTGTCAACCGACCGGCTTACACACGCTCAGGAATCTGCGGCGAGCTTGGGAGAGGATTCGACGAGTGTCAATCTACTGAAGGGGATGCCGGCTTTCACAAGGCCGTCGCGGTAGTGGGCAATATCGGCCGGCATCTTCCAGTGAAAATTCCGCAAATAGCGCTCGACGGTCAGGGTCGGGTAGTTGCTCAAGAGAACCTCGGCCGCGTTTGCCGCTTCTGCGGTTCGTCCCAATTGCGCCAACGCTGCTGCGCGTATCGCCAGCGCCTGGAGATGATTGGGATTCACATAAAGCTCTTCGCGCGCCCAGGACAGCGAAGCGTCATATTGCCCGAGCAGGTAGTGGCTGAAGGCATTCACTGCGGCCCACTGATATCGAGGGTCGTTGTTGCCTTGCTGCGCCGCCATCGTAAACAGTTCGATGGCTTGCCGGTGTTCGCCGCTCGTGAGATGACAAAAGCCGAGCACGCCGCGGGCGCCCATGTCGTACGGATTGAGCCCGACTGCGCGCTTTGCGGCATCCATTGCCGCCTCGTAGTGTCCTTCCACTGCGTGCAGAAAGGCCAGAATCTGAAACGCAAAAGACGAACGGGGGTCGAGCCGGACGCTGCTTTCCGCGAGGCTCATCGCAGATTCCCACAATTCGCGTGTGCTCTTGATCCATCCGAACTGCATGCCCTGCATCTGGATCGTGGCGAGATAGGCGCGCGCGATCGACAGCGTCGGATCGAGCGCGATGGCTTCTTTGAACAGGCTGATCGAGGTTTCGTAATCCGCCTTGGTGTGCAGGTAGTAGTAGGACAGCCCTTTCAGGAACCGATCCCATGCAGTGATGTCGTTCGACGACGAGCGGGGTGGGGCGGAGGCTTCCGCCCGGTAGATCTCGGCCGCGATTGCGGCTGACAGGCTGGTGGTGAGTTCGTCCTGCATCGCGAACAGGTCGCCGATGTCGCGGTCAAGCCGGCCGGTCCATAATTGCTCGCCGGTCTCGGGCGCGATCAGCTCGGCGGTGACGCGGATCTTGGTTGCGGCGCGCCGGACCGAACCCTGGATCAGATAGGTCGCGTCGATCTCGCGCGCGATCAGGCGCGTGCTGACGTTCTTGCCCTTGAACGAGAACGTCGCATTCCGGCTCAGCACCCGGTAGAACGATTGCAGCGACAGCGCGTGGATCAGGTCCTCGGTGAGCCCGTCGGAAAAATACTCGTCGGCGCTTTCGCTGAGATTCGCGAACGGCAGCACGCCCACGATTGCCGTGCGATACTGGGCCGGAAGATTGGTGACCGACGTTTCGGTCGAGGCTTTGGGCGCAATGCTGCTGGTGTCGGACCCGGCGGGCTGCCAAGTCCATACATGGATTGGCTCCTCGATATTCTTGAACCGGTGGGGACCGGCATCAACGAGCGTCACGCTGAGACGCTTGCCGGCCTCATGACAGGCCTTGCCCGAAACGGCGATGCCGCCGGGTTCGGCGACCGATTCGAGGCGAACGGCGATGTTGACATCGTCGCCGAACACCTCGTCCTCGTCGGCCATCACATCGCCCATGTGGATGCCCATGCGGAATTGCATGAGGCGGTCGGCGGGGAGGTGCTCGTTGCGCTCCGCCATCACCATCTGCATCGCGACTGCGGCCTCGATGGCGCCGACGATAGAGGGAAATTCCAGGAGGAAGCCGTCGCCGGTGTTCTTCACCAGGCGGCCACCATGATTGAGGATGATCGGGTAGATCGCGGTGCGATGGGCCTTGAACGTGGCGTGCGTCCCCGCCTCGTCGGCCCCCATCATGCGGGAATAGCCGGCGACGTCAGCGCAGACGATGGCTGCCAGGCGTCTCTCCATGTCCCCACTATATCCCCAACGGTGCCGGAATGGGCGGCATAACCACTACGTGGTCCGCCAACCGATTCCAATGTTTATAAAATATGCGTAATCTAGCGGAAGCCCAATTTGCTCATGATAGCACTGCAAACCGTCTAGGATCGGCACACGCGCAAAAAATAAGGGCAGGTTGGGTCAAAATGATGGTTGAGACGCTCGGCATTCACGAACTCTGGCTTTTCGTCCTCTCCGGGTTGCTGCTCAACGTCACCCCAGGCCCGGACACGGCCTATATTATTGGCCGCAGCATCCAGTTGGGCTGGCGCGGCGGGGCGGCAGCGGCGATCGGCATCTGCTGCGGCTGCCTGGTCCATGTATTCGGCGCCGCCATCGGCCTGTCGGCGCTGCTGATGGCGTCATCGACCGCCTTCACGGTCCTGAAATGGGTCGGCGCGGCCTATCTTCTGTTGACGGGCATCCAGATGCTGAAGTCGCGCCCGCAGCCGATTGCGGAGGTGGCGGCAGCGGCCGATACGTCGCTTTCCCGCGTGTTCTGGCAGGGCGCGCTAACCAACGTGCTCAATCCGAAAGTGGCGTTGTTCTTCCTGGCCTTCCTGCCGCAATTCGTGGCCGCGGAGTCTGCCCACAAGACGCTGGCTTTTCTGGCCTTGGGCATAATCTTCATCTTCAATGGCATGCTCTGGTGCCTCGGGGTTGCAGCTTTCGCGGCAAGGGCGGCGCGCCGCATCAGGCAATCGGCCAATGTGATGGCCTGGATCAACCGCGTGCTCGGCGGACTGTTCGTCTATCTCGGCGTTCGCGTTGCGATGCTGGAGGCGCGCTAGGTTCGGCTTGTCCGCCTGTCCAGAGAATTCCTTCGCAGGGAATTCGCGGGCTTCCTGCATGGCCTCGGGAGAAGTTACGACATCAGTTTCACGAGCGCATTGCTGGCGAGGTAGAGGCCGAGAACAATCATGCCGATCTGGAACCAGCGCCGAAAGATATCCGGCTGCAGCCGCGTCCGCACCGCCTGTCCGATGAACATGCCGGCAAAGGACGCCGCCATGGCGACCGCGCCCGGCAGTGCGGTTGCGGTCGTCAGCAGGCCGGCGCCGGTGAGGTTGAGACCAAGCGCCAGGGTCGCGACCGTGAAGAACACGCCCAGTGCCTGGATCAGTTCTTCCTTTTCCATCCCGATCGCCTGCAGGAACGGCACGGACGGGATGACCTGTACGCCGGTTGCCGCCGAAATCATGCCGGTGACCAGCCCGACGATGCCGCCGACCCATTTTTCGTTTCGGCGGGCAATGGTGAAATTAAACTTGCTCAGGCCGATAATGGCATTGATCGCCAGCAGCAGGCCGAGCGCGATCGTGGCGTAGCGCGCATAGGGCCCGGTCAGCGACCCCGCGTTCAGCCAGACACCCGCGGCCGTTCCGGCCAGCAACGGCCATAGCCGTCGGAAAATATCGCGCAAGTACGGACCGCCGAAGGTTTGCCAGATGTTGGTGACGATCGCCGGCACGATGACGATGGCGATCGCCTGGGCCGGCGGCATCGACACCGCAAGCAGGCCCATCGACACCGTCGGCAGGCCGAGCCCGATTGCGCCTTTCACGAAGCCCGCGAGCAGGAACGTAGCGGTGACGAGGAGAAGCAAGGAATCCAACATGGCCGGACCTTGACCCATCGACGCATCGGGCACAATCTGGAGGTTACGGAGACAGCCTTCGGAATGGGCGAAGGCTGGTGATGGGCCGGCCGCGCGCATTGTCCTCATCCTGAGGAGCGCGCATGGCGCGCGTCTCGAAGGATGGCCGCGGGCGAAATCCGGGCCTCATGGTTCGCCCGGCGATGCGAAGCATCGTCCGGAGACGCGCCTTCGGCGCTCCTCACCATGAGGGTTAGGAGGGCTTATGCGATTCGATCTGGTCGATCTTCAACTCTTCGTCGCTGTTGCCGAGACGCGCAGCATTACCAACGGCGCGGCAAAGGTTCATCTTGCGCTGGCATCGGCGAGTGCGCGGATCAAGGGGCTGGAAGAAGCATTGGGCGTGCCGTTGCTGACGCGGGGCCGTCGCGGTGTCGAACTGACGCCGGCGGGCGAAAGCCTGCTCGATCATGCGAGGATCGTGCTTCACAATGTGGAGGCGATGCGCGGCGATCTCTTGGCCTTTGCCCGTGGTGCGAAGGCCACCGTGCGCTTTCTCGCCAACACATCGGGGCTTTCGGAATATCTGCCGAAGGCACTGGCTGCGTTTCTCGCCGCGCATCCTCACATTTCGATCGACGTGGAGGAGCGCGAAAGCGCCGAAATCGCTCGCGCCATCGTAATCGGTGCCGCCGATCTCGGGCTCGCCGCCGAACATGCGCTTGCGGACAATATCGAGCGGATGCCGTTCAGCGAAGATCGCCTGGTGTTGGTTGCCGGGCGGGGCGACGAGCTGGCGAACCGGCGGCAGGTCGATTTCAGCGAAGTGGTGGCGCGCGATTTCATCGGCCTGATTAACTCGATCGCGCTGCATGCCCATATCAGCGGACACGCAGCGCGTCTTGGCGCGCGTTTGCGCTTTAGAGCGCGGCTGAACAGTTTCGATGCGATCGGCCAGATGGTTGCCGCCGGCATCGGGATTGGCGTGATGCCTGAGGTCGCCGCAAAGCGCTGCGCGCGGTCGATGAAGATCAATGTTGTCAGGATCAGGGACTCCTGGGCCAACCGGCGGCTCGTGATCTGCGCCCGCAGCTTCAAGTCGCTACCCAGGCCTGCGCAGCAATTGGCCGAGCATCTGCGTAAATCGGCACCGCGTTGAAGAGGCCTGACAGGAAGCCGGACGTTACTTGCTTGCGGCAAGGCCGGCGGCCTTGATGACGCGCGCCCACTTTTGGGTTTCGCTTGCGATGTAGTCACGAAAATGCGCCGGCGTGTTACCTGCGACCGTCAGGCCCTGATCGGCGAGCTTCTGCTTCACCTGCGGATCGTTCATCGACTCGTTGGCGAGACGGTTCAGGGTGATGAGGATCGCCTCGGACGTTCCGGCCGGCGCGATCATGCCGTACCAGTTTTCGATCAGGAGGTCGGGCATGCCGACCTCCGCGGTGGTCGGCACGTCGGGTGAGGTGGATGCGCGTTTCGGAGCGCCGAGCGCAATCGGGCGCAGGGTGCCCGCCTTGATATGCGGCAGCAGCACCGGCAAATCGAGGAACGCCATCTGCACCTGCTGGCCGAGCAAATCGTTGATGGCCGGCGCAGCGCCCCGGTAAGGCACGTGCACGATGTCGATCCTGGCCGTCTGCTTGAGCAGCTCACCGGCAAGATGCGGCATGCCGCCGACGCCGGCGGATGCGAAATTGAGTTTACCCGGCTGCGCCTTGGCGAGCGCGACCAGTTCCTTCATGTCGCCGGCGGGAACATTGCTGGCGACAACGAGCATTTCCGGCACCGTCGTCACCAGCGTGACGGGCGCGAAATCCTTCGTCACGTCGTAGGGCACCTTTTCCATCGTCGGGTTGATGACCAGCGCGCTCGCGCTCACAATCCCGATCGTGTAGCCGTCGGGGATTGCCTTTGCGATCGCATCGGTGCCGAGCACGCCGGCCTGGCCGCCGCGATTGTCGATCACAACCGGCTGCTTTGCGATTTCCGACATGCGCTGGCCCACCACGCGCGCGATGATGTCGTTGGGACCCCCGGCCGGAAACGGCACGATCAGCTTGATCGGTTTTGTGGGGAAATCCTGGGCTGAGGCCAAGGCCGGCAGCAATACCGGCAACAACAGCAGCGTCAGTCCGGCAAGCAGCTTGCTCAGCGGTCTCATGATGCTCCCCGATCCCGCATCTATTGTGCGCGTTGGCGGGCATCGTACGCGATGAACCGCTCGACGCAAGGTCCTGCCGTTTCGACGGGAGCCAGGCCGCGTCAAAGCAGGAGTTCGTCGGTACGCGCGAGCCTGACCGATCGCTGCGTGATCAGATTGCTCCAGACCCCCAGTTGTGGTGGCACGCGACCGCGTGGCATATCGAATCGACGACGATCAATGCATCCATCGGGGTCCTGCGCGGCTGTGCCGCTAGCTGTTCAAGAGCTTCAGCGTGGCCTCATGCACGCGGGCGTCGCCGGCGGCGACGATGCGACCGCCGGTCTGCGCGGGCTTGCCTTCCCAATTGGTGACGACGCCGCCGGCGCCGGTGACGATCGGGATCAAGGCCGCGATGTCGTAGGGCTTGAGTTCGGTCTCGACCACGAGGTCGAGATGGCCGGCCGCCAGCATGCAGTAGGAATAGCAGTCGCCGCCATAGCGCGACAGCTTTACCGCACTCTCGACCCGGCCAAAGATCTCGCGGTCGGCGGCGTTCATCAATAGTGGGCTCGTGGTGAAGGAGGTCGCTTCCTTCAGCGAAGCGCAGCGCCGCGTCGTCAGCCGCCGCTCGCCGGACGGCCCGGAATAATGCGCCGAGCCGCTATCGCCGGAAAAGCGCTCGCCGATATAGGGCTGGTGCATCATGCCGAACACCGGTGCGCCCTTGTGCAGCAGCGCGATCAGGGTGCCCCAGATCGGAAATCCCGCGATAAAGGATTTGGTGCCGTCGATGGGATCGAGCACCCAGACATATTCGGCGTCCTCGCGCTCGTTGCCGAATTCCTCGCCGACGATGCCGTGCTGTGGAAAGTTGGCCTTGATCAGGCGGCGCATCACCGCTTCGGCGGCGCGGTCGGCCTCGGTGACGGGATCGAAATCGCTCGCGCTTTTGTTGTCGATGGAGAGCGAGGTCCGGAAGAACGGCAGGATGGTTTCGCCGGACGCGGTCGCGAGGCGGCCGATGAAGGCTGTGAAATCGATGACCGTCACGGCTGTCCCTTACCGGAATGAAAATACTGCCTCTTGCCTAGCTCAATCCGCGCTGCCGCGCACGACCAACGGCGCGTTATCCCATTCGTTCAGAGGTATCGGCTTTCGAATCGGCTTTCGACTAGGCTTCGTTTAAGGGTGGATTTTTGGTTAGTCCCGCTATCACGAAGTTGCGAGTTTTGGCATACCAGCACTGCACGAAGGCCGTGGCTCAGCCGGGTTTCCATATAAAGCATTGATTTTACTTACTTAAACTTCATGCATTGGAAGTGTTGCCGATCTGCCAGCTTGTTCCACTTTGGACGGCAGCGATCCAAAAGCCCTTGCGTTTTGTGCAGCGCGGCCGCATATTGTTGCGGTGCGGTAGGGCCTCGCCCTATCGCTGCCCTCCTTGGGCGTTTCCTCCCTAGACTTGGGCCGCTTGTTCATTCAAGCGGCCCTTTTTTCTTGGGGTGCTCTGTCGTCATTCCGGGGCGCGAAGCGAACCCGGAATGACGAGATTCCGGATCGCCGCTGCGCGACGTCCGGAATGACGGCTAGGCGTGAGCCTCTACTCCGCCGCCGCCTGGAACGGGCCGAGATCTCCGAGTGGGACCTGCGCCAGCGCTTGCGCCAGCGCGGCGAAATCGGCGGCCACTTGCGCAAAGCGAGGGCCGCGCTCGCGCCGCCGCTCGTCCATATAGATCGCGCGGTTGAGTTCGAGCTGCACGGTGTGCAGCCCGCTGGCCGGATTGCCGTAGTGCTCGGTGATAAAGCCGCCGGCATAGGGCTTGTTGCGCCCGATCGAATAGCCGAGCTTGCTCATGACTTCCTCGACGACATCGGGCAAAAGGCTCGCACAACTGGTGCCGTAGCGGTCGCCGATCACGATATCGGGCCGCCGCGGCTCGTCGCGCGAGACGCCGACCGACGGCATCGAATGGCAATCGACCAGGATTACGGTTCCGAACGCCTGATGGGCCTTGTTGATCAGCCGCCGCAGCGCGCGATGATAGGGCTTGTAGAGCGTTTCGATCCGCCCCAGCGCGTCGTCCACCGAAAGCCGCTCGCGGTAGATTTCCTGCCCGTCGCCGACCACGCGCGGAATGGTGCCGAGGCCGCCAGCAACCCGCATCGAGCGGGTATTGGCGAAGCTCGGCAGGCGTCCCGTGAACATGCGCGGATCGAGCTCATAGGGCTCGCGGTTCACGTCGACATAGGAGCGGGGAAAATTGACCCGGACCGTCGGAAAGCCCTGCGCGCTCAGGTCTCCGATCAATTCGTCCATGAACGAATCCTCGGATCGGCGCAGCGCGGCAAGGTCGATCCGGGAGGTGTTAAGGAATTCGAGCGGATAGACCGAGCCGGAATGGGGGGAGTTGAAGATGATCGGCGCACGCCAGTGCTCCGGCTCCGCGATCTCGAACGGGGGCGACAGCTCGCCATTAAACTGGGTCATCGTCGGGCGCCGTCCCTTGAATGTCCGCATTCCCTTTGGGCCGATCGATCAAGCGACCGATTCTGCCGGAGAAGGGCAGGGGTTTTGTAAGGATGCATTGTCCGTAATCGCAATCATTCTGCCAAGCGAAAAAAGCCGCCGTCCTGCTGGAACGTGTCGCAAACGCCCGAAAAGCGCCGCCTTGATCGATCCTGATATGGGGCGCTACAGAAATATAGCGTTGCTTGCCAAGCCAAGACGCCGCTACCCTTCACCCGAAATTTACCCTCAGTCGGGCTTAGTGGGTGGAATGATCCTCCAAGCCCGGGCTCGATGACTGATCGCCATGCACAAGATCCTCCTCGCCGAAGACGACAACGACATGCGCCGCTTCCTGGTCAAGGCGCTGGAAAACGCGGGGTTTCAGGTCTCGCCCCACGATAACGGCATGTCGGCCTATCAGCGGCTGCGCGAGGAGCCGTTCGAGATGCTGCTCACCGATATCGTGATGCCGGAAATGGACGGCATCGAGCTGGCGCGCCGCGCCTCGGAACTCGACCCCGACATCAAGATCATGTTCATCACCGGCTTTGCCGCCGTCGCCCTGAATTCCGATTCGGACGCGCCCAAGAATGCCAAGGTGCTGGCCAAGCCGGTTCACCTGCGCGAGCTGGTCAGCGAAGTGAACAAGATGCTGGCGGCCTGATTCGGTCTCGATTTCGAGCGAAATCACGTCAGAAATTACCTCGAAGCATCCTTGCCGGGGCGCTTTGGAGCCGATATACGGACCCCACCCAATACGATTAAAGCTGGAGCGGGACGACTGGTCGTCCCCATCCAGGGCGCGTAGCTCAGCGGGAGAGCACTACCTTGACATGGTAGGGGTCACAGGTTCGATCCCTGTCGCGCCCACCAGCCTTCGCTTGCTTCGCAAGCTACGGCTGGGCAAGCCACACTCAGTCCTATCGTAGCGAAGCAAGCGAAGGCTGCCGCGCCGGAGCCACTTGGCGAAGGCGGGCTGTATGCCGCGAGCCACGGCTAGGCACTACTCAGGCTTCTGCGATCTTACCCCGGTAGCCCGGCTTTCAGTAATCCCGCCTCGTGCCGCCTGCGGTCGGTCTCCTGCTTGTAGTGCTGGGTGGCGAGATAGGCGGCCACCGAGAAAGTCGGTTCAAGCTTCACGACCTCAGCGGCATGTGCGGCCGCGGCAACGTTATCGCCCATCTGCGCGAAGATGGCCGCGAGGAAGGCGTGATGGGTGTGGTCCGGCCGCGTGATCCGCGCGAAGGCTTCGGCCGCTTCCGCGAATCTCTCGGCGCAGTAGAGCGCGCGGCCAAGGTGGTTCCAGAAGCGCTCGGGGTGGTACGGATTGAGGCGCATCGCCTTCCTGATCCAGTCGATCCCCTCTTCCGGCCGGCCCAGCCAGGTCAGAAACTCGCCCTGCTGCACCACGACCAGATCATAGTTCGGATTGAGCGCAATTGCCCGTTCCTGATGATAGGCTGCTTTGTCATGATCGTTGCGCGTCAGGTTGACCGCAGCCAGGATGCGGTGAACGTCGCTGTCGTTGTCATCCAGCGCCAGCGCAATCTGCAGCTCGTCAGCGACCCGCTGAAAGGTGGCGTCGCGATCCGCGCACCATCCATAGACCCAGGTCTGGCCCAGTACGCAGGCCTTCCAGGCATGGGCATGCGCGTAATTGGGATCGAGCGCGATGGCGCGATCAAGCAGAAGCTGCGCCTCTGCGTTGGCATCGCGCTGCGAGCGGTGGTGCAGCACTTTGGCGGCGAGGACACATTCATACGCGGCCATGTTATCGGTTGGCTTGCGCTTTACGTGTTCCTGCCTGGCCGCTTCGACGCGGCCGGGAAGCGTTGCAACGATTGCGCCGGTCACTTCGTCCTGGATGGCGAAGATGTCTTCGAGCTTGCGGTCGTAGCGCTCGGCCCAGATGTGCCGGTCGGTCTGCGCGTCGATCAACTGCACAGTGACGCGCACGCGGTCGCCGACCTTGCGCACGCTGCCCTCGAGCACATACTCGACGTCGAGCTCGCGCGCGACCTCCTGCACCTTTACGGCTTTGCCCTTGTGCACGAAGGTCGAGTTGCGTGAGATGACAAGCAGGTCACGAAAGCGCGACAGCTCGGTGATGATGTCCTCGGTGAGGCCGTCCGCAAAGAATTCCTGCTCCGGATCGCCGCTCATATTCACCAGCGGCAGCACCGCGATGGAGGGCTTTCTGGTAACGGGTGTCGCCGAAGCCTCCTTGCTGCTTTCGAGCGCCACCATCGTGGCTGAGTCAAGCCGCACCCGAAAGACATGGATCGGGCGGGTGATATTCTTGACGCTCTGCTCGCCGAGATCCTCGAATGCGATGTCGTCGAGCCGATCGCCGACTTGATCGCGCACCGCGCTCGAGATGCAGATGCCGCCCGGCTCGGCAAGCACCTGGAGACGCGCCGCGACATTGACGCCGTCGCCGAAAATGTCGTTCTCCTCGACGATCACGTCGCCAAGATTGATGCCGATGCGGAACTGAATCCACCGGGCCGGCGAAACGTCGGCGTTGCGCCGCGCCATCCTGCGCTGGACCTCGGCCGCGCACAGTACCGCGTCGGCAACGCTCTGGAACTCGACGAGCAGGCCATCGCCGGTTGTCTTGATGATGCGACCGCGGTTCTTGGCGATGGCCGGATCAATGAGCTCAAGCCTGTGGGTCTTGAGACGTGCGAGCGTGCCCGCCTCGTCGGCCTCCATCAGCCGGCTGTAGCCGACCATGTCGGCGGCAAGAACCGCTGCAAGTCTTCGCTCTGGTCCAGGCGCTTGCATTTTCGCCTCTCGGGCCAGCAGTCTAGCAGATTTGCCGCATGGGCCAAGGATGCATCCGGGGTGCAAGGATGCACCCGGGATGACGGCAGCCGCCTTTCAATCTCAAGCAGCAGGAAGGTGGGTCCTGCAATTACGCCGAATCTGGCAGGGCGAATAGAACGGCGAGAACCGGGGGCGACTTGAGCACCGCGAACTTCTCTCGCGCGCTGAGAAAGCCCGCCGCCTCCTCGAAGGTTTGAGCATCTTCGATTTTTGCGCGCGCGATCGCGAGATGCGGATCGACCTCGCCGCGCTTTCGCGGCCGTTGTCCGGAATTGTTCAGATGCGCTTCGAGCAGACCGGCATCGCGGCGCAATTCGTGCAGCGGGCAGGCGAGCGGTGAGTGCGGCGCGCTGGCCAGTTCATTGGCCCTTGCCAGTACCGGTGGCGGCGCGGTCTGCTCCGGGGTCTTGAACAATCTGGAGCTGCGGTTCGGGCCCGATGATGACGACAATATTGCAATCGGAATGGAAAGCAGCAGGCCGAGGATCACCGGCGTCATCCAGAGCAGCAATGGCAGCGAGACGGCATAGGCGGCGGCGGCCATGGCGATCCCGAACAATGTCGGCACCGAATAGGTGCTGACCGTGTCACGGTGCGAGACCGCGCCATCGTCGCGGCGTTGCACCTGCCATCCGGCATCGCGCCCGGACAGGATTTCTCCGACGGCGGATGACTGGAAGATCATCATGACAGGCGCGGTGAGGCCCGAAAGAATCGTTTCGGCGATGATGCCGGCCAACACCAGCAGACCGCCGCCGAATTTTCTCCGCGTGTCGCCATCGGTCAGCATCACGGCGAAGGCCAGCAGCTTCGGCGCGATCAGCATGCCCATCGTGCCTGCGAACACCCACGCCGCCAGGACCGGATCCTGTGCCGGCCATTGCGGAAACAGCGAATATCCCTTCGGGAAATATTCCGGCCGGACGAACTGCGCCTGCAACGAGACCAGGATTCCGAATACGAGAAAGATCAGCCAGAGCGGCGCCGTGAGATATGATCCGATTCCCGTCAGCAGATGAAGCCGCGATACCCAGTGAAAGCCGCGGGTCGGCAGCAGCGCCAGATGCTGCAGATTGCCCTGGCACCAGCGCCGGTCGCGGGCGGCGAAATCCGAAAGCGTCGGCGGAGATTCCTCGTAGCTGCCGCGAAGCGTCGGCGCCATGTGGATCGCCCAGCCGCCACGCCGCATCAATGCCGCCTCGATGAAGTCGTGGCTCATAATATGCCCGCCGAACGGCTTGCGTCCCCTGAGTTCGGGCAGTCCCGCATATTGCGCAAAGGCACGGACGCGAATGATGGCGTTGTGTCCCCAGTAATTGCCTTCGGAGCCGTGCCACCACGCGATCCCCGCGGCCAGCATCGGACCGTACAGCCGCCCGGCGAATTGCTGCCAGCGCGCGAACAGCGATTTCGCATTGACGATGACAGGCAGCGTCTGAATCAGCGCGGCCTTCGGGTGCGCCTCCATGGCGGCAACGAGGCGAACGACGCTGTCGCCGGTCATCAGACTATCCGCGTCCAGGATCAGCATGCACTCATATCTGGAGCCGAACCGCCTGATCCATTCCTCGATATTGCCCGACTTGCGCGCGGTGTTCTCGGGGCGGTGGCGATAGAAGATCGTGGCCGCGCTGCCGACGTCCTGCCGCAGCTTCAGAAAGCATTTTTCCTCGGCGATCCAGGTCGCGGGATCGGTGGTGTCGCTCAGCACAAACCAGTCGAACTGCGCGCCGTGCCCGGTCTCGGCGACGGATTCATAGGTTGCGCGCAATCTCGCCAGGACACGGTGGGGGTCCTCGTTGTAGGTCGGCAGCAGCATTGCGGTCCGGCTGTGGATCGCGGGCAGGGGAGTGCTGGGGTCGATGCCGAGCTCGTTCTTTTTCCTCACCAGCAGCACGAAGAAGCCGGCCAGCCCGGACATGAAGGAGAAAGCGATCCATGCAAACAGCAGCACGAACAGCGCAAGAATGATCGATTCCAAAACCGTGACACCGCCGACCTGGAGAACCCGGTACATCTCGTAACAGCCCGCCGCTGTCAGGATCGCGGTGCCGGTCAGGACGAAGCCGCGCCGGGCCCACATCGATGCGAAGCGCGGCGCCGGTTGCGGCTCAAACCGCCGCAACGGCTGCACCGCCATATCCATCGGTGCTTCCCGGGGAAGAAATTCGTTCAACGGGATCTCGCCGGTCTCAGGCGCGCGGGCTTTTGCTACGGTATCCATCGATAGACCCAGGCCTCCGATATCGCCTCATTGTCCTGCATGAGCGATGCGCGGATTTCGACCGGGGTCTTTTCCTTCAACAGCTCGAAGCTCAATCGCCAGCCGCCGGTCGCCGGGTTTGGCTGGGTGACGATGTTCTGGATCTTCGCCTTCTCGGCCGTCACAACACCGCGCAGGATTTTCGGATCGACCGATTTCAGCCGCTCGCCGATCACGTCGAGCACGAAGATCATGGCGTTGTCGCCCCGCGCGCCGATGCCGGTTCGGGAAAATCGCGCGAGCGACGTGGACTTCGGCGCACCCGGTCCCCAGTGCAAACGATAGGTGTAGGTGTGCTCGCCCTTGGCAGGTAACAGATTTTTGGGAAGCCAGAACGAGGCAATGTTGTCGTGAATCTCTTCCTTGGTGGGGATTTCGAGCAGCTTCACCGCGCCTTCGCCCCAATCGCCGATCGGCTCCGCCCACAGGCTCGGCCGGCGCTCGAAATTCGATTCCAGGTCCTGGAAAGCGGCAAAATCCCTTTGACGCTGCATCAGGCCGAAGCCCCGCGGGTTGAGATCGGCAAACGAAGAGACTTGCAGATCCGTCGGATTATGCAGCGGCCGCCAAAGCTCCTCGCCGCGGCCGTTGAAGATCGCAAGCCCATCGGAATCGTGGACCGAGGGACGGAAGTCCTCGACGTCCTTGCGGTCGTTCGGTCCGAAGAAGAACATGCTGGTCATCGGCGCGAGGCCCGCATGAGTTAAATCCACGCGCGGATAGATCGCCATCTCAACATCGAACACGGTGGTCTCACCCGGCCGGATGGTGAGCCGATAGGCTGCAGCGGCGCTCTCGCTGTCGAGCAGTGCATGCACGACGATGGAATTGGCGCCTGATGCCGGCTTCTCGATCCAGAACGTTTTGAAGAACGGGAATTCTTCGCCCTTGGCTTCGCCGGTGTTGATCGACAGGCCGCGCGCCGAAAGGCCGTACAATTGGCCTTTGGCCACCGCACGGAAATAGCTCGCGCCGAGAAAGACACAGACCTCGTCGTAGTAGTCCGGCTTGTTGATCGGCGCATGCAGCCGGAAGCCGGCAAAGCCGAGATCCACCGCCGGCCCCGGTGGCGCCAGATCGCCGAACGAAAACAGATCGGGCTGGTAGGGAATGATCGACGCTTTGCCGTCCTTCACTTCGAAGATGTCGACCCGGTTCTTGTAGAAGAACCCGCGATGGAAGAACTGCGCTTCGAAGGCAAGTTTCTCGCCGCGCCAGAGTGCGCGCTCCGGCAAGAACCGGATCGCGCGGTAACGATCGTAGTCGATATTGGCGAGATTGTCGGGCAGCTTCTCGCTGGGCGCCTTGTAGGGCTTGCTTGCGAGGTCGCGCGCCATTTGCCGGACGATGGATCGGTCGAACGGCGCCGGCTGGGCATGGGCGGGGGACAAAAGCCCCGGCGCTACTCCGGATACCAACGGCAACGCGGAAGCAGCGAGGAAATTCCTGCGATTCACTAAACAACCTCGCGGTTACTAATGGCGACCCTCGGCAACGCAGTGCACGCGCGGCGGTTCCTCACCTCGGAACAGAACTGCCGGCTTTTCCCGATTGCCTAAAATCCGGTCACGCGGACCGCGCTAACTTCGCAGCGTGTGGCTTATCCGCGTAACCACACTGTCCCACTGGCGTTTTTCTGCAGCGGGATAATTGATCAGCACGCAGTCAATGGTGCCGTTGCCGCGGTTGCAGCGGTTGTACCAGATCCGGTCCTTGCGAATGCTGGACACCACGAAGAACTCAGGCGTGATCCGTTTGTAGATGATGCCGGCGGGCGGGCGCTGCTTGGTCAGGAATGTGGCGGGCGAATAGTTCTCCGGATTGGGAACGGATTGCACAGTCAGGTCGGCGCGGCGGTCTTCGGTGAAAAACCGTCGTCCGGTTCCGCCGTCAGGCGGTCCGGCATCGCTGGTAAAGATCGAGACCGGCATGTCGACGCTGGTCCCGGTGCTTGCGATCACGTAGCGCCGCCACTCGGTATCGCCGGCAAAAGCGAGTGCGGGAGTGAAGGCGATGACAGCGAGGGCTGCGGACAGGCGGTACGCGCGCATGGAACGATCTCCGGTTCGATTCGAGACAATTGAATCGATCGACGTTCGTTCCAGCTCCAGACGTTTCTAGGGCGCAGCCGCTCCCGCGATATGCTTGCCTGCGATGTAGCCGAACGTCAGCGCAGGTCCGAGCGTGATGCCGGCGCCGGGATAGTTGCCGCCCATGATGCTGGCCATGTCGTTGCCGGCAGCATAAAGGCCCGCGATCGGCTGATTATGTTCGTCGAGTGCACGCGCGTGCGCGTCGGTCCGGATGCCGGCATAGGTGCCGAGATCGCCGACCACCAGCTTGATCGCATAAAACGGTCCGTCCTTGATCGGCGCGACGCAGGGGTTCGGGCCGTGCAGGGCGTCGCCCTGGTAGCGGTTATAGGCGCGCGATCCCTTGCCGAACGTGGGATCGCGCCCGTCCGATGCTGAGGCGTTGAACTCGGCGATCGTTGCCTCGAGCCCCTGTCGATCGATGCCGGTCCGGTCGGCGAGGTCAGCGAGCGTGGTGCCGCGCTTGAGATAGCCGGTCGCGAGATGATGGCGCAGCGGCATCGGAAAAGGCGGCACGCATCCAAGGCCGTATTTCCTCAGCGCGCGGTGATCGCACACGAGATACGCCGTGATCTCCTCGCCGGGTTTGGCCGCCTTCACCATCGCCTGCACGAAGTCATGATAGGAATTGCCTTCATTGGCAAAACGCCTGCCGTCGCGCATCACCGCAATGACGCCGGGTTTGGCGCGGTCGATGAAGTGCGGCATCACACCCTTGCTGCCGTCCTTGCGCTCGGTGATCGATACCGGCACCCAGGCCGCCGCGTTCGGCAGCGTGTCCTCGATGCGGCCGCCGGCAGTCTCCGCCAGGCGCAATCCATCGCCGGTGTTGCCGGTGGGGCCCGGCGAGAAATGCTCGGTGCCATCAGGCGCATGTGGGAACATCGCCTTGCGTCTTGCAACGTCATGCGGAAAGCCGCCGCAGGCGAGCACCACGCCACGCTTCGTGTTGACCCGAACCAGCTTTCCATGGCGTTCGACGATCGCGCCGCGCACCGCGCCGCCTTCCACGATCAACTCGAGTACCGGGGACGACAGCCACAACGGAATCTTCAGGTCGAACGCCGACTTCGCCAGACGCCCGGCCAGCGCATTGCCGTTGGTCAACGTCATGCCGCGGCCATGGCGCAGCACGTCGATCGCATGCCGCGACAGGCGGTTGGCGACGTAGAGCGCCGAGGCCAGCGACTTTGTCGCGCGCATGAAGTGGATGATCTCCTTGCCGGAGCCTAGCATCATGCCGAACACGGTCAGTTCGGGCAGGGGACTGCCGAGGTTCTTGATTTGCTCGCCTAGCTCGCGGCCGTCGAACGGCCGGGTTACCATCGAGCGGCCGCCCTGTGCACCGCCGGGCGCTTCGGCGTGATAATCCGGAAAGGTCAGCGGCATGTCGAAGCGCACCGCCGTCTTGCTTGTGAAAAAATCGACGGCCTTCGGCCCTTCGCTCAGGAACGCATCGACCCGCGCGGCGTCGAAACTGTTGCCGGCCTCATGCCGCAAATAAGTCTTCGCCTGTTCAGGGCTCTCCTCGATGCCCCAGGCTTTCGCCAGTGAGGTGCCGGGAATCCACAGCCAGCCTCCCGAGCGCGCGGTGGTGCCGCCGAAGCGCGGCTCCTTCTCGACGATGAGAACGTTGAGGCCATGATGCCCCGCGGTGACCGCGGCCGACATCCCGCCGCAGCCCGAGCCCACCACCAGCGCGTCGCATTCGTAAGTTTCTTGTTCGTTGCCCGCCACGCGGTCCGCCCTGTTCGATGTTCTTGGGTAGACATTTGGATGGGGGATGGATTGATCTGTCAATCGCGCGGCTTCTTCCCTTCTCCCCTTGTGGGAGAAGGTGGCGCGGATGTAATCCGCCGGATGAGGGGTTCTCTCCACGGAGACAGACCCCTCATCCGTCTCGCTGCCGCTTCGCGTCAGCGATCCACCTTCTCCCACAAGGGGAGAAGGAAGAAGCCTCAATTCCCCGTCTCGAACGTACAATCAGCGCCGCCGCCGGCCTTTTTTCTGATCTCGGCCGGGTCGAGCGTGCAGTTGAGCCTCGAGAGGCTTTCGACCACCGATCCGGCGGCGCTATCAGCGGGTATGCCGGCCATGACTTCGGTCGCAAAGATTTCGCTCGCCCGCCGTCCGGTGATGGTTTGCTTGGCGCCCTTGAACGTCAGTTCGCAGGAGCGTGCGGTGATGTCGACATTGCTGACCCTGCAGACGATCTTGTCGGCGGTGACCGAAATCTTCTTGGCGTAGCGCACGCCGCTCTGCCCGACGAAGAGTGCCGAGACGGCTTCCCGCTCATCCGAGGTCAGGAGCGGCGAATACAGCGCCACGACGCCGGCCAGCGCCAGCGCGGCCTGGCCGTTGACCGTTGCGGAAGCGGCCGATGCGGCGGATGCAGTTGTCGCGAGAAGCGAGACGGCGAGAATCGCCGGCCTGCCGGATTTCATCTGCATTCTATCCCCCAGGTTCGACGTGCTCGTTACGCGGACATTTGGATGGCGTTCGATTTGTCTGTCAATCGAGGAGCGTTTCTATCCGGTTGCGGCGGAGAGCGGCGAGGAATTGCAGAACGGGCCTTCGCCGAGACGTTTCCGGTGCACGCCGAGGACAGCTACGTCATCATCGAGACCTAGGCTGCCTGTCACGGGTGGGCCGGGCATAACTCCCACCACGTCGTCCCGGCCTTGCGCCGGGACCCATAACCACCGCTGCCAGCGATGGACAGAGCTGTGGCCCCATCGCGCCAGAGATCTGATATCGGTGGTTATGGGTCCCGGGTCGCGCTTCGCTTGCCCGGGACGACGGGAGGTGTCAGCCCATCGACCATGGCGCCGACGATGACCGCAATCTCCTTCCGCAACGCATCGACCGGCACCGCAATCAACTTCTGTTCGAGCCCGAGCAGCACCATGCCGTGAACGGCGGAGAACAGGCTGCGCGCCGTCACGCCCAGCTCGGCCGGCGTTCGCTCGGGAAACAGTTCGGCGAGCGGATGATAGATATGGCGGAACAGGTCCATCTGTTCGCTGATGGCCCATTCCGGAACCGGCTTGCCCGGCGCCATCCGGTGCTCGAACAGCGCGCGCCATAGTTCGAGATTTTCCGCGGCGAAATCGCAATAGGCGACCGCGATGCGTACCAGCGTTTCGCGCGGCGACGCCGGGCCGTTGCTTTCAGCCGCAGTAAGCGAAGCGTCCAGCCGCGCGAGCGTCTGCGATCCCACCCGCAGGATCAGTTCGTCCACATCCTCGACGAGATTGTAGACCGCGCCGTTGGCGACGCCGATTTGCCGCGCCAGCTCCCGGGTCTTCAGACCGGCCAGACCGCCCGCGGTGATGCTTCTTTCCGCCGCCTGGATCAGCTCTTCCCGAAGTTTAGCTCGTCTTTCCAATGCTTTAGACATTTTTTACCAATTTCTTGAGCGACGCTCAAAATAATTCTTGAGCAACGCTCAAACTGGTGATACATCTGATTCATGAGCAACGCTCATAACACAGGGAGCTACCAATGTTCAAAACTGTTTTGACGCTTTTCCGAGGCAGCGTGGCTGCAGCGGGGGAGGAGCTGGAAGACCGCTCGGCGCTTCTCATTCTCGACCAGCAGATGCGCGATGCGGCCGCGGCCGTGGAGCGCTCCAAGCGCTCGCTGGCGCTGGCGATCGCCGGCGACCAGCAGGAGGGTCGCCGCCTCGACGCCACGAATGCTCGGATCGCCGATCTCGAGGTCCGTGCCACCGCCGCGCTCGATGGCGGAAGGGAAGATCTCGCTCGCGAAGCGGCGCAGGCAATCGCCAATCTCGAGGCCGACCGCGACGCCGCGATGACCGCGCGGACGCTGTTTGCGTCTGAAATCACGCGCATGAAGCGCCAGGTCAGTAACGCCGAGGCGCGGATCACCGAGCTCGATCGTGGCCGTCGCATCGCTCGCGCGTCAGAAGCGGTTCGCGCGCTGCGCAGGGGCGGCGTCGAAGCCGCGCGCCCTTACGAATCCACGCTGCCGGAAGCGGAGAACACGCTGAAGCGGCTGCGCGAACGGCAGATCGAAGCCCAGGCCGCCGCCGACGCCTTGATCGAGCTCGATGCCGCCAGCGGTCCGCTCGCGACCGCCGAGAAACTCGCCGAGCAGGGCTTTGGCCCCCGGCTGAAATCAACCGCGGACGACGTGCTCGCGCGGCTGAACGCAAAACGCACGCAAGCTGCCTGAAACTGAACTTGATCGATTAAACCCATATCAAACAGGAGATTATCATGAACCAGAACGTCCAACCCCACAGCGGTGCCTGGGTTACCTTCACCTACGTTTCGTTCTCCGCCTCGGCCTTCATGGTCGCCATCGGCGTGTTCTTCCTGCCGCTCGATCTCTGGATCAAGGGCTATCTCGCAATGGGCATCGTGATGCTGGTGCAGTCCTGCGTCACCCTGACCAAGACCGTGCGCGATATGCACGAGAGCGGCAAGCTGGTGAACCGCATCGAGGACGCCAAGGCCGAACGGTTGCTGATGGAAGTCTCCAAGGCTGCTTGATTTCCAAGGCCGCGTAACCTGTGACGCGGTGCTGGCGAAGGCGGGCGGCGGATGTTTCGGCATCTGTCGTCCGTCGGCGGCATAGCTCCAGATCTCTGGATGATCCAGAAATCGCTGCAGTCCGGCTTCGCGCCGGAAGACTCAAAGGAAGGATCGACTTCAATGAAGCGAACCGTGATGTTTCTTCTGCTGGGGCCTTCGCTGGTCGCGCTTGCAGTGTTGATGGTTGCTGTCGCCATCGCGGGTCCGGTCGACGATGCTTTCGTTGCATTATGCGTAACGGCGTCCTTTCTCATCACCTTGCCTGTATCGGCGATCACCGGGCTCGTGGACGGGTACCTCGCACGGGGCTTGCCGCCGCTCTTGAGAGCATTCCTGGCCGCAGCAATCGGTATGATGGGTGCCATCGGCCTGGTTCTCGCCCTGTTCAAGATGATGTTCTCACCGACAGTGCCGCCAGAGGTCATGAATGGAGCACTCTGCGCGGGCTTCTTCTTGCTGCTGCCGATGGGCTTGTGCTCGCTCTTGTCGAACGATGATGGCAACCGGCCTGCCGACTGCGCGCCTGACTGCGTCGGGCGACCGGCCTGATTGCAGCGCATCCGCTGCGTGTCATTGAAGCATCGTTTACCCTGCCGCAACCTAAAGGTGATCGAGTTATCGCTCCTTAACTGGCGCGGGCGCAGAAATCCGGCATGAGTTGCGAGCGAAGCCGATGAGGACGGCAAGGCCGAGCGGCTGCTGATGGAGATTTCCAAGACCGCTTGATTTCCAAGATCGCTTAATTTCCAAGACCGCGTAACCTGTGACGCGGTGCTGGCGAAGGCGGGCGGCGGATGTTTCGGCATCCGCCGTTAGCCCGTCTTGCAGGGGAGTTTGACGTCACCAACACATCGTTTACCCTCCTGCCACCGTAACGTGTCGTACTCATGGCTCCTTAACAGGCCTGGTGCACCAATCCCGCCCAAGTACGGGCAAGTGGCATGGCGTTTTTCTGGAGCGGCGATTCAGCGATCCGTCATGGTCTGCGGCAGGTCCGTTCTGCGGCCGGCCGTCTGAGCAGCTATGCCGCTTTCTGGCTGAAGGCATTTCATCAGCCGGCCATCGATCTCTCCTTGCGCACCCACTCGGGATTGACGACGCGGATCGTTGAAAGCCCGGGGCTCGCGCTTTCCCAGGCGGATCTCGACGAGCTGGTCTCGCGATTGCGCACCGTGGCCGGCAAGACGCTGCCGGCCGGCGACCTGACCTATGGCATCTTCTCCGGAGAGCGCGAACGGCTGTCGCGCGCCATCGTTACGCTGATTTCCGAGGAGGCGACGGGACGCCCGATCGCCTTCAATGCGTTGTCGGTAATGTCGGTCGAACTCGACGGCGAGCCGCAGCAAGTCACCCATCTCGGCCTGGTCATGGTCGATCCCGACGTGCAGGGGCAGGGGCTGTCCTGGGTGCTGTATGGCTTGACCACGCTGGTGCTGTTCGCGCGCGACGGCTTGCGCCCGAAATGGATTTCGAACGTCACGCAGGTGCCGGCGGTGTTCGGCATGGTCTGCGACACGTTCTCGGACGTGTTTCCGTCGCCGGATGCAGGCGCGCGCCGAAGCTTCGCGCATCTGCAACTGGCGCGCGGAATCATGCGCGAACATCGCGCAGTGTTCGGTGTCGGCGGCGAGGCGGGGTTCGACGAGGCGCGTTTCGTCATCACCGATGCCTATACCGGCGGATCGGACGCGCTGAAGAAATCCTATGACGCGGCGCCAAAACATCGCGACGAGCAATATAACGCCTGGTGCATGCGCGAGCTCGATTACGCCAGGGGCGACGACGTCCTTCAGCTCGGCCGCATCGATCTCGCCGGCGCCCGCCGCTATATACAGCGGGATGTGCCGGCCGGTTCGCTGCCGGCGCTGCTCGCTGCCTCCGCCGTGCTGGCGCTGCAGCGGCTGATACTGCCTATGGTTCACTGGCTCGACGACACGCGTCCGTTCGGCAGCTTGCGGCCTTGGCGAGGGAACGGCCGATGACACCAGGTGAAATGACATCTGGCATGATCGCCGATTCCATCGTCAATCTCTGCGGCGCGATCGGGCTTGGCGTCGCGATGGTCACGCTCTACCGGCGTGATCCCAAGGGGCCGCTGACCCGGCGCCTTTTGGTCGCGCTCGGCATTATCGCATTGCTGTTCCTGGTGCGTGGCACCGCGTGGTGGAGCGGCAGCGTGGGGCTCAATAATCTGTCGGCGATTCCGGCCGCGCTGATTCCGCTCGGCGCCTTGATCGTCACCGAAGGGCTCCTGCGGCGTCATGCCCCGCGCCGGGCCAAGATTGCGATTTTGACCGGCGGCATCGCGCTCGGTCTCGCCGGCGCGGTCGGATTGGAGCCCTTTGTCACGCCCGCTGCCATCCTGCTTGCCTTGTTCCAGCTTGGTGGCTTTGCAATCTGCGCCTGGCTGCTGGCGACGCGCGACCAGAAGACGCTGATGGCGTCCGAGAACCGCAGCATCGGGCGCGTCGCCGTTGGCGCCATCCTCGTCATTCCCTTCATCGCCACCGATTTCAGGGTATTGATGCCGGATATCCCGGTCCGACTCGGGGCGTTGGGGGCACTGCTGGTCGTTACCGCAATTCTGATCGCGGAACGCGGTGCGGAGACGCAGCGGCAAGCGCTTCTGATGACGGCGTTGCGGTTGTCAAGTTCGGCGCTGCTCGGTATTGCCGCGGCGTTTGTCGCGCCGGATGTCGATGCGGCGCAGGTCATGCGATTTTGCGCCATTGCGATCGCCGGCGTTCTCACCATCGGGCTGATGGCAGACGCGCTCCGCGCTCACTTCGAATCGCAAGTGCCCGGCGTTCTTAATTCCGTCGCGGCGTCGCCGGCCCGAACCCGCGACGCGCTGATATCTGAACTTGCGCGTCATCCGCTCTTCGAGAGTGCCCGGCGCTATCGCGAGAGCGAACTCCTGGCCTACGATCCCGCGCTGCTGCGCGATTTCCTGTCGACCCGGCGGGTGCTGCGCCGCTCTGACGCGCCGTGGGGTCTGATATCGTCCGATCCGGCCGTCGAGCGCGTCATGTCGCTGCTGGCGGCTAGCAGCGCGACGCATCTCATTGTCCTGTCGCACGACCCGATCGACGTCATCGTGCTTGCGGTTCCCGTGATTTCGGCCGATCCGGCCACGGAAACCGCACTCGCCCTGGTGCGACGCCTGCTGGCGCTGACGCCGGATACAATTTGACGTTCAGTCACGCGATTTTTCGCGCCCGACTTACGCAACGCGTTGCGACTGTGATAAGACCGCCCCCCATGGCGGTTCATGACAGGGCAGTGCGATGTCGAAGCAAGCGATGCGCGAGGAGGCCGAGCGCCTGATCCGCGAGACGATGGAAAAGAAGGCCCTCGTCGTCAAGCAGGGCAACACCAGGATCGAGACCACCTGCGGAAAATGCGGCGCGCCGAACCGCCTGCAGGCCGAGAAGGGCGCGACCCGCGTCAAGTTCGCCTGCAAGCAATGCGGCCACAAGCAGGAAACGCTGTAGCGATGGTGGCATCTTCTTCCCTTCTCCCCTTGTGGGAGAAGGTGGCGCGCAGCGCCGGATGAGGGGTTTCTATCCGCGGAGAGAACCCCTCACCCGTCTCGAATGAGCTGACGCTCATTCGATCCACCCTCTCCCACAAGGGGAGAGGGGCACTTCGCCCGCTCATTCCCCCTTCGCGAACTTCGCAAACGCATCCGCATAATCCGGATGCCAGCGCGACAGCGCGGGACGATTTTCCGCAATATCGCCGATCGCCCACAGCATGCGCCGCTCGTCGAGTTGCCGCGGCACGTCATTGTCCGGGCAGAGGATGTAGAAATCGCCGGCGTCGATGCGGGCGATCATGAAGTCGACGGTCTGCTCCGGTGTCCAGGCGCCGGGCGGCTTCTCGGTGCGGCCGCGCGCGGTCAATGGAGTGAAGACGTGACCGGGGATCATCAGATGCGCGCTGATCCTGCAGCCCGGTATGTTCCGCAACTCGTGCTGCAGCGCCTCCGTCTGCGCCTTCACGCCGGCCTTCGAGACGTTGTAGGCGGGATTGCCGGGCGGCGTCGTGATGCCCTGCTTGGAACCGGTGTTGATGATCAGCCCGGGCCGGGCGCGCTCGATCATGCGGGGCGCAAAGGCCTGCGTGCCGTGGATGACGCCCCAAAGATTCACCGCGAGGATGTGCTGCCAGTTCTCCAGCGGGCCAAAACTGTTGCTGTCGGGACCGATCCCGGCATTGTTCATCAGGATGTCGGTACCGCCGAACCGTTTTTGCACCGCGGCTTCCAGGCCCGCCACCTCATCGAAGCGGCTGACGTCCACGGAGGCGGTCATGACATCGGCCACCCCGCCGCTTGCGGCGGATGCCAGCCTGGCAGAAGCCGCAGCGAGCCGGTCTTCCCCGATATCGGCAATGCAGACTTTCATACCGAGGCCGGCGAAGCGCATGGCGGCGGCGAGCCCGATACCGGATGCGCCCCCGGTGATCACGGCAACATGATTTGGCGACATTGCAGGATGGGGCATCGTCATTCTCCGGACAGATATGAGGTGTGTATTCGCAGGCTGGTGCCCTTAGCTTACCATGTACGAATAGACATGGGAGATCTTCGCTTCGGCGACTTTCTCCCGCCTGCCGTCCGCTTTACGGTTTCATGTCATCGTTATAGATATCAGAATATAACGATCGCAGAATTTCAATTGGTATCAAGGGAGTGTAAACATGGCTGTCACGCAGGCAATTCCGATCACGCGCCATCCCTACGCGGATGGCTCCTACAAAAAGATGCTGATCGACGGCCAGTGGATCGACGCTGCTTCCGGCAAGCGGTTCGAGACGCATAACCCCGCGACCGGCGAGTTGCTTGCGACCGTCGCCGAGGGTGACGCGGAGGACATCAATCGCGCCGTGGCGGCGGCCCGCCGCGCCTTCGAGGGGCCATGGAGCAAGGTCAAGCCGTATGAGCGGCAGGGCCTGCTGCTGAAGATCGCTGATCTCGTCGAGAAGAACTTTGAGGAGCTGTCGCAGCTCGACACCGTCGACATGGGCGCCCCGATCAGCCGTACCCGCGGCAACAGACTGCGCGTGCTCGGCATGCTCCGCTACTACGCTGGCCAGGCGACGGCGCTGCACGGCGAGACCATCGAGAACTCGCTGCCCGGCGACGTTTTCTCCTACACGCTGAAGGAGCCGGTCGGGGTGGTCGGGGCGATCATTCCCTGGAACGGGCCGCTTGCTGCGACCGTGTGGAAGATCGGGCCTGCAATCGCAACCGGCTGCACCGTGGTGCTGAAGCCTGCCGAAGAGGCGCCGCTGACCTCGCTGCGGCTCGCCGAGCTCTGCATGGAAGCCGGCGTCCCGCCGGGTGTCGTCAACGTGGTGCCCGGCTATGGCGAGACTGCGGGCGCGGCGCTGGCATCACATCCCGATGTCGACAAGGTCGCCTTCACCGGCTCGCACATCACCGGCCAGTCGATCATCCGCGCCTCCGCCGGCAACCTCAAGCGCGTATCGCTAGAGCTTGGCGGCAAGTCGCCGGACATCGTGTTCGCCGATGCCGACCTCGACGCGGCGGTGCCGGGCGCTGCAATGGCGGTGTTCGCCAATTCGGGGCAGATCTGCAGTGCCGGCACGCGGTTGTTCGTCGAGCAGAAGGTCTATGACGAATTCGTCGGCCGCGTCGCCGAGTTCGGCAAGAAGCTGCAGGTCGGCAACGGCCTCGATCCCAACACGCAGATCGGTCCGCTAGTGTCGCAGCAACAGATGGACCGCGTCAGCGACTATCTCGATATCGGCCAGAAGGAAGGCGCCAGGGCGTTGGCTGGCGGCGGCCGTTTGACCGAAGGCGCGCTATCAAAGGGCTATTTCGTGCAGCCGACGGTGTTCGCCAATGTGCAGGACAATATGCGGATTGCGCAGGAGGAAATCTTCGGCCCGGTGATCTCGGCGATTTCCTTTGAGGATACCGACGAGCTGGTCAAGCGCGCCAATGCCACGACGTTCGGGCTGGGTAGCGGCGTCTGGACCACCAATGTCAGCAAGGCACATCAGGTTGCAAAGGCGCTCCGCGCCGGCTCGGTCTGGGTCAACTGCTATCAGACGATGGACCCGGCCGTGCCGTTCGGCGGCTACAAGATGAGCGGCTACGGCCGCGAGTCCGGCAAGCAGCACGTCGAGGAATATCTCAACGTCAAGGCGGTCTGGATCAAGACGGCCTGAGACGCTCTCCGGCCCGTGGATGCGGCGGCTTCGGCCGCCGTTGTCCGTTTACCGCGCTGCTTGTCGGCCGGTTGCCTTCTTTGGCCGACCGATGTCCTTGCGCAGCGCCTCAAGCTCCTTGCGCGCGGCGCTGGCAGCATTGCGTTCAATCTTGCGGTAGCGCGCGACCAACGACGTGCCGAACGGCGTCAGTACCGCGCCGCCGCCATTCTTGCCGCCGGTCTGTCGTTCCACAGCAGCCTGGCGGCATATCCGGTTGATCTCGTCGACCAGGTCCCAGGCGCGCTTGTAGGACATGTCCATTGCGCGGCCGGCCGCCGAGATCGAGCCGCAGGCTTCGATATTCTCCAGCAACTGAATCTTGCCGGGTCCGATGCGCCCCTCGTCAGCCAGATCGATCCGGACGCTCAGGGAAGGCAGCGTTGTGGCGCGCGGTTTCGGCATGGATGAGTTGCTCTTCTGCAGCACGCGGCGAGATTGCCACCCGCATCTTTTACGAACAAGCTGAAGCGGTTACATATCCGTATCAACACGGGGTCCCGGAATAGACATGAATTATCCATCGTTGTTTTCGCCGCTCAAGGTCGGTCCATACCAGCTCAAGCATCGCCTCGCGCTGGCGCCGTTGACGCGCATGCGGGCGACCAGGCCTTCGCTCGCGCCGCGGCCGCTGAACGCGGAATATTACGCCCAGCGCGCGACGCCGGGCGGATTGCTCATCGCCGAAGCTTCGCCAGTGATGGAAACGGGATTCGGCAGCCCCGGCGTGCCCGGCATCTACACCGAGCAGCAGATCGCAGGCTGGCGTGAGGTGGTCGATGCCGTTCACGCCAAGGGCGGCATCATTTTTCTGCAGCTCTGGCATGTCGGGCGCGTTTCGCATTCCTCGTTCCAGCCGGGCGGCGCGTTGCCGGTCGCGCCGTCGGCAGTGCCGATCGCCGATCTGAAGACCGGGACGGCAGACGGCAAGGCTGTCCCCTACGAGACGCCGCGCGCGCTTGAGACGTCGGAAATTCCCGGTGTGGTCGACGCCTACCGTCAGGCCGCAAAGAACGCGCTTGCGGCCGACTTTGACGGCGTCGAGGTGCATGGCGCCAACGGCTATCTGATCGAGCAGTTTCTGCAGTCGCACACCAACCTGCGCACCGATCAGTATGGCGGCTCGATTCCGAACCGCACGCGTTTCCTGATGGAAGTGACGAAGGCCGCGGTGGAGGTCTGGGGCGCGAACCGCGTCGGCGTACGGCTGTCGCCCTACGGCGTCGCCAATGGCAGCGGCGAGCCGGACCCGATGCCGCTCTACACATATGCTGTTGAGCAGCTCAATCCGCTTGGGCTGGCGTATCTGCATTTCATCGAGCCGCGCTCCTCCGGCGCCGGCCGCGCCGAGGTCAACCATCAGAACGTGCCGTCCGCGATGGTGCTGTTCCGCCCGATCTGGAAAGGCGTGCTGATCACCGCCGGCGGCTTTACGGGCGAAACTGCGGATGCAGCGATCCGGGATGGCCATGCCGACGCGGTCGCATTCGGCCGCATCTTCATTTCCAACCCGGATTTGCCGCGCCGCCTGCAGCGCGGCTTCCCGCTGACGCCGTATAACCGCGCCACGTTCTACGGCGGCGATGCGGCAGGATATACGGACTATCCGGAGCATACCGAGTTGGAGCAGGCGTGAGGCGATCGTAGCCCGGATGCAGCGAAGCGAAATCCGGGGACCAATAGCACCAGCGTTCCCGGATTTCGCTTCGCTGCATCCGGGCTTCTGTAACGGGCCTCGATTAGTCAATCCCTTTTGCGTCATCCACTCGCCGGGAACTTGCTTCTGTACGGGATCGGCGCAAGGCCGTCGCCTGATGGGGTTCGTAAGAGGATAGGTCGGCCAATCTACGGAAAGCGTGATCATATCGCTCGATATGTCGACAACCCGGATGTCGGCCTGACCTG
>NZ_JAACFS010000041.1 GCF_029051645.1 Bradyrhizobium sp. CSA112
CCGTAACACCATCCATGTGAGGGACGACCGCCCGCCTTCCAAGCAAGCCGCGCGAAGCGCGCATTCAACAGCGCCGTAGCAAGCGCGGCTTGCTTGGAGGGCAGACCGGGCCCGTTACCCCATCTACATGATCGCCGAGGGGGCTCGCCATGTTTCCGGAAGAAGAATCGGAGAAGAGAAAAACCAAAGCCGTCTCCCTCGGCAAACCCGCCACCGGCCAATGCCTGTGCGGCAAGGTCGCCTTCGAGATCGACGTGCCGGCGCGCTGGGCCTGGCACGATCATTCACCGTCAAGCCGCCGCGCCCACGGCGCGGCCTATGCCACCTATGTCGGAAGCTGGAAAAAGCGCTTTCGTATCACGAAGGGCAAGACCAGCCTTACACGGTACGAAGACGAGGCCACCAAGACCGTACGCAGTTTCTGCTCGCACTGCGGCACGCCCATTGCCTACGAACGCCCACGCTCGCCGCATATGATCAACATTCCTCGCGCGCTGTTTTCGGGCCGCACCGGGCGGCAGCCGCTCTATCACATCGCGATCGAGGAATTGCAGGAATGGGCCTACACCGGCGAGCCGCTGGTGCCGCTGAAAGGATATCCAGGCGTGGTCTGGCAGCGTTCGAAAAAGAAGAAGCGCGCGGACCGTGAAGGAATGGTCTAGAGCGTGGACCCACTACGCGCAGCCAGCCATAGCCGGATGGATGTGAGCTGGACGAAGGCGATAAGGGGCTTGAATCACGGCAAGACAGTCCGGCTCAATGTGGCGCGCCAAGGAGCGGGTCGGACGCTATGCACCCGAAAGCGGAGTTATTATGCTCACCCTGAGCTTTGTCGTTCTTGACCCGGCTCGGACATCACCCTCCGGCCTCTAGCCACGCGCATGCCCTGAGTTCGCCCTAGGCGATTCGATCGTCACAGCCGTCCAACAAAGTGCTAGGCTGCTTAGGCGTATCAACTATCTTGAGGCTGGACGAGTCACCTGCGGAATAGTCCGCCCACCACACCCCCCACAACGCCGTGCACCGCGCCGCCGATCGCGCCGATTGGACCGCCGACACCACGCGAATGGCGAGTACGGCTCCCAGCGCGACGACGGTCTTGATGACCAGATTTGCTAGCCTCTGCCGCGGCGTCCGTTAGTACCCTGTGCTGGGCGGCGTTGAGGAAGCCAGTCGTAGGGTAGCCGTGCTCCTCCTGCCAGCGCGCGATGACGGCGCGAGTCGATTCGTCGAACTTCCCATTGACCTTGGTCTTGAACCCGAGCTTGGTTAGCCCACGTTGCACTCCACGACGCTTTGCCTTGGTGAGGCCGATCTGTTCCTCGGTCTCCTGAGTCGCTTCGTCGGTAGCTATTGTCGTTTCGGCGGGTGCCAACGTTTCGCGAGGCGTGCTGCTCAGACCAGCCTTAGCAAAGTGCGCGCTGTCGACGATCGCTAGGATACACAATGCTAGGATCAAGGCGCGCATGACCTTTCCTTCGCCCTCAAGTCTGCCGATCGTTCGGTCTAGAAAGTAAAGATACACCGCGCCGTCCTGAACTATCAACGTCCGACGGCGCCACTCCGCTTCGTCGCGGGGGTAACTGTTGCCCGCGGCACACGGTTCCCTAGCCTCGCGCCGATTGTTACGCCGCATTGCACGCGGGGGCACGGGATCGGCGCATCGCCCTTGGAGCTTAGAGACGTCTAGAGCCGGCGCCGCCGAGGTCAGCATCTGGACCCAAAGCGGACCAAGGGCGCGGGCTACATATTTCGCGGGGCTCCTTACGACGCTAGGCTTCGCATTTCAGTAATCAGGTCGGACTTGCCTTCGAAGCCGATGCCAGGAAGCTCCGGCATGTTGATATGCCCGGCTTCCACCCGTACCCCATCGGGGAATCCCCCGTACGGTTGGAACAGATCGGGATATGATTCATTACCGCCGAGCCCGAGCCCCGCTGCGATGTTGAGCGACATTTGGTGTCCGCCGTGTGGAATGCAGCGGCTCCACGACCAGCCGTAGCTCTTCAACATTTCCAGCGTGCGCAAATACTCGACCAGCCCGTAGCTCAGCGCGCAGTCGAACTGCAGCCAGTCCCGATCTGGCCGCATGCCGCCGTAGCGGATCAGGTTGCGGGCATCTTGCATCGAGAACAGGTTTTCGCCGGTGGCCATCGGGCCGGGATAGTGCTCGGCCAGCTTCGCTTGCAACTCATAATCCAGCGGATCGCCAGCTTCCTCGTACCAAAACAGATCGTATTGGCGCAGCGCCTTCGCATAAGCCACCGCAGTATCGAGATCGAAGCGGCCGTTGGCGTCGACGGCGAGCTTGCAGCCCGCAGGTAACATCTTCAAAACGGTTTCGATGCGCTTGCAGTCGTCAGCCAGCGGCGCACCGCCGATCTTCATCTTCACGACCGTGTAGCCGCGGTCGAGATACCCTTGCATCTCCGCTGCCAGGCCTTCGAGGCCCTTGCCTGGATAGTAGTAACCGCCGGCCGCATAGACGAAGACACGCGGGTTGGCCTGCACTTTGGCGCGTTCCGCCAAGAGTCGAAACAGGGGCTTGCTCGCAATCTTGGCGACGGCGTCCCACACCGCCATATCGATCGTGCCGATGGCGACCGAACGCTCGCCATGTCCGCCCGGCTTCTCGTTAGTGAACATGGCCGCCCAGATTTTGCCGGGGTCCAGAAGGCCACCTTCGTCAAGCAGGCTGTCCGGCGCAGCCGTCAGCACGCGCGGCGCGAAACGCTCGCGGATCAACCCTCCCTGCCCGTAGCGACCGTTCGAGTTGAAACCGTAGCCGATGACTGGCCGGCCATCGCGGATGACGTCGGTGACTACGGCAACCAGACTCAGCGTCATCTTCGAAAAGTCGATGAAGGCGTTGGCGATGGGAGAAGATATCGGAGCGGTACGCTCCCGGATGTCGACAATGCGCATGAGAAGGATGTCCGTATCGGAGGATGGAGGGCGGAAGCTTAATCGGCGTATTGGCCGACTGCGGTGATCATCGGACGCCAGCGGTCAATCTCGCTCTTCAGCGTTTCACGAAGGATTTGCGGCGTTGCCTTGTCCGGCGTCGGATCGGTCGCGATATCCGCGAACCTGCTGGCCAGCGCCGGATTTTTGAGCGCCTCGGCCAAGGCTTTGGTTAGCACCTGCACGATAGAATCGGGCGTTTTCGCCGGCACATAGATACCGTGCCAAACGCTGATCTCCATACCAGGCAGGCCGGCCTCGGCCGAGGTGGGCACGTTAGGCATCGATGGCAGCCGCTTGGCGCTGGTGACGGCGTAAGACTTCACGCTGTTGGCCTGGACCAGCGGCGCGGCGGTCGTGGCTTGTTCGCACCCAAGATCTATCTGCTTCCCCATCAGCGCCTGAAGAACCGGGCCGCCTCCGCGGAATGGAACGACGTTCATCTGCTTCTGAACAGCCGCCATGAATAGCATACCGCAAAGCTGCGACGCCGCACCCAGGCCCGAATGCGCGAAGGTGACGTGATCGCCTCGGGCCTTGATGTCTGCAATGACTTCGGCCAGCGTATTCGGGGCGTAGTCCGGGCGCGCAATGATTGCCATGTTGGCATCGGACACGACGCCGACAGGCTTCAGGTCGGTGGTCGGATCGAACGGAAGCTTCCGATACAGCGTGACGGCTGTGGCCAGTCCGAGATGATGAAGTAGAAGCGTATAGCCGTCGGGCTCAGCACGGACGACCCGATTGCTGCCCAGAGTGCCGCCCGCGCCGGCGACGTTCTCGACAATCACCTGCTGTCCGAGCAGACGGCCCATGTTCTCGGCCGTCACGCGCGCCACGGTGTCGGTAGGGCCTCCGGCGGCAAAAGGCACGATCATGGTGATGGGCCGCTTGGGGAAATCCTGGGCGATCGCTGCAGACGCTGTCAAGAACAGCAAAGAAGCACACACAACCGCACGCATGAATATCTCCCAGGATCAATTTTTTGATCCACGCAATGTAGATGAAACTGCCGACTTGTCAGCCATCTCAGAAATGGTAAATTTTCACCTCAGACATTCTCATCTAAGATGTCTGAATCTGACGGCAGGACAGATCATGCGAAATTTCGATCCCGTTTCGTTGCGGCTGTTCATCGCGGTCTGCGAGGAACGCAACATCGCCACAGCCGCCCGGCGCGAGGCGATCGTGCCGTCCGCGGTGAGCAAGCGCATCAGCCAGATGGAGGAAGCCGCAGGCGTCACCTTGCTCGAACGCGGCAGGCGCGGCGTTGCGGTGACGGCGGCGGGGGAGGTGCTGTGCCGCTATGCGCGGGAATCGCTGCAATTGCTCGACCGGATGCAGGCAGAACTGGGAGCGTTTGCAGAGGGAGTGCAAGGTCACGTGCGTGTCTTCGGCAGTAAATCGGCGGTGGCGCAATTCCTGCCGGAAGATATCAGCCTGTTCGCGCAACGCTATCTCGACGTACGCGTCAGCCTGGAGGAACGCGAAATCTGGGAAGTGGTGCGCGGCGTTGAGGAAGGGCGCGCCGATATCGGAGTGTGTTGGGACGCCGTCGACATGCGCGGCCTGCGGACCTTGCCATATCACCGCGACCATCTTGCGGTAGTCGTCCATCCCGCCCATCCATTGGCGAGAAAACGTTCTGTCTCCTTCGTCGACACGATTGACTACGAGCATGTCGACATCGTCGCCCGCAGCATCATGCAGACGACCCAGCGCAGTGCTGCGGCCGCCGCCGGCAAGCAGATGCGCTACCGCATCCAGGTCTCGACCGTGGACGCCGCTTACCGGATCGTGGCGGCCCAATTGGCAGTGGCGATTGTACCCGCTGAGGAGGCGAGCGCGATTCAGCAGGCGCTGGGGCTCAAGGTGATCCCCCTCAGCGATAAATGGGCCAAGCGCCAGTTCGTCGTTTTAGTGCGTGAGAAAGGCCTGAGCCTACCGGCGCAATTGTTGGTTCAGAGTCTATCTTCTTCCGAAGGCATTCAACCGCGTCGGTCGGGTCGCTCTAAATAGTCTCGTATCGCGCACGCCGTTCGGAGCACATTCCAACGGGTAAAGAAGCGGTCCAGCGTCCGCTTCTGTGAGCCTTTGCGACATCGGGCTATGTCCGCTATTCAGCCGCTGTTGAGGGTTGAGCGGACATCAGTCAGTCGCTTAATGAGTACACGGCCTGGAGCGGGATGAGGCCGTGACGGACCATCTCGTGCCTCGGACGCAAGCTGCCTGAGTGCTGCGAGCCGGGTCCCATTCTACTTTGCATGGGGTTGTTTTCGCGTTTTTTTATCCGGGTCCCGCGGTGTGCCGCTGCCGCGCTGCACGGCGTCGGGGACACGGAAAATGCTTGTGCAGAGCAGCCATGACCGCGATCCATTGCTTACGCGCGCCAAGTTTGGTCATCTGCCTCCACCCCGCACGTCAACGAAGCGGCGGGCGGGAGGAAACATGAAAAACAAGATCACCGGGCGTTCCGCATTCCTCGCATTGCTGAAGGACGAGGGCATCACGCATCTGTTCGGTAATCCCGGCACCACCGAACTGCCGATCATGCACGCGCTGAAGGACCATCCGGACCTCACCTATGTGATGGCGATGCAGGAGAGTCTCGTCGTCGCCATAGCCGACGGCTTCAGCCGCGCCTCGGGCAAGCTCGTCGCCTGCAACGTCCATGTCGCGCCTGGCCTCGGCAACGCCATGGGCTCGCTCTACAACGCAAGCTTTACCGGCACGCCCCTGATCCTGACCGCCGGCCAGCAGGAGCAGGGCCACGGCCTCACCGAGCCGGTGCTCTACGGCCCGCTGGTGCGGATGGCGGAGCCCTTGGTGAAATGGGCAGTCGAGGTGACGCGGCTGGAGGACCTGCCGCGGATTGTGCGCCGCGCCGCCAAGATCGCGACCACGCCGCCCACTGGACCGGTGTTCATCTCGCTGCCTGGCGACATCCTCAATACCGAAGCCGGCATCGACCTCGGCCGGTCGACCCGGGTCGATACCCGCGTCAAACCGTCGGACGAATCGCTGCAGGCGCTCACCGCGCGCATCCTCAAGGCGGAGCGGCCGGTGATCATCGTCGGCGACGAGATCGTCAAAAGCGACGCCTTGCAGGAGGCGGCGCAACTGGCGGAAACGCTGGGCTGTCCGGCATACCAGTCGTCGACGCCCTATGGCGCATATTTCCTGTCGGAAAGCCCGTGTTTTATGGGAGCGCTGGCGCGCATCCAGAAGATCGCGCGCGACACGCTGTCACCCTACGATCTCATCATTGCGCTCGGTGGCGATCCCTTGCGGATGTCGGTTTACAGCGAGACCGATCCGCTGCCGGACGGGCTTTCGATCGTACAGGTCGGCCTGGTCGATTGGGATCTCGCCAAGAATTACAGCGCCGAGATCGCGCTCAAAGCTGACGTGAGGGAAACCCTGCGCGCGCTGGTCCCGGCGCTGAAGGCTGCCGGCGGCAGCGCGCTTCAAGCGCGCGCAAGACAGGGATTGGACGCGCTGGCGTCGAAGAACTGGACGGCCAGGCGCCAGCCGCTGGTCGAACAGATATTGAAGCACGCCAACACCTCGCCGATCGATCCCGACTGGCTGGCGTTGCAGGTGGTCGAGGCAATGCCCGATAACGCGATCCTGGTCGATGAGGGGCTGACGTCGTCACGGCAAATCATCGCGCTGCGTCCTCATCGCGACCGCTACGGCTATCACGCGCTGGCCTCGGGCGGCATCGGCTGGGGATTGCCGGCTTCCGTCGGCGTCAGCCTCGCCAATCCGGAGCGGCCCGTCGTGTGTTACTCCGGCGACGGCAGTTCGATGTATTCGATTCAGTCGCTGTGGACGGCGGCCAACCACAAGCTGCCGCTGACCTTCGTGATCGTCAACAATGGCGGCTACCGCATCATCAAGCAGCGGCTGCTCGCCTTTCACGGCGACGATCACTATGTCGGCATGGATTTCGTCGATCCACCGGTGGATTTCACCGGCGTCGCGAAATCGCTCGGACTGGAAGCGACGAAGGTGACCGATCCCGGCCAGCTCAAATCGGTCTTGTCCTCCGCCTTCAGCCGGCCGGGAGCAAAACTGATCGAGGTCGTGGTGAGCAATTCGGTGAATTGATGCAAGATCCATCAACGTCATTGCGAGGAGCATAGCGACGAAGCAATCCATTCTTCCTTTGTGGCCCGATGGATTGCTTCGCTGCGCTCGCAATGACGGTTGATAGATCTGCGCTTCTACTCCGCCGTCGTCGCCCTCGGCTTGACCCGATACCGGCTCGCCGGATGCTGCTCCGTCAACCGCGCTCGGCCTTTGCCGAACAGCTTCTCCCGCAATGTGCCCTTCGCATACGCACTCTTGTACCGCCCGCGCTTTGTCAGCTCCGGCACCAGCATATCGGCGATATCTTCGAAATCGCCGGGTGAGGTGGCGAACGCAACATTGAGGCCGTCGACGTCGGTCTCTTCGAACCAGGCCTCGATATCGTCGGCGACCTTCTCGGGTGTGCCGACCACGACCGGCCCGGCGCCGCCGATGCCGACATGCTCGACGACCTCGCGCACGGTCCAGACCCTATCAGGATCGGCGCGCGTGACGTTGTCGAGCGCGGTTCGGCCGGCATCGTTCTGGATGTGACGCACCTGCTGGTCGAGGTCGTAGCTCGAGAAATCGACACCCATCCAGCCCGACATCAAGGCCAGCGCGCCCTCGGGAGCGATGTGCGCGCGATAGTCGGCGTATTTCGCTTTCGCCTCGCCCTCGGTGCGGCCGAGAATGATCGTCATCATGGAGAACATCAGGATCTCGGCCGGATTGCGCCCGACTTCCTTCGCCAGCGCGCGGATCGCCGCCACGCGCGGTCCGATGATTTTGGCCGACGGCCCGGACATGAACACGCATTCGGCGTGATGCGCCGCGAACTGCCGTCCGCGCGGCGAGGTGCCGGCCTGGTACAGCACCGGCGTGCGCTGCGGCGACGGCTCGCTCAGGTGGATCGCGTTGAGCCGGTAGTTGGTGCCTTCATGCTGGATGCGATGCACTTTCGACGGATCGGCGAAGATGCCGCGCGTACGGTCACGCAGCACGGCGTCGTCCTCCCAGCTTCCTTCCCAGAGCTTGTAGACCAACTCCATATATTCGTCGGCGACGTCATAGCGGTCGTCATGCGCGGTCTGCCTGTCCTTGCCAGCGCCGCGGGCCGCGCTGTCGAGATAGCCGGTCACCACGTTCCAGCCGATGCGGCCCTCGGTCAGGTGGTCGAGCGTCGACATTCTCCGCGCAAACGGATAGGGCGGCTCGAACGAGAGATTGCTGGTGACGCCGAAGCCGAGATTTTGCGTGACCGCGGCCATCGCGGGGATCAGCATCAGCGGCTCGTTGGCCGGCGTCTGTGCGGCGTTGCGCAGCGCCGCGGCCGGGCTGCTGCCGAACACGTCATAGACGCCGAGCACGTCGGCGAGAAACAGCCCGTCGAACCGGCCACGCTCCAGCGTTTTCGCCAGATCGAGCCAATAGGGCAGGCGGTTGTAGCCGAGGGTGCGGTCGCGCGGATGGGTCCAGAGCCCCGGCGATTGATGCGCCACGCAGTTCATGGCGAAGGCATTGAGCCGGATTTGCTTTGTCATGATTGGCGCCTTCCAATGGTGGCATGGCTATTGCATTTTAGCAGAGCTCCGCGCGATCGTGCCACTTCCGGCAGGCAGCGTATCCCGGTAATCAGGTCGACAGAATAGCTGCATCGATAGAGCCCAGCGAAAGGAAAAATTCATGGCTGAAAGAGCCGACGCAATTGCGCGGGTGCGCGAGCATTTCCGGTCGGGCGAATTCCTTCGCGAACTTGATCAACGGGTCGGCTATCAGACCGAAAGCCAGAGTTCCGGCCGCGGCGATGCGCTGCGCGCGTATCTCACTGAGAACCTCGAGCCCGCGCTGACCGAACTCGACTTCAAGACCCGACTGATCGAGTCGCCGATCGGTGGAGGTCCCTATCTGGTGGCGGAGTATATTGAGGATCCTGCACGGCCGACTGTGCTCACTTACGGTCATGGCGACGTCGTCGACGGCATGGTCGGCGAGTGGCGCGACAACCTCGATCCCTGGAAGACCACGATAAGAGGTGATCGCGTCTACGGCCGCGGTACGGCCGACAACAAGGGGCAGCACAGCATCAACATCTCGGCGCTGCGCGCGGTGCGCCAGACACGCGGTGGCAAGCTCGGTTTCAATGCCAAGTTCATCATCGAGACCGGCGAGGAGATCGGCTCGCCGGATTTGCGGCAGGTCTGCGAAGCTCATCGCGAGGACCTGAAGGCCGACCTGTTCCTGGCCTCGGACGGGCCACGGCTTTCGGCCGACCGGCCCACCATCTTTCTCGGCTGTCGCGGCGGCAACCGCATCCATCTCGATGTCAACTTACGCGATGGCGGGCACCATTCGGGTAATTGGGGCGGGGTACTGGCCAACCCCGCGACGATCCTAGCCAACGCCATTGCGAGCCTCGTCGACGGCAAGGGGCGCATGAAGCTCGATGTTCTCAAGCCGCCGCGGATTTCGAACGCCGTTCGCGCCGCGCTCGCGGATGTAAAGATCGAGCCGACCGCGGACGAACCGGCGCTGGCGCCCGACTGGGGCGAGGAGGGGTTGTCGCCGGCGGAGCGGCTGTTTGCCTGGAACACGCTGGAGGTGCTGGCGATGTCATCAGGCAATATCGAGAAGCCGGCCAACGCCATTCCCGGACACGCCAATGCGGTGCTGCAACTCCGCTTCGTCGTCGGCACCCGATATGAAGAGGTGGTCGACGCCGTGCGCAGGCACCTGCATGCCAACGGTTTTTCGATGGTGCAGGTCAGCGGTGCGCAGCGCTTCGCCGCCTCGCGCACCGACGTCGACAGCCCCTGGGTGAACTGGACGGCGGACTCGATCCGCAAGACCACCGGCAAAGCGCCGGCGATCCTGCCGAACTTCGGCGGCTCGCTGCCCAACGACGTGTTTGCCGAGGGACTGGGGCTACCGACGATCTGGGTGCCGCATTCCTATCCCGGCTGCTCGCAGCATGCGCCGGATGAGCACATCCTTCTGCCGGTGACCGAGGAGGCGCTCGCCATCATGGCGGGGCTATTCTGGGATCTCGGCGAGATGAAGCGGGCTTTTTAGCTGCGGCTCACACCTCTTCGTCTAGCGCGACCAGTTCGCGCTTCTTACGCAGCGCCGGCAGCAGGGGCGCGACGAGCAGCATCAAAGCGAACGCCAGGCAGACAGCCGAGATCGGCCGCTGCACGAAGGTCATGAGATCGCCCTGCGATAGAATGAGCGACTTGCGCAGATTGTTCTCCAGCATCGGTCCCAGCACGAAAGCCAGCACCAGCGGCGCCGGCTCGTAGCCGAGCTTGCGCATGAAATAGCCGATCACGCCGAACGCGATCATCACATAGACGTCGAATACGTTATTGCTGGAGCAATAGACGCCGATGATGGTGAACAGGATGATCAGTGGGAACAGGATATTGTAGGGCAGCTTGAGAAGCTGAACCCACATTCCGATCATCGGCAGGTTGAGCACGAGCAACATCAGATTGCCGATATACATGCTGGCGACGATGCCCCAGAACAGGCCGGGGTTCTGCGTGATCATGAGCGGACCGGGCTGCAGGCCGTGAATGACGAAGGCGCCGAGTAGCAGCGCCATCACCACATTCGGCGGAATGCCGAGTGTCATCAGCGGAATGAAGGCGCCGCCGGCGGCTGCATTGTTGGCGGCTTCGGGACCTGCGACGCCCTCGATCGCGCCGTTGCCGAACCGTTCGGGCGTTTTGGACAGCCGCTTCTCAAGCGCATAGGACGCGAACGACGAGATCACCGCGCCGCCGCCGGGCAGGGTGCCGAGGAAAAATCCAAGGACCGTTCCGCGCGACATCGGGCCGGCGCTGGCTTTCCAGTCCTCCCTGCTTGGAAGCAGGTGGGTGATCCTGGTGTTGATGATGTCGCGTTTGATGACCTGCTCGGTATTGAGCAGCACTTCGGCGACGCCGAACAGGCCCATGACCACGGGGACGAGGCCGATGCCGTCGATCAACTCGATCCGGCCGAAGGTCAGGCGCGGTTGCGCGGTGATGCTGTCGAGCCCGACCACGCCGAGTACGACGCCGATGCAGGCCATCAACAGCGCCTTTGCCATCGAGCCCTGCGTCAGGAAGGTAAGCACCACGAGCCCGAGCACCATCAGGCTGAAATATTCGGCCGGTCCGAACGCGATCGCGACGCTGGCGAGTTTGGGTGCCACCAGCATCAGTGCGATCAGCGCGAAGGTGCCGGCGAAGAACGAGCCAAAGGCGGAGATGCCGAGCGCCGGCCCGGCGCGGCCCTGCTTGGCCATCTGGTGGCCGTCGATGCAGGTGACGACGGAGGCGGCCTCGCCGGGAATATTGACCAGGATCGACGTCGTGGAGCCGCCATACATCGAGCCGTAATAGATGCCGGCCATCATGATGATGCCGGATTCCGGCGTTCCCGACAGTGTGATCGGCAATAGCAGCGACATCGCCGAGATCGGACCGATGCCGGGCAGCACGCCGACCAGCGTGCCGATGAACACGCCGACGAAGCAGTAGATCAGGTTGACGGGTTGAAGCGCGACGCCGAGGCCATGGGCGACATTGACGAGTGTGTCCATGGTGCGATCAGCCGATTTCGAAGATGCCCGAGGGCAACTGGATCAGGAGCAGGCGTTTGAGGATCCACCACATGCCGAGCGGAACCAGCAGCGCAATCGGAACGGCCAGCGGCCAGCGGACCGGATCGACCACGCGTAGCAGCAGCAACATCAGCGGAATTGCGGACAGCAGAAAGCCGAGCGGGTTGAGGGCGAAGGAAAAAGCGACGAGGCAGACGATCACCAGCAGGGGCTTGGTCCAGCGCGTGTTCACCCAGCGCGAGCCAAACGTCGGCCCGCCCTCGGTCAATGCGGCGATGATGATCGAGGCGGCGAACAGGCACATCAGGATGCCGGTATAGAACAGTACGAAGCCGGAGCCGGGATCATTGATGGTGCCGAGCTTCAACTTGAGCCCGGACCAGATCACAAATCCACCGAGCGCAAGCCCGATCAGCCCGCCCCACAGCTCGGAATTGTTGAGGCGGAATTTGACGTTGGATTGATCACTCATTGATACTCTCTCTCGGCCGTTCCCCAGACGCTGCGCAGCACCATCGGCGCGTTTACGCGAGTCTTGACGCGCTATCGTGGTGCGCTGCAGAGCCGGGGCCCATGTGTTGCGGGCGCGCGGTGGGTCCCGGCTCTGCGGAGCAGCGTGAAGAACGCTGCACCGCGTCCGGGACACGGCCGAAGCTAGTTCGTCTTCTTCGCCAGACCGAGCTTGTCGACCACCTTGCGCTCGGACTCGGTGACCTCGACGACGAACTTCTTGTAATCCTCGGTGCTCTTGTAACTGGGCACCATGTCGAATTTGGCCAGCGTCGCGATCACGGCCGGATCTTCCAGCGCTTTCTTGAAGGCGTCATGCAGCTTGGCGACGATCTTCGGGTCCATGCCCTTCGGTCCGGCGATACCGAACGGCGAGTCGTAAACCATGGGGTAGCCGAGCTCCTTCAGCGTCGGCACGTCGGGATAATTCGGCGAGCGCGCCGCGGTCCACACCATCAGCAGCCGCAGCTTGCCGGCGTCGACCAGCGGCCGCCAGCCCGTTGAATCCGCCTGCAGCATGGTGTGCTGTCCCAGCACCGCGGCATTGGTTTCCGCGCCGCCCTTGAAGGGCACCTGGGTGAGCTTGATGCCGGCCATGGACGCGATCTGCTCCATGCCGATATGCAGCGATGTGCCGGCGCCCGGCGTCGCATAGGTCACCTTGCCGGGATTCTGCTTGGCGTAATCGACGACATCCTTCCAGGTCTTGAAGGGTGACTCGGCGCTGGTGGTGACGCCGAACGTATAGCCGGTGAGGTGGACGATATAGGTAAAGTCCTTGTCCGGATTCCACGAGACTTCCTGCATCAAGGGCAGGCGGAACACGGTGATCGGAATCTGTGCGATCGTATAGCCGTCGGGCTTGGCGCCTGCCGCCATGGTGGCAGGGCCGACGGTGCCGCTGCCGCCGGCCTTGTTGTCGATGGCGATCGGCTGTCCAAGCACCTTGGAAGCGCTTTCGGCAATCGCGCGCATCGAGATGTCGGTCGAGCCGCCCGCCGGCCATGGGACGATCAGCGTGATCGGCTTGGTGGGATACTCCTGCGCGCCGGCGGCTGCCGATATCAGCATGCCGATGGCAGCGACAGCGATCGTCAGACGGCTGCGTCGAACCATATCAAATCCTCCCCGGCGGCCTCTTTGACGGCGAGGCGCGCTTGTTTTCTTTACTGTGCCCGATCTTCCCTGAAATCGGCCTGGAAGAAAAGCTTATTGACCTCTGGCTGTTCGCGCCGCCTGCGCCGCGACCGGCTGGAAATGACGTCTGCGACAATTGGTCTGCCACGGCATCCCGAGATACGGAATTTGGCCGCCGCTGCACCACGGGATATTTGGGCCAATACGGTATGGACCGGCCCGGATGGGCCGGCTCCATTCGTTCGCAAACACTTATCGTCGCTAGGCCGCTCGCCGCAGGGCAAACGCCCCGCTCTCGGTGCCCGGGCGCTTGCGCTCGATCATGTCCGCCGCCAGCCGCGCGCTGCCGCAGGCCAGCGTCCAGCCGAGCATGCCGTGGCCTGAGTTGATGAACAGCCCGTCCAGCGGCGACCAGCCTATGATTGGCCGGCTGTCCGGCGTCATGGGACGCAGCCCGCACCAGGGCTCGATGTCGCCGGCAGCGTCCATGCCGAGCAGCTCCGCCGAGGCGCGGCGCAGGATATCGACGCGTCCGGCATCGAGCGTCGTGTCGCTTTCGAGATCGGCGATGCCCGCGACCCTTATCGCTGCCCGTCCACCGCGCGAGCGGGGCGAATACCAGCTTGCGCTCCATGTCCGTGATGCTGTGTCTGATAATGTGCGCATCCGGCGTCGGCGTCAGGGTGATGCTGTAGCCCTTAAGCGGATAGATCGGCAGATAAAACCCGCATGCGCGCGCAAACGCGCCCGATGCCACGCCCATGCACAAGACGAAATGGTCCGCCTGCACCTGCCCCTTGCCGGTGTCGACGGCGACCAGCCGGCCGCCGGAACGAACCGGCCCGATAATTGGCGTATTGAGCAGCCATTCGACGTTGCTTCGCTGCCTCAGGCGGGCCGTCAACGCCGCACAGAAGGCGGCGCAGTCGCCGACCTGCTCGGAAGCGGTAAAGATGCCGCCGGCAAGCTTATCTGCATCTGGTCTGAGCGCCGGCTCCAGCGCGATGCATTCGGCCGCGGTCAGGATCTGCTGACCGTCCTCCTCGCCGGTCGCGACAACGGCGCGGCATGCCGCCTTGAATTCCCCTGCGGAGCGGTAGATCACGAGCTTGCCGGCGGTCCGCAGTCCGAACGACAGGCGCAGGGTTTGCGTCAGCCGCGCCAGCTCGCCCCGGCTCAAAGCGGCAAGCGCGAGCTGTGCCGCAATGGTCTCGCGTACGGCTGCCGGCCGGCAGGCGAGCAGGAATCGCGTGCCCCAGGAAATCAAGTCCGGATCGAGGCCGGCGCGGATGCGCATCGGCGAATCCGGCGACAGCAACAGCGATGGCAGCTTGAGCAATGTCGCCGGCGACGCCAGCGGCGCCACGAACGCGTAAGAGAGCTGTCCGCCATTGGCGGCGCTGGCGTCTTTCGCGGTGGAAGCATGCCGGTCGACAATGACGACGTCGTGCCCGGCTTCGGCAAGACACCATGCGGTCGTCAGTCCGATAACGCCGGCGCCAAGTACACAGGTTTTCATTTTCGGGGTAGCGTCCTAGATGATCGTCCGATCAAAACGCGGGAACCGATCGGGCGAAGGGTTGTCGCGCACCAGGTTAAGGCTCTCGGACGCCGCCATTGATGCCAAGTCTGCATGATGCAAAATTTGCATAACCCCTTCCGGCGTGGCAGGCTAATGAAGGCAGGACCTCATGGGCGAATGCGGAGCGGCTGGCATGACCGGGCTGGGATTGACGGGGATTGCCGCAGCGGCGCTGGCGAGCCGCGGTGATGCAAAGCTTGCATTGGTCATTCCGCATGCCGATCCGCTAGCTTTGCCGGCGTGGGGCTTCACCTTTCGCATCGAGAACCAGCGCCGGTTGGCCGCGTGCTGCCCGAGGGCGAGGGCGGCTATCGTCGCCGTGACGCGCCTATCGCCTGCAAGATGGGGAGCATGATGGAGCTTCGCTGGCTTCAGGATTTTCTGATGGTGGCCGAGACCGCCAACTTTACGCGCGCTGCCGAGAAACGAAACACGTCTCAGGCGGCGTTCAGCCGACGGATCAAATCGCTCGAAGCCTGGCTCGGTTTCGACCTGATCGACCGCAGCGTCTACCCGACGCAGCTCACGCCGCAAGGCGAGCGCTTCCGCGAACATGCCGGCGAGTTGCTGCGGCAGATGCTCGACAGCCGCCTCGAGCTTGGCGGCAAGCCGCTTCGCCGCAACGAACAGATCCGCATCGCCTTGCCGTTCGCGTTGGCGACCGCACGGCTGCCGCATTGGTGGCAGGTTTGGTCACAGGAGCGGCGGCTGAGTTGTTCGGTGGTCGTCGGCAACATCCACGATCTCGTCACCTCGCTGGTCTCCGACAACGTGGACCTGATGATCTGCTACCACCACGCCCAGCAGCCGATCCACCTCGATCCGGACCGCTACGAACGCGTGACCCTCGGCACCGAATTTTTGCGGCCCTATGCCAGCGAAGGGCTGGTGGCCAAGGGCGGCGCGTCGCTGCCCGGGCGGACGTCACATCCTGTGCCCCTTTTGATGTATTCGCCCGGCGTCTATTTCGCCCGGCTGGTCGATCTCATCCTGGAGAACACCCCCATTGTCGGGGTGCGGGTGATCGAAAGCGACATGTCCGACGTTCTGTGCGGCATGGCGCTTGGCGGACGCGGCGTGGCTTGGTTAACAGAGGGCACCGTCGCGGCTTCCGGCCGGAAGCGGCTGATCCCGATCGGCGGCGACAAATGGGCGTTGCCTTTGTCTTTAGTCGCATTCAGGGGTCGAATGCATGATGGTCAACGGGCACTAAATCTGTTTTGGTCCGAATTGTGCAGGCATAGTGTCGGGCGCGCCGGGGGCGGTCTTGCGAAGGCAGGTTCGAGGCCGCCGGCCAAACGGCCCGGCAAGTTGCTGAGTTAGAGTGGATGAGCAATGAGCAATCATCTGAAGCTTTTTGAGGGAGAAGTTACGTGAAACACCGTCAGATTATCGGCTGCCTGGTCGCGGGTGCGTTGTGCACCACCCCGGCAATGGCGCAGGAACTCACCGGGACGTTGAAGAACATCAAAGATACCGGCGCCATCACGCTCGGCTTCCGCGACTCGTCGATTCCGTTCTCCTATCTCGACGACAACCAGAAGCCGATCGGCTACGCCATGGACATCTGTTACAAGATCGTCGATGCCGTGAAGAAAGAGCTCAAGCTCGACAAGCTCGAGGTCAAGCTCAATCCGGTGACGTCGTCGACCCGCATTCCGCTGCTCGCCAACGGCACGATCGATCTCGAATGCGGCTCGACCACCAACAATGTCGAGCGTCAGAAGCAGATCGCCTACACCAACACCCACTTTCTGACCGCGAGCCGCTATGTCACCAAGAAGGCGGCCAAGATCAATTCGATCGACGAACTCAAGGGCAAGTCGGTGGTCTCCACCGCCGGCACCACCAACATCAAGCAGCTCACCGAAGCCAACGCGGCGCGCAGCCTCAACATCAACATCATCCCGGCCAAGGATCACGCCGAGGCGTTCCTGATGGTGGAGACCGATCGCGCGGTGGCGTTCGTGATGGACGACATCCTGCTGGCGAGCCTGATCGCTGGCTCGAAGGCGCCGGCCGACTACGTCATCTCCAAGGATGCGTTCTCCAAGCCCGAGCCTTACGGCATCATGCTGCGCAAGGACGACCCGGCCTTCAAGAAGGTGGTCGATGCGGCGACCGCGGCGCTCTACACCGGCGGCGAGGGCCAGAAGATCTACGACAAGTGGTTCACGCAGAAGATCCCGCCCAAGGGGCTGAACCTCAACGTGCCGATCAGCGCCGAGCTGAAGAACGAGTTTGCGAAGCCGTCGGATTCGCCGGATCCGGACTCGTATAAGTAACGGGCAGACCCTCATGGTGAGGAGCGCAGCGAAGCGGCGCGTCTCGAACCATGAGGCCACAGTCGGGCCTCTATCCTTCGAGACGCCGCGCTAGGCGCGGCTCCTCAGGATGAGGGGTGAAAGTCGAAAGTCCGGCCATTTTGAAATGCAGAATGGCCGGACTTTTGCATAAGCGTTAGCGACCAAAGGCTTTACCGGCGTTTTCGGGCAGGGTGCTTCGTGAACTACAACTGGAACTGGCACATCTTCTTCGAGCCGAACCCGACCGGGGCCGGCACGTATCTCGACATGCTGGTGTCGGGCCTGCTGCTGACCATCAAGACCGCGTTGCTGGCCTGGATCATCGCGCTTGTTTTCGGCACCATCATCGGCATCCTGCGCAGCCTGCCGTCGAAGACGGCGTCCTGGGTCGGCTTCGCCTATGTCGAATTCTTCCGCAATATGCCGCTCCTGGTGCAGCTCTTTCTCTGGTTCTTCGTGCTGCCCGAACTGCTGCCGCGCGCCGCGGGGCTCTGGATGAAGCAGCTGCCCAATGCGCCGTTCTGGACGGCGGCGATCGGGGTCGGGCTGTTCATGTCGGCGCGCGTCGCCGTCCAGCTTGCCGCCGGCATTGCCTCGCTGCCGCGCGGGCAGAAGCAGGCGGCAACGGCGCTTGGGCTGACGACAGGGCAAGGCTATCGCTACGTGCTGCTGCCAATCGCGTTCCGCATCATCCTGCCACCGCTCACATCCGAGTTCCTCAACACCATCAAGAACACCTCGGTGGCGATCACCATCGGCCTGATCGAACTGACCGGCCAGGCGCGGGCGATGCAGGAGTTCTCGTTCCAGGTGTTCGAGGCCTTCACCGCCGCAACCGTGATGTATCTCGCGATCAACATCGTCGTCGTCACCGGCATGCGCCTCCTCGAACGCAGCCTGGCGATCCCCGGCTACATCGCGGGGAAATGACCATGTTCGATAATCTCGATTTCGACGTCATCCGCCGCTCCCTGCCGTATCTCTTCCTCGACGGCATGAGCTTCACGCTGATGCTGACGGGGCTGTCCGCGCTGGGCGGCCTGGTCTTCGGCACGCTGATTGCGCTGATGCGGCTGTCGAGCTACCGGCTGCTCGGCCGCATCGCCGGGCTCTATGTCGACTTCATGCGCTCGCTGCCTTTGGTGCTGGTGATCTTCTGGTTCTATTTCCTGGTGCCCTATATCGGCCAGTGGTTGACCGGCGCGTCGCGGCCCATTCGCGTCGGCGCATTCACCTCGTCGCTCGTCACCTTCATCATGTTTGAGGCGGCGTATTTCTCTGAAATCATGCGCGCCGGCATCCAGTCCATCTCAAAAGGACAGCCGGCGGCCGCAAGCGCGCTGGGCCTGACCTACAGTCAGTCCATGCGCTACATCGTGCTGCCGCAGGCGTTCCGCAACATGTTGCCGGTACTGCTCACGCAAACCATCGTGCTGTTCCAGGACACCTCGCTGGTCTACGTGCTGTCGATCCCGGATTTCCTCGGCGCCGCCAGCAAGGTGGCGCAGCGCGACGGGCGGCTGGTCGAGATGTACCTGTTTGCCGCCGCAGTCTATTTCGCGATTTCCTGTGTTGCGTCCTACGGCGTCCGGCGCCTGCAGGCACGCATTGCTATTGTACGGTGAGACCCCATGATTGAGATCAGCCACGTCAATAAATGGTACGGGCCGACCTTCCAGGTGCTGAAGGATTGCACCACCAGCGTCGCCAAGGGCGAGGTGGTGGTGGTCTGCGGCCCGTCGGGCTCGGGAAAGTCGACGCTGATCAAATGCGTCAACGCGCTGGAGCCGTTCCAGGAAGGCCAGATCATCCTCGACGGCATCAAGGTCAATGACCCGAAGACCGATTTGCCGAAGCTGCGGGCCCGCGTCGGCATGGTGTTCCAGCATTTCGAGCTGTTTCCGCATCTGCGTATCATCGAGAATCTGTGCCTGGCGCAGGAGAAGGTGCTCGGCCGCTCGCATGACGAGGCGATGGCCAAGGGCCAGAAGCTGCTTGAGCGCGTCGGCTTGACGGTGCACGCGAACAAATATCCGGCTGAACTGTCCGGCGGTCAGCAGCAGCGCGTCGCGATCGCGCGTGCGCTCGCCATGGATCCGATCGCGATGTTGTTCGATGAGCCGACCTCGGCGCTCGATCCAGAAATGATCAGCGAGGTGCTCGATGTCATGGTCGACCTTGCTCACGAGGGCATGACCATGATGGTCGTCACCCATGAAATGGGCTTTGCCAGCAAGGTCGCGCACCGCGTGATCTTCATGGACAAGGGCGAGATCGTCGAGGACGCGCTGAAGACCGATTTCTTCGGCAGTCCGCGCAGCGAACGCGCGCAGAAGTTCCTGTCGAAGATCTTGTCGCATTAGGGGATGCTGCGGCCCATCCGCGTCATTGCGAGCGAAGCGAAGCAATCCATAGCGCTGCAAGTGGAGGAATGGATTGCTTCGTCGCTTGCGCTCCTCGCAATGACGGTTACCTATAACGTCCGCCGCGGCGGCATCGCTATCTTTTAGGAGACTCCACTTTGGAACAGATCGCTTACGTCAACGGTTCGTACGTGCCACTTTCGGAGGCGAAGGTCTCGATCCTCGACCGCGGATTTTTGTTTGCCGATGGTATCTATGAGGTTGCGGCCGTGCTGGACGGAAAATTGATCGACAACGCCTCGCATCTGGCGCGGCTGGAGCGGTCGGTCGGCGAGATCGAGCTGGCGCTGCCGGAGACAACGGCGCGCATCCAGGAGATCCAGAAGGAGCTGGTCGCGCGCAACGATCTCGTCAACGGCATGGTCTATCTGGAAGTGACGCGCGGCGCCGATACCGGGCGCGACTTCGCGTTTCCGAAGGGCGTCAAGCCGACGATGATCATGTTTACGTCCACGAAGGACATCATCAATGCGCCCTCGGCCAGGACCGGCATCAAGGTGATCACGGTGCCCGACCTGCGCTGGGCCCGGCGCGACATCAAGAGCGTGGCGCTGCTGGCGCAGGTGCTGGCCAAGCAGGCCGCCGCAGTGGCCGGCGCCGGCGAGGCCTGGATGATCGAGGACGGCAAGGTGACCGAGGGCGGCTCGTCATCGTGCTTCATCCTGACCCAGGACGACGTGATCGTGACGCGGCAGAACGGCAGCGAGATCCTGCCCGGCTGCACCCGCAAGGCCGTGGTCGCGCTCGCCGAAGAGCGTCAGCTCCGCGTCGAGGAGCGGGCGTTTTCGGTCGAGGAGGCGCTGGCCGCCAAGGAAGCCTTCATCACCAGCGCCAGCGTGTTCGTGCAGGCGGTGGTGTCGATCGACGGCAAGATGGTCGCCGACGGCAAGCCCGGCCCGATGACCAACCGGCTGCGTGAGATCTACATCGACTTCGCCAAGGCGACGGCGGTGTAGCACTCCAAGATGTCGTCGTCCGGCTTGACCGGACGACCCAGTATTCCAGAGACGTCAGTGATCGAGCCGAGAGGCCACGGCGTACTGGATGCCCCGCATGCGCGGGGCATGACAGCGGAGTGTGTCGCGGCTCGTCACCACACCACCCCTCACTTCTTGCCGAACGTCGTCAATTGCGCGCCATCATCGGCAACGAAAACCGCGAGCAGGCTTGCAGGTTCCGTCGTGCTCGCATTCTCGCTGACGAGGTGCTCGCTGCCGGGCGGCTCAAAGAAGCTTTCGCCCGCCTTGTAGACGCGCGCCGGGCCGGTCGCCGAGTTTTCCGAACGGATGCTGCCCGACAGCACATAGGCGAACACGCTGCCGGCGTGATGATGGCTGGCCGATTTGCCGCCCGGCGCGTAGTCGACCACGACCGCAGTCAGACTTTTGCCGGGCACGTTGGGAAGTTTCTCTGATCGAACAGGCATTACCTTGTCGCCCTCGGCGCGCGCTGCGGATGCGCCGGCAATCGCCAGCACAACCACGGCCATCGCGGCCACACGACGCATCGTTATTGTCATGTCAGCCTCCTTGCTTTAAGCCACCGCAGCCTTGGCCTTGACCGGGTGTACCGCGCGAAAAGCGATCGCTAGCCGGTTCCAGGCATTGATAGCCCCGATCAGCATGGTCAGATTGACCGCCTCCGATTCCGAGAAGTGGGCGCGCATGTCTTCGTAGAGATCGTCAGGGGCATGCGTCTCGGCAATCAGCGTCAGCGCGTCGGTCCAGGCCAGCGCCGCGCGTTCGCGATCGGTGTAGAGCGGCGACTCGTGCCAGGCGCTCAACAGATACAGCCGCTGCTCGGTCTCACCCTGCTTGCGGGCGTCCTGGGTATGCATGTTGATGCAGTAAGCGCAGCCGTTGATCTGCGAGGCGCGCGTCTTGACCAGCTCGATCAGCGATTTTTCCAGGCCGGAAGCCTGGATCTGGGCTTCGAGCGCGACGAGCGCTTTGATGGTATCGGGCGCGGCTTGGTAGTAGTTCATCCGGGGCTTCATGCAATTCTCCTCTCTGGACGTTTTCAATTTGAGGCGAAAGTCAGTGTATCCTGAGCTGAACGATAGTCGATCATCTGGATCGATGCTGCCAGATACAATAATGTGAACCGACGCAATGGGGAGGCAGCGGATGTTACCGCGCAAGTCGGTGTCGACAGGCCACTGTGCGACATTGTTGGTTGCGATGCTCGCATGGGTTTTGCTGAGCGCCCCATTGCCCGCGACCCAGTTCGGCCCGCCGCCGAATGCTCCATTGTCAGCGGAAAAGCTCTCGCGGATCGACGATTTTCTCAACGATCAGATCGCACAAGGAGAAATTCCGGGCGTCATCGTCCTGATCCAGCGCCAGGGCAAGCCGGTCTATTTCAAGTGGTTCGGCAAGCGCGACGCCGATGCCGGAATGGACATGACGCCGGATGCGATCTTTCCGCTGCATTCTTTGAGCAAAACGGTCACCAGCTTTGCTGCGATGATGCTGGTAGATCGTGGCAAGATCAAACTCGATGATCCCGTAGCCAAGTACATTCCTTCGTTCGCCGGCATGAAGGTCGGCGTCGAGCGCAAGGATGAGTCCGGCAAAGCCGTACTCGATCTTGTGCCACTGCGGCGCCCCGTCACGATCGAGGATCTGTTGCTGCATACGTCCGGGATCACTTACGGCTTCTACGGTCCAAGGGGACCGGTGAAGGCCGCTTACGACGGGATCTATCTCGGCGATTTCGACAATGCTGAATTTGCCGAGCGGATTGCAAAGCTACCGCTGGCCGAACAGCCGCGGACGCTGTGGGATTACGGGCATTCGATCGACGTGCTCGGGCGCGTGATCGAGGTCGCCTCCGGCCAGTCGTTCTACCAATTCGAAAAGATAGAACTGTTCGATCCGCTGGGGATGACTACCACCAAGTTCTTTCTGACCGATCCGGCCGAGCGGAAACGCTATGCCCAGCCGCTACGCCGCGACCGCCATACCGAACGCAATTCCCTCGATGTCACGCGTTGGGAATCCGGCGGTGGCGGATTGGTCTCCACCGTCGCCGATCTCGCGCGCTTCGGGCAGATGCTGCTGAACGGCGGAACGCTCGACGGCAAGACCTACCTCAGCCCAAGGACATTCGCGGCCATGACCACCGACCACATCGGCCCGGGCTCGGGCGTCGCACGTAATTACTTCTATTTTCCGGGCGACGGCTTTGGATTCGGCTATGGCTTCGGCGTCCGCACCGATCCCGGCAATGCGGTGCCGCCACCGCCGGGCTCGCCTGGCGAAATCAAATGGGATGGTGCGACCGGCGCCTATCTGGTTGTGGACCGCGCCCAGGACATGTTCTTTGTCGTGTTGGAGAACGCGCCATCCGGACGCCAGCATGTGCAAGTGAACGTCAAGAAGCTGATTTATGACGCGCTCGAAAAATGATCTGGCGCAGGCCTGATTGGAACAGATGAGATGCTGCGCAAGACCGAAATAGGCAATCAGGCCAAGACAGCCTCCATACGTCTCGTTGCGCTCGACCGCGCGCGCACCTTCATCACGCTGTTGGTGCTGATCCACCATGCCGCGGTCAACTACACCCATTTCGGCAACGGCGACAAAATGCGCTGGCTCGGGTTCGATCTCGTCGTGCTGTTCAACGACAGCTTCTTCATGGCCTGCATGTTCCTGATCTCGGGCCTGTTCGTCCATGACAGCCTGACCCGCAAGGGAGCGGCGAACTTCCTGCGAAATCGCGCGTGGCGGCTCGGCATTCCCTTTCTTGTCTCGATCTTCGTGCTGATGCCGATTGCCTATTATCCGACCTTCCTGCGCTATCATTTACCCGGCACCACCGACTTTAACTTCTTTCATTTCTGGTGGCGCACGTTGACGGTTGGTCCTTGGCCGTCGGGGCCGGCATGGTTCTTGTGGGTACTGCTGGCGCTCGATGCCATCGCCGCCACGCTGTGGGCGCTGGGGCCGCGCCTTCTGAAAACGTCCGGTCTCCTGATCTTTTCGTTGCGCGACCAGCCACGAACAGCCTTCGTCGCTTTCCTGGTTTTCTCGATCGCGGTCTATGTGCCGATGCGGCTGATCTTCGGCGATGCGAGCTGGCTGGAGCCGGGCGGTTATCCGCTCCCGATCCAGACTAGCCGGATCTTGCTCTATGCCGGCTATTTTCTGACCGGTGTCGGCATCGGCGTGGTCAGCCTTCGCGCTGGGATCCTGAGCGAGGACGGGGAGCTGGCCAAGCGCTGGCCGGTCTGGCTCGCATTTTCGTCATTGTTCTACGGCGCGATCCTGTTGCTGGTCTATGCCCACCACAACTGGATTGCGGATTTCGATTCGCCGCCACTGTCCTGGCAAATCGGTTACAGCCTTGCCTTTGCGCTGTTCAGCGCCGCGATGACGTTCACGGTACTGGCTGTATCCCTGAGTTTCGCCGCATCGACCATGAGGCTGCTCGATGCCATGCGGCCGCAGGCCTATGGCATCTTCCTCACGCACTACATCTTCGTCATCTGGCTGCAATACGCTGTTTACGATTACTCTTGGCCGGCCTTTGCCAAGTTTGCCGCCGTTTTCTTCGGCACGCTGGCGCTGAGCTGGGCGGTCACGCTGCTGCTGCGGAAAATTCCGGCCGTGGCGCGGATGATCTAGAATGGACCCGGTCGGCGGCGGTGCAGGCCGACGCCTTCAAAAAGCTCAGCGTCAACGAGCGCCTCGTGTTGATCGCCGCGCCTCCGCAAGAATTCGGCCGCTACTACCGCAGCGAGGTGGAGCGTTGGCGCAAGGTGATCGAGGACGCCGGCATCAAGATCGAGTAGGCGGCAGGGCGGCGCGAACCCGGTTTCCCTGATCGCGCTTCCCCGCTAGGATGGCGCCATGTATGTGAGCGCTTCCGAGAGCCGGGTGCTGGCGCGCATCTTCGGGCTGTTGTCCGAAGACCTCAGCGAGCGCGACGTTCGCGAGGCGGTCGGTCATCACCTGCTGGAGTTGCTGGAAGCCGACCACTACGCCTCCTTCGTCTGGCAGGATTCGACGGGCCGTTTTGAGAAGGCCGTGTACCTGAACATGGACCCGACCAACATCGCGGCCTACGACCGCTATTATCAGCAACACGACCCGATCACCTCAAAGCTCCAGGAGCGCCGCGAGGCGACGCTGGTCACGCAGGTGATGCCGCAGCGCGACCTGATGCGGAGCGAGTTCTTCAACGACTTTCTTGCCCGCGACGGACTGCATTGGGGCGTCAATGCCTATAGTTTCGTCGACGGCCGCAATATCGGCGATGTCAGGATCTGGCGCGGTCGGCGGCGCGAGAATTTCGACGGCCATACGCTGGAGCTGTTGCGGCTGATCGAGCCGGCTTTCACCGGTGCGCTGGTGCGCGCGGCCGGTGGGGCTTCGGCCATTGCTACGGATGGCTCACCGATCCTGAAGCTCTCGGTGCGCGAATTCGAGATCGCGCGAATGATATCCGATGATCTGAGCGACAAGGAGATTGCGCATCGGCTGCAGGTCAAGATTTCGACCGTCCGCACCCATATCGAGCGGATTTTCGCCAAGCTCGGCGTCCGCCGCCGCAGCGGCGTCGCCAGCCTGTTTGCACGGCATTAGCGACGCGAGCCGCGCCTAGCGCGACGGCGGCGGCAGGCGGCCGAACAGCTTTTCCATGGCCATGCCGACCGCCAGCAACCGGCGATCGCTGCCCGTGGGCCCATCGAGCTCGAGGCCGACAGGCAGCTTGCTCGATGCGCCGAGCGCGATCGGAAGCTGGATGCCGGGGACGCCGGCATTACTGCCGGGATCGGTGTTCTGGATGAACAGCAGGAAATTGGCGAGGCTCGACGCGTCAGCATTTGAGGCAATTGCGACCTTCGGCACGGTCGGGAAGGCTATGGCGTCGAGCTTGTTCTTTGCGAACGTGTCGCGATAGAGCGCCTGCAGCGCGGGCCGGGCGGTCTTCATGGCAGCGTCATAGGCCGGCTTGGCCTCAGAGACCGTGTTGTTCGGTCCCGGCAGCTTGCGCGGAATGACCCGCCCCTCATAGGTGCCTTTCACGTCAGGGCTTGCGATTTCTTTGGCGAGATTCTCGATGCTGACGCGGCTGCCGCTGTTCTTGAGATAGGCGACCATGTCGTCATAGGCCTCATAGAGCGCGAGCGGAAATCCGACCTGGCCGCTGAGCTCGGCGAGCTTTGGCATCTCGATATCGACAATCGTCACGCCGCTCGCCTTGAGCTTCTCCAGCGCGGCTTTGAATGCGGCTTCGGTATCGCCGTCGAGATTGGCCAGCATGGATTTGTCGACGCCGATGCGTAGCTGCTTCAGGTCGGCGGGCGCAATCGCGCCGCCGCCGGCGATGACGCGGTCGAGGGCCGCGACGTCGGCCATTGTAGAAGCCATCGGGCCGGCGGTGTCGCGGGTGTGCGAAATCGGCGCGATCCCTTGCTGCGAATAGCGACCGACGGTCGGACGCAACGCGGCGCAGCCGTTCAGCGCGCAGGGCACCCTGACCGAGCCGCCGGTGTCGGTGCCGAGACCTGCCGTGACGATCCGCGCGCCGACTGCAGCCCCAGTTCCCGATGACGAGCCGCCGGCGATCTTCGTCGCATCATAGGCGTTGCGCACGCCGGATTCGGTCCCCGTCTTGAATGCGGCGTTGTAGCCGGAGATGCCGAAGGCGAGTTCATGCATATTGGTCTTGCCGATGATGATCGCGCCGGCCGCGCGCAGTTTTGCTGCCACAGGCGCATCTTTCTTCGGGACGAAGCCCTTCAGCGCCGGCGTTCCCGCGCTGGCGGGAAGTCCGGCCACCTCGATATTGTCCTTGATGACGACCGGCACGCCGGCAAGCGGCTTGCACGAACCTTTCTTGCGGCCGGCGTCGAAGGATTCGGCGGCCTTCATCGCGCCGGCTTCGTCCAGCGTGATGAAGGCGTTGAGCTCGGCCTTTGCCTTGGCCCGCGCCAGCGCCGCCGATGTCAGTGCCTTGCTGGTGATCTTGCCGGCGCAGAGATCGGCGGCGGCTTGCGTAGCTGTGAGCTGATCCAGATCGATCGCCGATTGGGCCGCCGCTGGAGACACCGCGGCGAGGACAAGGCTCGTCAGCGCCGTGCCGAGCAGGATTGAGCTGCGAGCCATGATGATCCTCCGTAGAACTTAGGTACCCGTCCGGACGAACCTTACCCGCTGCCGCTTCCGGCGCCTGTCCTCATTTCTGAGGACGCTGACCCGAAGGCTTGGGCGCGAGCCGTTCTCCTTGACCCTCACCCTGAGGAGGCGGCACAGCGGCCGTCTCGAAGGGCGAGGCCACCGGCCGGGCCACATCCTTCGAGACGCGCGTTCCGCGCTCCTCAGGATGAGGGTCTACTAGTGGCGCAATCCGAAGCAGCCCAAGTAAAGGCTTCGGCCGACGGCCTCAAACCTTCTCCCTCACAAACCTGTTCCGCAACGTGCCGATCCCTGTGATGTCGATCTCGACGACGTCGCCGTCCCTCAGGTCGGGTGAGGCGCCGTCAGTACCCATCCAGATCACATCGCCCGGCGACAGCGTGAAATATTTGGAGAGCTCGACAAGGAACGGCACGATGCCGAAGATCATGTCGTTGGTGCGAAAGCGGCCGGTCTCCTTGCCGTTGACCCGAATCGCCGTCTCCATCTTGTCGAGATCGACATCGGTTTCGATCCACGGCCCCATCGGCTTGAAGGTGTCGGCGTTCTTGGAGCGCCACAGGCTGCGATCGGCCTTCTGCCAGGTTCGCTCGCTGACGTCGTTGCCGATGGTGTAGCCGAACACGAAATCCATCGCGTTGGCTTCGGCGAGGTGCTTTGCCTTCTTGCCGATGACGACCACCAGTTCGCCCTCGTAATGGATCTTTTCGGTCGCGCTCGCCGGGATCACCACATCCTCGTCGTGGGCGATCAGCGCGTTCTGGGCGCGATAGCCGATCTCGGGCCGGTCGGGCACGTTCGGCACCGTGCCCGCCTTGTCGGCGGCTTCCTTGAGATGCTTGAGGTAGTTCAGCCCGACGCAATAGAAGGTACGCGGGATCAGCGGCAGCTCGATCTTCACGGCCTTCAGCGCATGCGACTGCGTCCCGCGCTGCCATTCGCCGAAGGGATCGCCATTGACGGCGATCACGTGCTCGCCCTCAACAATGCCCCAGGACGTCTTGCCGGCGGCGGTGAACCTTAGCCAACGCATGAAGTGTCCTTTGCTTTATTCGGCTGCGGCCTGCGGGCTGGCTTTCCAGGCGCCGGCGCCGGGGCGCGGCAGACCGAGATTTTCGCGCAGCGTCTTGCCGGCGTAGTCCTTGTGAAACAGGCCGCGGCGCTGCAGTTCCGGCACGACATGCTTGACGAAATCGGCATAGGAGCCGGGCACGATGGTGGCGGCGATGACAAAGCCGTCGCAGCCGCGCTCGACGAACATCTCCTCTAACTTGTCCGCAATCTCCTTCGGGCCGCCGACGATCGCGTCCTGCACCTGGCCGCGGCCGGAGAAGGTGACGAAGTCACGCGCGCTGGGATTGGTCTTGCCTGATTTCTTGAGCACGCCGTCGCGAATGCCGAGGATACCCTGCATGCTCTTGAGCTCTTCCGATGTCAGCGGCTCGTCGAGCGGCTTGGAGGCGAAGTCGTAGTTCAGCGCTTCCGCGAGCAGCGACAGCGCATCGATTTCCAGCGGCAGCTTGTTGATTACGGCCATCTTGTCCTCAGCCTCGGCCTTGGTCGCGCCGCAGACCGGGGTGGTGAGGTTGCAGAGAAACATCTGGTCGGGATCGCGGCCGGCTTTCGCCGCTTCGTTGCGGACGGCTGCATAGCCTTCCTTGGCGGCGGCGACGTTGCGGGCGGCGGTGAAGATCACCTCGCCCCATCGCCCCGCAAAGCGCTGGCCGCGGCCGGACGCGCCGGCCTGGATGATGACGGGATGGCCCTGCGCCGAGCGCGGCACCGTGAACGGTCCGCGCGACTTGAAGAACTGCCCGCTGTGGTCGAGCCGCTTCACCTTGGCCGGATCGGCGAAGCGGCCGCTCTTCTTGTCCATGATCAAGGAGCCGTCTTCCCAGGTGTCCCAATGGCCGAGCACGACTTCCATGAACTCGTCGGCGCGATCGTAGCGGAAGTCATGTTCGAGATGGGCGTCCTTGCCCATGTTGTGGGCTTCGCCGTCATTGAGCGAGGTGACGACGTTCCAGCCTGCGCGCCCGCCCGACATCAGGTCGAGGGTAGCGAAACGGCGCGCGACATCGAACGGCTCGTAATAGGTGGTCGAGCAGGTCGACGCCAGCCCGAGCTTCGTCGTGACCATGCCCATCGTGGTCAGCACGATCAGCGGGTCCATCTTGACGCAGCGGATGCCGTATTCGACGGTGTGGGCATGGTCGTTGCCATAACGGTCCGGCATCGCCAGGCGATCATCGAAGAATGCCATGTGGAATTTGCCGGCTTCGAGAATCCGGGCAATCTCCTGATAATAGTCGGCCGACATCGAATCGTCTCGCGATTCCGGGTGTCGCCACGAACTCGGCAGATTGGTGCAGTTCTGCGCCTGCAGGAATCCCACCAGCGCCATTTGCCGTGTCATGCCGTCCTCCTTGTGCTGGCAGAATTCATTTCAGGTCGAGGTCAGTGGCCAGCTTGTAGTCGGTGGCCAGCGCCTTCAGTTTGTCCCAGGTGGCGTCCTCGATCTCGATCCCGTCGCGCCTGCGCTGCTGCTCGCGGATATGTTCGATCTCGCCGGGATAGAACACACCGGAGGAGCCTTCCGATGGCGGCGTCGATTTGAGATAGCGCGCGAACTCGCCGACTTCTTTCTCGAAATCCTTCAGGGGACGGAAGGCCGCGACGTTGAACACCGCCATGAAGCACCCGTCATTGTGGCGGCCGGTCGGCTCGACACCAAAGCCGAGCCCGGTGAGCAGTCCGCACAGCACCTCGACCATCGCGGCGAGGCCGCTTCCCTTGTAGCCCTCGCTGCCGCCGAGCGGCAGCAGCGCGCCGCCCTTGCGATACTGGGTGGGATCGGTGGTGTGCCGTCCGTCGGCGTCGATGATCCAGCCCTGCGGGATCTGTTCGCCGCGCGCGACCGACAGCGCGATCTTGCCGGCCGCGACCGCCGAGGTCGCCATATCAAGATAGAATGGTGCTTCGAGATCGGATGGTACCGCAATCGAGATCGGGTTGGTGCCGAGCCTTGCCTCGCGGCCGCCGAACGGCGCGACATGCTTTGGCGATCGGCCGGAATCGGCAGCCGCGATGCCGATCATGCCCGCCCGCATCGCCATCAACGGATAGGCGGCGAGCCGCCCGACATGGCTCTGCCGGAACACGGTGCAGGCCGCCACATTGGCGGTCTTCGCCTTCTCGATCGTCAGCGCCATCGCCTTGGCGTTGACGTGAAAGCCGAACCCCCAGTGGCCGTCGATCACGGTGGTGGTCGGCGATTCCTGAACGATAGTCCATTTCGCGCCGGGCACGATATGCCCGGCCTTGATGCGGTCGATATAGGTCGGAATCGCGATCACGCCATGCGAGTCATGGCCGGCGAGATTGGCATTGATGCAGCCGACGGCGACCGCACTGGCTTCCTCTTCAGTTGCGCCGGCAGCCCTAAGCAGGGCCGCGCCGATTTGCATGAGACGGTCGGCCTGGACCATCGGCATGGGGAATTTCCTCGACCTTGAGCGCCCGCGCGAACCGCGGGTCGTGCTTGGTACCGGCATGCTCTCAAAGCGCCCGCGGCAGGGCAAGCGTGGAAATATCCTGTTAGCCATGCCGTCAGCACGGCCCTCACGGATCAGGATTCTCATCCTGCAAAATTCGAAAATTGCTCGCAGCAGGTCCCGCAACCCGGCCGGCGCGCGCCAGCGGTATGGCTGACAAATCGTGAATGGGCCGTAGTTCTCCGGAGCGGCGTCGTTCACCGTTGGTCTGACATTTACTCTGAATCGCAACTCCCGGCCGCCAATAACGAGCATTTAGGCCTGTTGCACGCATAAAATCCGTAAGGGGCAGCCCGGCGCTGCCGGCAGGAGCTTGGGGACGGTGAAGACCGATATCGCGCGCACACTCGCGGCGTTGAATGCGACCAACGAAGCGATTCTGTACGCCAAATCACCCGAAGAACTGTACGCGAAGGTCTGCGAAGCCGCGTTCTCGGTCGGCGACTTCCTGGCCGTGGCGGTTTTCCTGCTGGAACCGGAAACCAATCTTCTGCGTTTCGCGGCCGGCTGCGGCGATGACGTACCCCGCCTGCGCAGCATCGACATTTCGGTCGTGGCCGGTACGCCCGAAGGTTCCGGGGTTGCCGGGCAGGCCTTCCGCGACGGGCGCGTATGCGTCAGCAACGATTTCCTGAATGACCCGCGCTCGCTGGCCTGGCGCGAGGGTGCCAAGGCCAATCAGGTGGGCGCCGCGGCGGCGCTGCCGCTGACCTGCAATGGCGAGAGCGTCGGCGTGTTGCTCATTTCGCGGCGCGAGGCTCACTCAATCGACGGGCAGCTCGTCTCGATGCTGGAGCGCGTGTCGGCAAACATTTCATTTGCACTCGACAACTTCGACCATGAGGCCGCGCGCAAGAACGGCGAGCGCACCATGCGGCGGTTGAACCGGATGTTCGGCGCCATCAGCGCGACCAACGAAGCCATTCTTCGCGCCAAGACCGAACAGGAACTCTATCAGCGCGTCTGCGATGCTGCGGTACACAGCGGAAAGTCCGCGGCTACGGTGGTCCTGCTGGTGGAGCCGGACTCGATCTGGTTGAAGCCGGTCGCCGGAACGGGCGCCATCGTCGAACAGATCATGCGGGCGCCGTTCTCGATCGATGCCGGCAACGTGTACGGAACAGGCGTCTGCGGCAGGGCATTCCGAACGCAGCAGCCTGCCGTCAACAACGACATCCTCAAATCGACTCAGGGCCAGCCCTGGTATCAGGCCGCGCGCGAGACCGGCGTCACCGCCTGCGTCGCTGTCCCCCTGATCAAGGCCGACGAGAGCGTCGGCGTGCTGCTGTTCTTTGTCGGAAAGCTGTGGGCCGAGGACGAAGAGATCATCGCCCTGATGGCGCGGATCGCGGAGAACGTCTCGTTCGCGCTGGACAATTTCGAGCGCGCCGGCGAAAAGGCAAGAGCCGACGCCCAGAAGGAACGTCTGAGGCGCATGCTGGCGGCGCTCAGTGCGACCAATGAAGCGATCGTTCGTGCGACGTCGCGGACGGAGCTGTTCGAACTGGTGTGCGAAGCCGCCGCGAAGGGCGGCCGGTTCAACTCGACCAGCATCCTGCTGGCTCGCCCCGACAGCTACGATGTCGATCTGGTGGCCGTCGCGGGACCGACGTCGAACAACATGCGGCGGGTCAAGGTTTCGACCAACGCGGATCTTCCTGAAGGGCGCGGGCTCTGCGGCAATGCGTTCCGCTCAAGACGAGCCTGCATCGCCAATGATTTGCGGGCCGATCCGCGAGGGTCGGCATTTCGGCAGTTCATTCACAGCGACGGCGCCATGTCGGGCGCTGCATTTCCGCTGCTGGTTTCCGGTCAGCCGGTCGGCGTGATGTTCTTCATCTCCTCCGAGAAGGATACGTTCACGCCCGAATTCGCCGAGCTGCTGCAGCGGCTCACGGAGAATGTGTCGTTCGCGCTGGAAAATTTCGATCGGGCCGACGAGAAGGCGAAGGCCGAAAGTCAGAAAGAACGCCTGACCCGGATGTTCGCTGCTTTGAGCGCGACGAACGAGGCGATCATGCGGGCAAAATCCCGCGAGGACCTGTTCGACCTGGTGTGCGAAGCCGCAGCGGGTGGCGGCAGGTTTACGTCGACCACCATCGCATTGGCGGATTCCAGCAGCGATCTTCTCAGAATCGTAGCCGCCTCGGGCCCGGCAGCCGAGACGACGCGGCACGTCAGGTTGTCGGTGGATGAGACCCGTCCAGAGGGACGGGGGCTCAGCGGAACGGCGTTCCGAACCAGGCGCCCGTGCATCACCAATGATTATGTCACCGACCAGCGCGTCGCCGCCTTCCAGGCCGTCGTCGGCAGCTACGGCGCTCAGTCGGGCGCTGCCTTTCCCCTCCTGGTGCGCGATGATCCGGTCGGCGTCATGATTTACATGTCCCTGGACAAGGACACCTTCACTTCAGAGTTTTCGGAACTGCTGCAACGACTGGCCGACAATGTGTCGTTCGCGCTGGAGAATTTCGACCGCACCGACGACAAGGCACGGACCGAGGTCCAGAAAGAGCGCCTGACGCGCATGCTGGCGGCGCTGAGCTCAACCAACGAGGCGATCATCCGCGCCTCCTCTCGGGCGGAACTGTTCGAATTGGTGTGCGAAGCGGCGGCGAACGGCGGCAAGTTTACCCTGACCTCCATCGCGCTGATCAAGCCCGACAGCGAATATCTTGACGTCGTGGCTGCCGCCGGCCCGACCGCATCGAGCGCGCGCCAGGCAACGATATCGAGCAGCGAGGCTCACCCGGAGGGACGTGGGATCTGTGGTTCGGCGATACGTTCGCAGCATGCCTGCATCATCAACGATTACCTCGGTGATCCGCGCGCCGAGGCGTTTCACGCCACCGCTCGCAACGACGGCACGAATTCCGGCGCTTCATTCCCCCTGCTGGTGCAGGGGCAGGTCGTCGGCGCGATGTCTTTCATGTCGCGCGAGAAGGATACGTTCACGCCCGAGTTTGCGGAGTTGCTGCACCGGCTCGTCGACAACGTATCGTTCGCGCTGGAGAATTTCGATCGTGCCGACGAAAAGACCAAGGCCGACGAGCGGATCGAGTATCTGGCGTCGCACGACAGCCTGACCAACCTGCCGAACCGGGAAATGTTCAACGGCATGCTTCGCCGCGCGATCGATGCTGCCGCGCGCTACCAGCGGCAGTTTGCCCTGCTGTTCATCGACCTCGACAGGTTCAAGGTCATCAACGATTCGCTGGGACATGATGCCGGCGACATGCTCCTTGTCGAGATCGGCGGCAGGCTGAGGCACGCGCTGCGTTCGAGCGATGTCGTGGCGCGGCTCGGCGGCGACGAATTTGTGGTCATTCTGGAGGAGACCGCCGAGCATCACGAGGTCGAGCGCATTGCCGGCGAACTGCTTTCCGTATTGAGCCAGCCCCTTCAGCTCAGCGGTCACGAATGCCACACCACCGCCTCGATCGGGATCGCAATGTATCCCTTCGACGGCACCGACATGCAAACGCTGACCAAGAATGCCGACATGGCGATGTATCTCGCCAAGGAGGACGGCAAGAACGGCTTCCGTTTCTTCACCAAGGAGATCAAGACGCAGTCGATCGAGCGCCTGACGATGGAGAGCGCGCTGCGCCGCGCGTTGGAGCGCGACCAGTTCTCGCTGCACTATCAGCCCAAGATCGATATGGCGAGCGGCCAGATCACCGGCGTTGAAGCGCTGCTGCGCTGGATTCATCCCGAATTAGGCGCCGTATCGCCGGGGCAATTCATTCCGCTTGCCGAGGAAACCGGGCTGATCGTTCCGATCGGCCGATGGGTGCTCAAGGAAGCCTGCGCGCAGAACATGGCCTGGCAGCGCCGTGGGCTGCGCCCGGTGACGATGGCGGTCAACCTTTCGCCGCGGCAATTCGCCGATCCGCATCTGTTGCACGATGTCGACGAGGCGCTGCTGGCAAGCGGCATGTCGCCGGTGCTGCTGCAGCTCGAAGTCACCGAAAGCATGGTGATGCGGAACGTGTCGCGCGCGATCAAGGTGCTGGACGCGATCCAGAGCCGCGGCATTCGACTTGCGATCGACGACTTCGGTACCGGCTATTCGTCAATGTCGCTGATGAAGCAGTTCCCGATCGATACCATCAAGATCGACCGTTCCTTCATTCGCGACCTGCCTGTCGATTCCGAAGACCAGGCCATTGCGCAGGCGATCATCAGCATGGGCAAGGCGCTTGGCATGACCGTCATTGCGGAAGGTGTCGAGACCGTGGAGCAGGAGGCTTTCCTGCGCAGCCATGCCTGCGACGAAATGCAGGGCTTCCTGTTCTCGATGCCGCTGCCCGCGAAGCAAATGGCTGATCTGCTTCGGGCCGAACCGCGGCTGGCCTCGCCGCCATTGCAGCCGGAAGCCGGGTCAGGGTTGAAAGGCGCTGTCGTCTGATGGCTGCGGGTGCAACTCGCGGACCGCCGGGTCCGGGATAGCCGTTTTGCGGGGAAAATCATAAGGCCACGGCACAGACGTCTGGCCTGCGAAGGTCCCAAGAAAGATCGCCGCGGCGGAAGCATAAGTCGCCCGGTCCGGCAACCCGAGCTCGGCGCACCATTCGGCAGGGAGCGACTGGGGGGAGGCGCGCAACTCCATTGCGGGTCCCCACCACCACGCCGGTGCGGGCGAGCGGTCCGTTTCCGGAACGGCACGCCACGTGATGTATTCGCCGATCATACGTTCGAATTGCAGTATCGCTGCCGGATGCATTCCATCTCCTGAAGCCTGATGATATCCGCATCCACGGGCAGCGCAATGCATGTTGCCGGTTATTGCCGGCCGTGTTGCCAGTGCGAGGTTACATCCGCGCCTGACTTGTTGAGATGGACATGCTGATCGACGTGGTCGACCCAGGACATCGGAATGAAGTGATGATGCTGGCCATCAGGCGAACTCTGTTTGGTCAGCTTGATCTTGTCGGTTCCTTCCATATGGTCGACTTTTCCGACTGTCTTCTTGTCCGACGAGATGACGTCCATATGTTCCCGAATCTGTGAAGCGGAAGCCATGTTTCATATCCCTCTAACGGTTGGGGAGATGAAACGCGCCGCTGCCGGAATGGTTGCCCGGTCGTTGATCTCGAAGCCGGTCCCGTTCTGCCAGCGGTTACTTCTCTTCCGCCGCCGTTGTGGTCGCCGGACCTTCGCCCATGATCAGTAGAACGGCGTCCTCATCCTTGGCGCCGTCCCAATGCACCTGCTTGCCGAAATGCGTGACGAAACTGCCGGCCGGCATCGGCGTCGTGTTGGCGGGATCGAATTTTGGTCCCGAGCCAACCCACCACGTGCCCTGCAGCACGACGATGTAGCGATCGTTGGGGTGGAAGTGCGGTCGGCTGAAATGATTGCCCTTGGTCCACTTGTTATAGACCATGTAGAAGCCGGGCTTTGCGGGATCGCCGACAACGACGGCGCTTTGCGCGCCGGCCGCATTGACCGGGCCCCAGGGAATCTGATCCGGCAGCTTGTAGATGACTGCAGCCGGATTGAGTTCCGCCGCAGCAGCGATCCCGCTTATCGCGACGAGTGCGGGCAGCGCAATGAGATATAGCCAAGGCCGCTTTGCCAGCTTCATGGATTCCTCCATCAATCGGTTTGTGAACTGAGCCTCATCTCTGTTGTTCGGCTACGCTAGCCGCTCCTGTTTGCGGGGCAAAGCGCAGCGCGTGCATGCGTGACCGGCGGCTGCGACACGCACAATGCGCACAACGCAATTGCAGCATGAAAAACGGATTTACGCCGTGAACTGTGATGCTAGGTTGCGTCCAACAAAAAGCAGCCATGGGAGGGTTACGTTCATGAAGCGCATATCGGTACTTGCAGCCGGTCTGGTGATCGGCGCCGCCGCTATTCAATTTTCCAGCGTGGCGTCCGGCCAGAGCGATGGCTGGGTGACGCTCGTCGACAGCACCAAGATGGGCGACTGGACCGAGGTCGGCAAAGCCAACTGGGCAATGAAAGACGGCGCGCTCGTCGCGGACAAGATCACCGAGGGCAAGGACCCGTCCTATCTCGTCAGCAAGAACTCATACAAAGACTTCGAGATGAAGGTCGAGTTCTGGGCCGACGATGACGCCAACAGCGGAATTTTCATTCGCTGTGACCAGTCGGAGAAGATCGACTCCAAGATCTGCTACGAGGTCAATATTTTCGACAAGCGCCCCGATCCGACCTACGGCACCGGCGCGATCGTCGATGTGGCCAAGGTCGACCCGATGCCGAAGGCGGGCGGCAAATGGAACACCTACGAAATCACGGCCAAGGGGCCGCATCTCGTTGTCCTGCTGAACGGCCAGAAGACCGTTGATGTCCAGGATTCAAAACACGCCAGCGGCCCGTTCGCGCTGCAGTACGGTTCTGGCGTCATCAAGTGGCGCAAGGTGCAGATCAAGCCGCTGTAGGCCGCTGAGCGATCGCTTGCGCCGCTCGTCTCAATCCCGACCAGGCGCACCCGTCTTCAGCGGGTGAGCCTTCCTGTGCCACGCCCACGCGGTACGGATGATCGTGGCCAGATCCGAATGGGTGGGGCTGAAGTTCAATGTCGTGCGTGCGGCGGAGGGATCGGCGACGAGATAGGTCGGATCGCCAGCGCGGCGTGGCTTGACGACGTGGGGGACTTCGCGGCCGGTTTCGGCCGCGATCGCCGCGAGGATCTCGCGGACCGAAAAGCCGTTGCCGGTGCCGAGATTGAATGCCCCGCCTGAATGTCCCTCGAGCAGCAGCTTGAGCGCAAGCACGTGGGCAGCCGCGAGATCGGTCACGTGAATGTAGTCGCGGATCGCTGTCCCATCCGGCGTGTCGTAGTCGTCGCCGAACACGGCGAAGTCAGGCACATGCCCTTGCAGCGCCATCATGGCGCGCGGGATGAGATGGGTTTCGACCTCGCGCAGCTCGCCGATGCCGCCGGCGGGGTCGGCGCCAGCAGCGTTGAAGTAACGCAGCGCGAACGAGCCGAAGCCATAGGCTGTGCGATAATCCGCCAGCACGCGCTCGATCATCCATTTCGAGGCGCCATAGGGATTGATCGGCGCGCAGGCGTAATCCTCACGCAGCGCCTTGCTGTCGGCATTGCCATAGACCGCGCCGGTCGACGAAAACACCAGGCGCTTGCAGCCGGCCTCGCGCATGGTCTCCAGCAGCGACAGCGTGCCGGCGAGATTGTTGATGTAATATTTCTGCGGATCGGCAACGGACTCGCCGACCAGGCTGGAGGCGGCGAAATGCATGACGGCCACGATGTCATGCTCGGCGAAGGCCCGTGCCAGCGTGGCCTTGTCGGCGATGTCGCCGACAACCAGCGTGCGCGCGACGAAGCTGCGGTGGCCGGTCGAAAGATTGTCGTAGGTGACGGGCTGATAGCCCGCCGCATCTAGCGCCCTGCAGCAGTGCGAGCCGATATAGCCCGCGCCGCCGGTAACGAGAATGGCTGGACGGCTGCTCATTGGTTGTGTTTCCTGCCGATGTCAGTGATCGGTTCCTGTTCAGCAATAGATAGAGCGCGCGCGGATTGGTGGTCAAATAGTGCCAGAACAGCCGGCGCGGCTCCAGCCAGATGCGCCACGTCCATTCGAGACCCGCGCAGAACTCCGAGCTGCCCATGGAGCAAGATCGGTGCCGAACCGGCGCAACACATCTTGCCGTGCATTAGCGTGGTTAACTTGCCGCTTTTCTCGCGTCTCTTGCAGTAAGCCGTCGGCGAGTCCCGGCAGCATCGGCATGGCAAGCGGATGAGCTGACCCGAATGGGGCGTGGGCAACGCCGGCGACGACCCGTTCTTCATTCAGCAGATGCACGACTGGTTCATGAAGAACGAGGACAGGATTTCCTACGCCGCTTGCTTCGACGTCAACGGGGCGTGGCCTACCCAGATCGACAACGGCCAGTTTCCGAATTCGCAGCGGTTGTTCCGAAAGCTGTTCAGCCGCCGATTTGCGGCGAGCGTTCGTTCAGCGCGGATTAACCGCGTCCATTAACCGTCGCTGGAGTTCGTTGCTTCACGCTTCGGGGCGGGACCGAATATTGCACCACTGCGCGCGTTACGTTCGCACTCCCGGAATGAACGACCTTATCGAGACGGAAGTGTCCCGGCATGACGCCGGAAATCCCGTTTCGGGACGATGGGACATATTCGTGAACGACCTGAGCGTCATGGCAGAGATTTCGACCAGCGATCTCCGGATGAACGGGCCCGATCCGTCGGTCAGGGCTCTCCGCGCGCTGGTGGCGATCTCGCCGGCGCTCGATCCCACGATCGAAACCGTCGTTTGCATCCCCTGTTTCCGCCGTCCTCAGCATCTGCGCCGGACGCTGGAGTCGCTTGCCGTCCAGCGCACCAGCCGCCGCTTCGCCGTCGTCATGGTGGAGAATGATGCGTCGAAGAGCGAGAGCGTCCCGGTTGCGGCCGAATTCCTGACGTCGGGGAAATTCGCAGGGCTATGCGTGATCGAGCCGCGGCAGGGCAATTGCCATGCGATCAACGCTGCCTTCGAGACGGCGCTGCAGATGTTCCCGGCGGCAACCAGCTTGTTGATGATCGACGACGACGAAATCGCTTCGCCGGACTGGCTGGAGCAGATGGTAAGGACTGCCAATGCGACCGGTGCCGACATCGTCGGCGGACCGGTATTCCCCGAATTCGATGATGAACGGAAGCGCGGCTTACGCCGCCACCCCGCTTTTGCCCCGGCGTACGACACCTCAGGCCCGGTGCCGCTGATCTACGGCTGCGGCAATTGCCTGATCCGGCGTTCGGTGTTTACCCGCTTGGGCATGCCGGCATTCGATCTCCGTTTCAATTTTCTGGGCGGCGGGGACACCGATTTCTTCTACCGTTGCATGAGGCTCGGCTTGCGGTTTCATTGGGTGGCCGAAGCCGTGATCAGCGAGACCGTGCCGAAAAGCCGGACCAGCTTGAAATGGCTGGCGATGCGCGGCCTGCGGATCGGCGCGATCAATTATCACGTCCAGCGCAAGGCGACGCCGACGCTCTGGCTGCGGGCGAAGTTGACCGCCAAACTGCTGGCAGCCTTGCCGTTTTCTATTGTCTATGCCGTGGGCGTAATGCTGACCGAACGTGAGCGGACGATTGCCATGCATCCCGTTACGGTGGCGATCGGCAGCGCGCTGGCCGCGCTCGGCCTCGAACGGACATCAGCGGCGCCGCCTTGAGTTGGCGCGGATGGCCTTACGCACTTCGCGATCGTGTGGTGCGCGCATTGCGCAACCATCCACGCTCGATGCCTGGCCGAGGCGCGCGCTCGGTAAGCCGCTGCCACACGAAGATTGACACATTGTTGCCGCACGGGAACGGAGTGCAAATATGCAACACATACGGGGATTGTGCGGATGTTCTTCCTGTGTTCGCGAGAGTTCATGATCGCCTTCGCGCTATGGGCATATGCTCTGCGCCGGGTTAGGGGCCACCGGTGAATGCTTTCTTGAAAGCTTTCTTGGGGAGAGCCGACATGCCAGCCTATATCCATCAGCACGATATCGAACCGGCCTTCGTCATCTGTCCGAGGTGCGTCGGACTTCCGATGTATGTGCGCGATATCGAGCCGCATTGGAGCATGGCGAAGATCGACTTCACCTATGAATGCGCCGACTGCGGCGCCGAAGTTCGCCAGACCATCGCGAAGCCGCAACTGCAGCATTAGCCGAAGATCAAACCTGCCGCACCACACCCGGCTTGCCCGGATCGCATTCGAGTTCCCCGCGATCCCACTTCGCTGCGATCGCAGTAGCCTCGTAGGTGCTCTGCAGGAAATCGAGCAGCGCCTTGTCGGGATCGGCAGCCGTGCGCACGGCATCGTAGGGCAGGATGAACTCGCCGAGCGCTTCGCTGAAGAACGCCGCCTCCGGCAGCACCTTTGCCGCGCGGAAGCCTGATGGCTCGGGATAGGCATAGGAATAGAACGCGGGATAATCGATCGCGCCACTGCCTGGCCAGAAGCCGGCGCTGCTGACTTCGTGTGAATAGGCTTCATGGGCGACCGGGTCGGGCAAATTCGGCACGCCGCCCGGATGGCGCGGCGCGCGACGGCCCGAGAAGCGCGTCACCGCCAGATCGAAACTGCCCCAGAAGAAATGCACCGGGCTCGCTTTGCCGAGGAAGCCGGTGCGGAATTGCTTGAAGACGCGGTCGCAGTTGACGAGGATTTGCAGGAAGCGCCCGACGGCATCGGGATCGTAGGAGGCATGCGCGGTATCTAGCGAGAACCGCACAGGATCGGGCAACTCATTCGGCATCTCGTCGATGGCAACGGAAATGCCGAGTTCGGCAAGTGCAGCAAGCGTGGCAGCGTGGAAGCTGGCGACGGAATGACCCGCCAGCGCAAATTGCTGCTGCGTGCCGTCGCTGGTCGAGATGCGCAAGCGATGGTCGATGAAATCAAAATCGATCTGAAACGTTCGCGCACCGTCGGGCATCGGGGAAGTCATCAATCCGCGCGGCGCGACGTAGAGCGTCACATGCCAGGAATGATTGAGCCAGGGCGATTTGGTCAGCCGGATCTTGCCGACGATCTGGGTCCAGAGGTGCAGCGTCGCGCAGGTGTCGCGCCACGCCGCGGTCGGCAATTCCGGCCACGGGCCTTGCGATTTGTTGCTCATGCCAGAACCCTGTCGGCGCTCACGTGAAGGCAGAAGGCGTATCACGAATTCAGGAGAGGTTTAAAAAGCGCGGCTCGCGATTTCGTGCATTCCCGGCAGCGCCGCTGTTCGCGCGAGGCGCGGTAGAGGCTCCGGCACCACCAGCGCCACGCCACAGCTTGCAGCGGCTGACGCGCCAGTTGAGCGATAAAAAGAAGTTCGACCATCATTGTTTCCGTCGTCCCGTCAGGGACGAGATAGGGCGGCATCCCCGAATGAGAATGCCGCCCTTGTCGCATCAGCCATGCAGCTTGCTGGCGGTCTCCGCGATCACGCGTCCTTGATAGCGCGCGCCGGCGAGTTCGTTTTCGCTTGGCTGGCGGCTGCCGTCGCCGCCAGTGATCGTGGTCGCACCGTAAGGCGCACCGCCGGTGACCTCGTCAAGCTTCATCTGGCCGGCGAAGCCGTAGTTCAGACCGACGACTGTCATGCCGAAGTGCAGCAGATTGGTGATGATCGAGAACAGCGTGGTTTCCTGTCCGCCGTGCTGGGTCGCCGTCGCGGTGAAGGCGCCGCCGACCTTGCCATGCAGCGCGCCCTTGGCCCAGAGACCGCCGGCCTGATCGAGGAAGTTCGCCATCTGCGAGGCCATCCGGCCAAAGCGGGTGCCGGTGCCGATGACGATCGCGTCGTAATTGGCGAGATCCTCGATATTGGCGACCGGTGCGGCCTGATCGAGCTTGTAGTACGAGGCTTTGGCGACCGCTTCAGGCACCAGTTCCGGTACACGCTTGATATCGACGGTGGCGCCGGCCTTGCGTGCGCCCTCTGCGACGGCGTTCGCCATCGCCTCGATGTGACCGTAGGCGGAGTAATAAAGCACGAGTACTTTGGCCATGATGGCTTTCCTTTGAGTTTGGGATGCGTGTTGTTTGCTTTGAGGTGTCGTTGCCGGGCTTGACCCGGCAATCCACCAACTTCGAAAAACATCTTGCGAAGAGGGATGGATGCCCGGGTCAAGCCCGGGCATGACGAGTCTTGAGTTTGGCGATCAGGCCGCGTCGACTAGCACCAGTTCGGAATCTTCCAGCGCGGTAATCGTCAGCTTCGCCTCGTCGCGGATCGCGGCGCCGTCGCGGGCGTTGACGCGCACACCGTTGACTTCGATGCTGCCGGCCGCCGGCACAAGATAAAGGTGACGCGCCTTGTGCGGTGCGTATTCCGCGCGCTCACCCGCCCTCAGTGTGGTGGCGAGCACCCGCGCATCGGCGCGGATCGGCAGCGCGTCCTTGTCGCCGGCGATGCCGCTGGCGATGGTGACGAGCTTGCCGGAGCGATCCGGCTTCGGAAACGGTTTCGCGCCCCAGGTCGGCTGGCCGCCCTTCGTCGTCGGCTCGATCCAGATCTGGAAGATCTTCGTCTTCGAAGGCTCCAGATTGTACTCGGAATGACGAATGCCGCTGCCCGCGCTCATCACCTGCACGTCGCCGGCCTCGGTCCGGCCCTTGTTGCCGAGCGAGTCCTGGTGCGTGATCGCGCCTTCGCGGACATAGGTGATGATTTCCATGTTGGCGTGGGGATGTGCGGGAAAGCCGGTGTTCGGCGCGATCTCGTCATCGTTCCACACCCGTAAGGAGCCGTGGCCCATATTGTCCGGGTCGTAATGGCTGCCGAACGAGAAGTGGTGTTTTGCTTTCAGCCAGCCGTGATCGGCGCTGGCGAGTTTTGCAAATGGTCTGAGTTCGATCATGGGAGTGGTCCTCATCAGTTTCGAAGTTTGATGCCGCTTGGATATGCGCTGCATCGTGATATAGAAATAGAAACTATTGAAACTCATTGTTTCCAAAAGTGAACCGTGGGGCGGTCCGAATGTCGAAACTCCCGGATTTCGAGGCGCTCGCGATTTTCGCGAAAGTCGTGGAATTGCGGTCGTTTGCGTCAGCCGCGACTGAACTGGCGCTGTCCAAGGCCACGGTGTCCAAGGCGGTCAGCCGGCTGGAGCAGCGGCTCGGCGCACGGCTGTTCAACCGCACCTCGCGGCGGCTGGCATTGACCGATGCCGGGCAGAAGCTCGCGGAGCGCGCCACGCGTCTGCTCGCCGATGGTGAGGACGCCGAGAACGAAGCGCTGTCGCAATCGAAGGCGCCGCGCGGGCTGGTGCGGCTCGCGGTCCCCATGACGTTCGGGGTGAAAGCTGTCGCGCCGATATTGCCGGAGTTTCTCGCGACTTACCCGGAAGTCTCGATCGATCTTCATCTGAGCGATGCGACAGTGGACCTGATCGGCGAGGGGTTCGATGCCGGTTTGCGCATCGCGCGGCTCCCGGACTCTTCGCTGATCGCGCGGCGGCTCTGCGCGATGCCGCGCTACACGGTGGCGGCGCCGGCCTATTTGAAGCGCCATGGCAGACCGACGCATCCGATGCATCTAGCCCAGCACAAATGCTTCGGCTACGTCTATCTCTCGACACCGGGCGTCTGGCACTACACCAACGCCGCCGGCGAGCAGGCCAGCGTGCGACCCGCGGGCCAGCTCCGCGTCAACAACGGTGAGGCGCTGCTGCCGAGCGTCATTGCCGGGCTCGGCATCGCCGACCTGCCGGATTTCATCGTCGGCGACGCGATCGCATCGGGCGAGGTCGAGGTGATCCTGAAAGGCTGGCATCAGCCCGAAGGCGCGGTGCATCTGGTCACCCCGCCCGGCGGCCCGCGCCCCGCCCGCGTCGAAGTGCTGGCGGAGTTCTTGGCGAAGCATTTCGCGAAAGCGAAGAAGCGGAAGTGAATTTCGTAGGGTGGGCAGAGCGAAGCGTGCCCACCATTCATGCGCAACGAGTGAAGTTGCTCGATACAAGCCCTTTTGCCCGAGGGATGGTGGGCACGCTGCGCTTTGCCCACCCTACGATTGAGGCTAGGCTGTCTCCAACAACCAAAACAAATGCCGGGGAGAAGCTACCAATGAACCGCCGCGAACTTCTCAAAACCGCCGCCGCGCTGCCGCTGGCGCAGACCACGCTCTCGCACATCGCCTTCGCGCAAAGCCCATACCCCTCGCGCAACATCACCATGATCGTCCCATTCCCGCCGGGCGGCCAGGCCGATCTCGCCGCGCGCCCTGTGGCGCAGGCGTTGGAGCGGATCCTCGGCAAGCCCGTGATCGTCGACAACCGCGCCGGCGGCGGCGGCGGATCGGTCGGCAATGCGGCGGCGGCGCGCGCCGAGCCCGACGGCCACACGCTGTTGATGACGCTGTCCTCGCTCGCCGTGTTGCCGGAAGCCGACCGCTTGTTCGATCGCCCGGTGGCGTATGAGGTCTCGCAGTTCGCGCCGATCGCGCGCGTGCTGGCCGATCCGACCCTGCTGGCGGTGCCGGCGTCGGCGCCGTGGAAGACGCTGCAGGATTTCGTCGATGACGCCAAAAAGCGTCCCGGGCAAATTCCCTACGGCTCGTCCGGTCCCTACGGCACGCTGCATGTGGCGATGGAGATGTTTGCGGCCAGCGCCGGCATCAAATTGCTGCACGTACCGTTCCGCGGCGCCGGCCCTGCGCTGACTGCACTCTTGAGCGGCACCGTGCAGGCGGTGGCGTCGGCTCCGGGCACGCTGAAGCAGCAGGTCGATCACGGCAAGATGCGCGTCCTCGCCAATTGGGGCGCCGAGCGCATCAAGAGTTTCCCTGATCTGCCGACCTTCAAGGAGCTCGGCTACAAGGATGTCGAGTTCTACATCTGGGCGGGATTGTTCGCGCAAGCAGCCTTGCCGGCGCCGATCATGACGCGGCTGCGTGAAGCAATGGCGGAAGCGGTAAAGGCGCCCGAGGTGGTCAAGACGTATGAGACCGCCGGCAGCCCGGTCGCTTATCTGGACGCGCCGGAATTTGCAAAGTTCGTTGCGGAAGACAGCGCGCGGCTGGTCGCGGCGGTGAAGAAGATCGGCAAAGTGGAGTAGGGAACCCGCTTCACAACTTTTTGTTCGCACTAACGTCGCGTGGCCGCATTCATTCGACAGGCTTGATGCCCATCGCCGCGCGGAGTTCCCGCGTCAACTCGAAATCGAACAGAAAGGACGTGATCCATGCCCACGCAGCGGATAGTCCTCAGCCTTGCCGTTGCGATCGTCGGCATTGGCGCCAGCCCCGTATTTTCGCAGGAATATCGCGGAACCTGGGAACAGCAGATGGCCTGCACACCCGACGTCTGGCGGCTCTGTGGCGACCAGATCCCGGATGCCAGCCGGATCGTGGCCTGCTTGCGGCAGAACACGCCGCAGCTCTCTCCTAATTGCCGTGCGGTGTTCGAATCGCAGGCCGACGCGCAGCCAGCGCCGCGCGGGCTGCAACAAAACGCACCACGTGCCCGCGCTCCGCAGCAGGGGCAGCCGCAAGCGGTACGGCCGCGGCCGATGCAGCCTCGGCCCTATTATGAGGAAGACTATTAGGCCACAGCTTCGCGCTCGGGCCTGAGCTCGCAGACATCGACCCATTCAGCTCCGGTCAGCTCTGCCATGCGCGCCGGCGTGATCTTTACGGCGCTGTGGGTCGAGCCTGCGGCGGGCACCACGATGTCGAACGCCTTCAGCGAGACGTCGCAATAGATCGGCAGCGGCGTCTTCAATCCGAACGGGCAGACGCCGCCGACCTCGTGGCCGGTAATCTCGGCGACCTCTTCGAGGCCGAGCATCTTCGGCTTTCCTCCGAACAGCGCCTTCACCTTCCTGTTGTCCATCCGCGACGTTCCGGCCGCCACGATCAGCACCACGCGGTCGCCGACCCGCAAGGACAGCGTCTTGGCGATCCGCGCCGGCTCGACGCCATAGGCTTCGGCGGCCAGCGCGACGGTGGCAGAACTCATGCTGGATTCGATCACGGAGATATCGGGCGCCTTTTCTGCGAAGAAGGCGCGGACGGACTCAAGACTCATTTCAGGACCTTTGGGCAGACACCAGGGCGGGCAGTTCGGCGAGGCCGTGGATGCGATGATCGGGCGCGACGCCAAGCTCGTCCATCTGGGTACGCAACGCCCAAAACATCGTCAATGGCGGCAGCGTCTCGCTTTCGAGGCAGGCGAGCGCCATCGCTTCCGGCGTCACCCGCTCGATCCAGGCGACGTTGAGCCCGAATGCCTTGGCGCCGCAGGCGTCCCATGGATTGGCCGAGATGAACAGCACCTCGGCGGGCGGCACGTGCAGCGCCTCCTCGATCAGCGCGTAGACCTCGGGACTGGGCTTAAATGTTTTCTTCGCGTCGACGCTGATGACGGCATCGAGCACGCGGTCGAGCCCGCTGTTGTGCACCAGCGCGTCGAGCATATCAGGACTTCCGTTGGACAGGATCGCGAGCTTGCGATCCTTCATCGCCGAAAGTGCCGCAAGCGCATCCGGATAGAGATCGAGATGCAGATACTTGTCGATGATGCGTGCGAACGTGTCCTCGTCATACTGTAGTCCAAGGCTGGTGAGCGTGTAGGCCAGCGAGTCGCGCGTCACTTCGGAGAAATCCTGGTAGTGCCGCATCAGCGAGCGCAGCCAGGTATATTCGAGCTGCTTGATACGCCAGACCTGGGTGATGATCCCGCCATAGCCGGGAAACGCGTCCTCGGTGACATCAGCCACCGACTGGACGTCGTAAAGCGTGCCATAGGCATCGAACACAACGGCTTTGATGGTCATTTGACCTGCACTCCGTTGTCCATCTTCGTGTCGAGAAACTCAAGGAGCGCGGCGGCCGATTGATCTGCCGCCGATTGGTTGAATTCGAGATGATGTCCCTGAAGCTGAACGGGCGTCTTCAGGCCCGGCGCGTCGAAGGCGTGATGGGCGTCGGGATAGACAATGAGTTTGATCGGAACGCCCCGGTCCTTCTGCCGGGATATCCCCCAGCCGTCGCGGCCGGCCGCTAAATCGCGGCACTCGTTCGCCGAGTGCCAGTCATCCCGTTCGCCAATCAGGATCAGCGTGGGAACGGTCATATTCCCCTTCAATCTTTCGCAGCGTGGATAGAACGCGACCGCCGCACGGAACTTGTTTGACGAGGCTTCCTCGGCAACACCGCGCTCGACCGACGAGAGGACCGACAAGCCGCCCATTGCGAATCCGATTGCGGCAATGCGCGAAGGATCGACGGCGGGGTGCTGCGCCAGAAAGTCCAGGGCACGGTAAGCGTCGGAAGCGAAATTGGATAGCGTGCTTTCTCTACAGTTCGCCTTGTTGCCGCGCGGACCAAGGCTGTCCACCGACAGCGTCACATAACCCCAGACGCGATGCGCTTGCCCCATCGCTCGTCAATACGCCGCCAGTCTCCGTGGCAGCTATGCAGCAAGACCACCGCGGGCGAGGGGCCTGCGCCGCCCTTCGGGCGTCTCATGTAGCCCACCAGCGGATGCGAGCTTGCCAGTGGCGATTCCAGCTCGACGACGGTGCCCTCCGGCTGAGTTTGAGCCGAGGCGGATTCGATCGCATAACCGATCACGAATGCACCGGCGAGGGCAGCGACTTTGGCGAGGTTCGTCATGGACTACCTCCAGCGCAAAAAAAGCGCGCGGGTGGTATCCTTATATACCCAAAATCTTCCGCGCGTTGGCCTTCAAGATCTTCGGCCGGATTTCCTCGCGGATGTCGAGTTTTGCGAAATCCGCCAGCCAGCGGTCCGGCGTGATGACAGGCCAGTCCGAGCCGAACAGCATCTTGTCCTGCAGGATCGAGTTGATGTAGCGGACGAGGATCGGCGGAAAATATTTCGGCGACCAGCCGGAGAGGTCGATATAGACATTCGGCTTGTGGGTTGCGACCGACAGCGCCTCTTCCTGCCAGGGGAAGGAGGGATGCGCGAGGATGATCTTCAGGTCAGGAAAATCCGCCGCCACGTCGTCCATATACATCGGATTGGAATATTTCAGCCGCATCCCCATGCCGCCGGGCATGCCGCTTCCAACGCCGGTCTGCCCGGTGTGAAACAGCGCGATCGCGCCGCCGTCATTGATCGCTTCATAGAGCGGATAGGCCATGCGGTCGTTGGCGTAGAAGCCCTGCATGGTCGGGTGGAATTTGAAGCCGCGGACGCCGTATTCCTCCATCAGCTTCTTCGCCTCGCGCACGCCGAGCTTGCCCTTGTGCGGATCGATCGAGACGAAGGGGATCAGGACGTCGAGATTATCGGACGCCACTTCCAGCATCTCGTAATTGTTGTAGCGGCGAAAACCTGTCTCGCGCTCGGCGTCGACCGGGAAGATCACGGCCGCGATGTTCTTGGAGCGATAATAGGCCGCGGTTTCCGGCACGGTCGGCGGATGCTTGTGCGGCGACTTGAAGTATTCGGCCATGCGCTCCTGGAAGTTGTCATAGCCGTCGTCGCCATGAAGGCCGCAGGGCTCTTCGGCATGGGTGTGGATGTCGATCGCGACGACTTTTTCGATATCGGGCAGCTTGAGCTTGGGCATCTCTTGGGTTTCCCGCCGGCTTGATTTTTGGGTCTGGAAAATTGATTATACTATATAACAAATTCCGCAAGGCGGCAGAAATAAATGAGCGGAATCAGGGAGGATGGTATGGCGCAGGCAGAGGCCTTCGAGACCGATTTCTGGAAAGATGCGAACTTGCGGAAAACATGGGACGACATCGTCCCGGGCGAGCCGCGCAAGACCATCCCTTACACGCTGACCAGGCACGCGATCGAGCTGTATTGCAGATCGGTCGGCGAAACCAATCCGATCTATTTCGACGAGGCCTATGCCAAGACCACGCGCTATGGCGGGCTGATCGCGCCGCCCTCCATCCACATCCTCCTGATGTTTTCCTGCACGCCCGCGGATGACTGGATGCGCTCGCCGGGCACCGTCAATGCCGGGCAGTCCTGGAGCTACAACATTCCGGCGCGCCCGGCCGACGTCATCACGTTGCAGGCCCGCGCGCTCGACAAGTTCATCAAGCGCGAGCGGCTGTTCGTGGTGCACGACAACGTCTTTTTCAATCAGAAAGGCGACGTAATCTGTTCCGGCCGCGGCTGGACGATTCGGCCGATGTGAGAGGGAGCGATCAATGACTGCTACGTTCGATAATCTCTCCGCCGGCGACGTCATCGACGGCCCGAAATTCGCGGTCTCACGCGAATCCATCCGCCTGTTCTGCGATGCCTCGCTCGACTACAACCCGCTGCATCTCGACGACGACTACATGAAGGGCAATTTCGGCAAGACCAATTTTGGCGGCATCATCATGCACGGCATGAACAATTTCGGGCTGATCTCCCGAATGATCACCGATTGGGCCTGCCCCGCCGGTGCGGTCCACCGGCGGCTGGAGACGCGGTGGGTCAAGCCGGTCCGGCCCGGCGATACCATCCAGCCAACAGGAATCATCAAGGCCAAGCAATCGACTGAAAAATCGCGCTGGGTGTTGATCGATGTGGTGGTCAAGAACCAGGCGGGCGAAAGGGTCGCGACTGGCGAGGCCCTAGTCGAATTCCCGCGCGACCTGTTTTGCCAGTGATTCCGTAGAGTTCCACAGATGCGAGCTTGACGGCGACGCTCCACCAGGCCGAATGCCAAATAGTATAAGCCAGCGTTAGGTCCGGAACAGGACAGATGGAGCCGAAAACGGCGCGTTTGGATTGACATACGCTCCCGCGCTGCTTAGAAACCGCCCCATCCCGGGCGGTTGGCCGCTTTTCGGGATTGATCCCATTTTGCCACTTTCGGGTAGCTCAGGTTCGGGCCTCCAGCACGGCCTTTCAAAGCATCAGGATTGTCCCATGAAGGTCCGTAACTCCTTGAAATCGCTGCGCGGGCGTCACCGCAACAACCGTCTGGTCCGCCGCAAGGGCCGGGTTTACGTGATCAACAAGGTGCAGCGCCGCTTCAAGGCCCGCCAAGGTTAAGCCTGGGGCGAAGCGGTTTTCTTTCCTCGTTTCACATGTCTTTGACGACGTGCCGCTTTGCGGCGCGGTTTTACGCGTCTAGACTTGGCGCATGGCATTGAGATTCCCGGGCGCCCGTAACTGCCGGATTGCGGTCCTCGCCGCTGTCATGACGGCCGTGCCGGCGGCTGCTTTTGCCCAGGACGACCCCAGGGTCATTCCCCCGCCGAAAGCCCAGAAGAAATTGCCGGAAGCGCCGAGCAAGCTTCCCAAGGTCGGTGCCGATCGCACCCGCGGGCTGGATTTCCTGTTCGGCGCATTGAAAGCCGCCCCCGATGAAGCCAGCGCCAAGCATGTCGAGGCGCGGATCTGGGCGCTGTGGATGCAGACCCCGAGCGACACGGCTTCGCTGTTGATGCTGCGCGCCAAGGCCGCGATGGAAGCGCAGAAGGTCGACGTCGCGATGAAACTGCTCGATGCCGTCATCAAGCTGCGCCCCGATTATGTTGAGGCCTGGAACCGGCGTGCGACGCTGTATTACCTGAAGAACGACTACACCCGTTCGCTGGAGGACATCCGGCAGGTGCTGATCCGCGAGCCCCGGCATTTCGGCGCGCTGGCCGGGCTTGGCATGATCATGCAGGAAATCGGCGACGAAAAGCGCGCGCTTGAGGCATTCCGCAAGGCGCTGGCCGTCAATCCGCATCTCGAAAAGGTGCCGGACCTGGTCAAGACTCTCACCGAAAAGGTCGAAGGCCGCGATATCTGATCTTTCGCGGTTAACCTTGATTCCGACCGCTTACGTCAGGCGGGAACGTGGCGCTGCCAAAGCGCTATTATTCGCTGACTGCGTGACAGGAGCGAGCCATGAAATCATCGCTGCTGGCCGGCGCGATGATTATCGCGACCGAAACCTGCGCTTTCGCGCAAGGCGGCTATTGGGTCGTAGGCGACCACGCGACCGGCAAATGCGAGATCGTCACGAGCAATCCCGTCATTAACAGCCAGGTTGGTGGCAACATCTATTTCGGAACCGGGCCGTACAAATCAATCGACGATGCCAAGCTGGCCCGTTCGACCATTTCCCAGTGCCCGATCGTGCCGGAACCTCCTGCAGGAGCGCCGGACGAGAAGAAGCAATAGACGCGGGTCTAGTGTATGGCGTTGCTGCCGCGGGCCATGCCGTCGAGACCCACCGCCGCGTAGAACTGCGCCAGTTCGGCCTCAAGCTGCTCGTTTACCCGCAGCAGGGCCTTGAGTGCGCCGCGGATGTCGCCATTGCAACTCGCTACGATCTGATCGATGGCGGCTTCGCTTGCGTCGGAAATCATAGGGCAGTCCTCCGATGATACGCTTGATACGCTTGGAACAATTTGTAGTGAGCGCCCTTGTTCCTGTGGATGTTGGGTACAACGCATGCGCCCGGCTACCCCCTAATCAGGCACGTGCACACATGGCGAAAGTGTCAGCGCCACTGTACAAATTTGCCAGTGACAGCAGTATGACCCCGCTATCCACAGGTTCGAGGCCCTGTGGACAATCCCGAAACCCGCAACCGATCCGGGCCGTAGCTCGCCGGTGCAGAAAACAGGCCGGAAATTCTCGATGGCGGCAGTGATTGTAGCGGCAGCGCTGGCGGTGCTGGCGCTGGTCACGCAAATTGGCGTTTTTCTCGCACAGCGCGCCCATCCAGCCCGGGGCAGGATGGTCGAGGTGGCGGGTGGGGTACTCCACATCCTGGATATCGGCCCGCGCGATGCGGCCGGCCCGCCGATCGTGATGCTGCATGGCGCGAGTTCCAATCTGGAGGTGATGCGGCGGCCGGTCGGGGAACAGCTTGCCAGAAAGCACCGCGTGATCCTGATCGACCGTCCCGGCCATGGCTGGAGCACCCGCCTCCGGCTGGAGGATTCGACGCCCGAAATCCAGGGCCGGATGATCGGGGAGGCTTTGGCAAAGCTCGGCGTCGGCCAGGCGATCTTCGTGGTGCATTCCTGGGCGGGCGCCCTCGGCCTGCGCATGGCGCTGGATGAGCCGCAAACTGTGGCGGGTCTCGTGATGCTGGCGCCGGTCGCCTATCCCTGGCCGGGGGGCGTCGGCCGATACAACAAGATCATCGCGACGCCGGTGATCGGCCCGCTGCTCGCCTATACAATCACGCTGCCGCTCGGCCACTTGCTGGCCGAACGCGGCGCGCGCGTCGTCTTCCTCCCGCAGACCATGCCGGACGACTTTGTCAGGGACACTGCGACGCCGCTGCTGCTGCGGCCGCGCGAATTTATCGCCAACGCGCTTGACTTCGTGACGTTAAAGGCGGCGGTGGCCGAGCAAGCGCCGCGCTACGCCGAGATCACGGCGCCGATCACGATCATCACGGGCGATGAATCCGACAAAACGGTCTCGACCCGCATCCATTCGCGACCGCTCGCCGCCGCTGCGCCGAATGCGAGGCTGATCGTGCTGCCCGGCGTCGGCCACATGATTCAGCAAGCGGCGCCCGATCTCGCGATCGCAGAAGTGGAGGCGATGATGGGCGCGATGACGCTGAGGGCGGCAGCGGCGACCGATTGATGGGTCTGGGAGCCCGGGATCTATCGACCCGCGTTTTTCTCGCGATCAGGGACGGCGGTGACACCGCACGTGGCCTGACGGCTCCGGATGAGGTACCATCGGTGCGCGCGGGATTCCGCTGCTCGTCCCGCCGGGGATGAACCTGAGAGTTGCGATATCGGGCAGCCGACCTTCGAGGGAGAGCGTGATGTACGCCGCCATTCGTCAGGGCAAGGCCAAGCCCGGCAAGGCCGAAGAACTCACCCGCAGGATCAAGGAAGGCGCGATTCCCGTCATCAGCGGGGTCGACGGATTCATGGGCTATTACGTGGTCTATGCGCCCGACGACACGGTGATTGCGATCAGCCTGTTCAGCAATTTTGCGGCGGCCGAAGAATCCAACAAGCGCGCTCTGGCGTGGATCGAGCACGATCTCGCGCCGCTGCTGACCGGGCCGGCGACCGCGACGGCGGGGCCGGTGATCGTGCACACGCTGGCTTGATCGGGCGAGCGCTGGAGCCCTATCAATCAGCAGGGAAAGCGAAGAAGCGGAAGATCGGCTCGACGTTTGTCTTCACCCTCCCCTGGAGGGGGAGGGTCGGCTCACATTGAGCGCAGCGAAATGTTAGACGGGGTGGGGTGATCTCTCCACTCGGGCACTGTCGGACGTGGAGAGACCGTCACCCCACCCCGCCGCTACGCGGCGACCCACGAGCAAGCTTCGCTCGTCTCGGACCCCTCCAGGGGAGGGTGAGGACAACGCAGCTCTCACTTCTGCTTGCCGTCCTTGTCGAACGAGGAGACATAGGCCCAGAGATCGCCTGCCTCTTTCTCGTTCTTGATGCCGGCGAACACCATTTTGGTTCCGGGGATCTTCGCCTTCGGGTCCTTGATGTATTCGAGGAACACGTCCTTGCCCCAGGTAATGCCGGAATTCTTGTTGGCCTCCGAATAGGAATAGCCCTCGATGGTGCCGGACTTGCGGCCGTCGAGCCCGTTCAGCACCGGGCCGACCTTGTTCTTGGCGCCTTCGCCGATTGCATGGCAGGCCAGGCATTTGTTGAACGAGGTCTTGCCGGCGGCGGCATCCTGCGCCAGCGCGCCGGATGCTGCGGCCCATGAGGTAACGACAACCAGCGCGCTCAAAGTCGATGTTTTCATGTGGTGCTCTTCGTTTCTTCCCAGGGGACAGAGTCGGATTTTCTTGTGGCAGGCCCGCTTGGACGGGACAAGCCACGAAACTTTGACAGGTTTCATCATTGCAGACTTGTCCCAGAGAGAACTGATCGTTTGAACTGTGGCAATCCAACCTTCGGATGGCCTACCCAAACTTCGGTAGACGTGCTTGATTTGCCATCACAAATCGTTAATTCGCGGGGCCTGGAGGACACGCATGGCCATCATGATGCCGGCTTCCGATCAGGCGGTCCTGGATCGCCGCAGTGAAATCGTGGCGGCGCTGCGCGCGATCGTGCCGGGCGAGGGCGTGATCGACAGTGCTGCCGAAATGCTGCCCTACGAGTCCGACGGCCTGATGGCCTATCGGCAGCCGCCGATGGTCGTGGTGTTGCCCGACACCACCGAACAGGTCTCCAGGATCCTGAAATATTGCGGTGAGCAGGGCATCAAGGTGGTTCCGCGCGGCTCCGGCACATCGTTGTCAGGCGGCGCGCTGCCGCTGGCCGATGCCGTGCTGCTCGGGCTCGGCAAGTTCAAGCGCATTCGCGAGATCGATTTCGACAACCGCGTGGTGGTGACCGAGCCCGGCGTTACCAACCTCGCCATCAGCCAGGCGGTGGCGCATGCCGGCTTCTACTACGCGCCCGACCCGTCGTCGCAGATTGCCTGCTCGATCGGCGGCAATGTCGCGGAGAACTCCGGCGGTGTGCATTGCCTGAAATACGGCATGACCACCAACAACGTGCTCGGCTGCGAGATCGTGCTGATGTCGGGCGAGATTTTAAGGATCGGCGGCAAGACGGCGGAGAATTCGGGCTACGACCTGATGGGAATCATCACGGGTTCGGAGGGGCTGCTCGGCGTCATCACCGAAATCACGGTGCGCATCCTGCAGAAGCCGGAGACCGCACGCGCCCTGATGGTCGGCTTCGCCGAGGTCGAGGCCGCCGGCGAATGCGTCGCGCGGATCATCGGCGCCGGCATCATTCCGGGCGGCATGGAGATGATGGACAAGCCCGCGATCCACGCCGCCGAAGCCTTCGTCCATGCCGGCTATCCGCTCGACGTCGAGGCGCTCCTGATCATCGAACTCGATGGCCCGAGCGTCGAGGTCGACGAATTGATCAAGCGCGTCGAGGCGATCGCGCAAGGGTGCGGTTCGACGACCTGCCAGATTTCCACCTCGGAGGCCGAGCGCAATCTGTTCTGGGCCGGACGCAAGGCGGCATTCCCGGCAGTGGGGCGGATTTCGCCAGACTATCTCTGCATGGACGGCACGATTCCGCGCGGCGCGCTGCCGAAAGCGCTCGCCCGCATCCGCGACCTCTCGGCGAAATACGATCTGCGCGTCGCCAACGTGTTTCACGCCGGCGACGGCAATTTGCACCCCCTGATCCTCTACGACGCCAACCAGCCCGGCGAGATCGAACGGGCGGAAGCCTTCGGCGCCGACATCCTGCGCGCCTGCGTCGAGTTCGGCGGCGTGCTCACCGGCGAACATGGCGTCGGCATCGAGAAGCGGGACCTGATGCCGGAGATGTTTTCGGAAGTAGACCTGAACCAGCAGCAGCGGCTGAAATGCGCCTTCGACGCGCAGGGCCTGCTCAATCCCGGCAAGGTGTTTCCAACGCTGCACCGCTGCGCTGAACTCGGCCGCATGCATGTCCATGCCGGCAAGCTGGCGTTTCCGGACATTCCGAGATTTTAGTGATGAGCTTCTCCCAATTTCTCAATCGTCATACCCGCGAAGGCGGGGTATCCAGTACGCCGCCCCGCCGATATTTACCTCCGGCCGCTGCGATTACTGGATCGTCCGCCTTCGCGGACGATGACGGCGATGGACAGGCGTAACGCCGTGGATACTCTCAAGGTACGAGACGCCAAGGACGTCGAGCAGGCGGTGCGCGCGGCGATCGCGGGCGAGCAGCCGCTGGAGATCATCGGCCATGGCTCGAAGCGGCTGATCGGCCAGCCGATGGCGACCAATGCCGTGCTCGACGTGTCCGCGCTGAACGCGGTCACCGCCTACGAGCCGAACGAGCTGATCATCACCGTGCAGGCCGGTGCACCCCTTGCCGACGTGCAGTCGCTGATCGATTCCAAGAACCAGCAATTCGCCTTCGAGCCGATCGACACTTCGGCGCTGCTCGGCGTCTCCGGCAACGGCACCATCGGCGGCATGATCGGCGCGGGGCTGGCCGGTCCCCGCCGCATCAAGGCCGGCGGCGCGCGCGATCATCTGCTCGGCGCGCATGCGGTGTCCGGTTTCGGCGACAGCTTCAGGACCGGGGGCAGGGTGGTGAAGAACGTCACCGGCTATGATCTCTGCAAGCTGCTGACGGGGTCGTGGGGTACGCTTGCGGTCATGACGGAAGTCACGCTGAAGGTGATGCCGAAACCCGAAAGCGAGCGAACGCTGATGCTCGCAGGGCTGGACGACGCGACTGCGAACCGGGCGATGACCGCGGCACTTGGCTCGCCCTACGACGTCTCGGGCGCCGCGCACCTGCCGAATTCGGCGTTCCGGCCGGCGACGGGCGCGCTTGCCGGCCTTGGCGCGCAGGGGCGGGCGGTCACGCTGCTGCGGCTCGAAGGCATCGCCGCTTCGGTTGCCGATCGCGCCAATTCGCTGGGCAAGGCGCTGACGCCGTTTGGTTCGGTGGAAACGCTGGACGATGCGGCCTCGGCAACGGTCTGGAGCGCCATCCGCGACGTCGAACCCTTCGCCGCAGGCGGCGCGCTGGGCGCGTGGCCGGTGTGGCGGATCGTCTGTCCGCCGGCCTCGGGCGGTGCGCTTGGCCAGGCGCTGGCGCGTGATACCGGGGGCGATGTGATCTATGATTGGGGCGGCGGCCTGATCTGGGCAGCGCTGCCACCCAAGCCGGACGCGCAGGCAGCGCTGGCGCGTCAACGCGTCGAGACGGCTGGCGGCCACGCCTTGCTGATCCGGGCGTCCGAGCAAGTCAGGCAAAGTGTCGACGTCTTCCACCCGCAGCCCGCCGGCATCGCCGCGTTGAGCCAGCGTGTGCGCAACAGCTTCGATCCCAAGATCATCCTCAACCGCGGCCGGATGATGCTGATGTCAGCGACATGAAAACCGAATTCTCACTCACTCAACTGGCCGACCCCGATATCGCGGAAGCCGACAAGATCCTGCGCGCCTGCGTGCATTGCGGGTTCTGCACCGCGACCTGTCCGACCTATGTGCTGCTCGGCGACGAGCTCGATAGCCCGCGCGGGCGCATCTACCTGATCAAGGAAATGCTGGAAAAGGACAAGCCGCCGACCGCGGAGGTGGTCAAGCATATCGACCGCTGCCTGTCCTGCCTTGCCTGCATGACCACCTGTCCTTCGGGCGTGCACTACATGCACCTGGTCGATCAGGCGCGGGTCCGGATCGAGCGGGATTTTTCGCGGCCGCTGGCCGAGCGGGCCCTGCGCGCGATCCTGGCTTTCGTGTTGCCTCGGCCAGGCCTGTTTCGTGCCAGCATGATCATGGCGCGGATAGCCCGGCCGTTTGCAGGCCTGTTGCCGGCGCCGAAAGCGGCGGCGACACCCGGCCTGTTGCGGCGGATCAAGGCGATGCTGGCGCTCGCGCCGAACGGCCTTCCCCCGCCGGGCCCCTCGGGCGGCAGCGTCTTTGCGGCCGCGGGCGAGCGGCGCGGGCGGGTCGCGCTGCTGCAGGGCTGCGCCCAGCAGGTGCTGGCGCCGCGCATCAACCAGGCCGCCATCAACCTCCTGACACGCCACGGCATCGAGGTCGTCCTGGTCAAGGACGAGCAATGCTGCGGCGCGCTCACCCATCACCTCGGGCAGGATGGCGACGCGCTGGCGCGGGCGCGCGCCAACATCGCGCTGTGGAAAAAGGCGGCGGAACAAGGCGGCCTCGACGCCATCCTGATCACGGCATCGGGCTGCGGCACCGTCATCAAGGACTATGGTTTCATGCTGCGCGAAGACCGCGATTTCGCGGAAAGCGCCGCGCAAATATCCGCGCTGGCAAAGGATATCACCGAGTATCTCGCAGGCATCGCGCTTAACCCATCGAGCCAGAAAGGCGACATCACAGTGGCCTATCACTCGGCTTGTTCGCTGCAGCACGGACAGAAAATCACAGGCCTTCCGAAAGAATTGCTTTCCAAGAATGGATTCGTGGTGAAAGATGTGCCTGAGAGCCATTTGTGTTGCGGTTCGGCGGGGACCTACAACATTCTCCAGCCTGACATTGCGAGCAGATTGCGCGATCGGAAGATCGCCAATATTGCGACAGTCAAACCGGACATGATCGCTGCAGGCAATATTGGATGCATGGTTCAGATTGCCGGCGGTACGTCAGTTCCTGTGGTGCACACGATTGAGCTTCTCGATTGGGCGACAGGAGGTCCAAAGCCTGGATCATTCCCAGGATTGAATTGATCGATCGGCCTACGGGCATGATCCGGAAAGCCTGCCCCGCGCCGGGATAGCCGGATTGGGGACCGGTTTTTCCTCGGGACAGAGGCGAAAGCATTTGCCCGGAGATCGCGCCCGGACAAGGGATGGAGCGGGAGGGCACTTCGAAGAAGTGTCGCCCCGGTCTGGCCCACGGACTATTCGAAGCGCCCGACAGACACGGACAGCGGCAACAGGAGGACCAGATGGCGAAGAAGAGTAAGAAGGGCAAGAAGGCTAAAAAGGCCAAGAAGGCCGTAGCGGCGAAGAAGAAGTCCGCGAAGAAGGCCGCGAAGAAATCGGCAAAGAAGGCTGCGAAGAAGGGCGCAAAGAAGTCCGCCAAGAAATCCGCCAAGAAGGCTGCCAAGAAGTCAAAGGCGGCGGCGCCGAAGAAGGCCGTAAAGAAGAGCCCGGCGAAGAAGAGGAAGGCGGCTGCCAAGCCCGCCGCTCCCAAGGCCGAGCCGGCGATGGCCGCGCCCGAGCCGGAACCCGCGCCCGCACCAGCGTCGAGTTGGGCGACCCCGGAGCCGTCCAACCCGTCATGGGGATCGAGCTCCTCCAACGGTGGCGATCAGCACTAGGTCGCTGTCTCCCCCGAGACAACTTTTCGAAAGGCCGCAGCGTCCATCGCTGCGGCCTTTTTCGTGACGGTCTCCGAAGCGACCGAAGCCGTATTTTCACGGGGAGGTTGATTCGCAGAGGCGTCCTTTGGATGGTTCGCCGGTGTCGCCTTTCTCGGTTCTCGACGGTGGGCCCGGTGGCCTTGGAACCCTCAAAATTGTTGTGGGAATGCAACACACGTGGACAACATTTATCGAAATGGCTCGAACGCCTAAAAAGGCGGCACATGCTTGCCTTTTTTGCTTCACGATCGTGACGCCGCAGACCACTGTGTGACCGCGTTAAGACATTTGGCCGCAGTCGGTTATCGCTTGCCCTTGGGGGGCCGCCGGACCGGAACTGTCTAGAAGGGTGATGGGGATCGTCATGAAGAAACTGGCTTTGTTAGCAACGGCGCTGGCAATGGTATCGGCTCCGGCTCTCGCTGCGGATATGCGGTTGAAGGCCGTCAAGGCGCCGCCGCCGGTCGCGTTCGATCCCTGGGATATCGCCTTCGGCGCCGGGATCACCAACGACTACGTCTTCCGCGGCATCACCCAGTCCAACCACAAGCCGTCGGTCAACGCCTATTTCGAGCCGCGCTACAACGTCAACAAGGACGTTCAGCTCTATGTCGGCCTGGGTGCTGCGAGCATCTCCTTCCCCAACCGTGCCGCGGCTGAAGTCGACGCTTACGGCGGTGTCCGTGGCACATTTGGCGCTTTCGCCGTCGACGTCGGTGCCTGGGGCTACCTGTATCCGGGCGGCACCTGCCACTACGGCGCAGCCAACGCATTTCCTGGTGGGACTGATGCCGCCGGCGTTCCGCTCAGCGTCGAATGTCTGCAGAACGCGCTACTCAACGCCAACGTCATCAAGAAGGATCTCAGCTTCTTCGAGGTCTACGGCAAGGTGAACTACACCTTCAACGACAATTTCTCGCTGGGCGGCAATGTCTATTATACGCCGAGCTTCCTGAACACCGGCGCCGAAGGCACCTATGCGTCGATCGTCGGCAAGGCGATCGCGCCGAGCGCCTGGTTCGGCGCCAGCGGCATCGGCATGTATGTATCGGGTGAGTTCGGCCGTCAGTGGCTCGGTACCTCCGACTCCTTCTACGGCGTGGCCGCGTTCCCGAACGGCATCAACTATGCCGACTACAACACCTGGAACATCGGCATCGGCTTCACCTACAAGGTGTTCACGCTGGACTTCCGTTACTCCGACACCGACCTGTCTCAGGGTGATTGTAACGCCTTCACTAGCGACCATACCGCGGTGTTCAACGGCAGCTTCACGCCAATCAATCCGAGTGGCGTCGGCTCCAAGTGGTGCGGCGCCGCCGGTATCGTCAAGCTGTCGGCTGACCTGACCGCGATGACCAATCTGAAGTAAGATCTTCCTGTCGAATACGAGGGGGCGGCAGAGCGATCTGCCGCCCCTTTCTTTTGGGTGGAGCGGATGAAACGGAATTGGCGTCGCGCGGCGCAGAAGGCGATCTCCCGCAACGATCACCGCAGCATTGTCGCGGGCGCGGTAGCCGGCCTCGGCGGCGCGATCGCCATCGGCGTCATGGAATTTTTCTCCTTCGTCGCGCATTATCCGCTCGCGGTGATTCCGTTCGCCACCTCGATCGTGCTGGTGATCGGATCGCCTGATGTGGAGCCCGCGCAGCCGCGCGCTTTGATCGGCGGACATCTCGTGGCGACCATGGTCGGCCTGGCCGTATTGAAGTTGACGGGGCCGCATGCCTGGGCGGCGGCCGCTGCCGTCGGCCTGTCGATTTTGGTGATGTACGTGACCGGGACCTTTCACCCGCCGGCAGGTATCAATCCGCTGCTGGTGGTCTCGGGCAATTTGCCATGGACGTTCCTGCTCGCGCCGGTGCTGGCCGGCGCGCTGCTGCTCACCGCCTTCTCCTACGCCTGGCACCGCGGTGTGCGCCGCCAGCCATGGCCGCGGCGCTGGCTGTGAGAAAGAGCGTAGCCCGGATGGAGCGAAGCGAAATCCGGGAAAAGTCCCGCCTCGGGAAATAGCCCCGGATTGCGCTTCGCTGCATCCGGGCTACAGGCTACACGCCTACGACGCAGCGGCGCTCTTTCCCTTCTGCAGCGCGAATCGATCGCCGTCACGGGCGAGCACGATGTTGCGCTGGTGGAAGGCATCGAGCGTCGAGCGATGGCCGATCGAGACGATGGTGGTCGCCGGCAATTTCTTCTCGAGCAGTCGATATAGTGCTGCTTCCGAAGGTTCGTCGAGCGACGCCGTCGCCTCGTCCAGGAACAAATACTGCGGCGTGTGCAGCAGCGCGCGGGTCAGTCCGAGACGCTGCTGTTCGCCGAGCGAGAGCGTCCGGTTCCAGTGCCCATGTTCGCCGAGTTGCGATGCGAGCCTCGGCAATCCCACCTGCTCGAGCGCGTCGGCGATTTGAGCGTCGGTGAATGTCCCTTCCTTGGCGGGGTACTCGATTGCGCCTCGCAGCGATCCGGTCGGGAAATACGGTCGCTGCGGCAGCATCATCATTGTTGCTCCGGCCGGAATCGTGATGGAGCCGGTCCCGAATGGCCAGATGCCGGCAATGGCGCGGAACAGCGTCGATTTGCCGGAGCCGGAGGGACCCGTCATCAGCGTGCGCTCGCCCTTGCGTAAACTCAGTCCACTCGCGTTCACCAGCGGCGTTCCGTTCGGCAATCGCAGCACCAGCCCCTTGAGATCGATGGCGCCGTCGCCTGCCTCGGTGACGTGAATTCGGTCATCGCGGGTGGCGAGTTCGCGCGCTGCCACGATGCCCGCCTCGAACCCGTCGAGACGGTTAACCACCGCCTGCCACTCGGCCAGTTGGCGGTAGATGGTGATGAAGAACGAAAGCGCGCCCTGAACGTTCGAAAACGCCGACGCGGTTTGCATCATGCCGCCGAGTTGGATCTTCTCCGCGAAGTAGGCCGGTGCCACCAGCACATAGGGAAAGATCACTGAAGCCTGATTGTAGCTCGCCGTAAACGCCGTTATTTTCTTGGTCCGGTTCATGATGGCTAGCCAGTTTTCAACAACACGTCCGAAGCGAACCATAAGGCGCTCGCGCTCGGCCTGCTCGCCGTCCAGCAGCGCGATCTGTTCCGAGTTTTCCCGCACGCGCACCAGGTTGAAACGAAAATCCGCTTCGTATTGCTGCTGTCGGAAATCGATGCCGACCAGCGGCCAGCCGATCAGATGGGTCAGGATGGTGCCGAGTATCGAATAGATCAGCGCGCCCCAGACCAAGTAGCCGGGGATCGGATAATCCTGACCGAACATGTGCAGCGGCGCGGCATTCGAAAGGCCCCACAGGATCGTGACAAACGACGCGATCGTGACGATCGAGCTTAGCAAACCGACTCCGATGTTGAGCGTGCGATCGACGAACAGCTTGACGTCGTCGGTCATGCGTTGGTCGGGGTTGTCTGCGGCGTCGCCCTGAAGCTGCATCCGGTAGTGGTTGGCCTGATGCAGCCAGTCGCTGAGATATTGCGCGGTCATCCAGCGACGCCAACGGATCTGCAGCCATTGATTGAGATAGAGCTGGTAGACCGCCAGCACGATAAAAACGGTCGCTAGCACGCTGAAATAGATGATCTCGCTGACGAAGTTGTCCCAGTTTCGATCCTGCAGCGCGTTGTAGAAGCGGGCGTTCCACTGATTGAGCAGGACGTTGATGCCGACGATTGCAAGCTCAATGGCGATCACGGCGGCAAGCAGCCCGCGGCCGGCCCATTTGTCCTCGGAGCTGAAGTAGGGGGCGGCGATGCGCCATACCGTGGTGAGCTTCGGGCGGATGTTGTTCACAGATCACCGTCTCCGGAAAATGGGGCTTAAGGCCCTGACGACATTGAGGAATTAGGGTCTACTACGAAGGTTATGGAATTGCCTGCATGCGGCGACTTGTCGCAACCCTCAGCTAGACCCTACCATGGCTGCGACGGCGAGGGGCGGCGGCCATCGAACTTCGCGAGGTTGTGAGCGTTGGCGCGCATTAATGCAGCCCAACCTCGTCCTGCAAGGTTGTTCCCGCAAATCGCTCAACCCGCGCCCGGCCCTCCACGCTGCCGGGCAAGCCAATAACAAAATGTGGGAGAACCGCAATGTGGGACCAACACTATAATCCGCTTGGCAACACGGCATTGTCGACGATCGCCGCTGCCATGCCTGTTGTCACGCTGCTGGTGCTGATCGCCAGCGGCAAGGTCAAGGCGCATCTGGCGGCCATCATCGCGCTGATCGTTGCCAATGTGATCACCATCGGCATTTTCACGATGCCTGCGAACATGTCGATCCGCGCCTCGCTGCTCGGCGTCGTAGTCGGCTTTTTCCCGATCGGCTGGATCGTGCTCAACGTTATCTTTCTCTACCGCATCACGGTCGAGACCGGACGGTTCGAACTCCTGCAACGCGCGATCGGCGGCGTCACCACCGACCGCCGCCTGCAACTGCTTCTGATCGCGTTCGCCTTCGGCGCCTTCTTCGAAGGTGCGTCGGGCTTCGGCACACCGGTTGCGATCACCGGCGCGATCCTGATCGGGCTCGGCTTCTCGCCGCTTGCGGCTTCCGGCCTTTCGCTGATCGCCAACACCGCGCCCGTCGCCTACGGCGCGCTGGGCACCCCGATCCAGGGGCTGGCGTCCGTGACCGGCCTCGATCCCTATGTCCTCGGCGCCATGGTCGGCCGGCAATTGCCGTTCTTCTCGCTGATCGTGCCGTTCTGGTTGATCTGGGCCTTTGCCGGCTGGCGCGGCATGACGGCGATCTGGCCCGCGATTCTCGTCACCGGCGTCTCCTTCGCTGTCCCGCAATTCGTGATCTCGAACTTCATCAACCCGTGGATCGTCGATATCGGGGCGTCGCTAATCTCGATGGGCTGCCTGATCCTGTTCCTCAAGGTCTGGCAGCCCCGCGAACTTTGGCTGTCCCCGGCACTGCGCGGAAAAGATGAATCGGCGGCAACCATGGCGCCGGCCAAGCCGCTCAATACGGCCAAGCTCAGCCAGGTGCAGCTTTGGAGCGCGCTGCTGCCGTGGATCATCGTCTGCGTCGTAATGCTGATCTGGGGCAGCGGCTCGTTCAAGAATTGGGCGAACTCGATCTTCGTCTGGAAGTATCAGGTGCCTGAGCTGCACAACCTGATCAACAAGGTGCCACCGGTGGCCGCAAAACCGACGCCCGAGGCCGCGCTGTTCGAGTTCACCTATTTGTCCTTTACCGGGACCGGCATGCTGATCGCCGCTATCATTTCCGGCCTGTTGATGGGCTTCTCGCCCGCGAAGATGATCGCCGAATATGGCCACACCGTCAGGCTGTGCGCGATCTCGCTGGTCACAATCTCGGCGATGCTTGCCATCGGCACGCTCACGCGGCTCTCCGGCGTGGACGCCACGCTCGGCCTCGCCTTCGCCGCGACCGGCGTACTGTATCCCTTCTTCGGCACGCTGCTCGGCTGGCTCGGCGTGGCGCTGACGGGATCGGACACCGCTTCCAACGTGCTGTTCGGCAATCTGCAAAGGATCACCTCCGAACAGCTGGGCCTGTCGCCGGTGCTGATGGCCGCCGCCAACTCCTCCGGCGGCGTTATGGGCAAGATGATCGACGCCCAGTCGATCGTCGTCGCCTCGACCGCGACCAACTGGTACGGCCACGAAGGCTCGATCCTGCGTTACGTCTTCCTGCATTCGATCGTGCTGGCCTGCCTCGTCGGCGTGCTTGTAACGCTGCAGGCCTACGTCTACCCGTTCACGATGATGGTGCTCAAATAGCGTCCGTCGAGGCAGCACGATTCGTCAGGGACGCACCGACAGAAGGGTTCCCTCCCCCGCAAGGGGGGAGGGAGCCTTACCAGTGTGCTCACCTCACAGTGCGCCACGTGAAAGATCGGTGGATGGTGCCCGCGCGAGACCTCACAGCTTTCTGCTGTCATAGGCCCAGTGCAGCAGCGCCTGCCGTCCTCGCTTCTGGCAATCCGGATCGATGAATACACGCCCTAGGTGGTGTGGACACTTATCGCATCCATAAGATGATTGCTGCGAGAGTGACGACGGCACGGTAATTTCGGGCGGTCTTTTCGAAGCGGGTTGCGACGCGGCGAAATTGCTTGAGCTTGGAGAAGC
>NZ_JAACFS010000042.1 GCF_029051645.1 Bradyrhizobium sp. CSA112
GTTTAAGAATCGGCTTCAGGGAGGGTTTCTTCGTGGCGATCTTGCTCTGTTCAACAGGCAGCTTAAGTGGGAGCTGGCTAGCTGCGGGCTTGGTCAGGCCTTGATAATGATGCTGACCACCGGTACGAGCAGGCTGACTGTCCGTTCAGGGGATGGTGCAGCAGGCCCGAGACCAGCGATAGCTGGGCGCCTCGATCTGGAGCGCGTCAAGCGAGGTGCCGTGGATCTCAGTGGCAAGCTCGAGCTCGCGCCCTTAACGACCTACGCGGGGCGCGGAACGACGCAGCTTCAGGGCGTCTCCGGCGATTGATCTGCATCAACAACACCTCATCCCTACGGACGCTACACTGCATCGACCGGCAGGGAAACGCGCCCATGAGGCGCCTGCAGGCGGCAATCGGAGGGACGTGTGAAGATTTCGGTTTTGGGGGAAGGAACGCGTTGTCGATTGTGTCACGATTGCACGGCGAGGGGCTTTGCCATCTGCGCAGCGCTCGACAAGACCGAATTGCGCGAATTGGCGCAGCTGTCGCGGCATGTTCGTTTTGAATCAGGCGCCACCGTGTTCGCACAGGCAAACATAGCAACGTCGTTCTTCAGCGTGCATGCGGGTACCCTGCGCCTCTACAAGCTGTTGCCGGACAGCCGGCGGCAGATCGTCGGTTTTGCATTGCCAGGCGATTTCCTCGGGCTCCCCGGCTTGCCGCGCCACGAATTCTCCGCTGACGCGATCGGCCGTGTCACGCTGTGTCAGTTCTCCAAGGAGTCGTTCGCGACATTCGCCGAGAACCGGCCGCAGTTGCTGCGCCGCATGATTGAATTGGCGGGCCGCGAGCTGGCCCGGGCACAGGAACATATGGTCTTGCTCGGACGGCGCTCCGCCGAAGAGAAGATAGCGAGCTTCCTGATCGGCTGGCGCGACCGACTGAGTGGAATTGGACGTGGTGGAGAAATTATGCCGCTGCCGATGAAAAGGCTGGACATCGCGGATCATCTGGGGCTCACCATCGAGACGGTGAGCCGTACCTTCTCGAAGCTCGAACGTGATGGTGTGATCCAAACCTTTGCGAGTGGCGTCGTCCTGTTGGATACCCCGCGCGCCGAAGCCTTGTCTGCGGGCATAAGTTGAAGCGCGTCGCGTTGGGTTCTTTTGTCCTAGTTTGATCAAGATCAAAGACGCCTCTGTTGAAACGGCGATATATTCGCATCAGCTTCAATGGAGGTCGTCATGCCCGCCGATGCGCTCTTGGTTTCCGCAGCCGTCATCTCGGTCTTCGTGATTTTCGCCGCTGCTCTTGCTTGGGCCAGTGTCCAATCACCAAGGTCGCATCAGGCAACACCGGGAGCGCGCAAGCGTCGTCCATTCTGATTCCTTCAGGCAGCCGCTGGAGCGGGTGCAAAATGCCCGCCGGTCGTGGGGGTAGCTGATCGGGTTGATCTCAATCAAGGACAACACAGCGAGACCCGGGCTGACGGGGCAGGCGCCCATGCAAAGAGAATCACACATGCAGCAAACTCAATCCACGAAATGGATGACCCACGGCGAAGCCGGGCTGATGCTATTCTTCGCGATGGCAGCCTTCGTCTGCGCGTTCGCAGCCGCCAAGGCGCTGGACGCGCCGTTCGCGTTTCATGCTTCGCTCGCTGCAGTGGCGAGCGGCGTCGCCTCCTTCGCCATCATGAATCGGTATCTCGACCGCCCCGCGTCGCTGCCGCCGGAGGAGATCAGCGGGAAGCCGAACTATAATCTCGGTCCGATCAAATTTGCCTCCTTCATGGCGATGTTCTGGGGCATCGCCGGCTTCGCCGTCGGGCTCTTGATCGCATCCCAGCTCGCATGGCCCTTGCTCAATCTCGATCTGCCTTGGACCAGTTTTGGCCGGCTCCGGCCGCTGCACACCTCGGCGGTGATCTTCGCCTTCGGCGGCAACGTGCTGATCGCGACCTCGTTCTATGTGGTGCAGCGGACCTGCCGGACGCGGCTCGTGGGCGATCTCGCGCCTTGGTTCGTCGTGCTCGGCTACAACTTCTTCATTGTGATCGCAGGCACCGGCTATCTACTTGGCGTGACGCAATCCAAGGAATATGCCGAGCCCGAATGGTACGCCGATCTGTGGCTGACGATCGTCTGGGTCGTCTATCTCGTCGTGTTCGTGATGACGCTGGTGAAGCGCAAGGAGCCGCACATCTTCGTCGCCAACTGGTTCTATCTCGCCTTCATCGTCACCATCGCCGTGCTGCATCTCGGCAACAACCTGGCGCTGCCGGTGTCACTGCTCGGCTCGAAATCCTACATCGCCTGGGCCGGTGTGCAGGATGCGATGTTCCAGTGGTGGTACGGCCACAACGCGGTCGGCTTCTTCCTGACCGCCGGCTTCCTCGCCATCATGTACTACTTCATCCCGAAGCGCGCGGAGCGCCCGGTCTATTCCTATCGGCTCTCGATCATCCACTTTTGGTCGCTGATTTTCCTCTACATCTGGGCCGGCCCGCACCATCTGCACTACACGGCGCTGCCGGACTGGACGCAGACGCTCGGCATGACTTTTTCTGTGATGCTCTGGATGCCATCCTGGGGCGGCATGATCAACGGCCTGATGACGCTGTCGGGCGCCTGGGACAAGCTGCGCACCGATCCGGTGCTGCGCATGCTGGTGGTTTCCGTGGCCTTCTACGGCATGTCCACCTTTGAAGGTCCTCTGATGTCGATCAAGGTGGTGAACTCGCTGAGTCACTATACGGACTGGACCATCGGCCACGTTCACTCCGGTGCGTTGGGGTGGGTCGGCTTCGTCTCCTTTGGTGCGCTGTATTGCCTGGTGCCCTGGCTGTGGGGCCGCAAGGAACTGTACAGCCTGAAGCTCGTCAACTGGCACTTCTGGATCTCGACCATCGGCATCGTGCTCTACATCTCGGCGATGTGGGTCTCCGGAATCCTGCAGGGCCTGATGTGGCGCGCCTACACCTCGCTCGGCTTCCTCGAATATTCCTTCATCGAGACGGTGGAAGCGATGCACCCGTTCTACGTCATCCGTGCCGCCGGCGGCGCGCTGTTCCTGATCGGCGCGCTGATCATGGCCTACAATCTCTGGATGACGGTGCGGGCAAGCGAGGCGGACGTCGGCACAGAGCTCGCGTTGCAGGCGGCGGAATAAGGAGCGATCGGATGTCCTTTTGGACCCGCCATCAAATCTTCGAGAAGAATTCCATCATCCTGATCGCGGGCATTCTGGTTGTGATTGCGATCGGCGGCCTGGTCGAGATCACGCCGCTGTTCTACCTGAAAAGCACGATCGAGGTGGTCGATGGCGTCAGGCCCTACACACCGCTCGAACTGGCAGGCCGCAATATCTATGTCCGCGAGGGCTGCTATCTCTGCCACTCGCAGATGGTCCGGCCGCTCCGCGATGAGATTGAGCGCTATGGCCACTTCTCGCTCGCTGCCGAGAGCATGTACGACCATCCATTCCAGTGGGGCTCGAAGCGCACTGGGCCGGATCTCGCGCGGGTCGGCGCAAAGTATTCAGATGAGTGGCACGTCACTCACCTGACCAATCCGCGCGCGATTGTGCCGCAGTCGGTGATGCCGGGCTATCCGTTCCTCGCCCAGACCGAGGTCGACACCGCTGTTGTCGCCGACAACCTGAAGGCCAGCCGCATCGTTGGGGTGCCCTATTCGGACGAGCAAATCAAGAACGCGGTCGCCGACCTGAAGGCGCAGGCCGATCCGGATAGTGTCGGCACCGACGCGTTCGGGAAACGGTATCCAAAAGCTGTGATCCGCAATTTCGACAGCAAGGCCGGTGCGCCGACCGAGATGGATGCGCTGGTCGCGTATTTGCAGATGCTCGGCACGCTGGTCGACTTCAAGCTCTACAACGAAAAAGCCAATCTTCGCTGAGAGGCAGGACGATGAAAGCAATCTTGATCGTTCACAACATCGCGTCGGACCTCGTCACCAGTGTGTGGACGCCGATCTTCGTCGGCCTGTTCATTGCGATCGTGATCTACGCGCTTTGGCCGCGGAACCAGGCGGTTTTCGACCAGGCATCTCGGATGCCGTTGCGGGAGGACTGAGAGGTCATGGCGGAAAGCGAACTTGACGAGGTTTCCGGCAAGACCACCACCGGTCACCAGTGGGACGGCATCAAGGAACTCAATACACCGCTGCCGCGCTGGTGGCTGATCACCTTCTACGCCTCCATCCTGTGGGCGATCGGTTATTGGGTGGTGTACCCGGCCTGGCCGCTTCTGTGGAGCTACACCAGGGGCGCGCTCAACTATTCGACGCGCGCCGCGGTCGGCGTCGAGCTTGCAATTCTGGAAAAGATCCGCGGCGACAAGATGATTGCGCTGGGTGCTGCTTCGCTCGCCGATATCGAAAAGGATCCGGCGCTGCTGACGCTGGCGCGCGCCCGCGGCAAGGCCGCGTTCGGCGACAACTGCGCGCCGTGCCACGGCTCGGGCGGCGCCGGCGCAAAAGGCTATCCCAACCTGAACGACGACGACTGGTTGTGGGGCGGCTCGCTCGACCAGATCGTGCAGACCATCCAATTCGGCGCGCGCTCGGGTCACACCAAGACCCATGAGGGCGCGATGCTCGCCTTCGGCAAGGATGGCATCTTGAAGCGGGACGAGATTGGCACGGTCGCCAACTATGTGCGCTCGCTCTCGGGCTTGCCGACGCGCCAGGGTTACGATGTCGCCGCCGGCGCAAAAATTTTCGCCGAGAATTGCACGAGCTGCCATGGTGAGGCGGGCAAGGGCAACCAGGAGCTCGGCGCGCCCAATCTCACTGACAAGATCTGGCTCTACGGATCGGACGAGGCGACCCTGAGTGAGACCATCACGAATGGTCGGGCCGGCGTGATGCCGGCGTGGGTGGGCCGGCTTGATCCGTCCACCATCAAGGCGCTGGCGGTCTACGTCCACACGCTCGGCGGCGGCAAGTAGCGGAGCAAAGGGAAGCGGCGTTGGGTTTGCGCTGGATCAACCCGGCAGAGAGGGAGGAGACTAAGAGAGCACGGGCCCATGAACAAAATCATCCAAACAGACCCCGACCAAGTCGAAGATGTTGGGCCGCTTTACGCGGCCCGCAAGAACGTCTACCCGCAGAGTGTTTTTGGCACCTTCCGTCGGATCAAATGGGGCCTGATGGCGTTCTGCCTGGGCGTCTACTACTTGCTGCCCTTCGTGCGCTGGAATCGCGGCCTTGGCGCCCCAGATCAGGCGGTGCTGATCGATCTGCCGAACAGTCGCTTCTATTTCTTTTTCATCGAGCTGTGGCCGCAGGAGGTCTATTACTTCACCGGCCTCCTGATCATCGCCGCGCTCACACTATTCCTGATGAATTCGGTCGGCGGCCGCATCTGGTGCGGCTATCTGTGCCCGCAAACGGTCTGGACCGACCTGTTCTATGCGGTCGAGCGCCTGATCGAGGGCGACCGGCGCGAGCGCATGAGGAAGGCGGCTTCCGCCGATCCCCTAAAACTCGGGCGCGTCTCCGAAATCGTGCTCAAGCATTCGATCTGGCTCTTGATCGCCTGGTGGACGGGCGGCGCCTGGGTGCTCTATTTCACCGACGCGCCGACGCTGGTGAAGGAGCTCGTCACCTTCCAGGCGCCGGCGATCGCCTATATCTGGATCGCGATCCTCACCGCCACGACCTATCTGCTCGCCGGCTTCATGCGCGAGCAGGTCTGCGTCTACATGTGCCCCTGGCCGCGTATCCAGGCGGCGCTGACCGACGAATGGGCGCTGAACGTCACCTATCGCTACGACCGCGGCGAAAAGCGCATGTCGGTAAAGAAGGCGAACGAGCTGCGGGCGCTCGGCCTGCCTGCCGGCGACTGCCTCGATTGCTATCAATGCGTGGCGGCCTGCCCGACCGGCATCGATATCCGCAATGGCCCGCAGATCGATTGCATCCAGTGCGGCCTGTGCATCGATGCATGCGACAACGTGATGAAGAAGATCGGCGGGCCGACTCGGCTGATCGGCTACGACAATGACATTAACATCCAGCGCCGGATGGCCGGCGAGCCGCCGATCTACCGCATCGTGCGGCCACGCACGATCATCTACACCGCGCTGATCGCACTCGTCGGTGGGATCATGCTGTATGCGCTGCTCACCCGTTCGCTGCTCGACATCAACGTGCTGCACGATCGCAACCCTGTCGCGGTGAAGCTTAGCGACGGCTCGATCCGCAACGCCTACACGGTCCGTTTGCTCAACAAGCGCGGTTTTGACCGCGTGGTGACGATCGACGTCGATGGTCCGCAGGATGCCGTTCTCCACGTAGTGGGCGACGATTCGATCACGCCCGACCGGCCAATGGTCGTGCTCGGGCGCGACGGCACCACAGAATTGCGTGTGCTGGTGACTGCTCCGTCGGAGAAGAATACCGAAAAATCGATCCCGACTAAATTCCGGATCACCGATATCGGTCTCGGCGAGGTCGCTTCCGCGATCGACAATTTCGTCTCGCCATGAGAACAAGTGGAGCTGTCGTGAACAGAGCCAGTGCATCGCCAAAGCCGCTCACCGGCCGCAAGGTGCTTTTCATGCTGCTTGCGTTCTTTGGCGTCGTCATCGGCGTCAACCTCACCATGATAAGGCTTGCTTCCATGACGCTGCCCGGCACCGAGGTCGACAGCGCCTATGCGGCGAGCCTTGCCTATGAGAAGGAGATCGCCGCCGCACGCGAGCAGGATGCACGCAGCTGGAAGGTGGACGCGCATCTTGCGCGCAGTGCGGACGGGGACACGGCGCTGGAAGTCAAGGCACGCGACGGGAGCGGAAAGGCGCTGACCGGACTGAAATTCACCGGTCGCCTGGAGCGGCCGACCGACCGGCGGGCGGACCGGGTGATCGCGCTGTTGGAGGTGACAGGCGGCATTTATCGGGGCAGCGGCGGCGCCGTCGGACCGGGGCAATGGAATCTGGTGCTGGAAAGCGAAGCCGACGGCCGGCGTCTGTTCATGTCTAGGAACCGCGTGGTACTGAACTAGGGGAACGCGTCATGCAGGCGACACGGGACTTTTCGCATTATGTTAAGCATCTCGGCTCCGGAGTGGCGCATATTGACCTCGCTGTCGAAGGCATCAGCTGCGCCGGCTGCATCTCGAAGATCGAGCGTGGCCTTTCAGCCATCCCGGACGTGACGCTGGCGCGCGTCAACCTGACCGACCGCCGTGTCGCGCTGGAGTGGAAGGAGGGCGCGCTCGATCCGGCGCGCTTCATCGATTGCCTGGTCGAGCTCGGCTACAAGGCCTATCCGTTCGAGGCTGTCACCGCTGAAGCGGCAGAGGCCGAGAACTCCCGCTTCCTGCTGCGCTGCCTGGGCGTTGCGGCGTTCGCGACCATGAACGTCATGATGCTGTCGATCCCGGTGTGGTCCGGTAATGTCAGCGACATGCTACCAGAGCAGCGCGATTTCTTCCATTGGATATCGGCGCTGATCGCGCTGCCGGCCGCGGCCTATGCCGGCCAGCCCTTCTTCCGCTCCGCCTTCAACGCGCTGCGCAGCGGCAACGTCAACATGGATGTGCCGATCAGCATCGGCGTCATCCTGGCGCTCGCGACCTCGATCGTCGAGACCATCGGCCATGCCGAGCACGCCTATTTCGACGCGGCGATCATGCTGCTCACCTTCCTCCTGATCGGGCGCTATCTCGAACAGAACATGCAGCGGCGAACCCGCGCGGTGGCCGGCAATCTCGCCGCTCTGAAGGCCGAGACGGCGACCAAGTTCGTCGGTCCAGACGAGATCTCCGTGGTGCCGGCCGCAGCGGTCAAGGCCGGCGACATCGTTCTGCTGCGGCCCGGCGAGCGTTCGGCGATCGATGGCACGGTCATCGACGGCAGGTCGGAGATCGACCAGAGCCTGATCACGGGGGAGACGTCGCATGCGGCGGTCAAGCCGGGCAGTGCGGTCTACGCCGGCTCGCTCAACATCTCCGGCTCCTTGCGCATGCGCGTTTCCGCCGTCTCCGAAGGCACGCTGCTTGCGGACATCCAGCGGCTGCTTGATCACGCCGTGCAGGGCCGCTCGCGCTATGTGCAACTTGCCGACCGTGCCTCGCGCCTCTACGCACCGGTGGTGCACGCGACGGCCTTCCTGACCATGATCGGCTGGTTGATCGCCGGCGCCAGCGTCCATGACGCCATTATCACCGCGATCGCCGTTCTGATCATCACCTGTCCCTGTGCGCTGGGGCTTGCGATCCCGACGGTGCAGACAGTGGCGTCGGGCGCGATGTTCCGCGCTGGCGTGCTGCTCAATTCGGGTGATGCCATCGAGCGCGTCGCCGAGATCGACCGTATCATCTTCGACAAGACGGGAACGCTGACGTTACCTGAGCTCGATGTGGTGAACTCGGCGGCCGTGCCCGCCGATGTGTTCGAGCTCGCGGGCCGGCTTGCGCTGGCGAGCCATCACCCCGTCGCCTCGGCGCTGGCGCGCGCGGCCGGCGCGAAATCGCCGCTGCCCGGGATCACGGAACAGCCAGGGCAGGGCGTTCGCGGCGTTCTTAAAGGTGAAGAGGTGAGGCTTGGAAGTCCAACTTTCTGCAAGGCCGATGATCTCGCGAACGAAGTCCTGAGCCGCGATCCCGAGGTTTCCGTCGTTGCCTTCGCGCGTGGTGAAAAACGTTATGTGTTCGCGGTCTGCCAGAGCCTGCGGCCGGACGCGCGCGCGGTCATCGCGGCGCTGCAGAAGCGTGGCGTGGCGGTAGAAATTGTTTCCGGTGACCGCGAGCCGGCGGTGCGCGCCGCGGCTGAGATGCTTCAAATCCCCGAATGGCGCGCCGGCGTCACGCCCGCCGACAAGATCGCCCGGATCGGGGAACTGAAGCGGCAGGGTTTTAAAGTCATGATGGTCGGCGATGGGCTCAACGATGCGCCGTCGCTGGCGGCGGCGCATGTCTCGATGTCGCCGATCTCGGCGGCGCATTTGAGCCAGGCGACGGCCGATCTCGTCTTCCTCGGCAACCGCCTCGCGCCGGTGATTGCCGCGGTAGACCATTCGCGGAAATCGTTGCGCCTGATGCGGCAGAACCTCTATCTCGCGGTCGGCTACAATTGCCTCGCCGTGCCGATCGCCATTCTGGGCTTCGTGACGCCTCTGATCGCGGCCGCCGCGATGTCGGGCTCCTCGATCCTGGTGATGCTGAATGCGCTGCGTGCGCGAACTCTCCCGCAGGAGAATCTGTGATGGAGGTGATCGTGTTCCTGGTGCCGCTGGCGCTCTTGCTCGGCCTGTTCGGGCTGCTCGGATTTCTGTGGTCCCTCAAGAACGGCCAATATGACGATCTCGAGGGAGCCGCCTGGCGCGCGATTTCTGACGACGACGAAACGCAGGCTCCACGCCGCGTCGAGCTGAGGTCGGAATCGCGACCGTAATGCCTCGTCGTTGCGCGTCCCGGGATGCTTCCAATTTTGATCTGACGCAATACGGTCGGCTATTCGCCCCGCATACTTGACGTGCTCAAACCGTACCGGGAGGGTACTATGGCATCGGCTATAAGAAAGGAATCGATCGGAGGTAGGCTCATGGGCAGGTTTTCGGAGTGGCTCGGCCGGCTCCGTGATACCGCCGACCTCCGCGCCCTTGGAGCCGCCGAGCTCGATTGCATCGCGCGCGACCTTCGCGTCTCACCAACGGAGCTCGAAACCCTCACTTACCGTGGGCGGCGCGGCGCTGATGAGCTGTCGGGACCACTCAAGGCGCTCGGCATCGACGAGACGGCCATTGCGCGCAAGGAGCCGGGCGTGCTGCGCGACATGACGCTGGTGTGTGCACTGTGCGCCGAAAAGACCCGATGCAACCGCGAGATAGAGGCGGAAACAACGGCGCAGCACCTTCATGAATACTGCGCCAACAGCTACACGATCGATGCGCTGCGGACGAAGCCAAAGCCAGATGCGATGGATCTCGTTCGTGGTCCGAGCTGCTGCTGACAAGCTACAAATGGTCTAAGGGCCTCTCGGTCTTTAGACCGCGCGACTGTGCACGCCTGTTGACCGCGAAAGGTGAGCATCAAACGCTGAGGCGAGCTACGCACCAGGAATTCCGATCCTTCGCTGACGGTTAGCCGACCTTGAGACATTGTCGCGACTCCGTCGGCTAAAAGCCGGTCGATTCGGACGCGATCGACGACTGCTGTCCGTGGATCCCGACGATGGATGCGGGATATCTGCTCCAGGTCAACGGTCAAATCGCATGATCCGCTCGATGATATCAGCGCGGAAAAGGTCATCCTCGGTGAAAGCATAACCCTTCACCGTGGCTAGCCGGCCCTCCGCGATGCGGTTCAGGTAGTCGCGGATGGCCACCACGTTCTGGACAAAGCCGTGTGGCATCCGACCGATCGCGCTCGCCCCGAGGCCGATGAGTGTGTCAGCGCCGTCATCGGTGTAGCCCTGGAAATTGCGCCGCAATCGGCCATCGCTGCGCCGTCGCGAGCGCATCGTCTGGGAGCGCGAAGTGATCCAACCCGATGCGCACATACCCCGCGTCCTGAGGGGCCTCTGCGATGGTCTCGGACTGAACGTGTCGCTCGACACTGTCAGGTAAGCTCTCCTCCGCGATCTTGCGCTGATGCTTCTTGAATGAGGGGACGTGCGCGTAGCCGAACACCGAAAGCCGGTCGGGGCGCAATTCGACGCACTTGGCAATGCTGTCTAGACAAGAGCTTACCGTCTGAAAAGGAAGACCATAGAGAAGGTCGAAGTTGATCCCCCGCACACCTGCCCGGCGAAGCCTTTCGACTGCAGCTGCCGTCTGCTCGAAGCTTTGCAATCTATTTATTGTGCGCTGCACTCTTGGGTCGAAGCTCTGGACTCCGAGGCTCGCGCGGGTGACCCCGCAGTATTCTAAAGCCTGCGTCAGGTCGTTGATCAGAGTTCGCGGATCGACCTCAACGGCAATCTCGGCATCCGGAACCACGAAAAAGATACAGCGCAAGGCGTAAGCGAGATCGACGAGCAGTTGCGGAGCCATGATGGTCGGAGTGCCCCGCCGAAGTGCAGATGCGCGACCGGCAGGCTTTTCTCTATCGTGTCCGCGACTAGTTGCGCCTCCCGACGCAAAGCTGCGACGAACGCGGCGATCGGCTCCTCGTGCTCGGCCACCGATGTATGGCATCCGTAGTACCAGCACATTGAGCGACAGAAAGGTATGTGAAAATAGAGCGAGACGGGTCGGTGGGCCGAAACCGATCTGAGCCAATGCCGATACACCTTCTCGCCGATTGCAGAAGAGAAGTGCGGGGCTGTTGGATAGCTGGTGTACCGTGGGAGCTTGTCTTGCCCGTAGATGTCAGCCAAATCCGATCGCATATTCGAGTTCCCCCCATTCCTAGCCACATAACAGCCTAGCGCCAACTGGACTTTGCGCTGGGTCAGGGAGTATGACCGGCGAGATCAGCGATTCAAAGCCAATGGGCTTGATCGTCAAGGTTGTCGTTGGTAGTGTTCTAAATCACCGGGAAACTATCAATTTGGGAATGTTTTTCGATGGCTCCCCGACAGTCTGCTGCATTGTCGCATCCCGGATACAAAAATCCGGATACGGAGCAGCGTGCACTTCTAATCGGATTGGACGCTACCGAAAGAACTATTGAAGGTGATCACTCCTTTCAGCGAGTAGGGAACTGCGCTTTTCAGCGTCGCTACGCTCTGGCGCAAGCCCTGCTTCCTGCTCACCGTGAACGTTACCGCTGCGTCTGGCGCAGGACGAAGTGGACTAAATCTCAGCGACCGCAATGCCGCTGGTCGCCGAGAACATCGCCATGCATCCGATGATTGGCGCCGACATGGCGTTCGGCGTCTCCGAAAATGCGCGCGTATAGTTCATAGGCGTTCCAATTTGCATTCACGCGGAGGATAGGCAGATGCGTGGAAACTTGACGACCGAAAAAGCCCGACGCACTTTGCAAGGGGGAAGCAAGAGGTGCGTCGGGCTGCAACCTGGAGGTTGCGGGCATCGGCACGGGTGAACGTCCGTGTCCACGCCCAACATCATCTTTGCAAATGACGTGCCGCTCGAAGGCTGTCGATGATGTGCGTCTAGTCGGCCCGGGGCACGGCCGCGCGATATTCTTGGATTGAGAATAGTGTCGCAATTACCACGTTGCCGAGTGAGACTTTGTCGGCCATCAAACAATCATGGGCCATGATGAGCCGGGTGCCTCGCCGTTTGCGAGCCGTGTCCGTGCAAGCCTCGATGATTACCTTCGCACCAGCCGTCGGCCAACGCGCCCCCTCAGCGGTCTTTCGCGATTGAAGCCCTAAACGCGCAATTGTGAGATTTCCGCGGCGTGCCCTGGCTGATCCGTAAAAGCAGCGCAAGCCCGCAGCGGGCCTTGCAGGTGGGAAAAGGGCCGAGGCCGCGCAAAAAAGTCGGCCACCGCGAGGTCTTGATAGAATAGATTGCTATGAGGCCAGAGCTTACGCTAGTCATCAGAGCGTCCGGCGCGAACGACGCGATTTAGATCAAGGCCGCTGAACGCATGTCTTTATGTATCAACAGTATAGATGCATCCCATCAAAACAATCGATTTCACCAATTTTACGGAATGCTGCATAGAAAAAGCGCATAGTCTGGTGCAAATGGCCGCACACACTCGGCGTCATTTCCGTCGTGGATGACGATCAGTCGGCGGGTGTAGCATTGACGGACAGCCTCTTTTCCGTGGGTCCATCTCAGAAGCATGATCTTGGTGACCGTCCTAAGATTACGTGAGGGAAGAACTGACGCCGTTGTCGACCTTCCCGCGCAGCGTTGGGCCGAATTCCCTGAATAGAGCAGAAGGAAGCGAAGCCAGATTTCATTTGGAACGGATATCGGCCTTCCCGGCTAAAGTTAACGGCGAATGCCCTCGCCGTAAATGAACCGTCGGCACCCTCCCTCTGCCGACGGAAGCTGGTGCGATGTGTAACAGCGTCGCTCCTCCCAGACTGACTTCCGCCCGGCCGCCGAAAGGGGGCCGGGCATTTTTTACTATGGCGAGTATGAGCGCCAGCTTGCAGATCTTGCATTTGATCTCACTCACGCCCATGAATTCAGGGGTTGGCCGCGTCCTCGCACCAATCCATCGCTAAATCAGAACGGCCCATCGGATTAGTTGATGTCTGTCACCGGCCTATTACTTCGCAACGATACTGGGACGGCAGAAAAGCGTTTTGTCAAGGACAGGCATGGCATTACCACTAAGTGCGTTGATTCAAATAGTTGTGGCTTCGTACAGCTGAAGTGGCGACCGGGTATTATTCTTTCCCGTCGAATTGCGAGCACACTGATCGATCATCGTGCGAGCGAACTCTGGTAGATGGCTGCGGGTGGCTTCTCACGCGCTCTACCCATCATTGCTGGGCGATCGATGTCGGTTAGCGCCTAGCTTTAAGCGCGAGGCCCACCGGTTTCGACGGCAGCCAGCAACAGGCGCCGCATCGGTCGCGCCGATCCGGGGCCTCAACCCGAACGAGTTTCTCGCTTCTTAGGTGCGCACGGGGTATTGCGAGCGAACACAGCCGTCCGGAACTGGAAATTTTCTCTCTCTCTCTCTCTCTCTCTCTCTCTCTGGAAAAACATCGCGGCCCGGGTCTGCAGTGCCAGACAAACCAGTGTGGGGCCAATATCTAGCCGAGAGGAATCTAACGTTGCCCTTCGGCCAATCGCCAGGTCGTTAGTCCTGGTTGGTTGACCTACACGACGTTAACACGCGACGAAGGCTCCGGGTGGAAACTTGAAATTCTGGGCGCTAGCGTCGAGTGGTAAATTCCTTCGCCGATCGCCGATATTCCCAGTTGGCGCGCTCAAGTTCGGGTCGATCAAACTCTTTCTGGGGATAGCCGACGCAGAGATAGCCGATGAACTTCCAGGACTCCGGCACTTCAAGAACCTCGTGGATGCGAGCCGGGTTAAGGATCGACACCCAGCCAAGTCCGATGCCGTCTGCACGTGCGGCGAGCCACATGCAGCAGATGGCGGCGGCGACGGAGTATTCGACCGCATCCGGCATGGTTGCACGCCCGAGGCGATGCCCCATATCGTTCGTCTTGTCCGCGAACACGGCCAGGTGACCCGGGGCCTCTTCGAGACCGGCGAGCTTGAGGCTCGCATACCGCGCCGCGCGTTCGCCTGAATAAGAATGCAACGCATCGGCGTTGCAGGCCCTGAAATCCTCGACCACGGCACTGCGCCTTGCGTTGTCTTCGACGATCACAAACCGCCAAGGCTGGCTCAGGCCGACCGACGGGGAAAGGCAGGCGATCTCAATCAGCCGCTCCATGGCGCCGCTCGGCAGAGGATCGGGACGAAAGCGCCGCACGTCGCGGCGCCACACGAAGAGCTCGCGCAGTTGCCGGCGAAAGGCTTCATCGAAAGCGACCATCAGGGTCCTGGTTCCGTGTGAAGGAGGGCAGCTGTCATCAGCAAAACCACGATCTCGCCAATCTGTTCGAACGCACCCAATATATCACCTGTCTGTCCGCCGACCTGCCTCGTGGCAAGCCACGCCAGTATCAACCCGGCCAGTGAGAGCAAAATCACTCCGATCAACGCCTTGCTCGGCCCGGAACCGAAAACGAGGCAAAGAGCCCCGAGAGCAAATGCAATGGCGGCGCTTCGCCCCGGCGGCCGTCCGGCTCGGGCCGAAAGCCCATCCGATCGCGCCGGCGGAATCAGCCACATGAAGGCGGGCATGCCGGCGCGCGCCGCCGCATGTGCAACCGAAAGCGCGGCCGCGATCGACATTGGCTCGGCGATCGTTTCGAGCGCGCTCCATCGCAAGATGAGCGATGCGATAAGCGCGCACGCGCCGTAAGTACCGATCCGGCTGTCGCGCATGATCTCGAGCTTCCGCTCGCGCGTCCGGCCGCCGCCGAGCCCGTCGGCGGTATCGGCAAGGCCGTCCTCGTGCATCGCGCCGGTGACGAGAACCGTGGCCGCTAGCGCCAACATGGCTGCAGGGCTTGGCGTCAAGCCCACCTCGCGTGCGATCCAGTAGACCGCCGCACCGGCAAAGCCAACCAGCAATCCTGCCACTGGCAACGCCCAGCTCGCGCGGGCAACATCGCCATCGCTGACCGGCGTCGCCGGCCCGAGAGGCAGAAGCGTGGAGAGCGAAATGGCGATTCTCAGGTCAGTGACGATGCCCCTGAGAAGCTCGAAATGATGCATGTTTCTTCATCCCTCGAACCGTCAACTCGCTCGCGCTCACCCGACGACGCGTCGCAATTCCGCCAAGCGCGGCATTACTTCAGCTTCATCGGCAATCCTGCCACGACGAATTCGACCTCGTCCGCAACGGAGGCAATCGTCTGGTTCAGGATACCCGCCGCGTCCCGAAATGCGCGCGCCAGCGCATTATCCGGCACGATACCGAGCCCGACCTCGTTCGTGACCATGATGACCGGGCTGCGCTGGCGGGCAAGCGCGTCAGCGAGCAGCGAAGCCTCGTGCGACCAGTTGCGTTCCGCGTGGAGCAGGTTCGACAGCCACAGCGTGAGGCAATCGACCAGCCTTGCGCCACCGCCATCGGTTTCGATCAAGGCCTGCACGAGATCGAGCGGAACCTCGCGCTCGATCCAGTCCTTTCCTCGCCGCGCGCGATGCTTCGCTATTCGCTCGCCCATTTCCTCATCGAGCGCCTCTGCCGTGGCGATATAGACGGGCTGTTCCGGAAAAGCGCGGGTGCGGACTTCTGCGCGTAGGCTTTTGCCGGATCGGGTGCCGCCCGTGATGAGTATGATGGCCATGACGTCCTCCGCTTAAGGCCAGCACTAATCACCAATCTTCGACAAAGACAAAGGTGAAATCAGGCGATATGGGGCTTGCCTTGATACCGAATTCTTGTGCATCAGGATCAGACAGGACGGGAGACGATACGTGGGCTTTGCAGGAGCGATGGTGGTGGCGATGACGGTGGACGCCCTGTTGGGCTGGCCCGACGCACTGTTCGCCCGCGTGGGGCATCCCGTCACTTGGCTCGGCAGGCTGATCAACATCCTCGATGTTCGCTTCAACAGGTCCATCGACCCGCCTGGAATCCGGCGGATTGCTGGCGCGGTCGTGGCGCTTTTCGTGATTGGGCTTTCGGCCGGCATCGGATGGTCGGTTCAAGCCGCGCTCGCGTTTGAATGGAGCCGCATCGTCCTGCTGGGAATCCTGGTATGGCCCTTGGTCGCACTTCGTTCGCTTTATGATTATGTGGCCGCGGTTGCGCAGCCCCTGCAATCCGGTGATATCGCAACCGCACGTGCAGCGGTCGCGCACATCGTGGGACGCGACCCCGCAGCTCTCGATGAGGCAGGTATTGCGCGCGCGGCCATCGAGAGTCTGGCCGAGAACGCCTCCGACGGCATCGTCGCGCCGGTGTTCTGGGGGACGTTGTTCGGGCTTCCGGGCATCATCGGCTACAAGGCGATCAACACGCTCGATTCCATGATCGGTCATCGCACGGAGCGGCACGGATCTTTCGGTTGGGCTGCCGCGCGCATCGACGATTTCGCAAATTTGATACCTGCACGTCTCACCGGTTGTCTGTTCATGCTGGTTGCCGGGCGGCCTTCGGATGCCATGTCGTGCATGGTGAGGGATGCGAGCCGCCACCGATCGATCAATGCCGGTTGGCCGGAAGCAGCCATGGCCGGCGCGCTCGGCGTACGGCTCAGCGGGCCGCGCATCTATCACGGAAGTACCGCCGACGAACCCTGGCTCAACGAGGGCGCGCGCGATCCGCTTGCCGCTGACATCTGGCAAGGGTTGAAGCTCTACGTCCGCGCCATGGTCCTGTTGGCCGGTGCGCTTGCGATGATGGCTCTCGCATAACGGAGAAGGCTATGCTCGAGCATGGTGGCAATCTCGATCTCGCCGTGCAGCGTTTCGGCGGGCGTGCGCAGGACTGGATCGACCTTTCGACCGGGATCAATCGGCAGCCCTATCCGGTGAGCGAGATTGAGCCAAGGCATTGGAGCGCGCTGCCCTCCCGATCCGACATCGAGTCCCTCCATCAGGCTGCTCAGCAGGCGTATGCCACCAAGGCGCCAATCGTGGCGCTTGGTGGCGCACAAGCGGCCATCCAATTGTTGCCGAATCTTTCATCGTGCGGCAGGGCGCGGATTCTTGCGCCCACCTATAGCGAGTACGCAGCAGTTCTTGCGGCCGCAGCCTGGGACGTGGCAGAGGTTTTTGATCTCGAAGGGTTGGTGGGTGCCGATCTCGCCGTGGTCGTCAATCCCAACAATCCAGACGGCCAGCGCCATGATCCGAACGAACTGCTCGCGCTGATGCCGCGCGTCGGTCGACTCGTGGTCGACGAGAGCTTCGGCGATGCCGTCCCCGACCTGTCGCTGGCACCGGAGGCGAAACGGCCGGGGCTGTTGATCCTGCGCTCGTTCGGAAAATTTTACGGGCTTGCGGGACTACGGCTCGGCTTCGCGCTCGGCAGCGAGGCCGATGTCGCGGCGCTGGCGGCGATGGCAGGTCCATGGCCGATTTCGGGTGCTGCGATTGCGATCGGACGGCGCGCCTTGCTTGATCGCGATTGGACGAAGGCGACCTCCATGCGGCTGGCACGCGACGGCGTCCGGCTGGACGCCGAAGTGCGATCGCAGGACTGGCAACTGGTCGGTGGCACGCCGCTGTTCCGGCTCTATGAGGCCGGCGACGCGCGTGCCGCGCAGGAGCGGCTCGCACGGGGCCAGATCTGGTCGCGCGTATTTGGGCAAAGACCGGGATGGCTGCGGCTGGGATTGCCGGGTAACGAGACCGAATGGGCGCGGTTTGCTGCCGCGCTCTCGCGTTGATCACCAACCTCAGCGTGCAAGCGCAAGCAGCCCTTCGACGTCGAGATGGGCGTCGACATGATCGGCTAGCGCGTCGAGTGCGCTCTCCACTCTGGCGCGGTACTGCTGGTCCGTAGCCGGAATGTCCAGTCGTGCGAGAAATGAGCCGCGGAAACTGTCGGAAGCAAACAGGCCGTGCAGATAGCTGCCGTACACGCGTCCGTCGCTGGAAACTGCGCCTTCCGGTGCGCCAGCAGATGAGGCGAATGGCCGTGCTCGGTCCGGCCCGTCGGTGCGCCCGATGTGAATCTCATAGGCCTCGATCGGCCGGTTCGTCGCGGCGTGAACCGCCGTGACGCGCGTAAGAGTCTTTTGTGGCGTCATCACCGTCGTTACGTCCAGGAGTCCGAGGCCGGGCGTTTCTCCCGCGGGTCCCTCGATACCTTCCGGATCCTGCACACTGCGTCCGAGCATCTGGTATCCGCCGCAGAGTCCGAGCACATGACCGCCACGACGATGGTGAGCAAGGAGATCAATGTCCCAGCCTTGGGCGCGCAGGAAGGCGAGGTCGCCACGTGTCGACTTCGTGCCGGGAAGGACGACCAGCGTGACGTCACCTGAGATCGCTTCTCCCGGCCGGACCATCACGAGGTCCACGTCGGGTTCGAGCTTCAGCGGATCAAGATCGTCGAAATTGGCGATACGCGACAGCGCGAGAAAGGCGATTCTGCACTTGCCCGGCTTGTGCGCGCCGGCAAGCCCCAGGACATCTTCGGCCGGAAGCTCGTTGGCGCGGGCGAAGTAGGGCAGGACCCCAAAACCCCGCCAGGATGTGCAGGTTTCGATCAGCCGATAGCCATCGTCAAACAGGGAGGGATCACCGCGAAATTTGTTAATGACAAAACCGCGGATCATGGCGGCATCCTCGGGATCGAGCACGGTCTTGATGCCGACGAGCTGCGCAATGACGCCGCCGCGGTCAATGTCGCCGATCAGCACGACCGGGACCTCGGCCCTGCGGGCAAAGCCCATGTTGGCGATATCAGCGCTCCGCAAATTGACTTCGGCGGGGCTGCCGGCGCCCTCGACCAGAACTAGATCGGCGCGATCCTTCAGCCGGGCAAAACTCTCGAGAACCGGCGCCATCAGCGAGGGTTTCATCGCGGCATATTCGCGTGCGCGCAACGTCGCCACGCGGCGCCCCTGCACGATGATCTGGGCGCCGATATCGGTTTCCGGCTTCAGCAAGACGGGATTCATGTCCGTGTGCGGCTCGACGCCTGCGGCTTGCGCCTGTAGTGCCTGTGCGCGTCCGATCTCGCCGCCGTCGATAGTCACGGCCGCGTTGTTTGACATGTTCTGCGGCTTGAAGGGAAGTACCCGATGTCCGCGGCGGGTCGCGGCGCGAGCAAGGGCGGCCACGATGAGCGACTTGCCGACGTCGGAGCCGGCTCCCTGGATCATCAATGCGCGCGCCATGGAATCGGATTCTCGCTTGCTTCGTCAGAACTCGATGCCGGGCTGCGCCTTGATTCCGGATCGGAAGGGATGCTTCACGAGCGTCATCTCCGTGACGAGGTCGGCAGCGTCGATCAATTCCTGCTTGGCATTGCGCCCGGTGAGGACGACGTGCGTCATCGGCGGCTTTGAATTCTTGAGGAATTCAACGATTTCTCCGATCTCCAGATAGTCGTAGCGAAGCGCAATGTTGATCTCGTCGAGAACGACCATGCGCAAGGCGTGATCGGCGATCAGCTGTTTGGCCTTCTCCCATGCGGCGCGGGCGGCAGCGACGTCGCGGGCGCGGTCCTGGGTTTCCCAGGTAAAGCCTTCACCCATCGCATGGAACTGGCACAGTTCACCAAAATGTTCGGTCAGGAGACGGCGCTCGCCGGTATCCCACGCACCCTTGATGAATTGCACGACAGCGCAGGGAAAGCCATGCGCGACGCACCGCATGATCATGCCGAAGGCCGAGGAAGATTTTCCCTTGCCTGCGCCGGTGTGGACGATGATGAGTCCCTTCTCTCCACTCTTGGTGGCCATCATCCGGTCGCGGGCGGCCTTCTTCTTCGCCATTTTGGCCGCATGGCGGGTATCGAGCGAGGCCTCGGCGACGACAGCTTCCTCCTCAGCGGCATCCGGTTCGGAAATCATCTGCACGTTCCTTTGGCTTGACAAGTTGCACGCTTGAGCAAATGGTGAGGCAGCGTTGGTTCCTGTCCTACGACAGGCGAAGAGGGAATGCGATAGGGCTCTTGCCTCGAAGCTTGAGCCCGAAAAGCAGCCGCCCCCGCGACCGTGACCGGAGAGATCTCCAAGAGCCACTGGCCCGTTTGGGTTGGGAAGGTGGAGATCGAAGGGAAACCTGCTCCGCAAGCCGGGAGACCTGCCAGCGCACAGATTGACCACCGGCGGACGGGGTGTTCCGCGACGGGGAGCGAACCCTCGCGTCTCCGGGTTCGTGTGCCTCATCGCCTCCGTCAAAAATTTTTGAAGAAGGGGCGATGACCGTTACGTTGCATGTCTGCATCACCTGCCGTGCCGGCCGAACGCTGATGGAAGGCGAAACCGCGCCAGGCGCGCGTCTGCACAGCGCCATCCTCGAGGCTGGCGTGCCGGAAGGCGTCAACGTCGTTCCGGTCGAGTGCCTATCCGCCTGCAGCCAAGGCTGCTCGATTGCGCTCTCCGGTCCCCGGCGCTGGTCCTATGTGTACGGCCGCTTGTCAGACGCAAGCGCGCCGGACGTTGTTGCTGGCGCCGCGGCCTATGCGGCGGCGCCCGACGGCATCGTGCCATGGCGCAGCCGGCCGGAGATCTTCCGCAAGCAGTCGCTTGCGCGCATTCCACCCATCGCCGCCGTGCCGGAGGCCTCAGAATGAAAACGCTTGCCAAGATCCCGGTGACCGTTGTCACCGGCTTTCTCGGATCGGGCAAGACGACGCTGATCCGGCACCTGATCACCAACGCGAACGGCAGGAAGCTTGCGGTGCTCGTCAACGAGTTCGGCAGCGAAGGCGTGGATGGAGAGATCCTGAAATCCTGCGCGGACGCCAACTGTCCTGCCGAGAACATCGTAGAGCTCGCCAATGGCTGCATCTGCTGCACAGTCGCCGACGATTTCATTCCCACCATCGAGCAGTTGCTCTCTCGACGCGTGAAGCCCGACCATATCCTGATCGAGACATCGGGATTGGCATTGCCGAAGCCACTGCTCAAGGCATTCGACTGGCCCGAGATCCGCTCGCGGATCACGGTCGACGGCGTGATCGCGCTAGCGGATGCGGAGGCCGTGGCGGCCGGCCGCTTCGCACCCGATCCTGTCGCGGTCGAAGCCCAGCGTGCGGCCGATGAAAACCTCGACCATGAAACGCCGCTTTCGGAAGTATTCGAGGATCAGATCGCTTGCGCGGACATCGTGCTGCTCACCAAGGCGGACCTTGTCGGCGCGGAAGGACTTGAAGCGGCCAAGGCGGCAATCGCGGCCGAGATGCCGCGTCGCGTGCTGCTGATGCTGCCGGTCGTCGACGGCGCGGTCGATGCCCGTGTGATCCTTGGTCTCGAAGCAGCGGCAGAAGACGATCTCGCCGCGCGCCCCTCGCACCACGACGGCGAGGAAGAGCACGAGCACAACGATTTTGCCTCCGTTGTAGTCGAGTTCCCGGAAGTCGCGAATATCGATGCGCTGGTCGCATCGATCCAGCGGCTTGCGCGCGAACAGAACGTGCTGCGCGCCAAGGGATATATTGCGGTTGCGGGCAAGCCGATGCGATTGCTGATGCAATCGGTCGGGGAGCGAGTACGACATCAGTTCGATATGCCCTGGGGCACGCGGCCAAGGCGGTCGAAGCTGGTTCTGATCGGTGAATACGACGATATCGACGAGGCTGCCATCAGGGCGGGACTTGGTGTCTGATGCACGTTGTCTTTCGCGAGAGCCGCGGTCTTGAGGAGACCGCGACGCCCAGGGATCTCGGCCAAGATCCGGCCGACCTTGTGGTGCTCTCGTTTTCGGACAGCGATCTCGCCACGTTCGCTTCCGGCTGGCGGCGGGGCCGCGCCAGTCTGCCGTCGCTCAGGCTCGCGAACTTGGCAGAGCTGCGTCATCCGCTCTCGGTCGACACCTATATCGAGCGCACGCTGTCGCAGGCGCGCGGCATACTGGTGCGCCTGATCGGCGGCGAATCCTACTGGCCATACGGACTGGCCGCCTTGCATCAATTGGCCAAACAGCGCGACATCGCGCTTGCGGTGCTTCCGGCCGATGGTCGCGACGACCCGCGCCTGGATGCGCTCTCGACATTGCCCGGCTCGACGCTCGGACGGCTGAAGGCGTTGTGCGACAAGGGCGGAACAATAGCGGCGCAGGCTGCACTCGCCCAACTCGCGCTGGCGTCGGGCCTCTACGCGGGGCCGGTCGTCGGTGAAATCGAAATTCCCGAGATCGGTTTCTACGATCCGGATCGCGGTGCAATCGTGGTGCTGCCAAATCCTGATCAGCGGCCGCGCGCGCTGGTGACCTTCTATCGTTCTTATCTCACCGCAGCGGATACTGCCCCGATCGACGCGTTGATCACAGCACTGCGGCAAAAGGGTTTTGATGCCTATGGCATATTCATCACTTCTCTGAAGGCTGCCGGTGTGGCGGACTGGATGAGGGGACATTTCGAGCAATGCGCTCCGGCGGCGATCGTCAATGCGACCGCCTTCTCTGCGGTCGCCGACGACGGCACGACGCCTTTCGATGCCGCATCCTGTCCGATATTCCAGGTCGCATTGTCGACAGCCCGGCGCGATGATTGGGCGGAATCGCTTCGCGGGCTCTCGCCAGGTGATCTGGCAATGCACGTGGTGTTGCCTGAGGTTGACGGCCGGCTGTTTGCGGGTGTCGTCAGCTTCAAGTCGCCGGAGCAGAGCGATCCCGATCTGCAATTCGCGCACGTGGCACATAGGGCCGACGACGAACGCGTGTGCGCTGTCGTCGAGCGGGTGGCGGCTTGGCACAGGCTTGCCAACCGCCCGGCAGGCGAGAAACGGCTGGCGATTGTGCTCTCGAACTATCCTGGCCGCCCGCACCAGATCGCGCATGCGGTCGGGCTCGACGCACTCGCTTCGGTCGAAACGCTGCTGTCCGATCTCGGCGCTGCCGGTTTCGACGTGAAAGCTACAGAAGCGCTCGGTGAAACTCTCCTGCAGGAGGCATTGGCCTGGAGCGTTGCCGATTACCGCACGGAGCTGGCCAGGCTGCCGCGCCGGCTGCAGGATGATCTTTCGAGTGCCTGGGGCGCGCCGGAAGATGATCCAGCCTGTCGCGGCGGCGAATTTCGTTTCGCCGCGATCCGGCGCCGCAAGATGACTATCGCCGTCCAGCCGGAACGCGGAGATATCGGCAATCGCGATGCCGAGTATCACGATCTCTCGCGCACGCCGCGCCACGCCTATGTCGCGTTTTATCTCTGGCTTAGGCGCGAGGGGATTGATGCGATCGTCCACATGGGAGCTCACGGAACGCTGGAATGGCTACCTGGCAAGTCCGTCGCGCTGTCGGCCACCTGCTGGCCGGAAGCGTTGATTGGCGATGTGCCGGTGATCTATCCCTTCATCGTCAACGATCCCGGCGAAGCCGCGCAGGCCAAGCGGCGCATCGGCGCCGTCACGATCGGCCATTTGCCGCCGCCGCTGGCGCGGGCCGCTTTGCCCGAAGGCCTGCGCCGGCTCGAGCAACTGCTCGATGAATATTCGACCGCCGATGGTCTCGATCCCGCGCGTCGCCAGCGGCTGATCGCAGCAATCCGCGATGAAGCACGTGCCGCGGGCCTGGAAGGTGATCTCGGCCTTGGCGCGTCGGCTGCGCCGGCTGAGGCCATTCCCCGGATCGATCGCTTCGTCTGCGATCTGAAGGAAAGCCAGTTCGGCGATGGCCTGCATGTGTTCGGCCGCGGGGCTTGCGGCGAGGCGGAGAAGGACGCGCTGCTCGGCGCGCTCTCCGGCAGGCGCGTTCCGCCGGGGCCTGCCGGCTCGCCCTATCGCGGGCGCCGCGATGTGCTGCCCACCGGACGCAATCTGTTCGCCGTCGATCCCCGCGCGGTGCCGACGCCGTCGGCGCATGCGCAAGGGATCAAGCTTGCCGAGGAATTGCTGCGGCGTCACCTGCAGGATCACGGCGACTGGCCGAAGGGGTTGCTGGTTGATCTCTGGGGATCATCGACCATGCGCACCGCAGGTGAGGATTTCGCGATGGCCCTGCATCTTGCAGGTATCGCGCCGCGGTGGGACCATGCTTCGGGGCGGGTGACGGGTTACGACATCATCATGCCGGCGGCGCTCGGCCGCCCGCGTATCGACGTGACGCTTCGCGTGTCAGGGCTGTTTCGCGACGTCTTTTCAGGTCTTGCACAATTGTTTGAGGCGGCAACCGAAGCCCTCTCCGAACGGGACGAGGAGGGCGAGGACAATCCTTACCGTCATTGCGCGGCGCGCGTGTTCGGACCGCGGCCGGGGCAGTATGGCGTCGGTATGGCATCGATGCCGGATGTCCTCACGGAGGAGTCGCGCGAGGCGGCCGGTGAAGCCTGGCTTTCGGCTTCGTCCTGGGCGATCGCGTCCGACGGCACGATGCGGCCTGACCGCGCGGGTATCGAGGCGAGGCTCGTCGCCGCCGATGCCTTCGTCCATGCGCAGGACCTGCCGGAAACGGACCTGCTGTTGGCCGCAGATTATGCCGTGCATGAGGCGGGCGTTGCGGCCGCGGCGGCACGGCTTGGCACGGCCGCTCCATCGCTCTATCACCTTGACGCCACGCGTCCGGATCAGCCGCATGCACGCTCGTTGACCGAGGAAATATCGCGCGTCGTGCGTGCGCGCGCCGCCAATCCGGCATGGATCGCCGGCATGATGCGCCACGGCTTTCGGGGTGCCGCCGAAATAGCCGCAACACTCGAGCACATGGCCGCTTTCGCCCATCTTGCGGACGCCGTGCCGGTGCATCTCTTCGATCTCTATTACGACGCGACGCTCGGCCATGACGACGTTCGTGTGTTCATGGCGCGCGAGAATCCGGCGGCGCTCTCGGCGATCGAAACTTGCTTCACCCGTTTGCATGAAGCGTCGCTCTGGAGAACGCGACGCAATTCGATCGCGGCCGCGCTGCGGGAGGCCTCATGAGCACCGTTGCGATCAAGGGCTGGTGCCCCGGCGCCTTGCGGCCGATGCGGTCAGGCGATGGGCTCGTGGTTCGAATCCGGCCGCATGGTGGCCGGGTCGATGCGAAAGAGGCGGCAGGGATTGCGGCGCTGGCCGCGCGCTACGGCAACGGCCTGATCGATCTGACCAGCCGGGCCAACCTCCAAATCAGGGGTGTCAGTGATGAAGGCCATCGGCCGCTGATCGAGGAACTCTCGCGGCTGCACCTGATCGACAATGATCCGGAGTCGGAAGCGCGGCGCAACATCCTGGTTACCCCGTTCTGGAGCGCAAGTGATGATACCTGTTCGCTCGCCGCAGAGCTTGAACGGGGGCTTGCGATGGGACCGCCCGACCTGCCGACCAAATTCGGCTTCGCCGTCGATTGCGGGGCAGAGCGTGTGCTGGCCAGTGCCTCCGCCGATATCCGCATCGAGCGCAGCATCGCGGGAGAATTGATCGTGCGTGCTGACGGCGCGGAGCATGGCCGTCCGGTCTCGCGGACAGACGCCGTCGAGGTCGCGCTCACGCTTGCCGAATGGTTCGTCAACTCGGGCGGAGCCAGGGGCGGGCGAGGGCGGATGGCCGCGCATATCGGGGCTGGCGCAAAACTGCCCGACACGCTTCGTGGCCACGTCGAGCCGGCTCGCATGATCGCGGTGCCGCGTCCGGAACTTCATCCTCAAGGCGCGATGGTCGGCGCGGCTTTCGGGCAGGTAACACATGCCGCGCTCACCTATCTCGCCGGATGCGCGCAAGGATTGCGGATGACGCCATGGCGGATGATATTGCTGGAGGGGTTGCACGAGATGCCCCGCTGCGAGGGCCTCATCACGCAGGCCGATGATCCGATCCTGCGCGTGGTCGCCTGCAGCGGTGCACCCGCCTGCCGTGAAGCGCATGCCGATACACGCGCACTTGCGGCGGCGCTTGCGCCGCATGTTGCCGCGGACAGTAGGCTTCATGTCTCCGGCTGTGCCAAGGGCTGTGCCCATTCGGGGTCTGCCGCTCTCACCCTGGTTGCGACCCGCGAGGGATTTGACCTCGTCCGGGGCGGCTCGACGCGGGATGCGCCCGCCCTGCGTGGACTGAGCGCCGCCCGCATGATCGCCGATCCTTCCGTTCTAACGGTAGCGCGCTGATGCCGCACATCTTTGAGACCGATGGTGCGGCGATCTACCGTCAATCCTTCGCCACCATCCGTGCCGAGGCGGACCTTGAGCGCTTTTCGGCCGACGAGGAGCCGGTGGTCGTCCGCATGATCCATGCGGCGGGCATGGTGGGCCTCGAATCCTGCATCCGCTCTACGCCCGGCATGGCGCGTATCGCGCGGGCCGCGCTACAGAACGGCGCACCTATCCTCTGCGACGCGCGCATGGTGTCGGAGGGAATTACGCGCGCGCGCCTGCCGGCCGGCAACGCCATCATCTGCACGCTCGACGATCCCGCGGTTCCCTCGCTCGCGCAGTCCATGCGCAATACCCGCTCAGCCGCAGCACTGGAACTGTGGCGGCCGCATCTGGATGGCGCGATCGTCGCCATCGGCAATGCCCCGACCGCGTTGTTTCACCTGCTCAACATGCTGGAGGATCGCAACTGCCCAAGGCCGGCGGCGATCATTGGCTGTCCGGTCGGCTTTGTCGGCGCGGCTGAAGCCAAGGCCGCATTGATGATAGATCCGCCCGCGCCGGCGCTGACGGTCGAGGGACGCCTTGGCGGCTCGGCGATTACGGTCGCCGCCGTGAATGCGCTGGCAAGCCGGAGCGAATAGCCATGGGGCGTATCATCTGCTGCGGCCTCGGGCCGGGCAATCCGGACTTGATGAGTGTGCGCGCCGATCGCGAGGTCCGTGCGGCCAAGCATGTTGCCTATTTCCGGAAGAAGGGACGCCCTGGCCAGGCCCGGCGTATCGTCGAGGGCATGCTGGCAAAGGATGTCTGCGAATATCCAATGGAATATCCGGTCACCACGGAGATCGCCTTCGATAATCCGGAATATGTTCGCCTCCTTGCCGGCTTTTATGACGAGTGGGCGGAGCGTCTTGCGCGGCTCGCCCGTGCAGTGGATATCGTCGTGCTCTGCGAGGGCGATCCCTATTTCTATGGTTCCTTCATGCACCTGCACGCGCGTCTGCAGGGTCGAGTTGAGATCGAGGTGATCGCAGGCATTCCCGGCATGGCCGGCTGCTGGAATTCGGTCGGCCTGCCGATCGCCCTTGGCGACGATGTGATGACGGTGCTGATGGGCACGCTGCCGGAAAACGAGCTCGAACGGCGCGTGCGCAATTCCGACGCGCTCGTCATCATGAAGACCGGGCGCAACCTGAAGAAGGTGCGCCGCGCGCTGGCGGCCGCCGGCCGCCTTGGTGAGGCATGGCTGATCGAACGCGGCACCATGCCGGGCGAGCGCGTCGCGCGGCTGAACGAAGTGGACGAGACCGAGTGTCCTTATTTCGCGATCGTGCTCGTGCATGGGCAGGGGCGACGGATGGAGGCAGCGGAATGACCGGCACATTGACCATCGCGGGACTTGGGCCGGGCGACGAGGCGCTGGTCACGCCGGAAGTCTCCGCTGCGCTCGCTATGGCGACCGACATACTCGGCTATGTGCCCTATGTTGCGCGCGTAACCCCTCGCGAGGGGCTTACGCTGCATCCGTCGGACAATCGCATGGAGCTGCAGCGCGCAGGCGATGCCTTGCGGCTGGCATCGGAAGGACGCCACGTCGTCATGGTTTCCGCCGGCGATCCCGGCGTGTTCGCGATGGCTTCCGCCGTGTTCGAAGCACTCGAGGCCTCGCCGCAATGGCAAGGGCTTCCAATCCGCGTTCTGCCCGGCGTGACCGCAATGCTGGCAGCGGCCGCGTGCGCCGGTGCGCCGCTCGGCCACGACTTTTGCGCGATCAATCTCTCCGACAATCTGAAGCCGTGGCCGATGATCGAGAAGCGCCTGCGGCTTGCCGCCGAAGCCGACTTCGCGATCGCGATGTACAATCCGCGTTCGGCGAGCCGGCCCGAGGGTTTTGGACGCGCACTTTCGGTTCTGAAGGAGGCAGGTTGCGGCGAACGCCTCGTGATCTTCGCGCACGCTGTCAGCACGCCTGAGGAGCGAATTGAAACGCTGATGTTGCACGAGGCGCAGCCGGAGATGGCCGACATGAAAACGCTTGTCATCGTCGGCAATTCCGCGACACGCCGCGTCGGTCGCTGGGTCTATGCGCCGAGGCATGCCCGATGACCGAGCCATTGCATGACCTCGGCTACGTCTTCCGCCCGCAGCCTGTCGGGCAATTCGGGTCGCGTGAGCATAATGACGGGAAGGCCGAGTTGGCGCGCGGCGTCGATTTTGGCATGCGCGCCCGTTCCCCCGGAATTGCGGGCAACGATCCATTCGATACCGCGCGCGCACATCATCTCCAATTCGCCGGCGAGCGTGAATGGTCCACGCGATACGATGACATCGGCATCCGGAAACGGCAGCGGCCCATCGGGAGGATCGACAAATCTCAAAGTGTAGGCGTGCTGCGGCTTGGTGCCGAAGGCTGCGATGTGCTGCCGGCCGATCGCAAGAAACACCCGCGCGCGATTCTGTGGCAACGCCGCCACAGCGGAGGTGATACCAGCGACCTCGACCCAATGGTCGCCGGCCGCTTTTGCCCAGGCGGCGCGCTCGAGCGCGATAAGCGGTGTTCCGGTTGCCTCGCACGCCGCAACCGCGTTGCGGCTCATCTCGGCCGCAAAGGGATGAGTCGCGTCGACGACATGCGAGATTCCTTTTCGACAAATGTATTCGGCAAGGCCGCTCGCGCCGCCGAAGCCGCCGATGCGGGTCGGCAGCGGCTGGTGCGCAGGGGCGCGGGTGCGGCCCCCGAAGGAATAGATCGCGTCGAGCCCCGCGCATGCCGCAGCGTTCGCGAGCAGATTGGCATCGCTCGTCCCGCCCAGAATGAGGGCGCGTATCATGGGTAATCCCTGGCTGACCATTATCGGCATTGGCGAAGATGGCCTTGCCGGCCTCTCCGAAGCAAGCCGAAAGGCGCTTGGGGACGCCGAGATGGTCTTTGGCGGCCAACGGCATCTCGCGCTGGCAGGCGTTACCGACCACGGCCGTCCCTGGCCGGTACCGTTCGATACGGACTGCGTGCTGGCTTGTCGCGGCCGTCCGACGGCGGTGCTCGCCTCGGGCGATCCGTTCTGGTACGGCGTCGGAACCAGTCTCGCGCAGAAACTGCCTGCTGGCGAATGGATCGCCCATTCCGCACCGTCAACATTCTCGCTGGCGGCGGCGCGGCTCGGCTGGCGCCTTGAGACCGTAACCTGCCTTGGGTTTCATGCAGCGCCATTTGAATGCCTGGTGCCGCATCTGGCACGCGAAGCGCGCATCATATGTCTCGTGCGCGACGGCAAGGCGGCCGGCGATCTGGCTGAATGGTTGACGGCGCGCGGCTGGGGCGAATCACGGTTGTGGACTCTCACTGCGCTGGGCGGCCCGCGCGAATCCGTGACGCCACATCGCGCCGACAGCTATACGGCCGATCCGGGTGCGGGCCTGGTGGCCATCGCCTTGGAGGCCAGCGGATCGGACGGCCTGTCGCGCAGCTCTGGCCTCCCCGACACGCTGTTCGTGCATGAAGGCCAGATCACCAAGCGGCCGATGCGCGCGCTCGCACTGTCCGCGCTCGGGCCGAAGCCGGGCGAGAGGCTGTGGGACATCGGCGCCGGCTCAGGCTCGATCTCGGTGGAATGGGCCTTGTGTGGTGGGACGGCGATTGCAGTAGAAGCGCGGGCCGATCGCGCAGCGAATATCCGCAGCAATACGGCGGCCTTCGGCCTGACACATCGGATCAGGGTCGTCGAGGGGACCGCGCCTGATATCCTCTCAGGCCTTGAGAGGCCGCAGGCCGCCTTCATGGGTGGAGGGCTCGACGCCGCGATGTTCGATGCCGTCTGGTCGCTCATTGGGCCGGGAACGCGGATAGTTGCGCATGCCGTGACGCTTGAGACGGAGGCGCTGCTCTCGGACTTGCACCAACGCCACGGCGGCGAGTTGATGCGGGTCGAGATTGCGCATGCGGGTGGCCTCGGCCGCTATCGTTCCTGGGAAGCGGCGCGGCCGGTCGTGCAATGGAGTGTCGTGAGGTGAAGATCGCAGGTTTGGGATTCAAGCGTGACGTCACACTTGCTGCGCTGCGCGAAGCGCTCGCCGCCGCGGGAGGTCCTGACGGTATTGCGGCGGTCGCAACTGTCAGCAACAAGGCCGAAACGGCCGCGCTCAAATTGCTGGCACGTGAACTCAACGTGCCGATCAGACCTGTTCCAGTCGATGTGCTGGCCGGCATTGCCACGTCCACACAGTCCGAATTCATCAAGGTGAAGTTTGGCACGGGTTCCCTGGCCGAAGCCGCGGCGCTGGCTGTGGCAGGCCGTGGAGCGCGCCTGATTTCGATGCGGACGGTTTCGCAGGATCGGACTGCGACCGCAGCGATCGCGGAAGGAGACGGTGAATGACGGTGCACTTCATCGGCGCCGGGCCGGGCGCAGCCGACCTACTCACCTTGCGCGGACGCGATCTTATCGCCGCCTGTCCCGTCTGCCTCTATGCCGGTTCGCTTGTGCCCGAGGGCGTTCTTGCGTACTGCCCAGAGGGAGCGCGGATCGTGAATACCGCTCCGCTGTCACTCGACGACATCATGTCGGAGATCGTCACCGCGCATCGTGAGGGCAAGAACATCGCAAGGCTGCATTCCGGAGATCTCTCGATCTGGTCGGCGATGGGCGAGCAATTGCGCCGCCTTCGCGCGCTGCAAATTCCCTATTCAATCACGCCGGGCGTGCCGGCCTTTTCCGCCGCCGCAGCGGCTTTCGAGGCTGAACTCACGCTGCCGGGTCTTGCGCAGTCCGTCGTGCTGACGCGAACGCCGGGCAGGGCAAGCGCGATGCCCGAAGGCGAAAGGCTCGCTGCCTTCGCCGCGACCGGTGCGGTGCTCGCCATCCATCTCTCGATCCATCTGCTTCCCAAGGTGATTGATGAGCTCACGCCGCATTACGGACCGGACTGCCCGGTAGCGATCGTCTGGCGCGCGAGCTGGCCGGACCAGCGCATTATTCGCGCAACGCTGGGTACCCTCAATGCGGCGGTTGGCACCGAGCTCGAGCGCACCGCGCTCATCCTGGTTGGCCGGACGTTAGGTACGGAGGAGTTTAGCGAGAGTCGTCTCTATGCCGCCGACTATGACCGCCGCTATCGGCCCCTCGGGCCGACGCCGCGCTTTCCGCAGGCATCGTGATGGCGGCGAGCCTCGTCATCTCCGCGCCGGCATCCGGTGTTGGCAAGACGACGCTGACGCTGGCGCTGGCGCGCGCCTATCGCGATCGCGGGCAGAAGGTCCAGTGCTTCAAGAGCGGACCGGACTACATCGATCCCGCCTTTCATGCGGCCGCCACGGGGCGCGCCTCGGTCAATATCGACAGCTGGGCCATGCGTCGCGAGGCGATCGAAGCGCTCGCCTCGCGCGCGGCGGATGCGGACATCGTTCTGGCTGAAGGTTCGATGGGCCTGTTCGATGGCGTTGCCGCGCGGGGCGTCTCGGGCATCGGTGCCACCGCCGATATTGCCGAGATGATGGGCTGGCCGGTCCTGCTCATGATCGATCCTTCCGGACAGGCGCAAACCGCCGCGGCTGTGGTTGCGGGACTGCGCGATTTCCGTGCCGGTGTGCGTCTTGCGGGCGTCGTTCTCAACCGTGTCGCCAGCGCCCGGCACGAAGACCTTGTGCGTCGCGCACTGGCGGCCACAGGCATTGCTGTGTTCGGCGCATTACCGCGCCACGCCGCGATCGCCTTGCCGAAGCGGCACCTTGGCCTGGTGCAGGCCGAGGAGCAGGCAGAGGTAGGCGGCCTGATCGCCGAAGCCGCGCGCTTCGTCACCGAGCATGTCGATCTCGACGCAGTGCTACAATCGGCATGCGCCTGGTCACCGCAGCTCGCCGCGCGCAGTGAAAACGTCAAGCCACCCGGCCAGCGCATCGCGCTGGCGCGCGACGCCGCATTTTCGTTCGTCTATCCACACATGCTCGAGGCCTGGCGCGCCGCCGGTGCCGAGATCTCAACCTTCTCGCCGCTCGGCGACGAAGGTCCCGACGTCGGGGCCGACGTTTGCTGGCTGCCGGGCGGCTATCCGGAATTGCATGCCGGCCGGCTGGCGGCCAACACGCGATTTCGCCGCGCGCTAAAGTCCTTTGCCGAGACGCGGCCGGTGCATGGCGAGTGCGGCGGCTATATGGTGCTGGGCACCGCCTTGACCGACGCCAACGACGCACGCCACGAGATGACGGGATTGCTCGGACTGGAGACCAGTTTTGCCCAGCGCCGCATGCATCTGGGCTACCGGCTCGCGGAGCTCACTGAGCCGATGCCCGGGCATGGGCGGGGCGCACGGCTTCGCGGCCACGAATTTCACTACTCCACGATTGTCTCGCAGCCCGATACACCCTTGGCCGTCGTGCGCGACGCGACCGGCGCGGTCGTTGCGGAAACCGGCTCGCGGCGCGGTTTCGTCACCGGTACGTTCTTCCACCTTATTGCGGAGGATACGTGAGCAGCCTTGTTTCCTTTGTCTCGGCCGGTCCCGGCGATCCTGAGCTCCTAACGCTCAAGGCGGCCGCGTGTCTGCGCGCCGCCGACGTCGTGTTGTATGACGACCTTGCCTCGGGCGCGATCCTCGATCACGCCCGCCCCGGGGCCAATCTGGTGGCGGTTGGCAAGCGGGCGGGCCGGCCTTCGGCCAAACAGGAGCATGTCAACCGGCTGCTGATCGACTACGCGGCCGCGGGTGCCCGCGTGGTCCGCTTGAAATCGGGAGACGCCGGCATCTTCGGGCGACTTGAAGAGGAGATCGAGGCGCTGCGCGCGGCGGGCATCGGCTACGAGATCATTCCCGGTGTCACCTCGGCCTGCGTTGCGGCAGCGCACGCCGGCATTCCGCTTACCCGACGGCACACCTCGCGCCGCGTCCAGTTCGTGACCGGAGCTGATGTCGCCGGACAGTTGCCTGCAAATCTCAATTGGGCAGCGCTCACCGATCCGGAATCGGCGACCGTGGTCTATATGGGCAAGCGCACATTCCCGGCCCTCGCGGCGAAGCTGATTGAGCACGGCATGGCCCCCGACACAGCGGCGCTGTTTGCCGAGTCTCTCGGCCATGCCGAACAACGGCTTGTCCGCACGACGATCGCGAAGCTCGCCGAGCAGCTCGCGCAAGCCGGCCCTGCAACGACGGCGTTCGGCGCGCTGGCGGGAGAGTATCCGTGATGCCGTCGTCCGCCCTCGCGAGCCACTTGACGCCGCCTCATCGGAAGGGGCACACAGAACAGGCATGGTGCTCGAACCGGCGCAAAGCGCCGGAGCATAATCGGGAATGGGGTAGGGCGGACCCAATTGCGGCGCCTGAAGCCCCGGCCGCCCCCGCGACTGTAAGCGGTGAGGGACTCCGATCCGCCACTGGGCCGTCAAGCCCGGGAAGGCTGGAGGTCCGTTTCGAACCGCGAGCCAGGAGACCGGCCCTGCAGTTTTTGACGCCAACGCCGTCGGGTGTGACGGCAGGAGGGATGTAAATCATGCATATCGAACCGGAAATCGTTACAGGCGCCAAGCTCGTGCTGAGTTACGCGACCGGGGCAGCCGCCGCCGGCTGCGCCCTCAAGCTCGCGGCCGAAACAGTGCGCGAGCAGGGGATCGTTTCATTGGCGGTGCGCACCGTCGCGACAACGGTCCTGGTCTTCTCGTTTTTCGAGTTGCTGCCGCATTTCCGGGTCGGGGTCTCGGAGGTGCATTTCATTCTCGGCTCGACGCTGTTCCTGCTTTTCGGCGCGGCGCCGGCCGCGTTCGGGCTGGCGCTCGGTCTCTTGTTTCAGGGGCTGTTCTTTGTGCCAACGGATCTGCCGCAATACGGCATGAACGTGACCACGCTGTTGGTGCCGCTATTTGCGATCCGAGCGCTTGCCGAGCGCATCATTCCCCGCAACACCGCCTATGTTGACCTGCAGTATCGCCAGGCATTCGCGCTTTCGACCGCCTATCAATCCGGCATTGTGGCATGGGTCGCCTTCTGGGCTGTCTACGGCGCTGGTTTTGCGGCCGAGAACCTTAGCGCCATCGCGTCCTTTGCCGCGTCCTATGCGCTCGTCATCGTGATCGAGCCGCTGGCCGATTTGGCCGTGCTGGCGCTGGCGAAGTCGATGCGGGGCATCACCGCAGACGGTCTTGTTACCTATCGCCTGCACAACGCGGCCTAGAGATGACGTGGGGGGCGGTCGCAAGTCGCGGCCACCCCTTGCGCGCGACAAGATGCAAACGCTCTTCCTGATAGGCATTGGTTGCGGCGATCCCGAGCAGCTTACGCTTGCCGCGATCCGTGCGATCAACGCAGCTGACCTCGTCCTGATTCCGCGCAAAGGCACGGCGAAATCCGATCTCGCCGACCTGCGCCGAACCATTTGCGAGCGAGTTCTCACCAACGGTCGCACGCGCGTCGCCGAGTTCGATCTGCCCGTGCGTGACGCCGGGCAGGAGGACTACCACAAGGGCGTGGACGAATGGCACGACGCCGTCGCCGCAAGCTGGTCGCGCGAAATTGCGGACCATCTCGGTAGTGACGGGCGCGTTGCTCTGCTGATCTGGGGCGATCCTTCGCTATACGACTCCAGCCTGCGGATCGCTCGCAGGCTCGATCCGTTGCCGACGATCGAGGTGGTGCCAGGCATCACGTCAATCCAGGCGCTTTGCGCTGCGCACTCGTTGCCGCTGAACGACATCGGCGAACCTTTTCTGGTGACAACAGGGCGGCGGCTGCGCGAAGGCGGCTGGCCGCACGGCACGGACACCGTGGTCGTCATGCTCGATGGCGGCGCGGCGTTCCAGTCGCTCGACCCGGGAGGACTGCACATCTGGTGGGGCGCCTATCTCGGCATGCCCGACCAGATCACCATGTCAGGTGAGCTGGCCGAGGAGGGCCCACGCATCGTCGCCGCGCGGCGGCAGGCGCGCGAAAGGCATGGCTGGATCATGGACAGTTACATCCTCAAGCGCCGGTCATAGCGCGCTCGGGCGAGAGCCCGTCCGTATCGTTAACGCCAGCATCAGAGGCAGAACAGCATGCTACCCGAGTGGGTCTATCAAGAGTGCCCGGGCATCTCGACCGCCCATCGCGATGCGGCGCTGGCCCGTCAGGCTCAACTCACCAAGCCGGCCGGCGCGCTCGGCCGGCTCGAGCAAGTGGCGACCGAACTCGCCGGCCTGCAACAAACGGAGCGGCCTCAGGCCGAGCGCGTGCCGATCATCGTCTTTGCAGGCGACCACGGTATCGTCGCCCAGGGGGTATCGGCCTATCCTCAGGAAGTAACGATCGCGATGATGTCGAATTTCGCGTCGGGCGGCGCAGCGATCTCCGTCCTTGCGGGCGAGCTGGGCTCAAGTCTCGAGATCGTCGATGCTGGAACGCTCGCCGAACAACCGATCCCGGGCGTCGTGACTGACAAGCCGCGCCGGGGCACCAGGGACTTCAGCAAGGAAGCGGCGCTTGAGTTGGTGGAGGTCGCCTTCGCCGTCGACTGCGGCAAGCGCGCGGTCGCACGCGCCGCCGCAACAGAGCCTGATCTTCTGATCGTTGGCGACATGGGCATCGGCAATACCACGACTTCGGCGGCCATCGCCGCGGCCTTGCTTGGCGTGAGCGCCGCACAGATGACCGGCAGCGGGACCGGCATCGATGCAGCCGGTCGTGCGCGGAAGGCGCACTTGATTGACGCAGCGCTGGATTGTCATGGTCTCACGAGACCACCTGCTTCTCCCGAACACATCCTATGTGCGGTCGGCGGTCTCGAAACTGCTGCGATTACGGGCGCGATCATCGCCGCCGCACAGCGTCGCCTCCCGATCCTGATCGACGGTTTCATCGTGTCCGTCGCGGCATTGACGGCGGTGCATCTTAATCCGTCGTGTCGGCCCTTTCTCTTATCCTCGCATCAATCGGCCGAGCAGGGGCACCGCCTGGTTCTTGAGGCCCTGAATGTGCAGCCGTTGTTCAATCTGGACCTCAGGTTAGGGGAGGGATCGGGCGCCGCGCTCGCATTGCCGATCCTGCGGCTTGCATGCGCTCTGCACAATGGCATGGCGACCTTCGCGCAAGCCAGCGTTCCGAATCGCTCATAACGCGACATTCTGATTGACCGACACAATCCGCCAATCGTTCCGTAGCCGATCAATTCGGGTGATCGACAGCGGATCGATAACAAAGCGCAACGCTGCTTGCGGTGCGATGTCGAGGGCTACGCAGAGCGCGGCGCGAATAGTGCCGGAATGCACGACGAGCGTTGCTGGACCAGCAGCTATTTTACGTAGTCCATCCCGAACCCTCGCAATTTGATCTTCGAAGCTCTCGCCGCCGGGTGGGCTTGAACGAGCGGGATCCTTCCAGAACTCGGCGTACCCTTCTTCTCCGAAAGCGGCGAGATCGTCGTGACGTCGGCCGGTCCAATCCCCGAAGTCCTGCTCCCGAAACTCAGGCACCGGGATTGGATCAAGCTCAAATGCGCGCGCGGTATCGAGAGTTCGTTGAGACGGACTCGCATAGCTTGCGGCGTCCCGCGGCAAGCGCCTTCGCACGGCTTCCAAATGCGCCCGATCGCTGAGATCGGCCGGAGCGCCCGAAGGGGAGATCGTTCCTTCGATAGAATCGACGACCGCATGCCGGACCAACCAAAGAAAGGCTTCCCCTTCCATCCCATATCTCCGAGATGCTTATCAATGCGAGAAACATCTTGAATATTCGCCCGCGGACGCTTTACCGCGACCAAGGATTAATATCACAGCCGGAGCAAAATGCCTATCTCAACACCTCCCGGCGCCGCCGCCGTGCAAGGAAGGCGCCTTGTAGCCTCGCGTCACGCTAGTTTCTCATGACAGCGCTCGTGCCCTCTCTCGTTAATGCGACGGCGATGGGCGCCCGCGCTGAAGTAGCAACTCGTTGCGAGCGTGGCGGTCGTCCACTCGACCATGCCGACGCCGCTGGTGCCCCGATCCCTACGCCATGTTCAGGAGAACGCGGAAGCTACGCTGTCCGCGGAGGAGGACAGCTCATGATCGCATCCTGGGAGTAGTTCTAAGCTTCGGATTCTTGGTTGCCATCGGCCCCTGTTCTGGAATCGACATCGCCCGGCTCGCGAATGCGTCGGCATCGAGCTAACTGAGCTCCCGAATGTCTCGAACGATCGCCGGGGGATCCTGCGCGTCGTCGCGGGCGCGCCAAGCTGTCCGGCGCAGAGACCTGCTTTGCAGGCTTACGGCTCAATCGGCGGCGACCTATTGCGATACCACTGGCTGACATGATCAGGCCAACAGCGAGAATAACTATAAGCTGGTGCGATGTGTAGCAGCGTCGCTCCTCCCACGCTGACTTCCCGCTCGGCCGCCGAAAGGGGCAACTGAGCTCGTCGAGAGACGACCATCGTCATTCGATGCTCCGTGGTGGCGTGTTCGGCGTGTCCGGTTGAATACGCGTATGTCCAGAAACCGACGCCGAGGCGCAAGTATTCCGTCGCCGCGGCGCGAAGCACATGGTTTTCACTCTTAAAGCAACGCTCGTACAACGTGCTTGGTGGCACGTCGATTGCTGGGACACGGTAAAAGATCCGCACGACCATGCCGCTCTCCCAGCCATTGGCGCAGGAGGTGCGACATCTGACTGTTCTCGACAATCTGTAGTCATCCCGCGCGTCTCGCCGGACGCATCGCGACGTGCGATCTGATCTGGGTCGAGTGGTGGGAGGCGAATGAGATAGCTGATCGAAATGCGCTGCTTCAGTAACGAGCCAAAGAAGAAATTGATGTGACGCGGCCGCAGCTGTCATCGCGGCTTGGCCTGCTTCTTGCTACCCGATCGTCGGCAAGTCGTCGATAACAGATCTCGGGAAGAATTTATGGGCGGGGCAGCGGAAACGTTTTACGGCGTCATCAGACGTCAGGGTATCACGCGTCGCAGTTTCCACAAATTCTGCAGTTTGACGGCAACGAGCCTCGGGCTCGGTCCGCTCGCGGCAAGCCAGATTGCCAACGCGCTGGAGACAAAGCCGCGTGTGCCCGTGATCTGGATGCACGGGCTCGAATGCACCTGCTGTTCGGAAAGCTTTATCCGCTCGGCCCATCCGCTGGTCAAAGACGTGGTGCTGTCGATGATCTCGCTGGATTATGACGCCCTGATCATGGCGGCGGCAGGACACCAGGCCGAAGCCATCCTCGAGGAGATCCGCGCCAAGTACAAGGGCGAGTATGTGCTTGCCGTTGAAGGCAATTCGCCGCTGAACGAAGGCGGCATGTTCTGCATTGATGGCGGCAAGCCGTTCGTCGAAAAGCTCAGGGCGATGGCGGAAGATTCCATGGCGATCATCGCTTGGGGAACTTGTGCGTCCTGGGGTTGCGTGCAGGCGGCCAAGCCCAACCCGACTGGGGCGACGCCGATCGATAAAGTGATCACGAACAAACCGATCATCAAGGTGCCCGGCTGCCCGCCCATCGCAGAGGTCATGACCGCCTTGGTGACCTTCATCACGACGTTCGGAAAGCTTCCCGAGCTCGACCGCCAAGGACGTCCAAAGATGTTCTATTCCCAGCGCATCCACGACAAGTGCTACAGGCGTCCCCATTTCGACGCCGGCCAGTTTGTCGAGGGGTGGGACGACGAGTCCGCGCGCAAGGGCTATTGCCTCTACAAAATGGGCTGCAAGGGGCCGACCACCTACAACGCCTGCTCGACCGTTCGGTGGAACGGCGGCGTTTCCTTCCCGATCCAATCCGGCCACGGCTGTTTCGGCTGCTCCGAAGACGGCTTCTGGGACAAGGGCTCATTTTACGATCGACTGACGACCATCAGGCAATTCGGCATCGAGGCCAACGCCGATCAGATCGGCATGGCCGCTGCCGGCGCGGTCGGCCTAGCCGTTGCCGCGCACGCGGCGGTCACGGCCGCGAAGCGGCTGACCCGTAAACCGGGCCGCGTAGCTCAGGAACAATAATCGAATTCAGAAGGACAACGATGGGCGCCCAGACACCCAATGGGTTCAAACTCGACCATTCCGGCAAACGCATCGTCATCGATCCGCTGACGCGGGTCGAAGGCCACCTCCGCGTGGAGGTCAATCTCGATTCCGACAATGTGATCCGCAACGCGGTCTCATCCGGAACTATGTGGCGCGGCATCGAGACGATCCTGCGTGGACGCGATCCTCGCGATGCCTGGGCGTTCACCGAGCGGATTTGCGGCGTCTGCACCGGCACACATGCGCTCACCTCGGTGCGCGCGGTGGAGAACGCGCTGGGCATCACCATTCCAGAGAATGCTAATTCGATCCGCAATATCATGCAGCTCTGCCTGCAGGTGCATGATCATCTTGTGCACTTCTATCACCTGCACGCGTTGGATTGGGTCGACGTGATTTCCGCCCTCAAGGCCGATCCCAAGGCGACCTCTGCGTTGGCGCAATCGGTCTCGTCCTGGCCTCTATCATCGCCAGGCTATTTCAAGCATCTGCAGATCAGGCTCACCAAGTTCGTTGAATCAGGACAGCTCGGCCCTTTTAAGAATGCCTATTGGGGGCATCCGGCCTATAAGCTTCCGCCGGAAGCGAACCTGATGGCCTTGGCGCATTATCTGGAAGCGCTCGACTTCCAGAAGGACGTCGTCAAGATCCACGCCATCTATGGCGGCAAGAACCCGCATCCGAATTGGCTGGTCGGTGGCGTGGCCTGTGCCATCAATGTCGATGGTACCGGTGCAGTGGGCGCCATCAATATGGAGCGGCTGAACCTCGTATCCTCGATCATTTGCCGTTCGATCGAATTCGTCGAGCAGGTTTATCTGCCCGACGTTGCCGTGATTGGCTCCTTCTACAAAGACTGGCTCTATGGCGGCGGTCTCTCGGCTAAGAGCATAATGTCCTATGGCGACATTCCCGAGAACGCCAATGATTATTCCGCGAAAAACCTCAAGCAGCCGCGCGGCGTGATCCTCAATGGCAATTTCAGCGAAGTCCTGCCAATCGATCACGGCGATCCCGAGCAGATCCAGGAGTTCGTCGCTCATTCCTGGTACAAATATCCTGATGAAACCAGGGGGCTGCATCCCTGGGATGGTATCACCGAGCCGAATTTCCAGCTCGGGCCCAACGTCAAGGGCACCAGGACCGACATCAAGGAGCTCGACGAAGGCGGCAAATATTCCTGGATCAAGGCGCCGCGCTGGCGCGGCAACTCCGTCGAGGTGGGACCGCTGGCGCGATACATCATAGGTTACGTGCAAGGCAAAGCGGAGTTCAAGGAACCGACCGAGAAGCTGCTGAAGACGCTCGATCTGCCCTTCGCTGCACTCTTCTCGACGCTCGGCCGCACTGCGGCGCGTGCGCTCGAATGCCAATGGGCCGCGCACCAGATGCGCTATTTCCAGGACAAGCTTATGGCGCATATCAAAACGGGTGACACCGCTACCGCCAACGTCGATAAATGGAAGCCGGAGAGCTGGCCGAAGGAAGCCAAGGGCTACGGTTTCACTGAGGCGCCGCGTGGTGCGCTGGGGCACTGGATCAAGATCAAGGAGACCAAGATCGACAACTACCAGTGCGTCGTGCCGACGACATGGAACGGCTCGCCGCGTGATCCAAACGGCAATATCGGTGCATTTGAGGCCTCGTTGATGGATACGCCGATCGCTGATCCGGAGAAGCCGCTGGAAATCCTGCGCACGATCCATTCCTTTGATCCATGCCTGGCCTGCTCGACCCATGTGATGGGGCCGGATGGCCAGGAAATGGCAACGGTCAAGGTCCGCTAGGGGAGGCGGCATTGCTGGACAAATCTCCGCAAGCGCTAACCGCCGCTGTCGCGGCCGACGCGGTACGCTCCGGCCTCAGCGCCGAGCGTGGCGTCGTCTACGTCTACGAGGCGCCGGTGCGGCTGTGGCATTGGATCAACGCTGCGGCAATCCTGGTGTTGGGCCTCACCGGTTATTTCATCGGCAGTGCGATACCGACCATGCCGGGAGAGACAAGCGACAATTTCCTGTTCGGCTATATCCGCTTTGCGCATTTTTCCGCAGGCTATGTGCTCACGCTCGGCTTCCTCTTCCGCATTTACTGGGCGTTCATGGGCAACCCCCATGCTAAGCAGATTTTCTATGTGCCGCTCTGGCGCAAGAGCTATTGGCGCGAGGTGTGGCACGAGATTCGCTGGTACGCTTTCGTTGCGGCCGAGCCGAAGAAATATGTCGCGCACAATCCGCTGGCCCAGCTCGCTATGTTCTTCATGTTTACGCTGGCGATCGCGTTCATGATCGTCAGCGGCTTTGCGCTGTACGCGCAGGGCACCGGCAACGACAGCTGGCAGTACAAGCTGTTCGGCTGGGTGTTTTCGATTTGGCCGAACAGCCAGGACGTCCACACCTGGCATCATCTCGGCCTGTGGATGATCGTGACGTTTGCGCTCATCCACATCTATACGGCGGTTCGGGAAGACATCGTGTCGCGCCAGAGCATCGTCTCCTCGATCATTTCTGGCGAGCGCGAATTCCGCGATTGATGGACGATGCAGATGCCAACTCCGGAGAATACGAAACGGATCCTGGTGCTCGGCATCGGCAATATCCTGTGGGCCGATGAGGGGTTCGGCGTGCGGGTGGTGGAGCAGTTCCACCGCCGCTACGACGTCCCTGACAATGTCACCATGCTCGATGGCGGCACGCAGGGGCTCTACCTCGTCAATTTTCTCGAGGAGGCCGATTGCCTGATCGCGTTCGATGCCATCGATTATGGACTCGCGCCCGGGCACTTGAAGCTCGTGCGAGACGAGGAGGTGCCGAAATTCACCGGCGCCAAGAAGGTGAGCCTGCATCAGACCGGTTTCCAGGAGGTCTTAAGTGCGGCCGACCTGCTTGGCCGCTGCCCGCGAGAGCTCGCTCTAATCGGCTGTCAGCCACTTGATCTGGAGGATTGGGGCGGGCCGCTGACCGCTCCGGTGCGCACTCAGATTGCGCCTGCGATCGAACTGGCTTGCGAACTGCTGGCGCAGTGGGGTTCTCCGGCAAAACTGCGGACCGCGCCGCTACCGGAGTCGGAGCGTCTGCTCGCGAACGACATCGACCATGCAAAGTATGAGAGGAGGGCGCGGCCGATCTAGCGGCTCGCCGATTACCATGTGCCTTGGCTTGCCAATGACGATTATTGAGACCGACGGCATGTCGGCGCTTTGCGAATATGCCAATGAACAGCGGCGCGTCTCAGTCATGCTGCTCTCCGAGCCGCCGGTCGGTGCCAAAGTGCTTGTCCATATCGATACCGCGGTGCGGCTCTTGGATGACGACGAAGCGCGGCTTATCGCGGACGCGCTTGAGGGCCGTGATGCGGCCCTCAATGACGACAATTGTGATCGTTTCTTTGCGGACTTGATCGGTCAAGAGCCGCAACTGCCCGAGCACCTGCGCTAGCCTGGCGCCGCCTCCCGGACACTGCCTGCCCATCTTTGCCAATCAGAAGCCAAACTTGCAGCCGAAACGAGCTTCACGTGGAATATGTCGAGCAGGTGCTGATCCGAGCGGGAACGCAATCGCGAAAGAGCAATGGTTGGCACGCGCCTTGCTACACCTCATCCAGCAGAACCATGGATTATCAGAGAGGCGGCTGATGGACTTTCAGCCCGGGAAACATGATCTGACGCGGCTCCATCTGTCCGAGGTGGGGACCGCAAGCGTCGCACAAGCGAAAGACACTCGTCATGATCGCCAAGATCCGGGAGATCTCTATCGATCGCATTGCGAAGCTCATTGATCGCCCGCGCGCCAATGGCGCGTCTGAGCATCGTCCCTCAGCACACCAACGGAACGTCGTATCATGAAACAGGTTTCCGGGTCGCGCCCCATACCGCCGAGAAAATGCGAGCAGCCGATGAGCGTGTTTCCTATCGCCGCGGAAAGTCTCGACTCAGCCCATAGCGGGCTGACGGCTGCGGGTGCGCTCGCGAGGCCCGCTTCGGTCAATGGCATCGAGCTGGCAAGGAACCGTCCGAGTGCCATCGCGCTGTTGTCTTCCGTCGCGGCTGCCGCTGCCGGCCAGAAGAGCGACGTGCCGACGCAGCTGTTCAGGCTCGGGAATCTCAGCGATCTCGAGCGCAAGCTGATTGCGGACGTGCTTGGGGAGGGCGAGCTCGCCGGCGTCGTGGCGCTGCCGGGTGGCCGCGTGGCGCAAATCCAGGAATCGGTACTTGCGGGAATCTGGCGCGTGCGCATCGAGACCGACGCCGCACACGAATATGTCGAGGTCGGTGCGATCCCGGAGATCGTGCGGCGCGCCGCAACCGACCTGACGTCGAGCGATCTCATGATCGGCGCGGCACCGGACGGCGCGATGAACGTGCTGCCGGTGCTCGCGGAAATCCGCGAGCGGGCATTGGCCTGGCGGCCGGACATGCGCTCGCAGATCATCAACTTCACCCTGCTGCCGATGAGCCCGGTCGACCAGGCGTTTCTGCAGCAAAGCGTCGGCAACGGGCCGATCCAGCTCAGCTCGCGCGGCTACGGGACTTGCCGAGTGCTTGCGACGGGCATCCGGAACGTCTGGTCGGTGCAGTTCTTCAATGCCATGGACACCATCATTCTGGATACGCTGGAGGTCGGCGGCGTGCCAACGGCTGCGTTGGCCGCCGAGGAAGATTTCTGGGATTCCGCCGAACGCCTGCAAGAAATCATCAAAGCTTACTTCGAATGACGAGCTTCGAGAATTGTGGCGTCCGGAAGGATATCGCAGACGGCTCGCGCATGGAGTGCGGCATCTGTTGGATCGTCTATGACCCAGCTGAGGGGGATGAGGCGACGCAGATTGCAGCGGGAACGCCTTTTGCCGGGTTGCCCGAAAAGTGGCGTTGTCCAAATTGCGATGCGCCCAAATCGAAGTTCATGGCGATTGAAGATGACGTCTGACCGCGAACAGCATTCCCGCACGAGCATGCACGCCGATGCGTCGGCGTGGGGCGAGATGCTCTCGGCAGCCTATCGGGATATCGCGGATCGCACCATGCGCGACCTGCCGATCTTCAACGAGGCCTTGAGCGTCGAAGCCATCGCCTTTCGCGCGCGCGAGGGCAGGATCGTCGGCATGATGGTCACGCCCTGGTTCATGAACGTGGTCACACCCATGCGTGACGGCATTTCGCAATCGTCTCCGGGCCCGGGATCGAACCTGCGCTTGCGATTTCCGGCCGGCGAGATCGAATTCACCGTCAGCGACCTGGTGCCCGTGGGCTCGATCGCGAGCTACTCACTGTTCTCGCCGATGTTTGAGTTCGAGGATATGGCGTCCGCGCGCGCCACCGCCGAAGCAGCGCTCGCGGCGCTGATGTCGCCGGCCAATCGCGCGGCGTCACATGGGACAGATGCGCCACATATCAGTTCGTTCGACCGCCGGCATTTCTTGCACGGTGTACTGACGGAGCGGCGCGCATGAGCCTCGCCGTCCGCAACCAGATCGATGTTACCGTATCGCTTGCTGGCGACGCAATTGCCGCGGTCGAGATTCCGCCGTGCGCCCGGCCGCCACTGGCGCGGCTATTCGCCGGCAAGCCGGCCGCTTCGTTGCTCAACGTGCTGCCGCGAATCTTCTCGTTGTGTGCCGCCGCGCACCAGGTGGCATTCCTGTCCGCGATCGAGGCGGCGCGCGGCGAAAACATCAGCCTTGCGACGCGGCAGCATCGTATCGCCATGGTCGTTGCCGAGCGGCTAGCGGAATTGCTGCGGGGCCTGTTTGTCGGGCATTTCGCGCTGGATACCACCAGCGCCGCAGCGATCCGCGCCCTGATGGAGGGGGTATCGGCACTTCTCAACAGCTCAGAGCCCGGCTGCGGCCAGGTTCGACGCGAGGCAACAGCGCGGGTTCCGATTGCGCTGGCAGCGCTTGGCATAACGAACGAAGACGGCGCGCCGACACTCGGTAACCCACTCGCGCTTCGCATCGCGGCTCTCGAGGAAGACGCGTTGAACCCAATGCCGACGCAGCACTCGTTTTTGTCCGTTGCCGACGACCGCGGCGTCATTGAACGGCTGCTCGCGGATGATGCAGGATTTTGCCGTTGCCCCGACCTGGAGGGCCGCATTCCCGAGACAGGTGCGTGGGCGCGCCAAATGATGCGTGATCAGCTCACGCTAGGCCGGTCGGGGCCGGCCGAGCGGCTGAAGGCGAGGATCGCAGAAATCGTGCGACTGCACGCTTGGCTCCGCTCCAGTGCTTATGTTGAAACAGCGGAGGATGGGATCGTCGAAAGCTACAGGCTGGGGCCGGGCCGTGGTGCGGCCGCGGTCGAATGCGCAAGGGGACGACTCTATCACGCGGTTGAGCTTGATCGTCAGGGGCAGATGTTGCGCTTGGAATTTCTTGCCCCAACCGAGTGGAATTTCCACGCGCGCGGACCGCTTGTCCGCAGCCTGCTAGGCGCGGTGCTGGCCGCGAAACCGCGGGGACTGGGTGCGGTTCGCTCGATGGTCGCATCGTTCGACCCTTGCGTCGGGTTCACTCTCAATTTTCGCGAAATTGGCGATGCATGAAATGGCGCTTTGTGAGGGCATCGTCGAGATCGTCGAGGAGGAGGCGCGCCGGCGATCGTTTTCCAGGGTGAAGACCGTGTGTCTGGAGATCGGGGCGCTCAGCCATGTCGCTCCCGAAGCGATGAAGTTCTGCTTTGCGGCCGTTGCCGCGCGGACCATCGCCGATGGCGCAGTTATTGAGGTCATCGAATTGCCTGGCGTCGCCTGGTGCATGGCCTGTTCGAGGAGTGTTGAGATTGCGCAGCGCGATGAGCCGTGTCCCTGCTGCGGCAGCTATCAGCTGCAGGTGACCGGGGGCGAAGAGATGCTGGTGAAAGAGCTGGAGGTCGATTGATGTGTACCGTATGTGGCTGTAGCGAAAGAACGCCCTCCATCGAACGCGCCGACGCGCAAAGTGCGCAAACCCAGGGCCATCACCATGATCATGCGCATGATCACTACGGTCACCACCGTGATCATGTGCATAGCGGTCAAAACGTGCATGATTCTCACCACCATCACCACGGCCATTATCACCATCATGGTCATAGCCATCAACATGCTCAGGGCGGAGGGGCGCTTGTGGATTGCGGTGCCGATCCGGCCGGCTTGAAGATCGCAGGTATGAGCAGCGAGCGAACCATTCGGATCGAGCGCGATATCCTTGGCAAGAACAATAGGATCGCCGCCGACAACCGCGCGCGCTTCCTGACCGATGACCTGCTCGTGTTCAATCTTGTTTCCAGTCCGGGCGCCGGCAAAACCTCGCTGCTCGTCCGCGCCGTCTCCGAACTGAAGGATAGCCGCCCGGTTGGTGTCATCGAGGGAGACCAGCAGACCTCGAACGATGCCGATCGCATTCGCGCCACCGGCGTGCCCGCAATTCAGATCAATACGGGCAAGGGCTGCCATCTCGATGCTGCGATGGTCGGTGAGGCTTATCGCCGCTTGCCGCCGCTCAAGGGCGGTATTCTCTTCATCGAGAATGTCGGGAATCTAGTTTGTCCCGCGGCGTTCGATCTCGGCGAGGCCTGCAAGATCGTGGTGTTCTCGACCGCCGATGGTGAAGACAAGCCGCTCAAATATCCGTATATGTTCGCCGCATCGTCGCTGATGCTGATCAACAAGATTGATCTGGCGCCGGTGGTCGACTTCGATTCAGCCAAGACCATCGAATATGCGAGATGCGTCAATCCGAACATTGAGGTGCTGACGGTTTCGGCGCGTACGGGCGAGGGCTTTGCCGCGCTCTACGCCTGGATCTGGAAGCAGGCTGCGAATCAGAGGCGTCCCGTCGGTGACGCATTGCCATGAGCGCGAGCGGCGACGCCATCATCCGCGGCGGAACGCGGCTGCGGGTGCGCGTCAGTGGCGCCGTGCAGGGTGTCGGCTTTCGTCCGTATATTTATGGTCTCGCTACCCGTTATAGGTTGGCCGGGTTCGTCGCCAACGATCCTGATGGCGTGATCATCGAGGTTGAGGGCGACCTTACGTGCGAGTTTGTGGCCGCTTTGCCACTCGAAAGCCCTCCATTGGCGCGGATCGACCACATCTCCGTTCAGGAGATTGATGCGCTTGCGGCGAAAGACTTCTCGATCCGCGCCAGCGAACACGGGAGGGGCTCGACGCGGATCGTCGCCGATGCCGCGACATGCCAGCAATGTCTCGATGAGTTGTTCGACCCGAACAGGCGCCATTACCTCTATCCCTTCATCAACTGCTCTCATTGCGGCCCGCGCTATACCATCGCCGAACGGCTTCCCTACGATCGCCGCAACACGGCGATGGGGGAGTTTGCGATGTGTGCCGCCTGCGCGGGCGAATATGCCGATCCGGCGAGCCGCAGGTTTCATGCGGAAGCGATTGCATGTCCGACATGCGGTCCTCGGCTCAGTCATGGGATCAACGACATTGCCGCGGGGATCGATGGCGGCCAAATCGTCGCAATAAAGGGGGTTGGCGGGTACCAGCTCCTTTGCGACGCTCGCAACCATGACGCCGTGCAGCGTTTGCGCAGGAGGAAGCAGCGCGACCAGAAGCCGTTCGCGGTCATGGTTGGTTCCGTAGAGCAGGTCAGCGAGATTGCGCAGGCTAATGCCGCCGAGCTCCCACTGCTCGAATCCGTCGCCCGTCCGATCGTCCTCCTGCCGTCGCGCAACAATCTAGCGCCGGCGATAGCCCCTGGTCTGTCGCGCGTCGGCGTGATGCTGCCGGCGGCCCCGTTGCATCACCTCATCTTCCATGCGCTTCGTTCGACAGGTGCATGGCATGGGGCTGAAGGTCCGGTCATTGTCAGCACCAGTGCTAATCCCGGCGGCGAACCGCTCCCGATCGACAACGCGGAGGCGCTGCGGCGGCTCGCGGGCATCGCCGACCTTATTGTGACCCATGATCGCGATATTCTGACGCGCGCCGATGATTCGGTAGTGGCGGTGGTGGCGGGGCGGCGCCAATTCATTCGTCGCGCCCGCGGCTATGTTCCCGAACCGATCCGGCTTGCGAGGTCTGTGCCGCCCGTGCTCGCCGTCGGCGGCGGGTTGAAATCGACCATCACGGTCACACGGGGCAGTGAGGCCTTCGTCTCCCAGCACATCGGCGATCTCGATACGGCTGAAGGCTTCCGCTTCTTCGAGGAGACGATCCGGCACCTCACATCGACCCTCGACATCGATCCTGTCGTCATTGCCCATGATCTGCATCCCAACATGGCGGCCACCCGCTTTGCGGAAGCAAGCGGCCGCGCGCTGGTCGCTGTCCAGCATCACCACGCGCACGCTGCGGCCGTCATCGCGGAGCATGGCCTTGCCGGGCCTACGCTCGCCCTTCTCCTCGACGGCCATGGTTATGGCTCCGACGGCGGCAACTGGGGTGGCGAACTCTTGTTGTGCGAAGGCGCCGGGTTTCGACGGATCGGGCATTTCGCGCCGTTGCAAATGCCTGGCGGAGATCGCGCAGCCCGCGAGCCTTGGCGCATGGCGAGCGCAATACTTCACTTGTTGGGACGGGAAAACGAAATCACGCTGCGCTTTGCAGCACAGCCTCAGGCCGAGCGTCTGCCGTCATTGCTCGATCAGCCCGGCGTGGCGACCACGACCAGCGCGGGCCGACTGTTCGACGCAGCGGCGGCGCTGCTGGGGATCGCGACTTTGCAGAGCTATGAGGGCGAAGCCGCGATGAAGCTCGAGGCGCATGTGCGGCGGACTGCGGTGCTTGAAGCGGGCTGGATTATCGATGGCGACGTGCTGTCCTTTCGCCCGCTGTTTGCGCGTTTGATTGCAGACAACGTCGGCGCCACGGAGGGAGCCGGGCTGTTTCATGGCACGTTTGCCGCTGCCTGCGTTGACTGGGTCGCGCGCGCGGCGCGGACAACTGGCGTTACCGCCGTCGTTCTGAGCGGCGGCTGCTTCCTGAACGCGGTACTCGCGGATGAAATCGAGCGCGGCTGCATTGCGGCCGGCCTCACTCCGCTGCTGCCACGGCAGGTTCCGCCCAATGACGGTGGCTTGAGCCTCGGACAAGCCTGGATAGCCGCTCTGCAGATTACAGAACGGCCGTCAGCCCTGGAAGGAACAGCCTAATATGTGTCTCTCGGTACCAGCTGAGGTCGCGAAAATTCTTTCTGATGACATGGCCATCGTGTCCATCGACGGCATCAGCAAGGAGATATCGATCGCGTTCATCGACGATCTCGCGGTGGGGGACTACGTCCTTGTCCATGTCGGCTATGCCCTGGCTAGAATTGACCCGGCGGAAGCCAAGCGCACGCTGCAGCTCCTACAGGAGCTGGGCAGCGTGGGGCAGGACCTCCAGTCATGAAATATGCCGACGAATTTCGCGACAAGACCATCGCGCGGGGGCTAGCGCGTGTGATTGGCGCCGAAGCCGATTCGCAAAGGGAATATCGGTTCATGGAATTCTGCGGCGGGCACACGCATGCGATTTCCCGCTATGGCCTGGAGGATATGCTGCCTGCGAATGTTCGCATGATCCACGGGCCGGGTTGTCCCGTCTGTGTTCTCCCCGCCAGCCGGATCGACATGGCGATCAGGCTCGCCGAGCAGCCGGAGGTCACTCTCTGTGTCTATGGCGACCTAATGCGCGTGCCCGGCTCGCAGGGAAAATCCCTGCTGAGCGCCAAGGCGTTCGGCGCCGACATTCGGATGGTCTACTCGACGCTCGATGCGATCCGGATCGCCGAACAGGCGCCGAATCGAGAGGTGGTCTTTTTTGCCATTGGATTTGAGACCACGACGCCGCCGACAGCGGTGATGATACGGCTTGCCGAGAAGAAATGGCTGAAGAGTTTCAGCGTGTTCTGCAACCACATGCTGACTCCCTCGGCTATGCACAGCATTCTCGAGAGTCCCGATATCCGCAATATCGGGCGGGTCGAAATTGATGGCTTCCTCGGGCCTGCGCATGTCAGCACCATCATCGGCACGGAACCTTACGAGGTCCTCGCAGAACAATTCGGCAAGCCGATCGTGATCGCGGGATTTGAACCGCTCGACATGATGCAGGCGATCCTGATGCTGGTGCGGCAGGTGAACGAAGGCCGACATGAGGTGGAGAACCAATACAGCCGTGCGGTGACTCGGAAAGGCAATCGGCGCGCCCAGGAAGAGGTGTCGGATATCTTCGAATTGCGTGACCAGTTCGAATGGCGCGGGCTCGGGCTCGTACCCCATAGCGGACTAAAGCTAAAGCAGGCTTACGCTCAATTCGACGCCGAGATGCGTTTCACGATGCACGAAGTGCGCGTCGCCGATAATCCGGCGTGCGAGTGCGGGGCCATCCTGCGCGGCGTGAAGAGGCCGGTTGACTGCAAGCTGTTCGGAACCGTCTGCACGCCGGAAATCCCGATAGGATCCTGCATGGTCTCATCGGAAGGCGCCTGTGCCGCGCAATGGACGTATGGACGGTTTCGCGATTATCGGTTGAGGCGGGCGTGATGAGAGCCTATCAACGCAAGCTCGACATCAAGAACGGACGGGTCGACCTGTCCCATGGCGCCGGGGGACGCGCTATGGCGCAGCTGATCTCCGGCCTGTTTCACGAAGCCTTCGGCAATGAATGGCTCGCCCGCGGCAACGATCAGGCGGCCTTCGATGTTGGCGCCGGCAGGATGGTGATGACGACCGATGGCTATGTGATTTCGCCGCTGTTCTTTCCCGGCGGCAATATCGGATCGCTCGCGGTGCACGGCACGATCAATGATGTCGCGATGGGCGGCGCGCGTCCGCTCTATCTGTCGGCAAGTTTCATCATCGAGGAGGGCTTCCGCTTTTCGGATTTGAAGACGATTGCGGATTCGATGGGCGAGGCCGCGCGCGCCGCCGGCGTTTACATCATCACGGGCGACACCAAGGTCGTCGAGCGCGGGAAGGCGGACGGCCTGTTCATCTCGACGACGGGGGTCGGAGTTTTAGCCGATGGGCTCGATCTCTCCGCCGAGAAGGCAAGGGTCGGCGACCGCGTGCTGGTCTCCGGCAGTCTCGGCGACCATGGTACGGCGATCATGTCGAGGCGCCAGAATCTCGCTTTCGAGACCGAGATCGTCTCGGATTCCGCAGCGCTGCATGATCTCGTAGCCCTAATGGTTGCGGCCGGTGGCAGCAGCATCCGGGTGATGCGCGACCCCACGCGCGGCGGTCTTGCGGCGATGCTCAACGAGATTGCGCATCAGTCGGGCCTCGGGTTCCATCTGCAGGAAGAGGCCATTCCGGTGAAGCCGGCGGTTGCCGCCGCCTGCGAACTCCTTGGGCTTGATCCGCTACATGTCGCCAACGAGGGCAAGCTCGTTGCCATCGTGGCGCCTGACATGGCCGATGCCGTGCTTGCAGCCATGAAGGCGCATCCGCTCGGGTGCGATGCGGCTGATATCGGCGAGGCCGTAGCCGACAATCATCAGTTTGTGCAGATGTCAACCAGCTTTGGTGGCGGGCGAATTGTCGATTGGCTGTCGGGCGAACAATTGCCCCGGATCTGTTGAGCGCAATCGCACTTCTGCCATTTCGTTGTTGCTTTGAGGAGATCGCCCTGCGATCCTCATGAAGCACTCGTTCGCCTCGAGCGCATCAATCAGACCGAACATGCGGGATGGGACTCGAAGCGGAACGGCGCGCACGTCGATCCTCGACATCAAGCCCTGCTCTCAACATCAGTTGTGTGATAAATTCCTTCTTCTCACAAACATTAAATGAGTGTCAGGGAGTGGCTATCGCTCCCGCTACCATGCTAACCGGTCTCCTTAGCATGGACATCGACGGAACGCAGATTTCGCGGCTAAAGCGGACCGATTGATATGGCGCAAAGACACAGGGGAGCGCAGCGGTTAGGGTGATGCTGATATAAGCGTGGGATAGTAACCGTTGCAGGCCTCAATCCTGAAAAAGTATTGCGATGCCCGCCTGCCTTAGTACACCATCTATCCAACTGTACCGGAGTTCTCCCCGGCTGTCGGTGCACAGGATTGTGAGAAATGGCTGAGGCGCCTGCCGGCTGACGACTCCGTGTCGCTCTATCTCCACATTCCGTTCTGCCGGTCGATCTGTTGGTATTGCGGCTTCCCTACGGCCATCACTCGCCGGGTTGCGCCGATCCTCAATTATTTGTCGGTGCTGCGCGAGGAGATCCGGTTGGTCGCGGAGCAAGCGCCGCAAGCGCTGCCCGTGAGCGACGTGCACTTCGGCGGCGGAACGCCGACCGTCATCGAGCCAGCGGAGTTCCTGGCCCTGATGGAACTCCTGCGCCGCCGCTTCGCGTTCAGGAAAACGGCTGCGATCGCCGTCGAGATCGACCCGCGCACGTTCACGGTCGAGATGGCCGAAGCCTTAGGAGCAGCCGGCGTGAACCGCGCGAGCCTCGGCGTGCAGAGCTTCGATCCCATTGTTCAAAAAGCGATCAACCGGGTCCAGAGTAAGGCGCAGACGGCCGCTGCCGTCGAAAATCTGCGCCAGCACGGAATAAGCCGCATCAACTTCGACCTCATTTTCGGTCTCCCAAATCAGACGGTGCAGTCCTGCGTCGAGAGCGCGACGACGGCGGTGGCCATGCGCCCGGACCGGCTTGCGGTTTTCGGCTACGCGCACGTTCCTTCGTATATGAAACGTCAGCGCCTGATCGATGAGGCAGCGCTGCCGGGGACAACGCTGCCCGCGCCGAACAGGCCGCGGCCGTGGCCGATACGCTTGTCGCCGCCGGCTATCACCAAATCGGGCTCGACCATTTCGCCTTGCCGGACGATGAGCTCGCGCTGGCGCAGAAAGCCGGTCGCCTGCGGCGTAACTCCTTGGGTTACTCGGCCGACACCTGCAAAACCCTGATCGGCTTCGGCAGGTCGGCCATCGGCCGTCTCGGCGACGGTTACGTCCAGAACGATGTTGCAACAGGCTCCTACAGCCGGCACATCAGAGCTGGCCGTCTGGCGACGTCAAATGGCTACCGTCTCACCGATGAAGACCGCGTCCGAGCCGCGATCATCGAGCGGCTGATGTGCGATCTGGAGGCCGACGTGCCGGCAATCTGTGCCGCCCACGGAGTTTATGCGATCCCTTTTCTCGAATCAGCTGAACGCTTGTCGATGCTCGCCGAGGACGGGGTAGTCGACATCGAAAAGGGTTTCATCCGCGTGAGGCAGGAGCACCGCTTTGTGATTCGCGCTGTTGCTGCCGCATTCGACGCTTATCTCAACCGTTCACCCTATTAGCACAACAAGCAGCGTGAGCGGATCCAAAAGCATCACCGCTCGTCGCTAACAGGACGGCGCCTCGACCATGTAGTGAAATGCTTCTGTGGAATCTGATCCAGACTGCCGTCGGCTGCGGCAACGATGGCGACGCCGCTCGGCGAGCGTCACGTTGGAGACCCCGGCACTGCCGTAAGCTTTGGGCACCGTAATCGCCCGGCAGGCCCAGCTTTGCAAGAAACGATCAACCGCGTAGAGCAGGTGGCGGGCTGGACTAGCCTGTAGCACTCTGGGATGTCATCAAGGCTCGTCAGGCTTCGGTCCTGAGACCAGTGGCGCGCCCCCGACGGAAACCGGCCCTTGTGGTTTCGACGAGCGCACGAGTGTCTTGGCCGGCTCCGACACGGCATGGCCAGGCGTCAGACGAGGAACATGAGGAGGAGAAGCCGTGGGTGCGGGATTCTGCAATGAGTCGATTCGTAAAGTCAGCGCTGCGATTTGATCTGAGATTCGTGTTAAATCGGCCAGCTGGGCACTGATGCTGCGGTTGAGTTCGGCGAGCTCGTCGCTAGCCTTCTGTTGTCCCGACTGAATCTCCGACAGGGCCGCCCGGTCCTCCGGTGACAAGCTTGGCATTGTGGCGACTTCACGGGCGGCCGCCACCGTCTCGACAAATTGTCCGACGTTGGTCCAAAAATAGGCTCCTGCAGCGCACAGGCCAACGAGGACAACCACGAGTAGTAAAAGCCACGAAACGCGTCTCGACGACGTGTGCAATACCGGCGGCAAGTCCGAACCGGCCGTTTGATCCATCATCTCCATCGTCCCTCGCTCGATGTCCGGGTCTGTGTTGGCTTTTCTCGTTGACGCGCTATCACACGATGGTCAAGAGCTGCAGCGAGCCGCGACCATCGACAAATCGTTATCCGCAACGTTGCCCTCATCGCTTGGTCATCCAGTCCTATGATCGGTTCGATGTGACACTTTTTGCGCATGGCCGGCTCCTACATCATAGCGCCACCGCAAAGCAATAGTTCTCGTCTTCATCGGCCATGGCGCAGCATTTCCTCGCATTCAGAAAAAGCCTGCGAACAATCTTCCATTTGCCGGCACCGAATGCGAGCCAGTCGTTATTTCCTGAATTATCTTTCAGGCTCGTATCGAGCTAGTCATCGCCACTTGCCGTGGCCCGCAAGTCCATCCCTTGACGAGACGCGCCACTTAGAGCTCTACGAGCTGCCCGTGGCTCCACTCTTCACGCGCCGGAATAGTCGGCTCATGCCCAATTACTCTTCAAGCTATCCTGGCCTGCGCAGTCGAATACGGAGCACAACGCCAACTATGTCGAGCCCAATTGCACAGAAAAATCTTGGGGAAAACAAACCGTTCGGCGAGTCCGGCGGTCGGCATAAATCTGCAAGATCAATGACGTCGGTCCTCTCGCCTACGTCACCGACATCCTGAGGATGATGGTCAATGGTCACCCGAACGATGAACCCGGCCAACTTCTTCCCTGGGCCGATCCGGGCAACCCCTAAAAGCCGTCGCTTGAGAACGACGCTAATGATGCAGATCAACAAATCGCGGTTTAACTGCGTTTCCGCCGAGAGATGGGCGCGTAAAGAGCTGAGCGGCTGCAGCGCTCACGAGTGACCGACGCCCGATTTCCACTGGACCGATGCCAGCGTCGCCAGAGTTCGTCTAGTCGCCGAGGGGCCTCACCCCGAGCAGCGAAACAGCCACGATCCGTGCATCGACAGGCAACGCCTTGCGACCCAGTCAACTACCAACGTTAGCAGTTGGAGGAGATGACGGACACATGGCAATCGGCGGTTAATAAAGGTCGCGCGGGTCACACGTCAAGGAACTGGGATGCAATATAGAACTGGCCGCTCCAACGGCCCTGATGGATGTGCCAACGCATCTGCGGCTATCAAATCGGCTCCAACCGCAATCTCTCCTTTCTTATGCGAGCCCATGATGGACCTTCTGGCGCGATCGCCGAGCGCACAGGTTTCAACGGTCTCTCGGCTTCGGGCCTGTCAGTTGCCTCGTCTGTCGGCTACCGCGATGCCAGTGAAGCATCATGGAGCCAACGCGTCGTCGCTGGCGCGCGAGCCCTGCTTTCTGATGACTGCTATCTTCTCGAAGGAGACGTCTTCTTCGATCAGAATGCTGCACGGCCGAAATCCTCATGCTTGTGGTGGAAGAGGCGGGTCGTTCGCAGTGTATTGGTGGCGGCGCCGTCCGCCCGTCGCCACTATCTCGCCGAGCGAAGGCACCGAATAGAGCCGGCCGCTGTCGACACCGAGGCAGCGCAACAGAACTGCGTTGGAACAGTCGATTGGCTTGGCCGCGGTATGGCGTGCTCGACACGTGCGTCGCCGAAAGCCAATCGCGTGGCGGCCGGTGACGAGGTCGGGAAGGCTCAGCGGGTATCGCTGAGATAGACGGGCCGATTGCTGCCAAGCATCAGCCCCGGAGCCTTCAGACATTAGAAGGTTGGGGGTCAGCTCCGGGCCAATCAGGCCGGAGCGTAATCCATTCAAGACTAGCAATGCGGACGCGGAGTTCACTATGCATGGTTACTTTGTCGTGGCGACGGCTGCGGCACACGTTGTCAGCTTTCGATCAACTACGAAGCACAGAGGGCTGGCTATCGCACTCTCCCTGGCAGCGAGCCTCGTCGGCAGTTCGGCGCTGGCACAGACTGCCAATGGGCCTAAGCCAAAACGCGACATTCCAGATGAGGTTGCTAAAAGAAGAATTGAGATGGAGTCCGATTCGGTCACAAAATTCCGAAGCCGCCAGCTCAAACGAGCAACGCTTCTCGTCGGTAATTCGGCGCTAGCACAAACTGCCAGTTTGCCTTCCGCAAAGCGAGACAGTGCGGATGAAATTGCTAAAAACAGAACTCAAAAGGAGATCGACCCATTCGCAAAGTTCGAGAACCTCCGCGAAAAAGGTATGTGGCTCAATATCCCTGGTCCTGCCGATACGATAGATCACGATAAAGGCGGCGTTAGATCCGCGCTGGCAGAGGTCGGGATCGGCTACGTTGGCGGGACAGTAATCAGCCTCGTAGACAATCAACTGCCAAATGCAGCCAGTGCCACCACCGCCAATCAGCTATATATGGGCCAGAATCCGACATTTAGTACCGTAAATTTCATGATTGTGACCTACGATCTCAGCCGCTTTGGAATTCCCGATGGTCAGATCGTCGTGGGAGCCGAGCAGCAGTACTGGACATGGAAACCCGGAGGGCCAGATAGAGTGGGTCTCAATACATTGGCCTATTACCAGACGTTTTTCGACAGGAAACTCGAACTCAAAATGGGTTACCTCAGAAATGTAAATGAGTTCGCAGGCACATTGGTCGGAGGGAACGCAGGAGCAAGCGTTTTGGCCCCCTCGTCGAATATTTTGTATCAAGCTGGCATGAGCAACAATGCCGCGCCTACGCCAGCTCTCAACGTGAAGTACAATTTTGATGATCACCTATATGACAAGGTCTCAATCCAGCGCTCAATCAGTCCAGACGGTCAGTATGCGCAGATCACCGAAAATCCCACCGGCTTAAGCTGGAGCACGGCCAACGCGGGCATTCTTTTGCTTGATGAAATTGGCTACAAGAACAAAGCTGCTCCGGGCTTACCCGAGACCTGGTTGCGGGCGGGCGCCGGTTTCAATAACAGCACCTACAAGAACTTGCAGTATCCGCAGCAATCGAGAGCCGACGCGAACAGCGTCTACTACGTCGCAGCGGACAGGCAACTCTGGCAGTCTGATGTCCAGGGCTCGGCATATCGTGGTATCTATGGTGGTTTCTCTGTAATGTACTTGCCGTCGATCAGCCGATCCACAGCCGCTTCGCGCTGATCCTGATCGATAACGCCACGGAATTGCTCATTCACCGATCGTGCAATACGCTGCCCACGGCGCCGAAAAGATAAGACTCCGCTTAGTCCCAAGATGCGTCGCGAGGCGACGGGTGATTACTTCGAGCCGAAGCTGGCCGTAATGAGGCATGTGGATGCAATCACGGAGGATGAAAGACGCTTCATTGCGATAGCGCATGCCTATCGTAATGAACTGTATCACGTCGGATTGCGCCACGTTGGGGAATGTCGCTCAAGACCGAACTGATGCAGCGGATCGGACGCATCGAAAAGCACTTCAATTACATCAGTCGTGATCTTGATGGGAGACACCGCCGGCTGCGACGCTGGAAAATCTCCAATTTGCATACGATCATAATTCCGCGCTTCGGAAGAAGAGTGGCGAGAACATTTGGATTCCATGGGACGCGCCGTTCATGCAGGGCCATAAAACGCGTCTCATGGCGACGTGGAAGCGACGGTACTCGACTGTGCCCATTGTTAAGTGGCGGCAGAAGGCGAATCTCATCGGAAAGGAGACGAATTGGCTGCGCGCAGCCGCGGCGCATGATGATCTCAACCGGCAGATGGATTATTTGGATGACGCTATCACCGAAGCGCTTTCTGAATTTGATGGCTGGGTGCAACAGCAGATCGACCGGGCGCGGGGCAAGTGAGCTGTGCGATGAGCCGAAGTGGTAGTGGCACCTCAGGTCCTTCCCGCGGAGGCCCGGGTCAAGCGACGACAGCGCCACCTCAGGGCACCGGAATTCCATGACCGCACGACGGTGTTCCCTGAGGGGCGCTAGTCCTGCAGGGCCGGATCATCAGCGGCAGCAGCATGCGGCGAGTATGGCAGATCGGGCCATTGACCGAGGCCGGCTCGTTTCACCCGCCTTCCGAGCGCCAGCACCTGTGCGACTGACCGTCCCAAGCCAAACTGTTCGATAGATACGTTTACGGATCATTTCCTATCCGAAAGATTCGTTTACGTTTCATCTTGACCGATCGAAATGATCTGTCTACGTATCACCCGCTGGCAAAATGATCCGGGAACATATCATGACCTCCGCCCCAGACCCCTTGCTCAAGGATCTTGGCATGCACTTTAGAAAGGCGCGCATGGCCGCTGGCTTGTCCCAGGAGCAAATCGCCATTCGGGCGAACATCAGCAGACCCCGCTATCGGGACATTGAAACCGGTGCCGCTGCCGCCCGTGCAACGACGCTCGTCAACGTCGCCCGCGCCCTTGGCATGGAAATGATGTTGATCCCGCAGGCGATGGTGCCCGCTATTCAGTCGATGCTGCAGCCCGCCGCCGACGATGATGATCGCCCCGCATTCACGTCAGACGTTGAAGAGGAGGAAGGCGCATGAGTCCGACCGTTCTCGCGGCAGAGCGCATCCAGTCGCTCGATATCTCGTTGAACGATCTTCCAGTCGGCACGCTCGTGCGGACGCCGGGCGACTACAATGCGTTCAACCTTTTGCCCGCTTACCGGAACTTAAACAACCCGCCAATCTTCAGCCTGTCGCTTCGCTCAGCGGACGGCAGCCTTCGCCGGGATCCCAAACCCATACGCGGCGCGCTGCCACCGTTCTTTGCCAACCTGCTGCCCGAAGAGAAGCTGCGCGAGGCGATGGAAAAGCACCACGCGGCGTCAGTAAGACCAGGAAACGACTTCGATCTCTTGGCTGCGCTGGGGATCAACCTGCCAGGAGCGGTATGCGCTTTGCCGAGTGATGGTATCCCCATTCCAACTGGTCCAGAAGCGGAGGGCAATAAAAAGGCGCGATTTTCGCTTGCCGGTGTGCAGATGAAGCTTTCCGTCATGAAGAACACAGGAAAGGAAGGTGGGATCACACTCGCCGTAGACGGCGAGCAAGGGCAATATATCGCGAAATTTCCCTCGCTCACTCACATCGGGCTTTCGGAAAACGAATTCGCAGTTCTCGCCTTGGCGGAAGCGCTGGGGATGGAAGTGCCGGCACGCGAACTCGTCGACAAGAAGGAGTTCGCCGGCATTCCGGAAGAGTTCAACACCATGTCCACGGGCAAGGTGCTGCTTGTCCGCCGCTTCGACCGCGGCGCGGACGGAGCGCGCGTCCATATGGAAGACTTCGCACAGGTCTTTGGCCGCTATCCGTCGGAGAAATACATTGGCGCAGCCTATCATAATATCGCAGCAGCGCTGAACAGCGGCGTCTCCTTTGATTCAGCCATCGAATTTGTTCGGCGCCTTGCACTCACCGCGGTCACCGGGAACGGTGATATGCATCTCAAGAATTGGTCGCTGCTGTATCCCGGAGACGGACGGACACCAACGCTGTCGCCTGTCTACGACGTGCTTTCAACAGTTCCTTACATCCCAAAGGACGGTATGGCGCTGAGCCTTGCCGGCGAAAAGTCGTTCAAGGCGCTTACTCCAGAGCGCTGGCGCAACTTCGCAAATCGAAGTCGTCTTCCGGAAGGGGCAGTGGTGACAGCCGTAGCCGAGACGGCGGCGACCGTGCGCGACAAGTGGTCGGTTCTTCCAGAACGCGATGTTGTGCCTGCCCAGGTCCTCAGCCGGATCGATGCCCATATCGAAGAAATGGCAAACGTTCTCGATCCGTAGATCCCAACGACCAAGCAGGATCAGGGACGTGAACCTATAAATCCGGAATGGTCCGCAGACTTCCGCTTTGATACGGATTGTGTTGAAAAACTCGAAAATCGCGGGGCTCCGAAAATCTCGCAAGTGTCGCGCATTGGCAATTTCAGCCGCTGCAAGGCTTTGCAGAATCAATACGAGCGCCAGCGATCGTTTTTGGGTAATTGATGTGGTCCCTCATCTCACAGCGAGATAGACGCACCAGCGGTCCTGAGAATTTTCAGTCATCAGCGAACAAGGACTTTTTCAACACAATCATACGTATTCCGGGCTCCAGCCCGGACATCGCGTGAGGTCTGGAAAAGGGCCAGGCTGACCGCCCGACGACCACAGTATCGAGCATGAGATGATGAACAGATGCGGGCTCCCCCAAATGCGCGTTTGCAAGCATTTCCGCAAACCTGCTGTATCAGTCCGTCCCGATCAATTGGCATCGCTCGGGCTACGGCTAATTGATCCTGCGCAATAGGGGCGGAAATCGCTGAATTTCTGCACCATTTGGCCGCCAGAGGACGGCCGAAGACCTTGCTCCCGCGCGAACCGAGATATTTTTTGTTCGATGCCGTCTATTCATAATATTTCGGAACGCGATGTCTCTATTATTCGCGAGGCGACTGAGCACAACAGGACGCGCGTGTTGTGGATGTCGGCGGGGGCGTTAGAAGAATATTTCAACAAACGGACGAAGTCGCAAACGCAAGTGATTCAAGTGGACGATAGATGATGCCGCGAAGCGCGGACTGGCGACGATTTGAGAGGGCTTTCAGCGACCATGCGATAGGTGGCCGCAAATCGCTTCGACAGAATGGAGACAATTGTCGTTGGAGGAACAGGAGAGCCGCTCGCTTGCAATCGCGCACGCAGGGAGCAGAATTGTACGAATTCGTTAGGTAACGAGTTCGTGCACGCTGTTCGTCACCGCACGGCAACAAACAATGCGTCTGCTGCGAAATTAAGAAAAATTGAGTATCTCCTCTCAACGAAAAATGGTTCATCTTAGACTCGCGCATTCGAAAATTCTTTGAGAGGATTGATTATCAAGCAATGATGCCGGTCAGGGAGCTCATGATGCGCAACAACATCTTCGACATCGCGTTACGCGCAGAGCTTGTTAATGACTTGTGTGCGTCCTTTTGTTGACGCTGCCCAGATGCCGCTGGTCGGCCAGCCGCTCGAGCTGTTCACGAAGGGGGAGAATAGATCGACATGCGCGGGGCTGCTCGCAAACGGTCAGCCGCGCTCCTGCGACGTCCCAGCACGAACACGAGGGCCCCGATGTGGGGGGCGGCACGCAGGTCCAAAGAAGAGAGCGCTCCAGACGACCATGACGATGTGGTCGACAGGTTATCTTTCGATTTTCTGTGATATTTTTGGCCAGGAGCGACACGAACATCTTATCACCTCATTGTGAACTAAGGCGTCATATTAATTTCAACCAGAGGGTGTATCAGCCTCAGGCTGGGTGCTGCAGCAGCCTCCGGCGCCGCTACTGAACTAGCTGGCATGTTGCTTGAGCTTGGACGAGGATGTGACATGGTGACCACGCGCGAAGTGTCTGTCGATGACGTCACAACGGTAACCCACATGGTTGCTGCCCTACTTGCCGAACTTGAGGGCGGCCAAGTGCAGGCCGGACTAGATACCCAGCTTGCTGTCGACCTCCTCATAAAAGAGCGCGTCTATGGGTTTCTGGCTTTCGCGGAGGCTCGTCCTGTGGGCATCATCATGTTGTCGGAAAGCGCGGCCCTTTTTGCGCGCGGAACCTACGGCATCATTACCGAACTCTACGTGGTGCCGGACCAGCGATCGTCTGGGATCGCGATGCGCCTCATTGAGGCTGCCGTGAGCCTGGGGACGGTAAAAGGCTGGGGTCAGCTTGAACTGGGGGCGCCGAGGCAGCCGACGTGGAGCCGCAACCGCAGCTTGGCCTTCTATTTGAAGGCCGGTTTTGCAGAGATCGGCCCACGCCTCAAGTTGCCGTTGCACGGCCTTGGCCAGAGCATTTTCGCCGAACGCTGGCCAGTCTCCCAGGGCGTCCGGACGGGAAGGCTTGCGAGCGGGCCGTTTCTCGAACGTCGCGATAGCTCTAATCTTACTGCGTCATAAATTTCGATAGCTGCTTTGACTTGAGATTGCCCTGATGCAACAAGGGCATCGAGATAGTGTAGACACGAGAGCAGCGTTCAGTCTTCTCCGAACGGTCGCAATCGAATTTGGAACGTGTCGTTCAGGCCGCAATGGCGGATCCCCTCGGCCGATAAGTTTCGGGAATTGCAGCT
>NZ_JAACFS010000043.1 GCF_029051645.1 Bradyrhizobium sp. CSA112
GAGGCTTCCGCCAGTTCCTCCTGCGCAGCATCGACAAGGTCAAAGCCGAATGGGCCATGATCTGCATCGCCCACAACCTCGCAAAACTCGCCGCCGCACGCTGAGGAGAACCTGTCTCCCCAAAAAAAGCTTCAGAACCCGCTTCGCTTAATCCTAAGTCCATTATAGGGACAGGCTCCTAGCCGGGCTTAACCAAGGCATCGTCCCCGTCAATTTCATCTTCATCGCCGAGATCGTAGAAGGCGTTCATCAATCGAACTTCCTTCGCGGCCGACAACAGCGTTGCCATGCGAACGGGCTTGTTCGATTGACGGAATGAGCGCCAAACTCGCCGTTGATCTTCCGGATCGTATTTGTCGGAGGCGGCCGAGAACTCGGCCCAGGCCTTGAAGCCCTCTTTGCTGCCGTTGAACTCGTGAAGCAGCGCCATGCCGACCTGCAACCAGCCGTCGCGGTCCTCGCGCCAGGTGTCGGTCGGCAAATCGGCGAGAATATCCTTTGCCTCGGCGACCGAGAGGCCGAGCGCGTTGGTCCGGACGTCGGTTTCGTCCCTACTCGGTGGCTCCCAGCCGGCGACCCGGGACGCGGGAATGACGGGACCGACGCCGAGCTCGACGAGATCCACAGGCCAATTCCGCTCCCATTTGTAGCGCTTGCCGGTGTCGGATGGATCGAGGGCGGCACGACGACCTGCTTGCCGGTGCCGAAGCGCTCGATCTCCCAGGCCCAATGCGCCTTCTTGTCTTTTCCGATAATTTTTTCTGTGGAGTGGCGCAGCTTTTTCGACGGGAATGGTCGATCGGTCAGGAAATACAGATGGCGGCTCTCGCCCATCGATCCCGAGATGACCGATGGCAGCGAACGCGCTTCCGGAATCAATTCGAGCAACGCGCCCCAGGCCTCATCGGCTTTGTCGGGGTCGCGGATGTCGAGATCGACGCAGTGAAGGTATAAATCGTTGAAAAACGACGGCTCGCCAAGGCGAACGCCGAGATTATAGCCATCCCGGTGTGTCTTCGTGAGGGTGGCGAGTGAAGCGACGCGTTCTGTCGACCAGCTATCGTTGAAGACCTTCTCGGTTAGTCTTCGGGGTGTCGGGAAACCGGCACCCCTCTTTCTCTCTGACCACATCGGCCAATGAAACGGTCCCGACAACAAAACGAGCGAGCAGTATCGGTCGAAGTATTGCAGCGGCTATTCCGCTGTGATGCGAAGCGCGGCCTGCTGTTCTGGCGCAGGCGCGCTGTCGACCATTATCGAATTGTAGCTTGGAACAAGCGATTCGCAGGTAAGCAGGCCGGAAACGATAACGGTCTCGGTCATTTGCAGATCGCCTTCGCGATCGACGGAGTCAAATACTATTCGACCGTTCACCGCGTGATTTGGGCGCTTTCGCATGGCCACTGGCCGACCGACGACCTCGATCATCGCCACGGAGAGCGCTCCCACAACGCCATTGTCGAGTTGCGCGACTGCACACCTTCCGACCAGCGCAATCGTCGTCTCCATAAGAACAACACGAGCGGATTTAAAGGGGTTTCGTGGTTCCGAAGCTACAGAAATATCTCGTTCAAATTCAGGTCAATAAGGCCGCCGGCAAGCTCGGATATTTCGTCGACAAGATTGAAGGGGCAAAAGCCTATGACGTCGCCGCGATCAAGCATTTCGGCGAATTCGCAAAAAACAACCGACAGTTGGGTTTGCTTCCATGAAGACGTCGCTTGCAGATGCCGCGCTGTTCGACACGGAAGTGTACATTAACTACTTTCCTGGCGGCGTTCAAATCGGTCAAGACCGGTAAAGTGCTTCGGTTGGAGAAGTCCGACCGGTGCGTCCTCGATCGCAAGAAGCTGCGCCAGGTGCTCGACGAATATTGCACCGTCGCTTCAACTCCATCCCGTTCGATATTCCGATGTCTCGGCAGCCCTCGCCGGCTTCAGCAACAAAGCGCTGAAGCAAATCGCCAATGAGATCATTCAGGAGGACGCCAAGCCCTGGGAAATCTCGCGCGCCTACGATTTTCAATTGATCGAGTGCGATCACGTCGACCTGATCGAGATCGCGCCAGGGCAGAACAGCCTCAAGATTTACAACGGCAAAATGCACGGCAGGCGCATGCAATATCTGCCCGTGGACGAAGATGCCGTGCTGACGCACGACGAGATGGACGTCGTATCGGATTACTGTGTCAACGACCTTGCCGCCACCGGCCTGCTGATGCAGACGCTCAAGGAGCAACTGACGCTTCGCGAGCAGATGACCAAGCAGTACGGAGTGGATCTACGCTCCAAATCGGATGCGCAAATTGCCGAGGCCGTGATCAAGAAAGAGTTGAAGCGGCTAACCGGTGAAGAACCGAAGAAGCCAAAGATCACGCCAGGCAAGCACTACAAGTACAGGGTTCCCGACTTCATTCACTATCGATCGACCGAGCTCAACGCAGTTCTCGACAACGTTCGCGCCGCCGACTTCGCGATCTCGACGAGCGGCAAGGTCATTATGCCGGACGTTCTGAAGAAGGCCAAAATTAAGATTGGCAGTTCGATCTACCGCGTGGGCATCGGCGGTTTGCACTCATCGGAGAAGACGATCGCGCATCGAGCCGACGCGCACACCAGGATCGTCGACCGCGACGTACGCGGCTATTACCCGCAAATCATCCTCAACCTCGGCCTGTATCCGCAGCATCTCGGGCCGATCTTTTTACGGGTCTTCCGATCGTCTGTTGAGCGGCGCAACAAGGCGAAGGATCGCGTCGACGAACTCAAAAAGCTGATCAAGCGGGCGAACGACGAAGCCACACTGCTGAAGCAGGAGTTGAAGACCAACGACGACGTCTCGGGAAGTCTGAAGATCGTCAACAACGGCGCGTTCGGCAAGCTCGGCTCCAAGTGGTCGGTTCTGTTTGCGCCAGACTTGATGATCCAAGTGACGATCGGCGGCCAATTGTCGTTGCTCATGCTGATCGAGATGGTCGAGCGAGCCGGCTTCCGCGTGGTCAGCGCCAACACCGACGGCATCGTGATCATCTGCCCTACGGACGAAGAAGACGCCCTGGCGGCGGTGATCGCGAAGTGGGAGCGGCTGACCGGCTTTGAGACTGAGGAAACAGAATACAGCGCGCTCTATTCCCGCGACGTGAACAACTACATCGCCGTCAAGCCCGACGGCTCTGTCAGGAAGAAGGGCGCATACGCTGAACCCAGGATCGTCGCGAGCTCGTGGCCGTCGCCGCTCGACGAGGTCTGCTCTGACGCCGTGGTCGAGTATGTAACCAAGGGGTACCGATCTTCAAAACCATTCACGCCTGTCGAGACATTCGGCGATTCGTCACCATTCGCACTGTCAAAGGCGGCGCCGTGAAAGACGGCAAGTATCTCGGCAAGGTGATCCGCTGGTACTACTCGACGGACGCCAGCGGCTCGATCAACTACAAACTGAATGGCAACAAAGTGGCGCGCAGCGACGGTGCAAAGCCGCTCATGGAACTCCCCGACGCGCTTCCGAATGACGTCGATTACGATTGGTACATTCGAGAGGCCGAAAGCATCCTCATCGATATCGGCTACCGATCTGAACGGCCGATGCTAGATCAGCATCTCCTACTCGCCGCGGTGATATGATGGAAGCAATGAAAAGCGCGATCATCTCGTCATGCGGTTTGTATCGCTACGATCTGCGCAGGGATTGGGATGCGAACTTGCCGCCGCTTGTGCTCGGCATGCTCAACCCTTCGAAAGCCGATCACAAAATTGACGACCCGACGATTGTTCGCGGCGTCTATCGCGCGAAAACGATGAATTGCGGATCTCTGATCGTGTGGAATCTCGGCGCAGGTCGCGCGACCGAACCGCAAGACTGGATGGCGATGCCAGACCCGATCGGTCCCGACAATGACCGGCATATTCGAGACATCCTGACCGAATGCAAGGAGCGCAACGGCATCGCCGTCGCCGGTTGGGGCGTCTACGGCGACTTCATGAACCGCGACCTGGCCGCGATGGAAATCGCGCATACCGTCCAGCTACCAGGATCGAGAGGCCCTGTTGAGCAGATTCCGGACGATTCTGTCCTCAAAAACACCTATTATCGTGTTATTGACAAACCAAGTGCCTCGTCAGGGCTTTGAGCCGTGAGTTCAGTATTCTTTAGCGCCCACTGTGTGGGGCAGTGTTGGCTTAGCGGAGTCGATCATGACCCCAACCCACCGCATTATCCAGGAGTCGTCCGGAATTCGATTTTCAAGGATCGCCAGTTTTCTCTATGGATCGGCCGCGGACATCGCTTTCTTCATCACAATTCTATCTGTTGTCTGTTTCGTAAGCGGCCAAGTCGTGCCGAAGACGATCGACACGGGCCAGCAGACATGCATCGAATCGCTTGCCGTAGAGGGGGCGGATGGCTCCGTTTGCCATCCAACACAGCGTCAGGACGCGCAAGCGCTTCAAAGACTCCTGGACACAATAAGTGCCGAAGCGCATTGAGCGAAGTACTTATCGCTGCGAGCCTCATGCTGCTAATCTGGTAGTGGCATTCGGCAGGCCGAGGAAGCTATGGCGCGGTGACGGCTGCGACAGTCTCATTCGTCGGCTGGATATTCGTGTTCACAAGCACGTTTCTGATCGATCATTTCGAATTGTTCGGACTACATCAAGTAGCACCCGATCTCGCGAGCCGCGCAAGCCAGCGCCGCAATTCGCACCCCGCTGCACCACAGATTTATGCGGCATCTCACATATTCGCCTTTATCGTCGCGTCTGAGCCGCGCCCGTCACGACGATCGAGAATCTGTTACTTGCAGCCGTGATGACCGCTTACATCTTTGTCGGCATCTTCTCAATCATCAAACAGTCTTCTGCGGCCAACGCCGTCGTCGGCGTTGGTGACAAGTATGTCCCGCGTGGGATAGAGCCTCTCGCGAAAGGCTGCGCCGCCGAGAGAACCGCCATTCCACCAAACGGTGATGTGCGCCTGCCTGGTCTCCTTGAGCTCTGCCACCGCATCACCAGCCGGTTCGCAGCACGGCGTCCGTTTGCACACATGGAAGAACGACGCGCTTGTCAACCAGGCAATCAAGGCCAGGTCCGAGAGCTGCGCGAAGGTAGCCTAGATGGGCCTTTTCGGTCGAGACGAGTACAGGATGTTCAGCTCGCTGATCACGAGCATGGGAAGGGTGTTGCAAGGACGGAAGCGAAGGCCTGGTCCCACTCGTGGAGCTCAACTTCGAGGGGCTGCCGGGTCCGAGGAGACAGCGTCAAACGCGTTCTTTTCCGAAATGATGCCGCTCGAAAACATAACTTTATCCCAGAGGATGCGTCGAGCGATCTCACGAGGGTCTGCAGGCACTTGAGCGAAGCGGCAAGACGAACAAGAAGGTTCTCAGCCGAAGCGTATGACAACCTTGAAAGGTGCTTACTCGATCTTGAAAGGATTGGCTGAGGCGGTTCAACTAGAAGCTAGACGGCACCTATATAGGCGACTTCCTGATTAGGTCTGCTCTCAGCCTCGCGCAAACTTGCGAGAAGAAATACGATCCCCGCGCGCGATCAGATCCTGGTCAGTTCGCCGAAGTTCCGGATCACCTTCGGATCGCCGAAGTCGCCGCCGGATCTCCGGAGCGGCTAAGGGCGACGCCGCCGACATGCCTAGGCTTACGGGAGAGGACCTCCGCACGCATGACGGCGCTCTGAGAGAAGCACTCGATCGCTTCACCGGGCGCGATCCGTCGTCAGAACTGAGGCAGGCGCAGCACTGTTTGCATGAGCGGATCGTCCGTATCGAGCATTGCTCTCACGAACCCGAGCGAAAAGCATCCATCGCATGGGCCAATAGTATGCCGATGCTCAGAAAAATGAGTGTCCCGACAAGAGCCGAATACATATGCCACCTCCATCGCTCACTTCCTTTGAACTGCGCGACCGCTTACACAGTCAAATTATTCCTTGAGCACGAAATGGGATCGCAGCCAACTGATGAGTCTGGGCCACAGCGGCTAGCTGGCAACATGTGGAACGATCAAAGGCAGAAGCTGTAAAACCCAGCTGTTCTGTTCGAACCGGCGTGATAGGCGTAGTGCGGATGACCGAAAAACGCGTGTGGCTAATGTGCAACGGATACTTGGTTTCTGCGCGGGAATGTCCAAAACGAACGCTCCGGCCCTTGAGACGCCTGTAGCATCTGCGCGCAAGAATTGGGGCGTCCGGATGACTTTTCAAGCTCGAAGGATGAGAGCTTATTGTCTCTTTGGGAGGTGTGCGCCGGCAAGTGTTGGCCGGTTGCGCGAACGCCGGACGTTGCCGCTTTGGTGGTAACAATCTGCGCACCTATGCTGAATTGCTTCGTTCGGAAATGGACCGGCGGGAGCTGAAGTACATCCCGATTAATTGGTCTGAATAGGCCGCTCCACGGCATACCGATGAAAGACCTGCAGAAGCACTTGAAAAAGCTCCGCACTGATGCAGCCGAATGCAAATTGATCAGCGACCTGGCACTGACCAGGAAAAGCGAGAGCTGTTCGCAAGGCTTGCGGATCACTTGAGTGTCGTGGCGTCCTAGGTCGAGCCCGCCATATCTGCGAAAGTCTCCACCACGGAGACGGAGCTATAAACACAGTCGCTCGTGCTTAAGGAGCGGCTCTGGGTTCACGAGAGTGGGACTTATGTAAAATTTGGCGAGGCGGGTAAGCTGAGCACGATTTTCCCTCTGTGGTTGCTGCGATTGTTGATTAGGGTGTCGCCGGGACGAAGCGTCGGAAGGAGGACTTTCTCGACAAGAGGCGGAAACTCTCGCGATCGTTCGGCCCCTCGAGAAACCATGGAGCCTCGATCCGGGCAGGTGCAATGCGGCCAGGAAGTCTTCCAGCGGCCGTGCGGAATCTTGCTGGGACTCCTCTCGCTACCGGGCGCCCACCCCCGCAAGGCCGCCATATCAATCCGTTCCAGATCACGTCGCTGAAGACCAAGCGCTCAGGTTCGAGGCGATCTTGAATTTGATCCACTGCGTTCGCCGTCTGGCGACGTCCGGACGGTCGCGTTCGCCAGCCACCACCTTGCTCTTTGAAGCTGAGCTTCTCGGCGTGGACGAACTCCCACTCAACGGTAATCAGCCTTCAGCCCGCGATCAGCGAGCTCGGCGACCAAGCCGCGCAAGGTGAAGTCTCCTTGATTCGTCCTAAAACCCCGACACGATGTTCGCCGGAAATCGCCTTCGGCCTGTGGACGCCCATCCTGCCGGGCGCCACGCTGCCGGTCTTCCGATGCCGTCGCAACCATCCTACGGCGGTGCTGACTGACCGCAACACCGAACTGTTTAGCCGCCTCGCTCCGGGACAATCCGCCGGTAAGAACCTACAACGACCCGCTTCCGAAGATCCTCAGAGTAGGGCTTTCCCATCCATGCTGGCCTTCACGCCGAGCCTCATGGTAAATCAGAATTCTCCTGATTTGGGAACCCCGAATCGATTTAAGCTAACCTCATCACGCTTTAGATTAGTCCCTCCGCGGCTTTGCTCCACGGCTTCTTCAGACCCCCTTCGCGATGGCTCGTTGCACTTCGCTAACCCTTTGCCCTCATGCGGTTGGATAGAAGACTTCCACTTTCAAGCAGCCGTTCATACTCGGCACTCCTGAGAAACCGCCCGGCAAACCGGGGGTTTCTTCCCCTTGTGTCACGGGCAGCCTTTTAGACGTCGTTCCGGGGCGCTCACGAAGCGAGCGAACCGGCAATCCAGAGATCGCGGCGAGAGGTTTCCGGGTGCGCAATCCAAATCGGCTGCTACCGACTTGCACCACTAAGACCCGCGAATCCGGTTACACCCGAGTTCGACTTGCCCTGGAATGCCGGTTAGAAATGCAGCCGCCTACCCTGCCGTGTTCGAGGTCTCGCCGTCGTTGGGATCGATTTTCTGGTTAAGCCGCGCATGCAGCGTGGCCTGGTCGAGTTCGCCTTCCCACCAGGCCACGAACACCGCGGCAATACCGTTGCCGATGATATTAGTAAGGGCGCGCACCTCGCTCATAAATTTGTCGATCGAGAACACGATTGCCATGCCCGGCACCAGCACTGGATTAACCACTGAAAGCGTCGCCGCGAGCGTGATGAAGCCGGCCCCGGTGATACCGCTTGCGCCTTTCGAAGTCAGCATCGCCACAACGAGAATGGTCAGCTGCTGGCCGAAGCTGAGATCGACCCCGAGCGCCTGAGCGATAAACAGCGTTGCCAAGGTCATGTAGATGTTGGTGCCATCGAGGTTGAAGGAGTAGCCGGTAGGCACCACGAGGCCGACCACCGGCTTGGAGCAGCCCAGCCGCTCGAGCTTCGTCATCAACTGCGGCAGCGCACTTTCCGAGGACGAGGTGCCGAGCACGAGCAAGAGCTCATCCTTGATATAGGCGATAAACTTGAAGATCGAAAACCCGACGAAGCGCGAGATCAGACCGAGCACGACCACCACGAACAGCGCGGCCGTAGCATAGAACAGCGCGACGAGACCGATCAGATTGCCGAGCGCCGATGGTCCGAACTTACCGATCGTGAAGGCCATGGCCCCGAACGCGCCGATCGGCGCTACCTTCATGACAATGGCGATGACGCCGAACACCGCGTGCGCCGCGTCGTCGATCATGCCACGCAACTTTGCGCCGCGCTCACCCAGCGCCATCAGCGAGAAGCCGAACAGAATCGCAAACAAGAGCACCTGCAGGATATCGCCGCGCGCCAGCGCGCCGACCACGGTGTCGGGAATGATATTGAGGATGAAATCGACGCTTTTCGAGGCTTCCGCCTGCTTCACGTAGTTGGCGACGGCTGCGGCATCGGGCTTGGCCGCAAGGCCGTGGCCGATCTGAAAAAGATTGCCCATCACCAGGCCGAGCACCAAGGCAAAGGTGGAGACGACCTCGAAATAGACAAGCGCCTTGAGGCCGACCCGGCCGACCTTTTTCGCATCCTGGATGTGCGCGATGCCCGAGACTACGGTGCAGAAGATGATCGGCGCGATCAGCATCTTGATTAGCTTAATGAAGCCGTCACCGAGCGCCTTGACCCACTCGTTGGTCGCGAGCGACGGCCACAGCCAACCGACGAGGACGCCAATCAGAATCGCGATCAGCACCTGAACGTAGAGGATTTTGTACCAAGTTCGCGACGCCCGCGCGGACGCCGCAGTTGCGATGGTGGTCATGACGCTCCTTCCCATACGAACTCGAACACCGAGCCGTCGCGCGTTGAGAGGCGACGGCATCAGACGAGCTTTTCATGCCAGCCGTGTCCGATTGAAGACGACGATGTCGGAAACCCGACAGCCTGCAGCGTGATTCCAAAGGCAGGCTGGCTGTTACGTGTGTTTTCTCTCGATAAGCAAGACGCGCACCACGCGCGAAGCCACGCGGCCGTCAACCCGCCAGACGGTGAACCGACACTCTCCTGACTAGCTTGGCCGAACGCCGGAACCGTTCGTGCCGCCGAAGGCAGAGGCGTTGTTCAGCGCCATGCGCACCTTGCGCTGGCGCAGCACATTGGACGTGGCGTCGAGATCGACGAGCTGCTTGCAGTCGATGTCATGCTCCGATAGCGCTTTGAGGTCGGCGCCGATCCTGACCTTCAGCTCGTAAAGCTCGGAATCGACGATCGGGCCGATGGCGGTGCGGCCTTCGCGCATCTCTTTCCAGATGGAGGCGGCGCAGGTGTCTAGGCCGCACAGCCCGCCCATTCCGGTAATGACGACGCTCCTCTCCATTCAGGCCTTCTTAGCGAGGAAGCCGTGGACAGCTTCAACCGTGTCGCCGATATGCTTGAGGTTCGACCAGGCATCATCCGTGTTCATCTCGATCTGCATGCCGTTGGACTGTTCCAGGTCGTAGATGAGGTCCGTCAACTCCGGCGACTGGATGCCACGCAAGGTAAGTTCCGTGGCGACCGTTGTCTCGCCGCCGCCCGCGGGTATTCCTTGGTTTTGGCGATGTTCCTTCGCGAGTTTGATCTGCCATCCTGTGGCTTCCATCAGGCGCCTCGACGCGAACGCGACGCCGTTCCTCAGCCGAGCCGCGTCGCCGATAGAAGCAGTGACGTGATCGGTGGGGCGTCAGGTGCTGTTGCCAATGCAACATTCCGCAACATTGGTAAAATTGATTTTTTGGATGGTAAGCATCCACGCCGCGTATCAATTCCTCGCGCAGGACAAGAAAGTCGCACCCTGGACGCCCTCTAAAGCGGCCGGCCCCCTCGGGTGCGAGTCGACCGCCTCCGGTCTGTCGCCAGCCATCGAGGCCGCGATGGGCGCGGCCCGGGAAAGTGAAAACAAAGACACGATAATGGCGACCATCGGCACCTTCACCTTGAACGGCAATGGCTTTTCCGGCTCGATTCGCACCTCGCTCTCAATGCCAAGGCCAAGCTGGTCCGCGTCGAGAACCCTCTGAAGGGCCGCACTTCCGCATCTTGGGGGCTAATGCCGATTATGCGTAGCGTGGGATTATGCGAAGTCGTTGGCTGTTAGTCCCGGTTTTCCAGGTCTTTTGTCGCTGCGCCGCTCCGCATAATAACGGGCTGCGGTCCGCGGTGCCTCGCCTGTTGCGAGGCACCGCGGTGTCGGTCAGCGCGACCAGATCAGCGCAAACTCGCCATCGTCGCCTTCCAAGAGGTTGGCGTAGACGGGCGCGGTGAGGGACGGATCGTCGAGGTTAACCGAGTAGTAGGTGCGGTTGTCCTTCGAGGTCCGGCGCCAGGCGGCACCGATCTCGACCCCGGAGACGATCACGCGCAGGTCTGGCGCCTTGTCGCTGGTGGAGGCGGGCTCGCTGGGGACGAGGCGCGCCTTGGCGTTGATCGCAAGCGTCTTGGTGATGCCGGTGTAGGTGCCATCGTTGCTGCCGGTGAACGAACCGATCTGGGACATGGTGGATCTCCTGTGCTGTGAAAGCCTGCGACCATCGCGGCCTTGTGGCGATCTTGAGCCCCGGGACGGCCGACCCGCACCGTCAGGCTGCCGCGCATGCGGAGGATGGCGTGCGGCGATCTTGTTGCTGCGCGAGGAGCGGCGCAGCCGCGGGGAAGAAGATCGCCGGCACGTTATTGCGGGGAACAGGCCGGGTCGCAGACCACATCTCGGGTCCGCCCAGCAAGGCCCGTCGGTCGTAGAGCATCACGGCACGCCTGGAGAACCACCCGCTCCCGTCGGGCTCGCATGGCATGATGACCTCTGGTCCTCTTCACAGCGTCAGGTCGGCACAGTGCGCATGTCGGCCATCAGCCGACGCGATTAATGCGTCGCTGCCGTCAACTACCAACGCTAGTGATTGATCCAAATGAAAGACACGGCAATTATTGGTGAACGTTGGGCCGATCGAACACCACGTGGCGCGAGCATCACATGCAAAGACTTCGGCATATAACATCAACCAAGGGTCCGCTTTCGCAAACGAACTTGATGCGCCGATTCGCCGGTCGCAGAAATGCCGCGTGCGCAGGCTCGATCCAGTATAATTTCTCTTGGAGATAGCATGATGGACTGTTCAGTGTGATCGCAGCCGCAGGCCCAAAGGCCTCGCGCATTGGCCTGTCAATCGTCCGCCCTCTGGGCTGAGCACCTCATGATTCCAATTCGCCGACGTAGGCGAGCACATCGTGGACTCAATCGTGGCAGGTCTCAGGCAGATCAACTCGTGAGCCGCCCGAATGAGGCAGCGCTTGGCCAAAGAAGATTCAACGGAAGCAGAGCATCCACGTCAGTATTCTGTCACGCCGCCGCATTTAGGCGCAGCTTAGTCCTCTCGTAGAATGGATTAGACCGTTCGCAGCAGGGAATGAAGATGGCAGCAAGCGAGACAAGCTTTGAGCAATCGGTGATCCGCATGGCGGCTGGACGCTTCCGCCAGACGTCTACCGAGAAATCGGCTTGGCATTGGCCGCGATCGGCAAGCCGATCTGCATCGTACAGGAGGGCGGCTACCGACTGGACGCGTTGTCGGCCTGCGCAGCGCATTTATCCCCGGGCCTGCGAATTGGAAGAAGGAAACAGGCAGGAGCCATACATGAACGACACCTCAGCCCCCGATGCTGGCCTTCTTCCGTTTCGAGACCTCATCAACGAGTTGGACAACGATGTCATGGCTTCCTTTGGAGTTGGGCAGGCGAACTACGTCGCCGCCGCTACGTTCGATCTCCCCGTCCTCGACGGGAGGTCTCCACATGCTCGGCAGTTTCTGTTCAAGCCCGTACGCCCCGTCGCGCTGGCGGAGCAATCCTGCCGTGAACTCGGGCGACAACGGCCGGATGGCCGGAAGTGGAGCCAGTAGTGAAAGCTGTGATCCTCGCGGGCGGCCTCGGATCCCGAATCTCCGAGGAAACCCACCTTCGGCCCAAGCCCATGATCGAGATCGGCGGCAAGCCGATTCTGTGGCACATCCTCAAAATCTACTCGCACTATGGCATCAACGATTTCGTGATCTGCTGTGGCTATAAGGGTTATCTGATCAAGGAATACATCGCCAACTACTTCCTGCACGTGTCGGATGTCACCGTCGACATGACGAAAAACCGTATGGAAGTCCACCAGCATCATGCCGAACCTTGGAAGGTGACGCTCGTCGATACCGGCGAGAAGACCATGACGGGTGGTCGGCTCAAGCGAGTTGCTAATTACCTGACGGATGAGGACGCCTTCTGCTTGACCTATGGCGATGGTGTGGGAGACATCGACATATCCAAATCGATCGCCTTCCACCGTCGCCAGGGTACGCTCGCCACTCTAACCGCGACCTATCCGCCTAGCCGTTTCGGCGCCTTCAAAATTTGTAGTGATCACCGTGTCGCCAGCTTCAAGGAAAAACCTCGGGGTGATGGGGAAATGATCAATGGTGGCTTCTTCGTGCTCTCCCCGAAAGTATTTGACCTGCTGGTGGATGACTCCACTGTTTGGGAGCACGAGCCGCTCACGACCTTGGCCGAGCAGCAACAGCTTTCGGCTTACCAGCACCACGGCTTCTGGCAGCCCATGGATACTCTGCGTGACAAGTCGTTCCTCGAAGCGCTCTGGATTGAGGGCAACGCTCCGTGGAAGGTGTGGGAAAAATGAGCAGCTTCCGGGCGAGCATGCGCGTCTTTCTCATGGGGTACGCGGATTTCAAAGGCTCAAGGCTCGCGCTTTGGCTGCAACGTCTCGGCGTCACGGTGACCGGGTACGCGCTGACGCCGCCATCCGCGACGCCCAGCCTTTTTGAAATCGCTCGCCTGGCCGGCATGGGGCCGATTCTGGGCGACGTGACCAACTGCAATCATTTGGTCGGCACGCTTCGTAGCGCTGCGCCCGGTATCGTTACCCACATCGCGGCACAACCATTGCTACCCTATTCCTATGCCAATCCATCCGAGACCTATCGCGCAAATGTCATGGGAACGGCGCATCTGTTGCAGGTCGGTCGGCAGATGGATTCGGTCCGCGCGGTACTCACCGTCACCTCCGACAAGTGCTACGAGAACCGTGAATGGATCCGGTGCGATCGAGAGAACGGTCGGATTTGCCGTCTGAGCGAAACGAAGGCGGGGATCGGCACAATTGAGTTCGTGTTCAGCGCTGACCGTTCAAGTGGTCTGACTTGGACAGAACTCGCGGGCATGGAGTCCTGCATAAGCGCCATCCGCCTTAGCAAGAATGTCGGGGTTCAGCGATCGGTTCTCGTCGACGATAAGCATGCCCGTGGCGACGCCGTGATGCAGATCGAGGCCGATCTCCAGGATCCGTCCGAGCTTCGTGCCGAGCTCTTTGACTTGTGGCGATCGGCCGCCGGGGTGTCTACGGCAATTCGCCGTGTTCATCGTCCGACCTGATGCGCCATTGCAATTTCTGCCATTAGGATGCGGGTATGAAAAAGGTATTGGTGACTGGCGCACGAGGCTTCATTGGATCCCAGCTTTGCAAGAGGCTCACGGGCTTGGGCGTCGAATTACACGCGGTCTCGCGCCAGCCACCGGCCGACGTACCGGCCTGGTGGCAATCGATTGGCGGAGATGTCAGCAATGCCCGACGCGCCACCGCTATCTGTTGGTGGAACGTCAATCTGGTCGATCTGCAGGCAACGCGAGAACTGATCCGGACTGTCCGGCCTGACACGACCTATCACCTCGCTGGTCTGGTGACGGGTTCGCGCAGTTTCGAAATGGTGCTGCCGATCCTGCAAAACAACTTCCTCACCGCATTCAATCTGCTCCTGGTCACCGCTGAAAGCGGCGCCGGCCGGATCGTGTTCGCGGGCTCCGTTGAAGAGCCGGATAACCCGGATCACATACCTTCCTCGCCCTATGCCGCGGCAAAAGGGGCTACGTCGGCGTATGCTCGGATGTTCGAGGCGCTGTATCAGACCGAGGTCGTCATCGCGAAGATCGCCATGGTTTACGGCCCGGCGCAGGCGGACCTCACGAAGCTGGTCCCCTACATTATCACCACCTTTTTGCGCGGCGAGCGTGCCAAGCTGAGCAGCGGCGTCCGGCCGGTTGACTGGATCTACGTCGATGACGTGGTCGATGGCCTTATAGTGTGCGCCCACGCATCTGGCGCCGAGGGCCGTGTGATAGATCTTGGATGGGGCGAGGTGTGCACGATCCGGGAGATTGTACAGCAGCTAAGAGCATTGATTCCCGGTGCGCCCGAACCGCTGTTCGGGGCAGTTCCCGATCGACCGCTCGAGCGGGTACTGAAAGCCGATGTTGCCACTGCCCGCAAATTGATCGGCTGGAACCCGTCGACAACGCTGCACGCGGGCCTGCGCCGTACAGTGGAATGGTATCGATCCCGACCCGCGGCATGACCGCCGGGGCGTCACCCGTTGCTCGGTTACCACGAACGCGTGGTTCCTGTGGGCCTCGTCCCGATAATGATCCGGGCTGCGGCTTGCGTGTCGCCACGCGGCGCGCGTTTCCAAGCGCATCATCATAAGAGGAAACCTCGCAAAACGCCGGGTTCAGCTTCCGCAATCGCGACAGCTCGAACAGGACTTGCATAGGGGGCCGCCGGGCCCAGATAGGCTTCGACATCGGGTTTCGAGCATGCTCGATCAGGTATTGCGTAGAATCTGCACAGGCAATGCATAGGCCGTCGGCCAAGTCGACAAAGAATGTCTTCGTCGCCATCCAGGCGGAAAAACTCCGAGACGGCGCTACGTCGGCGGCCCGGACACTTAACATCCACAACGCCACCGAGCCGATCACCGGAAAGATGAACTCGCGGCGTGATGGTGTATCATTCGACCCGCTTCGATCACTCGGAACGTGCGTGGACAAGCCCTGCGTCCAGTGCGATCCGCGCGGCGGACTCAAGCCGAGCAAAGGGTATGTCGGCCCGCACCGCCATGTCCAACAGGCTATGGTCGCCATCCGCGAGGTTGAGCAACCATAACAGGTCCATCTGCGTGGCGCCGCCCGCCTCGCGTTGCCCAGCGATCGTTCTATAGAGATCGCGTCTTCCAAGCTGAGGCTCGCATCGACCGTCGACGCGCTCATACGTGCAGTCCGCATCAAGTAAGTCCAAGACCGTCTCTATTACCGAGTAAGATTGATCGAGGGCCTCCGGCTTCACGAAATCCAGATTGTCTGCCGACGTATGGTATTCGGGGAAAGCACCATGTACACCGCGCATAAGGCAGCCTACCGGCAGATCGAATGCAGGCGAACAAAACTGCCGCTCATCATATCCGTAGGGGGCGAACGGCAGTATTTCATGGCGGAGGCTGGAATGCCTGAGGACATGTGCCACGGCCCGATCGATCGTCGCCCCCTTGCGGCTCTGCTTATAGTGAAATTGCCCGCCATCACCCAAACACGTCAGCACGAGGCCATACTTGATGTTAGCCAATACCGGCTCGCTGCGGGCGAGCCAGGTGATGGCGCCGATCGTCGCTGGAAGGAAAAGAAATCGATATCCTAGCCGTCGCTTTTGGCGCGCCTGCCGCATGGCCAGAGCGGTCATGACTGCGATTCCCGAAAGATTGTCATTTGCGAGGCTGGGATGACAGACATGGGTGCTGAGCAAAACTTCGTTCGGCGTCTCGCCGGGAACGAAACACTCACCAAACGTCAGTGCACCAGCCGAGATATCGCTGTCAATCTCGACATGATAGACGTCATCATTCATGGTCTGCCAGAGATTATGAGGCAGGCAGAAGCCCCAATCGTCGGCGTAATAGCCAGTCCTGTATGGAATAAGATCTGGCTGATCAGGCAGCGTGTGGATGTGCCGCGCGAGTTCGGCACGCGTGAACACGCCCTGCACCGGCCTGCTATATCCAAGAACATGAAGATTGTTGCTGGCGAAGTCGACCAAGCATTTTCCGCCCACCGAGGAGATCGACCCGTGGCGAATATTCCATTCCATTGGAACGTGCCAGTCGAAAACAGAAGTTCCCGTTCGGACTTCATTGATCTCGAGATCAATATGGCGGGCGATGATGCTCAGGGTCTTGCGAACTCCTGAGCCGGTTTGACTACGGTTGATTGGAAACAGCTCGCAGACCAGTTGATACAGGTCAATCGCAGGCTTCCTCTCAATTTCCCTTACGTCGAGCTTCATTGGCATCTCGTTTCTGCCGGGGTAACTAGAGCTCGCGATCTGCGAGCGATGGTCGGGCCGCATTTTTGGGCGAAAACATTGTCACCGGTTCAGGCCGTGTCATAGAAAACATCGGATCGTCGAAGCGGAAGCCACCCGACAAACCTTCGACGTATTCGATATCATCAGACGTCCCACAAAGTGCCAAGCGGGAAGGAGGGTACATGACCATCATGTTCGTCTGCCGCCCGATGAATCCGATCGCGCCGGTCAGCAAGACCTTCATGTCAGAACCTTCAGTTCGGGAACCGCAATGACAAAATTGCCGCCCCACCTCCTAGTCTGCTCATGCTGCTGCATCACCTCGGCAGCGATGTTCCAGGGCAGGATCACCACCCAATCTGGCTTTCGCTTCGCGAGTTCTGCTGGGTGAAGGATCGGAATGTGGCTGCCGGGCATGAACTTGTTCTGTTTCGAGGCTGCCGCGTCGCAGACAAAGCTAATCAGGTCGTGTTTCAAGCCGGCATAGTTCATCAATGTATTGCCTTTGGCAGCCGCGCCATACGCGGCGACCGACCTGCCGGCGAGCTTCTGCTCGATCAGGAAAGCTAGGAAGTCGTTCTTTACCTGGTCCGCCTTTTGCTGGAATGCAAGGTACAAACCGAGGTCTTGCAGCCCCAGCCTTGTCTCCTCCGCCAACATGGCCGTGACCGCTGCCGTTGTTTTGCGCGGATCATCCTTGTTGCAGCCATAGATGCGCAAGGAACCGCCATGCGTCGGGAGCTCCTCAAGGTCGAAGACCCGCAGACCGGCCTTTTCGAAGAGTTGGATAACCGCCGTCAGCGACAGGTACGAGAAGTGCTCATGATAGGCCGTGTCGAACTGGTTCTGTACAATCATGTTCTTGAGATGCTGGAACTCCAGGTTCACCGTACCTCCCTGCTTGAGTAGAATACGCAGGCCCAACGTGAAGTCATTGATGTCAGGCACATGGGCATAGACGTTGTTGCCGCAGATCAGGTCTGCTTGCTGCCCGCCTGCCGCCAGCCTCGTAGCGGTGGCTGCGCCAAAGAATTCACGAAGCACCGGCACGCCAATCTGCTCGGCAGCATCGGCCGTGCCGGCGGTCGGCTCGATGCCCAGGCATGGTACGCCCATCGTTACAAAATTTTTGAGAAGATATCCGTCATTGGAGGCGACCTCGACGACAAAACTGTCTCGGGTCAGATGCAGCATCTCGGCGATCTTTTCGCAATAGGTCCTGGCATGTTTCAGCCAGCTCTGCGACGTCGAGGAGAAGTATGCGTAGTCGCTGGAGAACAATTCGTCGGCGGCGGTGTGATCTTCAGTCTGGACGAGCCAGCACGCGTGACAGACAAAGATCTTGAGCGGAAAGGTCGTCTCCGGTTCGTGGAGCTGCGCTTCCGAAAGATAGGCGTTCGATGGCGGCGCGTGTCCCAGATCAAGGACCACGTGTTGCAATTGCGTCTGGCAATTCCGGCACTTCATAAGTCTGGTCCCTTGACGTCCGCATCAAGATGCCGATGCGTCGAGTCGCGTGTGGACAAATCCGTTGATGGAAAAGGCCATGAAAAGTCCGCCATCGGATCATCGAATAAACAGCTCCTCGTGGGGCGACGGATTGAATGTGGTACTGCAGCGATTTTCGGCACAAAGGACGACATAGAGCGTAACGACGAGGGCAATGGCCGCCGCGGTGTCGGCCTGACCGTGAACAAGCACCAGCCGCCAACGCCGACCAGGACCCGCCCCAACACCCGGCGGATGCGCCCCGGCAGGTCGGCCAGTAGCCTCATAAGTGATTGAGACGTTAGTGCGGAGTAGCTGGGGCGAGCAGCTAGAGGTAAGGGTTGACCAATGCGAGCCTGCCGATTCCTGCCGATAGCACCGCGGCATGCAGCCGGCCCGCCGTCCAGGGGCCCCCGGACCACGAGGAAGCTGCAAATCCAGCTCAGCGCTATGGTGAACGTGACGTTCGCCATGCGAAGCACTGCGATATCGCTACCTGCCGGGATTGAGACCGAAACTGCTGTAGTATTGCAGCCAAGCGAGACTGCGGTGGTTACGGCGGACAGAGCGAGCAAGGTCCGATCCAGGAAGACTGACGTTCCGTTTGCAAAGTGGTCGTCTCCTGCCATAGGTCTCTTCTTGCCAGCCTCGTCGACGAGCCCCATTCCAACGGGCCTCGAGGTCCTTATAACTGGCCTGAGCTCCGCAATCTCCTCCCAAAATTGGTAGAGTCTATCATTGGCGTGCCGCGAGACCGAAGTTTGGACCACTCAGAACTAGAGTTTTGCGCCTCTAATCAGGTTGGCGGGCTGGTTTGCGCCGACGTGGTTTGCAGCAAAATCGGCGCCTGTCTTCTCTTCCATGGTGGGCATGCAAAATGCTGTGCTCCAGTCAACTACCAGAGCCGCTAGATGACGGAAGCATGTTGCCTGTCGATGATAAACGTCGGCCGGTCGGATGAAACGGCCGGTCAAACGCAAGGTCCGCTTTTCAACAAGCCCGCAAACCTCACATTGCAGGAGCAACCACAATGGACGTTTTTGGACCACGGAGAGAGCACTCCGAAAAGCCCAAGCAGGGCTCCAGCCGGTTCAACGGCGGGTACTTTTTTCTTCCGTCGGTCACTCTTGAACTACCTTTTAAATCGCGCCGATCTCGTGCTGGAGAATGCGCCCTTCACCGACCGCGCCGGGCCACTGGCTTGCGCGTAGGTCGTCACGCCGGCTTCTGGGCTTGCATGGATACGCAACATGACACGGATCAGCTCGAAGAACTCTGGGTCTCCGGTCGAGGCCCTTGGGTTCACGCCAACAACGCCCAGCCTTTCGTTCGGAGCGCTACGTGACAATCAGCCTCATCGTCAAAGAAGATATCGAGCAAATCCATGCGGCCTTGCCGCGAGGATGCTTCGCGGGGGCAACGGTCCTGGTCACAGGCTGCGCGGGCTTCCTTGGATATTACTTCCTCCAGTACTTCACGCGAAAGGCGTCCGAACTCGGTCTGAAGCGGATCATCGCGCTCGACAGTTTGCTGCTGCATCGGCCGCGCTGGCTGACCGATCTGAGTGCGGAGTTTCCGGATGTGCTCAAGACGCATACGTTCAACATCGCCAGTGATGACCTTCGAATGGTCGACGGCGCTGACGCAGCGGACTACGTCATCCATATGGCCTCGATCGCTTCGCCGACGTTCTATCGTCAGTATCCGGTCGAGACCATTGACGCTAACATCTGGGGATTGCGGCGGCTGCTCGAATCCTATCGGAGTTCGGATCGGCTCAAGGGGCTGTTGTTCTTTTCGAGCAGCGAAATCTACGGCGATCCGGCTGAGACGGCGATCCCGACTGACGAGGAATACCGCGGCAATGTCGCGTGCCTGGGCCCGCGGGCCTGCTACGACGAATCGAAGCGTTTCGGCGAGACGATGTGCTACGTCTTCTCGAAGACGTATGGCATGCCTATCACCGTCGCCCGCCCCTTCAATAACTATGGGCCTGGTATGCGCATTGACGACCGTCGGCTCCCGGCCGATTTCGCGCGATGCGTGATCAATCGAGGAGACATTGTCATTTTTTCCGACGGCAGCCCGACCCGGACTTTTTGCTACGTCTCCGACGCGATCACAGGCTATATCCTCTGCCTCCTGCATGGGAAATACGATTACTTCAACATCGGGATCGACGGGCCGGAGATCTCCGTCCACAACCTTGCCGAGATCTATCAGCAGGCCTCGCTGGAGGTTTTCGGGCGCCGCGGCGCGGTCGTCTTCGAGAGGAGTTCCGACTCAGAGTATCTTGTCGATAATCCAAACCGACGCCGCCCCGTGATCAAGAAGGCGCGGCACATTCTCGGGTACGCTCCCAAGGTCCTCGTAAATGAGGGCGTGCGCCGCTACCTGTCCTTTCTACGCGACGAGTTGAGGGCGTGATGCGCGTCACAGTTGTCGGCTCCGGTTATGTGGGTCTGGTCTCGGGCGTGTGCCTCGCGGTGAAGGGACACGACGTGACGTGCGTCGATCTGCGGAAGGATGTCGTCGCTCAGCTTAACGCTGGCGTCCCGCATATCCATGAGCGTGGCCTCCCTGAACTGCTCAAGTCAGTGCTTGCATCGGCCCGCTTTCGGGCGACCACCGACCTACACGCCCCGATCGAGACAGCGGAAATCGCCCTGATCGCTGTCGGCACGCCGTCGAAGAATGGCGCGATCGACCTCAGCGCCGTCCGGCAGTGCGCTCGCCAGATCGGCGCTTATCTCGCGACTACTCCTCATCACCTGTCAGTCGTCGTGAAGAGCACCGTCATTCCAGGGACAACGGACACGCTTGTGCGGAAAGAGCTCGAGCACTCGTCCGGGAAGAAAGTCGGGGCATTCGGCTTGGGCATGAACCCGGAGTTTCTTCGCGAAGGAGAGGCGATCGAGGATTTTATGGAGCCCGATCGCATCGTGATCGGTCAGGAGGATGAGAGGACGCTGGCGCGGCTCGAGGAACTCTACGCTCCGTGGAACTGCGACAAAGTGCGGGTGAACACCCGCACGGCCGAAATGATCAAATACGCCAACAACGCAATTCTTGCCACCCAGATCTCCGTGGTAAACGAGGTAGCAAATCTCTGCGCTGCGGTGGGAGGCGTCGACGCCCTCGACGTCATGCGCGGCGTCCATCTCGACAAACGCTGGTCGCCGATCACCCCCTTGGGCCGCCTCGTCCCACAGATCCTGACCTATCTCATTCCGGGCTGCGGGTTCGGCGGGTCGTGCTTTCCAAAGGACGTACAGGCGCTGCGCACCCAGGGCGAGAGCCTGGGCCTCCCGATGAACATACTGAATGCCGTTCTCGACGTGAATGCCGCGCAGCCAGGCCAGATCGTCTCTATCCTTGAGCGGAAGCTCGGAGCATTGTCCGGCCGACGAACCCTCGTTCTCGGCCTCTCCTTCAAACCGAACACCGACGACGTCCGCGAATCCGCCTCGATCAAGATCGCTCGCGATCTTCTGCGGGCCGAAGCGGATGTCAGGTGTTACGATCCGCTCGCGACGGAGAACTTCAAGCTCGCCATCGGAATCGCCGCGAACCGTATTCAGTTCTCGTCTGACTGGCGGCGCGAGGTCGAGTGGGCCGAGATCGTCATCATCGCGACTCGGACACAGGAATACGGCGAACTCACCTCGTTGCGAGTCGCCGGCAAAACGGTGTTCGACGCGCGTCGACTGATCAATCCAGCCGATGTGGCCCCCGCGGACTACCTAACCATTGGCCGCCGCCTGAACTGAGTCGGGCCATGATCTTCGAACTGACACCCATATCGAGAGCTTTCCTCCTCAGCCTCGAACCTAGCGGCGTCGATCGCCGCTTTCTTCCACGCATCTTCTGCGGCGAAAGGTTCGGCGTGCGCCCGCGGCCTGGCGACGGGATTCCGCCTCTTCCGGAAGCGGCCATGCCGGTTCTGGAGAACGTCGAGTGATCCGGCACCGCGCCATCCAAACCGAGCCGGCAGAACCACCGGTAAGCCAGATTGAGGTGGACCTCATCGCACAGCCGCCGCTCCAATCGGATGCCGAAGCAGTAACCGAACAAGAGCATCCGGATCATCAGTTCGGGATCGATCGAAGGTCGGCCGATGCCGCTGTAGAAGGGCGCCAAGTCCCGCCTGACCTGTTCAAGGTCGACAAACCGGTCGATCGACCGCAGCAGGTGGTCGGCGGGGATATGTCTTTCGAGCGAGAACTCAGAGAACAACGCAGCCTGTTCGACTTGCCGATGTCCCATCATGATCTTCAGTCCTGCAATTGGACAGACTGAATCACTGATACCCCTGCGTTGCAACAGCAGTCTTTTTCAACAGAACCGGCCCAACTCGACGCGATTGGTGTAGCGGCCGAGATAGGCCAGGACCTTGTGCGGGTCCGCCGAAGGGCCGCTTGGCGTACACAACCCAGTTGATGCGTCGCATGGCGTCGAGGTGGGCCGCAAAGGCATCCGGCTCGGCCAGAACTCCGAGATCGCCGAAGAAAGGCACCGGAGTTGAAGGCTGCCGACAGACGTTTGAGAAAAAGTGTGCGAAATAGTCTGGACAATGGTTTGACGGCCAGGAAGAAGTTCGGTCGGCTGGCGATCCAGCGCGCGCCATCGGGCGAGAGGCCGCCGCCCGGCACGACGCAGTGGACGTGGGGATGATGCGTCAGCGCCTGTCCCCAGGTATGCAGGACCGCGACGCCGCCGATCTCTGCACCGAGCCGTCGCGGATTGGCAGCAAGCGTCGTCATCGCCTCAGCGGCGGCCTTAAACAGGATGGCATAGACGACGGCCTTGTTCTGGAAAGCGATCGCTGCGATCGGTGCAGGAAGCGTAAAGACGACGTGGAAATAGGGAGCCGGCAGCAGGTCGGCTTGACGCGCGGCCAGCCACGCGGCTCGGGCTCTCCCCTGACACTGCGGACCGTGCCGGTTGCGACAAGTAATGGGCGTCGCCCATTACTTGCCTTATGGGCTAATCCATTAATGGGGAGCTGGCGGCGACTTGATCGCGCCTTGTGTCCGCCGCCGCCAATTCGGCTCACCATTACGAAGAGCGCTTGAGGAGCGCGATCAGCCTGTCGGACGGCTGGAACGCGCCGCGCCGCGGATGCGGTGGAACGATCGATTCCATGGCGCCAAGCTTCTCTGTCGGATCGCCACGCGTGTAGATTTCGGTGGTCGTCAGGCTGGTGTCCCCCAACCACAGCGACACCTTACGGATGTCCTGTGTTGCTTTTGAACCAGGGCTTTACGAGTTGAATGCGCAGTCCTGGAGATATCAGGCCGTTAAGCCGCTCCCAAACTTGCCCCCTCATTGGAGTAGGCCCCTGGAGCCGGACAGGGTTGAATTTAAGATTTGACCGCTATGCCGGGCTTTTGAAGGACGGAAGCCCATTGCCAAGCATCGAATTCACAGCCTGGAGTTCAAACGTCAGGTGCGCAAGAGTTTCTCGCCGGCGAGACCTTGCACGGTCTGGCGAACAGCTACGACCTGTCGCGTAATCTGATCCGCATTTGGGTCCAGAAGTTCGAGGCCGGCGCCCTCGATGAGGCCGCCGGCGCGGCCGACCTGGTCGGGCAGTACGAGGCGCGGATAGCTGCCGCTATGAACAGCAGACCGCGGCCGAAAAGTGCGCCTACATCCGTGATTGTCGGCCCGTCGGGCCTTCCATCGCGGAAGGATGCCGGCTGATGGGGATTGCCGCTCGACGTATTACGAGGCCTTGCCGGCGACGACCGATGACACCGCGATCGTCGCAGCGATGGTGGCGATTTGCGAGGAGTTCGAATGCTTCGGGTGGCGGCGCGTGCGCGCGGCCTTGCGGCAGCGGTGGATGATCGTCAACCGCAAGAAAATCAAGCACCTCATGCGCGAGCATGGTCTCCAGCCGAGGTCTGTCGCCACCATGTCGCAACGACCGATAGCGATCACGACCAGCCGATGTATTCCAATCGTGCGAAGGACATGACCGTTAATGGGCCCGACCAACTGCGGGTCGTCGACATTACCTACGTAGCGAACGCAGTCGGCTTCGTCTATGTAGCCGTCATTCTCGACGCGTGGTTGCGCCGTGTGGTTGGTTATGCGATCAGCCGTTCTAGGGGTCAATATTGCAGGCCGAATGACAAACCACGTCCCAGACCGGTTCGTTCACCCGCAGCAACGATCGCACCTACACCGGCATCATCAAGACGCTTGCGATCAACGCCAAGGCGCGCCTCGTCCCCAGCGATCCCGCCTCCGCCAGCGACAAGGCGCCAGACCTGCGCGTGATCGTCTCCGGGGTCGAGATCGGTGCCGCCTGGCGCCAGACCTCGAAGGACAACCGCACCTACTACTCGGTTAGGCTCGACGATCCGTCCCTCACCGCGCCCATCTACGCCAACCTCTTCGAAGGCGACGATGGCACGGTATCCGTGCGGAGGTGCGCCAGGCACTGGCGGATACCCGGCCCGATCTCGATGATTCCGAGGTCGAAGCACATTTCGCGCAACGCCGTACCGCTGCGCTTCGAAAAAGTGGCGGAGCATGAACGGTGGAACTCGTCTGGTCGCGATTCGCGCTGTCCGATCGCGATGGCATTTTCAGCTGCACCGAAGCCGAGAATTCCCGTGCAGCGGTTCATGTTGATGAACAGATTGCCGATGCCGCGCGGCGCCTGCTCAACTTTCCTGACAGTGGCCGGCCCGGGGCGCGTCGCTGGCACGCGCGAGTTGGTCATCCCGCGCACACTTATGTCGCGGCCTACCTGGTCGACGGTGATACTGTTCGCATCTATTGCGTGCTTCACGGCGCGCAGATGTGGCCCGACGAACTTACCAATGACGATTGGGGCCGGCTCCGTGCAGTATCCTGCGACCGGAGCTGGATCTCTTTTCTTGAATTGGATGCCCAAGTCGCAGTCAGACTACGACAACTTTCATTAATCTAAATCGGGGGAAAGGCCTGCTCCAGTTTTAGGGTTCGACCGATCTGCGGGATGCCCCGCAACGTCCAACGAGTGAGAGTCGGCGCTATACGCCGCGGGCAAATCGCGCCAGCCTCGGACGGATTGGTTCCCTCAAAGCTTTGAGAAGCGACTGATGAGCTTTGGATCAGAAATCCGATCGATCAATCGTCGAAGGATCGTCAAATTTGTCGTTCACGCTGATGAACGTGATTCGATAATGCTTGGCCTGGATCGTCATGTTCTCCTCCGCGCTATCGACCCGTCGGATGCGGGCCCATTAGCGAGGAGGAAAGCGGAGATTCATAGAGGTGAGTGTTCGGAGCTCGCGGTCAAGCTGTGATGCGAGATGTTAGCCCAAGATGTTTTTCGGTTGCGGCAGAGAGCTCGATACCCTCACCCGGGCGGCCGGAAACATGACCGGCTATTCCAAGAAGATCGACCATCTGCTTCATCGCGTCGGCTTGATTGACACACCTCTCCGGAAGCTGCGAACGTCAGACTTTTCGGGCTGAAAGGCCTCAACTAGAACTGGCACGGCGCTCGCAGGATCGCTGTCGCCACATACGAAAATATCAGCGGCCGCGTAGGACCTCTCAGGCCAAGTATGTAAGGTAATGTGCGATTCAGCCAACAAGGCTATTGCGGAGACGCCGTGACCCGGACAAAACTTATGAACGTGAAGGTGGAGTAATGTCGCACTCGCCGCACGGATTGCTTTTCGGATTGCGTCTTCCGCAATGGCCGGATCGTCGAGGTTCTTTGCTCCCCATAGCTCGATGAGCATATGCGTCGCACCGGTGGACAGAGCCGGTGGGGCTCCCTTCTCATTATCAATAGTCATTAAGAAATCTCCATTGAATTATCGGCGCAATAAGCTGAGCTATTCGGGATTTAGGCGACGAGGTGATCAGGCGCTTGGTTTGAAGGCCAGCAGTGCGTCGCGGTCGTTGACTAGGCATTCGATCGCCCGGCCGAACTTGGCCCAATACTTCTCGGCGAAGACGTCAATCGCCGCTTCGGCGGACGCTCGGTTCGCGCCCAATAGACCTCGCGCAAATCCTTCTTCATGGTGGCCCGCACAGAGAGTGGATCTTGTCCAGGACGTTCACAGTCTTGTGCACCCAGCATCGCTGGTGGCGTGTGCCGGGAAAGACCTCGTCGAGCGCCTTGTAGAAGTCGAGCGCGCCGTCGCCGACATCGGCCAAACTCGTTGTTATTGATGCCGTCGCCTTGATTGTTTTGCCAAGCCACGCCTCCCTTGAGGTAGGCCAGCGTGTGGCCCTGCGCGCCACAAGCGTAACCGAGGCGACCGGCCCCGGGGACAAAGACGTTTGGACTTGCCTTGCAGTTTGCGCTCATTACTGTGCCGGAGGCCGCGAAGCAGGTAACTGTGCCGTTGGAGACAGCACCGCTGGCATCGAGTTTGAGGCCAAACACCCAGCTATTCTTCTGCCAGTTGTAGCCGATCTGGCCGCCTGCCAGGAACACAGGAGTATCGACGCCGCCGCCATAGACTGACGGACCGTAGGGATTACTGAAGGATTTTTGGCCGTAACCAACGCCTACGGGCCCGCCAATATATCCTCCGGAACAGCTCCACAGGGCCGGTGGCAGTTGTACTGCTGGCTCAAGGTCCGCCGAATTGGCTGCACCGCTTGCCGCCAGCGCAATCGTTGTCGCTCCCCAAAAACGAACTCCAGATCGCATCAAACACTCCGCGGCGCTTTCCCGATCCACAACCGAGCGCCTCCAAGCTGGCATCGGTGATAGCACCGCGACTGAAGCAAGCAGCGTGCCGATTGGAAATTGAGGGGTCTCCAGTTACTTCGTACCGGGTGCATGCGTCAGATTGTGGACAATGGTCTTGAAGCTGACAATCTCGCTGTAGCGTTGCTGCGCAGCAGGAAGCCGCCTTTTTCGCTGCAGCAGTAGAAGGAGACTTTCGTTCACCTGGACAGAATTTCGATCTCACCTATCGAGGCTCATGCGAAACGGTGAACGCCAAGGGATATTACCGACGAGCGGAGCCGGCCTGGACGCTAGACCCGTCTACCCGCACAGGGATCGCACCTGCTATGCCGCGCGTTGTCGAAGTCCGCTCGTGGGAAAGTCGCCACGAGCGATCAATCACGCAACGCGACACGCGCAGGAAAGGCTCATCATCAACGTCTTCCAGCTTTCCACGAATACCCGCGTGATAATAACAGTCCGGCTCCGGCTTCGCCGTAGTGCTAAGTGGCTTTGCCGCAACATTATTCGTATCGGCTCTGCTCTAGGAAAAGGAGTTGCCGAGCATGCGTCTCGTGGAGGCTAAGCGAAGGCGCCATCCGCAATTCAATTCCGGTTCGGAAACCGTATCGGTACGCCCTTTCGGGTAGACTGGACGTCGCCTGCCGTTCACAGCAAACGTTTCTGAGCGCGTTTTCGTGTGCACCAAGGCAGACGACTGCGAACATCAGCAGACCAAAGACCTCGCGGTGGATGGTTCTGCACGCCCACGACTCGTTACGCCGCCCATAGCTATCTCGTTATAGCCAAGAGCGTCAACACGTTTGAGCGCTTAACGACTGCCCTTCGGCGGCTATACAAACAACGCCGGCCTCGTGGAAAACGGTATCACGCCTCTGTGTTGGTTCTTGCACATTCGATGTTACCGCCTGGTCGCCGCAGACGACCTGCAGGCCGGCGAGCGCCAAATCCGCTTTCATGAGGAGCGCACAAAACTATTGTCCAGGCGCCTACAAATGCAAGAAATCACAAGCCCGAGCGAGTCTCTGGGCGCGTTTGGTTGCGGGCGCCATGCAGACTACCCGCGTGTCTACTACCAGATCCGGTAGATGCCAACGCCAACTTGAGGCCCTAGCGTCCGGCCGTGTTCATCGAGGAAACAGTAGTGAACGCAAAGGACGAGAAGCTAAGAAACGGACAAAACGGCACACCATGACTGGCAGCACCAGGGTGGTTACGCAATGGACACCCTCAACCCAGGATCCTCGGTGTTCTACTTTAATTGCCGCAGAAGGCGACGAATGGCGGGACGCGTATGCCTACGGAAAACCGATCAGGCAAAAATCTGCTTGTAGAACGTCAACCGACCGACGCGATCTCGGCGATCGATCGCGTTGCGAGATCGGATCCGGAGAGGATTGCGCTGAGGTACGGCGCAGACGAACTCACCTACAAAGCGCTGCGATTAAGATCGGATGCCCTCGCAAGGACGTTACGAGAGCGGGGCGCTGACCGCTTAGTCGTTGGCTATTGGGGTGAGCGGGACCTCGACTGGGCGACGGCGGTAGTCGCAATTTTGAGGGCTGGAGCAACGTACCTGCCGCTCGATCCATCGTTACCGGCTTCGCGCACATCATTCATGATCGAGCAGAGTCGCTGCGCGCTGATTATTGGCCCAGACCAGCCGGATTCGCTCAGCCTATTTCAGGCGAGCAGCAAAGGCACCACGCAATTCATGGCGATAGAGGCGGCGCTGCGCGAGGGCCAGACTTCGTCTGTTGTGCCACCATCGAGCGAGGATGGACTCGCCTACATTCTGTTTACGTCGGGTTCGACGGGCCAGCCTAAGGGAGCAATGATCGAGCGCGCAGCCCTAAACAATCATTTGGTGGCAAAGATTGATGCCCTAACCCTCACTCGGACCGATTGCATCGCGCAGACGGCATCGCACTGCTTTGACATCTCGCTGTGGCAGCTTCTGGCAGGGCTTAGCGTCGGAGGCTGTATCGCGATCATTGATGATGCAACACTGAAATCGCCAGTATCCCTTCTCAAAGCAACTCAAGGATACGGCGTGACGGTTGTTCAATTCGTTCCGTCGATGTTTGCAATATTTGTTGAATATCTGCAGTCGCTTGCGGCGGCTGAGCGAGCTCTGGACAGTTTGCGGATTATTTCAACGGTCGGAGAACCTCTAACACCCGGACTGGCGCGCGCGTGGCTTGCCTTCTATCCCCGGGTGCCCATTCTCAATCATTACGGGCCGACCGAGTGCGCGGACGGCGTTACGCATCATCTGGTTTCCGTAGCACCTGCGCTGGCTGACCCTTATGTGCCGATCGGCAAACCGATTTCTAACCTTGAGGTTTATGTCGCCGACGGACCGCGGCTGTGCAACACGGGAGAGGTCGGCGAAATCTGTGTTAGCGGCGTTGGTGTCGCTGCTGGTTACGTCAATGACGATGTCCGCACCAAGGATGCCTTTGGGCCAAACCCGTTCTCAAACGACCCGTCGTTCCAGCGCCTATACAGGACAGGTGATCTCGGGCGCATTCGTTCCGATGGCCTTTTGGAATGTCTCGGTCGACGGGACCGTCAGGTCAAAATCCGCGGGCACAGAATTGAGCTGGGAGAAATCGAGGCCCGCCTCTCCGCTCATCATTTGGTACATGGCGCCGTCGCGGTCGCCTCCGTCTGCGCAGGCGTAAAGCTCATGGCGAGAGATATAACCAGGGCCGAGGAGGAAACTGGATCGAGACGACTCATCGCGTATGTGTCAACTCCGGCTGAAGTAACGGAAGGCGAGCTTCAGAATTTTCTTGCCGAAGCGCTTCCCACCTACATGCTCCCAGAAAGGATCATCCACCTCGCCAGTATTCCACTGACCAGAAACGGAAAGGTCGATTTTGGGGCATTGCCGGACCCGACCAGTGTTCGCCCTCCATTGTCGACTCCATTCGAGGAGCCGCAAACAGAGCTCGAAGCCCAGCTGTGTCAAATTTGGGCCGGCGTTCTGCGTATTGAGAACATTGGCGTGAAGGACCAGTTCATAAGCCTCGGCGGAGACTCGCTCCGGGCAATGCTCATATTGGGCCAGTTGCAGACCCAGCTCGGAGTGAGAACGGATTTCAGGCTAGTCCTCAATGGAACGATCCGATCTCTTGCGGCTTCGATCTCGGCCGGGGTCGGCTCCAAACCGCGCACAGCCCCGACGTACGGAAAGCTTATGCGATCGCCTCTGACGCGAGTTCAGGAGCACCTATGGTTTCTCTCGCAGCTCGATCCGTCTGCCAGGAACTACATCATTCAAGGCGGCCTGCGGATAAGGGGCATGATCGATCTGGCGGCGTTCAATCGCGCCTGGACCGATGTCGTTCATTCCCATCAGGCACTTTCGGCACGCTTTATCGACGAGGACGGTCCGGTTCAGCTTTTTGAAACTCCTCAATACGCAAGTCTTGAATTAGCTGATGCATCTCATCTCACGGCGCAGGAAGCTGAGGAGCTGGTCGCAGAGTTACGGCGAACAGAGCTGAACGGCAGCTTTGATCTCAGCGAAGGCGATCTTTTTCGCGCGCGCATGATCCGTTTTGGCCCTGACAACCATCTCATACTGATCACCGCTCACGAAATTATCATCGATGCCTGGTCGATCTCTGTTCTACTCAGGGACCTTCGACAAAGGTACGTAGATGCCGCGGCGTTTTTGCCAGAGAACCGCGCGTCACTCTCGACCTACGCGGTCTGGGAAACACAACACGCTACTTCAGAGGCGCTGGCCAACCAGCGTAGCTATTGGCGTCGTCAGATTGGCGATGATCCGCCGGTGCTTTCGCTTGGAGCGGGACGAGCGCGGCCGCAGACAAATTCCTACCGCGGCGCCTCGCATGCGGTGCTGCTTGGCAGCGAGCTCTCCAATCAGGTACGGGAGTTTGCGCGCCGACATAGGTGCACCACGTCGACAACACTCCTCGCGTGCTTCAAGCTGCTGCTGCGGATGTATAGCGGCCAAGACGATATTATCGTTGGCATACCGCACGTCGTACGGGATCAACCTGGCAGCGCCGAAATCGTTGGCTTTTTCCTGAATATGCTGCCAATCCGCACCGCGATCGATGTCGGCCAGTCCTTTGCGGTTCATGCCATGCGCATCCAGAGCCTGGTCAGCGATGCCATCGCAAATTCGGCATATCCGTTCGGCTGGATGGTAAGGGATACCCGGCTATATCGCGAAGCTGAACGATCACCGCTCTTCCAGGTCATGTTCAACATGTACTCCGAGGCCGCGGAGCCATTTGGCCAACATGAGTTGGATCTGACATTCCGCGAATATGAGACCGGCTATGTAAAATTCGATCTGACATTGTACGCACAAGATCACGGCGATGAAATTGCCCTCCAGCTAGCGTATGCGGAAGACATATTTTCCAGTGATCTGATTGTCCGCATGGCCGACAATCTGCGCTGTCTGATTGCAGCCTGCGTTGAGAGGCCGCTTGCGCACATTAAAGATCTGAGCTGCCTCAGCGCGTCAGACGTCACTGTGCTGGACTCGCTGGATGGCTCGGCGCAGCCATATGAGACTGAATGTCCGCTTATCGAAGCGTTCGAGCAAATCAGCGTCTCTAATAGCAGCCAGGTGGCATATTTTGGTGATTTCGGTGAGATCACATTCGACCACCTGCGTGAGCGCGTAACAGCTATCAGGTTGTTACTGCGGGCCTCTGACGTGGGGGCTGGCGATATGGTCGCCATGCTGGTCGACCGGTCGCCTGACGTGGCCGCTGTTATTCTTGCAGCACGAGCCTTGCAGTCCATTGTTGTCCCCATATCGCCGGATTATCCGCGTGATCGGATCGAACATATCCTGCGAGATAGTCAGGCAAAGCTTTTGGTTCACGCAAATACCTCTGATCTTGGTTTTGACGTGCCGTCGATTCGTCTATTGACCCTTGAAGGGTGCGGCGCGCCCGTGCACGATTTTGAGCGCAGCGACAAACCATCAGATCAGGGAATTGCGAGCCTCATATACACGTCGTCCTCAACCGGGAAGGCGAAGGGGGTTCTTATACCGGAATCGGCAATTCTCAATCGACTGAACTGGATGTGGCGACGCTTTCCCTTCGACAGTACCGACGTGATGGTTGTCCAGAAGTCCGCATCACTTGTTGCGTCGGCATGGGAGTACTTTGGGGGGCTTCTGAGAGGTGTGCCCGCGCTGATCTTGACCCAAGAGCAGTTGCTGGATCCAGATCTGTTGTTGTGCACGTTGGCGAGACGTCGCGTGACACACTTATTTGCCTCGCCGCCGCTCCTATCCGGCCTCATTGCTTCCCAAGAACGGCACCCGCGACCGATCGCCTTGCGGTTGGTCACGAGCAGCGCCGAACCGATGCCTTCCTCGCTCCCGGGTCGCTGGTACGCGCATTTCCCGGACGTGCCGTTGTGGAACTTCTATGGTGCTACGGAATGTGCATCCAATGCAGCAGTCTACGAAACATCGGGTGCCTACGACGGCTCGTCGCTCATCCCTGTTGGGCGCCCAATCGATAACGTCAAACTCTACGTGCTCGATGCACAGTTGAAGAGAGTCCCTGTCGGAGTCGCCGGCGAACTCTGCATCGCGGGACGTTGCGTGAGCGCTGGGTACTGGCGGGATCAAGATCGGACCAACCGCTGTTTCGTGCCGAATCCGTATGATAACGGACAATACAGCGTTCTTTATCGAAGTGGCGATATCGCCCGTATCTCAACCAGCGGCCTTCTCGAGATTTGCGGCCGATCGGACAACCAGGTCAAAGTACGGGGCTTTCGCATCGAGCTGGAGGAGGTCGAAAGGGCCCTTGAGTCTCATCCCGCAATCGCAAAGGCCGCGGTCCTCGCAGAAGGCATGAATGACCATCGTCGCTTGACGGCTAGTGTGGTTCCGGCTGGCGACAGTCTAAGCTCTGGAGATATTGTCACCCACCTGCGCCACACATTGCCGTCCTACATGATTCCCGCCGCCTTCCGTTTGGTTGACACTATCCCCCTTACCGCGAGCGGAAAGATCGATCGTGCTCGCCTGTCGTCCGTTCCTTACCGCGAGGTCGGGCCTGTTCCATCTGCTGAGCCACGCACGAGGAAGGAGCGTATTCTTGCTGGGATCTGGCAGGATCTATTAGGCGCCAAGTGGGTCGGAATCGATCAGAGCTTTTTTGATATCGGCGGAGACTCTCTTCTGAGCGTGCGCTGCGTCACGCTGGCGCGCAAAGCCGGACTGAATCTCACTGTCGACCAACTCTATCGAACACCGACCATCAGGGAATTGGCGGCAGACGGAGCGGCGGTTACACTCCATACCTTCCCTTCCGCGGATGCCTCATTGCCAGTTATCCCGGCAATCTCATCTTGGAACCGTCTTGTCGGGTTCGATGAGCATTTCAACATCGGCGATCTGTTCTTCTTGCCCGGCGGCGTCCTGAATATCCGAATCCTGGAGCGCGCCCTTGCCCATGTCATGGATAGGCACGAAGGTCTCAGACTCCGTATTGCCCGAACTGACGATGGTCTACGTCTGACAATCGGACCTTCCGTGGCCGAGCGCCTCGTGGAGGAGATCGATCTTGTCGGAATGACCGACCTACAGCAGCGTAAGGCAGTCGAGAGCGTCTCAGCAAGACGTCAACATACCTTTCGGTTTGACGGCCAGACGCCTCTTGTTAACGTCACGGTGTTCCGCACATCGCAAAGTGGCAATTACTACCTGCTGGTCCTGATGCATCATTTTGTAGCGGACGGGATAGGCTATCGACTGTTCCTGGAAGCATTGGATGGGGCGTACAACACCCTTGCCTCAGGCCACGCCGTGAGTGGTCCCGAGAACATACAAATGCTCTCTCCATGGCTGAAGCGCCTTGAGCACTACGCCAATAGCGAAGCGCCGGCCGAACTCAAATACTGGGAGAGGATTGACTACCATCAGTTCAATTTGCACGTCAGCGACACTTCATCGGGCGGCGCGAGCTTTTCGAAAGTGACCGCGAGAGAACTTCATCATGCACGCCTTGAAGGTCGCATCGATGAGGCGAATTGCCGATCCCTTTGGGAAGATCAGGCCAAGTACCATCTCGAGATTGACAAAGAAGCGACAGCTGATCTCCTCAATATTGCAGCCAGATCGGCACATTGTCAGGACTTTGATGTGTTTCTTGCCGCCATATCTGGCGCCTTTGGACGCGTTTTCGGCAACTATTCGCTCTGGATTGATAGCCTTACCTCAATCCGAGGTCGGCTGTTTGACGATCTCGATCCATCTCAGATCATCGGCCATATCAGCGAGCTCGTTCCGCTTCCCTTGAGTCTCACCGGAACGGAGCCCCGTCCCGATCGTGCTCGTTCAATATACCGCCAGCGCAATGCCCTGCCGCGCAGGGGAATAGGCTTTCGGGCCATGAAATTCCTAAACCGAGATCCAGCCGTGCGGAGCCGGATCGATCGCCTGCCCTTACCCAGAATTGGATTGAATTATCGAGCGGGTTTGCAGCGCCATTTTCCACGCCGTCTCTTAGCCAAGGAACCTTCTCCACTCTGGATCGGCGCAGACATGGATGAAGCGGCCGTGATTCACCTCTTCTGGTTCGATGTCGGATATCAAGCCGGCCATCTCCAGATCGAAACGACGTATAATCCAACCCAGGTCGGTTATGAGGTGACCCGCAATCTTTGCACGGTATTGCAACAGGAGCTGTTGCAGACGATCAGCGAATTCGGAAGAGCTCGCGACACTTTCATCCATGAATGAGCCGGATGCGGAATTCGCCGTCGAGGGCGATCGCGATGTCTTGCCGAAGAAAAAGCAGCACATCGATCTATCGGACCCTAATCTCTCGAGCCTTATCCTGCGGCTCGCCATTCCGTCTGTTGTTGGCTTATCGATTAACGCGTTACAGCAGGTCGTCAATGCGATCTTTGTTGGCGCACTTGGCGCGCAGGCGATCGCAGCTGTCAGCATGACCTTGCCGATCGTGGTCCTGCTCGCGGCGGCCGGACAGGGGATCGGTGTTGGAACAGCGTCGTTGATATCTCGTCACCTTGGCGCTGGTGAGCACCTGGAGGCGAGTCGAGGCGCGAGTACTGCACTTGCGCTCGCCGCTCCGATCGGTATCACCTTTACCATCGCTCTGCTTCTAAATCTGCGAGGGATCTTCGTAGCGCTCGGGGCCACTCCAACCATCATGCCCGTGGCGCTCGACTACGCGGAGACGCTTTTGTTCGGGTACACCCTGATGCTCCTAAACATCGTCAACGGCTTCATCGTCAGAGCCGAAGGCAACACACGATTCAGCATGTGGACGATGATTACCGCCTTCGTACTCAACGCTGCGCTTGATCCCGTCTTCATATTCTTACTGGACCTCGGTGTGCGAGGCGCAGCCCTCGCAACACTGGTATCTCAGATCGCCGCTATTAGCCTGTATATCGCGTATTTTACGAAGCTTCGCGGGATAGTCCTCGTCAGGATATCTCACATCTCATTGCGAGCAGATCGCATCAGACAGCTCGCGTCCATAGGGGCGCCGGCGACTATGACCAGTATTTTATCTGCTATTGCCGTTATGCTCTTGTACTGGGCTGCTGCGCCGTTCGGCGACGATTCCATCGCGGCCGTGGGAATAGCTGTGCGAATCTTGACGATCGGCGCACTGCCTATCACCGGCTTCTGTATAGGCTCTCAAGCTGTCCTGGGTTTCGGTTGGGGCGCGCGCGACTTTGCTCGTGTATTGAAGGCTGCGAAGTTCATACTCTCCATGACTATCGCTCTTTCCGTTGCGTATTCTGCGGCTGTTGTGATTTTTGCCCGGCCTTTGGTCAGGCTGTTCAGCGATAGCGATAAGGTCACGGAAATTGCCGTCTCGACCTGCATCGTCTTCCATCTCTTTTTTGGACTTTTTGGTATTGAGAGTTTCGTGACGACGATGCTTCAGTCGTTCGGGAGAGCACGCCTCAGTGCGGTTGTGTCCTTGGCGAGGCAGGGCTTTCTCTTCATACCGGCCGTACTGCTATTCCCGGTCGTATGGGGTTTCAGCGGCCTGTTGGCCAGTCAAGCAATCGCTGAACTGGGCGCCGGAATGATCGCGCTGTTCGTCATGTTCCACCAGTTCGCTGAGCTCAGACGAGCGCTCCGGCACCGTAACTTCAAGAGCGATCGAGCTCGCGGGTTGACCTGACAACGGACATCATCGGGGCCCAATGCATTGTCACGGGATGCTCGGTCTCGAAGATGGTTTGGTGAAGACCTCGTCAAAATGCTTCTTGTCGACCTCGTGGACACGGGCTATTCCGGCGTAGTCGAAGACATTGCTGTGAACCGCCCAGAGCTCGTCTGCAAGCCGTTGCAGCGGCGGCGGCAGGTCGAGATAAGCGGCCGCGGTGTTTGACCGGACCGTATCGCCGCCAAACGGTGGGATTACAACGGCTCGCAGCACCAAAATCTTATGATAGGCATCGGCAAAGGTTCCATCGACGTGCCCCATCGGCCTGGCCACCTCCGCGGGCGGAATCAAGCTCGAGGATCGAGGCCGTTCCCTTGGTGACACCGAGGTCGGATGCGGCACCAGCTTTCCCAAACGGAAGCGAATCGCTCCTGCTAGGCGTCATCGAGATGACATTGGCCGCGGAAGAAGATGACCTTGTGCTCGAGTAGAACCCTTTTGATCGCAGCAATCGTCGGGTCCGGCAAATCGCCCGAGAGATTGATATTCCTGATTTCAGCGCCGATGGTGAGTCGCGCGAACCCGCTTCTTGCTCATGAGAGCTCAAGGTGCTCCACATAGTTGGTCGAAATGTTCTAGGACCGCATTCGAGACGGATCCAAGCGTGCATGGCTAAGCAATTCACTCAGCGAAGCTCGAAGCCGACCCTCCTTGCGGCAGATGAAGGCTTGACCAGCCATGCCGTGTTGGGCGCGACGATCGGCAATATGCTCGAATTCTACGATTTCGGGACCTATAGCTTTTTCGCCATCCAGATCGGTCACGCGTTCTTCCCGGCGCAGGATCAGTTCGCCAGCCTTATGCTGTCGCTCATGACCTTCGGAGCGGGTTTCGTCACCAGACCCATCGGGGCCATTGTGATCGGCTCATACTCGGATCGAGTTGGACGCCGGCCCGCAATGACCGCCAGTTTTGTCATGATGAGTGCCGCTATACTCGTGTTGGCTGTGACGCCTTCGTACGACACGATAGGGATCGCCGCTCCGTTATTGGTTATTCTCGCGCGTTTGGTGCAGGGCTTCGCCCTGGGAGGCGAAGTCGGTCCGACGACCGCCTATCTGATGGAAGTGGCCCCGGCCGGACGCCGGGGCCTTGCCGTCTCGTTTCAGCCTGCTAGCCAACAAATAGCTGCAACGGCCGGAGCGCTGGTCGGAGAAATACTCTCCCTCACCATGACAAGCGAGTCGCTGGATGCGTACGGATGGCGGATCGCATTTCTGCTCGGTGCCTGTACGTTACCGGTCGGATTTTGGCTGCGCAGGGCCCTGCCCGAAACGCTGCACCGACCTGAAGCGCCGGCCCTCTCCGTCGAGCCCGCAAGGAAATTGCGTGCCAGCCGCCGCATGATGAGCTTGGGATTGATCATTTTGGCCAGCTGCACGATTATCACCTATGTCACGGAATATATGACGACTTATGCACTGAACACCCTGCAAGTTGCCGCGCCTCTCGCCTTTGCGACCACGGTCGTCAGCAATGCAGTAGGCATTGCTGCCGCACTCCTGGGCGGTTGGCTGGCAGATCGGGCCGGACGCCGGCCCATCATGATATGGCCGCAGATCTCCGCGCTGCTGATGACCTATCCGGTGTTCTTGTGGATCGTAGAGAGCCGCAGTCCCATGGCGCTTCTCGGAGGTCTCGGCGCGCTCACCCTCGTCGGAACGATTCCGTATAGCGCCTTCTATGTTGGTATGGTCGAAGGCATGCCCAAGAGCATCCGCGGCGGCGCCTTCGCGACGATCTACGCTGTTGCGATAGCGACCTTCGGAGGCACAGCTCAACTCGTTGTCGCTTGGCTGACCCACGTTACTGGGAACGCGCTGGCGCCGGCGTGGTACATGCTTGTCGCTACCGCGGCCGGGCTCTGCGCCATGCTGATGATGCCCGAGACGGCACCGTCGAAAATTCGAGCCGCGAACGCGCGGAGCCCGTAACAGCTTTGGACAACGCGATAACGGGTTACGGCTCCAGCCAAGTTCCCAATCTCATGATGCGTTGCATCGGCTTCCGCTCTTTGCGGAGCCGGCCTGCCAGACGAGGGCGACGGGACGATGCCGGAGGATGGGCGCCGCGCCTTTAGCGACGTAAGCTTGCGTCCTGCCGGAATCGATTGCTTTCACCTGTTCGTCCGAAGTTGGTGCGCGCCGAGTTCGATCCAGAGGCGGCGAGAGAATTTATCTCCGCGGAACGTTCATTCATGCTCAATGGGACTAATTGCCCGATCAGGCCGTTTTGCTGCAAGCACTTCATTACAGCACAGCCGTATCAGACAAAGTCGGTGAACTGGTACTGGCGTGGCTGGATGCCGAAGCGTTTCGGAAACTACTTCATATCGCCGTCCATTGCGATGAGGATGGCATTGTTAAGCTAATGGCGTATCGCACACCACGTCATCCGCGCCATTTTCGTGTAAGAGATCGCGGTAGAAAATTGCTTCGTGACCATGCTTGATGGGTATGCTTCCTACGGAAAGCCGGAACTCCAGCATCCAAAAAGTCTCTCGGATATGGACGCCGACGCTCAAGCTGCAACGTCTTTGTGCGCGATCGCCGCGCGGATGGCGTTTTCCGTCACAGTCGGGTATTTCTTGCGGATATCCGCACCTGAAAACTTCACCTTCTGCGAATGACTTGATGCTGCGAACAGGAATGCGCCTGCCGGCATCCCCGGCTGACCCAAATCAATGACTGCTCTGCGCACAGCGACTATCCTATTGCCAATTTCTCGCACAACGAAAGCTGCGGTAGGCAGGGCTAGTCCATGAGAACTGCGCTGAAATTGCTCATTCTTGCGACGCCTTAATGCTCGCGGGCCAGCCCTTCTTGGCGCAAAGCCTACGAACTGCCCAGCTTGAAATCGTCGATGTCTCGCCAGCCCGGCTCTCCCGAATTCGCTCGATGCTGAAAGAGGATGTCGACGCGGAGCGTATGCAAGGCGCCGTACCGCCTTGCCGCTTGGCCTCACGGTTACCGAGTGAAGCCGAACTGATTGGCTCGCCGCCAGCGGTAAGCCTTTTCTCGAGCCCAACACCGCGCCGCCAGTGCAGAGCCTACAGAATCGTCGGTGATTAGCACTACTTTGGCATGTTCGTCAGTTTGGTGAGCTTATCAGCGTTGAAATGGACGGCGTTGGAGGCTTCCGCCTGCTTGACGTAATTGGCCACCGCCGCGCTGTCGGGCTTGGCGGCAAGCCCATCGCCGATCTGGAACTGCCCATGGTCGGGCCGAGAATGAGGGCAAAGGTGGAACGATCTCGAAGTAGACCAGCGCCTTGACGCCGACCCAGCCGACCTTTTTCGCATGACGGATGCGAGCGATGCCGGAAACCACCTTACAGAAGATGATCGGCGCGATCACCATCTTGATCGGCTTGATCAAGCCGTCGCCGAGCGCCTTGACCCAGTTATTGGTCGCGAGAGACGGCGACAGCAGCGGACGAGGACACCGATCAGGATCGCGATCAGCGCCTGGACATAAAGGAGGTTTCACCATGGTCGAGACGCCCGCGCGGCCGCCGCAGTTCCGATCTTGTCATGATTTTCCTGCCCCAATACGAACTCGAATATCTGGCCGCCGCGCGTTGAGAGGCGACCGACATCACACGAGCGGCCAGCTTGTCCGCTCCAAGACGACGATGTCGGAACTCCGACAATCGGCAACGTCATCCAAAAGCAGGCAGTTACGCGCGTTTTCTCTCGCCAAGCAAGGCGCTCACCAGAATCCTTCGAGCGGCACGGCGATTGCTGGGATCAGGCGCAAACCCGCCGCAGCCAAAGCGCTCGCAGCGGCCCCGTCTCAGGAGTGCCCCGATGAGCCGCGCTCGATTGATCCCGATTAAAGCACTGATGGCGCTTATGCTCAGTGAAGAACCGGCGGACATCAATGTCGCGGTTGCCGCCAAGTTCACCGAGCCGGCCGGGGACATCGCACCCCTCAAGCAGAAATCCGGACAGAAGGCAGTGTTCGGCGCGAGCCGACAGCTTTATAGCCAGATTGCGCAAGGCGGGCCGTTCCAAGTGATTCTCTCGGCCGACGATTCCCGCCCGAAGAAATTGGTCGAGGATGGTCTCGCCGTACGTAAAAGCCGGCTCACCTACGCTAGCGGCAACCTGGTGCGCTGGAGCAGGACGGCGAAGTTCGTGAACGGCTCCGACACGTTCAGGACGGAATCTATCCTAAAATTGCCGATCTGCAACTCCGCCGCGGCGCTCTATGGCGCGGCTGCGGTGGAAGCGATGAAGGCCATCGACGTCTATGAGGGGATGCAACCGAAGCTGGTCGAGGGCGCAACCATCACGCAGGCCTACCCAATTCGTCGAGACGGTCAATGCCGAGCTCAGCGCCGCCCCGCTTTCGCAACTCGCAGACAGCAAGACCGTTTCGCGCTGGCTCGTGCCGCAGGAGTTTGTGACCCGATCTTGCAGGGCGTGGTGCGGTTGGAGACTGACGCCAATAACCGAGCGACGCGCGCCTTCCGTAAAGGGCCCGGGAGCCTACGCTATCATTGCACGAGCATGACAATGTGCTCGAACGCTTAATTGACGCGCATGGATGGCTTTTCACCAGAAATCTGGCAGTCGCTCGGGCTCACGATCGAGCTCGCGAGCGTGACGACCGTGATCCTGCTGATCGTTGGCACGCCGCTCGCGTGGTGGCTAGCACGCTCGAAGAGCCTTTGGACTGAGGCGGTGGCCACGATGATCGCGCTGCCGCTGGTGCTGCCGCCAACAGTACTCAGTTTTTATCTGCTCGCCCTGCTCGGCCCGAACGGCCCGGTCGGCCTTCTCGCCTCTCTGTGGGGCGGGCGCACGCTGGCCTTCACCTTTGCGGGGCTCGTGGTCGGATCGGTTTTGTCCGCGCTGCCTTTGGTGGTGCAGCCCATCCGCAACACCTTCGCTGCCATGGGTGACCGCCCGCTGGAGATCGCGGCCACTCTGCGCGCCTCACCGTTATATGCCTTCTTCACGGTCGCCCTGCCTCTGGCGCGACCGGGTCTTTTGACAGCCGCCGTGCTTGGCTTTGCGCATACGATCGGCACGTTCGGCGTCGTGCTGATGATCGGCGGCAACATTCCTGGGCGCACCAAGGTGCTGTCGGCCTTTCTCTTCGACTTTGTCCAAGAGTCGCGCTGGCGCGAAGCAAGCTGGCTTGCCGGCGCCATGCTGATGTTCGCCGTTGCGGTAGTCCTCGCCTTAACCTTGATCGACAAATACAGCAGAAGGAGGAGCACGTAAGGACAGCCACACCGGGCCGGATTGAAATTGCCTTGAGTGGCAGTATCGCTAGCTTTCCACTCGATACGCGATTCAGCGTACCGGCCAAAGGCGTGGCGGCGATTTTCGGCCCGCCAGGCTGCGGCAAGACTGCGGTGGCGCGCTGCATCGCCGGCCTTGAGCGTCTGCCGGCCGGCTTCTGCGCCATCGATGGCGAGGTATGGCAGGACAAGACTACCTTCCGCCCACCGCATCTGCGTCCCATCGGCTATGTGTCTCAGGAGGCGAGTCTCTTTCCCCATTTGTCGGTCAGGCGCAACTTGCTTTACGGTGCGCCCAAACCCAAACCGACGCCGATCGCGTTTGATGAGGTGCTCGAACTTCTCGACCTGGCGCCGCTGCTCGACCGCTCTCCCTCGCATCTCTCCGGCGGCGAGCGGCAGCGCGTCGCCATGGGTCGCGCGCTGTTGTCTCAGCCCAGACTGCTTGTGATGGACGAGCCGCTTGGCGCGCTCGACAGCTGCGCCAAACGTGAGATTCTGCCGTTCGTCGAGCGCCTGCCCGAGAAGCTCGCGCTGCCGATGATCTACATCGGCCATGACATGGCGGAGATCGAACGCTTTGCCGATCATCTCGTTATGATGGAGCGCGGCATGGTAACCGCGGCTGGGCCGCTGCATGTCTTGCAGACCGATCCTGCGCTGCCGCTTGCGGCGAGCCGCGAAGCCGCCATCAGCCTTGATGCCGTGGTGAGCGGCTATGATTGGCGCTATGGGCTTCTTATTCTCCGCCTAAAAGGTGCGCGCCTGTTGGTGCCGGCGCCGCCGCTTGCACCCGGCGTGCACCAACGGCTGCGCATCGCTGCCTGCGACGTCAGCGTCGCGCGCGAAGCACCGCGCGCAGGCTCCATCCTCAATGTCTTTCCGGCGCGCATCAGAGCCTGTTTGCCGCTCGGCGCGGCTGAGATCACGCTGGTACTTGCGCTCGGCACCGGGGGCTCGGGCACGGAGATTTTGGCGCGCATAACGCGTTTCTCCTTTGATTCGCTAGGCCTCAAGGATGGAGTGGACGTATTCGCCCAGCTCAAGCACGTTTCGCTGCTCTCGGCCTCTGAACGGCCACTGCAAACCATACCAGCTTCCACGCCAACAGCAGATCCTGGGGACAGGCAAGCGACGCCGCGGCGTGAAACGAGAAGCTCGGCACGAGAGGCGAGCGGCATCTTCTTAAGCCTCCACTCTTGTCGTGCCACGCATGTCACTTGACGGCGATATCGGAAGCTGGCAAAGCGACCCACATTCCACGGGGCACGCTGGCAGCTATGCGCGTTTCAGTGTCGTCAACCAAGGCGCGCACCATGTCCCCGAACGGCACCCCGATTGCTGGGATGAGAAGCGAAGGGCCGCCGCGGCCAGAGCCATCGCAGCGGCCCATCCCAGGAATGCCCAATGACGCTTACCCGACTGATCCTGATCAACTCAATTCTGACGCTGCTTATGTTCGGAAATGCGGAAGCGGCGGAGATCGATGTGGCGGTCGCCGCTAACTTCACCATACCGTCCAAGGAGATGCAGCGTCGTTTAAGCAGAAGACTGGGTGAGGCCCTGTTGAGCTTTGGCGCGAGCGGACAGTTTTACAGCCAGATCACGCAAGGGGCGCCGTTTGAGGTGTTTCTCTCGGCCGACAACGCCCGCCCGAGCAAACTGCTCGAGAAACGTCTCGCGGTTCCGGAAAGCCGCTTCACCTATGCGATCGGCAACCTCGTGCTCTGGAGTTCGACTCAAAAGTTCGTGAACGACGCGGAGACTTTCGCAAAACGGTCGATCTACAATCCGGCCGCGGCGCTTTATGGCGCAGCCGCGGAGCACGCTATTAAAGCGCTCGGCGCCTATGAGTCGACGCAGCCGAAGCTGGTCGCGGGATTCTCGCCTCTCTCTGGGGCGGGCGCGCCCTCGCCTTCACCTTCGGGCTTGTGGTCGGATGGGTTTTGTACGCGCTGTCTTTCGTGGTGCAGCCGCTTCCCAACACCTCCGTGGCCAAGCTGGCTTGCCATGGGCATGGTGATGTTCGGCCTTGCGGTAATCCTCGCCGCAACGTTGATCTAGAAGTGCAGCGCAAGGAGTGCACGTGAGGACAGCCACACCAGAGCGAATCGAAATCGCCTTCAGCGGTAGGCTCGCTAGCTTTGCGATCGATGCGCAGTTCAGTGAACGGGCCAAAGGTGTGGCGGCGATCTCCAGCACAGCGCGCATGACGCGCCGCTGCCTATGCGCCAACGCTCAACTATGGAATGGACGTGTTCGCCCAGGTCAAGGGTCGTCTCATTGGTTCACGACCTCTGAACGCTAGGGCATCGCGCCATCTACGCCAGCAGTAGATGCTGGACAGGCAAGCGCCGCGGTTTGAAACGAGCCAAGAGGATCAAGCCCATGATCGCCAACCACGCCGAGATCTATCCCAAGCGCGTCGCGGCAATCCTCTATAGGCCCGAACAAGACGCGGATACGCTGCTCGCCGACTTCACCCAGAATCTCGCGCGGCAAGGCGTGCGCGTCGGCGGCATCGTCCAGCGAAACTTCAAGGAACGGCATGAAAACCATGCTCGCGCGCGACGTTGCGACGGGGCGCGAGATTCCGAGCTGTCAGCCACTCGGCAGCGGCGCCATTTCCTGCAAGCTCGATGCTAATGGGCTTGCCGATGCCGCAGTTGTCGCGTCCCGCGCGATCAAGCGGCACGTCGATCTCCTCGTGATCAACAAATTCTCCAAGCAGGAGGCGTCCGGCCGGGGCCTGCGCGACGAATTTTGCTGATGCGATCATGGCTGGCGTGCCGCTCCTCACCGCCGTCCCCGAAAAATGCCATGCCGCCTGGCGGACTTTCACCGGAAATGTTGGCACGACGCTGCTGTGCGGGCGCCAGGTCGTGTAGGAATGGTGGCGCGACATCGCCCAGCGCCTGCCGCGCATCCGCGCGCATTCCATCCCGTCAGCGGCTATTTACCGATTATCAGATCCGACAGCTTGATCACGGGCGGGAGGGCATCTACAATTTTACCCCGAGAATGTCCGCCGCGTCATTGGCTCGATCAAAACACCGTCAGTGCCGGTTCCCGCGCCACCTCACATCAGCTGTCCTCGTGCGCGTCGTGGGAGCGACCAGTGGCTTGGCGGAACATTGCCGCGCGCGCTGGGTTTCATCTTAATCAAGCGCATTCTTTTGGCATCATAACACGCCCGAACAGTTGACTTGGGCTAATCGTTCAAAGCGCGCAACCGGTCGAGCACGGCAACATGCTCAGTTGTTGATGCAGGACGGCAGGACCATTCAATCGAAACCATGCTGTTAAGATGCCTCCACGACGAGCATCCGTTTGTTGCATTTCCGCCAGTTGAATCGCGAAATCACCTGGCATATCGCTTGCTTCGCCTGAGGAATCATCGGTTTCCACGCGAAGCAATCTTGTGAGGACAATATGCTTGGAATTGGAAGTAAGTTACCGTCGTTTGAAATCACAGGCGTGAAGCCCGGTTTTCACCTGCACGAGGAGAACGGGCAGAGCGCGTTCGAGACGCTGACGGAGAACAGCTTCCCTGGGAAATGGAAAGTCATCTTCTTCTACCCCAAGGATTTCACCTTCGTCTGCCCAACCGAGATCGCGGAGTTTGCCCGCCTGTCGAAGGATTTTGCCGACCGCGATGCGGTCGTGCTAGGCGGATCGACCGACAACGAGTTCTGCAAGCTCGCTTGGCGGCGCTCGCACAAGGACCTGCACCATCTGCCGATCTGGCAGTTTGCCGACACGAAGGGCGGGCTGGTCGATGGCCTTGACGTCCGTTCGCCCGACGGCGTCGCCTATCGCTACACGTTCGTCGTCGACCCCGACAATACGATCCAGCACGTCTACGCGACCAATCTCAATGTCGGCCGCAGCCCGAAGGACACGCTGCGCGTGCTGGATGCGCTGCAGACCGACGAGCTCTGCGCCTGTAACCGCGAAATAGGCGGCGAAACCCTGGAAGTTGCTTGAGGCATGATGTCGATTGAACAGCTAAAGGACCAAATTCCCGATTTCGCCAAGGACGTGAGACTCAACTTGGCGTCGATGATGTCGGATGAAACGCTATTACCGCAGAGCAAATACGGGCTGTTGCTCGCCACCGCGATTGCGGCCCGCAATCCCGTGGTGATCGGCGCAATGGAATCTGCGGCGGCCGTCGTGATGACGCCGGCCGCGGTCGCGGCGGCGAAATCCGCGGCCTCCATGATGGCGATGAACAACATCTACTACCGCTTCGTTCACCTCGCCTCCAATCCGGAATACAAGACGATGCCGGCGCGGCTGCGCATGAACGTGATCGGCAAGCCCGGCGTGGACAGGACCGATTTCGAGCTGTGGTCGCTGGCGGTAAGCGCCATCAACGGCTGCGGCGCCTGCATGGACGCCCATGAGAAGGCGCTGCGGGAGGCCGGCGTCAGCTCGGCGGCCATCCAAACTGTGGTCCGCTTTGCCGCGATCGTGCAGTCGGTTGCGGTTGCGATCGAGGCGGCCGGCATGGGCGTGACCCACGGGGTGGAGTGATCCACCCCCTCCGCGCTCTTGTCGAGGGTGTTCTGGAATTCACATGCGGTTGATAATCCAACAACTTCAAGGCGCATTTGGAAAAAGGCGCCCCCTCAGCAATTTCAATAGCTTGGCAGCCGTTCCAAGTGAAAACAGCGCGTCCGGTTGGAACGCACGTTCGCCGCGCCTACCGTGAGGCGAGGCCTTCCATAGTGCCCAGATCGAAGTTAACGAGCTCTGCAGCTTGGGTACTTTCGTCGGTATGCAGCTAAGAAGTCTTCGTCGGCGCAGATGCACCGTCCCGACCTATCTTTCGCCTTGGGATCGTGAAGATGCGACGCGAGTGGACGAAGCAGGTTAATCCGTGTGCTTGTGGTCTGCAGGTTCAGAAGCCCGGAAGCGTGCTTCACGAGATCTGCCGCCAACATTATGCCAGCGAGAGCCGACGCCGGTGTAGCGCGGCAACTGCTGAGAGCTTTCGACATCCGCCTGAAATCCATCGGGAAGATCCGGCGCGGTGGACTCATCGGATTGATTGCAGACCGGGCATGCCGCTCCGGCAGCGCCACAGGTACAGGCGCGCGCGCCTAACCACGGCTGGTCCGGATGCTCCTCGCACACCCATTGACAGTTGTCGCAGCGGGCACACCACTTCATTGCAGGTCCTCCCTCTGGGCACAGAAACCAGCGCGGGAAAGGTCCGGGAGGAGGTTCCCGCAGGGGTCCTGGAATTGCTACCATGCCGGGGCTGCGCCCGGACAAGGTCCTGCGCCTCTACAAGGATCTTGGCATCACCTCGCTTGACGAACTGAAAGCAGCTACCAAGCAAGACCGGATCAAGAAGGCCAAGGGGCTCGGTGCGGCAGTGCAGACGAAGATCCTGCACAATCTCGAAACTGCAAAGGGCAGCGCGGGGCTGCTTCATCTGCATCGTGCCGCCGCCCTGCTCGAGCATTCGAAGAAAACTGTCGAGAAGACACAACCCGAACTGAAGCACGTGACCATAGCCGGCGACTTGAGACGGAGCTGCGAGCTCGTCGGAGAGCTCGCCCTGGTGGCAGAAACGCCGGTTTCGGAAAGAACCGACCATCCGGGATTCGTCGGGCCTGAAGGTTTACGTGGCCGACCGCAAGCACTTGGGCGCTCTGCTCCTCCGGCCACCGGATCGGCCGATCATTTGGAAGGGCTCCGGTCTCTCGCCGACACGAAGGGCATGAGGCTTGAGGTGCACGGGCTCCACAAAGGCCGAACCGTGATCGCCGCCAAGGAGGAGGACATCTACCGAGCTCTTGGCCTTCCCTTCATCGAACCCGAATTACGCGATGGCCGCGGCGAAATCGAGCGCGCGCTAAGAGGCAAGCTGCCGAAACTGGTTTCGATCATCCCGATTGAAGGGACGTTCTGAGGGAGCCCCAGGTACCATGTCTGCGTCAGGATCGACGCCGCAAGGCCGATGCCGCGCGGGCTCGCTTCACGCGAGCCTGCGTCCGGACGTCTCAAGGCGCCCCGGGGCAACCCAGATCACGATAGAAGCTGCTGAACTTTTTGCATTAAAAGCGGATAATGCATATACACCGCCCATTCCAGCAGGGTCTGCCGCACGGTAGTCCCCAATATGCCATGAAGCGCCAGCCGATCGAAAACGAGTGACCGGTCCGCCTCAACACGCGCCGCGATGACGTCTTATAGCAAGCGTACGTCATATCCGCGCTCGGCCGCCTGCAGAGCGGCAATGAATATCTCCTCTGCGAGTCAGCTTCCTCCGAAGAAAATGATACCGGTTTCGGGTGAAGCCAGATTGTCCGTAAACCGCCGGTCGTGCCAAATGGAAAGGGCGTCAACGTCCAGCTGCGTCATCGAGTGAACGACTTACTGACTACCAGTAATCCCGAACGGCTGGCATTTCCCGATGAGGGTCGACGCGACGGTGAACATCTCCAGGCCTGTCTGCAGTAATGAGAAACTGACGTGCCGCGCGGCACGATCGGCCGAAGCCGGCGTTTCGCCGCGCCTCAGATTGACCAAAACCACCCGACTATGTCGTGGGTCTGCAAGCATCTACGTGTCAAATGACCTTGGCTGGATACTGCTCACGAGGCATCAGGCGGCCGCGTTAACAAGATCCGGTGACACACGGGGCCGTTGACATCGGCTTGTTTGTACATCCTGTGGAGCGTTGTTCGGACATGTCGAGAAAGCCGGCGACCGCCATGGTCGATCCGACCTGCTGCGGAGCCGCGATCCGTCTCAATGGCCAGCCCGCGCGCCGCGGAATGCGCTCCATACGTGTATCAGTGACCGTCACGATGCTGTCTGCGAGCGCGCTCCGTACCGCCTCGATCATTGCGGCGAAGAGGATCAACGTTGCGCGGTTGAGACTGCTCCGTCCTAGAGCGTCACCAGTTTTACGGGCGAAACAAATGGTCCGATGATGTTGCCGAGATCATCAACCGGCACTTCGAGGTGGCCATTATCCACTTTTCGGGATTTCCACCGAAACAACGTTGGAGGCCGCCAACAAAGTTTTCGAGGGCGCGTCTTCCGGCGAGGCGTTTGGCCGTGAGGCGCCGCAGTCCTACAGCGGGCGCGCGATCATCATTCCGGCCAGCGCGACCTGATGGAGCGCATCCGTGCTCTCGGCGCTCGTCTGGTGTTCGCCCAATGCTACGGCCCGATCGTCAGTGGGAGAACGAGTCCCAGATGCCGCGCGCCAAGACGATCTTGATTCCTCTGCCAGGAACGATCTTCAAGCAAGCCAACACATGGAAGGGAAGCGGCGGCTGATCGAGCGCCGCTTTCATACGTCCTTTTTGCCGTACGGCAATCCGGTGTTCATGTTGGGCGCAGAAGAACCTGATCCTCATGGCCTGCCGGCCCTAATGTGGCCGCGTAGTTCACGCCGTTGAGAGAAAACTTTGTCTCCGGCTGAGACGCACTCGGCAGCAGGTTATGCAAGCGCATTCCTTGCATGAAGTCTTCCGACGCCCAATGGGGGCCGTGCTGGAAGTCCAGCGGGAGGTACATTGATAGCTTCGGCAGCGGACCCGGCTCGCAAGCCGACTGATCTGCCGGGCCTGAACTAGATTAGCGTTTTCTTGGTTCGAATCATATCAGGCGGCGTCGGCGAGTTTGTAGGACCACGTGTGGATGACCGGATGGCGATTGACGTCGTCGATACCGGCCATGATGCGCTCCTTGAGTTCGTGTTTTGAGGCCACCCGGATGTGGCGGAGGACTGAACGGGCGAACTTGGAGAAGAACCCCTCGATGAGATTGAGCCATGAGCCGTGCTTGGGAGTGAAGGCGAGCTCGAAGCGTCCCACCGGCCGAGTGGCGAGCCAGGCTCTGGTTTCTCGCGAGATGTGCGCGGAATGATTGTCGAGGATCAATTTGATCGCAGTGTTCGGCGGATAGGCGGCATCGATAAGCCTGAGGAGTTCGATGAACTCTCGACTGCGGTGGCGATCTTTGACAAGGGCGTGGACCTTGCCGGTGAGCAGATCAATCCCAGCCAACAGGCTGAGCGTGCCATGACGTTTGTATTCATGGTCGCGCGCAAAGGTGGCGTGGACGCCAGGCTTGGGCGGCAAATCCGGCGCCGTCGTTGCGATGGCCTGGATTCCCGGCTTCTCGTCGCAGGAGACGACCGTCACCGGCTTTCCTCGCCGCTTTCCCTTGGCAGAGGCTTTCTTCAGGACCTGGACTTCACGATACACGCACAGGACCTCCGCCATCTTCTGTTCGAACTCGGCATCGCGATTTTCAAGATAGTAGCGCACCTTGTGCGGCTTGATTACCTCTTGGCCGAGAATCTTGCACACCGTTCCCTGGACCAAATTGCCCAAACACGTATGCCCCGCCGCCGGCCCATGTTCGCGTGCATGGCGCGCCAAGAGCCGCGTCGTCCACAACTCATGCGGATAGCCGTGGTCCTTGGCCTTGTCGCACGCCAGCGACACCAACCAGGCTTTGGCCTCAGGCGTGATGGTTGGCTCCTTGCCCGGTCGCGGACGATCATCGAGGGCCGCCAGCGGGCCATCGGTCAACGCCCGCTCGACACAGCGTTGCACCGTCTGATGATGGACCCCAAGTCTATGGCCCACTGCGCAGAACGAAGGATTCTCCCGATACGCCAGCAGCATCTGCGCCCGCGACACCCGGCTCGCCAGTTCGATCCTCGACCGCGAAAGTGCCGTCAAGGTCGCAATCTCTTCATCGCTCATTGCCAATTCGACCGCTCGCCGCCATCCTGCCATGATACAGCTCCTCGTTTCGCCGACCGCAAACGAGGAATCCGCCAACAACCCGTCCGTTCCATCAATTCAGCCTGCTGCAGCACGCGGGTTTCATGGAATCGGTCGTCTAGATGCCACTCCCAACGGCGCGGGTTCATCAGCATTCAGTAGCCGCCAAAGCTCCTTCGGAGAGAACTGCTCTGGATTTAGAGCGAAGTACTCTGGACCGGCGGGGACTGGCGACGGGATGGATCGATCATCCAGCATTCGCTGAAGCTCGCCTGGAGAGAACTGCTCTGGATTGAAAGTAAACTCTTCTGGATCGACGGAGAGCGACTGGGCAGCGTGATCGTCCTGTCGTCCGCGAAGCTCGTCATGCAAGTCCCTTTCCAGTCGCTCAAGCTCCGCTGAAGGGACGGAGACTGGGGATGGGATGGATTGATCATTCAGATGATCCAGCACTCGCCGAAGCTCCTCCGGAGCAATCTGCTCTGGATAGAACGCGACGTGCTCTTGGACGAAAGCCGACGGGGCGGATTGATTATCCCGCCGTCCCTGAAGCTCCTCTCGTCGAGTGTCAGCTTCCTGCGACGCGCTGTGCTGCGCAGCGGTGGCGCCGACGCGCCTCGGCTCCATCACTACCGCCTCTTCGGGATTGATGAGGGCCACGTTCGGGGCGTGAGGATTCCGCTTGGCGCGGCGTATGATTGGCACGGCTCCTGACCGCAAGGTCCGGAGATGGTCTAATGCCCTAATGAGCCTCTGATTACCGTTTCCGATGTACTCGTGCACGTCACTGCCATTGCTGTTCAGCGAATTACTGTCGAGCCGAGCAACAATGCTCGGTTTCTTTTTTTCGAAGAGCCAGCGGCTAAAGCCAAGAAGAGAACTTACAAACTGCTGGGCAGTGCCTTTGGCGGTCCCGTCCTTGATGAGGGCCTCCTCAAGCCCCAAAATCGCGGGAGCATCCTCGGAATAAAGAGGCCGCCTGTCGTGCCGTATCACAACCCCCGTTGACTGAGCCGGCTGCAGCGCCGAGGCTGGCGGCATTGCTCCACCACCTTCACCTGAATTGGCGATCTCGCTCAGCTGCCGCTCAATGGCAACGCCTTGCGGATTGTTTGTGGTCCTCGGCCTCTTCTCTGCTCTCAACCCAGCTGTATCACGCTCATCGTTGATGAGGACCTCCTCGCTTGGCAGGATGTTGCTCCTGGCAATTGCACCCATCAGCCCGTTGGGGGACTGCTGGCCGTCGCTAGACACATTGGGACGGAGGCCACCGCGCGGCCCCCGATCGGGCATCGCGGCACCGGCTGGGAGCGCCTGGTGCAATTGCTGCTCAAAGGCCCCTTGGCCGGCGTCGCTCGCTTCAGGCTCGTGCGAGACGGGGGGCTCTACCTGCGGCCAACCTCTTACATTGAATGAGTCAAAATTGTGCGGGTCCATCCCAGCCTCACGTTTACAAATCACCTGAGCAAACTTACTCGGGCAAGCTTTCGAAAACCTGACGAGGCCGTCGCTCGTGAAGTAATGCATCGCCACATTCGCAAAAAACGAGACTGCCCCGCGGCTCTCAATGGTCGATCATGGTTTCGAAGGATAGCCACAGCTTGCACGACGTCGAGGCCATTCTCCTGTGCCGCTGCTATCCGGCTAAGTCCGTGAAAGGCTTGGCCGGCGCACCAGGGCTCGAACCTAGGACCCGCTGAGTTGTTGATACTCCTTTTCAGCCCAGTCTTAGCCAAAGATTCCAGAATCCTTGTATTTCTCAACGCAAACGAGACCAGTCTCGTGAAACGTTCTCTGCCAACTTAGTTTGGATACGAGCCAATCCGCCCTGATCCGGACTGTTGAACTTGCGAGAATCTGGCTCGGTCGCGGCACGTTCGTAAGCGTCGTTCTGCGCCCACCTCCTGACGAAGCAGCTTCACACTTGCAAGTCTGCACAAGTATCCGGGCTTCCCGCCCGAAGTGAATAAGTTCAGTGGGTTTCCGGAGCGGACCAACGACTTGACCTTCTCAACGATTTCATCGGGCAGCTTGCTGCCCTGTCGTGCGTCGATCTTGTTGCAGAGCTTGCAGTAGCGATATTGCCTCCCGTTCACATGATTTTTGTAAGATAGCCCATGCACTGCAAACTCGTGGCCGCGCCGCAATGTGTGCGGGAGCTATAATGTGCGCCTTTTAGCTTGTCCGTCGCCTTTGCATTCGCAATAGCAAGCCGCTTGGCTTCCGCGCCCCACTCCGGATAGAGCTTGCAGTGCTTGCGAAATTTCGTAAGCGATGCGATTGCCGGACCAAATTTCCCGCCGCCGCAGATGCGTCTTAGCGTTCGGCCGGCGCGTAATGCTTTCATGAACTGACTGGCTTGCGCCAGCGTCATCAGACGTGGGAATTGGTTTGAATGGCCGGCGAGATATTGCGCGTTGGTTTCGTCGAGGCAACTGCCGACCTTCGAACAATCGCTTTGGTGCGGACAGATGGCACAGGCTTCCAATGTCATGTTCAGCTCCACCATTGCGCGTGATTGCGCCGGCAGATGCAGAGCCTGAGTCGCGGCGGAGCGGTGCGGTCCCTGCCGCAGCCCTTCCAAAATCGAAGAGAGCCAACTTTGAGTCGCGGGCCTATTGCCCTCGCCTCACGGTTGCGGAACAATCAGACTGTCTTTTCAGGGGGCTGATATGGCTATTTTCCTAAAGATCGTTTCCGGCGTTTATCTCTCGCTTTTGTTTGGCTGGTACTTTTCCTGACGTTGAGCGTCCCAACGCCTTTGAACGCTTCCGTAGCGAGCGCTGGGGCTAGCGTTATCGTCTTCATGATTGCATTCCGGCTGTTGCCCTCTTCGCCTTCGGCCAGGTGGTCGGCGACGTCCGGATCCTGCGCAACAATGCGCGGCTACAGAGCGAACACCTAAAAGCGATGCGGGCGTCTTACGAGCCCAGCAATTCCCGGTGAGGCAGGAGACAACGAAACGGATCACGAAGCCGCATGCTGGACTCCACCGGACTGGCCCAGAAGCGCGCCTGCCTTGACCTCAATCCTTCAACTCATAGCGAGCTTTGAGGTGATGGAAATGTTTGAAGTCAATCACCCTGTGATGCTGAAGCATTCCAACGACTATACCGGGGTGTATCCCTAACTCGCCCGCGAATGTAACTATGGCCTTCGCTGATCGCGGTCGCGTAGCCTTGAACGCCGCAAAGCGTTCAGTTCCGACCAATATGTCTTCAGCCCATGCATCGGCTTCATCTTCGAATCCATCACCTTCGCCGCCGTGATCGTCCGCGAACGCTCTCCCCTTATGCAGGGTGATATGCGCCGCTTCATGAAAAAATGTCCACCAAAAGTGGTCATTAGTTTTCATGCGTAGAGACATTTGAATAATCGCCCGATTGCCTTCGATCCATCGCGCGGAGCCATACAAGCACGTCTTCTCGATCGGCTTTTCGAGAACCATCGCAACCCCCGCACCACGGCACAACTCAACCATCCGGGGATAGAACTCTTCCGGGTCTTTCACGGTGAGTGTGCGAATCTCGCGAATTGCAACCGCAAACTTTCCTTCGTCATATGCAGGAATATCCATCGCGCGCGCCTGCCGCTCTCCCAGAAGAAGCCACGCTGCAACGTGATACGGGGACGTTTTATGGGCCTTGGACTGACGGTGACGTACAGCCATATTCGCCAGACGGGCGTCGAATGCCTCAATGCCGCCTACTCCGAAAAATTGGAGAAGGCCATCGAAAAGCCGGGCCGGCTCATTTGTGGCCGGGAGTATCTTGCGTTCCTTCAACACCTTCACGGGGAAGCGAGCCAAGGTCGCCTTTGCTTGTTCTGCTTCAACTTCCTTGGCCGCCTTTGCCTGATGCAAATCCCAGTCAGCCTGAAGGCCGGTCCAAATATCAGCCTTCGTGCCGAGCACCCGCTCAAGCTTAAGTGCGGTCTCGGCTGTCACCGGATTCGCGCCACCTAGAATGGTGCTAACCAGCTTCGGCGTCATGTTGGCCAGACGCGCAAATTCCGCCTGCGACAGGCCCCTGCTCGCTAGATGCTCTGCCAGATGTTCGCCAGGATGGACTGCCCAGTCAGGCGACCAGGCCTTCTTCTGTGCCGCTCCGAATCTAGCCATCTCTTTACCCTCGTTCAAATTGTGACCAGCTCTTCGCTTCTTACTTCCCGTGATAGTCGTCGACCGCTTCAATCATGATCGCCGTTACCCTCAATGGATCAATTCCGCCATCTTCCTTTGTTGGCACCGGCTGATGATCGGGCCGGAAAATTAGGCGCCAGTTATCCTTCAGCACGACGGCGAAGCGACCAGCAAGGTTCATCTTCAATTCATGGCACCGCTCAGGGACGCGTTCGCCTTGATCTTGGTGCCGTCGAGCGCAACGTGCCCGAGCTTCACCAACCCGGCCTTCTCGGCCAGCTTCAACACCTGCACGAACAGGTCGGCCAGCGCCTTCAGGTGCCGCCGCCGGAACTCTGAGATCGTGCGGAAGTCCGGCGCATCGCCCGCCACGATCATCATGAAATCCGCCCGCTCCACCGCCGCCCTGGCGATCCGCCGCGACGAGTAGATACCGCTCGCGTAGCCGTGCAGAAGCAGCGCCGTCATCATCCGCGGATCAAACGGCGGCTGACCCAGCCCGCTCCGGTAGCTGCCTAGGATCGCCGATAGATCAAGGCTTTCCTTGACCAGCGACACGATCAGCCGCGAAACGTGGTCCTGCGGCACATAGTCCTGCACGCTCGGCGGCAGAAGCTGGGCCTCGTCGATCTTCCAGGGGCGAAATTCCTTGCTCATGGCCACGCAAGGAATCAGACTCGCACCCTCTTGACCAGTCACTACTCAGACAGGCTCCTAGGGTTATATCCTCCATCACGTCTTTCGAGGCCCCGATAGAAAAGGCATCAATACGTTGCCCATGCCACGCCGAATTTCGATGCAGTCATCGCAGAGACGCAAGGATGGCACTCCGGGCATGGTCTCCGCACCATTGACCACACGGTATGGGTAGGCCGGGTGATCCCCGCATGATGTGCAGACATCGGTACTGTCCTCCGAGGAGACGGCATGACGGGATAACGCTGCAAGTCGTGATTCGACCCGATCGATCACCGACCACCAGTATGGAGTATGAGGCTCGATCTCCTCCATGTGCTGTTTCAGCAGATCGGGGTGATGCCTTTGCAGCCAATCATAAGCCGCCTCCCTGCGGCTCTGATCATTACTTACCAGCGTTTCATACAATGCAATCTCAAGGCGGAACGATTCGCGCGGATGCTGTTGCTGGAGCGCCTGAAGCTGCACGAGATTGATCGCCAAGCGAATCCCGCCGCTGTAGGCCTCTTTGACAGTATCTATGCAATAGTCACGTACGGCCTCGGGCGACCCGGAAAGTAGGTCCATCAGCCCATTGGAGTAACGCCATGGATGCCCCTCGACCTCCATCTTCCAAATGTCGAGATAGCCGCTGCTCTCAAGTGCAGCCGCAATCACCTGATCAGCTTCAGGGCGCCTTACGAGCAAGCCATACAGATCATTGAAATTCTCTACCTCCGGATCAACAGAACGCGCGGCATCCAGCACAGCATTCTGTGCATCATGCATGGCCTGGATCGGATTCGGGCGACCGGATGTCCATGCAAGTTCTTCGGCAGATACCGGCTCGAACTCTACCGGCAGCTCTTTCAACAGCGGGCTGAGCCGCAGGTCTTCAGGTGAGCAGTAATCCGCGTCCGAAACAAGCTCTAAGCCGGCCATCTTGTATACGCGCGCAACCAGACGGGAGCAGAATTGTCTTCTTGATCTCGGCCTGCGGACTGCAGCGACTGACCGTGCCGCTTCGCTTATGGAATAGCGCGCACCGATTTCAGATCGAGCATAGTCAACGATCTGCTCAAGCACCTTGCGATCAGGTGGATTTTTCAGACGGAAGTGAAACGCCTTTTCATCGTCTTCAAATAACTCACGCTGCAGATTACGTGCCTGCACTCCGCTCGAAGTCGAGTCGATAAAGGAGCCGTGCTGCACGCAGATCATTGCATGAGATACTACACCAGCGGTCGTGACGCGAATGGTCTTGCTGATCTTTCCAGGGCGCGCTGTAAAGAGAATGTCCCCTGGCTTTACGCTGTCGATCTTGATGCGTTTCATCCCCCCTCCAATGACGAGCCATCCCCTTCAAGGGACGTACCACCGCTGGAAGGAGTGGGCTTTCCTGTATCTGAACAAGATGCACCGTCAGTCACTTAGGGCTCCGCTTTGGCCAAAGGAATCCGCGTACAATTGCTCAATCTTGGCGACTTCATCCTCAGTGAGCTCTGCAAATTCGTTCTCTCTCGCCCGCTTTGAAAGTCTTCCTTGATTCTGTCGCAGAAAGCCGAACAGGTTATTGAGCGTTCGCTCCGGCATGTCGATCATGCTCTCGATGCCTGCACGAAAAGCGTCGAAGTTACGGAGAAAGCTCGTCTCGTTCGGCAGATCCTGCTCAATCATCTGGCGCACGCATTCATATAAAAACTCCGCATGAGGCGTGGCATCGAAGAAACGGTAAAAGTCAGCCGTATCGTTGAGGACCGTTACATTGCCCTTTTGCGTAGCTTCCCATTGGACGCAGGGAAGCAGCCTGCTGGAATAGCTCTCCAGCACAGTCTTGTACTCTGTAATCCTGTCGAGAATCGCCGACGAAACGGGGAAGTGCAGTCCCGCAGGATTAAACCCTCGGCGCGCGAGAACGTGATGCATCAGGTAACGGTGGATGCGTCCGTTGCCGTCCTCGAACGGATGGATGTAGACGAACCCGAATGCCAATACCGCTGCGGCGATGATGGGATCGAGATCGTTCTCGGCGCTATGATCAAACGCAATCAAACCCGCCATAAGCGAGGCAATGTCTTCATACCGGGCGTCAATATGATCGGGAATGGGTCGCTGCGTGTCTCGGTCGTGCTCACCGACAAAGCCGCCTTCTTGGCGGAAGCCCATCTTCACAAAGCGCTCATCGCCGATGACGATGTTCTGCAAGCGCAGAAATTCCTGCTCGTCGAGCGGCGCACGGCCTGCCTCGCCGATGGCGCGACCCCATCGCTGGATACGATCCTGAGGCGGTCTTTCTCCCTCGATTACGTAGCTGGATTTCGAATCCTTTAACAGAAGGAACGCAGCGGTCCGCGCGAGCAGGTCCTTCGGAACTTCGCTGACGACCGCGCGCGCGCGCTCTTTCCAGTCCTGCGCGATAAACTCATTCAGCGCAGCAGACTTGAACACGAGCGGGCAGAATTCCGGCGTGCCGGGAAGGTTGTTGCGAACACGATGCCGAGCCGAATTCTCTCCCGTACCACCGAACTGGAGATCGGTATCGACCGCATCCACATAGGAGACCTTGTCGGCGGGCGGCAGCTTCAGCTCACGGCCAAGCAGCCACTCGTACAGGAACCAGATGCGGCGGGTGTAGAGGCCGGTCGGCTTCTGCCTTACGAGCTCTGCAATCTCCCCTTCCTTCACGGCGAGGAAAAGCCGCTTCAGGACGGCAAGGTCCAATCCCTCGTTCTTGAGAGCAAAGGTCAGGTGCCCCTCAAGGGAGGCTTCAGGGGCGTGGCGCGGCGTATAGATGCGCCAGCCGCCCTGTTCGATGACCCGGTGCTTGGTCCCGATTGCCGAAAGGGTCCGGGGGGTAGGAACGGGCAGCTTGTAAGCGTCGATCAGGGCAGCGTAGCCCGCCGGTGCGGCCGTCTCCGGCAGCCTCCGGTCATGAAAAACGCTCACCGCTCCTGAAAATTGTACGCTCAATCAAAATTTCCTGAAAAATGCTCTCCGATCTCGAATTTCCTTCACGAAACTCCCTACAGGTCGAATTTCTACCATATCTCATGAAAAACAATTTCTCAATCGATATTTCGTGAAAAATGTTCACTTGGTCAGAAATCCGGCCAATACAGCCACCCCGGACAAGCGTGCCGATCCCGGCCAGTGACGGGGCATAGCGCAGTCCGGCAGCGCGGAAGCTTCGGGAACTTCAGGTCGCAGGTTCAAATCCTGCTGCCCCGACCACTCCCTCTAAACCTTGGGTCCTACAACCTGAGGACGATAGTTATGAAAATACAATAACGACTCGCCCTTTAGTGGCCGATTGTAGTCTACTTCCACGGCTTATGAGTCGGCCTGTTTGGACGACCGTTCCAAAACCACAAGCATGCGGGATGAAATGTCAAACGAAGTGGCCGACGATCAACATAGGGACTGGTTTCCCGACAAGACGGGGCGTCGATGACGACAACAGCCGCTCCACGCACCGTTCTCGAAACTATTCTCGACTGGTCTGTAGATCGGCCAATGTGGCAACGCGACGCTTTGCGGCGCATCCTCGCGGTAGGAACACCAAACGATGCGGCTATCGCCGAACTTCTCGCGCTGTGCAAAAAGGAGCATGGCGCGACGGGCTGCGATCTAGCAGTCCGCTGAAAAACCATGAAATGGAGAGTTTTCGCATTCTCGCCGGTCGTTGTTGGGGCGACGCGGCGGAGTTGGATGTAAATTTCTAGCCTGGTTTTGGGTGCACCCTGACGCGGGGTGGTTAAGCGGCAAGCAGTTTGGGAATGCGGATCAGGTTATAGGCGATCAGATTGAGCAGGAAGTCGGCGGCGACGCGAGCAATGCCGCGATGTTTGGTCTTGCGCATGGTGCCATGCTGCTTGCCCCATCCGAAGATGCACTCGACCATCGCCCGGCGTGATTGCGACATGCCATATCCCGGATGCCGCGTGGTTCGTTCGTCGATGGCGCTGTTGCGGGTCTTGCCGGTTTTGGTGACGGCCTGGTTCCGTGTCACATGTGGCGTCACGCCGATGGCGCGAAGATTGGCGACATGATCGGCGGTATCGTACGCCTTGTCTTCACCGGCCGTGATGCGGCGGCCTGCGGCTTTGCTTTTAGCCTTCAGCATGATCTCCGAGGCTCGGCGTTCGGCGGTGCCACTGGCATGCGTGACCCTGCCGGCCACCGCCAGCCCATGCCGGTTCTCCATGGTGGCGTGGCCCATATAGCAAAGCTTGGCCTCTCGTCCGGCCGCCTTGCGATAAAGCCTGCTGTCCGGGTCGCTGGTACTCGCATGGGTGTCGTTCTTGCGCTTCTGGCCATGGAAATTGGCGCCGTCATCATCGTCACCGCTACCGTCCTTGGGACGAAAGCTCTTCTGTGAAGCCCAGGCTTCGATCAGCGTTCCATCCACCGAGAAGTGCTCGTCTGACAGCAGCGGCTTGACCTGCGGATGGTTCAGAAGCCTGGTCATGAACTTCGTGAACACATCGCCGTTCTGCAGCCGCTCGCGGTTCTTGGTGAAGGTGGTCGGGTCCCAGACCGGATCGTCCGGCGACAGCCCCACGAACCAGCGGTACAAAAGATTGTAGTCCAGCTGCTCCATCAACTGGCGCTCCGAGCGGATGCCGTAGAACACCTGCAGCAGCAAGGCGCTCAGCAATTGCTCCGGAGGGATCGAAGGACGTCCCTCGCTGGCGTAGAGCCTCCCAAGGCTGCGGTTCAAATCACTCAAAACATCCCGGACAAGTTCCCGGACCTTCCGCAGCGGATGGTTCGCTGGCACCCGCTTATCCGGCGCGATGTACGAAAACAGGCCGCCCTGATCCGTAAACCTGCCGCGCATGATCGTCTCCGCCGATTCGAGATGATCAAGTGAATCATCAAGCCCCCTCCGTGGCGAGGGGGTTCTTCAGCAGACTGCTAGTCTTACTGCGTCATAAATTTCGATAGCTGCTTTGACTTGAGATTGCCCTGATGCAACAAGGGCATCGAGATAGTGTAGACACGAGAGCAGCGTTCAGTCTTCTCCGAACGGTCGCAATCGAATTTGGAACGTGTCGTTCAGGCCGCAATGGCGGATCCCCTCGGCCGATAAGTTTCGGGAATTGCAGCT
>NZ_JAACFS010000044.1 GCF_029051645.1 Bradyrhizobium sp. CSA112
CTATCCTCTTACGAACCCCATCAGGCGACGGCCTTGCGCCGATCCCGTACAGAAGCAGGTTTCCGGCGAGCGGATGACGCAAAAGGGATTGACTAATCGAGGCCCGTTACAGAAGCCCGGATGGAGCCAACGGGTCGCGCGAATGCGCGCCCGATGACAGGCTCCGCGCAATCCGGGGTTCTATGTTTGCGGGCGAGCATCCCGGGTTACGCTTCGCTCCGCCCGGCTACAGTCCGCCCGGCGCTGGCGTCGTTTGGCGAAGCTGATTACAATTCCTCAGCTCACATCGCCTTCAGAATTGGAAATTGAAAGATGGATAACCGCAGTGATATCTGGCGTGGCGTCGATACCATCAAGCCGCGCTTCGTCGCCTTGAGCGATCGGGTCTGGGCAATGCCCGAAGTGTGCTACACCGAGGCGCGCTCCGCCGCCGAACATCTGGCCGAACTGCGCCATCAGGGTTTCCGCATCACCGAGCAAGTCGCAGGGATTCCCACCGCGCTGATGGGCGAATGGGGCGAAGGCGGACCCGTCATCGCCTTCCTCGGCGAATACGATGCACTACCGGGTCTCAGTCAGGAGGCGGGCGTGGCGGAACCTCGCCCGCTGCAAGCCGGCGGCCACGGTCATGGCTGCGGCCACAATTTGCTCGGCTCCGCCGCCCTGCTCGCCGCCACCGCCGTAAAAGACTGGCTCGCCGCGCGCAAGGTGCCGGGGCGCGTGCGCTATTACGGCTGTCCTGCGGAAGAAGGCGGCGCGGCGAAAGCCTTCATGGTGCGATCAGGTGCGTTCGACGATGCCGACATCGCGATCACTTGGCATCCGTCCAGCTTCTGGGAAGTCGTGGTGACGCCTTCGCTCGCCAACACGCGCGCTGATTTCATCTTCACCGGCCGCACCTCGCATGCCGCGGCCTCGCCGCATCTTGGCCGCAGCGCACTCGATGCGGTGGAACTGATGAACGTCGGCGTGAACTACATGCGCGAGCACATGCCAAGCGACGCCCGTGTCCACTATGCCCTGCTCGACACCGGCGGCATCGCCCCCAATGTGGTGCAGGCCCATGCCCGGGTGCGCTATTCGATCCGCGCGCGCGACCTGCCCGGCATGAACGAACTGGTAGAGCGCGTCCACAAGATCGCGCAGGGCGCGGCATTGATGACCGAAACCAAGGTGGAGATGAAGATCATTTCGGCCGTCTCCAACCTGCTGCCCAATACCCCGCTCGAGGCCGCCCTCCACGACATTATGGAAGAACTCGGTCCGCCGCATTTCGACGAGACCGACAAGGATTTCGCGCAGCAGATCCGCTCCACGCTGACGGAGAAGGATATCGCGACCGTCTATCACTCGATCGGCATAGAGCCGACCGACCGGCCGCTGGCCGATTTCATCGTCCCACTGAATGCCAAGCGTAACCCGCAAGTCGGCTCGACCGATGTCGGCGACGTGAGCTGGGTCGTCCCGACCGTTCAGGTCCATGCCCCGACGGTTGCGATCGGTACCCCATTCCACACCTGGCAGGTGGTGGCGCAGGGCAAGAGCCCGCACGCCCACAAGGCCATGGTGCAGGCCGCCAAGGCCATGGCCGGCCTCGGCATCAAGGCGCTGACGGAACCGGACCTGATCGCCGCCGCGAGGGCCGACCTCAAGAAGCGCACGACCCGCACCCCCTATGTCAGCCCGCTGCCGGACGGCGTCGCCCCACCGCTGGATATGTCGCTGGTCTGACTGGACCGGTCTGGCGAACAAATTTTTTGCAGTGCAAAGCACGATTCAGCGCGCTTTGGTGTGCCGCGGCCGCCAGATTGCCGAAGCGATGTGCGGCGCAGCGTGATTCTGCCCAAGCAAAAATCATTGGCCGCTCCTCCACCCTTCGAATTGTCGATCACAAGCCGTTGACCTCGGGGGCATTTGATGTGCCATCTTACGACCCAGCGAATGGCGACCGCCCAGCGGCACGCCGTAACCACGCCGGAAGCAGACGGGGACAACGATGCTGGACAATGAACTGCGAACCATGATCGACGAGGTGAAGGACGGCCGCATGGATCGCCGCGCCTTCGTTCAGCACCTGATCGCGCTCGGCCTCACCGCGCCGATGGCCACGCAGATCCTCGCCGTCGGCGGGGTAGCGATGGCGCAGAGCAAGGCACCCTACAAGCCGACCAAGCGCGGCGGCGGCGGCCCGCTGAAGCTGCTGTGGTGGCAGGGAGCAACCCTGCTCAATCCGCATTTTGCCACCGGCACCAAGGACCAGGACGGTTCGCGCCTGTTCTACGAACCGCTGGCGAGCTGGGACGCCGCCGGCAACCTCTGCCCGATTCTGGCGGCGGAAATTCCGTCGACCCAGAACGGCGGCCTCGCTGCCGACGGCAAGTCGGTGACGTGGAAGCTCAAGCCGGGCGTCAAATGGCATGACGGAAAACCGTTCACCGCCGACGACGTCGTGTTCAACTGGGAATATGCCCGCGATCCCGCTACCGCGGCGTTGACCATCGGCGTCTACCAGGACATCACCGTCGAAAAGATCGACGACCTCACCTTCCGCGTCCTGTTCAAGGGTCCCACTCCGTTCTGGGCCGATGCCTTTGTCGCGGTGGTCGGCTGCATCCTGCCCAAGCATCTGTTCGCGGACTACAAGGGTGCCAAATCCCGCGAGGCTCCCAACAATCTCAAGCCCGTCGGCACCGGCCCCTACAAGTTCGTCGAGTTCAAGCCGGGCGACCTTGTGCGCGGGGAAATCAATCCCGACTACCACATGCCGAACCGCCCCTACTTCGATACGATCGAGATCAAGGGCGGCGGCGATGCCGTCTCGGCGGCGCGCGCGGTGATTCAGACCGGCGAATTTGACTATGCCTGGAACATGCAGGTGGAAGACGAGGTCCTGCTGCGCCTGGAGAAGGGCGGCAAGGGCAAGACCGTCTATACGACCGGCGGCGACATCGAATTCATTGCGCTGAACTTCACGGACCCCAACACCGAAATCGATGGCGAACGTTCGTCGATCAAGACCAAGCATCCCCTGTTCTCCGATCCGGCCGTACGCAAGGCGCTCGCGCTGCTCGTCGACCGCAACGCCGTCCAGAAGCACATCTACGGTCGCGCCGGACGCACCACGGCCAGCTTCCTCAACGGGCCCGAACAATTCGTCTCCAAGAACACGAAATGGGAGTTCAGCATCGAGAAGGCGACCCAGCTATTGGAGGAGGCCGGATGGAAAGTCGGGGCTGACGGGATCCGTGAGAAGGACGGAAGGAAACTGAAATTCCTGTACCAGACCTCGATCAACGGCCCGCGCCAGAAGACCCAGGCGATCATCAAACAGGCCTGTCAGAAGGCCGGCATCGACGTCGAACTGAAATCGGTGGTCGCCTCGGTGTTTTTCTCTTCGGATGTCGCCAATCCCGACACCTACTCCAAGTTCTACGCCGACATCGAGATGTTCCAGATTCCGATGACCCAGCCCGACCCGGCTCAGCATATGCGGCGCTTTCATTCGCGCTTCGTGGCTACCAAGGAAAACAAGTGGCAGGGCAGGAATTTCCCGCGCTGGGTCAACAAGGAGTTTGACGCTGCGATCGACGCGGCTGAGGCCGAAGTCGATCCGGTCAAGCGGGCCGCGTTCTACATCAGGGCCAACGACATCATGTGGGAAGACACGGTGGTCATCCCGGTGATGCACCGCCTGAAGGTCGGCGCGGCAGTCAACTCGCTGCGCCCGGTGCTCAGCGGCTGGACCAACGACACCGACAATATCCAGGACTGGTATCGAGAGGCCTGAAGCCGGCATAGATCGTCCCTCATGCGGCAGTATATCCTGCGTCGCCTGCTGATCGCTGTGCCGAGCCTGCTCGGCATTTCGCTCGTTCTGTTCACGGTGCTCGCGCTGGCGCCCGGCGATCCGTTCGCGGAGCTCGTGACCAATCCAAACGTGCCGCCCGAAGTGGCGCAAGCGCTTCGGACCAAATTCGGCCTCGACGATCCGGTCCATGTCCGTTACCTGCGTTGGCTCGCCGCCATGACACAGGGCGACTGGGGCTTTTCCTTCGTCAGCCGGATGAACGTCGATACGCTCATCCTGCAGCGCCTGCCGACGACGCTCTATGTGATCGGCTCGGCGCAGGTGCTGGCGCTGCTGATTGCGATCCCGGTCGGTGTCTTCGCCGCCACCCGGCCCTATTCGATCTTCGACCAGATCGCCAACACGCTCGCCTTCATCGGCTTCTCGCTGCCGACCTTCTTTACCGGCCTTTTGTTCATCCTGGTGTTTTCGATCAAGCTGGACTGGCTGCCATTTGTCTATACGACCGACATCAAGGCGACCGGCATCCAATGGGTGGTCGAACAGGTCCGGCAGGCCATTATGCCGGTGATGGTGCTTGGGCTGTTCCAGGCGGCGTCCATGACACGCTTCGTGCGCTCGGCCATGCTGGACGTGATCCGCCTCGACTACGTCACGACCGCCCGCGCCAAGGGCCTCGGGCAGACAAGGGTGATCGTCAAGCACGCGATGCGCAACGCGATGATCCCGGTCGTCACCCTGGTCGCGCTGCAGATGCCGGCCGTGTTCGGCGGCGCCATCGTCACCGAACAGATTTTTCGCATTCCGGGCATCGGCTCGCTGCTGATCTCATCGATTCTCTCCAACGATACGCCGGTCGTGATGGCCGTGACCTTCGTGTTCGCCTGTCTCGTGGTGCTCTTCAACCTGATCGCGGATGTCCTGTATGGCTGGCTCGACCCTCGCATTTCCCTCCGCTGAGCGGCGCGGCTATTCGCCCTGGCGCGAGACCTGGCGGCGCTATCGCCGCCACCGGCTCGCCGTGGTCAGCGCATTGCTGCTGCTCGTCCTGATCGCCGTGGTGGTGTTCGGACCCCTCGTCTGGCGCGTCAGCATCAACGAAATCGATTTCACTGCCCGCCTCGAGGGCCCCTCGCTCGCCCATCCCTTCGGCACCGACGATCTCGGGCAGGACATTCTCGCCCGCATGATCTACGGCGGACGGATATCGCTTGCGGTCGGCCTTGCCGCCATGGCGGTCGCCGTCATCGTCGGCACGCTGATCGGGGCGCTCGCCGGCATGTCGCGCGGCGCGCTTGGGCATGCGCTGATGTGGCTGACCGACCTGTTCCTCTCGCTGCCGCAACTGCCTTTGCTGCTGCTGCTCATCTATCTGTTCCGCGATGGGCTGAAGGCCGTGTTCGGCCCTGAAGGCGGCATCTTCATCCTGATCGTGCTCGTCATCGGCGGACTGCGCTGGATGCCGGTCGCCCGCCTGGTGCGCGCGCAATTCCTGTCGCTGCGCGAGAAGGAATTCGTCGAGGCGGCACGTGCGCTCGGCGCCAGCCCGATGCGGCAGGTGGTACGCCACATCCTGCCCAACGCCGTCGGGCCGGTGATCATCGCGGGCACCATCGACGTGGCGGCGGCGATCATCGCGGAATCGACGCTGTCGTTTCTCGGCCTCGGCTTTCCGCCGGATACCCCGACCTGGGGACGGCTATTGTTCGACGCCAAGGACTATCTCGACATTGCCGCGCACTGGGCGATGTTTCCGGGCGGCGCGATCTTCATCGCCGTGGTGGCCATCAATTTCATCGGCGACGGGTTGCGCGACGCGCTCGACGCGCGGCGGGTGATCTGATGGCGCCGCTGCTCGAAATCAAGGGACTGAAAACCCACTTCGCAACCGACGATGGCATGCTAAGGGCGGTCGACGGCGTCGACATCGTGCTCAACAAGGGCGAAACACTCTGCGTGGTCGGAGAATCCGGCTGCGGCAAGACCGTCACGGCGATGTCGATCCTGAAGCTGATCGCAATGCCGCCAGGCCGCATCGTCGAGGGCCAGATCATCTTCGAAGGCCGCGATCTCGTGCCGCTCTCCAGCAGCGAACTGGATGACATCAGGGCCAAGGAGATCGGCTTCATCTTCCAGGAACCGATGACCTCGCTCAACCCGGTGCTGTCGGTCGGTGAGCAGATCGCCGAAAGCCTGCGCCGTCACGAGGGCCTCTCGCGGAAGGACGCGCTTGCCCGCACGGTGGAGATGCTGAAGCTGGTGCAGATTCCCAATGCCGAGGGCCGCGTGCATGATTACCCGCACCAGTTCTCCGGCGGCATGCGCCAACGCGTTATGATCGCCATGGCGCTTGCCTGCAAGCCCAAGCTCGTCATCGCCGACGAGCCGACAACCGCGCTCGACGTGACCATTCAGGCGCAAATCCTCGACCTGCTGCAGGACATGAAGGAACGCTTCGGCATGGCTGTCATGCTGATTACCCACGCTATGGGCGTGGTGGCGGAAACCGCGCAGCGGGTGGTGGTGATGTACGCCGGCAAGGTGGTGGAAGAGGCCGATGTCGACAGCCTGTTTGAAAGCCCGCGCCATCCCTACACGCAGGGCCTGATCCGCTCGATTCCGCGCATCGACCTCGATAGCATGCACAAGACCCGGCTGGAAGCGATCGGCGGCACGGTGCCGACCCTGATCAATCCCGCGCCCGGCTGCCGCTTCGCACCGCGCTGCCGCCACGCCTTTGGTCCTTGCTCCAAACAAGAACCGGTTCTGCGCGAGGTCGCACCGGGCCATCGCATGGCCTGTCACCTTGGAGACACGCGGGGAGAGACACCATGAGCGAACCCCTGCTGCGCGTCACCGGTCTGAAGAAGCATTTTTCCGTCAAGGGCGGACTCCTTTCGCGCGAGGTCGGGCGCGTTCACGCGGTGGACGGCGTGTCCTTTGCGGTCAATCGCGGCGAAACGCTCGGCCTGGTTGGCGAGTCCGGTTGCGGCAAGTCCACCGCGGCGCGCTGCGTGCTGCGCCTACTCGAACCCAGCGAAGGCGAGATCGTCTTTGACGGACACGATGTGCTTGGCCTTTCCGGCGGGGACCTGCGCGCCATGCGTCGCAACATGCAGATCGTCTTCCAGGACCCGTTTGCCTCGCTCAATCCGCGCATGACGGTCGGCGCGATCCTTGGCGAAGCCTTCACCATCCACGAACTCGCTTCCTCGGCAAGCGAGCGGGAGGACCGCGTGGCGAGCCTGCTCGTCAAGGTGGGACTGAAGGCCGAGCACATGCGCCGCTACCCGCATGAATTTTCCGGCGGCCAGCGCCAGCGCATCGTAATTGCGCGTGCGCTCGCGGTGGAGCCAAAATTCATCGTATGCGACGAGCCGGTTTCCGCGCTCGACGTGTCCATTCAGGCGCAGGTGATCAATCTGCTGGAGGATCTGCAAGCCGACCTCAACCTCACCTATTTGTTCGTTGCTCACGATCTTTCGGTGGTGGAGCATATTTCCGACCACGTGGCGGTGATGTATCTCGGCCGCATCGTCGAACTGGCGAGCGCGCGCGACCTCTACCGCCATCCGCGGCATCCCTATACACAGGCGCTGCTCTCCGCAGTGCCGGTGCCGGACCCGAAGGTCAAGCGCAAGCGGATCCGCCTGCAGGGCGATGTGCCGAGCCCGATGAACCCGCCGCGCGGCTGTCATTTTCACACCCGCTGCCCGATCGCCGAGCCGCGCTGCCGGGAAAGCGCGCCCGAACTGAAGCAAGGCAGCGATGGGCATTTCGTGGCCTGCCATCTGGCCTGACGGGTGCTGGCCGCACCGTTTTTGAAATCAGGTCACTGTCGGGTTCCCTACAGACAGCGGCTGGAATCAGATTTTAGTTTGCGCACATGCCGGGACGGCATGGGGATCGGCGTGCCCCGGCATAGAACGACCCCAGCGGACCTCAGCCCTCAAGCTGGGGTCGTTTCTTTTGAACGGCCGCTTTTTGAAACAGGCCGGTACCAGACGGCGGCGCGTGTCCTGCCCGACTATTCGCCGCTCCCCGTGCGGGCGCCGTAGGCATGAAATCAATCGTCGAAAAATGAAGCGGCCCCGCCCCGGCGTGGTTGAACCACTCTTGCCAGGGCGGGGCCGAGATCAGGTCGTGGCGTTACCTCGGGTGAACGCCGTTTTTGCGGATGATGTCCGAAAGCTGGGACAAAAGCTCCCGAAGCCGGGCATTCTCCTCGATCAGCGAGTGAGCTTCGTCGGCCTGTTCGTCGCGACGAAGGGCGGGCTCGTCCCCGCGAAGGGCATTCTCAAGCAACGAAAGAGCGTCGTCAGTCGGTTCCTCAACCCAAAATGAGGGTTCTGCGCGTCGGTCTCGCTTATTAAGCTGCGGATGGTCTACTCGCATGATTGATACTCCAATTTTAAAATGCGGAACGAGCCCCCAGTCTCTTTGTCGCGCGCGGAGAATGAGGTGAGTCGGCAGGCATTTTTGCGACTAAAATTGGAATCGCGCGGAGACGACCCCGGCGCTAAAGCGGCGTGATTGCGGCGAATCTTTCAAGCGCGCGCGGCGCGGCACTGCAGCCTGCGCGTGCGATTTGTAGCGTCTTCGAGCAGAGCATGTCCTCGGACGAGAACCGGCTCGCGTCAGGAAAACGCGCCAAAACAACAATCTAGAGCGGGTTCTGATTCAATCAGAACCGAAAAGCTTCTAAAGAAACGTGGCCAATTGATAGAGCGCGTAAAGAACTTCCAGGCCCATGAGAACGAGCGCTGCGATCATTAGATAATAACCAAAATGCATAGGGGACTTGTAACCAATGCTTCTCGCGGCCCGTGCGAATCTCGCGCCAGGCCGTGGACCAAACTCGATACGCGTCGGAAGGGACAAGCCTCCGGCGAACTATTCGTCGGCAATCAGAAATAAAAAGGCCTCCGCCGCCGCGGAAGTGACGCCTTTGAACGCCTTTGTCGCGAGCCTCTTCTTGACCGGAGGTCTCTAGTTCGACGCCAGCACGCCTGCTTACACACCGTGGAAAATCTTGATTCCCCACAGCACGATGACGATGGCCAATACCAGCGTAGCCGCCGTCAGTACACTTTCTAAGGAAGCGACTCTCATACTAACTCTCCGCTTCCCAGCCCCACTAAACGGTCTAGGTGATTCGTTGATTCCCCTGCAATCGCATGATCACAATGCTTTGAACGTTGCCCGGCGGTTGTGTTTTACGGGTCACACGTCTGGGTATGGCGGCACACTTCGCCGCCACTACAGCGTCGCCCTGCGCCTACGGAGGCGGAAGTGCCCGCCTCTCCCGACGGTTTTCGATTGAAGAAGATTATTCGGGCTGGCTCGCCGGAACGTAGGGACCGGCCGGGACCGGAGCACTTCGCCGCCCTTCGGCGAGAGCTGCCAAGCGATCGTATTCCTCCGCCACCTTGAGCAGGCGTCCCTGGTCCTTGACGGCATTCGCGGCTAACTCCCGTGTCCGCTCCGCACGCCTGCGCCAGTGATCCGCATTGGTCAGGAAATCCGTCATCGCTACGCCCCTAATAAGATGGTTTGCTCCCCAGCCCGCGCTGACGTCAGAAAGGCCCGCGATGCGTCAAAAATTTGGCCTAATCCGCTCTGCCGTGTGACTCGGAGGACGCATGCGCTATCCGGCGTGCCTCTTCGTCGATCCCTTTCCGACGCAAATTTGCCCCCGACTCAATGGAAAGCTCGTCGTGGAAATCGACGAGTGGGCCACCTTGTGATCAGGAATGTGTCATGAGTATCGAACATCCGCCGCACGACAGACAGGCCCGCCTCGATGCATTTCGGGATGCCAAACGCGCCGACAACGTCGTGCCGCTGCGTGAAGGCAATGGCGCGCTTCCGGCAAATGAAGCGCCGCAGCAGGGCGACGAACTTCTCACCGCCTTATCGCCCCTGCTCGACGAAGTCGACGGACTTCGGGCAGATGAGGCGCCGCATCAGGAAACCAATAACGTCGCGCTGCTGCTCGAAGAGAATGCCCGGCTTCGAAAGCTGGCGGTCAAGCTGTCAAATCTGCTTGGCGATCTTCCCGAGGGGAGCAGGTGAGATCGAGATGCCGCGACCGGCAGATTTCTGCGGGCCGCCATCAACTCCCGGCCCGTCTTGGCGAACGGCGGCTCTTGGCGAACGGCACCGGAGCCCCGGAGCTTGGTCGGAATAGCCGTCGCGGGAGGTCTCGAAGCTATTCGAAGGCTTGGTGGGCGCACCGGGCGAACCTGGGACCCGCTGATTAAGAGTCAGCCACGGGTTAAGAACAATCAATGACTTGCCGGTCGTACTCTGGGCCTTATCCGGCCGAAAATGGGCATTCGTCGCACGATCATAGTGCTTCGTTGCACTGCCTGTTGGCTTGGACCGGCTGTAGCAGGGCGGGTTACGCCACGCGTACGCCCGGCCTTCGTTTCTGGCTGAGCGCGTTGGAATGCCGGCTTGATCTCGTAACTGGAGGGGACGTGCAAGCCCGGCGGACAGGCCGGGCTGCCGTCGCGCCACCTCACCGGGATTCGGCCGCGCCAATCTGGCTCGTGAGCTGACTGCGCTCCGCCGCGGTCAACTCCGTCGCCTGCTCAGCGGCCAGAGGTCCATTGCCGACCACCCGGAGCGTGCTGTTCGGATCGTAGCTCTGGCGTCCTGGCGCTTGGCGCCGCTCTTCGTCTTGCCGCTGCTGCTGGCTTTCGCCGCCGTCACCGCCGCCGAAGCCGAGCACCTCGACGATGATGATCGAAGGTTGCTCGCCGCCACGCGATTGGGTGGGCGGGGTTGTCGCCTGCGCGGCGGCGCCGGCCACATTGGAAGCCTCGGTGAGGCTGCCGATGTTCGGCGCCTGAACTGTCGGAACGCCGATGGCCGCTCCGGACACCGTGATGTTGTTGGCGTTGATGATGCGCAATGCCCCGAAATTCGCATCCCCAAACACACGGATGCCAGCATCGCCGGCATTGATCTCTCCCTTGAAAGCCAAGAGGTCCATCCGGCTTTTCTTGCGCTGCTCCTTGCCCGGCTCTTCGGGCTGCGTGTCGCCAATAGCCCAGGGCGGCGGCGGCACCGCATCGGCGCTGGCATCGGACGTTCTGTTTGCATCGAGCACACCAATGCCGGCGCCGGTCGAGAGGCCGAACGCGTCGACCGAGACCCGCGCGTCGTTGTCCATTGTGAACTTGAGCGGAACGTTGAACACCGAGGTCTTGGCGCCGGCGCCGGCGCTGATATTGCCGTTCGAGGTCCACATCGTCAGATCGCCGCCCTGCAGGGTGAAGACGCGGGAGACGTAAAGATCGATGCTGCCGTCGCCCATGATCCGGACATCACCGCCGCGGCGGGTGACGATGCCGCCCAATCCATAATTCTTGGTCTCCTCGCTGTCATAACCCACAGTGACTTGGCCGTAAGGTGCCATGATGCTGATGTTGCCGCCGGACTGGGTCTGCACAATGCCACCGCGCAGCATCACGTCGCCCCATCCGCCGCTCACGGCCGCGGGCGATGCCGGGAACAGTCTTTCGATCGCCGAATAGCCGCGGGTGTACTGCTTGAAGCGGAGACTGTCGGCGTTGTTGTAGTCGATACCGGTCTCCTTCAGCTCGGTGAACAGCACCTGTTGCAGGAAGGCCTGCTGAGTGAGCTTGGGCAGCGAGGCGAACAGCGCGCGCTGATCGTCGGCCGGCCGCTCGGCGTAGCCGAGGTCCTTCAGGAAAATGCCTAAGTCCTTTTCATACGTCCTTACCACCTTGCCGGCATTGTCCGGATGCGACAGCGGCAGTGTCGGATCGGAGGCGTTGCGCGGGTCGAGATATATTGCGGCGAAGCCCGCATAATCCGCACCGCCTTTGGTGCCGGCGATGATGTTGATATCGCCGCCTTTGTCGGGAAGCGCCAGATTGGGGATGTCGGTCTTCGCACGGGTCTCGTTGAAGTTGGAGACAAGCACATTGCCCGTGCTCATGATGCCGCCGCGCAGCAGGAGTTCCCTGTTGGCAATAAAGGTCAAATCGCGGCCGGCCTCGACCCATAACATGCCTTCGCCAAGGAACGCGATCTGCGGGCGGATGATGTCCCGCCCGGCGATCACGCTCGACACTTGCAGGGGATTGTTGTTCTGCGCGATGATTGATGGGTAGAGGATGTCTTCGCCGGCATGGATATCAACCGGTTTTGGCGCGGTGAGGCTCCATCCGAGGGTGGTGCCGATCGTTCCGTTCAAGGCATAGAGCCTTGCGGGTTCGGTGTCAGCGACATGGAGCGGAATGAAGCCGCGCTCCCAATTGCTGTTCGCTCCGATCGGCTGCGGAAGAGCATCTTCAACGCCGAGATACATGACGGAATTCAGTTCCGTGCGGAAGGGCGCGAGTGCGCCGCGGCGATACTGTGGGGCGATATCCTCCATGCGGACCTGTTGTCCCGAGTTGAGCAGGACGTCGTTGTTGGCGAGCAGCTCCAGCGTTCCCGATGCGCCGGGAGCAAGTATTGTTGCGCCGAAGCCGAATATTTCAGGCTGCTTGGTTGCGATCGAGACATCGGACTGAAGCGAGGCCAATCGCAAAGTCGGCGGCAAGAGAGTAGCCTTGGACTGAAGCAACGGCAGCCTCAGATCGCTCAAGGGATGCGACCTCAATTGCACCTCATAGGAGCCGCCCAGGCTCAGATCCGCCGCTCTCAAAGAGGCGCCCTGGTAGACCACCTTGCCGGAGGTCGACACTGCATCGACAGCGGTGCGATCGGAGTAGCTGACGAAGCCCGACCCGCGATTGACGTTGAGATTGCCGGCTACTTGGCCAATGAGCATGGGATCGTAGATGCCTTCGATAGTGATATCGCCCACCGCGGTGAGGCTTGCGGTCGCATCCATCAACCCGAGGAGCATGTTGACCGGCGTGTCCGTGTAGACTGGCACCGGGCTCCAAGTGGTGGTCCGCTGCTTTCCGCTCGCGCCGCTGGCGACGATACGGTTGCCGGCATTGAACTCGGCATGGCCGCGGCCCAGCATGTAGACGCCGCCGAGAAGGTCGCGGCCGGTCTCGATGTCCAGATTGCCGCCGCCGCGGATGACGAGGTCTTCGGCCCGGGCGACCGGCCCGGCCGCGCCCGCCGGGGTCGTGGGCGTGGTGAGGTGCCCTGTTGTCGGGATGGCGACTGACAGATCCTTGCTGTCGCGGCCCGCGCGCACCCGCACATCGCCGCCGCCGAGCGCTCCGACGCCGGACTCGAAGTTGGCGAACACGATCGACCAGCTCGTCTGGTCTTTCACCGTCGAGGCGGCCGGATCGCCGGTCCAGTTGGTCTCGCCGTAGTGGAAGAGCCAGGCCGCCGTGCTCTGTGTGACGACTGGAGCCTTGATGTCCTGGCCGGCGATGAGAACAATGTCGCCGCCGGCTGTCGGGTAATCGCCGTGCTTGGAGCCGACAACGAAGCCGGCTTCCGTCTGCTTCTTCCTCCCAGCGGTGTAGATCACCGAGGTGTTGCTCTTAAGCTCGATATCGCGACGCGCGTCCATGCGGATCTCGCCGGTGCCGGTGCGGACGATCGCGTTGGCGCCGATGATGATGTCCTGGCCGCTGTCGAAGTTGAGATTAAAGGAAGAGCCGCTCTTGAGTGCCGCATTCTTTGCATCGCTCTGGAAACCATCGCTGATCGTAGCGTTGACCAGGATATCCCCTTTCGCTTCAAAACCGATCCAGCTCGGGAGGCTGAGGCTGCCACCGAGATCGATAGCAGAGGCGATGGTGAGATCGCCGGAGCTGTTGCGGAAAAGCGCGCCAGCCATCGAGACAAAGCCAGCGACTGTACTTGCGGGTGTGGCTTGCAGACCGACCAGCATCTCGCTCACCTTTGCCGCATCGACGGTTGCGACATCATAGTTGCGGACACCGACCAGCACACTCTCCCGCGCTCCGATATAAACTCCCGAGCCGTAGTGGGCGACGCGGAAAATGGCGTTGAGATCGTCGCCTGCCGAAGCGTTCGCCCGCATCAGGATGCGCCCGCCGCCGGCACGGCCGCCGGACACGTCGATGACGGCACCGTTCGCGACGTAGATCCCCGTCGTGTCACCGGCGCCGCTACGCGTGCCGGTCGAAGCCAATTCGACAACGCCGCTCGCCGGCGCATAGCCATTCGTCGAAATTGCTCCGACCTGGGCTTCGATCCGGGCGCCGTCGTAGAGCCTGACGCCCTGCCCGCCGATCAGGCGCACATCGCCGCCATCGGCGATGCTTAAGTCTCCGCTCGCGGCGATCTTGCCGTGAATATCCACCCAGCCCTTGTCGGACCGCAGCATCACACGATGCGCCGACAATTGCTGCCCGGCTCCCACCACAATGCTCTGCTCGCGCAACCGCATACTGATCTCGCGGTAGAACGCAGTGCCAAAGTCCACTGACGAGCCGGCAAGCTGACGGGCATCCAGCGTGAACGACCCACCGACATGGCCGATCGCAGCATGCGCGCGCAGCGTGGCCTCGATCTGCGCGATATCAGCGACGATATCGATCCGCCCGGCATCGCCGCCGCGCGCCGATCCCGAGACGTCGATCAGCGAGCCGGCCGCGAGCGACACGCGCCCAGGCGCCTCCAGCCTCACACTGCCGCCGGGCGCAAAGCCGACGAGACCTAGGAAATCGACCGACCGGCCTGACATGTCCAATATCGCGGTGTTGCCGATGACGAGATCGCCAGAGGTCGCGCGAATATCGATCACGCCCGCCGGCAGCAGCGCCTGCGTGCCGAAAGAGACGCTGGCGCCCCGCAATGCCAGCCGGCCGCCGAACGGGGCGTCCGCCGATGAACCGGCAAAAAAGCCCTTGTTGAGCTGCAGAGCGCCACTCGCCGCGACCGTGTAATCCGAGGCCGCCGCGGCAGTGATCCGGCCCACATCGAGCGCGACGTAGCCCACGCCGCCGGTGCTGGCATTGACGACATTGAAGGTGCCTGTCCCGGACGTGCGCAGCTCGCCGACCCGACCTTGAAGTGCGTGGAAGCCGCCGAGCGAGACATTGCCCGGCCCTAACAGCAGGCGATCGATGTCAAGGTTCAGCGCCGCCGCCGTATCGGGGCCGGCATAGCCTCGAGCCGCGCCGCTGTTGCGGAACGACAAGGCCTGCGCGGTGATCTTCGGCTGGTGCGCGGATGCGCCGATGCCCTGGATGAGCCCGCTATCCAGGGTCAGCGCTTTGAGCGTCGCCACCCCCCTCGCATCACGCCGGCCAAGCTCGACGGTGCCATGGAGGTTGATCGACTCGTGGCCCCGGATCAGCACGTCGGACGCCGCAGCGAAACGCTCCAGCATGTCTTCGGTGAAGGTCGTGCCCGCAGTGCCAGCCGGCACCTCGCCGAGATTGACTGTGACGGAGGCAAGGTCGAGCTGCGCGGCCTCGATGATCGTCCGCGTCGCCAAGTTGATGGCATTGCTGCCGTCGAATGAAATCGAGCCCGAAGTCCGTAGTGCTGCATCGTCGACGACGGCCAGCACACCGGCGGCACCGTTACTGCCGGTGCGGACGAGCCCGACGCGCTGTCCAGTGGACAGCCGCAGCAGCGCGCCGTTGCCGCTCATCTGGAGCGGGTTGGCATCGACGCTCGCAGGCCCTTCGGCCGTCAGCGAGGCGCCGCTGCGAACTTCGACCAGGCTGGAGGCTGCAAGGATGATTTCCGGAGCGGTGAAATGCGCATTGTCATAGACCGTGACCTCGCTGGCGCCGACCGCGATGGTGGTCCCGGTCGTACCAATGCTCCGCGTTCCGCCGATCAGCACGGAACCGGCGCCGAAATCCTCCAGTTGCTGTGCATCGAGACGCAACACGTCTGCTGGAGTTGCTGCGGAGCCGCTGACCAGCGCGATCTTCGCTGCCGAAACATCGAGGTTGCCCAGAAGCCCGCCATTGCCGGAAAGGCGCCCCGTGCCATCAAGATTAAGACTACGGCTTGCGGCCAGAATGACGGTGCCGGCGTCAGCCGGCGTGCGGACTGTCGAAAGCCCGGCCGCCTCGGCAAGTTCGCGCGCGGATTGATTGAAGGAGACTATCTTGAATTCGCTGTACTGCTTCCAGGTGGCGTTGTTCATCACCCTGAACTGGTTGTAGCCGGTATCGCGAATGGCGCCACCCAAGGTCGACCGGTAGCCACTGGCGATCTGCGATCCATCCGGCAGTGTCACAGCCTTGCGGGCTACTGCGGTGCTGCCGCCAAGCGGCTCGACCAGCATGCCGCCTTCAAGCAGCGCGTAATGCGCAGGCAGCAGCGTGTAATAGCCCGCTTTGAGGCCCGGGACGCTGTCAAGGTAGACGGTGTCGCCAACCTTGAGCCGGCTGTCCTGCAACGATAGCCCCGGTGCATTGTTGCTTGTCGGCCCCGGCGCCGCTCCGAGGTTCGGCAGGATCGCGTAGCGCTCGACGGAGGTGCCGGCGAGGATATTCGTCGACCCGCCAATGCCGCCGACGAACGACCAGCCGAGGAGATCGCCGCCGCCCGAGACATCGACCACCGCACCGGCCTGCACATCGACATCGGGCCCGGCGAGCTTGACCGACTTGCTCGGCACCCAGCCCGCAATTTGATAGCCGCCGAAGAGGCCGGCCGAATTGAGATAGCCGAACGGGACGGTCAGGCCCTCGAGCGAGGCCGAGGTCAGGCTGCCCGGCCGCAACGTGAGCGTCTGGCTCGCTTCAAGCCGGATCTGTCCTTGCGGCGCCCGGACGACGCCGCCTTGGTCGATGACCGGCGCGCGCAGGGTGAGCCGCTGCCCATAGGACATCGGCACCGGCGCGGCGCGGCCGTTCGACCTCACGGTAATCGAAATGCCCGCATTGACCAGGAAGCCCGGATCGGCTTCCGGGAGTTCGCGCGCATTCTCCTGGTAAGCGACCGTGCCGGGCGCGATATAAAGCTGCGCGGCATCGAACAGCAGCGAGCCGGCCGTCGTCAGCGTGCCGGGTGTACCGTCATTGCCGGCAAGCCGGATGTCGCCGGTCGCGATGAACGAGGTCTCACCGAAGCCGCCAATCTTGGTGCCACCGCTGATGTCGATGAGATCGGCGCGGATGGTCAATCGTCCAGCCGTGCCGGAGGGAGCAGTCATGCCGCTCTGACTGACGAGTTTGTAACCTTGGAAGTTCACGTAGGATGATACGAGCTCGACGGAGCCCGCGTTCGCCGATACGCCTGGACCAGTGCTGAGATTATAGCTCGCGAGCGTGATCGAGCGGCGCGTTGAAAGCGTGACGTCGCCGTCGAAGACGATACCGTGGTTGTTCACAATTTCGCCTGGCAGCAGGAACAGGTCGTCTGCCCCCGAGCGGTTGATGACATCAGCCGACACGCTTAGCGACGAATAGCCGGTAGTCGGCGAGGTTTGCGTAACCTCGCCAAATCCAACCGGCGCGCTTTGTGCGATGACGATGCCAGAGACTTGGGGATGAGTGTATCCCGTGCCGATCGTCAGCGTGCCGCCATAACCGTTGGTGCCACCGGCAGACAGACGGAGATCGCCAGCGACCACGCCATATGTGGCATAAATCGCGATCGAGCCGGCAGCGCCGTCGACATCGACTGGAACGTAACGATCGCGAACGCTCAATGTCGGCGCACCACCGTGGTCCACATCCGCGATGCCGTGAACGCCCGAGACGTCGATCACCGCCTCCCGGTCGATCAGAACAGTACCTAGCGTCTGCCCATCACCGGCCGCGGCTGCGAAGTTGATCAGAACCGAGCCGCCTGCCTCGACCGAGCGGCGCCCACCGTCCGGACCGGGAACGAATTTCTGATATCCGCCCGCGAGAAGGCGGGCATTGGCGCCCAGACGCACACTGCCGTTTTGCCCACTGTATGGCTCGCCGCCATTCGGTTGGATATGGATTGTGCCTCCGGGCGTCGAAATCGTGCCGTCGACGAACACGTCGACCAGCGAATCGAGCCGCACGGTGGACTCTGCGTCCATCCGGATTTCGGCTCCGGTTTCGATAACGAGCTTGCCCGGGTGTCGTGCCTGGGTGATTCCGACAGTGGTGTCGCTCTGCGTGCCGGTGACGCGGATCGGACGCTGTATTCCATCGGGTGAGAACGGCGCTGTACCGAGGGTGAGTTCCATGGGCTCACGTAAACCCTCCGGCAGTTCGGACGAGTTTTGCAGAGAGACGGCCTTCTGCTCTCTCAGCAGGTCATACAACCGTACCCCATTCAAGCCTTGGACGTCGCCGGCATTGAGGACCATTGTATCGACAGTGGGCGCGATGACCGTGCCCGATGTGACCGTCATGCCCCTGGCACCGCTCAGCGCGTAGCTTGCAAAGCCGCCTTTGGTGAAGAAGTCCGGCGCCACGGTCACGGGCGGCACGATATTGACCGATTGCTCCAGATGCGCGCCCTTCGGGATCACGGTGCCGGCCCGCAGCGTGACATCACCCGACCAAGGCCCTGGCTGAACGGTCAGCGAAATCGGGTTGATCGGTACGCCTTGCGGAAATACGTCGGCCGGGATGACATAGCCCGCATTAAAGCCCCCGAACACATAGGGCAGCGTGGTTCCTGCGGGGACGACGTCGCCCGGATAATAGCCATTGAAACTAGCGTCGTAGAGCTCATCAAAGCTCGGGGGCACGACCCAGTTCGCCGCGACGTACATGGACTTGTCCTGAGGCCAGCCTACCCAGACCGGGGCGGCTTCGCTCGGCCCTAAACGATTGAGCGTGACGGTATGCGCCACCGGCACATAGGACCCCGCCGGGATCACGATGTCCGACGCGAGCAGAAGGTCCCTGAGGGCCTGCGTATTTGCCGGCAGAACGCCGTTTTCGTACATTTTGAGATCGCCGATGATGACGTCGTCGCCCGTATCGATGGTCAGCGAGCCGCCTTTGCCGAGCGCATAGGCGACGATGTCGCCCTTCATCTCCAGCCGCCCGGTCGCGAGGCCTGCGGGCGCTTTCGTGTTGATATAGGGCGTGGCCGTATCGATCAGGATTGAGCCGCCGTCCCCGGCTGTGATTTTTCCGCTGGCCGAGAGGTGCCCGCCGCCGCTGGCATCGATGAGCGACCCCTTATCCAGTAGGATAGTGCGACTGATCAGCTCGACCTTGCCGCCGTCAACGACGGGAAGCACGCCCGTGGCGCCCGCTCGATCGTTTGTCCAGCGGCCAGCGACGTCGATGACGCCTGTTTTTCCGAGATGAATGCTCGGACGATCCGCTTCAGGGATTGTGTCCCAGGCAATACTCGACGAACTCTGCTCACCCGCCGCCGCCGTCGACCGCAGAGCCTCGATGTGCACCTTGCCGCCCGCCGCGCGGATCGTACCGGCAATCTCGGCCTGTCGGCCGATGAAGGTGAAGGTGCCGAACGCGCCGACGTCGACGGCCGTGCCCTCGCCGATCGTCAGAATGCCGTTCTTACTGCCACCGGAAACGAGCGTGACATTGCCGAAGGTCGAGCCATCGAACCACTTCGAAGGCAGAACATGCTGATGCGCCTGTACGCCCTCATAGACCGAGGCGAGACCGCGCGTATAGTCCAGTAGAGCCGTGTCGGCGTTGAAACTTTCGCCTAATCGCGGACCGTCGCCACCGATGGCGATGTTGCCGCCGATCGGATTGGCGTCGTATATCGTCGTATAGATGTAATTGGAGCCGAAGCTCAAGGTCGCAAGACTTGGCCGCTCGCGCCAGATGCGCGTCACATCGGTCACGCCCACCCCGGTCGAAGGACTGCGCTGACGTTCACCGACGACAATGTCGGAAACAATCTCGCCGTCGAAAATCCGGATGGCGTCGGTCGAAATGCTGCCGCCGCTTCCGGTCCAACTGTCCGGGAAGACATTGTTCAGCAGCAATGAACCCGCGGAACGGCCTTCGTTGTAGCCTTTTTCAAATCTCCGTCCCGAACGACTGAAGGACGTCCACTGTTCTGTGATTCCCCATCGCGCATGGTGGCGGATGAATCCACCCTCCAGGGCAATATAGACGACGCCGGCCTGCGCCTGTTCGATCGGTACGCGTGCGCCGTTGGCCGCGACCAGACGTGTACTCTGCACATAGCCGTCGAGATAGCGCACGCTGCCGCCCGACAGGTCGATGATGGACCCTTGGCGGGCGATGATTTCCATGGCGGTCATGGAGATTTTGCCGCCAACAGTCATGAACTGCGACACGTCGCGCTCGATCAGATCGTAATAGCCCTTAAGGTTCGCGATCCCCGTACCGTCGGTGAGTTTGCTGCCGTAACGGGCATCGAAATAGACTGTCCCGCCGCGCAGGCTGCTGTCGCGCATCACCGGATTGTCGCTGAGCTCGTTTGCCCTGAGCTCGGCGCGAATGGTGTTCTGCTCCATCGCGATCTCAACATCACGCAGACCAGAAACATCGAGGGTCGCACCCGCCGCAAGATAGATCCGGCTGTCGTCGGCGCTTGAGGAGTCTGGTCCGTTCTCTTGCTTGGCAACGAGGCTGATATCGCCCGCCGGAACGTACAAAGCCGCGTTTGTCTGGAATATGATGCTGTTGCCGTAGACCTCGACCGTAGACGGCTTGTAGGGATTGCCGACGACCTTCTCGCCGCTGAGATCAGGGAGGATCGCCGCGTAGCTGCCCTCGCCGAAACTGGCCGTGCCACGCTCGCCGACGACATAAGGGAACATGCCCTGGGTCTGGCCAACGTTGACCGCCGTTCCATACAGATTGCGGGTGTGATTGGTTCCGCTTGTCATGCCCGATTCGGCCTGGATCAGGATCGACCCGGCGGTTTCTGCGGCCGTGGTCGAGATCAAGACGCCGTTCTGGCCAACAGTCTTGCCCGTGAGCGTGATGTTGCCGCGCTCGACGACGATCAGGCCGGTATTCTCGGCAAGGCCGCCGCGGTCGACGCCGGCGAGAAAACCGCGGATCGGGGCGCCGCCGACGTCTTCGCCAGCATTCTTTAGCGCATCGCGCAGGGTGCCGTCGAGCAGCAGGACGCCGCGCCCGGCCGCCATCAGCACCTGGCCATCCGGTGCATCGATCCTGCCGCGATTGACGACGTTATGGCCAAGCAGCACCGCCTGGCCGAGCGTGCCGACCGCGATCTGCGCGCCCGCTTCCACCGTCACGCCGTCATAGGCGGCAAAGGTCTCGCCCGGCTTCACTCGGTTGGTGGCCGCATTCATGTCGGTGCCGTCGAAGAAGGTCAGCGGCACGCTCTGGCTGGAGGGCGGATTGGCGGCGAGAATGCCGTCAATAAAACGCTGGTTGCGCGCGGCGAGCTTCTGCTGTTCGGTGGCGCCAGCCTGATATTCGACTGCGCCGCCGTGGATATCGAGTGACGAGGCAATCAGAGTCCCGACGTTCACCTGGCTGGTCCCGCCGAAGATGACGCCATTGCGATTGATCACATAAACAGCGCCATCGGCGGCGACAGTGCCAAGGATGCGGCTCGGCGCCAAGGAGGGATCGAGCACCCGGTTGAGCACGCTCCATTGGCTCGCATCCGCGCCGCCTGCCTTCTGATCGAACGTCAGATCGGTCTCATGTCCGACATTGAATGTCTGCCAGGTCAGGATCGCTTTTTGCTGGGTCTGCTTGATGTTGACCTTGGTGCGCCCGTTCACTGACGCCTCGGTCGGAAGATTGGCACCCCGCCAAAGTTCGGAGCCGGGAATTGCGCCGGGGGCGACCTGCAGACCTCCAGGCCCAAGGCCATTCGGAACCACGCTGGGCGCGGCGTTGGCGGCTGCACGCGCCGCGCTCTGCGCGGCTTGCATCGCCTGGATCGCTTGTGTCGCACGCTTGAGCGAATTCTGGGCCTGCTGCGCCGCTCGTGCCGCCTGCTGCGCGCCCGACTGCGCCGCGGCGACCGTAGCCGCCGATGGATTGGGTGCCTGCCCGCCGAGCGGACGCGCCATGGCTTCCGCGCACGCGAGCAGCGCGGCGATGCTCACGCCTGCGAGCAGTGCATGGCGAGGTCCTCGGCGCACGGACATGATGGAAGGCATGGCGATACGAGCGGCCATCGAACGGCTCCTGCAGAAATGGTGGCCCTGTGATACTGCAGCTCAGTGTCGCCGCCGCCCGGGCTTGAGAGAGGTCCCACTTGTAAGAGCGGTTTCGAGTGGCCCGTTGAGCACGCCTGATGCGAAAAATTCTTGAGACGGGCGTGCCGGCCTGCGGCGCGTTCCGACCGCCGGGATTGCACACGCCGAATTTCTTCAATGTCGTCATTTCGTTGGCCGGAAAGCCGGTCCCCGTGCTCGCATCAATGTGCGTGGGCGGGTTCAGCTCAGCAAGACGACCCCGCCAGGCAGCCGCTGCAACTTCGCGCTGAAGGCGTGCTCCAATTGCAACAGGACCTGGTCCATCTGGTCGATGCGGAAGCGGCCGCTGAGGCGTTTCTGCGCCAGAGCCGCGTTCATCAGGATGATGCGGCCGGGCCGATACCGATTGATCTCCTCGACCGCCTCGGTGAGAGCCGTGCCATGGAATTCAACGACGCCGCGCTGCCAGTCCGACGCGGCCACAGGATCGATCGTGACGATTGGGCTCAATCCCGTGGCACCGTAGTGCACGCGTTGTCCAGGGCGAAGCGCAGCCCTGTCGCTCCCGTGCTCGATCCGGACCAGCCCCTCGAAGCACGTGACGCCGACGGGCGCACGTTCGGCGGTCGTTGTATAGCGAACATCGAACCGGCCGAACTCCGTGACCGCCTGGCCGCCCGCTGCAAGAACTGCAAGCGACCGGGCCGCGCGCGCACGCCTTTCGAACGAGGCCTCTCCTGCGATCAGCTCGACCCGATCTTCGGCTCCTTCGGGAGGGCGGATGGCGAGGCTCGTCTGCGTATTCAGGCTGATCGCGACGTCGCCTGCGAATGTGAGGGCGCGCTGCTCGCCGGTCCTGGTGCGATAGTCCGCATTGAGCTCGGATAAGGACGGCCACAGGCCGAACGGCGGACGGGTGGCACCGTAGACCGTCGCTGCAGCAAGAGCCGCGACGCCGCCGCCCAGAACGGCGCGCCGCGTGGCGGTTCGCCGCATATTGGCAAGCGCATCCAGCTCGGCCAGGACATCCACGTCGGGATGCAAGGCCTTGCCGGCGGCGCCGGCCTTGCTCCAGATGCGCTTCGCTTCCAGGAAGGCGGCCTCATGCGCCGGGCTCAGCGCCCGCCAGTGGCGCGACGCCTCCTTGTCCGCCGGGGTCGCTTCGCCGGGCGCGAGTTTCTGCACCCAGCCGATGGCCTCCTCCGCAAGCGGATCCAGATCAGGACCTTGACGACGCGCTTTGCTCATTCTGACCTTGCGACTTCGGCAGCGTATCCGCCACGGCCCCGCGGCCGATCGCGGGACGTGTCATTCTTAAGACGCTTCTCAGCGGACAGATGAGCACACTTTCTTGCTGCGCACCGTCTTTTCGGACAGCCAGCCCCCTTGTTCCGGACCATGCGCTAATCCCTCAGTTCCCGATAGCGCGCGACAAAATGTTTGTGGGCGAGGAAGAGCTCCTTCGCCACGAGGCGCCGTGAGATTCCCAGACGGTCGGCGATGGTCTGGCGCGGAACATTGCCAATTCGTGCCGCAAGAAAGATCGCGCGCCGGCGCGCCGGGAGCTCGGCCAGGATGCTCCTGAAGGCGTCGAGATCGGAGCGAGCCAGGACGATCTCTTCCGGTGACGGCGCATCGTCGGGAATGTCGAGCAGACCTTCGACCTCGGTCGCCGACACGTGCCGCGTCTCGAGCCGCCGTTGTTGGTATGCGACGTTCAGGGCGATGCGAAAGAGATAGTTGCGCGGACTCTGAACGGCTCCGACCGTCTCCAGGCGGTCGAGACGCAACCACGTATCATGCAGCGCATCGCCCGCACGATCCGCCGATCCCAATCGCCGGATCAGGCGCACCTTGAGATCGTCATAGCCGTCGACAAAGAGCCGGCGGAGCGCCGCCAACGCGTGATCGGTCATGGCGTCATCCGGGCAGGCTGAATACCGTCGTCCGCTTGGTAGCACGGTGGCGTCATGCCGGGTGCTTGCGGCATGAGCAAAATCAGGACGGGTTGCGCGAAATCCGCCGGAGGCGGTTCGTTGAGCCGCACGCTGCGCAATGTGGCGTCGATCTGTTGATCTACATCGGCCGATCCGGCCGAGCCGACGCGCCGCAGATTCTCGATGATCCCCGTCCGACCGATCCAGAAGGCGACGACAATGCGGTAGCGTCCGGGGCGCGTGCTGCTCGACCGGCACAGCGAGTTCAGAAGGTTCGCTTGGATCAGCCCATAATAGCGCCGATGCGACGGCGCTTGCCGCAACGCCTGTCGATTGGCAGACGGCGCCGGCACTAGAACGAAGGCATTCTCGGTAACGAAACGCGCGAGCAGCCCGGTGCCTAAGAGCAGTCTTTCCAGCGCCTGTTTGGGGGTCAGAGCGCCCCGGACCTCGCCGGAGGTCCGGCCCGCCGCGAGGCTCGTATCGTAGAGCGCCTCGCGTCCCGTGACATCCCCATAACGAGTCAGCGCTGCCTCAAGCGGCTGTGCGGGGATGTCGAACGCGATCGGCTCGTCGTCACGCGGTGTCTGGGCCATTCCCAAGCTGCACACGGTCATCATGCTCACAAGAGCCAGAGCGATGGCCCAAGAAAGGCGCCACTGACTCCGCACGAAATATCCGATGTGATCTGGCCCGAAGGCCGCTTGGAGTTCCTGAAGCATCACCACTGTCCGCCCATGCAAATCAGGACAGCAGTCCAGCTTCAACACGCCTCACAACCTGCGGACTGACATGCAATATGGCGCGCCAGCACGCTTCCCCAGCCGACGATAGTCGGACGCTAGACGTGCGACGTTACATTTTCACGACAGTGCAATCGCTTTGCTCGCGTCGAAGGACGTTCGACGCGCATCCTTGTTGCGAGGCGTCGCATGACGATTCTATATCGCTGCGCAATCGCCCGACCAAGATTTGATCTCGCCAAACACCGACCGCTTCGCTCTTAGGTTGCAAATTAGATCTGCACAACAAGCAGCACATCGGTAGATTTTGTGAGTACCGTCTGATGTCTTCGTTCAAATTTCTGATGCGGATATTGCAGTCCAAATATTCACAAGACGGAGCCGGCCCGCATTGTACTCCGCATTTGGCTAACACTCTGTCCCCAACCCGACCTCACCTCTTCTAGGTTTTCTGACGATCGCGCCGAACGTGGCGGCTGTCCAACTCAAAAGCCATGCCGGTGATCTTGACGACGGACGATGAGCGCAACGTCCGGATGCGCACACACGTTAAGTTTCGCGATCAGATCGCGGAGTGACGGGGCAAGGAAGCCCGTTCACTGGGGAGCGCGAAGTAAGCCGTAACACCATCGTGCAGGGAGAGCCGGCGTTGATTTGCTCGCTTTTGTGGTCAGCGCGACGGCGTGGCTCAATGCCGATCAGCAAGCGCAGGTCATCAAGGACACGGGTTTTGCCATCTGGTCAATATCCGGCGGATGCGAGACTGCATGCTTCGCGCGAAGTCTACGACGGCCGGGATGGATTGCCTGCCGCAAAGCCAGGACAGGCGTCGCGCAACCAAATCGCGGATGAAGTCATCGAGTAGCAGCCGCGCTGCCGAGCGTGGGCCGTATGGGACACTGTCCCGCGGCCCGGCAAAGTCAACTCTCGGAGGTAACTAGATCTTCACTGCCGTTTCGCGGCGATGCATTCGGACCAGCGAACTCCGACCGCTACCGTCAGGAGTGCAAGATCGCAGAAGATCGTAATTTGGCGTAGAAAATCGCAGCTTTGGTAGCGGCGGAGCGAATAGAGCCCCCGAACGATCCGGTTTTGGCTCTGCAGCAAGCGGTACCCTGCTGCGACGGGCAGAACAGATTGTCCGTTTTGCTCGCCCTAATATCCTATTCTACGACGAGCACGTAATCGACCTGCAGCATCGGATCTGCGCGCTGTAGCAAATGGCGTGAAGATAGAGAAGCAAAGGAAAAGTCGCACAGCAATCTGTGCGACGTCCGACCACAAAACGCTGCACGAGACGCGTTTTGTTCTCAGCCACCATCGCGCGAAGCTATTGGAAAAGAAGGATTTTCGCGATGGTGGGCGCACCAGGGCTCGAACCTGGGACCCGCTGATTAAGAGTCAGCCACGGGTTAAGAACAATCAATGACTTGCCGGTCGCACTCTTGAGCTTATCCGACCGAAGATGGGCATCCGTCGCACCGGTCATCATCCTTCGCAGCACTGTTACTAGAATGGCTGGAGGCTTCTGCGAATTCCGATTCCGCGCCCCTCTTGGCAAGAGCCGCTCCGGTTCATGCGCGAAGGACGCTCTCGAATTGTTTGCATCGCGATTCAAGTACACTTCAGAGCGCTATGCCCGTCATCATTTCTTCAACGCGGTGAACACCTGGCTCTCGCAACGGTCAACAATCACCGACATCCGCGTCGTTACGTGCCTATCCCCTTCATAAAAGACCGCTAGGGTGCGTCTCTTTGATAGCTCCGTAGCGCCGCTCCGCAGGCATATGATCCAAGGAAGAGAAGATATTGGATGAGCTCTGATGGGCGCCGAAATCTCGTGGGGCTCCTCAAGCTTGGCTTCAGCGGCAACCTTCTTGAGTGACTCGATGACCTTCGATTGATCCGGCGCTCCGATCTTGGTGCTGGCCAAATTTTGCGGGTCCGCAGCACACGCCGTCAGGAGAATCCACAACGGCAGCCACGAAAGCCGCATCCAGCTCTTCTGTCGATAATGGGTTTTGGCGGCTCGCTCAGTTTGAGTGCTTCGCTGCAATGGTGGTTGCTCGCCCGAGGCGGGGATTATCGAGGATCTCGAACAAGATCGATCGAGACTTGCGACACCCACGCTCCGGGCGACTCCATAGCGAACGATTGACGGTTCCCCTTTGTGCGAACGGTCAGCAAGGCCGTGATCGTATCGCTCTCGATTTGCGCTTCGATCAAACCGTTAATGTTTTGGCCCGAAATCCTGCCTCCCTGGCGGTACTGGCTTTCAAACCAATTACCCGAAAGCGCGGAGCCCCTTTGATCGATATTCGCAGTCAGCTCCATTTTGTAAGCATCGCTCGCGCAGCGCACACTCATTTTCACGGACTGCCCCTCGTTCTTGGCTATGTAATCGACCTTGCAGCGGACACGCTCGCGCGGTCCATCCGAAGGCTTCATCGAACCCACACCCGACCACGATCCGGCCACTTCATCGAAGCTCTGCTGCGCGCAAGCAGGCGCGATGATCAAGACTGCCATCAGGAATGGCCATCCCAGAATCCGCAAGATGCGTATTCCTTGCTTAAACATGATCGTGATCCTTCCTCATTGCGTCGAGATCAGAGAGAAGCCTTTATCCCTTTCCGGCAAGGCGCAGAACGCGAATTGTGCAAGCTGTTCTCGAAGAACCGCACGATACAATTCAACCACCATCAAGCTGTTTGCACTTTGCTTCTCCCAAGGCGTTTCGTGATCCAGCGTTGTAGATCGTCCATGGCTGTAAAAAAGGCGGGGACGTACACCAGACTGAGAACTGTTGAGCTGAATAGCCCTCCGATGACGGCAATCGCCATAGGTGCGCGCCTTTCGGCGTCGGCTCCCATGCCTAGTGCAATCGGCAGCATGCCCGCGCTCATTGCGATCGTAGTCATCATGATCGGGCGAGCCCGTTTGCGAGCTGCACCCAGAAGGGCGTGCACACGATCCAGCCCACGATCGCGCCCGGCGACGATCGCGTACTCGACCAGGAGAATCGAATTCTTTGCTGCGATCCCCATCAGCATCAGGATGCCGATCAGCACCGGCATCGACATCGACGTACCTGTCAGAAGCAGTAGACCGAGCGCGCCACCGATCGACAGAGGGAGCGCGGTCAGGATCGTGACAGGTTGAACGAATCCGTTGAACAGGAGGGCAAGAACGAGGAAGAGCAGAACGATAGCCGAACCCATTGCAAGCTTGAAGCCATCGAACAACTCCTGCATGCGTTCGGAGTCGCCGGCCTGTTTGTAGACGACACCTTTCGGCAATCGCCTGATAGACGGCAAGTTCTCCACCAGACGTTCGGCTTCCCCGACCGTGAGCCCGCTCAGCTCCGCTTCTACGGTCTCACTTCGGGTGCGATCCGTCCGCTCGATCTGGATCGGTCCCGAACCAAAGATGATGTCGGCAACCGACGATAACGGCACCGACTTCTCGAAAGCCGGAAGCTGAAGAATCGACAGGCGGGAAAGATCGGTGCGCGCATCCTCGTTCAGCAATACGCGAATCGGGATCTGTCTGGCGCCCAGGCTGAACTTTGAGAGGTTTTGCTCGATGTCACCTACGGTCGCGATGTTGATGGTTTTTGCGAGCGTCGTTGTGGAGACCCCAAGGACCGCCGCTTTATCCACTTTCGGGATGATTTGCAGCTCGGGCCTGGCGAAGCTGCTCGTCACCCTCGCGCGATGAAAGCCGGGCAGTGTGCGCATCTCCTGCGCCAATTGCCGGGCCGAATTGGCGAGCGCCACGGGGTCGTCGCTCAACAGCGATAGCTGTATCTTCGCGCCGGAGGATCCGTCCTCCCCGAGGCGTATCCGAACGCCGGGAACCGTCGATAGCTGCCGCCCGATCGAGGCCTCGAATGCCTGCTGCGACAGAGCCCTCTCGCTCCTTGGGACCAGGTTGACCGTGACCGTCGCTCTCCTGACCTCGCCAACCGAGGTCGAGAGATCGCCGGGTCCGGATAATGTCGACGTCTCGGTTCCGAGCGCCGAGTAAACGGACGCCACTTCAGGCCGCGCCCTTAGCAGGAAGATGACCTTTTGTGTTGCCAGATCCGTTTCCTGCAACGTCGCGCCCGGCGCCAATTCGACTGTGAGTATCGTGCGGCCTCGGTCGGCGGCGGGCATGAAGTCGGTGGGAAGAGATGGAACGAGCGACAGCGAGGCTATGAAGAATACCATGCCCGCGAAAATCGTGATCCATCGATGGCGCAGGGTCCACGTCAACATTTCGGTGTAGTACCGCACCCATGCCGGCTCACGGTGCTCCTTGCCCGTTTCCTTCAGGAGGTATGCTGCCATCAAAGGCGTTAGAAGACGCGCCGTAACCAGGGAAAAGAACACGGAGCTGCAGACTGCGATCGAGAAGGCCTTGAAGAACTGGCCTGGAATGCCCGGCATCAGCCCGACGGGCGCGAAGACCACGATGATCGCGAATGTCGTCGCAACAACAGCCAGGCCAATTTCGTCGGCCGCGTCGATCGCGGCATCGTAGGCGCTTTTTCCAGACTGCCGGATATGCCGGACGATATTCTCGATTTCCACGATGGCGTCGTCCACGAGGATACCGACGACCAGAGCGATCGCGAGCAAAGTGATGTTGTTCAGAGACTGGTTCAGCGCATACATCACTGCAAATGTCGGGATCAGCGATAGCGGAAGCGCCACGCAGGAAATCAGCGTCGCGCAGATATTCCGCAGGAATACCCAGACGACCAGAACAGCCAGTAGCGTCCCCAACGCAAGCGCCTCGATAGCTGCGTCATATCCCTCGACCACCGCGTCGGTCGACGATGTTACTTCGAAAATGCGCACACCAGAGTGGGCGGCGGCAAATTCCACGATCCGCTTCCGGACATCGCGAGTTACGGCAAACTCGCCGCTGCCGACGGCACGATAGACACTGAAGCCGACGACCTCCCGCTCGTTCAGTCGCGCCCTCTGACGCGGGTCCGCCCAGAACCGCTCGACCGTCCCCATCTCGGAAAGTTTGACGCTGCGTCCGTCACTGAAGGCGATGCGCATATCCCTCAGACGCGCGACTTCGGTTACGCTCCCGACGGTGCGGATGGCTTGTTCGGTTCCGCCGAGCGTCACGCGGCCACCTGGCTGCGTGATGTTCTGGTTCCTGATCAGGTCGGAAACGTCGACGGCCGTGAGTCCGAGTGCCATCAGCCGGTCAGGGTCGAGCTTGATCGTAATCTCGGCTTCGACGCCGCCGGATCTCGAAATCCTGGACACGCCCGGCACCGCAAGCACCGCCCTGGCGATGTCGTTGTCGATGAACCAGCTCAGATCGTCGGGAGCCATCGTCGGCGCATCGACGACGAATGTGAGGATGGCCTGCCCCGTCGCCTCGACACGCCGAATCGTGGGATCGAGGGCACCCTGCGGCAGTTTTGAACGTATCGACGCGACAGCATCCCGAACGTCGTTCGTTGCCCGATCGATGTCGGTCCCGAGTGCGAATTCGACCGTGGTCATGGAGAGACCCTCGTTCACGATCGAACGCGTGCGATTGACGGTCCCCAGTCCGGCGACGCCGTTCTCTATGAAGCGCGTAATCTGCGTTTCGATCTCGGTCGGCGCAGCTCCGGCCCAGGCGACACTGACCGTCACCGTCGGGATGTCCATATCGGGCATATTGTTCAGCCGAAGCTTCGAGAACGCGACCACGCCCGACAGCGTTAACAAAAGGAACAGGATCGTAGTTGCAACGGGGTTGCGGATTGCCCAACCGGAAATGTTGTTCACCGCACGGCGCCACCGTTAGCGGAGGCGGTTTTGACGTTCACCGCGTCGCCGTCGTTCAGAAGGCCGGCGCCTTGGGTCACGATGCGATCACCCGCATCCAGGCCCCGTACAACTTCAACGTTTTCGGCGGCCCCTGAGCCGATCCCCACTTCGGCAAGCGACACCAGATTGTCGCGTCCGACCTTGAACACGTGCGCCCTCGCGTCGCGCCAGACCAATGCCTTGAGCGGAACGGTCAGTGCGAGCTTGCTCTCGACCGCGATCTCCACGCGTGCGAACATGCCGGGTTTTAGATGCGTGTCGCCGGCCAGCGCGATGCGGACCGTTCCCAAGCGGGTCTTGGGGTCGACGATAGGCGAAACGATCCGGACAGTTCCCTGCTCGGACGTGCCGGTAGGTCCAAAAATAGTTGCGGATTGCCCAACCCGGGCGGCAAGCAGATCCGACTCGAGCACGCGGGCATTGGCCTCGACGCGGTTGTCCTGAATGAGACGGAACATCTCGACTCCAGCCTGGACCACCTGGCCTATCGCCGCGGATCGGGATGCGATCATGCCGGCGGCAGGAGCGACGATGACCGTCTGGCGGTCCCGCGCCTCGGCTTCGCCGAGCTGCGCCTCTGCGGCCCGCAGCTTTGCTTCCGTCGTCTTGACGAGCGTCTCGCGCTGCTCGATCACCTGCGCACTGATCACTCCTGATGAGACGGAGTGCGCCCGCGTTGCGTCCGACCTGGCGATTGCAAGACTCGCCTGCAGTTCGTCTACTGCCGCCTTGTGCTTCGATATTGCCGCGACCGTAAGATCCCGAGTGAGGCGCGCCAATACCTGCCCGTTCGCGACGAAGTCGCCCTCATCGACCGCGATCTCGGTCACGGTCAGGCCGCCGACCTCGGAGCTGACCGATATCTCGCGCCAGGCGACGACGTTTCCGGTGGCGGTAATGCTCTTGGTGAGCTCAGATCTCTCGACTGACGCGGCGATGACCGTCATTGCCGCGGAGGTATCCTGTCCATGGGCCGCGGAATGGAGAAACAGTAAAGCTGCGACGGTAGCGATCCTCATGCGCCTGCGTTCGGTAACGGCAATCATTCTGCACCTTTCCTCTGCGCTCTCTGTCAGTCGCAGTCTTGTTTTTCGCTTCGCCGACCAGCTGGCAGGTATCTGGTTAGAACGAGAGCTTTGCTCGCGTAGAACAATTCGTGTCGGAGTGTCTCGGGGGAAGCCGATTCATGTCGAAATGTTGCTGGATTGGCCGGCCGCCGCAATTTGTTACGAATAATGGCTTCCTTCGACCCTACTTCGCTGTAGAACGTACTTTCCGAGCCATCCACGACGATGCCCATGAGTGAACAAACGCCGCAGATTCTTGTGGTCGATGACGATCCCGAGATTCGAAAACTGCTCGCCCGCTATGTCGAGGGACAGGCATTTCGCGTTCTGCTGGCATCGAGCTGCAGCGAACTCCGCGAGCGCCTGGCAACTGATCGGATCGATCTTGTCGTTCTGGATGTAATGCTGCCGGACGGGTCGGGCCTCGATGCATGCAGAGACCTGCGGGCGAAACGTAACACGACGCCAGTCATTCTTTTGACGGCCCTCAAGGAGGAGGTCGATCGCATCCTTGGTTTGGAGATGGGAGCCGACGACTACCTCGGTAAGCCCTTCAATCCGCGAGAACTAGTGGCGCGAATTCGCGCCGTATTACGGCGCCGCTCGGAGACGGCTTCTGTTCCCGAGCACGCGAAGAAGTATCGGTTTGAAGGCCTCATCGCGGATCCGCAATTGCGCAGCGTGGCCGACGCTCATGGCAACGTGATCGAATTGACGGGCGCGGAATTCGATCTATTGCAGGTGTTCCTGGATCGGCCGGGACGCGTGCTTTCAAGGGACCAGCTTCTGGATCTCACGCGTGGCCGTGACGGGGATGTATTCGATCGGTCGATCGATGTGCTGGTCAGCCGCTTGAGGCGCAAGCTGGACAGCTCCGGGACCACACGTCTATTGAAGACGGTTCGCAACGGCGGCTATCAGTTCGCCGTTAAAGTCGAACTCCGGGACTTTCCATCGTGAACACGTTGCGGGCCAAACTGGCCGTGCTCATCGCGGTAGTCATCGTTTCCGTGGTCAGCGGTTCAACCGGGCTCCTGATGTACCTGTTCAACCCGCCGGACGAACAACAAGCGATCGGTTCTATGGCCGAGCAGGTAGGTTTGTTGGAGCAGGTCGTACATGTCGCGCCGACGTTGGTTACGATTCAGCGGGAGCCAGCCGGTGGGGAAATCGCGGCGGATCTCACAGCTTGGCTGCGCGACGCGCTGAAGGCCCGAGGAACACCGCGCGATGTCGTGGTGGCTCGGAAGAACGACCTGCCCCTGCTATCTATTCCCGTGGATCAAGGTTGGATCGTCACACAGATCCCCGACCTGCCTCCGCAAGGGGGACTCTTCAATCTACTTCTTATGTGGCATTCGCTGATCGCGCTTGGCTCGCTGGCAGTCGCCCTTTTCTTTGCGAACCGCATGGTCAAGCCTCTCGTTGTGCTCGAGCGTGCGATCGAGTCGGTCGGTCCGGATGCGCTGCTGCCCGAGCTTCCTATTGCAGGTCCAGCAGAGGTCCGCGTCACCGCCAAGGCACTCAACTCGCTGTCCTCCCGACTCAAGGCAGCAATGGAAAGTCGGATGCGCCTCGTGGCCGCCGCCGGACACGATTTGCGGACACCAATTACGCGCATGCGTCTGCGGGCTGAATTCGTCGAAGACGACGATGATCGTGCGATGTGGCTGAAGGACATCGATGAGCTCGATCGAATTGCGGACAGTGCAATCCTGCTCGTGAGGGAAGAATCTGGAAAATCGACGCCCGAACCTCTCCGACTCGACATGCTGATTTCCGAACTAGTCGAGGAATTGCGAAAGCTTTCATACGACGTCACCCTGACCCGCTCCACCGCCGGCATCGTGCGCGCAAACCGGACCGGCCTCAGTCGCGCGTTTCGAAATCTGATCATCAATGCCGCCACATACGGGAAGCGGGCGCGTGTCGCCGTCGAAAGCGCGCCGTCTGAGGTGATCGTCGTCATAGCCGATGACGGCCCAGGGATCCCGCCAGACATGATCGGGCAGGTCTTCGAGCCATTCTTCCGAGCCGACCGCGCGCGCACGAAGCATTTCGATGGTGCAGGACTGGGTCTAACGATTGCAAACGAGATCGTGCAACGAGCCGGAGGCAGCATCACGATAGAGAATGGCCCCTTGCGAGGATTGCTTCAGACCGTGAAGCTGCCGGCTGAGGCTGTGGAACCATCGGCGCCCAACTAGCCCATGCACTATGAAGCGAGGTGCCTGGGTTGGGCGATGTCCGCTTTTTCTCTAGTAGCGGAGGCGTACGGACATGGACAGAGTCGTTGAAGCGCCAAGAGCTGATGTCCGCCCGCTCGTGATACCATGACGCTTTGGCTCGCGAACGACAAACTCTGATGGGTGGCTGCAATTGCGGAAGCATAGCCCTTCAGTCCGGCAATGACCCGCCCAAACCCCGAGGTTTTCCCATGCAGCGGCGCGGGAAGGAGAGCCTTCCTGGCTAATCCCGGAGGGGTTTTCATCCAAGGATAGCCATGGAAACCGGCTCGATAGCCCTCTTCGTAGAGTGCCTGCATGTATCTTAATTCGAACAATTCCTCTCTCGTGACACTGAACTCCGCAGGAATCGCCGCCAGGTTGAAGTCGGTACCATCGATCTGCGTCTTGGCATAAATACGGTAAAGATCTCCGATACCCTGGTTCTTGATGAGAGTGGAGATCGAACGTTGGGAGATCGAGAAGATTCCCGCCTCGACGGCTTCCCACTCAGCGCTGATTTTTCCATTTCGGATGATGAAGAGGCGTGTTGCCGTTCGCTTTGCCCAAGGATCGTTATCGCCGAATGCCCGCGACGGGCGCGACACGAAAACCTGCTGGGTCACTCCACCATCCACGTGCAGCTCTTCATAGGTCCGGCCCTCGACCCGAACCGTTATGCGTACGGGAGGAAAGGCACCTGGTATTGACGCAGAAGCCAGGAGAATCTTCCGAAAGAGATTGAGGGCTTGCGGGTGGCCGCTCATTGCAATCCTTCCCATGTCCCAAAGGATCGGCCGCTGAGCGTCCAGGTTCGTCGTCCCGATGAGCAGTACCCGTCCCTTTCTACGTTCATTGGCGATGTCGCGAAGGAAGCGGTCGTTGACATATTTGGCGATCAGATGCTCGAGCGGAGAGCTGTCGAACAGGCCGGATCCCAATAGCGGCGGCACGATCCCGGGATCGTAGATGTCGCTCCGCTTATATCTGGTGAATACCTCCCTCAGCTCCGCATCCCGGCTCCGTCCCAGGTAGACGAATGGAGCGGTGAGCGCGCCGGCGCTGACGCCGGTGACGAGGTCGAAATCGGGTCTGCTCCCGGCATCGCCCCAACCGACGAGCAGGCCGGCCCCGAACGCACCGTTGTCTCCGCCTCCGGAGATCGCGAGAATGTTGACCTCCGGCGATGGCTGGCCCGACCGGCTCTGCGCGCCGACCTTCGGTTTCTTGTTGCTGGAGAGCGCAGCAAGAGATTCGGTCGGCGCGTCTCCCCAGACGCGGATATTCGGCATACCGGCAAGTTCGGCTGCGTCTGCGAGCCGCTCCGGTACGACATCGCGGGGAATCATGGTTGCGCAGCCAGCACCGGCCGCGGCAAATACCAGGACTGCAACACGAAGCACCCTGTGCAGGCGCGCCGCTGTCACGATCGTCGGGCGCATGTCCGACCTCTGCTTCGTGGCAGGAACGGCCGGTTCGACGTTTCCCGTTCCCGGTCGTCGCGATCGGCCGGGCTGACCAGCGATGTACATCGAGAGTTTCCGCCTTGAAGCCGGCCGCAGATTCTGCTTCTACGCGCGTATGGAAACGGGCCGAGCGGAAGGGGCCGGGCAATCGTCCAACCCCCGAATGCTGATTGTCACGGTTTTCGAGCTACTTTCGGCCCATCATCGGTCCATTCCGGCGGCAGCCCGAGCTTGCCACCGACCAGGCCAGCAATGCCTGGAGCGCGGCCGTAGTTCTCACACGCTGCATACTTCGGCGCGAGACCCATCTTCGAACCGATTTTGTCCCAAGAAGGAATATCGATGCCGACACCTTCGAAAGGACTCTCGCCCTTGTTGAGCAGGTTCGCGAAGTCATCGCCGAATGCCCCCGCCAAGTCGTACGCGTCACTCGCTTTCGAGGCCCTGGGTGTGCTGAAAAAGGCGGCCGCACCCCTACCCCAGACCATGGCCGCCTGCTGTCGACCCGAGCGGTCGATTGCTTCAGCCTCGATGGAGAGATCTCCCAAGCCGATCGGAATGCGCGGGACCGGGATCGGAACACTGGTATCCACAAAACTTGCACCTATCGAGGTCGCGGCCGAGATGCCCGCTGCGACCTCGTCTGTCTCTGTTGCACGGGTCACGGCAGCGCGCACGGTGAGGTCCGCTGGGACATCCGGCGTGACAACCTTGAAGCGATCGCTAAGGCTTACACATAGGGCGCGGTTCACTGCGTTCGCGACCAGTACCCGCTGCTCGTTTGATAGCGTCGGCGCGACGTTGGGAGGGAAGGCTGTTGGAGCTATGTTGATGGTCTTCGCCGCCGCCAATTGCTCCTTTCTTACGTGAAGGCGCGACTTCGTGACCTTGCCGTCGGATGGTTTCAATCCATCGTAGGACGATAGACCGCCAGCTTGCACAAGCGGGGCAGTCGCGCAGCCTGGCAGCAAGCTAACAATGGCCAGCATCGCGAGAAACATTGAGTAATGCGGCCGACGGGCTTCGATTCCATTCCATGGCCGGTATCTTGATACGGAGCAGCGCCCGATCTCGCAGCCGTGCTCGCGCTTCGATGGCGACCTTGAGGGCCTCGCGGCGAAAAGGACCTGAACAAGAGTTGCTGCCGAGCCTCCGCCCGCAAAAGGTGCTAATCGTATTGCAGCAACCAACATCAAGGCAGCCATCACACCCGACAACTGCTGATATGTGCTGGAAAAACATCTTCTCCGTGGAAGCCGGATCAAGCGCGACACGCGATATCTGACCCGACATGGGCGGTAGAAAGGAAAAGTCTCATAGGACCTGGATAGATTGAGAGTGGCCGCGGAGCGCATTCAGACCCCCTGATAGTTGAACCCTGCGCCCCTGATAGACGGCTCACATGGCTCGGAATCTGGCCCCACATGACCGAATGTTGCTGCTCCACTGCCCTTTATGTCGAAAGATGTCCAAGCGACTTGAGGACAGCCTTTGTTACAAATATCTCCTCCAACCTGCCTCGATGTGACTAGACCGGCTCCCCATGCACGTACCGCAAATTCTCGTTGTCGATGATGACCTTGAGATTCGAAAACTTCTGGCACGCTACATGAAGGAGCAAGGATTTCGTGTGCAGCTCGCTTCGAGGTGTGCCGAAGTACGCGAACGGATTGCGACCAGCCAGATCGATCTCATCGTCCTCGATGTCATGCTGCCCGATGGATCCGGGCTCGATCTTTGTCGCGATCTACGCTCGAAGAGATCGAATGTCCCGATCATTCTGCTCACCGCGCTGAAGGAAGACGTAGACCGGATCATCGGTCTGGAGATTGGCGCCGACGACTACCTCGGAAAGCCATTCAATCCGCGCGAGCTTGTCGCTCGCATCCGCGCAGTCCTTCGCCGCGGTCAGGATGACCGTTCCCCGCAGGACGGGAGGGGTCGCTATCTTTTTGAAGGCTTCGTAGCCGATCCGTTTGCCCGTTCGGTGGTCGATCCGGGCGGTGGCAATATCGAACTCACGGGCGCCGAGTTTGATCTGCTTCTGATCTTTCTCACTCGTCCCGGCCGCGTTCTCTCACGAGACCAATTGCTGGATCTGACACGAGGGCGCGATGAAGACGTCCTGGACCGCTCGATTGATGTGCTGGTCAGCCGCCTACGACGCAAACTTGCAGCCGGCGGCACAGCTCAAATATTCAAGACTGTCCGTAATGGCGGCTACCAGTTTGCAGCCAAGGTCACTCATTTGGATGAAGGGATATAAACGCTCCGCGTGCCAGCATGCGACGGGCATCGATCAAATCTCTTGCTCAGATGGACCTAAGTGCCGGATGTACCCAGCGACGGCAGGTGTGAACGCCCTTAACCAAACTTCGGTTGTGGTTCTTTGGCGACATGCATCCGGGCGGATTGTCCGATCTGCGCGCCTTGGTATCCTAATCTACGACGGGCTCGCGATCGATCTGTACCAATTGACTTGTGCGCAGTACTTCATGGCGAAGGCACAGAAACGATGGAAAAGCGCGCAGCAATCAAAGTTGGCTTCTTGGGCGGAGTTCAGAACGGATCAAGCCGATTTCCCGACTGAAAGGCCCGTTCTGGCTTGCCAATGCCGCGATCTCGCGATGGTGGGCGCACCAGGGCTCGAACCTGGGACCCGCTGATTAAGAGTTCAAGACGAGCTCTTCGCTGCAGTTTCTAAATGCGCGCCATGCTGCGACGACAGTTCAAGAAGGCCTTTGTTTATAGGTGCTTCTCGCATAATTTCGCGCTCCATCGAATTCAAACCTTCGAACTGCTTGATCCGCTAACACCGTTTGAAAACCGTTTTAGCGGCCTTGGACTCTGCTCATGCCCGACATTCGAATTTCTCTGACTGACAAAACGATTGCTCAATTACCCGCACCAAAGGACGGCTGGTATTTGGCGCGGGACACGGAACTGAAGGGCTTCTTTGTCGTCGTTGGAAAGCGGAAAAGGACGTTCACCGTCCAGGGCGACCTCAGGCAAGGGGGCAAACGCGCTTCATCGATCAGGGTCTCCATTGGCAATGCTGGCGAGATGTCAACCCGAACTGCGCGCGCCATAGCGAAGGAATACTTGGCTGGAATCAGCCAGGGACGACACCCGAGGGACAACAAACAAGCTGACGGGGCTAGTACCACTCCAAGCGCCGGAAGTGACGGCGCCATCGCAGGCGTCACCCTTAGGGAGGCTTGGCAGCGGTATCTGGAGGCTCATCTGATCCGCAAGGGCCGCAGCGAAAAGACTATTAACGGCTACCGCGACCACGTCGAACGGATCTTTGCGGAATGCCTCGACACTTCCCTGCATGAACTCGCAATGGACCCGGCTCGGGTGGCAAAAAAGCACGATGACGTCACGAGGGAGAACGGCCCGTACATGGCCAATGGCAGCATGCGAACGTTACGCGCCATCTACAATCAAGCCCGGAAGACCAATAAGTCCTTGCCACCCGACAATCCCGCCGATGCAGTCGACTGGAATGAGGAGGAGCGGCGCAACACCGGGATGGGATCGGCCGACTTGGAGGGCTGGTTCATGGAGCTCGCAGCCCTCGACAATCCGGTGCGTCGGGAGTTCCACCTCTTTACTCTTCTGTGCGGCTCTCGACCCACTGCGCTGCAGCAGATGAAGCCTGATCACATAGATTTTTGGCGACGCACGCTCCACATTCCCAAGCCAAAAGGCGGCAAGAAGAAAGCCTTCGATATCCCACTTTCTCGCCAGATGATCCTGTGCCTCATCCGAGCAATTCGGTTGGGCAGGCAGATGTATCCTGTGCAAGCCTTAGAATGGGTCTTTCCGGCGGACAGTGAGTCGGGGCACTTGGCCGAGACAAAGGAGGACCGTGAGATACTCTCGAAGTGGGGCAATGATCTCCGCCAGACCTTCCGAAGGATCGCAACGGCGGCGGGAGTTTCAGAAATCGACGCCAAGCTCCTGATGAACCATGCCATTCCCGGAGTGAACGCGGGCTACATCACGCGACACAAGCTTCTAGAGGACCATCTACGGAGCCAGCAGCAAGCAATAAGCAGTGCAGTATTTGCAGCGCTGGGCGCATCGATTACCCAAGATCATGCGTTGCAGGATTGGCTCGGGAGAGGTGCGAGCCGGCGAGTGATCCGGGAGACCATTTCCGGTGCGAAACAGGATATAGTCGGACTGGTGCATAAATCAGGCAATGATCTGTCTGAAGCTCAGCGCGTTGGAGAACTGGGCGCTTCTGCATCGACCTCATGAATCGGTCCAATCCATCATAAGGAAGCTTGAGCTAGGTCCAGCCAACTGCGGCTAGCCAGATCCAACATCCAAACTCCAACGGCCGCTTTGCGCCAGAAGCTGCCAGTCGCGATTCAACGCGGACAATGTCTGCTTCTCGAAAGTAGAAATCGTCCGTCAGATTGGCCATATCCGAAAAGTAGCGCAAAGGAGTACCCCCACGCACCCATTTAGGCGGCTTCGCGTCGGCGACGTCGATCCGCTAGATCCGTGATACGGACAACATTCGTCAGAAGATTAGGCTCGGCCGCGAGCACTGGCTGAACGATCTCAGGTTCAATAACCGTGGTCTCGCAGGTCGGCGCTTCGATGGATGTCAGGAAAGCGCGGCCGGCATCAGTGATCTGCCACCCGCTGTCGTCTCGGATAACATAGCCGCTGGAAAAAATGCTCAGATCCGGCGCGCGCGCTGCCAGGCGCTTCATGCGGTCTGACCAATCCGCGCCGCTAGACATCAAGATGGCAACAGATCTAGTGACGTCAGCGTGCGTTGCTCGTCCTCCAGGTTGTCCGGCCAAGACCTTCAACGTCGTGATCTGAATGCTCACGCCACGCCCCCGCAACCACTGAGGAGGATACGCAAAATGAAAGATCGAACATATCTGCCTGTTGGGGGATATGTCGAGTGCTTGCAGCCGACGCGAAGGCCGGCTCTGCCGAGCTTTCCCGACAGCGTCAAATTGGCAACAGAAAAGCGGCATTATGCGGAAATGGTCGAGCGCGAGCGCTTGGGGGCTTTGCGCCAAGAAGGGCCCTCCCCGCGAGGTCACGTTAGCCGGGGCAGCAAGGCCCCTTAACAGGTAGCCTCTGTACCCGACACCGTAACGACTGAGCGCGCTCCTCCTCCAAGGACAAGGATAGGCATTGGAATATCGATCCATCAGACTTCCGCGATGCAATCGATCTCCAGCAGGAAGTCCTTCCGTGGAAGCCGCGCCTCGACCGTCGTGCGAGCGGGCCACTGCGACGGCTCGTCCCCGAAGAACTCTTTGTAGATTTCATTTAGTTCGTCGAAATCGGCGCGCCGATCGAGGTACACGTTGACTTTCGCGACCTTTTCGAGCGAACTGCCAGCGTATTCGAGAGTGGCTTTAACGTTCTTCAACGCCAGACGCATCTGGGCGGCGAAATCGCCCTTTGGCACTTGGACGTTCTCGTCGTAACCGGGAAAGCCCGAAACGAAGATAAGGTTACCCACGCGCACCGCATTAGAATGCGGAGATTTAGATCGAGGAAGCGCTGGATTGTTGATTACGATGCGGGCCACTGATTTCTCCTATATTTAAAGGCGAACTACTGAAACGACGAGGTCGAGAAAGGCTAGGCGTCGGAACCAGCCAGGAAGCTTGCCCTGAATATTTCGGGGGTGGTCCCCCTCCGCTGCTTGAAGAATCGAGCGAAGTGAGATGCGTGGGAGTAGCCGAGCAGGAACGAGATTTCCTTCACCGGCTTGCTCGAATAGAGAAGAAGCCGGGTTGCCTGCTCCAAAACGGCCGCATGGATGAGTTCGCGCGCACTGGCGCCGCTCACCCTTTGGCACGCCGAGTTAAGTACGTACGTTGTCGTCGAGAGACGCTCTGCAAAGACCTCGACGGTGTGCGCCTGGGGCCGCTCGTTCTCGGAAAATCCGACAGCTCCGATTACCGATCGCAGGAGATCCTTGAAGCGTTCAAAAAGCTCGGCGGCCACACCCTCTGGTCGGAGTCCCAAGGCATCGGGCTGAGCCCGCAACACCACGCCGTCGATTTCCAGGAGAAGGCAAGCGAAAAGGTATCGCAGAACGTCACGTCGGTACCGATGGGCTCGTTCGAAGTTCGCGGCAATTTGGTTGACAAGGCTTTGCAGCGACGTTGCGGCTGCGTCGGGCGGAAATAGGACGACCCGGTGGGAGGAAAGGCGCAGCAGCGCTGTGTTCAGGGCACCTTCCACTGAGGGAAGCCCCGTCGCGAAATCGGAGGACACGCTGATCACGAAACCTTTCGCATCAGGTTCATAGACGAACTCATGCACGACATTGGCAGGCGTATAGACGCAAGATGGCGCGCCAACGGATTCCTTGCGACCGTCGTGCTGAAAGCTGCATTGGCCGCCGAGGAGGATGGACAACTGATCGAAGTCCGGATGCCGATGCGGGCTGATACGCCAATTGTTGGGTATGTTGCGCACGAAAAACGGCTCGATGTGAAAGAATCCGAAGATCGATTGTGTGCGATCTTCGCCGTAGAGCCTGTAGGCGGGCACGTTCAGAACGGCTGCGGAATTTCCCTTGACGGGATTTCGGCCCGGGCTCTTACCTTTCGTACCGACCTTCTTCATTGGGCTTCCGGCATTTTAAACTGAATCCTAGATGGCTCCGGCTCGCCAGACGGTCGGCACGAGACGATCTTTGCGCTGTTTCCACTCCGCCCAAGCGCCTTGGACCATGGCTAGGTCTTCCTCGATGTTTTCGACCAGAAACTCTCCCCTGAACTCAAGGTTGCCGGCCTCGTCGTACCATTCTAACGCATCGATCTCGCCGGGTTGCCTGTAACGTTCGATAACGAGACCGATGCAGCCCTCGGGACGTTGCGGGGAATGCCGAACGTGCGAAGGCAGGAGGTACATTTCGCCCTCCCGGACTATTACCTGGCTTCGGACGCGCGTCACCGGATCAATCAGGTTCAGCGTAACATCGCCCCGGAGTTGAATGAACAATTCCTCGCCGGGATCATCGTGGTAATCTGGACGATAGTTCGGTCCTCCGACCATCATCACCATAAGATTTTGCCAGTCGCCCTTCCAGAACTGTCGGTTGCCGATCGGTGGTTTCAGCGTGTCCTTGTTCTTCTCGATCCAAGCGTCCAGGTTTATGGGAAGGTTTTTGAGCGCATTGTGCATTGCACGATCTCCGCTGTTCGGTTGCAGACTACTAAGCCATTTCAGGCGACTGCGCAGGACGACTGCCGCTCGACCGTAAGAGCGATCGGCAACGAGTGGTATTTTCTGTTCAGATAGATCAGCGATTTCGGAGTCTCGTGGAAGCTGACGGCGTCAACGCGCCCGAAGAGAACCGTATGGGTTCCCACTTCCTTGATGCCGATCACCCGGCAGTCTAGCGCTTCGACCGCGTCCAACAGCGCCGGCGCGCCTGTCGTGAGCGTGCCCCAGTTTCCGTCCAAGAAACGCTCTCCCATAGCGACTCCCGCGCACCCTGCGAAAATGCCCGACAGATGCTCCTGCTCGGCGCTCAAGACATTGACGCAGAAGACGTCATTCTTCTTGAAGACGGGATTCATTTGACTGCTGCGGTTGATGCAGACCAACAGGGTGGCAGGCTCGTCGGTCACCGAACATACTGCTGTGCACGTGAAGCCGCATTTACCCCCCGGCCCGTCGGTCGTTACCACCGAGACGGCGGCACCTAGGCGAGCCATTGCATTCCGAAAGGAATTTTTGTCGATCGCCACGTGCATTACCCCGCAATACGGTTGAGGATCGAGATATCGTCGTTGTTATAGTACGCAGAGTCACGCCAGCCATTTTCGTCATATTCGCTGAGACAGGCGGCCGCGAGCGCTTCCATCTCCGCTAAGGCGCCCGAGCCTTTCGCGTGCATGAGCGCCTGCATCCGGATGGCCTCGTTATTGCCCGCATAGTTTCGTTCGTACAGTTCATGGCGACCTCCGAACTCGGAGCCTACAGCGTCCCAAAGAGCTTTCATGATCTTAATACGCTCCTTGTAGTCGATCCCGTTCGAGCCGCGAGCATATCTCGCGAGATACTTATCGACTTCCGGATTCTTGAAATCTCGAGAACTCGAAGGGAGATAGATCAAGCCAGAGGCTACGATCTGCTGGATGATCGACTTGATGGCCGGATAGGCTTCTGTGGCGAAGATGCGATAGGATGTACTTGCCTTAATGTTCGGCAGGTAGGCATCTCCCACCCACTTGTCCGGAGCTCCTGCCATGGCATCGGTGAGCGCCCAGAAGAGGTTGCGCCATCCAACGATCTCACCCATCTGAACCTGGATTCCGCGAAATTCTTCGACGCCCGTAGCTCGCAAGGCCTTCTGCAGCAATCCGATTACGAAATCCAGTTTGACGGCCAATCGGGTACAACCGTGGAAAGTAAAGCCATTCAAGAAGCCCGAACGGGGATAGAACTTCTTGAGCATCTCGATATCACGATATACGAACACGTTTTCCCACGGGATGAAGGCGTTATCGAAGATGAAAATCGAATCGTTTTCGTCGAACCGACTGCTCAGGGGATAGTCGAACGGAGAGCCGGTAGCAGCCGCACTAAGTTCGTAGGACGGACGGCATATAAGTTTGACGCCGGGCGCGTTCATCTGGACCATAAACATTACAGCCAGGCTATCGTCAGTGATCTCGGCCGCCATGTTCTGGCCGAGAAAATTGTAGTTTGTGATGACGGATGACGTTGCCACCACCTTGGCACCTGAGACGTAAATGCCGGCGTCAGTCTCTTTCTGAACGCTGACATAGACGTCCTTTACATGATCGGCGGCTTTGTTTCGGTCGATCGGCGGATTTGCCAGCGTGTGATTGATGAACGGAACGGCCTCTTGCGCGCGGCTATACCAAGCACGGGCGTTGTCGGCGAACTTGCCGTAGAATTCGGCGTTTGCGCCGAGCGTGCTTGTGAAGCTTGCTTTGTAGTCGGGGCTTCGGCCCATCCAGCCATATGTGATCCGCGACCAAGCCGCGATGGCGTCGCGTTGCGCCAGCATATCTTCGCGAGACCGCGCATAGCGAAAGAAGCGATGGGTGTAACCCTTGGATCCTGTGTCGGTCTCGGTCGTGAGAATGCTCTTGGTCCGCTCGTCATGCAGCGCATCGTAGAGCTTAGCCACCGATACAGCGGAGTTTCGGAAGGCCGGATGTTTGGTGACATCCTTGACCCGCTCGCCGTAAATCCAGACCTCCCGGCCATCTCGCAGAGACTCAAGATACTCGGCACCGGTAAACGGGCGGCCCAGATTCTTGACGACGTCTTCCGGCCTAGCGTTCATCGCTCAACTCCCAGCTTGTTGGTCCTCGTTCCGACACCGAACAGTGCAGGACACGTCTTACCGCCACAACGACCATTTTCTCAAAAACAGAGCCCCATAGAACGCCTTCAGGCACAGTTCACCGGGGGGCCGGTCGCGCAACTGTTGCTGCTCGAGAATGCATTCGCATACAGCGCCAATCCAGTTAGTCGAGGCGGGGCGCCGGCTCGACAAGACTGGTCGACCACGTATCGATCCCGATGTCGTTATGACCATCACGTTCCCCCGATGCCTAGAACACTACCGCATCGGCGGTGTTGGAGGCACGGCGATCTGTCAATCAGCCTGTGCCCGGCGGTGGCGTCGGTTTAGGACCGTCATCGAAAGAGTGATGCGGTAGCCGACTGCGAGAGCGAATGTGGCGGATACGATGGTCTTCGTACTGATCCCAGCCATTTCCCGTGTCGCTGTTGTGGACCGCAGCACGCAGACGCATTCCAAATTCGGTTTGATCCATCAGCAACTACAACAAACCAGCAGTGCAAAGACCGCATACGTCAAACGACTTGGTGCAGTGAATACCGTTCGTTCATTTTCACCAGTCATCGGTCAACAGACGGACCGATTTCGTCGTTAGCAAAACGGCGCGAAGGGCATGGGGCACATCGAGCAACACCGACTAACAGCACCGCACCAAACGGGGCAGTCGTCACGATGATCGCGTGCGACTGTTGGTGGCGACCAACCCGTCGACAGAGAACCGAGCGCTATTTTCCAAGGGCAGCCGTTACGTCGATTTCTATGGTCATGAACGGCCACGCGAGCTGACTGACGACCAAGAAGGTGGAGGCGGGGATTGGAGCACTCCCGAAGGCATCCGCTCTGCATTTCAGCGCATCCTGAAAGAACCTTACGTCAGTGGTGTAGGTAACGATCCGTACCACGTCGTTCATTGTCGCGCCTTGTGCCTGCAGGGCCTTCTTGATCTTTGAGTACGCGTATTTGCATTGCGCCATGAAGTCGTCGCGAAACAGGATCTCGCCGTCTCCCTCGCGCTCAGCCCCTGTCCCAGAAAGGAAAATGAACTTGCTCGCGTTTGTGACAGTCACGACCTCCGAGAACTTGCCCTTAGTCCATTCACTGTAGTTGAAACTCTCCTTTCTAAAATCCGCTTGGGCCTGAGCCGAAGCCTCCACGCAACTTAGTAGGGCAACCATCATCAGCGATGTCATGAGACGGACGAGCATCCTCTATCTCCCTTAGTGCGTTCACTTCCTCTAAAGGCCCGGAGTCGCATTGCAACAGCAGGGGCCGGTGAACAAGAGGGGTGGAATGGAGCCTGCACAACAACCATTTGTGAAAATACGCTAACCACTTACACACGCCGGAGACAGCTCGCTCACTCAACCGGGAAACCCGGTGCTCACCGACCGTTGCCGAATCTGAGCAAATGGCTGAAATCACTCCTTTCTACCGAAAGCCACCGAGGCAGGCTGACATCAGGCTTTTCTGGTCGGCTCTATAGCGAAGGTCCAGCTCTTGAATGTCTCGAAGTACACCCACACGGCGCAGTGATGTGCGTGATACTGTAGGCCCCTTCCCGAGCCTGGTTTCAAAGTGATGTGTCCTTATCGGTCGCGGGCCGAATGTCTGCGTACGAACGGCTGCTTTGCGCCAGAAGCGGACTACCCAGGGTCAGCTTTTACTAAGCTTTGGCCGGCGGAAGCTTAAATGAGAACACGGCTCCGCGGGTACGGTTCTCAGCCCAGAGCTCGCCGCCGTAGCTTTCGAGGATCGTTCTCGCGATTGGGAGTCCCAGCCCCGTCCCTTGCGGTTTCGTCGTGACGAATGCATTGAAAATGCTGGCCAGCTTGTCGTTGGGGATACCCGTGCCGGAGTCGGATATTCGGGCCTCGACGTCGCCGGTATCAGCCAGATTTGTTCGGATCGTCAGATTATGCGGGTTGGCCACCTCTTCCATCGCGTCAACGCCATTCATCACGAGGTTGATGATGACTTGCTGCAGATGAATCGGATCGCAGCGCACCCGTAATGGCTCCGTGGCAAGAATGGTACGTAAAATCACTCCCCGCCTTGTGACTTCAGGAGACACAATCTTGACGACGTCGCGCACGGTATCGTTCAAATCGAGCGTCTGCAGATCGGATTCCGTTCTGTTGTTGAGCAGATTCCGCAGGCCGCTGATGATCTCGCTCGCACGTTGCTCATCCCGGACGATATCGGAAAGGATCTCGCCGAGCTGCGCCATGTCGAGCGGATGGGCCTTGAGCAACATCTGCGCGGCCTCGGTATTGCTCAGGATAGCTCCGAGCGGCTGATTGAGTTCATGCGCGATCGATGACGACAGAACGCTTGCGGTCGTGACCCGATTCAAACGGACGACCTCCTGACGGCGACTGGTCGCCTCCGCCTGGGCGACAACGCGTCGCCGCCGCTCGACGAGCAGCAATGCAATGATGCCCGCCTGCAGCAGAATGGCCGCCATAACAGCCGACAGCTGTAGTTTATATTGCTCCCAGAGGCTGGGCACGCGAAAAAAACTTCACTGCCTGGCGGCAATTGGCTTTCGCTGATGTTCCAGCGTTTCAGCTCTCTCCAGTCGTATCTAGGCGATGCAGCAGGGATCGGAGGCGTCTTGATGCTGCCCGGCAACTCTCCGCTCAGAATGCGCACGGCAACGGCGGCGGTCCGTTGGCTGACATCGGATATGTTCGTCATCCGGCCACCGACGATCCCTCGGCCGAAGAACGCATCCTGTTCTGAAAAGATTGGCGCATTGGCAACCGCGTGAATCCGGTCTATGGCTCGATTGCCTTCGTGCACGACGCCGGCGGCGTCCACCAACATCTGCCCGTAGACGATGAAACTCCGGGGTGGCAGGATAGCCACCTGCTTTAGTATCTCTTCGAGCGACAGTTCATTGGAATAAGTGATGTCAACCCGGCTTGTCAGCGGCTGGAACAGCTTGCGCATCTCCTCCAGCCATAGCTTCTCGATCGGAGAACGTCCGATCACGATGAAGACCATGGTCGTCTCCGGAACCAACTTCAGGATCTGGTCAAGAGTGCTTAACACATCGACAGTTACCGAAACCATTGCATCGGTCGCCGGTGCGTTCGAAGACATCCGCTGCGCGAGGGCCGCGTACAAGGTTGGGATCGACGGAAAAATTCGCTGACGGTTTTGCTGAAAGAATCGTGCCGCGGGACCGCCGATCGTCATGATCAGGTCGAGCTTGCGCTCGGAAAACACTGCATTCAAATAGTCGACAAAGGCGTCTTCATTCCCGTCGGGGAAGCGGGCCGTCGACAGGGAGGCCTCGAAGATATCGATGGGATCTTTCGACTGAAGCCTCAACTCTTCGCGGATCTTTCTTGCGTAGTAATCCCACGGCGAGAAATCGCGACCGACGGAATGGACAATCAGCACCCGCTTTGGCTGGGAAATAGCCGCACCGGTCATCGCCAGGAGCAGAACGATCGAACTGAAAAATACTCGAGTTATCATGCAATAAGGAAGCCGTTTACGCGGGATGTCACAATATGACTGGCAACCCAATGGTACTCGACTCGACCAACATATGGGAGAATAATTCAACTTCCGCGACCATTCCCTGCAATCGTTAAGGAATTGGGCTGCTTTCCTCAGAGAATCCTGCCGATAGCATCGATGAGCAGTTTTGACAGAAACGGCTTCTTCAAATACGCAACGCAGCCCGTGTCGAACGCCTCCTGCCGGGTGACCTCACTATCGATGGCCGTCATCATAATGACCGGTAATTCCCTACCTGACGAGATCAATTGCCGTTGCAGGTCTATGCCCGACATTCCGCCAAGGTGAATGTCCAGGAGCAAATAATCCACTTCGCACTCGACATAGGCCTCCAAAAAAGCCTCCGCCGACGCAAACGTCCGGACGCGGAAGCCATGGGCCGACAGAAGGCGGTTTAGACCTTGCAGCATGCTGGGATTGTCATCGACGACAGCTATGGTGCGCATGACGAAACGATCATTGGTCGTTTGCAGTTATCCCCTCGGCAAGAAAAGCAAGTCCCAGATACGAACCGCGATCAGATTAGCTCCAGCGCGCGGCTTGCAAACAGCAGTTCTGCACCGATGTCCTTCTTGGCACTATGCAAAATCCGCCCCTGTGGCAAAGGGCGCCCACCGTTGTAACCGCAAACCGCCAGATTTCAGGGCTTCATTTCAATTCCCAGCTTCGCCCGCATGTCCTTGAACACGACCGCGATCGCCTCGATGATCAATTGACCAGGGTTCGCCTTGCAATAGACGATGATCTCGTGCTCGGCCTCCTTTGATTTGACGATATCGATATAATGCTTGCGAGCGAGTCCGTTGTACCAGCCGCTATACCAAGCCGTCAGCCGGTCGGCGTCGCCCTGCCAGGTCCCGGCGAGTTGAGCGCATGTCAATTTCTGGACATTCAGGAACCCGTTGGCATCGGCATAGGTGCTGAGATCGACCTGGGCGCGGGCAACTGGAATCGCCGCCGCAGACAATATCGTTGCGATAATCAGGGCCCTGTTCATCTTGCGCTCCATTCCATTCTACTGCTGAGCTCGTCGCCTGGTCTCCGAATTGAAGCGGGGGAAGCTTGCATCTTCCCCCGCCTCCTCTCTTCTCAGTAACAGGGCGGATAGGGATAATAGCCGCACACAGGCCGCGCGTACGGATACGGCGCGGCGTACGCAGCCGCGCCATAGGCGGCGGCACCAACGGCGCCGGCGTACATCGCGCCCCGGAATGCCGAACGCCGTGCGACGCCGGCAAACGACATTGGCGTGAACGGCCGGCCGATGATGTCAATGAACAGCGCCGCCCCACCGTCCGCGCCGGCGATATCCCCTTCGAGGGTCTGAACGGTGAACGTCAGCTTGTCGCCCTCGAGCTTCGGGTTCTTCAGCACCACGACTGCGTCCTTCACCGCGCCATCCTTGCCGAATACGGACAAGGTCGCGTTCGGAGGATTCTTGGTAAAGCTGTCGTCGCCTGATCCCCATTCCGCGATGACGTCGGCGGTGGGCTGATGGCCGGCGGATCGCACCGGGCGGTCGGCAAATATGATGGAGTTCGGGGCAATGCCCATCAGCATCAGCGTCTCGCCCTGCAACGTCGCCGCACGGGAATTGAGCACGAATAGCGAGGGAACGATCTCAGGCTTGGCTGCGGCGGCCGGCGTACCAATCGTTTTCAACGCGGGCGGCGCCTGTGCTGTTTGGGCACTAGCCGTTGCCATGCCGCCCAGTATCGCCGTCACGGCGAGCAGCCCGGCCATCTGAACAAATCTTCCGCTCGTCATGTCTGCTTTCTCCTGTTGGGATTCGGGTTACGCTAATGTCATCGGCGGTCGGTCGCGTCGGCACTATGGGTGCCCGATGAAGCATCGACTATGCAAAAACGAACCGGCCGGAAAACATAAAGCGAGCCGCCTCAATATCGGACGACACATCGAAATCCGACATGGCTTGTCGGCGTATCGACAGCTTCGGCATGCCGCGCGGCATGCGAATGTGCGCTTTGCCGAACCACGGCGAATTTTCATGACCGGTGCTTGAGCTAGGGCGTGGACTCTTAAGCGCGTAGCCCGATTCGGATTGATTCGGTTTCCTACGAAAATCTGCGTAGGCGCTGAGGTTGGTCTGAGCGCGCGCCGATTGTATTGTCGCCAGGCCGAGTATTCCTGCGAGGATCAGCACTCTGTGTGTGATTGCTCACCATCTTCCTTTCCGATTGCTGCTATAGAACCCGTGAGTCACGCTCGAACTCGCGCCCGCCAAAAAAGGCCGGCACGAGTTCGCGCACTCAAGTCACTTTCCGGGCGACATGATTGGTCCAAGTGCCATCAAACCCGCTTGATACCGGGCGGCTGCCATGTCCCTTGGCCCGGCGGCAGGATCGAAGGTGGCGCGGGCTTCGGCCAGTATAGCCGCATCACGAGATAGATTCTGTCGGCCGGCGCCGGAAGCCAATTTGCTTCCTTATCCGCACCGGGACTGTCTTTTTGGATGTACAGCGTCAGCGAGCCGTCTGCGTCCTTTTTCATCGCCGACAGCATCGGAGAATTGATCAGGTAGCGATTGATCGGGTTCTTGACCAAGAGCTGGCTCTTGCCGTCGTACATCGTAACGGACCAAAACGCATTCACTGGCGGCAATTGGCCGGGCGGGAATGTGATTGTGTACTTGTGCTTGCTGCCGTCGAGCAGATCACCGGTCGCGTCCGTTCGGGTATAGGGGTACATCGCTTCCACGGCATCGTTGCCCAAGAGACCGCCCTTTGCACTCCCGGCCCGCATCACCCAATCGCCGTTGTAGAAGGCCTCGTCGCCAAAGAACGAGCCGACGTTCCAGCCGTTGATGTTCTTGTTTCCGCCGGCCAGCCATTTGTCGACCTTGTTGTCACCCTGCTTCATGCCCACCAGGATTTCGGCTTTATGTTCGAGCGATAGATCCTTGAACTCGAAGGTCTTGCCGGGACCGATGCCAATCCTCGCAAGTTTCGCGCGAATCGTCTTGTCCCTTGCCGTCTCAGGGACGAATTGCAGGGCTGCGTCGAGATACTGGAAGAAGTTATCCTTGATCCCCGCAGTGGTGGCAGGAAGGAACTCGATCTTCGGCGCGGCGGGTGGCGCCGGTTGCTTAAGGAAGGCGGAAAGCGGCTTGGCCTTGTAGCCGGCCTGGACTTTTTCGACGTTCGATATGTCGCCGGGGTTGAAGAGTTGAGTGCGGATAAGCGCGAGCGGGAACGGCGTCGTCGATCGGAAGACCTTCTTGATCCCGGGCGGGTTTTCACCTTTCCAGTCGGGGCCGACTACCAGATAATCGCCCGGCTCGGTCCCCGTCGCGCGGGTGCCGATGTAGCCAAAATTGTAGGTGTTGCCGTCGATGAGCTGGACCGCGTAGTAGCGGTCCTTTTCGATCATCGGCACCGAGATGACCATCGGTTCAGCGCGCAAATCCAGCCAGATGAACGAGTAAGGGGTGTCGCTGTTTGGCGTGATGACTGCCGTATCCTCTGGCGTGGCAACGTGGTGCAGGCTTTTGATTTCGTTGAACGGCGCCTTGAACTGTCCCGAGTTCCTGTCCACGGCGAACTCTTGCATCACCGCATAGTACATCACGAGCGGCAGGCCGTAGATGAAGCCTTCTTCGGCGATGTCCTTGGCCTCCAACAGCCTGGGCCAATCGGCTTTGTTCTGCGCAATTGCCGGGCTGTACTTCGCCGTGGCGACGGCGAGCGCGGCGATAGCCGCGGTGGAACGAAGTAAATCTCGCTTCGTAAACATTTTGCATTCTCCTTACTGCTCGATTGAGTTATCGAATCTATCTGCATTTGGACGTCAGGGAATCCGGCGCAATTCAGTATTGCTGCTTTCCTCAATCTGACTTTCCGATTGCCGGCGGCCGACCTCGACCAATTTATTCTGATCCCGTGTGATCCTCTGGGGTGGGTAGGAGCGCGATCGCGACGCCGATGCCGCCCAGATCCCCGGTCTGGACCGATTACCGAAACATTCGCGCATCGTCTGCTTGCCCATGCTTCACATTTCGCCAACGGCGAAGTTCGATCACTGCTTCATTTTGATGCCCTTCTCGGCCCTGTACCCCTTGAAGACCACGTCGATGGCTTCAATGACCTTCTTGCCGGGATTTGCCTTGCAGTGGACGATGACCTCGTGCTCGAGGGATTTCGCCCGATCGACCTGCATCATGTGCTTCTTGGCGAGACCGTTGTACCAGCCGCTGTACCAGACAGTGAGGTAATCAGCGTCTTCCTGGAATGTGTTCGCCAACTGGGCGCAGGTCAGTTTCTGAACATCGACATAGCCATCGCGGTCCGCATAGGTCTTCAGTTCGACCTGGGCCAACGCCGGCCCCGCAATAATAGCCGTCGCGCAACACAAGATGAGTTTCTTTGCGATCATTTGGATGATTCCCCTGCTGTTCTGACTTCGCAACGCTCGATCATGGCAAGCCACAGAAGCAGGCGGCTGTGCGCGTTCCCTTGAACATGATCGTCGCTCCGAAAATGATTGATTGAAATGATGGAGCGCGGCGCTACCGCACTCCGAAGCGGCATTCTCGGCAAACGGCGGTCAAAGTGACCTCGACAATTCTATCGCCTGCCAACGCGATTGACCGGACCACCACGATTCATCGGTGTTCCCGGTCGCACACCCACACCGGGGGCGCCGACGCCGGGGGTCACCACGGCTCGCGCGACCGGCCGCGGCCGCAGCACGACACCGGGCCGGACGACGCAACCAGCAGGATACGAAATATACTGGCAGTAAACTACGGCGCTGGCCTGTTCACTGCTGGCCGTTACGAATCCAGCCGTCAGCAGGGCTGATAGTGCAATCGAACGCTTCATGATTGCCTCCTCCATTTGATGATCGTCAAGTATGGGTCTGATTCACCGGCAAACGGTGGCGATCCGTCCATAGACGTCCACCACCTGCGTGCACGCGGGTGCGACCACCACGGGCGCTGCCACGATGGCCGCACCTGTTGCTACCGCGCCGACGGCCACGGCCCTGCGTGTGGTCCGCCGGGCAACGCCGGCATAACTCATCGGCGTCAGCGGGCGCCCGATCCGGGCTTCGGCGGACGAAAGCAGCGATGACTGCGAATCCAGCTGCAGTTGCCCATTCCACAACAAGGCTGCGCCGCCAAGAACGGTGGCTATCGAGAAATAGAAGAAGGTTTTTGTTATCCGGGTCATTTCTTTGCTCCTGCTTTCGCAACGCCCTGCGGCACTTCATCGATGTCACCGAGATCGCCGAGCGCGATCTTCTTGGCGGATGTATCCGGCTTGAATGCAAAGGCATCCGCCGACACGTCTGTCTTCCATTCCTTGATGCGCAGCGTGTACTGTGGCGCCTCGCCGATGCCCTTGCTGGTAATCACATATTTGCGCGGGATAGGCTTGGCGCCGGACTCGATCCATATCTGCCAGTCGGTTTCCAAGTTACGGAACGCCAAATGATCGCATTCGACGCCATCTATGACGCCCTTGCCGATCACGGCGGCCTCGACAACGTCGGCCATCATGACGTCGAAGGCGTTGGAAAGCAGGAGATCGGCGCCCGGAGCGACGACGCCGTGCTTGTCGCGCAATACGTCGATCAATTGATCGGCAGTCCCCTCGGCTTCGATCTGGGCGTAATTCTTGGTATCCTTGTCATTCACGGTGACGAGCTTGCCATCGAACACGACTTCGACGTCCCGATAGCCGCCCGTGCGCGTGGCGCGGAGCTTGTTCGGACGGCTCAGTTGCACCTGCCCGGAGCTGGTGAACTGAATCTTCTGCAAGGTGGAGGTAATGACTTCGATGTCGGAATCGTAGGTGACCGATATGGTCTTCTGGCTCGCCACATAGTCCGACATGGCTTTGAGAACTTTGCTGGCGCCATCTTCTTGGGCATGGGCATGTGGTATGCCCGAAACAACCAGGGCCAACGCCAGCCCGGCCGCGCCAAGGCTAAGCGCCCCGGCTTTGCATATCGACGCCTGCCTCATAACGCTCTCCTTGCTAGTCACGATGATTCCGGCGAATGGTCTCGCTCGCCGGCCACCATGGAGAAGTCACGCTGCATCGACTATGCAAAAACCGGCACGGCGATTGTTTGGTACGAAGATTTTCACCGCGCCGATTCTGCATAGCGCGCATTGATAGATTGCCGGCTAATGGCGATCTCGTACCCGAACGATGGGGAGCTCCGCCGTGGTCATTATCCTGAGCCTTTATATCGCGGCGATGTGGGCCGTATTCTCCAGGTTCAAACTTGTGCGCTGGGGCTGGTTGTCGGGTATCATTTCGCTCCTCATCGGCGGGTTTATCCTCGCAACATTTCTTGCGCTTTTTAACTATCTCACGCCATCGGGGCGCGTGACGGTGACCGGCCGCGTGGTGGAAGTGACGCCGAACGTGACGGGGCAGATCGTCGCAATCCCGGTCAAGCCGAACGTGCCGGTGAGGCAGAATGACGTGCTGTTCCAGATTGATCCGGCGCCTTTTCAGTACAAGGTCACGCAGTTGCAGGCGTCGCTCGCCGCCGCAAAGCAGAACGCCGAAATATTGAAATCGAATTACGAACAGGCGACGGCGAATGTCGCGGGGCTCACCGCGCAGGCCGCCTACAACAAGAAGCGTCTCGCGGACATCGAGACGCTTGCCGCCGACGAAGCCAACACGCAATTCCAGGCGCAGGACAAGCAGGTCCAATACGAGACGGTGTCGGCGCAACTCGTCGCGGCCAAGGCTGCGCAGCAAAGCGCCAGACTCGCGCTGGATTCCGAGATCGGCGGCGTCAATACCACGGTCGCGCAGCTCCAGGCGCAACTCGATAACGCGGTCTGGGAATTGTCGCAGACGGACGTTCGTGCGCCCGCCGACGGCTATGTTACCGTGGTCGCATTGACGGTCGGCGACCGGGCGCTGCAGGCGCGTTCGGCGATGTCGTTAATTGTCGAGAAGGAGATCACGCTGGTCGGCATGTTCTCGCAAAACGGCTTCCAGACCATCAAGGAAGGTGCGGCCGTCGATATCGTTTTCGACAATGTGCCGGGCCGCATCTATCACGCCAAAATCATCGAAATTCCAAAAGGGATAGGTCAGGGACAGATTGCTGCATCCGGAACGCTGGCGCGGACCAATGCGATTGGTGGGGCGTCGGTCTTCCCGGCCGTGATTTCCATTCCGGACGAAATGAGCCGCGACTCGCTCCGGCTGGGCATGTCCGGAAGCGCCACCGCGTTCGCCGCAAATGCGGGCGTTATTGGCCTGCTGGCGTCCATTCTGGTATGGGTCAGCTCGTATACGGCTTACCTCTGACGAACGGGGCAAAGGTGCTTAGGTAGGGGCGCCGCGGCACAAACTGCATATTGGTGCCGCCACCACCGAGCCTTCGCGTTGACCACTTCGGCGCGCCACGGTTAATGTCCATCGCTTGAATGGTTTCGGCTTACCCGTTCTTGAGTTTGCCTGACAGACCCTGCGCAGAGTGGAATATTATTGCTGGATGCCGGCAGCGCCTGTAATTCATATCGTTGACGATGACGCATCGTTTCGCGGTGCGCTCTCCCGCGTGCTGGAAATCTCGGGCTATGCGGTGGCGGACTATAGTTCCGCGAGTTGCTTTCTGCGTTCGATTGATAATGCCAAACCGGGTTGCATTCTGCTCGACGTGAACATGCCATCGGTTGACGGGTTACAGCTCCAGGAAGAACTCGCGAAGCTGTCAATGCGTTGGCCGATCGTCTTCATGTCGGGCCGCGGTGACGTTCCCACCGGCGTACGAGCGATCAAGGCCGGCGCCGAAGATTTCCTGCTGAAACCCGTAGCCAAAGAGACCCTGCTCGACGCGATAGGTCGCGCGCTCGCCAATTTTGCCGCAACGAAGCAGCAACAGGACCAGATCAATTCGCTCAGATCCCTGATTGCGACCCTGACGCCCCGGGAAAGCGAGGTCTTTGCGCTGATGGTTCGTGGCAAAATGAACAAGCAGATTGCCTTTGAGCTCGGCACCTCCGAGCGAACCATCAAGGCGCATCGACATATGGTGATGGAAAAGCTGCAGGTTCAGACGTTTGCGGAGGCCGTCTCCGTCGCCGAGAGAGTCGGACAGATGGCGCCGTCGGCCGCGACGAATGCCGAAAATCCCCGATAGCGGATTTTCGAGCAAGCCCGCCACACCATCATCGCGAGACGAACCATCGTCCATGTCGGTCTCAAAGGCGGCGGCTGCCCGATTTTGCATAGGCAGTGCGCAATCGCCCTCCTAGGGTTCTCGCTCAAACAAACCTCAGTTGATGCTGACGGCATGGCGCTTGCCAGCCAAGGAATAGGATTTTGAAGCTGAACTGGATAACTACCCTACTTGTACTCGGCGCTATCCAATGCCCGGCAAGCGGATATGCGCAGGTTTCGACTCGATTCCCGTTCTGCCTGCAAGGTGATGACTATCCGGGCTGGAACAACTGTACCTTCACCAGCTATCAGCAATGCCAAGCCTCAGCGTCCGGAACGTTCGACGAATGTCTGGCAAACCCGTGGTACCAGGCTGGCGACAATGCCGCGCCGGCCCCCGATCAAAACGCGGGCGGCCCAGGTATATCTCCCC
>NZ_JAACFS010000045.1 GCF_029051645.1 Bradyrhizobium sp. CSA112
ATCAGCTTGATGATGTTATCTTTGGACACGGCATATCGCTCCTTCGGTGGAGAAGTGGAGGCTTCAAGCACCCCCACGATATGCCGCCTTCCCGATTCCCACCGTCACCAACTTTCAGCGATAGCTCTTCGGGGGTCCCGGCCAGCATCAAAGGCATTCCTGCCAGATGTCGCGGTCCACTCTCCGAACGGTTCAAGTGGCAGCATTAGGCAGCGGTTCAGGCGGGTGCAATATCGGAGTGCTGCTGGAGCAAACGTGCGAGCGTCGTCCCCGACCTGGGGAGACCGAGAAGAAAACATACCTCTGACTAGTTGCTTAGGGCCAAGTTTCATGATGTGCCGGTTATACTTGAGCAAGGTGAGCAAGGCGCTGACCATCTCAGGAGAGATAGGCCGAGCTGCCGAACATAGGCATAAGCTGCCGGCCACCTATTATGAAAGGCACTTCGCTGCTCCAGCTTTGCATCGCGCAATCAATCCATTCGGCGATAGCGGAGGCATTTTCCATCTACATTCTACGGCTCCCGATAGCTGACGGAGGTCGATGACATGTTCAATTGTACGGAGGTGGGCGATCGGTATAGAAAAGAGGGGACCTGCTATACGAAGGTTTACCGATGGAAGCTCTACCCCAATTCGATCGGCTTGCCTGATCGAGCGGGCGCGTTGCAGCGTGTGCAACCGGAAGAGGTGTTTGCAACGCACTGCCAGGAGTCGCCATAGCGGCGTACCAACTCGAGCATGAGAGCCTGAACATATGCAGCGCAGCTTGCGCAGCAGCTCCTCCCACTGAGTGCATTCGGCGTTGCCATCACGAGCAGCTAGTACCCACCCTCCTTAGAGGGTGAGTCGTGATTCAAGATCGGGATGATACCCGAGGCAAGAGAAGTTCACCTTTCGAGGAAGGATCGCAAGGTCCTGGAGGCGCGTTGTCGTTCGCCGGCGACATTGCAGCGCGATTTGAAGCGGGCGCGGATAGTTTTGTTGGCGGCGGCCGGGCGCAGCACGCGGTCGATAGCCAAGGAAGTCGGGGTCCAGCCTCGGATTGTCAGCCTGTGGCGGCATCGCTATGCCGACCTTGGCCATGCAGGGCTGCAGGAGAGGCGGCGGCCTGGCAAGCAGCCGATCTATACGAAGGCCACCGACAAGCGGATTCTGCGGCTGTTGGACAAGCAGCCGCCGGAAGGGTTTGCGCGCTGGACCGGGCCCCTGCTGGCCGAGGCGCTGGGCGATGTTAACGTCCAATATGTCTGGCGGTTCTGCGCAACCACAAGATCGACCTCGTGGCTCGCAAGTCCTGGTGCGAGAGCAACGACCCGAACTTCACGGCCAAAGCCGCCGATGTTGTCGGCCTCTACGTCGCTCCGCCCGAGAAGGCTATCGTGCTATGCGTGGACGAAAAGCCTTCAATCCAGGCTTTGGAGCGAGCGCAAGGTTATCTGAAGTTGCCCAATGGTCGCGCCTTGACCGGTCAGAGCCACGACTACACGCGTGCATGGCACGACAACGCTGTTTGCGGCGCTCGAGGTTGCGACCGGAAAGATCATCGCGATGCATTCAAAACGGCGGCGCCGTGTCGAGTTCCTCGACTTCATGGACAGCGTCACCTCGGCTTTTTCCGGACCGCCAGCTTCACGTCATCCTCGACAACCTCAACACCCACAAGAAGAACGAGCACTGGCTAAGCCCACCCCAATGTGAAATTTCATTTCACGCCGACAAGCGCATCCTGCCTCAATCAGGTCGAAGTTTGGTTTTCGATCCTGCAGGGGCAGTCGCTCAGCGGCGCTTCCTTCACCAGCCTTAAGCAGCTCCAGGAGCATAGTGCTAGTGGTTCATCACAGTGATTTTGACTCATTGGCGGAGGTTGGATATGCGCGGCCGAGTTTGGCGCGGGCTTTATCGGTTGTGAACATCCATTTGATGCGGTCTCGTACTTTGTTTCGCTGCCGTTGCCATGCTGCGATCTCTTTTCGGAGCCGTTTGGGGTCGTCGATGCGGCTGCCGAGATACTGGCGCTGCAGCACGCTGATCTCGCACTCGACCATATTGAGCCAACTGGCGTGCTTCGGGGTGAAGTGGAATTCGAGGCGGCGCAGGATGCGCCGGGCCTCGGCGGGCGCAAATGCTTGATACAGCGCGCCGGCGGTGTGGATCGACAAATTGTCCTGCACGACACGGATGCAGGCGGCGTCGGGATAATGGACGTCGACGAGATCACACATACAGTGGGCGTAGTCCACGGCGGCGCGGCGGTCGGTGACCTTGACGTTGCGCCAGCCGCGATGTGGATCGAAGGTGACGAAGAGATTGGCGGTGCCGTTACGGCGATACTCGTAATCGTAGCGCTCGCGCTGTCCCGGTTGGGCCGGGACCGGCTGGCGCACCTCGCCGATGAGCTGGATGGGAGTCTCGTCGAAGCAGACCAGCGGCCGCTCGGGATCCGGCGCCTCGGAATAGAGGTCGAGCACGTTCTCCATGCGGGCAACGTATTCGCCGTCGACATGGGGAATGCACCACATGTCCCTGCGCCATGGCTTGAGGTCGTTCTCGGCCAGCCGGCGACGCACGGTCTCGCCCGACAGGCTGTCGTGATCGGTGAGCTTGACCAACGTGTCGGCCAGCAGCGTCAGCGTCCAGCGTTTGCGGCCGGTGGGCGGCTTGGCGCATGCGGTCGCGACCAGCAGGGCCTCTTCCTTGCCCGTCAGCTTGCGTTCCGCGCCCGGACGCGGCTCCTCGCTCAAGGCCCGCTCCAGATTGCCTTCCACGAAGCGGCGCTTGGTCCGGCCGACGGTGGAGAGGCTGACACTCACGGTCCGGGCAATCTCCTCGTCGCGGCGGCCCCTATCGGCCGCCAGCAAAATCTGCGCCCGCTTGAGCTTGCGGGCGGCGTGCTTGCCGCCGCCGAGCATCGCCGTCAGTTCATCGCGCTCGGCTTGGCTCAATTCGACCCGATAACGTACATTCATGCTTTGCCTCCTTGTCGGAGGCCGGGACGAATCCAACGATGAGTCAAAAATCAGGCGCGCGTTTCACCGAGAAGCAGGGGCACTACCTCGCTTTCATCCATACCTATTCGTACATGTTCGGACAGCCGCCCGCCGAAGCCGACATCCAGCGCCATTTCCGCGTCAGCCCGCCGACTGTCCACCAGATGATCGTCACCCTCGAACGGAACGGCTTCATCCGACGTCAACCCGGCGTCCCCAGAAGCATCGAGATTCTCTTGCCACCGGAAAACTTGCCCATCCTCGAATGGCTCGGTATCAAAACGTCAAAATCACTATGATGAACCACTAGACATCACCGTCCATGCCTCATCGGAGATGCCAAGGCTAAAGAAGCAAGCGCCGTGCCGCAACAAAGAAGATTGAGTCTGCACGCAGTATCTGCATGCGTCGCATTGTCGACATTTGGTTCGGAGCCGACAATCTTCCTGATACCAGACGCCTGTGGCGCGTACGCCGTTTCACTCTCGTGTGAGGGCACCCACCGGAAGGCGTTGACGCAGACATCCTCAGATGGTGTGCCGGGGATATCAAGATGCTCAGAAAGTCGGGAAGAGAAAATTGACTGGCGTCACGAATGAAGATGTCCATACCATCGAGGTGATCCGTAGCAATATAGTTCTCTCGCCTTGCTTTCCGCCAATGGCATCGAACACAAAGCGTATCGAGTCAACCACGGCGGCGTCTCGGGCTGTCGCTGTCCTCCTTGGACGTTTCCTCCCTAGACTTGTGCCGCTTGTCAGTTAAGCGTCCTTTTTGCTTGCCCATCAATCCGAGCATTTAGATCGGGTATGCGAGACTCAGGATTCGCGTTTGATGCGGAAGGATACAGACCGCGATCAACGACTTGGACGCCAGGGTCGCCTGAGTTGGCATGCTCTGCGAGCGCCTCCTGTGCCTTGTGCTGGGGATTATGTTTTGGGCATAAACCTTTTGGATCCCGTAAGGATTCGTTCCAGTGCTGATGGACACGCCACTCGTCTGGGAAACTGGAATTGGTGCCCGTCAGCAGCACGGAAAGCACGACCGAACTCCTCGCCCAATTCACTTCGAAGATCATCCGGCGGGAGCGATCCAGGCAGGTTTCTGCCGCCGACAGCAAGGACACAGGCAGCGTTGCGGATTGGGCCGGATCTCCTCGATCACGGCGCGAATGAGTTGCTCCCGACCGGTCTCAATGCTCGGCGGTTGCTTCAGTTGTTCTGGTTCCACCAGCATGGTTCGATTTCTCTTGTCATCAGCTGAAGGATTTGCCGCAAGAGCAGCTCGATTTGGCGTTTGGGTTGTCGAAGGTGAAGCCCGAGCCCTACAGCGCCACCACGAAATCGATCGTCGTGCCGGCGAGGTGTTCATGGCTCTTATTGTCGACGAACACCTTGACGCCGTCGCGCTCGATCACGGTGTCGTCAGGCTTAGCCTCGTCGGCCAGGCTTCATCCGGTATTTGAACCCGTCGCAGCCACCGGCCTCGACCATGATGCGCAGGCCGCTCGTCGGCTGCGCCGAAGCCGAGATCGCGCTCTTGAGCGCATTCACTGCGCTATCCGTCAGATTGATCATGGCACCCTTTATTTTCCCGAGTCGTTTGCATGGGAATTGGCAAGTCGCATGCCAGCGCGCCCGAGCTTGACATTGCTCACCTTTTCGAAATCGCGCCTGTTGGCTTTGCGAGCGTGTAGGGTTGCTGACAAAGGTCTTCGAGGGATTGCGGCGGCTTTGCGTGTCTTCTTTATGGATTCCGCCGATAAAGCGTAAGGAACGCGGCGGCAAGCAATTTGCATTGCGTGTCTAAGCCGGCCGAAGTGTCCGGTGATGAGCTTAGATCGGAGACCACTTTCATGACGAACACTACCGAACAACTAGAACACGCACCGGGGGTCTTTGTCGACAAGATCTCCGCAGGCGGTGCGCCCATTCAGCTTGTTTTGCACAATGACGACAAGACGACTCTCGGTTTCGTGGTACGCCTGCTGCGCGAGGTATTCGACAAACAGGAGCGGGATGCCATTGCGCTCGCCGAACTCGTCTTGCAGCATGGCAAGGCCGTCTGCGGACGCTATCCTCCCTCAGTCGCAAAGGCGCTCCTCGAGGCGGCGCAAGAGCGTATCCGAGCTGAAGGATGTCCCCTGCTGATCACGGGCGAAGCCGCGGGCGAACCGGACGGCCCCGACCTGTCCGACGTGCAATTCGAATATGCCTTCGAAGCGCTTGAGTGGCACTTCACCAACATACCGCCGAGCGAACTCGCCACTACTGTGCGGCGATTCCCGGGCCACATGCAGGCCGATGTTCAGGTCGCGATCGATAAGCTATTCGCCGATCCGGTCCGCTTCTTCGGCGTCTATGAACAACATAGGTACGAGACGCTTTCATTCGCTCGGATCAAACAGCGTGGACGGAATGCGATTTCGCTGGTGCCGCCGCAATATCACCACGTTGATACTGGCGAAACGGCGCCGGTCAAATGCCTGTGCAATGGACTGTGGCTTTGCCGGGCGAGCGAATTTTTCTATGCCGTCGTGCTCTCTACTGAGTTCGAGTTCAAGCAAGAGCCGAGGATCCGGATTGAAATCGTTGCCCCTGCGGGGTCTGGCGGCGAAGCCTTTGTTCAGCGCAGCTTTGACGAACTGGAACGGGCGGTGCACGCGGCACGTTCTTATCGCGGCAAGATCCTCTCATTTGAGAAAGGTGCGGATTACAGCGGCCGCTCAAGAGGCATCACGGTGCATCGAGTGGCACCAGTGAGGCGCGAGGAGGTGATCCTGCGGGAACAGGCTATCAAATTGCTCGATCGCAACGTGTTGAGTTTTGTCGCCACGCGCGGCGCACTCCGCCGATTCGGCCAGTCGACCCGCAAGGGCATCCTGCTCTATGGCCCGCCGGGCACCGGTAAGACCCACACCATCCGCTATCTCGCCACCAACCTACCGGGACACACCACGCTAATCATCACCGCCGAAGAGGTCGGTGAGCTGAGCGCCTATATGGCGCTCGCGCGCCTGCTGCAGCCTACCATGGTGGTGATCGAGGATGTCGATCTGATCGCCAGCAAGCGCGACGACTTGACAACATGTGAGGAGGCCGCGCTGAACAAGCTCCTAAATGAAATGGACGGCTTGAAGGAAGACGCTGACATCCTCTTCGTGCTCACCACCAACCGCCCCGAACAACTCGAGGGCGCCCTGGCCGGTCGTCCCGGCCGCATCGACCAGGCGATCGAGATGCCGCTGCCTGATACGACCGGCCGCGACAAGCTGATCCGGCTTTACGGCATGGGCCTGCCGCTTGAGGCGGAGATCGTAGCCGAGACGGTGCGCCGCACTGAGGGCGTCAGCGCCGCTTTCATTAAGGAGCTGATGCGGCGCATTGCGCAATCATGCATCGCTCGTAACGGCGGAAACTCAGTGACCACAGCTGACATCGAGGAAGCGCTCGACGACATGCTGTTCACCGGCGGCCGCCTCAACGTGAAGCTCTTGGGTGGGGCCGGAGCGATGGCTGCGGGGTCTGAATGAAGGCGAAGGGAGGAAGATCACCCGCCAAGGGCTGCGCCAACTCCCGCATGCGCCGGGTGTCGACGACGCGTCTATGACTGATGAGCAGCGAGGCGGTTCGTGAACGCGAACCGCCACGACGAGGCCGAAGCAACAATGACTGCCCGCTCGCCGGCTGCGCCGACGTTGAGATCGCGGTCTTGACTGCATCCATTACGCTATCCGTCAGGTTGCTTGTGGCTCACCCTTCCCTTGCATAAGTCGGTTGCTTGCGAATTCGCAAGCTGCATGCCCGCGCGCGCTTGATAGTTCCCGTCTTTTTCGAATCGCGCAGAGTGGCTTTGCGACCCGTGTCGGGTTCCTGACGAGGCTCTTCGAGGGATCGCGGCGCGCTTGCGTGTTTTCTTTAAGTGTTACGCGGATGAACCATTCCAGTCGCGGCGGCAAACAATTTGCATTGCACATGTTGCGCCGGCCGAGGTGTCCGGTGATGAGCTTAGATCGAGGACGATTTTCATGACTGCAATCGAGAACACCGCGCTCGGCCGGCTGGACAAGGAGGGGCGCCTGCTCAATGCCATATTCAAGGGCGGGACCACCAAGCCGGGCCGGTTCGGCTTTCGCGGCGATATCGCACTAAAATTCCAGACCCAGGTCGCGGACGAGGAGCGGCCGCCCGACTATTCGATCGAGCAGGTGCTGATGGTCGCGCAGGAAGGCGAAAGCACCATTCCGGTGCTGGCCGGCTATCTGCACTGCTTCGCTTATCTTGCTGATATCGCAAACGTTCTTGACGGCGCGCTAAGCCCTGGTGGCAGCTACTTCATGTTTTGCAACAACATAGACCTGTTGGCGAAATACCGAACCAAACTCGGTGATATCACCTTCCACGTGCTGCCGTGCGATGAATCCACTGTCATCTGGAAGGAGATGATGGACCTGGTCGGGGTCAACAAGAACGGCCTCAAGAAGCTCGATGCGGGCGGCAGGCTCGATTACTTGCTCGACGCGGCCAGGAATGTCGATGCATCCTCTGACGAAATCTCCTACGAAGACGGGCTGAAGAGGATGGGGCCCGTCAAAAACCGCAACGAGAACCGGCCGGTCTGAGCGCTGGTCCAGCCCTCGCCGGTGGGATCCGTTCTCGTCCTACAACAAGCCGCACGCCGGTGACGCAGATGTCGCCGTCCAGCACCGTCAACGCGACCGGCGTGAGCCCGCTGCCCTTGCACGGGCCATCAACGCAGCGGCCGGTGCCGAGCTCGAAGGTCGAGCCGTGCTTACTGCACATCAGCCGGATGCCCTTGGGATCGAGGAACTGGTTACGTTCCCAGTCCAGGTTGACCCGGTTATGCGGGCATTTATTGAGATAGCCAAACACCCGCTTGCCCCAGCGCACCACAACAATGGACCACGGCTTGGGATGTCGTAGAAGCCGCAGATCGCATAGGCGGTATTCGGCTGCATCCATTGCTCGTTCATGACAAGATGCCTTTCATTAATCACCCTGCGACCAGCCCTGCAAGAATCGCGCAGGGTGCTGGATCGCCTCACCTTCTGGGGAATTCGACGCGCGGCGTCGCAAGCGCACCACCACTAGGTGCGACCCGTGCACGATCGACGGGTTCGCGCGAGCACTGTCGCTTTACGGGGCTCACAACGCGCATCTCCGCGGCTGCTACAAAAAATTGATCTCTTCGCGTCCGACTTTGCCGGCTGCTCGCTGGACGAGCTGACGGCAATGCTCGATCGTGGCATGCTGACCATCTATTCGGTCACGCGCCCGATTACGGCAGATTGCGCTGTCGATCAGGCGGGATTCTCGTGATTTTCAGCGTTGGCACGCCGGCCTTCGGCCCGCGGAGGGTGGCGTGAACCAGCCGCTCCTCGCGGCCAATCCGGTTTCGGCCGCCGGCCTGGGCTTGCCCGTGCCCGTCAGGCGGATGGCACGATGGTTCCGGTTTTTTCCGCAGGCCCTGGCAACTACGAGATCAAATTCGCCGAAGTGTCCTGCTCGAAAGGCTCACCGGTGAAGATCACCGCTGTCAAATTGCTTCCGGTTCGTCATCATACGGAAAAGTGCCCCGAAGCAGCCTCTCTTGGTGGGAGCAGTCATTGGAATGCTTTCCGCATCGGTGGGATGAGCGCTATGAACAAGCTGCCCCTACAAACCCGCGTCCAGATTCTGACGATGCTCTGTGAGGGCAGCAGCTCAGCCGGATTACCGGGGTTATAGCGCGACAATCTGGATGGGAAGTCTTCGGGAACATTCCTCCATGAGGCAATACGCACTTCCATCCTGATTGCCGCGCCGCACGGGGTGTCGATCAATACCGTGACTAAGCTCTTGGTGGACGCTGGTTTGGCCTGCGCCGCCTTCCACGATGAGAAGGTCCGCCATGTCCCCGCCATCCGCATCCAATGCGATGAGGTTTGGTCGTTCAGCTACGCCAAGCAGAAGAATGTCAAATTTGCTAAGCGGCTCCGGCCGCTGCTGGCGACATCTGGACGTGGACGGGCCTGGACGCCGACTCCAAGCTGATCGTGTCATGGCACGTTGGCGACCGCAGCCAAGACAACGGCATTGTCTTCCTAGGAGACTTGGAGGCGCGTCTTGCCAACCGCGTCCAGCTCATCACAGATGGCCACAAAGCCTATCTCAAGGCCGTATCTGCGGTCGATTTCAACGCTGAGTACGCGATGCTGAACAAGATATTCGCGACTGACTATGCCGTCCTGGCCGCTATAGCCCTCCCAAGTGCATTGGCGCGATCAAGGAAGCCATCATGGGCAACCCCGATCCGAAGCGTAACAGCACCTCATTTGTTGAGCGGCAGAACCTGACCATGCGCATGTCAATGAGGCGGCTTACCCGCTTCACCAATGCGTTCAGCAAGAAGTTTGAAAACCATTGCCACGCGTTGGCACTCTACTTCTTTTTCTACAACTTCTGCCGCGTCCACAAGACACTTGGCGTCACCCCGGCTATGGTCGCTGCCGTGACGGATCGTATCATGAAAATGGAAAGCCTTGTTGAGATCATCGGCGCGCGGAATGCCCCGGGGCCGCGCGGCAAAGGGCTGGATGAGGCCCATACACCGTCCGCCTGCCGTTTCGCATCGACCAGGTTGCCCATGGCCGCTGAAGACGGATTGCGTGCAGCCTTCCCTATGCGCCAGATCCGACGGCGCAGCCGCTGGCTTGCATGTGGTGGTCTGGTTTCGCGATCTGCCCCAAACGTCCGAAGCATGGGTTACGCCGCACTGGAGGCGCGCCAGATCGAGCGCGGCTGTCAGCTTCTGGCTCAAGCGGTCGATCAGCTTCGTTCGCGGCGATTGTCCTAGTCGCATGCCCTCCAACTGGACCATCAAAATCAGTGATAAATGGCAGTTCTAACCGTACCAGGCTCGGTCTATCTCAGGAACGAGAACGGAGAACCGCCATGTATGTGCCCCCCGCCTTTAGAGATGACGAGGTCGAAAGCATCCGCGCGACCATTTGCTCCGCCGGCCTCGCCAACCTGGTCACGGCCACCGCGGACGGACCGATTGCGACACCCTTGCCGCTCTTCCTCGATGAGACCGAAGGAGAGCACGGAGTGCTGTACGGGCACTTGGCGAAGGCCAATCCACAATGGCGTTCGGCTCCGACCGGCGAAGCTCTGGCGATCTTCATGGGTCCGGAAGCCTACGTGAGACCCTCATGGTTCGCGACCAAGCAAGAAACCGGGAAGGTGGTGCCGACATGGAATTACACCGCCGTCCACGCGTAAGGGCCGGTTGAGTTCTTCCAGGAGCCCGAACGTCTGCTCGAGGTGGTCACGCGCCTAACGAACTCGTTCGCGACAGCGGAATGAAGTTATTGAAGATTGCCAACATCCGATCCCATAGTGGCAGCAGACATTATGAACCATCCGAACCGGCATTTTCGCAGAATTCAGATGCTTGCGGCCGACGACGCATGATTCTACCCGGGGACGGCGACTCGGAGCCAGCAAGCTGGTGGGAATGGCCGAGCAGGATCACCGACTTCGCGGGAGCAGTCACTGGTGAAGGTCACCGAACATTCCCGAAGGCCAGCTTGCCGGAGCCGGCACTATTACGACGCCCATCCGCGGCAGGGCCCTGCAATGCCAACCATTTTGTGATGCTGTCGCGGCGCATAGAGTCCCATCCTATGAACGACGCGCTGGCTCCGGCCGATCTCATTTCGATGGGAGCGGGATTTGAACTACCGTCCGTCGACCGGCCCTTCATGCTGCTGTCAGGGCGGACTACTTTGTCACGCATCTTGCAGACGACGGCCGCCCGCTTCGACCACTAATCAACCAAGTCCTTCGCGCCGGTCGGCGCCGAGGGGCTCTATCCCCGAGCGCAGCACACGGAGAGTCCCTTCAGCGAGGCTTCGCCGTCCAACTCCCGCTTGCCTGCGGGAAAGGCGGACAGAGGCGCTGTCAAGCGGCTTCCGTTGCGGCGGGCTGTTGGGTCTGGCAGTTGGTCGGACAAACCCGGGCGCAGGCGCCGCAGCCGATACAAGCGCCCCGGTCATTCATCACCATAATCTTCTTTTCGATCTCACCGTCTTCGTCATCGTCGAGATCGACAAGATCGCCCTCCTCATTGATCCCCTTCAACGTCATGACGTCGCGACCGCAGACCTTGAAACAGCGGCCACAACCGATGCACTTCTTGGGATCAATTGAGATCAGGTAGTTCGGCGTCCAGTCGCGGCCGTCGCGCGTTGCAAATGACATGATCGGATACCCTTTTTAGGCCTTTTCCAGCGCCTTGAGATCCTCGCGCTTGCGCTCGAGTTCGGCAAAGGCATCGTGCGCCTTCTGCGCCACCGCCATGATCGAGGTCCAGTTGATGGGAAGTTCCTCCGACAAATCATGCAGATCCATCTTGGCCTTCGTCGCCTTGACCGACAGCTTTCTTATTTCCCCTTTCAGCATTTCAAGGTCGCTCATGAGCTGCTCTCAATAGTTGGCCACGTCGGGAAATTTCCGGGTCATCTCGATGCCGCCTTCGACGTATTTGTCACCCTCGGCGGCGAGCTTTGCGAGATTGTCGAAGCCGAAGCGATGCACATCGCGCAGCTGCTTGTTCACCACGATCAGCCGGCCGCCGATCAGCACCATGCGGCCAAAGCCTTCGTGGTGCATCTTCAGCATCGGCTGGATCATCACACCGGTCGTCTTCTCGATCGAGAGCGCGACCGCATTGAAGAACAGCTCCAGCCGCCAGACCGTATCCGGATCGGGATCGCCGACGATCGGCAGCGCGCGCCGTTTCTCCTTGTCCAGAATATAGGGTTCGAGGAGATCGAGATCGCTCTTGCCGTCCCAGGCGCCATGGACGTCCTGGGCGCGCCAGATCTTGATCAGTTCCCTCACGAATGGCGCATCGAGCGCGCGATCGGTTTGCACGATATCCGCGGCTTCAGTCATGTCGTCCTCATTCTTCGAAATCGAGCGTGCGCTCCTGGTCCTTTGCCAGTGCCTTGCGCAGCCAGGGTGGCGGCGTACCCTTCAGCACGTGCTGAAGCTTCTCGACCAGCGCCAGAATGTTCTCGGGCTTGTTCACCTTGATGGGATGTATATTGTTCGCCACTACCCGCGCGGCACCGGAGCCGCCGATGGCAGCGACATAGAGAATGGCGCAATCCTTGATTGCCTCGATCTTGGGCGCGAGCTTGTCCTCGTTGCCGTCTTCCTTGAGATCGCCGTAGAACTGAACCGCCTTCAGAAATACGTGCCCGCCCGGCCCAACATCATAGATCGCGATGTACTTGGCCCAGCCAAAGTGCGCATCGACGCGCCTCAAGTCTTGGGTAGCGAATGCGACCTTCATGCAATCGACCCCTCTGTTGCGTCGATGAAGCTACGGCGGCCGGGCTTTAAGGGCCGTCTCGAGGTCCGCCAGCTATCGGGCGTCGGCTGATGATTTTCCTCTCGGTCGGCGATCACGAGATTGGCGATATTGAAGATCACATCGCGCGTGCCGCGATAGCCGACGGATAGCTGGTGTCCCGCGCCGATCCGATCGAACATCGGAAATCCCGCGCGATAAAACGGAATCTTCAGCCGCGCCGCCGCTTGGCGGCCATGCGAATGCGTAATCAGCAGATCGCAATTCCTCGTCCTAGCAAGCTCTTCCAGATCCTCGAGATCGCCGATCAGCACCTCCTTGGTCCCGATCCGCTCCAGCACCGGCGACGGCGTGGTCGTCACGGCCGCCGTCACCTGCGCGCCCATCTCGTGAAGCATGCTGGACAGGTCGAACAGGAGGTCAGGCTCGGCACCGATCGCGAGCCTGCGGCCGCCGACATGGAAATGCGCGTCCAGCATCGCATCGCTGAGCTGGCCGCGCTGGCGCCGATATTTTGCTGGCACAGGGCGGCCACTGATGTCGCTCAGGAAAGCGATGAATTCATCGTTGGGGATGAGGCCGCACAGCCGCTCGAACAAGCGAAACGGCACCCCAGACTTCGCCTGCATGGCTTCTGCCGCCCGCCGCATCTGCGCACCGATGGCAATGGTCCAGCTGGACCGGCCCATGCCCGCGACTTCGTCAACCCCGATGCCACCAATGGTCGTTGGCGTAAACTCGTCCGGGATATGCCCGTCCAGCGATCCCGCGAGATCAGGCAGGAAGGATGGCTTCAGGCCGAAATCCTCCAGGATCGTCCTAAGTTCGTCGAGGTCACCCGGCGTCAGGTGACATCCGGGGAGGACATTCACCCGCGCGGGATCACGCTCCGCCCCGACCGCCGGCGCCTCCACCAGTACCTCGACCATGCATGCCACTGTCTTTCCCCACCCGTCCTGGAAGGCGTCCTTGAAATCGGGCGTGGAGACAAAGACAAGAGGAAATTTGGCAAGCTGCGGATGCTGCTCGCGAATCAGCTTGATGTAGCCGTCGACGTCATCGCCATTGGTTTCGGTCACTCCGGTCGAGCAGATCCCGATGATCTCCGGCTTGGCACGATTGTATATGTTGAGGATAGCCTTCTCGACATTTTCATAACCGCCGAGCACGGTCGCCACCTCGCTCATCGCAGTCGTCTGCAGCGGCACCGCCTCCTTGAAATGCCGCACGAACAGCGTGAGCCCGAAGGATGTGCACCCTTGCGAGCCGTGCAGAAGCGGCATCGCCCCACGCAGCCCCATGAAGGCGAATGCGCCGCCGATCGGCTGACTCATCTTCAGCGGGTTGACCGCGCAGGCCTTCTTCGGCGTGGTGACGATGGCCATGACGCCGTCCTATTCCGCGGCCTGCAGCATGGCAGGCGTCGAGGAGACCGGCATGGTGGCCAGGATGTCCTCGATCCGCCTCTTGCAGCAGCCACCGAACGCGTTGGTGTGCTGCCTAACTGCCTCGACGCTGGTCAGGCCATGCGAGCGGATTGCGTCCTCGAGCGTGCCGAGATCGACTTCCTTGCAGAAGCAGACCTTTTTCGCGCGCCGGGTCGTCTCCGGATCGGCGGCGACCTCGGCGGCCTGCGCGTCCATTTGCGCAATGGCCTTGGCCCGCCAGTTATTGGCGACTTCGTCCCACGGCACCGGCCGGCGCAGTTGCTCCCAGATCGGGTTGAACAGCGCCTTGTCGATCTCCTCGACCAGCTTCACCATACCGACATAGCCCATGTAGGCGTGGTAGCGCTCCTGGTTGATGTCGAGCCAGGGCATCGCCGCTTTCCGCCATGGGTCATCCACTTCGCGGATTGAGCTTGCTGCATGTTTGATTCTCTTTGCATGGGCGTCTGCCCCATCAGCCCGGGCCACGCTGCATTGTCCTTGATCGAGATCGACCCCGATCAGCTATCCACACCACCGGAGGGAGTTTTCCATCAGGTCCAGCGGCTGCCTGAAGGAATCAGAAAGGACGACGCTTGCGCGCCCCCTCGGGTGGCGCCTGATGCACCCTGGGGATTGCACATTGACCCAAGCAAGGGCAGCGGCGAAAATAACGAAGACCGAGATGACGGCTGCGGAAGCCAAGAGCGAATCGGTGCGCATGACGATCTCCATTGAAGCTGATGCGAATATATCGCCGTTTCAATAGACGCGTCTTTGACCTTGATCAAATGAGGGCAAAAGAACCAGACGCGACGCGCTTCAACTTACGCCCGCAGACAGCGCTTCGGCGCGCGCGGCATCCAACAGGACGACGCCACGCGTAAAGGTGCGGATCACGCCATCACGTTCGAGCTTCGTGAAGGTACGACTCACCATTTCGATGGTGAGCCCCAGATAATCCGCGATGTCCAGCTGTTTCATCGGCAGCGGCAGAATTTCTCCACCACATTCAATTCCACTGAGTCGGTCGCGGCAGCCGATCAGGAAGCTCGCCACCTTCTCTTCGGCGGAGTGCCGTCCGAGCAAGACCATATGTTCCTGTGCCCGGGCGAGCTCGCGGCCCGCCAACTCATTGATTCGGCGCAACAACCGCGGCCGGTTCTCGGCGAATGTCGCGAACGATGCTCTGGAGATTTGGCACAGCGCGACACGGCCGATTGCGAGCGGAAAACTCGTGCTGCGGTAAGCCGGAGAGCCCGAGGAAATCGCCCGGCTATTGTCACCGGATTTGAATTGACCGACCAGATTATGGCGGTCCTTTGCTTTTGTGATCTGGGACGCGATTTGTCGGCCTCATCGTAAAGTGATAGTGGAACAAACCTGTCTTTGTAGTGATCTCAACAGCGCCACATACTCCTGATCGCGATTGTTGGTCTTGCCAAAACATCATTGCCCGAACGCTCAGTAAGCAAGGCTGGAAAAAGGCGCACTTTGACATCGATCCGGAAGTCAACCTCTTGCGTTTTATGCCCCGCCAACGCATCTACCGCAGTGCGGTGGCGCCATGCGCTATCGCTGCCCTCTTGGGCGTTTCCTCCCTAGACTTGGGCCGCTTGTTCGTTCAAGCGGCCTTTTTTCCTGGTCGCCGTTGTGGCGGCGCTCGGCCATTCACTCGGCAAGTCGCTCGCGCACACGCCCCATATTTTGTTATCGTCTTTACGGCCACGGCCGTCGCGGCCACTGTCTCAGACCCCGCCATGTTCCGCTCCGGTCGGGAGTTCGCTGCCTGGCTCGGCTCGGCCTGACGCCAAGGCAGAACTCCACGTGTGGGAAGGAAAGGCTCGGCCATATAAGGAAGCAGGGGGGACGCCCATCTCCGGCACTTGCTGATTATTGGGGCACGCAACGTCGTCCGGTACCCAAAGGCGCGATCACGGGTCGGAGCGGCCTGGATCGACGCACTACTTGAGTGACGTCGCCCCATAGTCGTTGCAATCGCCGTTGCCAACAAGTTAAGAAGCTCGGATCATCTGGGCGATGATGACGACCGGTGAGTTCTATAAGGCTGCGGGGTGAACTGCCAAGCAGGCTGGCCACTTTAGGTGTGAGGGCAGATGACAGCATGATGGAAACCGGCGGAGCTGGGGATCGAGAAAACCCGAAGAGCTTTAAGCGCAACAAGCGCGAACCCGTTGATGAGGCCTCGATCCGCGATCTCCATCAGGGCCAGCGGCCATGATATCGGTCGCACCAACAGGCCGTATACATGAACGCACCCGACCGATCTCCAAAACGCTGTCGAAATCCCTTGCACCCGCGGGGCCGTCTATACACGAAGCTCTCGATGAAACCGTTCTGCATCGGTTTCCCCGGCGCGATGAAGTGCCAGTCGATGACTGTGTCCTTGCTCCAGGCGAGCATGACATTGCAGGTGAACTCAGTGCCATGGTCGGGTACGATCTTCCGGGCTTGCCGCGTCGCTCGACGATCGCCGTCAGTTCGCGGGCAACGCGCCGTCCTGAGATCGACGTATCTGGAATAGCCCCAGGCACTCTTTGGTGACATCGTCGACGATGTTGAGGATACGGAAGCGTCGGCCATTGGCGAACTGGTCGTGGACGAAATCCAACGACCAGCGTGCATTCGGCGTCGCTTCCAGGATCGGCGCCCGCGTCCCCACAGCCTTGCGGCGGCCACGCCGCTTGCGGACGGCGAGCCCTTCCTCCCGATAAAGCCGGTAGATCCGGTTGATCCCGACGGCTCTCCCTCCCGCCGCAGCAGGATGAACAGCCGGCGATAGCCGAAACGCCGCCGCTCGTTGGCGAGATCGCGCAACCGGCCGCGCAGAGCCGCGTCTGGAGGGCGGGTGGAGCGGTAGCGGATCAGGGCCAGAACGAATTTCAAACTGGAATAAGCCCGTGGGGCAAGGTCACCTTGTTTCAAAAGTGCCGCGGGATCGAAAGCTGACCGAGATGGCCCGTTCGCACTGTTAATGTTAATGGAATGTCACTAATGCCTTGGGATGTGCGCGACGCTGAAAATCTGCTGTGCGAAGTCTGGGAGCTTTTGCTCGAAAAGTGCAAACAACCCTTCGTAACTTCAAGCGGCTTGTAAACTGTCAGCTCAAAACCTGCTTCGCTCGCGATTTCGCCATCTCATGGCCAAGGGCATTCACCGAAAAAGCTTCGGTTGGGCTTCTGACCATCGACTTTATTCGAACTGATCAATAAGTCCAGACTGTTCGATCATCTTCTCCGTCTTGGACCAGGCCTCGCCCGGCATCAGACGGATGATCTTACTGAAGACCTTGACGAACGCAGCCTTCGCCGCATCGTCGTCGAAATCCTCCGCCTCGTCTGCGGACAGCAGCGGGCGAACATCAGCCATGAAGTTTGGATTGTTGAGTTTCGTGAACATGCGCTTTTCGGCTTCAGCGCGGGATATCGATATCCCGCCAGCCGCGAGGTATTTGCCCAAGACTTCTACGGTCGTGCTCGCATCAAATCCCTCGAAGATATCGAGAGCGTGCGCAATGTCGATCAGGTCCCGCCCCTTATGGCATTGGAGCAGCGCGCGAAGCTTGGTCGAGAGTAATTCTTCGTTTGAAAACGTCGATATGTCGGCGGTGCCTGTAAACCACGTGTTTTCTACTTTAAATGGCAGAGATTGCGGTGTGTCGTAGGCAGTACGCTCCCGCGTGTTGATTTCGATCCTCAAGCGGATTGGCGCAGGGTTGCTCTTGTCTTCGGCTTCGACCGAGTATTTGAGCTTGGGCGCAATTTCGTTTTGTACGAATTGCGGTTCGCCAAACCACGGATTCAGAACTTCGCGAACGCGGTCAACACCGGCCCTATCGGGCCTGCCGTGGTACACGAGGTCGATGTCTTCGGAGTAGCGCAACGGCTTTGGAAAATGCAGGTTGTTGAGCGCGGTCCCTCCGAGTTCCGCCTTCAAGAACTCATCCGAAAAGAGCGCGACCAGCGCTCGGCTGATGATCAGGTCTTGCTCGACCTGCCTTGTTCGACCCATGGCGTTGTCTGCGACCATGCGACAATGTTGAGGGCCGGAATCATTCGTCAATCTCGGGGTAACGATGGACGATGACGTGCCAAACGCGTGCTGCGTACGAGCGGAGGTTCGCTTTCTTGAGCGTGCTCTTTGCGGTTCTGCGGCTCCAGCATTACCCAGGGCAGAGGTTTATAGTTTTCATGGAGATAGCTTTCCAAGGGACCTGCTACCTGCTCGTGACCAAGGCGCTCCAATAAATAACCGAGACGTTGGATGACCGTGCGCTCGAATTGCCGCGCCAGGGATGCAAGCTTGTCTGCTTTCATACGCGTCGCGAGATCGCTCAATACCGTCGCGATCGCGTCGATGCTACCAGCTACGTGCAGATACCGCAGGAGATCCAACGCGGTAAGTTCGGGCGACGAAAGTTTCATCGTGCCAGCGTCGGTATTGAAATCCTGTAATGCGTTCGAGACCTGCGAAAAAACCTTGCGATAGTAGAATACGAGCATGGAGCGCCCGACCCGCATCTTGGGATCTGCTTGTTGGTGATGATCTGAAATTCCATCACCGCATGATGTGAGGCGCCTTGCAGTTCCGCGGCCTTCGGTCCGACATAGTACGGTCGGTTCTCGTGGCGCATCAGTTGGTCAATGTACCAGGTCGGAGGCGGCGCGCCCCATGAGAGATATTGCGGCGGCACGATTACATAGAAGCCGTTTCGAGGACTTACGAGTTGCTGTTTTTGCTCCAGACGTTTCGCGCTCTTCAAGAAAGCGGCTTTAGACAGTCCAAAACACGCATCGCTTCGTCGCGGGTAAAGGAGATTTTGCCCGCGGCCTGGAGGCGGGTCGTGTACGCAGAAAGGGTGACAGGAGCATCTAGCATTGCATTGAATTATAGACGGAAATCATCCATTTTTCAATATGATGCTTTATTCAATGATGCTTTATTCATACAGCTATATACTCGTAAATTGACTGTCCGTTTTTCAACACGATGCGAGATGATCCCCGACGGTCGAGGGCCAGAACTTGCTCAGCGAAGGCTTGGCCTATCCATCTGTTTGCGGCCCCCACGGCTAAACAGCCTTGGTGCGAGCCGAATATCTAAGCGGATTCCACGGACTTGACCGGTCAACCATGAATGACGAGAGGCGGATATGTCATCGCCTCCTGGCCAGACATCCATTGGCCAAGTGCAACAATCAGGCGGCAGTTAGCACCGGCTTCTCTAACCAATTGCTACTACGTTCGTTCATCAACGCATCCATGCCGTTGCGGTGCAGCCACAGAAGCCCTCGGGCAAGTTGCCGTAGGTCGTTGCGGTCCGCACCAATAGGTAAGCTTCTTGCACGACGGAGAGCGTCGGCAGCCTGTTGCTCCAATGATGATAGCTTGCGTTCCATCTGCTGCCCCCCAAATCGATATTTGGCCCTTGGCGAACGCTTATCTACCCCACTTCAAATATCAGCATTGTGAAATAGCCCACAATTCTATAGCGCGACAATCTGGATGGGAAGCCGCATTGCGTCGCCTGAAATGTTCCTGAATGCTAGGCCGTTGCCTCACGTAATTTGCTCCCCAGTGAGATGGGACTGGGGGGCGATAATGAGGCAACTGAGCATGGCGACTCGAAGAGAGCTGACGGCCGCTGTGGGGCAGCGCTACAGAGAGGCGAGCCGCGCGGAGAAGGCGCGAATTCTCAACGAGTTTGTGGTGGTGACGGGCTTCCATCGAAAGCATTCGATGCGCCTGCTCCGAGGCGATATGGAGAAATCCCGGGTTCGGCGCACCCGTCGGCGGATTTACGAGGAAGCTGAACGAAATGCGCTGGTAGTTCTTTGGGAGGCATCGGACCGGATTTGCGGCAAGAGACTGAAAGCGCTGCTGCTGCTCCTGATCGAGTCGATGGAACGGAACGGCCACATGGGCCTGGCGCCTGAAATCCGCGCGAAGCGCTGGCGGCGAGCGCGTCGACGATCGATCGGGCGCTGGGGAAGGTCCGAGAGGAGGGTGCACGCCAGCGGCGCCGGCCGGTGGCGAGCGCATTGCGACGGAGCATCCCGGTACGGACGTCCGCCGACTGGAAGGATCCGGCGCTGGGCTTTGTCGAAGCCGATCTGGTCGCCCACAGCGGGCCCTCGGGGCGCGGCAGTTTTATCCAGACGCTGGTGCTCACGGATATTGCGACCGGTTGGACGGAGTGTGCGCCGTTGCTGGTGCGCGAGCAAACGCTCCTGAGCACCGTGTTGACAGAACTTCGCCGACAGCTGCCGTTCTCGTTGCAGGGCATCGATGCCGACAATGATACCGTGTTCATAAACGAAACGCTGAAAGCGTATTGTGAGCAGGCGAACATTGTGTTCACGCGTTGCCGACCCTACCGCAAGAACGAGTCCAGCTCGGCGCGCCCTATCAGTCGAAGCCGGCATCAGCCCCTCAGTCGGCTCTGCAGTGCCTGCCGATCGACGACGAGGTTCTCGAGGTTCAGGTCTGCCTGCCGTCTTCCCGCCAATCGCCTAACCAGCGCCCGCGTACCGTCCACCACGAAGACGCCGCAATCATAGCCGTTCCTCTGCTGGCTTATGGGGGCGTCTTGCAGGTTGGCTCCCACCCGTGCTGCGAGCATTGCTGCAGGTCTGTCATTGTGTCCCCGGGCGGGTCGTAGTGGTAGGCAACCGGCCTTTCGCGATCGCGGCGGTCCACCAGCAGCAACGACTAATGGGAGCCGCGGCGAATGATGTCCGTAGCGCTGGCATCGTTCACCAGCAAGAACAGGAAGTCGGCTGTATCGTTACCATTCCTATCGCGCTGTATTGACCCTACCCGGCGCCGGCCCCCAGCAGTTTGGTTCTCGGGCCGGCCCAGCGAACGGACCCTGATGCCCCTGCAATTCCATCGTGCCGTCGAAGACATGGAGATATGGAGCGCAAGCAGCGACCACTATTCGTTCGTGATCAGCTTCCAGAGCCCAACCGGTCCTGGCTTTCGCGGAAGGTTGGGCTACGTCGCGTCGTGGCGTCCGCTTCACCAGGGCCGTGGCGCGATCAGGGTTCTCGGCTTGCCCCTCCAAAGTTTCGCTGAGGCCGAGGACGCCTGCAACACTATGCTGAATTACCTGAAGGACGACACTGATTCCACTTCCCAGCAAAGTTGAAGCCTCGCTAAAATGCCGCAATCGCTCCGCGTGCCGCCAGGATATCCGCACGATCAACTCGCAGCGCTCAAACCAGCCCTCGGTCGAGGGTGCATCTCCGACAAGGAGGACAAAATAGCCCTCTGAACTTTGCCATTGGCCGCCATTACGCTTTCGCAGGCGGCATCGCTGCCAACGCTGCATGGTCGAGGATCAACTGCGTCATCACGCTCGTGAGGGCCCCGGGCGGCGGGTACGGCTTTGATAGCGGGAAGATTGGCGACATGATCGGCGGTGCCATTGGCGGCGTACCCTGCCGGCCACCGCCAGCCCATGCCGGTTCTCCATGGTGGCGTGAAAATTGGCGCCGTTATCATCGTCGCCGCTGCCATCCTTGGGGCGAAAGCTCTTCTGTGAAGCCCAGGCTTCGATCAGCGTAGTTCTGTCACTGACATTTGAATCCCAACTTGTCGCGAACATGATTCACTCGCGGCATGGGAAACGACTTGATTGTACTTGATCGCAAGGCTCGTAGGGAACTGGAGCAATTGCTCACCGATGGAAACACGGCTCAGAAGATCGCCAAGCGAGCGAGGATCGTGCTGATGACGGCGGACGGTCATGGCATCGTGGCGATTATGCGTGAGGTCGGGGTTTCGAAGACCACCGTCTGGCGCTGGCAGGACTATTTTGTCGAGGCCGGCGTCGATGGTCTGATCAAAGGCCGCTCCAAGCCGCCTGGCCGGAAGCCGCTCAGCGCTGCCATGAAGCTCAAGGTCGTCGAGAAGACCGTGAAGGAGCGTCCGGCCAATGCCGCGCACTGGAGCGTGCGGTCGATGGCGGAAGAAATGGGCATCAGCCACACGAGCGTGCAGCGCATCTGGGCCGAACACGGCCTCAAGCCGCATCTCCTGCGCAGCTTCAAGATCTCCAACGATCCCCACTTCATCGCGAAGGTCGAGGACATCGTCGGCCTTTACGTCGATCCGCCGGAGAAGGCGCTGGTGCTTTCCGCCGATGAAAAGAGTCAAATCCAGGCACTCGACCGCACTCAGCCGGGTTTGCCCTTGAAAAAGGGCCGTGCCGGCACGATGACCCATGATTACAAGCGCAACGACACCACAACACTCTTCGCCGCGCTCGATGTGGCGGCCGGTACCGTCATCGGCGAATGTCTGGCACGCCATCGGGCAGACGAGTTCCTCTCGTTTCTGAAAACAATCGACCGCGAGACGCCCGCACATCTCAATCTGCATCTGATCCTCGACAACTATGCCACCCACAAGACGCCGGCCGTGAAGCGCTGGTTGGCGCGACACAAACGCTTCACGCTGCACTTCACGCCGACATCCTGTTCCTGGCTCAACCTCGTCGAGCGGCTCTTCGCCGAAATCACTCGCCAGCGCATCCGGCGAGGAACCTTCAACGACGTCACCGAACTCAAGACCGCGATTGCCGAGTGGATCGAGCATCGAAACCAAAACCCATAGCCCTTCAGGTGGACCGCCAGCGCCAAATCCATCCTCGCAAAGCACCGCCGAGCCAAAAAAGCGCTCGCCATCGCAAAAGCGGGATGCAAATGAATGAGTCAGAACACTAGCACTACTTTGGCCGAATTTGGCGATTGATTGGCGAAACTGGAGTCCCGAATCAGATTTTCAATGATTCATGGATGGTCGGCTTTGGAGGGCCGACCATGGTGGGCACGAAGTCGAAGTGGGAAGACGAGCTTGGACGCTGGCTCAAGCCATTCCTGGATCGTTTAGGTCACAAGGCGCGGCGGCGGATGTGTCCGCTTTATATCTCGGGATTGATTGGACCGGGTGATCGCAAGAGCGTCCAGCCGATGGCGGCGCGGCTGGCACCGGGCGAGTATGATCAGTTGCACCATTTCATTGCTGATGGCGTTTGGGATGCAGCGCCATTGGAGGCGAAATTGCTGATTCAGGCCGATCGCCTGGTCGGCGGCAAGGATGCGGTGCTGGTCATCGACGACACGGCGATGCCGAAGAAGGGCGATCGTTCGGTTGTGTGTCGCTCCACAATATGCCTCGTCTCTCGGCAAGACGGCCAATTGCCAAACATTACTGTCGCTGACGCTTGCGCGGGGTGAAGTGCCGGTCATGGTGGCATTACGTCTCTTCGTTCCCGAGAGTTGGACGAGTAATCTGGTGCGTTTGAAGCGTGCGGGCGTTCCAGTCGAGCACCGCGCAGCGCGGACCAAGCCAGAGATCGCCTTGGCGGAGATCGACTGCGTCATCGCCTCCGGTGTGCGTTTCGGCTGTGTGCTTGCCGATTCAGGGTACGGCTCCAGCGGGCCTTTCCGTCAGGCTTTGAGCGAGCGCGGTCTGCTGTGGGCGGTGGGTCTGTCGCGGCGCCAGAACGTCTATCCCGCCGACATTGCCCTGATCTTCCCCATCGCGAGGACCGGCAAGCCCCGCAAATACCACATCCCTGATCAGCCACCAGTCTCTGCTGAAGCGTTATTGGCCGAAGGCAATTGGCAAAGGGTCAGTTGGCGGCGGGGCACCAAAGGTCGGCTGACATGTCGCTTCACTGCCCGCCGTGTCCGCGTTGCGGATGGCCATAAGCACCGGATGCTCAATAGCCGTATGCAGTGCATGCCTGGTGACGAGGTCTGGCTCGTCGGCGAGCGGCGGTCGACCGGGGAGCAAAAAATACTATGTGTCGAACCTGCCGGCCGATGCCACCATCAAGACGCTCGCTGCCACGATCAAGGCCAGGTGGGTCTGTGAACAGGCTCACCAGCAGCTCAAGGAGGAGCTTGGGCTCGACCACTTCGAAGGTAGATCCTCGACGGGATTACATCGACACGCGTTGATGACGATGATCGCCTACGCCTTCCTCCAATCCCGCCGCCTCAAAGCAGCGGGACGGAAAAAAAAGAATCTCAGGACTGCCACCACAACCAAGCATGCCGGCCATCAGGCAAGCCATCCTCGACCTCTTCGCACGACCTCCACCCCGACAATGTCCTCACTGCGACATGTTCCTTGCAGATATTGCCAAGCCTAAAGTGCCAAAGTAGTGCTAGGGGAGCGCTGCCACCTTCTCTTTAGGATGCGCCGCGGTCTTTCATCATACCGGCCTGGTTGCGCCGTCGAGCGTTGACAGCGCAAGGTCGAGTTCGGCACGCGCGGTTTCGTTAGCAATCGTCTCCTGCAATACGCCGCACATGTAGGCGAGCCAGCGGGTCGAGCTCGGCGCCGCCGATGAGAAAACTTAGATGGCTCTGGCGCGGCCGCTGGCATGGCCCTTCTCGGAAGTATAGATTTTTGGCTCGGCGAGATAGCACTTGAACACCTCCTTGGTGCCCCCGACATCAGCCGGATGCACGGCGCGAATGATCTCCGCTTCAGGCAATTCATCCATGCGTGCCAAGAGCTGTCGACCGGCCGATCGGTCCTCACAAAGCCGCCAATGCGGCTCGAACACCGAAATGGCTGCGCGTCTTGCTGTTCGACTGTCCCCGTACCATTCATACATGCCGGGCTACTGGATGACTTCGGCCGCCGTGCCCGGCCCTTGATCTCTCACGAGTTCGAAAGCAGCGAAGGCGCGGGCCTGCGCCAATGTTCATGAGAACGACGGCGCTTTACCGAAAGGCTCCTGAGCTACGGTCATGAGATCATCCCTGTTAGTCCGGATGGATCATGATGTCCATGGTTTCGTCGCTGTCCTCGAACGGATCGGGAAACCCGTTGTCCTCCACCAGCTTCACGCCACACAGGCAGACGTCGCCGTCGACCACAGCGAGCGCGACCGGCTCAAGGGCCTTTCCGTTGCAAGGGCCATCGATGCAAAACCCGCTATCGATCTCGAAGGTCGCACCGTGCCGGCCGCATCTGATAAAGGCGCGGTCCGACGAGAAAAACTCTCCGGAGCCGATGTTGAGCCAGACACCGTCATGCGGGCAGCGGTTGACATAGCCGTGGTAGTCGTTTCCAAAGGTCCGCACCACGACAATCGGAAACGGCCGGCTCTCGCCGCTCTCGTCGATCCGCGACAGGTTAAAACCCTTCGCGCCGCCCCGCTCGATTGCATCGGCGCGACAGACGGTGAACACCTCGATCTCTTGGCTGCCCATATCGCGGTGCTACCTTCGCTCGTGCTTGTCGTTGCGTTTTCCTGCCTGAAGGCATCGACGGCGGCACGGGTCAGCCGAAGCACGCCAATTCCACCGACCAGCTCCTGGAAGGGCATCGACGGCCCGCTGATAAAATCAAACCATTGGTGCGGCGTGAGGCAGGCCGGGCGCTCTTCAAGCTCCACCACTGTCTCGTTCAGGGAACAATGACGTGTTGCGAAATCCATGTGCCTTCCCGCCCAAGCTTGAAGAAACCCGAGCCGAAGCCGAAGAGCTCGATGATCATGCTACCGGTTCCGAGCAAATTGACTTCGCAGGCGAGCCGCAACTTGGAGGCGCCTCCTCCGATCGTATTGAGCTTGTCATTCTCTTTGCGCGCCACCCTCGAGAGTTCCTTGCGGCCTTGCCGGACGAAATGTCGGAGGATCCACGTTTGGTCTGCACTTGCATTTGTTTGGCGTTGCGATCTTCGGGTTCTGCAGCACCGCCAAGAGTGATGTGGCCTGAATGACCTCGATCATCTTGCCCCATGGTGAGGCCGTGGCTGTCGACATTCAAGCCCTCCTTTTGCGTCCCATTGATGATTCCTCGGCTCTAATAAATTGCAGCGCCAGCGCCGATGTTGATTGACGCATCCTTCATCGTCTCCACGATGAACTCGATCTGGTCATCGGTGAGGTGGGTGTGAAACGGCAGTGCCAGGGCTCGATCGGCGATCTTTTCCGTGACCAGAAAATCGCCATGCCGATAGCCGCGTTCGAAATAATGTCGCTGCAAATGCAACGGGTGGCAATAGGAGGCGGCCTCGACCTGCTCGATGCGCAGGTCATCGACGATGGCATCGCGGCTGGAGCGCGTGAAGCGCGTCCCGAGATGGACGAGATAGAGGAACCAGTTCACCTCGGTCGCATCGGGAGCCACATAGGGCGGCTTGATACCTTCGAAGGATTGCATATGCGCATTGTAGAGCTGTTCAGCGAGCCGGCGTCGCTCCAGGATTTCGTCGAGGCGCCTTAGCTGCGCAAGGCCCAGCGCGGCTGTGAGATCGCTCATGCCGGCCTGGTGGGGCGCTGCGCTGCTGATGACAACGGAGGAGCGCTCATCCAGCCGATGTGCGCGATGGCGACGCAAGCCGCCGGCCAAGTCGATGTCGTCGGTCACCACCATGCCGCCTTCGCCGCAGGTCAGGGCCAGTGGCTGAGCGAAGTCAAACACGGCGATATCGCCAAAGCGGCCGACGAGTTCGCCCTTGTATCGCGATCCGATCGCTTCGGTCGAATCCTCCAGGAGCGGCAGCTGATGGCGCTGCGCGATCGCGCGCAGCTCCGACCATGGCGCCGGATGCCCATTGGGGTTGCCACCAATAATCGCCCGCGTGTTGGCCGTGACACGCTCTTCGACCTTCGCCGGAGCCAAGGCTCCCGACCAATAGTCGACGTCGGCAAATACGGCCCTCGCGCCCACGAGACTAATAGCATGCACCGCCTCGCGAAACGAATAAGGCGAGGCGATCACCTCCTGCCCGGGTCCGATGCCAAGCGCTTTTAGCGCTAGCAGAAGCCCGATCGTGCCGCTGGGGACGGCAACGGCATATTTGCGGCCAAGATAGGCGGCAAAGGCTTTCTCGAAGGCGTCAGTGATCGGCCCATTGGAGATTCGCGGCGAACATAGCAGCGCTTCCACGGCAGAGAGCTCGGCGGAGGTGATATCGGGATCGGACAGCGGAATGAAGCATACGGCCTCGATCGCTTCGGTGCCGTCGTGATCCTCTGCGAGTGCAATGCCGGTCACCGCCCAGTACTCCTTGCCGCCAGCAGGATACCAATCGCGCGTGCCGGATCGGCCGTGATCTGCACGCAGCGATCGCAGCCACCGATCAGATGCAGGTCGAAACGCGGAAAGCTTCGGAACGGCCGCTCCGTCACATCAGACGCATCACAGCGCGTGAAGGCGAGGTGCGGAAAACGGCGCCGCAGCTCGAGGAATGGGCTTGCATCGGCCTCCGCCGCCGCAAGCACCCGTTCTATTTCGATCAGTTGGTCTGTGCCAAGCGCCATCGCGGTTCCCATATAACTAGTCCCAAATCAGCTTTATTGCCAGAACCGCCGCTCTGGATCCGTGTTTAAATCCTCGATCGCTGAGGTCAGCCGGAGGTAAATGCTGTAAAACTCCCAGATCCCGTGCGCGTGGTTCATGCGAAACAGCTTCCACATCCCGCTCACCATGTCATAGTGGATCAGCGCGACATCGATCAGGCCGCCGTCCTTGTCGATATTGCGAGAGCAGCAGGGACTCTCGATCAGATAGCCACCCCTCACCGGCTTCACATTCGGCGACACAAAGCGATAGCGCTTGCGCGAGCCCAAGGCGCGCTCGATCCGCTTGCGATCGAGCTCGTTCGGGTGAGGGATCATTCCGATCGCTAGTTTTCTCATCACCGCAGCATTCATCGCGAACCAGCACCCTCAAAGCACTGCAATTTCTTCTTCAAGACAGCCGACGACCAGCCGCTCGCCGAACTCGACGAGATAGATTGGCACGTTCGCTTCGGTATGCCTGCCGACCTGCACGATCTCGCCGATCCCTCCGGCGCCCATCAATAGTCCATCGGCCGGTGCATCCGGAAAGGAGCCGTCGTTAATGAGGTCGATCGCCGCCTTGACGCGCTGGCCCCATTGGTACTTCGGCAGCCTCGGGTCGATCATGACGCGGCCTCTTCCGGCAACGGCAGGTCCTCAAACTCCTCGCGCGCCACCGCCGGCACGAGCTCCTTGCGCTTCATGCCGACGCGGTTGCCGCTTTCGAGAAATTCGACGCCATAGATGTAGAACTGCTGCAGGAAAGTGCCGATTGAAACGACGTAACCCACCTCCCCCTTTTTGGCGAGGATCTCGCCGACTTCCTTGCCGGCATAGGTTCCGTCATTGCGGATGGTGCGGTTGGCCCGCACCTTTTCGCCAAAGCTGAAGAAAGGCGGCCCGGTCAGCTCGACCACCTCGCTGTCGCGAACGATGTTGCTCATGTCCCACTCTCTCTCGGTCGTTCGGGCCGGATGGCCACGCGCGCGCGGGCGGCTTCCTGCACCATCGAGTCCCCGTCCTCGGTCAACTCCGCCAGCTCGGCCGCCGTAATGCGGCTTGCCACCTCATAGCGGACGCGCCAATCCGGATCGCGGCGCAGCAGGCTGAGCGAATCCGGAGACAGCCGCCGTGCGATCTCGAGCCGCACGGTGCCATCGGGATCATTGACCATGCCGAGCAGCCAGTCATGGGGAATGCGGAGCGCGACCACGCGGCGCACCTCGGGCTCGTCATCGCTCATGAGACGCCCAAGCAGCGCCGGCGCGATCCGGCTCGCCACCACCAGGCGGACGTAATAGTCCTGGTCCAACATCATCGGCGCCAGCTTCTCGCCGTCCAGCAAGGTCGCAACCCGCATCCTCACCTCCCGATGCGGGTCGCTGCGCAGCCGCAGCACAAAGCGCTTGGGCAGGCGGCGCGCCGCGTTCCAGCGCACGGTTTCCTCAGCATCGTCGAGCAGCATCGGCAGCAGGAACACATTGGCGTGGTTGGCCGAGATTGCGCGCACCTCGAAATGCGGATGTGTGACGTAAGCGTCGGCCAGCACCGGATTCCAGTTGAAGAAGCGGTCGATGCAGCGGGCGTAGCGGTCGTTGACGCAGGCGTGCATCAAGCGGCAGCCGCCGCTGGCCCTGAGCAAGAGATGCGTGCAGGTGCCGCAGTCGACCTCGTTGCCCAGCCAGTCGCGGGCCTTATCGATGTCATCCGTCATCGTCCTGCCCCATCCGCTCCAGCACGTCCAGGAGCACCTTGGCGCCGATCTTGTCGGTCGGGTCGAGCTCCACAAGCTTGTTGGCGGCGGCGTGCCCTTCATCCAGATCGCCGAGCCGCATCTGCAGGTAGGCGTAGGCTTTCAGGGAAAATAAATTGAAGCGCGGCAGGATGTTCTCGTAGCGATCGAAAGCAGCGTCGCTCGTGTTGACCCGCCGCCAATCGTCTGCGAGACTGTTTTCACGAGCTGCCTTACACATACAGAGCTTTGCGACCTCCAACGCCTCGGCCAAGCGAGCCTTGTAGAAATAGAAGCGGTAGAGCCCGATCAGGACGGCGGCGTGGCCCGGCGCCAGCGCCTGCGCTTCATGCAGGTGTTTTTCCGCGATCTCGTCCAGGTGATAGGACAGCCCGGCCTCCCACAGATGATCCTTGGCTTCGCGCGGCAGCCCTTCGCCGAGTAGCGTGTGCGCGATCAGCGCCCCCTCGCTCTCGGACAGCGGATTGCCTGCCCCATCGAGGTTCATTGGCAGCTTTCCTCTTCTAATGGGCAGCCTTTGCGGCGTTGTTGGAGCAGCATACCTGCTTCTGGAAAGATCAGCCCGGTCTGCGCAGAGGAGTCGGTCAAATGGATGGTGACAAAGCCAAGCATTAGCTGGCTCTCGGCATTGAGAAGCAACTTTAGGCCGTTGCTCTCTACGCCTTGCTGACCGGGCTGAGCTGCCGGCGCAACACCTATATCGGCGGGCGGACAACCCCGAGCAACCATCTGCCGTGACGGCGAGCCGGAAACCGGCGCCAACGGTGCCATCGGCGCGCAGCACGTAACTCGTGAGTTTTTCAGCGGCGGGCGTGAGCGTGATGGTCATGGGCTCGCCCCCTACGCCCGCGCCTGGTAGCGCGGCAATGAGGTGTCGACGACGCAGGTGTTATCAACCGGGCACACCGCGACGCATTGCGGCTCGTCGAAATGGCCGATGCACTCGGTGCATTTCTTCGGGTCGATGACGAACGTCCCGCCTTTCTCCGAGATTGCGACATTCGGACATTCGAGCTCGCAAGCCGAGCAGCCGGAGCATTGTGAGGCAATGATCTTGAACGGCATGAATATCTCCCTTACGCCGCCGAAATCAGCGCGCCCTGGCGGATCGCCGCCTCGCCCCGCTCAACATGCTGGATCTCGCCGCTTTGCACCTTCACAAGATAGGACTTGAACCAGGCGATCGCTGATTTTTCGATGAACTCATGGGCGTATTGGTCGACCGGCTCGATCCCTGCCTTCAACAGATTGCTCTTCGGACAGCCGCCGATCTTGGCCACGAAGGCCGCATGGCAGTCGTTGATGGCGCGGATGATGGTGGCAAGGCTCTCCTCCTCGCCATAACCGCCCCGGCAATAGTGATCGACGCGGCGATGGCCGACGAATTTGGCACCCGTAGTGGAGAGTTCGTACACTTGGAACTCCTTGGCATGCCCAAAATGCTCGTTGATCAGGCCCGAGCCCTTCGTCGCCACCGCAACCAAGAGCTTGACGCCGCTCATTTCGTTGCCGAGCTCGGCGAGCTCTTCCTGCTCGGCAGCAACCTTGGCGACGCGCTCCTCCTCGACCTTGGCCTGATAGGCCTTGCGCATCTTCAGGTCATATTTGACGTCCATGGCCATAATCTTCTCGGTAGTGAACTCCGCGCTGCGGTCCTCGCCGAGGAGGCCGACAGCGTCGGCGCGGCACTGCCGGCAGTGCCGCATCATGTTCGTCTCGCCTTCGCAGAGATCCTGCAGTGCCTTCAATTCCTGCGCGGTCGGAGCCCGCTGGCCGTTGAGACCGAGTACAGTGCCGTGCTCGGGCGCGGCGATTAGCGGCATGATGTTGTGTAGGAACGCGCCGCGCGATTTGACCGCCTTGTTGACCTCGACCAGATGCTGGTCGTTGATGCCCGGGATCATCACCGAATTGATCTTGCAGAGGATGCCCCGCTCGGTCAGCATCTCGAGGCCTTGCAGCTGGCGGTCGTTGAGGATCTTTGCGGCTTCGAGGCCGGTGTAGCGCTTGTGGTTGTAGAAGATCCACGGATAGATTTTGGCGCCGATTTCGGGCTGGACCATGTTGATGGTGATGGTGACATGGTCGATCTTGAAGCGGGCGATCGTATCGACATGGTCGGGCAGCATGAGGCCGTTGGTCGACAGGCACAGCTTGATGTCGGGAGCGGCCTTGGCCACCAGCTCGAAGGTCTTGAACGTCTTTTCCGGATTGGCCAGGGGATCACCGGGCCCCGCGATGCCGAGCACGGTCATCTGTGGGATGGTGGAGGCAACCGCCAGCACCTTTTTCGCCGCCTGCTCCGGCGTTAGTTTTTCGCTCACCACGCCCGGACGCGATTCATTGGCGCAATCATATTTGCGATTGCAGTAATTGCATTGGATGTTGCAGGCGGGCGCGACCGCAACATGCATGCGGGCGTAGTGATGATGCGCTTCTTCGCTGTAGCAGGGATGGTTCTTGACCTTCTCCCAGATCTCGGTCGGCAGATCACCCTGGCCGGCTTGCGAGCCGCAGCTCGCGTTGCCGGTGCCGCCGGACGTGCCGCAGCCCTTGTGCTCGGCGATCGCCTGCATGGTCTCGCCGATGTCGACGGCGCTCCCTGCCAAGCTTGCTTCGTCCAGCGCTGATACGTCCATCCGTTCATTCTCCCTGGAGGCGGAAACTGAAAAGAAGATTTGCAACTCGCGTGCCATGGCCGGAATGGCGAGCAATTTTGATCTAAGTCAGAAAGTGAGCCGCCTGCCGCGGTTGGCCGTGGAAGCGAAGCCTTCTGCACGACATTAGAAATGTTCGAAGTGTGACAGGCGTCTTGATCCTGACATGGAGATGAGCGCAGTCATTCGCCGGCGCGAAACGCAAGACAACTCGCGTGCGCCGGCACGCGAGCAACATCGACCCATATACAAGGTCTGTCAGGCAGCGAGCAGGATCTCGATCGCGCGCGGGAGCGGGATCGCAAGCGGCGTCAGGCTCTGTTCGACCAGAAAGCGCAGCTCATTCCTGGACAGCACATCCGGTTCCACGATGGCGTAATGAACACCGGCCGAGCGCTTGGTGAGCTGCCGCGCATAGGTTCGCAGTAGCTGATCGTTGAAGCGGCAACCGATGAAGAGAAATCTTCTGCCATTGCGCCGCTCTTTCACCACATCGGGGATCGGCGTCTGAATGTCGATCTCGGTCAGCACCTCGACATAGTCGGCGTCAGAGATCAGGAAGTTCCTGGCAGGCAGCACGCCGCCGTGCGGCTTGTAGAGGACCGTGGTCCAGCTCTGCGCCACAGCGCGATCGACCTCTCTGCCCTCTGCATCATAGAAGCGATACCAGCGGTCCTCGCCGATGCCGGCGCGGCAAATGCCCTGCACCTCGCCCCACCCCTCGTGCTTGCCAAGCGCCGCACGCATCGCGCCGTCATACCAGGCATCGACCATGACAGGCAGGGACAGCGCGGCGAGATGATGATGCAGTGGTGTCGGCTCGACCGGCGCAGCAAAGGCCTGCGCCACCAATGCCGTCACGGTGGAGCGATGCTTGTTGCTTTCGATGTGCTGCGCCGACGCCCAGACATTGCCGTTGGCCCGGCGCGGCAGCGCGACCTTGGTAGCGAAGAAGCCAGCCAAGGCCTCCGGCGTCATCGGCGCATCCGGTTTGGACAACGCGGTGAGACCAGGTCCGAGATAGGGAACAATGCTGCCGGCACGCAGCCTAGCCGCTACGTCAGTGAGAATCGCCTCCGCATCGGCCGCGTTGACAAAGTCGATTTGCGGGGTCACCTTCATCGGTCGTCGCCGCCCTCGCCGCGCTTTCGGGCATTGACCGTGATCGGCAGCGGCGTATCGCTCGCCATTTCGGGCAGATCGAGCACCCAGCCATTGGCTATTCTGATCCAGCCGCCCCACAGCGTCTCGTGCTCCGATTCAACGATCGGCTCCTCGAGATCTTTTTTCGGCACGTAAATCGACAGGCCCGCCTCCGGAGAGCGGCGAATCATGACTTTCATGAGATCAACTCGTGTATCGGGGCGAATTGCTGGTGGGATTGGGATGCTCTCGTGACATGGCGCGCAGGTGAGCCACGATGCCGGACAGTACGCGGACGACCTGATCGACTTCTTCGACGGTGGTTTCATGCGATAAGGAAAAGCGCACCGCGCCGCGCAGGCTCCTCGCCGGCACGTTCATGGCGCGCAGCACGTGCGACGGGTCCATTGAGCACGAGCTGCAAGCTGATCCCAGCGAAGCAGCAATGCCCGCGCGATTGAGATGGTGGACGATTGCTTCGCCTTCGAGATCCTCGAAGGCAATGTTGGCCGTGTTCGGCAGCCGGTTGCTGACATCGCCGAGCGCCATGCAGTGGCCGTTGTGCAAAATCGCCTGCTCCAGGCGATCGCGCAACCCACCAATGCGAACGCGATCCGGCTCGAGCCGCTCCGCCGCAAGCTCTGCAGCTTTTCCAAGACCGACGATGCCGGGGATGTTCTCGGTTCCGCCGCGGCGCCTTCGTTCCTGTGCCCCGCCCCAGATCAGCGGTCTGAAATTTGTGCCTTGGCGTAAAAAGAGCGCGCCGGTCCCCTTGGGGCCGTGCAGCTTGTGCGCGGACAGCGATAGCATGTCGATAGCATTGTCCTTCAGGTCGATGGGCACCCTGCCTATGGCCTGCACGGCATCAGTGTGAAACAGCGCGCCTGCCGCACGCGCTAACCCGGCCAGAAACTCCACCGGGAAAATCGTGCCGGTCTCGTTGTTGGCCCACATAACCGACGCAATCGCCGTGCGTGGTCCAAGCGCCCAGCGAAAGGCCTCGACGTCGAGCCGTCCGCGCGAATCCACCGGGATCACGTGCGTCTTGATGCCCCTTGTCGCCAATTGCTCGACCAGCGTGAGGATGGCGGAATGCTCGACGGAGGTGGTGACGATCTCGTCGCGCCCTTCCTGGGTCGTAAGCGCGGAAAGGATGGCGGCGTTGTTGGACTCGGTCCCGCCGGAGGTGAAGACGATCTCATGATCGTGGGCGGCCCCCAGCAAACCCTGCAGGCTGCGGCGCGCCTCCCCCACCGCGCCCGCGATCTCGCTGCCGAAGGTATGGGTGGACGAGGCATTGCCGAACTGCTCCGTGAGGAACGGCAACATGGCTTGCAAGACACACGGATCTGTCCGCGTGGTCGCATTGTTGTCGAGATAGATCGGCACAAACGCCTCCTTCAATGCCGCGCATTGGCGGCGCCGGCGACCGGGATCAGGCGAACGAAGTCGCCGAGCCTTTCGACCAGCCGCGCCTGAATGCCTTCTAGCGTCGCGCTTGAAAGCTTGCAGAATACGCAGGCACCAGTCAGCTTGACCATGATCTTGCTCCCCTCGATCCCGACCAGCTGACAGTCGCCGCCGTCGCGTTGCAGATTCGGCTGGTTCGCGCCGTAGTTGCTCCCGACCGGTCTCAATGCTCGGCGGTTGCTTCAGTTGTTCCGGTTCGACCGGCATGCTTCGATTTCTCTTGTCATCAGCTGAAGGATTTGCCGCAAGAGCAGCTCGATTTGGCGTTCGGGTTGTCGAAGGTGAAGCCCGAGCCCTCGAGCGCCACCACGAAATCGATGGTCGTGCCGGCGAGGTGGTCATGGCTCTTGTTGTCTACGAACACCTTGACACCGTCGCGCTCGATCACGGTGTCGTCAGGCTTAGCCTCGTCGGCCAGGCTCAACCGGTATTTGAACCCGGCGCAGCCACTGGCCTCGACCATGATGCGCAGGCCGCTTGCCGGCTGCGCCGATGCTGAAATCGTGCTCTTGACCGCATTCACTGCGCTATCCGTCAGATTGATCATGGCTATCCTTTTTGCCTGGGTCGTTTGCATGGGAATTGGCAAGTCGCATGCCAGCGCGCCCGAGCTTGACATTGCTCACCTTTTCGAAATCGCGCCTGTTGGCTTTGCGACGCGTGTAGGGTTGCTGACAAAGGTCTTCGAGGGATTGCGGCGGCTTTGCGTGTCTTCTTTATGGATTTCGCCGATGAGCGTTACGAACGCGGCGGCAAACAATTTGCATTGCGTCTCCCGCCGCCGGAGTGTCCGGCGATTGTCTTGGATCGAGGGATGATTTTTCATGACTGCAATCGAGAACACCGCGCTAGGCCGGTTCGAGAAGGAGGGGCGCCTGCTCAATGCCATATTCAAAGGCGGGACCACCAAGCAGGGCCGGTTCGGCTTTCGCGGCGATATCGCCCTAAAATTCCAGGCCCAGGTCGCGGACGAGAAGCGGCCGCCCCACTATTCGATCGAGCAGGTACTGACGGTCGTGCAGGAAGGCGAAAGGAGCATTCCGGTGCTGGCCGGCTATCTGCACTGCTTCGCTTATCTTGCTGATGTCGCAAACGTTCTTGACGGCGCGCTAAGCCCTGATGGCAGCTACTTCATGTTTTGCAACAACATAGACCTGTTGGCGAAATACCGAATCAAGCTCGGTGGTATCACCTTCAACGTGCTGCCGTGCGATGAATCCACCGTTTGGAAGGAAATGATGTACCTGGCCGGGGTCGACAAGAATGACATCAAGAAGCTCGACGCGCCCGGCAAGCTCGACTACCTGCTCGACGCAACTGAGGATCTCGATGCGTCCTATGATGAGATCTCTTACGAAGACGGGCTGAAGAGGATGGAACCTGTGAGAAACCGTAACGAGAACCGGCCGGTCTGAGCGCCGGCTTTAGCTTTAGCCAGAGGAATCCTCCTCGACAAGCCGCACGCCGGTAACGCAGATATCGCCGTCCAGCACCGTCAACGCGACCGGCGTGAGACTGCTGCCCTTGCACCGGCCGTCCACACAGCGGCCGGTGCCGAGCTCGAAGGTCGAGCCGTGCTTGCCGCACATCAGCCGGATGCCGCGTGGATCGAAAAACTGGTTGCATTCCCAGTCCAGATTGACGCCATTGTGCGGGCATTTGTTAAGATAGGCAAACACCCGCTTGCCCCAGCGCACCACGACAATGGGCCACGGCCTGTGGCTGCCGTCTTCGTCGACGATCATGAGGTGGAAGCCCATGGCGCGCTGGCTTGGAATATCGTTGAAGCCGCAGATTGCATAGGCGATATTCGGCTGCGTCCGCCGCTCGTTCATGACAAGAGAACCATCAATTGATCATCCTGCGATCAGCCTTGCAAAAATCGCGCAAAGTACCGGATCGCCTCACCTTCTTGGGAGTCCGGCGCGCGCCGTCGCAAACGAGAAGCCGCTCGATCATCGGACCAACGAGCTTGGTGGGATCAGGCACCGCTTGGCTGTTCAGCAATCGGATCGCAGCAGATCCAGAGCCATCTGGCCGCGCGCGTGGTTTCTGTTATTCGCTCAGGACCTTCTCAAGATCCAGCGCGGCGCTCTTTTCAGCTGGCAGGCTGTCAAGGTTCTGCATTCGCCATTTGACGGCCGGCAAATCGCGGGCACCGGGAACGCCCCGAGCAAATCTCATTCAGCATCGCCGCGCTCAATGAAATCAGGAATTTCCGATGCCTGTCTGGCATGTTGCCGACAATCTCCGCGACAGCGTTTTGCGTACGGCCAGCGGCTCATCTCGCGAAACGGACTTGGCAGTCATACCTTCGAAGCAGCGCACAAATTCCTGGCTGATATCCTTTTCGCTCCGCCTAGCACTTCATGCCATTGGGAGATTATGGCTGAGCATGTAGACAATGAAGGCAGTGCGCAGATCATCGCTGATACCTTATTTCCCAGCAGGTCGCGGACACCGAATAAATCGCGCGGATGCTGACGATCGAGCGCTGCAACAACTTACCTGCGTAAAGGTCGCCCCTCCGCAACTTGCGTCTCACCGCGTCGATCTCTGTTAAAGATTCTTCGCGCGGCTTGACCGGCAGGTACGTGAGGTCGATGTCGACTGAAAGGCGCGGCATGATGGAAGCCGACCTGAAGCATCCGCCATCGCATCAATCCCTCTTTGCGTCGTTGTGAAGTCGGGTGAGGTCGCCCGCTGTCGTGGAAACCTTAACCGTTTGTTTCATGTAGGAAGGCCGTCGGGTGTTTCGCCACGCGCATCGAATCGTGAAGTCTCTGGCGGCAATTCATCGAAGCCGGTCAGTTTGACGAGCCGGCAATAGCGTTCGGAAAGCGGGCCGATGATAAGGGAATTCCGGTCGGGGCCGCTGTCATATGCTGCGCCGACGACGGCTTCGATGGTTGAATGAAGGTCGTCGCCAAATGCGAAGCTTAATTTGCGTGGTGACACGTCGATTGCGTCGATGAACAGGGTTTCCGTCATGGTGTTCTTGATGACGAGGCACGCCGTCGCGTCGTGAGGCTGAAAGAAAATCGTCGGCTGCGATTTGTAAAGCCGGTCATAGATCAGGAATGCCGTTGACAGTATGCCGCCAATTCCGCCAACGAGCTGATTGCTTCTATTGGGTCGAAAGTCATTCCGCGAATTCCCCGTCAAACGCGACTATACAGCAAAAAGCCCGGCATGGTTGCCGGGCTTCGAGGTCGATAGAGCGCGTGCCGCGTCGCCTAGCCGCAGCAGCACGCCGCGACAGTCGCTTGGGATGGGGCGCTTACCGAAGTTAACTGCCTCTTGCGGCGCAAGTTTACGCTTATGGAGAGAGGCCGCAATTAAGCGGCCTCACTCCACATCGTGTCGTCTTCTTCATTTGTACGGTGCGTGGTCCGCACGCGGACCATTTCAATCGGTGCAATTCCCCCTTCGGGAAACGGCACAAAAACCATACTCGCAATGGCTTTAGGGTCGTACTCGCACGCGCCATCACTCAGCAACGCACAGACGTTGTGGCGCACAAGCTTTTCGCTAGCGCCGCCAACCCCATTATGGTCATTCTCCCAACGGGACACATGTTCTGCGGACAGGTCCATTGCTGCCGCAAAATCGGTTTGCTTCATGTCCAGCGCGCGCCGGATAAACCTCACTTCTTTACCAGTCAAACGCTCAGGACTCTGGGCGCGCGCCATTGCAGCAGCGCGGGTCAATCCCTGGACGTCCGGTATGCCAATCATTTCGTCGCCGCAAGCAGAGCAGCGCTGCACGACAACAGCATTCAAGACCTTGACGACCAAACCGCCCAAGTCTTCAACGTGCTCTGGCTTCACACTTCTCTCCATCAATCCATTCTTGCATTTGCAACGCATCTGACAGCCCTTTCACTCATTTCTTGTTCGCCCAAGTCGTGACGATCTTCACCTCTGCGACATCCTCGTAAGCCACGACTACAGCCGTTATTTTCCTCCCGTCGTTATCAGTCCCTTCTGCCCTCCATTCTTCTTCTCCGTTTTCTTTGTTCACCTCCACCAATGATACCGTACATCGCCCAAGCACGTTGATGACATCGAGTTTTTCGATGCCATCTTTCTTGCGCTCAATCTCAGCGTGGTTCGTGAAGAAGATCGTCCCTTCGTGAAGAAGATCGTCCCTCGCCGCGCGATTCTACGCAGGCGACCGGCCTCGTTCTCAAATGCCATCGGCGAATGCCATAGCTGTTGTTGATCGCGCGTTCCATGGGCTTCAGTTGATCTAATGTCAAGTTATTCGTCCAGCTTACCCAGAATGCCAGTGGGCATCTAACAGGCAAAATGTGGCACTTCAGCAACATATCTGGATATATGGCCGTCGAATTGGTTGACAATAGGTCAAGTTTTCTTGACCCTAGGTTCAATATTTTCGGGCGAAATCCGTTCCATGCACGGCGGCAGCGCTGACGGCCGACGCCAAGGCGGGCCAGCCGCGCCCGTCTCGTGAAACGCCCGGCGGCGGCCGACGCACTGGCGTGCTTCCTATTGGCTTGGCGGCCTATCGGCCGAACTGTCCCGTTAAGAAACGGTTAACCGTCCGCAAAAATTCCATACAAATTCCGAAAGATCAGTTGGCACGAAATTCAAGAAACCATTGTGCTGCAGGCATAACTTTAATTTCTAGAGCTTCAAAACAAGGGTGTCCGGCGTGTAGGAGATCCTGAGCGCCAGGTCGACGATGGCGTCGCGGAAACGGTAGGGATGGTTCACCGTCAGGATGGACTCGAAATCTTTCAGCGGGAGCTGATCGACGAACTCCTCGAAGAAGGCCTCCAGGCGGGTGCCGAGCGTCTTCGACTCCATGACCGTCCGCCTGATCCGCTTGAGGTCGGCGAGGATCGCCCGAAGGCTCTTGGTGAACTGGTCGGCCTGGTTGCGCGCCCCACGCACCGCGAGCGCGGCTTCGCGCTGCTTGCGATAGGTCACCTCGGGCGTGAGCTTCTCCATCGCCTCGAGGTTCAGACGAATCTGGACGATCAGGCCGCCGAATCTTTGGGAGAGGTCCTTGTTCAGGCTCGCCTGTCGCTGGATCACCAGCATCGCCATGTCGACGGTGACCCGCAGGCCGTATTCCTCTTCCTCGAGCCCGCCCCAATCGACCAGACGCGAGTAGAGTTGTCGGGCCGAGCCGAGCGCCTTGTCGCCTTTCTCGGATGCGAAAGCGAGGGTCGGCTTTACGGATCCGGCGGCGGCCCGCCGAGATCACGTCCGGCAGCCCAAGTGAGCTATCGCGTCGTCGCAAAGCGCACTCATGATCTGCTTAACGATGTCATCTATTTGGTAGCCATCTTTAGAGCGGCTGGCATACAAATGCCTACCCATGAATAGAATCTCGTTTTGCTCCAAGAGATGTAATTCCATTGCAGCTCGCCCCTCATTGATCGCAGCGAACTGAATCTCGGTAAAACATCCGATAGCAATCATCGGCACCCTCTCGCCTCTAGCAAGGCGCTCAAGGTGCTCCCTGATTGCCGCTTCCATTCCGGCGTAAAGTGGCTAACGCGATCGCTATAAGGGAAGTCATAGCCTTAATTCCGATAAACGTGTTTTATGCAGTTCAACGCATAATGTCCATTTATGCGCCATTTGCTATATTGCGCTTTTATCGGATTTAGCACATACTAGGTCGGAGTAAGAAATGACCGGCCTTGCCCGCACACCGAACCAGATCGGCAACCTGATCCGCCGCACTCGTAAGAAGCGGGGGCTCAGCCAGTCGCAGGTCGGCGCGCGGGCGGGCCTGCGGCAGGAGACAATCTCGCTCATCGAAACTGGCAATCCGGCAGCCAAGCTTGAAACCATCCTTGCGGTACTCGCGGCCCTAGACCTTGAGTTCCGGATCGTCCCGCGCACCAAAGGCACAGCCGCCGACCTTGAGGACATTTTCTGATGCCCCGGCGTCGCCGCCATGAGCCGCTGCGCGTGCTCCTCAACAACCGCCTCGTCGGCCTGATGAGCAAGGCGGCGACTGGCGCTATTGAATTCCGGTATGAGGCTGACTGGCTCGGATGGGAACATGCCCTGCCCGTCTCGCTCTCGCTGCCGCTGCGGGAGGATGCCTTCCGCGGCGAAGCCATCACGGCCGTCTTCGACAATCTGCTACCCGACTCCGACGCGCTCCGTCGCCGGGTAGCGCAAAGGGTCGGCGCTGCCGGGACCGACGCCTACAGCCTGCTCGCTGCCATCGGCAGGGACTGCGTCGGCGCCCTGCAATTCGTCGCCGACGATGATGATCATCATGATGATGATCACCATGGTGATGGTCGCACCATCGCCGGCGATGCCGTCGATGACGAAGCGATAGAAAAGCTCCTCAACGGGCTTGCCCAGACTCCGCTCGGGCTTACGCGCGACGATCATTTCCGGATTTCCGTGGCAGGAGCGCAGGAGAAAACGGCGCTGCTGCGGCACGGCGGCAAGTGGCTCAAGCCGCACGGCACCACGCCGACGACCCATATTTTCAAGACGCAGATCGGGGAGCTGCCCAACGGCATCGACCTTTCGAACAGCGTCGAGAATGAATACTACTGTCTGAGACTTGCCGCCGCCTCCGGCCTGCCGGTGAACCATGCCGAGATTGCGACTTTCGGTAAGACCACGGCGCTCGTCATCGAGCGCTTCGACCGGCGGTGGACGAAGGATGGCCGCCTGCTCCGCCTGCCGCAGGAGGACTGCTGTCAGGCCCTGTCGGTCCCGCCGACGCGCAAATACCAGAGCGATGGCGGTCCTGGCATGGTGAAGCTTCTTGACCTGCTCAAAGGCAGCGACACGCCCGCTGATGATCAGGCGATGCTGCTCAGAGCGCAAATCTTCTTTTGGCTGATTGGCGCGACCGATGGCCATGCGAAGAATTTCAGCATCTTCATCACGCCTGGCGGCCGCTACCATCTGACACCGCTTTACGACGTGCTCACGGCACAGCCGAGCCTGGACACCGGTCAAATTCAGCGCAAGCAGATGAAGCTCGCAATGTCGGTAGGGACAAACAATCACTACAGGATTGCCGAAGTAGACGGCCGGCATTTCTTGCAGACAGGCGAAGCGGCGGGCGTACCGAAAAAGCTTGTTCAGGAATCAATCGAACGTGTCGCCCTTACCGCTGAAGCTGCGCTCGGCAAAATTGAAAGCGAGCTGCCAGAGGGCTTTCCCGAGGCAATCCATAATTCGGTGAAAACCGCGGCTATGCAGCGTCTGAGTTCATTGAAAGTGCACTAACAGAAAGATTACGGTTTGCGACCGGGGCGAACTGCATTTGCGCCGTATGGCGCTTGCGTCCGCACCGGCCGCCGTTGACCAGCACGCACGAAGTGGTCGCCGAAACGAAGACCTGCTGGATTGGATTCTGCGGCAACGCCCGGAATAGCGCCCTGGGTTGCCTGCGCCGCTAACTCCTCAGAACAGCTTGGCATTCAACCCGAATAGCTAGAGAGTGGCTTATCAAGCAAGCGTAGTTATGCGAACTTTTGATGGCCCAGATGAAGACGCCCCCTAGGCACCGCACGCCGCGAATGGGAGCGCGTCAGATCTACGAAGCGAGGGATCAGATCCTGGGGCGCGTGTACGGCGCCGATGGGCTGCTGCCGTCGTCCCGCGCCCTCGCCGGGAAACTCGGCGTGTCTCGCGGTACGGTGACGATCGCCTATGAGCAACTCGCGGCGGAAGGCTTCATTGAGATCCGCCATGGCGCACGACCGCGCGTTGCACAAGCTGTTGTCGAGAGGGGGCGCGTGCGCGCGACGTGGCGGCCATTGTCACGGAAGGTGCGACTGTCGGGCTACGGTGAGCGTTTGAGACAGGTCGCGCCGCGCTCGGAGGAGCAACCTCGCAACCTCCTCGCAAATTTTCGGTATGGTGACCTCTCACCTTCGGATTTCCCCGTGCTCGCGTGGAAAAGAGCCGCGGTCGCTGCAATGACACGGCGGCCCGCGAGAAAGGCCTACAACGATCCTTGCGGCTCTCGACGGCTGCGGATGGCGCTGCAGGCCTATCTCTGGCGTCACCGTAAGCTATCACAGCTACGAAGTCGTCCTCCCAGTGATAACCGAATTCACGGTTCATCGCGGCAGCACCTTAGAAAGAATCGCTCACGGCGCGAGAGTATTGATCGGGACCAAAGCATCTTTTATCAGACGAGATTCGAGCACTGACACAACCATTACCCTGAATGCGGTACGAGGCGGTAGCATTGCTGTTTCCTGCCAAGTATTCGTGCCAAAAGATCAACCTCCGCCCGAGCCGCCAAAGCCGAGTCAAGTGCGATAGAATTCGAAGTTGCTGGATCCGCTACCGTCTCGGTCGGAATGGTGTGGTGGAACCTACGGCACGGGCCGAAGAGCCACTGGGGGTGGGAATGAGCGTGGGTGAGGCCGAACAAACCGGCAGGACCTTTAGGTGCAAAACGGATCTTGGTGAGACAAGATTTAAGCTCTCGTGGTTCCTGGCAAACGCTAAGCTGGATTAGTTTCTGAGGTTGGCGGCTATCCAGGGCCAAATGAACACTGGGTTCTGATCATTGAGTCTGAGATTCATGGACACTTAAGGTCTGGGCATGGCGAACGTGTCGAGCGGATTGACTTTAGCGCACGCAGCGACGGAACGGCTCGTTCGCCACAGCGGAATGAAGTTATTGAGGATTGGCGATATCTGATTCCATATGGCGGCAGACATTTTGAGCCATCCGAGCCGGCATTTTCGCAGATTAGAATTTCGATACCTGCGGGCGACGAGGGCATGATTCTACACTGCGGTCGGCTCGGCACCCGCAAGCTGGCGGGAATGGATCGGCGCCGAGGGGCTCTATCCCCGAGCGCAGCACACGGAGAGTCCCTTCAGCGAGGCTTCGCCGTCCAACTCCCGCTTGCCTGCGGGAAAGGCGGACAGAGGCGCTGTCAAGCGGCTTCCGTTGCGGCGGGCTGTTGGGTCTGGCAGTTGGTCGGACAAACCCGGGCGCAGGCGCCGCAGCCGATACAAGCGCCCCGGTCATTCATCACCATAATCTTCTTTTCGATCTCACCGTCTTCGTCATCGTCGAGATCGACAAGATCGCCCTCCTCATTGATCCCCTTCAACGTCATGACGTCGCGACCGCAGACCTTGAAACAGCGGCCACAACCGATGCACTTCTTGGGATCAATTGAGATCAGGTAGTTCGGCGTCCAGTCGCGGCCGTCGCGCGTTGCAAATGACATGATCGGATACCCTTTTTAGGCCTTTTCCAGCGCCTTGAGATCCTCGCGCTTGCGCTCGAGTTCGGCAAAGGCATCGTGCGCCTTCTGCGCCACCGCCATGATCGAGGTCCAGTTGATGGGAAGTTCCTCCGACAAATCATGCAGATCCATCTTGGCCTTCGTCGCCTTGACCGACAGCTTTCTTATTTCCCCTTTCAGCATTTCAAGGTCGCTCATGAGCTGCTCTCAATAGTTGGCCACGTCGGGAAATTTCCGGGTCATCTCGATGCCGCCTTCGACGTATTTGTCACCCTCGGCGGCGAGCTTTGCGAGATTGTCGAAGCCGAAGCGATGCACATCGCGCAGCTGCTTGTTCACCACGATCAGCCGGCCGCCGATCAGCACCATGCGGCCAAAGCCTTCGTGGTGCATCTTCAGCATCGGCTGGATCATCACACCGGTCGTCTTCTCGATCGAGAGCGCGACCGCATTGAAGAACAGCTCCAGCCGCCAGACCGTATCCGGATCGGGATCGCCGACGATCGGCAGCGCGCGCCGTTTCTCCTTGTCCAGAATATAGGGTTCGAGGAGATCGAGATCGCTCTTGCCGTCCCAGGCGCCATGGACGTCCTGGGCGCGCCAGATCTTGATCAGTTCCCTCACGAATGGCGCATCGAGCGCGCGATCGGTTTGCACGATATCCGCGGCTTCAGTCATGTCGTCCTCATTCTTCGAAATCGAGCGTGCGCTCCTGGTCCTTTGCCAGTGCCTTGCGCAGCCAGGGTGGCGGCGTACCCTTCAGCACGTGCTGAAGCTTCTCGACCAGCGCCAGAATGTTCTCGGGCTTGTTCACCTTGATGGGATGTATATTGTTCGCCACTACCCGCGCGGCACCGGAGCCGCCGATGGCAGCGACATAGAGAATGGCGCAATCCTTGATTGCCTCGATCTTGGGCGCGAGCTTGTCCTCGTTGCCGTCTTCCTTGAGATCGCCGTAGAACTGAACCGCCTTCAGAAATACGTGCCCGCCCGGCCCAACATCATAGATCGCGATGTACTTGGCCCAGCCAAAGTGCGCATCGACGCGCCTCAAGTCTTGGGTAGCGAATGCGACCTTCATGCAATCGACCCCTCTGTTGCGTCGATGAAGCTACGGCGGCCGGGCTTTAAGGGCCGTCTCGAGGTCCGCCAGCTATCGGGCGTCGGCTGATGATTTTCCTCTCGGTCGGCGATCACGAGATTGGCGATATTGAAGATCACATCGCGCGTGCCGCGATAGCCGACGGATAGCTGGTGTCCCGCGCCGATCCGATCGAACATCGGAAATCCCGCGCGATAAAACGGAATCTTCAGCCGCGCCGCCGCTTGGCGGCCATGCGAATGCGTAATCAGCAGATCGCAATTCCTCGTCCTAGCAAGCTCTTCCAGATCCTCGAGATCGCCGATCAGCACCTCCTTGGTCCCGATCCGCTCCAGCACCGGCGACGGCGTGGTCGTCACGGCCGCCGTCACCTGCGCGCCCATCTCGTGAAGCATGCTGGACAGGTCGAACAGGAGGTCAGGCTCGGCACCGATCGCGAGCCTGCGGCCGCCGACATGGAAATGCGCGTCCAGCATCGCATCGCTGAGCTGGCCGCGCTGGCGCCGATATTTTGCTGGCACAGGGCGGCCACTGATGTCGCTCAGGAAAGCGATGAATTCATCGTTGGGGATGAGGCCGCACAGCCGCTCGAACAAGCGAAACGGCACCCCAGACTTCGCCTGCATGGCTTCTGCCGCCCGCCGCATCTGCGCACCGATGGCAATGGTCCAGCTGGACCGGCCCATGCCCGCGACTTCGTCAACCCCGATGCCACCAATGGTCGTTGGCGTAAACTCGTCCGGGATATGCCCGTCCAGCGATCCCGCGAGATCAGGCAGGAAGGATGGCTTCAGGCCGAAATCCTCCAGGATCGTCCTAAGTTCGTCGAGGTCACCCGGCGTCAGGTGACATCCGGGGAGGACATTCACCCGCGCGGGATCACGCTCCGCCCCGACCGCCGGCGCCTCCACCAGTACCTCGACCATGCATGCCACTGTCTTTCCCCACCCGTCCTGGAAGGCGTCCTTGAAATCGGGCGTGGAGACAAAGACAAGAGGAAATTTGGCAAGCTGCGGATGCTGCTCGCGAATCAGCTTGATGTAGCCGTCGACGTCATCGCCATTGGTTTCGGTCACTCCGGTCGAGCAGATCCCGATGATCTCCGGCTTGGCACGATTGTATATGTTGAGGATAGCCTGCTCGACATTTTCGTAACCGCCGAGCACGGTCGCCACTTCGCTCATCGCAGTCGTCTGCAGCGGCACCGCCTCCTTGAAATGCCGCACGAACAGCGTGAGCCCGAAGGATGTGCACCCTTGCGAGCCGTGCAGAAGCGGCATCGCCCCACGCAGGCCCATGAAGGCGAATGCGCCGCCAATCGGCTGACTCATCTTCAGCGGGTTGACCGCGCAGGCCTTCTTCGGCGTGGTGACGATGGCCATGACGCCGTCCTATTCCGCGGCTTGCAGCATGGCAGGCGGCGAGGAGACCGGCATGGTGGCCAGGATGTCCTCGATCCGCCTCTTACAGCAGCCACCGAACGCGTTGGTGTGCTGTCTGACTGCCTCGACGCTGGTCAGGCCATGCGAGCGGATTGCGTCCTCGAGCGTGCCGAGATCGACTTCCTTGCAGAAGCAGACCTTTTTCGCGCGCCGGGTCGTCTCCGGATCGGCGGCAACCTCGGCGGCCTGCGCGTCCATCTGCGCCATCCCCTTAGTCTGCCGATTCTTCGCCACCTCCTCCCACGGCACTGGTCGACGCAGCTGCTCCCACATCGGGTTGAACAGCGCTCTGTCGATCTCCTCGACCAGCTTCACCATACCGACGTAGCCCATATAAGCGTGGCAGCGCTCCTGGTTGATGTCGAGCCAGGGCATCGCCGCTTTCAGCGCAACGAACTGCGATTTGCCACCCGAGAGCATGATATCCGCTTTCGCTTCCTTGAGCATTTTGTATATCTCGCGCGGCGTCATGTCCTCGATCATGTGGGCATCCTGCCCCATCAGCTCCTTGATGCGCTCCTTGTCCTCCTTGGTGGATTTTTTGACGCTGGTGCCGACCAGCTCGAGCCCTGCCTCCTGCAGCGCCGCCACCACGGACCAGGACTTGACGCCGCCGGTGATCAGAAGTGCCCTCTTACCCGCAAACCGCGGCTTGTACCGTTCGATCGCGGCCCAGGCGCGCGCCTCCTCGCGTGCGATCACCGCCTCGGTGCGCTCGATCAGTTCGGAAGGCGCGCCGCGCTCGACTAACAGCCGGGCGATTTCGCGCAGCGAATCGCTAGAATCCTGGATGCCATAGAACGACCCTTCGAAAAACGGGATGCCGTAACGCTCCTCCATCTTGCGCGCGACATTGATCATCGCCTTCGAACATACCATCATGGCAGCGCGCGCCCGGTGCGAAGAAGCGACTTCGCGATATTTGCCGTCCCCCGAGATGCAGGAGAGGATGCGGATACCGAGCTCGTCAAGCAGCGGCTTGACCTGCCAAAGCTCGCCGGAGAGGTTGTATTCGCCAATCAGGTTGATGTCGTAGGGCGTGGTGTAGTTCGGCTCTTGCGTGCCGATGACGTGCTCGAGCAAGGCCTCGCCGGCGAGCTTGTTGCCTAGGTTCTTGGGGCCGACGAAGCCCGGCGAATTTACGGGAATGACCGGCTTGCCGAGCTTTTGCGAAGCCGCCTTGCAAACCGCATTGATGTCGTCGCCGATCATGGCGGGAACGCAGGTCTGATAGACGAAGATGGCCGACGGGTTGTACTTGTTGATGATCTCTTTGATTGCCTTGTAGAGACGCTTCTCGCCCCCAAATACTATATCGGTTTCGTTCATGTCAGTGGTGAAGCCGGTCCGCCAGATGCTGGCGCCAGACGAAGCCGCACCGCGGTTGTCCCAGGAATTACCCTCGCAGGCGATCGGACCGTGCACCAGATGGGCGACGTCGGTAAAAGGCTGCAGCGCAATTTTGGCGCCGTCGAAGGCGCAGCCGCCTGCGGCGCCGCCCGGCTGCAGCTGCTTGGTGCAGCCCTTCTTGCGCTCGGCATCCGACTTGTTGGCGTTCTTGGCGCAGCCCGGCTCGTTGAACATCTCCTGGATCGTGGCCGATAGCGAACTCATCCGTCTCTCCTCTCAACCGAGCTTGTTCGCGAAGATCAGTCCATCGTGCGCTTAGGCCATCGCCGACGTTTGCCGGCGATGGCGCGCGCCGTTCGTCATCAACGAATGATGTCGAAGCTATAGTCGGTCTTGCCGGCAATGTTGGTCTTCTTGTCGATCTCGTCGAAGATCTTGTCGAGAATCTTCACCAGCACGTTCATGCCCCCCTGATAGCCCCACACCGGAGAGCGGTGATGGTGATGCCGATCGAAGATTGGGAAACCGATCCGGATCAGCGGCGTACCCGTGTCGCGCTCCAGATACTTGCCATAGGTGTTACCAATCAGGAAGTCGACAGGCTCGGTGAACAAGAGCGAGCGCATATGCCAGAGGTCTCGCGCCGGATAGGCATGGCAGTTCTGCCCAAACGGCGAGCTCCCAAACAACGCCTGCATTTTCTTCTCCCAGGCCTTGTTGCCGTTCGTGGACAGCACATGGATCGGCTCGGCGCCAAGCTCGAGCAGGAAGGCAGCCAACCCATAGCAGAGGTCTGGATCGCCATAGATCGCGAACTTCTTGCCGTGGATATGCGCGCTGGAGTCGGCCATCGCGTCGACCAAGCGGCCGCGTTCTCGTGCCAGTCCCTCCGGAATGTCCTTGCCACTGATGCGCGACAGCGCCATGAGAAACTCATCCGTTGCGGACACGCCCACCGGATAATTGAACGCCACCACCTCCTGGCCATGGGCGGCGATGAACGGCAGCGTCTTTTCCGTGCACCACTGCTGCATGGAGATCGTTGCCTTAGCGTGAACCGCGTTCGCGGCGTCTTCCAGAGTCGTGCCGCCGTCATACATCCGGAACTCGCCGTCGGTCGGTGTATCGAACACATCGGAATTATCGGCAAGAATGGTGTACTGGATGCCCATCAATTCGAAGATGCGCTTGATCTCGCGGATGTTGCCGACGGTGTAGCCGTCAAAGCCGCCGATGAGGTTGATCTTCTTGTTGGGCGCGCGCTCGAGTTTCGCGGCTGTCCCCGCCTTGCCGTCCCAGAAATGCTCGAGGATGCCCTTGAGCGCATTGTCGTACCCGGTGACGTGGCTGCCCACGAAGGCTGGCGTGTGCGCAAACGGCACATCGAAATCAGCTGGCACCGAGCCTTTTTCCTTGGACGTTTTGATAAAGGCATTGAGGTCGTCTCCGATCACCTCCGCCATACAGGTGGTGGAGACCGCGATCATCTTGGGCTTATACATATTATAGCTGTTGGCGAGCCCATCGATCATGTTGTTCAGCCCGCCGAATACCGCAGCGTCCTCCGTCATCGACGAGGAGACGCAGGAGCTTGGCTCCTTGAAGTGCCGCGAAAGATGGCTGCGGTAATAGGCCACGCAGCCTTGGGAGCCGTGCACGAAGGGCAGCGTGGCCTCGAAGCCAACCGAGGCGAACACCGCGCCCAGCGGCTGGCAGGCCTTGGCTGGGTTTACCGTCAGCGCTTCCCGCGCAAAATTCTTTTCGCGATATTCGGGCGTCTTCGCCCATTCCCTAATGCGTTCGACCTCCGCGGCATCGCGGGGATTCTCGAACATCTTCTTCTTGTTGGCCAGCATCTGCTGGTATTCCGGACCGCGGAACAGCTCGAAATGATCGAGCACGTGTTCTGCACTCTGCGCCATTGGTAGGATCCCTTCGAAAATCGTGATTAATGTCGGCTCCGGCTCTCAGCAGAGAGCCGAGCCACTCGAGTTATTCGGCAGCCAACAGCTTCGGCTTCGGGACGTCCTTCCACGGCGCCTTGGTCTTCTTCCAGATCGGTGAGTTGATGGCCATGTCCATGTCGCGCGCGAAGATCGCAAATCCATCATAGCCATGATACGGACCCGAATAGTCCCAGGAGTGCATTTGGCGGAACGGCACGCCCATCTTCTGGAAGACATATTTTTCCTTGATGCCCGAGCCGACCAGGTCAGGCTGGACCTTCTCGACGAAGCGTTCGAACTCGTAGCCGGTAACGTCGTCGTAGATCAACGTGCCATCCTTGACGTAGTGCTGGGCGGTGCGTTGGTAGTCATCATTGTGGCCGAACTCGTAGCCGGTGCCGACGACCTCCATGCCGAGATCTTCATAAGCGCCGATCACGTGGCGCGGACGCAGTCCGCCAACGAACAGCATCACGCTCTTGCCTTCCAGGCGCGGGCGATACTTAGCGATCACCGCGTCCACCAGCGGCTGATATTTTGCAATCACCCGCTCGGCACCCTCCTTGATCTTGTCGTCGAAATAGCCGGCGATCTTGCGCAGCGACTCCACGATCTTAGAGGGCCCGAAGAAGTTGTATTCGCACCAGGGAATGCCAAACTTCTCCTCCATATGCCGCGAGATGTAGTTCATCGAGCGGTAGCAATGCAGCACGTTAAGCTTCGCCTTTGGCGTTGCCTCGAGCTCGGCCAGGGAACCGTCGCCGGACCACTGCGCGATAACGCGCAGGCCCATTTCCTCCAGCAGGATTCGGGATGACCACGCGTCGCCGCCGATATTGTAGTCGCCGATGATCGCGACATCATAGGGCGTCGGCTCGAACGTCGGCTTGCTCTCGGGCGTGACCTTGTCGAACACCCAATCGCGCACCGCGTCGTTGGCAATATGGTGACCGAGCGATTGTGACACGCCGCGGAAACCCTCGCAGCGGACCGGCACGATGGTCTTGCCCCCATATTCCTTCGACTTCGCCCTGGAGACCGCCTCGATGTCGTCGCCGATCAGGCCGATCGGGCATTCCGATTGGATGGTGATGCCGTTGTTGAGCGGGAACAGCTCCTGGATCTCGTCAATGACTTTGACGAGCTTCTTGTCGCCGCCGAACACGATATCCTTTTCCTGGAAGTCGGATGTGAACTGCAAGGTCACGAAACTATCGATGCCTGTCGTGCCGACGTAATAGTTACGCCGCGAGCCCCACGAGTACTGTCCACAGCCGACCGGACCATGGCTGATATGGATCATGTCCTTGATCGGTCCCCAGACCACACCTTTGGAGCCCGCGTAGGCGCAGCCGCGGATCGTCATCACGCCGGGGATGGATTTGAGGTTGGACTTGACTCCGCAGTCCGACTTGCCGACCTCGTGAACATTGAGGTGCTTGGCGCGCCGTTTTGCGGTCTTCTCCGGATAGACCTTCAGCACCTCCTGAATCAGCTCTTTGTTGCGGGCTTTGATTTCTGCGATGCTCTGGGTCGGGGCTAGACTCATGCTGATATCCTTCAAAGGTTTCCTGTTGCGACGGCGGCTCTCGGCCAAGACTTTTGCAACGACTGTGCCAGCCGCGGCGTAAGCGCAAAAATCAGCGCAGTTGAAAGTAGATAGCCACGTTCGCGCGGGTAACCGGACCGTTGTTGCAAACCCGACATTGAGCGTGTCCACAGACGTGCTCGTTTGATCCTGTTCGAAATAAAACAAGGGAGGGCGCGCGTAATATTGCACCGCATTGCCCCACAAGGCCGCGAGAACATTGCGATACTTGGCGGGCCCGCTGCCGGAAATCGCACGTGACGAGGCGACCCAGCTGCAAGGCTGCGTCAGCCAGTCTGGCTCACCATCGTCGCGAAGCCCGACCGCTGCTCACCTCGTTGGCGACGGTGGTGCGCACATTGCGCCTGGCCTCGTCGCCATCCTGATCCCGGCCAGCCAGCCAGAGAGATCGTCGCGGCCGATCCGCAGGCATTGCTCGAGTGCCTTGAGCACCTCAAGCCACAGCGCTCGTACGATTTCCGCTCTATGGTCTTCTGCATGCGCGTCGACGCCCAGGCCGCCCTAGCTGATGCGCCTTAACGCACTAGGGGCTGTTGATGGGGTGCGATCCGATGTTGCATCCAGGCTGCCGGGCGTGCTTCACCTCCGGCTCCATCTACCGGACAACCGACCCCGGCTAGACTAGCACAGAATTAGAAGCTTCGGGTCAGGAAACGCGAGAGTAGCATGTCATCCCATTCTGAAGATCTCTTTTCGGCGGCGCTGGCTTATCACCGGCTGCCACGACCCGGTAAGCTCGAAATCCAGGCGATCAAGCCGCTCGTCAACCAGCGCGACCTTGCGCTCGCCTATTCGCCCGGCGTTGCCGCCGCCTGCACCGAAATCGCCAAAGACCCCGCTGAGGCCGCCTCGCTGACGGCGCGTGGCAATTTGGTCGCCGTGGTCAGTAACGGCAGCGCCGTGCTCGGCCTCGGCAACATCGGCCCGCTGGCGTCCAAGCCGGTGATGGAGGGCAAGGCGGTGCTTTTCAAGAAGTTCGCCGGCATCGACGTGTTCGACATCGAGATCAAGGCCGACACTATCGAGCGCGTGGTCAACACCGTGGCGGCGCTGGAACCGACTTTCGGGGGCATCAATCTCGAAGATATCCGCGGACCGGAATGCTTTGAAATCGAGGCGCAGCTGAAGGAGCGGATGAAGATCCCGGTCTTCCATGACGACCAGCACGGCACCGCGATCATCGTGGGCGCTGCGATCGTCAACGCGCTGCTTCTCAACGGCAAGAAGCTGCCCGAAGTGAAGATCGTCTGCTCCGGCGCCGGCGCGGCCGCGATCGCCTGTCTCAACCTGCTGGTGTCGATGGGGGCGCAGCGCAAGAACATCTCGGTCTGCGACATCGATGGCGTCGTCCATGAAGGCCGCAACACCTCGATGGACCCCTGGAAGGCTGTCTATGCGCAGAACACTGATGCGCGGGTGCTCGCGGATGTCATCCCCGGTGCGGATGTCTTCTTGGGGTTGTCAGCGCCGAACGTGCTGAACCCGGAAATGGTCAAGCAGATGGCCGACAAGCCGCTGGTGATGGCGCTCGCCAACCCTGTGCCGGAGATCATGCCGGACGAGGCCCGCAAAGCCCGTCCCGACGCGATGATCTGCACGGGACGTTCGGACTTCCCGAACCAGGTCAATAACGTCCTGTGCTTTCCGTTCATCTTCCGCGGCGCGCTCGACGTCGGCGCCACCGCGATCAACGAGGAGATGAAGCATGCGGCGGTCGATGCAATCGCGCAGCTTGCGCGCGATCCGCCGTCGGACGCGGTGCCGCCCGGCTTCGACACCGGCGAGACGCAGGGCTTTGGGCCGGGATCGCTGATCCCGAGCCCGTTCGACCCGCGCCTGATCCTGCGCATCGCGCCGGCGGTGGCGAAGGCTGCGATGGACTCCGGCGTCGCGACGCGGCCGATCAAGAATTTCGACGAATATCGCGCGCTGCTCGAGCGGTTTGCGTTCCGCTCCGGCCTCGTCATGAAGCCGATGTTCGCCAAGGCCAAGACGCAGCCGGTGCGCGTCATCTACGCCGAGGGCGAGGACGAGCGCGTGCTGCGCGCCACGCAAGTGGTGCTCGAGGAGAAGCTGGCGCGACCGATCCTGGTGGGGCGGCCGTCGGTGGTGGAAACCCGCATCAAGCGGTTTGGCCTGTCGATCAAGGCGGGCAAGGATTTTGACCTTGTCAATCCCGAGGACGATCCGCGCTATCGCTCCTACGTGCAGTCCTATATCGACGTTGCGGGGCGCCGCGGCGTCACGCCGGATGTGGCGCGCACGGTGGTGCGCACCTACAACACGGTGATCGCGGCGCTCGCGGTGGTGCGCGGGGAAGCCGACGCCATGCTGTGCGGCGTCGAGGGGCGGTACATGAGCCATCTGCGCCATGTGCGCGAGATCATCGGCTTCTTGCCGGGGGTCAGCGATTATGCGGCGCTGGCGCTGATGATCACCAGCAAGGGCTCCTATTTCATCGCCGATACGCAGGTGCGGCCCAGCCCAAGCGCGGAGGAACTGGCGGAAATGGCGGCGCTGGCGGCGCTCCACGTCCAGCGCTTCAACTTCAAGCCGAAGGTCGCGTTCGTGTCGCATTCCGACTTCGGCAGCCATGACACCGATTCCTCGCGCAAGATGCGCCGCGCCACCCAGCTTCTGAAAGAGAAGCACCCGGAGCTTGAGGCCGACGGCGAGATGCAGGGCGACACCGCGCTGTCGGCCGCTGCACGACGGATGGTGCTGCCGCAATCGAGGTTGGAAGGCGAGGCCAACATCCTGATCATGCCGACGCTGGATGCGGCCAACATCGCCTATCAGACGATCAAGGTCCTGGCGGATGCGCTTCCCGTGGGGCCGATCCTGATCGGTCCGGCGCGGCCGGCGCATATCCTCACGCCCGGGGTGACCGCGCGCGGCGTCCTCAACATGACGGCGGTCGCCGCGGTCGAGGCCCAGGAGCGCGCCGGCGCGCGCAACCAACCTAGGAGCCTGTCTGAGTAGTGACTGGTCAAGAGGGTGCGAGTCTGATTCCTTGCGTGGCCATGAGCAAGGAATTTCGCCCCTGGAAGATCGACGAGGTCCAGCTTCTGCCGCCGAGCGTGCAGGAC
>NZ_JAACFS010000046.1 GCF_029051645.1 Bradyrhizobium sp. CSA112
TCGGTAGATCGGCAAAGAGTTCGTCGCCAGACATCGCTGCACCTCTCCGACAGTACAGCAGCAGGAATCACTCCGCGCGTGCAAATTCAATCCTAATCGTGCACAAAGATTCACACCCTCTGAGGAGGCCGCAACGCGGCCGTCTCGAAGGATGAAGGCCCGTCTGTGGCCTCATGGTTCGAGACGCGCGAAGGCGCGCTCCTCACCATGAGGGAATGGCCTTTCAAGCCTCGGCGATGAACTTGAACACATCACCATCGCGCTTGATATGGCCGGCGCTGAAATGCCCGCCGATCACCAGCGTCGGCGTGTCGGCAAAGCGCGAGAACAGTTCGCGGCGGGTTTTGGCCGATTGCCCGGGATCCGAATCGGCGGTCGAGGACCAGTCCAGATGCGCCATCTGGCAGGGATGGTGGGCAACGTCCCCCATGAGCAGGCCCTCTTGGCCGTCCGACTTGATATGGATACTCATATGGCCCGGGCTGTGGCCGGGCGTGGGGATCAGGGTGATTTCGTCCGCGAGCTGCGCGTCGCTGGCGACGAGATCGGCCTTGCCGGCGTCGGCGATCGGCTTCACGGAATCGCTGAACACAGCGAGCTTGTCCGACGCATCACTATGGTCGCGCCAGTGCTCGTATTCGGTTTTGCCGAACACATATCGCGCATTGGCGAAGGTCGGCACCCATTTGCCATCGACAAGTTTCGTGTTCCAGCCGACATGGTCGACATGCAGATGCGTGCACAGCACGGTATCGATGCGGTCAGGCGGAAAGCCTGCCGCCGTCAGCTTGTCGAGGAACGGATCCTGGCGGTTGTTCCAGGACGGCACGTTGCGGCCCTGCTTGTCGTTGCCTAAGCCCGTATCGACGATGATGCGGCGCGACGGTGTTTCCACCAGCAGCGAGTGGATCGACATTTTCAGGCGCCCTTCCTCGGTCGCGAAGGGCAGGATCAGCCAGGGCAGCTTCTGGATTTCCTCATTGGTCGCGAGCGGCAGGATGAAGCGGGTGCTGCCGACGGTCTCCATCTCGATGATCTCTGTGATTTTGACCCTGCCCACGGTCCAGTGCATCCCGGCACTTCCTTTTTGATGTCGTTGGCCGCGAGGATGCGAGTTTCTGCATGCAGACGCAATGGATCGTATGGCGCGATGGAACGTTATCGCCGCATCACACCGGGAGCGTGCGATGCCGGAACTCGGGATTTCGACGGAAAAAATCGGCTTTTTGATTGAGAAGGCCCGGCAATTCAACGTCAAGGAGGCTACGTCCGATCCTGATTCCGGATCGAACGCCGCCGACGACGACATGATCGATGTGCTGCAGGATAATGGGCAAGATCCGGTGTTCCGTGAGATCGCCGGCTTCATCAACGCGCTCTCCGAAGAGGAGAAGGTCGATCTTGTCGCCCTGATGCGGCTCGGCCGTGGCGACGCCTCCATTAATGAATGGGGGGATTTGCGTAGGGAAGCCGCCGGCCAGCGTGAGCGTCACACCGCGCGTTACCTCCTGGGCGAGCCGATGCTCGGCGATTTGCTGGCGCAAGGCCTCGACGAGTTCGGACTGACCTGGGATCGGGAGCGAACCGCGGCGGGTTCCTCCAGTGTCAGCCAGCGGGAAGAAGACGAGCGCAATCCACGATAACGGTGCCGAGCTTGTCACCCTTCTCCACCGCAAGGTGCGCCTGCGCCGTGTCCGAAAGCGCAAACTGCGCGGCGACGTTGTGGATACGCGGACCTGCCGCCAGCCATTTCGTGATGTCGGCCTGAGCGGCCGCCAATAGCGGCGGCGGCAGCGCAAACAGCACCAGCGCGCGCACCGCGATGCACTTCTCCATCAACTCGCGCATCGGCACCACAGGCGTGCGGTTGCCGTTGGTGGCGTAGACGGCAATGGTCGAATTCATGCCCATCAGCTTCAGCGTGGTATCGATATTGCCGCCGAAATCGACATCGACCACGCGGTCGACGCCGCGCTGGCCGGTGAAAGCCATGGCTTTGGCGACAACATCCTCGTTCCTGTAATTGATAACCAGGTCGGCGCCTGCGAGCCGTGCCTGATCGGCTTTCGCCGCCGAGCTGACGGTAGCGATGACTTGCGCGCCGCCCCATTTGGCGAGCTGCACGGCATAATGTCCGACGGCGCCTGCGCCGCCCGTGACCAGTACCGTCTTGCCGACGATCGGACCATCGCAGAAAAGGCAGGTCCATGCCGTCATGCCGGGAATGCCGAGGGTGGCGCCTTCGGCAAATGACAGATTATCCGGCAGCGGTGTCACCAGATGTTCGGCGAGCGCAATATATTCAGCCGCCGTGCCGAAGGCGCGGCCGTTGCGCTGGCCGTTGAACAACCAGACGCGCTGTCCAATCTGGAGCCGCGTGACGCCGTCGCCAACCTGGTCGACGATCCCTGCGCCGTCGCTGTTCGGAATGACGCGCGGATATTCCATCGGTCGATAGCCGCCGCCACGGCGGCCGACGTCGGCGGGATTGACGCCGGACGCTTCCAGCCGCACGCGCACTTCGCCGGGGCCGGCGATGGGCGTCGGCATCTCGCCATAGGCCAGCACCTCGGGTGCTGGCCCCGTTCGCTCGTACCAAACCGCTTTCACAGTGTGCCCGGGAAAGCGCCGCCGTCGAGCAGGATGTTCTGGCCGGTGATGAATCCGGCCTTGGCGCCGCACAGGAACGCGCAGGCATAGCCGAACTCGTCCGGGTCGCCGAAGCGTCCGGACGGATTTTGCTTGGCGCGCTCGGCAAACACCTGGTCCGGCGTGATGCCGCGCTTCTCGGCTTCCGCTTTGCTCACACCGCGCAGGCGATCGGTGTCGAACGGTCCCGGCAGCAGCGCATTTATAGTGACGTTGTTGATCACGGTCTTGCGCGACAGCCCGGCGACGAAGCCGGTCAGGCCGGCACGCGCGCCGTTGGAAAGGCCGAGGATATCGATCGGCGCCTTCACCGCGGCGGAGGTGATGTTGACGATGCGGCCGAATTTTCGCGCCATCATGCCGTCCACCGTCGCCTTGATCAGTTCGATCGGCGTCAGCATGTTGGCGTCGATCGCCTTGATCCAGTCATCGCGGGTCCAGTTGCGGAAATCGCCGGGCGGCGGACCGCCGGCATTGTTGACCAGAATATCCGGCTCGGGGCAGGCCTTCAGCACGGCCTCGCGGCCGGCAGGCGTGGTGATGTCGCCGACGATCTCGGTGACCGTTATGCCGGGATTGGTTTTGCGGATTTCGTCGGCGGTCTTTTTCAGCGCTTCCGCGCCGCGCGCGGTCAGCGTGACATGCACGCCTTCATTGGCCAGCGCCACGGCGCAGGCGCGCCCCAGGCCCTTGCTCGATGCGCAAACGATGGCGCGGCGGCCTTTGATCCCAAGATCCACTGTTTCTCTCCCGTTGTGTCAGGTGATGTTCTGAAAGTCGGACGTGGCCACTCTAGCCAAGTCGAGCGGCCCTGATAAGAGAGCGGCTAGCGCCGAAACGCATATCAGGGAGACCACGCCGACTGCGCGCCGATTATATGTGCCGGTCTTTCTTCAGGCGGCCGATCGCAGCCATGAGATCGGGCGGAAGGGACTTGACGCCCAATTGCCCGGCGGCCGATAGCACAGGCCGCAACCGCGAACCGGTCATGAATGCCGGCTGCAGGTTTGTCGGCACAAGCTGGTCGAAAATCAGGACAACCGTGATCGCGATCAGGCCGACGCGCACTGCGCCAAGGGCGGCGCCGCCAAGGTGGTCTCCGATGCCGGCTTGCGGTCCAATGATGTCGTCGAGAGCCAGGCAGGTCAGCTTTCCGAGCACCATACCGATGACCAGAAAAGCTCCGAAGAACAGCGGCGAATTCTGCGCAAACGGTAAGGCATGCTGGCCGTCGAGCTGCGGCGACACCAGTGGCACCAGCCCCATCGCAATCGGCATCGCGGCGATATAGGCCAGAATCGCAATTGCGCTGCGCAATAGCCCGGTCTTGAAACCGATCACCACGGCAATAATCAGTCCGAGATAGACGACGGCATCGAAACTGTTCATGGGGAAAACTCCACCCCGTTCCGATACCGATGCTTCGTCAATGAATCGGACCAGCGATCGCTAAAATCGTCTGTATCAACCAAAGCGTGTTCGCGAGGGCTTCGTCCCGTCTGAACCATGAGGTCAGCTCCGGGCTACTGCACTGCGTTCGACTCCGCGCACGTCCGGCTCTCTCCCCGTCATTGCGAGCGAAGCGAAGCAATCCATGGCGCGGCATAACGGATCGATGGATTGCTTCGTCGCTTGCGCTCCTCGCAATGACGAAGGAGACGACCTCGATCAACCCACCCGCATCTCCGCCTTGATCATGTCGGCGGCCTTTTCCCCGATCATGATCGTCGGCGCATTGGTGTTGCCACCGATCAGCGTCGGCATGATGGAGGCATCGACCACGCGCAATCCCTCGACGCCGTACACTTTGAGCTTCGGGTCAACCACGGCCATCGGATCGCTAACGCCCATCCTGGCGGTGCCGACCGGGTGATAGACGGTGTCGACACGGGCGCGCAACAGGCTGCGGATGTCGTCGTCGTTATGCACGCCTTCCGTGAACATCTCTTTCTTCTGCAACGCGCGCAGCGCCGGCGTATCCATCAGCCGCCGCGTGGTCTTGAAGCCAGCGACCATGGTTTCGAGATCGCCAGCCTCGCCGAAGAAGTTCGGATCGATTACCGGAGCCGCATGCGGATCGGCGCTGCCGAGCGTGACGCTGCCCCGGCTCTTCGGTCGCAGCAGGCAGACATGGCAGCTAAAGCCGGTGCCGCGATGGCGCTTGCGGCCGTGGTCGTCTGCCAGCGCCATGCCGAAATGGAGCTGGATATCGGGAATCTCGAGATCGGGCCGGGTTTTCAGGAAGCCGCCGCATTCGGCGAAATTCGACGTCATCGGCCCGGTGCGTTCGCGGCGGTACTGGCGGATCGCCCGCACCAGCCGCGGCAGGGCTTTGAGCGAAATGCCGTTGAAGTTGGGATTGTCGGACATGTAGCCGAACACGAAATCCGGGTGGTCCTGCAGATTTTGTCCGACGCCGGGCAGATGGTGCACGGTGGCGATGCCGTGCCTGCCAAGCTCGGCTCCGTCGCCGATGCCCGAGAGCATCAGAAGTTGCGGGGTCTGGAACGCGCCGGAAGACACGATCACCTCACGCCGGGCGCGAATCTGTTTGAGGTCCTTGCCCTGGCGGTATTCGACGCCGACCGCGCGCCTGCCTTCGAACATGATGCGGGTGGCGTGGGCATGCGTCTCGACGCGCAGATTGGTGCGATTTGCCATATGGGGATGGATATAGGCGCGCGCGGCGCTGCAGCGTTCACCGTTCTTCTGCGTCAACTGATAGATGCCGAGGCCCTCGTGCTCGTCGGCATTGAAATCTTCGCGCAGGCGAAACTGCGCTTCCTGCGCCGCCTGCAGGAAGATCTGCTGCACCGGATTGCCGGTGCGCGACTTGTTGACGGCCAGCGGCCCGCCCTTGCCGTGATACTCGCCGTCGAAATCGGCATTGTCTTCGGCCCGCTTGAAGTAGGGCAGCACGTCGGCGAACGACCAGCCGGCGTTGCCGAGCGAGGCCCATTGATCGTAGTCGGCACGGTGGCCGCGGATATAGACCATCGCATTGATCGCCGATGAGCCGCCGAGCCCCTTGCCGCGGGGCTGATAGCCGATGCGGCCGTTGAGGCCCTTTTGCGGCACGGTGTTGAAGGCCCAGTTGTTGACGTTGCCTGCGACCATCAGCACGAGTGCGAACGGCGTCGTGACCACCCAATTGTCGTTCCTGCCGCCGGCATCCAATAGCGCCACCGAAATGGCCGGATCCTCCGACAGCCGCCCCGCCACCGTGCAGCCGCCGGAGCCGCCGCCCACCACCACGACATCGAAGGTATCGGTCACGCTCATTCCCCCGGATTTTTTGTTCTGACGGCCTGCCTGGCCGCGCCTTGGCCGCAAAACTCCGCTTTTGCGGCGTTTATGGCAAGAGCGGTTCCAGGGGGCGGTTTTGGCGCTCCAAGCCCCCGTTTTTACTGTCATAAAATCTGCAAAAGCGGGTCCTTGCCCCTTTCCAAAGCAGGGCGACGTTGATACATACCCCTCGCACCCGATGGCTTTGCCCGGGTTGCCTTCTCAGGAAGCCTCCGGACGGGATCGATCGGCGCCGAACACGCGTTGGCCGGTTCACTTCCGGTCCGGTTTTCGAAGGCAGTGCAACGGTTTAACGCGGGGTGGAGCAGCCCGGTAGCTCGTCAGGCTCATAACCTGAAGGTCATAGGTTCAAATCCTATCCCCGCAACCAAACAAATTGCGAAACCCCAGCCCTCGCGGCTGGGGTTTCCGCGTGTGATAGCCAGCGGCATCGAGGACGGCATCCTGCGATGCGATTTCCGGCGATCGGGAAGCCACCGGAATTTATTCGTGGTGACGTTATATCGAGCAGGACACAGCCCCTTCACTACAGCACATCACAGCGTCAGTTTTCGCCGCGGTTCGGGCCCTCGGCGCAGCATTATCCTCTCAACCAGTGCGCAGGCTGCTTCCACGGCCTCATTACGATCCTCGGCGTTGTTGAGCGCTTCCGTCAGCCGCTCGACCTTTTCCGCAGCGAGCGGCTCCGTCGGCAACCGGTGTGTGCAAGGAGATTGCGTCGGACTCCGTTGACGCCGCCGAGCGGCGACACGACATATCCCGTACCGTCGATCCAGGCCACAGCTCAGGAGCAAGATATGAACGCGCCGCCCATCGATCCAGTCGCCGCGCACAGCGACGTTGTGCACTGGCTGACAAACGGCACCCGCGATGAGCGCTTCATTGATAATATTTTCGCTGAGCTGTGTGTCCGGCTCCAGCGAGCGGGCATTCCCGTCAAGCGGGCTTCACTTCATATCCTGATCCACCATCCGCAATGGCTTGGCGCCCGGATCGTGTGGGCCGACGGGATGCGCGAGGCGGAGATTTCGAGAGTAGACTACGATGTCAGGGAGCGATCCGAATACATCGATAGCCCCGCCAACGAAATCCATGACGGCGCCACCGAGGTGCGCGAGAATCTCGCACGCGATCCCTCGCTGGGCCGCAAGCACGCCGTCTATGACGAGATGCGGGCGAAAGGCCTGACCGACTATGTCGCGTGGCCGCTGTACCATACGCTCGGCAAGCAGCATATCGTGACCTTTGCAACCGACCAGCCCGGAGGTTTCGACGGCGCGCATATCGCCGGCCTGTTGAAGCTGTTGCCGGCTCTGGCGCTGGTCAGCGAAATCCGTGTCAAGAACCGGCTGGCGCGAACGCTGCTCGAAACCTACGTCGGGTCGCATGCCAGCGAGCTCATTCTGGCCGGCGCCACCAGGCGCGGAAGCGGGACGACGGTGCGCGCCGCCATCATGATCTGCGATCTGCGCGACTTCACCAGGATCTCAGACAACTGGCCGCGCGATGACGTCATTGATCTTCTGAACGGCTATTTCGACGCGATGTCGGAACCGATTGCGCGACATGGCGGGGAAATACTGAAATTCATCGGCGATGGTCTGCTCGCCATTTTTCCGCTCAGCCAGCCGTCGGCCTGCGCAAATCTGCTGCATGCCGTGGCCGAAGCCCGTCAGGCCATGGTTGCCCTGAACGAAAAGAACAGCGGAAATGGTCGTGCGCCGCTGAATTACGGCATCGGCGTCCACGTCGGAGATGTCATGTACGGCAATATCGGGTCGCGCAGCCGGCTCGACTTCACCGTTATCGGTCCTGCGGTCAACATGGCTTCGCGTCTGGAAGCCCTCACCAAACAATTGGGGAGAACGGTGCTGCTGTCCCGCGCTTTCGCCGACCTTGTCGCAAGCGATTTCGATCTCGAACGCGTCGGCGAATATCCTGTGCGCGGTTTCAACGACCCAATCGAACTGTTTGCGTATCACGGTTGAATGCCGATCTATCGCCAAGCGCTCTATCGCCAAGTGCTCTATCGCCGGGTGCCAAGCCGCCTTTAAGGGGCCCGAAATCTTCACCGATCACTTGACACTCGCCGTTGCTGTTCTCATTATGTTCTCTCTGCGAGAGAACCCTTTTCGAAACGTCATGGGCGAACGGTCGGATGGCAACGACGGCCACCATCCTGCATGCGGACCTTGATGCTTTCTATGCCTCGGTAGAGCAGCTGCTTGACCCTTCGTTGCGTGGCAGGCCCATTGCCGTCGGCGGTGGGGTTGTGCTTGCTGCTTCTTACGAAGCCAAGGCCTTTGGAGTTCGCGGCGGCATGGCGGGCCGGCAAGCGTGCGAACTCTGTCCGCAACTCATCTTTGTCGGCGGGCATTTTAGGGAATACCAACGGTTGGGCGACGCCGCCATCAAGGTGATCGGCGATTTCACGCCGCTCGTGGAACGGATTTCCATTGACGAGGCCTTTGCCGACCTTGCGGGCTGCACTCATCTCTTCGGTCCGCCTGGCGAAATTGCAAAGGCGATTCGCCAGCGCGTGCGAGCGGAGCTGGGCCTTCCGATCTCAGTCGGAGTGGCGCGCACCAAGCATCTGGCAAAAATTGCCTCGCAAGTGGCCAAGCCCGACGGGCTGCTGATCATCGATCCCGAGACAGAGCTGGAATTCCTTCACCGCTTGCCTGTCGAACTGATGTGGGGAGTGGGTCCGGTCACGAAGGCGCGGCTCGCCGAGATGGGCGTGCTGACTATCGGGCAGTTGGCAAAGACACCGGGATGGTCGCTTGAGCGGTTGCTTGGTCCCGCGGCAGGAGAGAAACTTGCAGCGCTGGCATGGAATCGCGATCGACGGGAAATCAAGGTTCGCCGCCGGGCTCGATCGGCAGGAGCGCAATCGGCAATTGGCAGGAAGCCTGCCGAAGAGCACATTTTTAGACCAACCCTGCTGCACCTCGCTGACCGAATCGGCAGCCGGCTCCGCGCCAAATCCAGGCCTGGCCGGACCGTGACGGTTCGCGTTCGCTTCGCCAATCTGAAATCGGTTACCCGCTCGATGACGCTCGACGCACCGATTTCCGCGACCGTGATCCTCGCCGAGATTGCCGAGGATCTAGTGCGCGCGGCCCTCGCAGAACACCCGGATGAGAAGACCATCTCGCTCCTGGCGATCTCTGTGTCGCATCTCGAAGAGCACTGGGATCTGGAGCTTGAACTTCCGCTTGGACTTCAAGATGAACGCCGCTGCCCCGGCACTAAAATTGGCATGGCACGATGGGCGGCCGACCGTGCCGTCGACAAGATCCGCGATCGCTTCGGATGGGATGCAATTGGATACGGCTCGGTGACGCTGGGCACCCCTCGCTCCGTTCCCGACGAGTTTCGCGAACTCGCCGAAAAGGACCTGTGACCCTCACCCCGCGTGCGTCCGAGATGGGCGCTTATAGTGCAACAGCGTCCGCCACCCCGAGAACACGGACAGGTTGGCGAAAGCGACGTCTCGTGGAGCGTGCTGGCCGTCGGCGCCCTCAACGCTCGTAGCTTGCAGGGTCCGGACTGTCCGATGGATGGGCAAGCGCCTTGCGCAAAACCGCCGACATCGGAGTCTTGAAATTCAGGCTGTTGGGCGGCACCGGCGATTCGAACCACTTTCTGTAGATCGCTTCAATCTCCGGGCTCGTGTATAGCTCCGCGGTCGCTCGATCGGCCACGGCCTTGAAGGGGGCATCGTCCTTGCGCAGCATGATCCCATAAGGTTCGGCCCTGGATAAGGTTTCCTCGCTGATCATGTAGACAGACGGGTCCTTTGATCTCGCGATCGCGACGGCGAGTTGCACGTCATCGAGGACATAGGCGGCCGCGCGGCCGGTCTCCAGCATGAGGAACGCCTCCGCCTGGTCCTTGGCGGCGAGCGCCGTGATGCCGAGATTTCGTGCGGTATTGACCTGGTTGAGCTGCACCATGTTGGTCGAGCCCGATATCGCGACAACAGCCTTGCCTTTCAACTGATCGATCGTTGTGATGTTGTCGGATTTCCTCGCGGCAAAGCGGGTCGCCGACAGGAAATGCGAATTTGTGAACGCCACCTGGCGTTGCCGCTCCGCATTGTTGGTGGTGGAAGAACAGACGAGATCGACCGTTCCGTTCATCATGAGTGGAATGCGATTGGACGATGTGACCGGAAGCGTCTCGACGGCAATGTTCGATACTTTGAGTTCGCGCTTGGCCGCGTCGACGATCTTCATGCAAATATCGAGGGCGTATCCAATCGCTTTTTGATCCCCGTCCAGATAGCTGAATGGCACCGAGGCTTCCTGAATGCCGAGGATGATCCTGTTCGTCTCCTTGATCTTCTGGAGCGTTCCCGTCAGTTCGCCTGCATTTGCAGGCACCGTCGTCAGGGCAGCGACGATCATCATTGCAAACAGGCGCATTGAGTTCACTCCATGGACATCGGCAGTTCTTGTGAGAGCCTGAGCAAATCGACCCGCAGCAACATGATCGCTCGATCTTAGCCGACATTATTCTCGTGAGGTATCAAAGGTTGCTTCTATCAAACAATTTTATCGGTGAGCCGCATATCCGGCCGCGATCAACGCAAGCATGAGGGAAGGGAAGTCTTGTAGTCCGCCCACACCGCCGGACATGACACTAATGCATCTCTCACGCTCGCCGGCGCGGCGTCGCTGACGGCGGATCATCTGCTCTTGATCTGATCACGTGGATGCACCGTTTTCAGGTTCGTTCGGGGGCCGACAGCTACGTGACCAGGAACTCCAATCGGTCGTGTCATGAATGCTGGGTTGCGTGAGGCCGATGCGGCCGGGCCGGTTCGCCATGCGAAGCAAGCCGGTGGGTAGGCGTTTTGAGAAATCCTAAAATTTTGTTCGAAACAACAGGGCGGGTTCGTGCGTTGCGTTTCGGCATGCCCTCACGGTGGCGTCTGGCTGTAGCTGCCTGCGACGTCCACATTGCAACCATCCGAATTGTTCCCCGGCCCCGCATTGTTGCGCTGTTATCGCATTCGAAATAGCATCGGTTGCGAACCAGGAGCGGGCAGGGCGCAAGAAATGATATACGAGGTCTTTCTTTGCAGCTTTCTACCGTCGATCATTCGGTAGCGAATACGGAACCTGCTAACTGGAAGCAACGTCTTCGCTGTCCTCGCTGTTCGTCGGCGCTGCGGAACGCGTGGTCACAGCCGTCCTGTTCGAACCGTGCCTGCGAATTTAGCAGGGCCGGGTTTCCCATGATCGGCGCGCAACCGGTGCTGATCGATTTTGCAGACAGTATTTTTGAACGCAGAATGTACGATGCCGAGAGCGGCTCGGTGCTGCAGCGGGACGTCAGCCGCCGTTCCATCGGGTCGCGGCTGCATCGCCTTACCTTCGGGGGTAACCCGGTGGCGGTCTCCAACACCACGAAATTCATCGATCTGCTGAAGCGGGAGTCGAAGCGGCCTGTCGTGCTCGTGGTCGGCGGCGGGACGATCGGTTCGGGCGCAGACGAACTTTACAGGGATGATACCATCGAACTCGTCGGCACCGACGTCTATGCCTCGCCGTACACCGTGCTGGTGGCCGACGCCCACAAACTGCCGTTCGAGGACGGCGTGTTCGATGGTGTTTGGGTGCAGGCGGTGCTGGAACATGTGCTGGAACCGGCAACCGTCGTTGCCGAGTTGCATCGGGTGCTCCGGCTGGAGGGCTTGGTCTATGCAGAGACGCCGTTCATGCAGCAGGTGCACGAGCGGGCCTACGATTTCTCGCGTTTCACGCAGAGCGGCCACCGCTGGCTGTTCAGGCGATTTTCCGAAATCAGCGCCGGGCCGGTCGGTGGCGCCGGCGTGGCGCTGACATGGTCGATCCGCTATTTCTCGCGTGCGCTTGGCGCGGGCAACAAGCTGTCACGCCTGATCGTGCTGCCATTCTTCTGGATCAGGTATCTCGACGCGTTCGGCCGTGGCCGGGCCGCGGCAGACGCGGCCAGCGGCTTCTTCTTTCTCGGTCGCAGGGCCGAACAGGCGATGGATCCGCACGCCATGCCGGAATACTACAATCGGCAAAAGTGAGACCTCGAAAACGCGCGCGGGCGCTATGAAAGACCCTTGATCTTCTTGCAAGGCGTCGACGAGGTCGACGACATCCGTGCGACGTCGGTTACGGAGCGGATGGAAAGCTTTTCCTTGCGGGTGATGAAGCGCAGCACGCCGTGCGGATGAGCGTCGCAGAACTGCGCAAGCGTGGCGGCCGTTGCCGAAACGCTGTCCTGCTTGGGGATCACGGCGATGCCGCCATCTCTCAGGATGTATGCATCCTTCACGTTGGACATGGCCGATGTCGCGATGCAGGTCTTGAACAGGTCGTTGTAGGCCTGCGGCGTCAGGGACAGCTCCCCGCCAGGAGTTCCCAGGAGATACTCGCGGCTCTTGCGACAGTTCTCGCTATCCGCACGTGCTGCGCCAGTCGCGAGCGCAAGCAGCATCGCGGTCGCGACCACCAGCTTCATGCCACTGTTCCGAAGGCGTGACCCGCGGATGCCCGCCTGCCGGCATAGGCCAGGCCATAGGTCGTCGCCGCGCATCGCTCCCACGAAAGGGCGCGCGCATGGGCGGATGCGCCCGCCGCGAGAATGGCGCGCAGGCCCCGATCCGCGGCGAGCTCGGCGATCGCCTGCGATATGCTCTCCGCTGACGGCGGCACGAGAATTCCGGTTTCGTCGGCGAGCACGGCGTCAGGCACCCCGCCGACGTCGGTCGCAACACTCGGCAGGCCGGCGGCTCCGGCCTCGAGATAGACCAAGCCAAATCCCTCCACCCGGCCGGTCGTGTCGGGCAGTCCCGTCAAGCAAAAGAAATCCGAAGCCGCGTAGAGATCGTGAATCTCCTCGTTCGTCTGCGGGCCGAGGAAACGAATGTCGCAGGCCGCCTGGCCGGCAGCCCGTTTGAGATCGCCGACATAATCGGCTTCGCCGTCCGGGCCGATCACGAGCCACGTGATGCGATCGCGCAGGTCGTCGGGAAGTCGCGACAGTGCATCGAGCGTCAGATGATGGCCCTTGCGGCGCGTGATCCGCGCGACCGTGATCATCACCAGCCGGTCTTCCGGCAGACGATGGGCCAGGCGAACCTCACGGCGTTTCCTTTGCGCGCCGAACCAGAATTCCGATACGCCCAGATTGATCGCGCTGATCCTGCGCGGGTCGACGGCAAACCGCTCGCGGAACAGAGACTCGGTAAATCGGCTGTTGGCGACAACCTCCGTTCGCGGCCCGAACACTCCGGCGCTGCGTATCGCCATGCGTTTCAGCGGCGTCTGCGTTTCGTTGATCTCGGTGCCATGCACCGTCATCAATACCCGCGCGGGTGTCCGCCATCTCGAAAGCGCGAGCGGAATGAAGAACGGCCAATCGGCGGCATGGACCACATCGTATCGATCGCCGCGGACGCCGCGGCGCGCCAGCATAATCTTGCGCGGCATGTCGCGCATGGAATGCAGACCGCCGCGAAATCGAACGACCTCGAAGGGCAGCGACCGATCGTCATCGTCGGTCTGCCGCGCGTAATCGGGCGCCACCACCGTGACCTTGGCGCCGAGGCGGCTGGCGGCCGCAGCGATTTCTCGGGCGTAAGTCCCAATTCCTCCCATCGCGGGAGCGAACTCGCTGGTCAATAGCAGGATGTTCAAGCCGGCGCCCTCAATAGGTCGGCGCCGCGGCGGCAAGTCCGCGCGCATCCTGAATTTCCTGATGATAGCGGAACACCCGCGCGAGCTGGGTGCTCGGGGTGAACGACCTGATACAGTCGGCGACCTGTACCGGATTCATCGCGCCCGCCTCGATGGCAGTCCGGACGTCGACGAACCGCTGGACGAGCGCATCCGCCATGTCATCGGGACTGCCGTCCCGCGCCACGAGATAACCGCTGACGCCAGGGCGGATCACGGGCTCGAGTTGCGGCAGGTGCATGGCAACGACGGGGCGGCCGACCGCCAGGGTCTCGAGCACGCAACGCGGCATGCCCTCGAACTCGGAGGTCAGGATGCCGGCATGCGCGCTTGCCAGCGTCTCCGCCATGCCAGCGGCATCCTTGAAGCCGTGGCGCACGGTGATGTCCTCGATGGCAGCGAATTCTTCGAACCGGTGCGGATCGCTGGTGCCGATATAGTGAAACCGTACATCGCCGTTCAATCGCCGCCGCAGGCGATCGATCGTGCGAAACATCAGCGGCGGGTCCTTGAACTCATCGAGCCTGCCGGCGAACACGATCTGGAACGGCGAAGAGTTCAACGGCCAGAGTTGCGGCTTGAAGATATCCGTATTGACCCATGTCCAGAGCGTGTCGATCTTGTCCTTGCGGCGCGGATAGGTCTGCTGCAACCGCTCGGTGATGAACGGATTGACGCAAAGGAATTTTTCGCTCATGGCGACGGCAAACCGCTCGCCGGTGTTGTGGACGAAGGCGTATTTGCGGAGCAGCGAGTCCATCTGCAATTTCGGTGCGCCCTCGCCGTGAAGCATCTGCACGAATGGAAGCCGCAGAATTGCCGGCAGCCACGAAAATTCAACCCGCCGCAGATCGACCGAGCATCGCCTGGCGCGGATCAGCCTTGCGATCGGGCCGAAGTGGCGGAGCAGCGCCATGAAGAACTGTCCGGTTAGCGACGTGCGGATCGTGCGGGCCGCCTCGCGCGCCTGCTGGTCCGAATAGTGCAAGATCGGCAGGAAGTCGAAACCGCGGCCGCGGAATGTCAGCCTGTGAAGCTTTCCCAACTCCAGATCGCCCGTCGAGTCGACGCCGATAAAGAGAATATCGGTGTCGGTCGGATGAAACGTGATGAAGTCGCGGATGTATGTCTCGAGCCCGCCGACCTTCTCGCCGCGCGGGTCGAACGGATGGATCAGGCAGATCTGGTAGCGCGGCTTGATACGGTTGGCGTTTCGCGCGCGCAGCGCCAGGGTCAATGTTGAAGTCATGCCGCTTTCCTCATGCGTGCCTGGACAATTTGCGGAATGGTTCGCGCAACAAGACGCGGCACCACGCTCATGCATCTGACATAGCGGGGACCGAGCCGGCGCGGCTCGCGCAGCATGCGCCATGCCCACTCCAGCCCGGTTCTGCGCGCGATAGACGGTGCGCGGCTCTGTGTGCCGGCGATGAAATCGAGTGCCGCCCCGATGCATAGCACGCCGGTTCCATTCAACTCGTCGAGACATCGCGCCGCGAATAGTTCCTGCCGTGGCGCGCCCAGTGCGACGAAGCAGAGTCTGGCGCCCGATGCACGAATACGCTCGATCGCAGCGTCGGCTTCGCTGGAATAAGGATCAAACCCCGGTCCCGGCGCAAGGCAACCCGCGATCTGCAATCCCTTCAATCGTTCCGACAGACGCCGCGCCGTCATTGTCAGCGTGAGATCGTTCGCGCCCAACAGAAAGACCGAGAGCCCTTTCTTTCGCGCTTCCGCGCAGACCGGTTCGACGAGATCGGCGCCGGTCGTCCGCTCGATTCGTGTGCCCATGAGACGGCTCAGCACGACGATCGGGAACCCGTCGGCTGTGACAAATCGAGCACGGCGATAGGCGGCGCGAAAGTTGGCATGTTGCTGCAACTGGACAACGTGATCGAGATTGAGCGTGCAGACGCTGAAGTTGTCGCCATGTTGCGCGGCCGACACGATCGACGAGACCGCTTCGGGAAGCGAGGGAACATTTATCGTTATCCCGTCAACAGTGAGACTAGGCTGCAACGGTGCTGGCGGTTCCGACAATGTCGATCTCCTGCTGATGATGTGATCGAGAACGCATTCACGGGGGTCATCGACATGCCCGCGCTTTTTGCGACTGGAACTGTGTGCCGAAATCTTCTTGACCGGCATCGTCACGAAAACGAACTAATGCGACGCAACGATGGCGATGTCGCGCTGCGAACAACAAGACGTTGCGACGAATCCTTCACATCATGGAGATCAGCTATGCAGGAGTGGTCGAGGCGAAATGCGCTCGCTCTCATCGCAGGCGCAAGTGTTGCGTCGTACGAGAACAGAGTATTCGCCGCGCAGCCCGCACAGAGTCTCGGCGCCATCGCGGCGCGCAACGGAATCGTGTTCGGTGCGGCGGCGGGTCCGGTGATCGACAAGGATCATGCCTATCGCGAGCTCTATCAGACACAGACGCGTATCGTTACGACTGATATTGCGATGAAGATGGGAACCATCGCGCCGCAACCGGGGCCGAAGCGATTCGAGAGCGCGGACCGTCTGCTGCAATTCTGTGCAAGCCACAACATTCCGATGCGGGGCCATTGCCTGATCTGGAACGAATGGGTTCCGCAATGGATCAAGAATATGAGCAGCGCCGAACGCGTGAGGTTCTTCGATGCCTATATCGAGGAAGTGGCTGCCCGTTATGTCGGCAAGCTGCACTCATGGGATGTCGTCAATGAACCGTTCTGGCCCGGGCACAAGGCGCCCGGCGGTTACAGGCTCGGTCCGTGGTACGACACGTTCGGAACGGGATACGTACGCCGCGCCTTCGAGCGCGTGGCGACGGTCGACCGGAAGACCAAATTGGTTCTCAACGAAGCGCAGAGCGAGCGCGACGATGACGTCGGCCTCGCGGTTCGTCGCGGCTTGCTGCAATTGGTCGACGAATTGAAGCATGCCGGCGTGCCGTTGCATGCGGTCGGACTGCAAAGTCACCTGCAGCCGCGGTATCCGCACGACCCCGGACGCTTTGTCGAATTCCTTCACGCGCTCGCCGAACGCGGCGTCGATATCTATCTGACCGAATTCGACGTGCGCGACGACACGTTTCCGGATGACATCGCGACCCGCGATGCCATGATCGCCGAGACGGCCGAGAAGTTCCTGAACAACGCGCTGCGTGTTCCGGCGGTCAAGATGGTGATAGCCTGGGAACTGGCCGATAACTACTCGTTCTATACCGATGCGGCGAAGAAGAAGGATCCTCTCGCGCAACGGCTGCCTCGGCCGCTACCGTTCGATTCGTCGATGCAAAAGAAGCCGCTCTGGTTCGCGATGGCGCGCGCGTTCGAGAATGCCAGGAAGTCGTAGGCGCCGATCGTGCCTGATACGCTCATGCCCCCGAATGCTGCGGGCGTGGGCGGAGCATTCGCACCAGCGTCGGTGCGTAGAGCAGGGCAAGCGCCGCGAAGTAGACGGCGGCGCCCGCCGCGACATGTGCGGCCAACACGGCAATGGTGCGAGCTTCCGGAAAGATCCGCAGCAACGCCGCCATCGCAATCGTGGCCAATGCGATGCGCACGAGATGGCCGACCGGGAGGCGCAGGCCAAACTTGGTGAACCCGATCGAGAAACTGACGATGGCGGCGGCCAGCGCCGCGAGCACGGTTGCGCCGGCGACGCCGGTGAGGCCCCATCGCGGCAGGAACAGAGCGCTCAACACCACGGTCGTCAACGCGTCAATCGCTGCGATGGCCATCATCCAGCGCGTCCGGTTCTGCAGGAGAAATACCTGATCGCCGAAATGGGCGCGCAGGTTGCGGATCGCGCCGGCAAGCGTAGAGAGGGGCAGGATGGCGAGCGTCACCTCCTGGAACGGCACTGCGATCAATAAATGCACGATCTCCATTCTCAGCATGAATATGCCGGCGAGGCTCGGCGCCAGGATCGCGACAAGCAGCGCGCTGTTGGCGGCAAGCTGGCGCATGCCGGCCTGGCTGCCTTCCTGTTCCATGCTCTTTACCGCAAGCGGGAACGCGGCGGCCGTCACCAGCATGGCGGCTACCGCCGCGGCGCGTTGGCCGAGGCCGTAACCCACCGCAAACAGTCCGGCTGCGGCCACGCCCGACATTTGGTTGACGATGAAGCGCGACGCGTTGAGGCCGACCCAGCCGAGCGCGCCGCCGACAATCAGCGGAACGCCGTAGCGCAGCGCGTGCACGACGATTTCCCGGTCGACCGGCCAAAGGCTGTATCCACCGCGGATACGCGGCAGAATGATCAGCACGGCGATCAACTGCGCCGTCGCATAGCCGGCAAGTGGCCATTCTGCCGATTTGCCGAATAGTCCGATCAACGCCAGGCCGGCGACAAATCCGACTGATGGCCCGAATACCTGCTGGATCGTGTAGACCCGGATCTGCTGCTGCGCGCGGGCGCGATCGCCGATGTAGAGGTTGAGAGAGCGGGTAATCACATAGGCGACGGTGGCAACGAGAAGGCCCGTTCTGGCGCCGGGCGCGATGACCAGAAGCAGAATTCCGATGACGGCCGCGCTTTGCAACGCAACGGATGTCAGCAGGACCACGTTTTCGGTGCGATAGAAGCGAGGCGCGTCGTTGGCGTCTTGATACCGTCCGAGGAAGCGCAGCGCATATTGCGACCACCAGGCGAGAAAACCGATCTGCAGCAATTCGTGCGTGGCGGTGATCAGCGTGATGACGCCGAGCGTGTGCTCGTCGACGACATGCGTCCATACGATCATCGCCAGAAGCTGGAACAGCGGTCCGACGAATTGCGCGGGCAGATAGAGCAGGGTGTGTTTCAGGAGCATCGCTCAGGCCCCCAACCAGCGGCAGAGCCGGGGGGAGGCGAGCTGCCGGACGGCGAGCAGCGCGGCCGTAGAGAGGAGGACAGTCAAGCCGCAGCTAACGGCAAAGCTGGCGACGCCGCCGAGCTGGCGCAGCGGCGTGTGATCGCGCAGCGCCATGACGATGAAGATGTGCCAGAGATAGATGAAGTAGCTGCCCGAGCCGATCCATCCAAGCAGCGGCGATCCCGGTTGGATTGCGAACAGCGAAGCGCAGAACAGGGCTGCATAGAGGAAGAACGCGGTCGAATCGTAGGTGGCGGCGTCGCCAAGGTTGAGAATGCGCACGACGGCATAGGGCATGTAGGCCCCAAGCATGGCGCCAAGCAGCGAGCGGCGCATGCGCTGGTCGGTCAGGTCAGCGAATAGCGCGGTCAGCGCGCCGAGCGCGACAAACGAGAACCAGAATGGAATGTCGCGCATACGGACTTCGTCGAGCAACGCGTCCGAGGCGCCGAGCCTGGAGATGGCCGGGTCGAGATAACTGCCGGCAAGCAAACCGCAGCCGATCGAAAGTATCAGCAGAGCCGCGATCCGTTTTCTTGAATCCGTCCGTCCGGTCTCGCCGACCGCAAGAACGAGCCATAGGCCGAACGTGCAACAAATATAGACGAAGACATAATAGTAGACGAACACGTATCCCAGCCCGAACCGGGCGAGCGTCGTGGTGATGCGGTGGTCCATCGCCGGATTGTGTAGCGCCATGTAGGCATAGGCGGCGGCGAACGCGATCGCGTAGGGGATCAAGGCCGCCTTTAACCGTTTCGCAAGCGGCACGCGGCCGGAAAGCGCCGTCAGATATCCCGATACGAACAGGAAGACCGGCACGCAGGGCCGCAGCGCCGCGTCAAGTGATGTTGCCCAGATAGCGTCGAGCGGCTGCGGCAGCGAATGGATTCCGATTACCATCAGGATGGCGATGCCGCGCATGGCGTCGACGATGCCGTCGCGGCTTCTGGCCTTCGCATGCGCGACGCTCAGCGATCGCGGGTTTGCCGCTATGCGCTCCACGACCGTCATCACGTGCCCTCCTGCCGCGAGATCGCGGGAGATGCTCCGGGCCTGATCGCGCGGCGGTCGTAAGCCTCGGTCAGATATCGCCGCAGCGGCGTTTCGAACGTGCGCAGTGAGACGACGCTTGCGAATGCAAGAACGACGATCGCCGCCGGCGCAAGGATCAGCCGCTCATGCGCCGACAGGGAAAGCAGCCGCGATCCGAAGGTGATGACGAGGGTCGCAACCGGAATATGCAGCATGTAGCAGGAATAGGTCAGCGGCGACCAGCGATCGAAGCGGAGCCGCGACAGCAGCGTCTCGCGTCCCGCACAGTCCGCCTGAACGGCGAGCACCGCGATGGCGTAGATCGCCACCAGGGCGGTCATCGCCGGCAGCATGGAGCCGAGCGCGATAAACGCCGCCAGCGATGCGGCCAGCGCACCGGGAATTGCGGGCCAATGCGCGATCCGGTCGCGAAACAGGTAGCAGGCCACGCCGAGGTTGAAGGCCGGCAGCGCCCTGAAGGCACCGCCTTGGTTGATCCAGTCGGCCCAGGGCGTCGTTCCTGCTGCCGTTGCCCAAAGGGAGTTGGCGAGCGCGGTAACAACCACCAGCGCGATGACCGCCTCCTTACGTCGTTGCGCGATCAGCGCGACGAGCGGGAAAAGCAGATAGCAGAACATCTCCGCCGACAGCGACCAGCTCGGGAAGTTGAACGTCAGGCGCTCGCCGATGAAGGCGTGAAGCAGCAGGAACTGCGCGGGCAGGTCGGAAAGCGGGTAACGGGCCGGGTTGTCCGTTCGGGCGGCGCCGAAATGAAGCGCGCCGGCAAGCGCCACATAGAAGGCAAGCGTGGCGAGATGCAGCGGATAAATGCGCGCAAGGCGACGCCAGAGAAATCGGCCGATCGATGCGGTATCGTTGACGCGGCCGAAATACTGACGGGCGATGACGAAGCCGGAGACGACAAAGAACAGATCGACGAACAGATTGAAATGCCAGGTGTGCGCGACCAAGAAGCGGCCGACAGGCACGTCCCTGAAGTAATCGGAATAGTGCAGGACCACCACCGCGCCGGCCGCAATGATCCGCAACCCATCCTGATGCCTTGTGGCGTTGGTGTCATGCAAGGCGGCGGTACTCCGGACTCGAATTTCCTGGAAGGGCTGATGTCAGGCGGCAAGACGGGCGATCAGGCTGATGACCGCTTCGCGGTCGCTGCTTGCCAGATCGTTCCAGCGTTCCAGATTCTGCTCCGCCTGCATCACGTATCGGGAGCGCCAGTCCTCGTTCGATAGCGCCGCCGCGATCCGCGCGGCCGCAGACGCGGGATTGGCGGTATCGATGTGGATGCCGGATTCGCCGAGCACCTCGCGGAAAATGGCGGCATCGGGCGCGACAATCGGAAGGCCGGCATACTGCGCTTCCAGAAGGGGCAACCCCAGGCCTTCGTCATGAGAGGTGCAGATGAACATATCGGCGGCGTCAAGCAGCCGACGGACCTCGTCTGCCGGCTGATATCCGTGCAAGGTGACTCCGGGGCAGGTCTCGAGGGCTTGCCAGTCGTTACCCCATCCCGGCCTTCCGACGATATCCAGCGTCGCTTCCGGAAATCCCTGCATGCGCAGCGCGTCGAGGATTTTCGCCGCCGCGCGGAAATTCTTGCGCGGCTCTACGGTGCCCAGCGCGATCAGCCGAAGGGGGCGGGGCTGTGCGCTCCGTTCAGTGCGCGCGTCAGGGTCCAGGCCAAATACGTTGCGGACGGAGGGCCGATAGAGCGTCACTTCCGCGTCGGGGCGGCAATGCGCGGCAAGTTTCCGCTTCGTATCGCCGGAATTGGCCAGAAAGCGCGGATAGTGACGCAGCGCGAACTTGAACGGCCCCGCCATATAGAGCCGGGCCCGCATGTTGAGCTCGGCGCGCCGCGTGATCAGAAAATCATCGTGGATATAGGGGATCACCCGCGAAGCGAACGGCCGCAGCAGCGGACTCGGCGGAAAGCCGGGACACAGCAGGATAGAGGACGAAGCGGCGAGCCGCATCGGCAAACCCAGGGTCTGCGTCGTCAGCATCTGGCGAAGCCCCTGCGCCTTCACCGGCACGACATCGAGCGGCGCAAGCGCCGCCGCGGAGAACAGCTCAAGCGTGATGCGTTCGAGGCCGGTGACGTGACGTCCGAGATGGGTGTTGTCGACATAGATGGTCATGCGAAAGAGAATCCCAAAGTTATGCCGGAACTGACCGGTAGCTGACAGGGTTGCGGACGTGCTGGGGCGCGGCAACGCGCCGCTGCTCGCGCGGCAGCAAGACCGAAATGAGGATTACGAACTGCGCGAGCTGAATGTTCTTCGACGAGAAGCTCACCGAACTGGCGGCGATGACGACGATCAGCAGCACAATTGCCCATACTGCGCCGCTCGAACGGCGCAGCAATTCGACGAAGAAGCAGACCAGCCCGATCGTCAGAACAATGGTGTGGACGAGGCCGAACTGAACGATGGAGGCGATCCAGAAATTCTCGATGCCGTAGTTGAGGCCGAGCTGCGCCTGCAACGCATTCACCCGAACCGGGTTGGGGCCGAGGATCAGCTCATGCCAATCGAAATGCGAGAGCAGGTTGAAGGTGGCGAAGCGCGCCAGCGCGCTGCCTTTGTCCGAGGAGAAGCGCAGCAGCATCTTGTCGAAAATGCCGAGGTCGAGCGCGGCGAATATGATGGCGCCTGCAGCAAACAGCACGCAGATTGCGAGAATTGCCGCGGGAAGCGGCATTCGCCTGCCCCGCATCAGGCGGAACGCCTCAAAGCCTCCGACCAGCCCGATCATCGCCAGCACCGTGACCAGCGAGGTTCGGCCGCCAAAGGCCATCAGCGATCCCAGGCAGAAAGCGATCAGCGGCAGCCGCACCAGCAGCGGCGGACAGATCGCCGGACGAAGCACCAGCGCCAGCACGTAGGCGCCAACGACGCCGGATGCCGTGAGCGGGTGGCCCAGCAGCGCCGCAGAGCGCCATTCTCCCGCCACCAGGACGTCACCGAGTGTCAACGGGATCAGCCGGTGGCCGGAGAAATATTCATAATATCCGAGCACGACGTTCAGGAGGATCGTCAGGTGAATGGCCCAGACCAGCGCGCGCTTTTGCGCGCCCGGCAACTGCCACATCACCATCGCGATCAGGATCGGCAGCAGAAACGTGTCGATGATCACCGTGAACGGGCGTTCGAGCACAAACACCTGGATCAGCAGAAACAGCCAGCAGAGCAGATACGCCAGCAGCAGCTTCGATTCGGAGAACATCCGGTTGATCTCGCCGATCGGACCGCGGCTGCGTATCAGCAGGAAGGAGAATGCGAGCAGCGTGAAATAGGTCGCCGGGTGCAGCTTTTCGTAGAAGTTTCCGCCCGCCGTCAAATAGTGGATTTTGAAGTTGGTCAGGACGGAGGACGAGATCGTGAACGTTGCCATCACAGCCAGCAGCATCAGGCAGGCCGCGATCTGCTCGATGAACGCGTCGGCATTGGTGATGCGCCCGCGCGCATGGGAAGCCGGCCGCGGCGCCGCCAATGCAAGGGGGCGACGATGCGCCTGGGCAACGCCGGTCGATCCGTTCAACGGTCCGCGCGCTCTCACCGCGCTGCTCCGGCATGGAGGCTCGCGGCGCCGTACGGCTTGAGGTAGGCCGAGCTGCGGTAATAGTCATAGAACTGCAGGCGGCTGAGATCGACGCGAGTCAACACCGATCCCATGACCCGGTCGCGGACCGGGGCCAGCAGGTCCATGGCATGGGACAGCACCTCGCCCGGAGTCTGGTCCCACGCCAGCGCCAGAATGATGCGATCGGCCAGTTCGGCGAGGGCGCGGCCATCGACCAGGGGCACCAGCGGCGGCGAGTCGATCACGATCAACTCGTAGCGGTGACGGAAGTGATCGAGAACGTCGACGATCCGATCGGAGAACATCAGCTCCGTGATGAATTCGACCTCCTTGATGGGGGTAGACGGCAGAATCGATAGTCCGGTGCTGCGATCCACCAGAATGGCGTGCTCCGGCGCGGTCTGGCCGATCGCCACTTCCAACAGTCCGGCATCGGCGCGCGGACAGAGTGCGCGGGTCACTTGCGGGTTGCGGAGGTCGCCATCGATGAGGAGCGTTCGGATGCCGAGCATGGCCAGCGACTGCGCGAGGTTGATGGCAAGCGTGGTTTTGCCCTCGCTGTCGAGCGCGGAGGTGACCTGTACGACCTTCACCGGCTGCGATCGCATCGTGCGTTGCAGCGCGAGGCGAACGGCACGGATCGCTTCCGCAAAAAACGTGCCGGGCTCGTCGATCGCGTAGCGCGTCAAGGGCGGCTGCAGCGCCGGCGGCAACAGTTTCGTGGTCTTCGGGTCATAGCGGTCGAGTTCGCGGCGACCGCGCCGGGCAAGGCCGGCCAGCTCCCGCGCGCCGATCAACGGAACCGCGGCAAGCGCGGGCACGCCCGAAATGGCTTCGGCCTGTTCGAGTGTCTTCACGCGGCCGTCGAGATAGTCGGCGAGAAACGCCAGCACGCTTCCTGCGCCGAGGCCGAGCATCACGGCAAGGCCGAGGATCAGCATCGTCTTGGGCGATGACGGCCTGATCGGAATGCTGGCCTTGGTCACGATCCGGGAGTCCGGCATCTCCAGGCTCTCTTGCGCCGTCGTCTCCTTGGAGCGCGCCAGATAGGATTCATATTGCGTGCGGTTGGCCTCGGCCTCGCGCTGCAGTTCGCGTAGGCGCACCTGCGCCTGGCTTGAGGAAGTGGATACGCCTTGAAGCTGGTCGAGACTTTGCTGCAGCGACGCTTCGCGTGAACGCGAGACGTCGTAGTCGTGCTTCGTGCTCTCCAGTATTCGCCGGATTTCTTCGTTGATCAGCTTCTGGGTGTCGCGCCGTTGGGCCCGGACGTTGGCGACGAGAGGATGACGCGCGCCATATTTGCTCGACAGGTCAGCTTCGTTCTTGGCGATGTCGGCGAACTGGGTACGCAGCTTCGTGATCATTTCGGAGGAAATGGCCGCATTGATGCCGCCGGGATCGCCGCCCGATTTGGCAATGTCCTGGACCTGCTCGTATTTGGCCCGTGCCTCCGCCGTTTGCACGCGCGCGGCGATCAGCTTGTTGTTGAGGTCGGTGATCTGCTGGTCGTTGAGCGTGACGCCTTGCGAGACCATCAAATTGTTGGCGGAACGATAGTCCTCGACCGCCTTTTCGGAGGCGACGACCCGCGATTTCAAGTCGTCGATCTGGCCGTTGAGCCAATTCGCGGCAATGCGCGTAGCCTCGTATTTGGCGCGAACCTGCTCGTCGAAATACGCGTCGGCTATCGCGTTGGCGATGGTGGCGGCTTTCTGCGGCGATTCCGAATTGACGGCGATGTCGACGAGGAAGGTCGTGCCCTGTCGTGTGACCTTCATCCGTCTCTGAAGGATTTCCACCGATCGCGACTTGGCGGCGTCCTCGGGACTGGCGCCGTCGCTCGGCCCATTGCTGCGGAACAGCCCCTTGATCGGATCGAGGAGGCCGGGTTTTGGTCTGAACTCCGCATCGTCCGTCAGCTTCAGCTTGCCGACGACGCGCACCAGTATCGCAACCGACTGGATCAGCAGCGTCTGGCTTTCGATGGTCGCATCGTCCGTGCCGAAGTTCGACAGCACGGATTGGTTGGTCTCGACGACATTGGCGCGGCGCGGATCGACCAGCACGGTCGACGTCGCCGTATATAGCGTGGTGGTGAACAACAAATAGATCACCGCCAGGCCAAGCAGCGCGACAGCCGGCAGCAGCGCCATCTTGTAGCGGCGGCGCAGGATGCGGCCCATCTCGCGCAAATCGACGGTCGGATACTGCCAGCCTTCGGCTGGACGGCTTTGAGGCTCGTCGGGGATCACATAGGGCAGGTCAGAATTGCGCTGTAACATTCATGCCTACCAGGTGTTTGTCGAAGCTGAAGACGGGGACGTCACTGTCGCGCTTGGTGTAGCGGTAGTAGGCGGACACGGCCGCGAAGCGATTGACGAGATATTTGACGCGGGTGTCCGATGTGAGCACGTTGTCCTTGCGGAGCTGACCGAAGAACTTGTCGTTCTCGTAACCGCCTGCGAGCGACACGATGATGTTGCGTCGCAGTTCGTAATCGAGGCCGAGTTGGACTGCATTGGCGAGCACGCCGGTGGCGCTGGTGTCGGTGGTCTGCGTCACGAGCTGCTCGGCATTGAAATGCACGTCGAGCAGACGGGTGGGCCGCCACGTCAGCCGCGCGCGGTAGGAAGGACCCTCGATGTTGCCGATCGACGGATCGTCGAAGCGCTGCTGGACATAGCCGGCGCCGAACTCGCCGGTCACCAGATTGCTCAAGCCGACGGTGACGCCGGTCAGCGCGCGATAGCCTTGCGAGTCCAGCGTGTGGCCCGGCGTCCCCCGGATGTCACGCTGATTGCCTTCCACGCCGCCGAACCAGCCGAGCGTGGAAGAAATCGCATAGTCGATCCGGCTGTGCAGCGCGTAGATCTGTCCGTCGCGGGCGTCCTGGTTGATGATGGTGCCGTCCTGCGCGCGCGTCGATCCGTAGTCGTAGGAATCGGTACGGAAGCCGACCGAGGTCGTCAGCCGGTTGAATTCCTTGCGCAGCGTGACGTCGCCGGACATCAGATTGTATGGTGTCGGCGATATGGCGTTAGCGGGGGAAGTGAGCGTGCCGACGCCTTCGTTCAGATGTGCGATCTGAAAGCTGCCCAGCAGCATCGTGTCTTTCGTAATGTCCAGCCAGCCATTGCCCTTCAGGCTGGCATTGGTCTGGTTCAGGCTCGAAAACTGGCTATAGGTCGTCGACTGCGCATCCAGCTTCAGATCGACGCCATGCCGCCCCCATAGCGAATGCGCGCGCAGCGTCGGCTCGATCACCGCCGCGATATCGGAACGGGGCGCGGTGTTCGACGCAAAGACGTTGCTGTCGTAAAAGGTACCGGCGGTCAGCGACGGGTTGAACATCCAGGAGCCGGAGCGAATACCGATGGGTTCATAGCCAGGGTGTTGTCGCTTCTTCACCGGCATGTCCTCGGGCGGTATCTCTTCGCGGGTTTCTGGGTCGGTCCTGTCTGGCAGCGATGACGGCTCAAAGATCTTCTGTGCGTTCCAGGGTGAGGCGAATTCTCCGCTGGTCCACGGGATCGCCTGCGCATGCGCCGACGATCCGAGACCCAGCAGGATTGCAGCGGCCGGCGCCGGCAAGAGGTTGAAGTGGCGCCGGCCGGATACGCGTATGGAACGCGATCGTTCTCCGCTTCTTTCGGACGCATTCGTCCATGCAAGTGCAAACTCGAATCCCATCACCCATCCCTTGCGGGAGCGCGAAGGCGGCGAACACTTAACGGGCGAAGCCCATCGCTCAGAAAATGATCGTCGACTGCGCATAAGAAAGGCAGGCCTCATACTCGGGTACGCGGGCGCAAGGTGTTGAATTGTGAGATTGAAGTGATGCGCTCGCTTGCAACGCGCCTTGCCGGAAAAAGTTTTCCTCGCATCGCAAAATATTTCGCATTGCAAAACGCCGATTGTGACGACAGCGCAACACAAACGCCGTCATCCACCGCGCGAGCGCATCACCTCATCTGCAGTTCCACGATGCTAGAAGTAGCGCTCCGGAACCCGAATGTTGTCGCCCGGAAAAACCGGAACGGGCGCGTCGAGAGGGTAGGTCTCTTCCGTGCCGGCGCCTGCCCGGCGCAGAAAGACCTTGTTCTCGTTTGCCCGATAGGTGAATCCGCCGGCGCTCGCCACCGCATCCAGCACGGTGAGCCCATGACGATACGGGTACTCGCCGCTCTTCTTGACCTCGCCGAGGATGTAATACGGGCGATACTGCGCGATCTCGACGTTCACGCGGGGATCGCGCACGATTCCCTTTGCGAGCGCGGATGCGATCGACTTTTCGAGTTGTCGCGTCGTCGCGCCTGCAGCCTTGATGTGGCCCGCGAGCGGAATCGAAACCTGACCGTTATTGTTGATTTCATACTCTCCGGTGATGTCAGGCTCGCCGTAGACCTTCAGCCTGATTCGGTCGTTCGGGCCAAGAATGTAACCCTCCGCAGATGATGCGGAGGGAGGCGTTTGTGCAGAGGTTTGAACTGAAAGACCGGCACTGATGCCGGCGATCGCAAGGACGAAAAGAAGAAAGTGAAGCGTCAGGCCGGCGCTGGACGACCGTTGCTGCATGGCTGCATCTCCGTGAGTGCACGTACAGCCGCCGATGATAAAGAAGCAAACAAGGCGAAAGAATGTATGCGGGAGTTCCATCTGCCCAAGATGCGCGCACGCAATCACAAGTCATTTCACGCGTGTCACAAGAACAGGATCGCCGATCCTTCGATCGCGATGCAGGTCAAGGTTCCCGTCCGCCATGCACAAGTGTCGATGTTGATTCGGTTATGACGGATATCCGGATGGGGCACCGGCGTGTGACCGTGCACGATGAATCTTTCGTGATCACGTGTGGACTCGAGGAACTCGTTCCGAATCCAAATCAGATCGTTAACATCCTGTTGCGCGATCGGGATTCCCGGGCGAATGCCGGCATGCACGAACGAGAAATCACCGCAACTGAACTGATTGCACAAGCACTGCATGAACAATTCGTGTGCACGCGGAAACGCATCAAGGAAGCGCCGATGCAGGTCGAGAGCCGTCTCGGTCTCGTCGCGCAGCTCGATGCCGTAGGATGCAAGCGTCTGCATGCCGCCCAATGGCTGCCAATATTTCAGGATGGCCGGGTCCTGAAGGAACCCTTCCATCACAGCTTCGTGGTTGCCGCGCAGACACACCGCGCGATTGGCGACGAGCCGGACCGCGAGCAGGTCGATCACCGTCCTGGAGTGCGGGCCGCGATCGATGTAGTCGCCGAGATAGACTTCGACCGTGCGCGCGATCGGTCTGCGTTGGATGTCGTCATCGATACGCGCCGTGATCTCGCTCAACAGGTCGGCCCGACCGTGGATGTCACCGACCGCATAGATGCGCGTATCGGCCGGCGCTGATGCGTTAACGGAGCGCGAAGGTGCCGCGGATCGGTGCATGATTTAAGATGTCGATCATGGAACCGCGCGGCGGTCAATCCATGATGCGCCGAGGGGCAGCCTCTAGAAGCCGACGGGCAGCCTCTAGAAAAAGATTAGACGGATCAGAACTGCGATCGTGATCCACGCAATCGCGTTGCCGACCAGAATACGGTTCCTCAGCCTGCGGTCGGGCGACGATCTCGACAATTTGTCGTGATGCACCAGCGCGCGGCTATGCAGACGTTCGGCCATCATGGGCGCCTCCCCGGAATTGTTCCGTGAAGTGGACGGCTCGCGAATCGCTGCCGCCTCTATTTTCTTCCGCAGCCTTGCGATGACAGCACCAGCTCGTGCGCGTTAACCATTGTGTCTGCCGTCAGGCTGCGGCGTATCGCTGCGTTCGATAAACAATCCTCGTTCAAAACAACGACGTGACGGTCATTTGTTGCCCGTGCAGCGCGCTGCATTTGTTCGATCGAAATGTCGAGAACCGGACAATGGATTTTGTTCCGCGATTTTCGCTAATGCATAGCAGCGTCGATTCACACGCAGCTCATTAACCGGGCAAATCGAAACTAAGCGCCTCCGAACAAAACGAAATATCGCGTCGCACAAATTGCGCGACGGACTCAGTTCCGGCGTCGTGAGCGACATTTTCGCTTTCGCGCCAAATTTCGCTCAAGATTCTGGAAAGTCTTAGCGACTGCGAAAGGGCTGACATTCGCTGCTGCGGAATCGTCATGCTCTGTCCGAGCAACTTGAGCATTCCTCGGTCACCATCCGATTCCAGCAGAGAGGAGAGTCATGGCCTCGATTGTGACAGCCAACTTCGATCGGAACAACGTCACGCCGATTCGAAGAGAGCGAACGCAGATATCGGTCCGTCCTGTCGAGTTTGCCGGCGGCGGTACGTATGGTGCGTATCGAGGCCGCCGGCGTTCGCGCCGTGTCGCGCGGACTGAGCCGTCGTCGTCGATTGCAAAGCGGATCTTCGATATCGCTGCGGCAAGCGGCGCAATGTTGTTCTTCGCCCCTCTCCTGATCGCGATTGCAGTGGCGATAAAGGCGACGTCGCCGGGCCCGGTGCTGTTCTATCAATACCGGTACGGTTATCGAAACCGCCGCTTCAAGATCTACAAGTTTCGCACCATGCGCAACGACGCGGGCGACGTGCGGGGCATAAGGCAGACAGTCGAGGGCGACGCGCGCGTGACGCGCGTGGGGCGAATTTTGCGAAAGACCAGCCTCGACGAAATTCCGCAACTGATCAACGTGATCAAGGGCGACATGTCGCTGGTCGGGCCTCGGCCGCATGTGCCGGGAATGCTGGCGGCGGACCTGCCCTACGAAGACCTCGTACCATTTTATTTTCAGCGCCATACGGCGCGGCCGGGAATCACCGGGCTCGCGCAGGTCAGCGGCTGCAGGGGAAGCACTGCCCAGTCCGGGCCTGCGATTTCGCGGATCGATTACGATCTCCACTACATCGAGAGATGGTCGATGCGCCTGGATATCATGATCATCATCCGCACGATCCGCAAGGAATTCCTGTCGGGAAGCGGCTTCTGATCATCCGCAACGTCAAAATATCGCAAGAAGGATCCAAGGACCATGCAATGGCGATGATCGAACCGCGCGGCCGTATTGTGCCCGTTCTCCTGTCAGGCGGCGCAGGCTCGCGGCTGTGGCCGCTGTCGCGCGAGACCTATCCCAAGCAATTGCTCTCGCTGCTCGGCGAAAACACCTTGCTGCAGCAAACGGCACTGCGGGTCGACGATCGCTCGCTGTTTGACGAACCGATGGTGATCGCCAACGCCGAGCATCGCTTTGCGATCGGCGAGCAGTTGCGCGCGGTCGGCGTCGATCGTCCGACCATCGTGCTCGAACCGTTCGGAAGGAATACCGCTCCCGCTGTCGCGGTTGCCGCATTGCTCGCCAGCGAGAGCGATCCCGATGCCGTGATACTGGCGATGCCGGTCGACCACTGGGTGCGCGATCACGCCGCGTTTCGCGCCGCGATATCGACGGGCGTCACGGCAGCGCGGTACGGTCGCTTCGTCCTGTTCGGCGTTCGGCCTTTATCGGCGGCGACCGGGTTCGGCTATATCCGGATGGGCGACGAGCTGGAAGCCGCTTCCCCCATTCGCAATGTTGCAAGCTTTGTCGAGAAGCCGGACCTAGTGACGGTCGAGCGCCTGCTGGCGTGCGACGAGCATGTCTGGAACAGCGGGATATTTCTATTGCCGGCGCGCCAGTTCATCGACGAATTGGCGCATCGGGCGCCGGATGTTCTCGCCGCCTGCCGCAAGGCGCTCACCGGCGCAACGCGCGATCTCGATTTCCTTCGCCTCGACGAGCGGGCTTTCGAAGCCTGCCCGTCCATCTCGATGGACTACGCGATCATGGAAAAGACCGACAATGCGGTGGTCGTTCCCGCCACGTTCGACTGGAGCGATGTCGGAAGCTGGTCGGCGTTGTGGTCGATGGCGGAAAAGGATCAGTCGGGCAATGTGGTGATTGGCGATGCGGTGATGGAAGATACCTCGGGCTGCTACGTCAGAGGCGACGGGCAACTGGTCGCGGCGCTCGGGGTCGAGGATCTCGTCATCGCCACTTCGCCTGATGTGGTGCTGGTGACCAGTCGGAAGCGCGACCAGGATGTTGGAAAACTGGTCGAGCGTCTGAAGGCAAACGGCCATCGGTCGGCGACCCAGACCCACAGCGTCCATCGCCCCTGGGGATACTATCAGTCGATCCACGCCGGCGAACGGTTTCAGGTCAAGCGAATTACCGTCAATCCCGGCGCCAAGCTGTCGCTGCAAAAACATTATCATCGCGCCGAACATTGGGTCGTGGTGAACGGCACCGCGATCGTCACGCGCGACGACGAGGAAATCCTGCTGCGCGAGAACGAGTCGATCTTCGTGCCCTTGGGATGCATGCATCGTCTTGAGAATCCCGGAAAGGTTCCTCTCAATCTGATCGAGGTCCAGTCCGGCTCCTATCTCGGGGAGGACGACATCGTCCGTGTTCAGGATATTTATGACCGCGTCTGAGGTGCGGCTGGGGGAGGCAGAAACCGCATCGAGGACGACGCACGTCGGGATTTTCGTGCGACACGAAGGGAGGCGGCAATGAACGCAAAACAACAGGTCAAAGAGCTGGTGAAAGATGCGTTTCCTTCGGTATGGCTGCAATGGCATTTCATGCGGCGACCCAAGTCGGCGGAGCGGGAATTGTCCTATCTCGAAAAGGTCATTCCCGATGACGCGGTGACGGTCGATGTCGGCGCAAACTGCGGCCTTTACACGCGGCGGCTGGCGCGCCTTTCCCGGCAGGTCCATGCCTTCGAGCCTTCACAGCAGATGGCCAGGCTGTTGCGCCGAACCTCGGCGCGGAATGTGAGCGTCCACGAGATCGCGCTGTCGGATCACGACGGTGATGCTGAGTTATACATCCCGCAGAGCGACGATGGCCTGGTTTATGGCCTTGCCTCGCTGGAGGCACGAACCGATTCGTCGGCCAGGTTAGTCTCTGCCCATGTGCCGATCGCGCGGCTCGACGCGGTCATCAATCAGGACGTGGCGTTCGTGAAGATCGACGTCGAAGGCCACGAGTTGAACGTCCTGAACGGCGCCGTCGAACTTCTGGAGCGTTGCCAGCCGGTATTCCTGGTGGAGGCGGAAGACCGTCATCGCGCCGAGGCGACACGCCTGGTGTTCGAGTTCTTCCGTAACAAGTCCTATCGGGGGTTCTTCCTGAAAGACAATGAAGTGATTGCCGTGGAACAGTTCGATTCGCGGAGGCTCCAGGATGCGGACGCCTTGCGACCGGACGGCGGCCGCAAGGACGGGCAGTTCTACGTCAACAACTTCTTTTTCTTCCCCCGTCATCTCGATGGTGAATCGATACTGAGCAGCTAGCGCGTCGTTTCATCTCCATCTCCGTCGGGGCGGCTCACGGCCGCGCGCGGCTTTTCAGACAGGAACCGTAATGCATATAGCGATGATTGGCGCCGGCTATGTCGGGCTGGTGTCAGGGGCGTGTTTTTCAGACTTTGGGCATCAGGTAGTCTGTATCGACAGCAATGCAGAGAAGGTTGCGAGCCTCAACAACGGAGAGATGCCTATTCACGAGCCCGGACTTGCCGAACTGGTGGCGCGAAATGTAGGCCAAGGCCGCCTGTCATTTGCGAGCGATCTGAAATCGGCCGTAAGCGAAGCGGAAGTCGTGTTCATCGCGGTAGGCACCCCGTCGCGCCGCGGCGATGGTCATGCCGATCTTTCCTATGTCTATGCGGCGGCGCGCGAGATCGGGACCGTGCTTCCGGAGCGGGCGGTGGTAGTCACCAAGTCGACGGTTCCGGTCGGGACCGGCGACGAGGTCGAGCGCATCATCCGCGAAGAGAATCCGGCAGCCACGGTCGCGGTCGTCTCGAACCCCGAGTTCCTGCGTGAGGGAGCGGCGATCCGCGACTTCAAGCATCCCGACCGGATCGTGATTGGAACGGATGACCCGCGCGCCCGCAGCGTGATGGCCGAAGTGTACCGGCCGCTTCACCTCAACGCATCGCCGATCCTCTATACGGACCGCCGGACCGCCGAGCTGACGAAATATGCCGCCAACTCCTTCCTTGCCACCAAGATCGCCTTCATCAACGAGATCGCGGACCTTGCAGAAAAGGTCGGCGCCAATGTTCAGGAAGTCGCGCGCGGGATCGGGCTCGACAACCGGATCGGTCAGAAGTTCCTGCATGCAGGGCCGGGTTTCGGCGGATCCTGCTTTCCGAAGGATGCGATGGCGCTGATCAAGACCGGCCAGGACAATGAATCGCCGGTGCGGATCGTGGAAACGGTGGTTGCCGTCAACGACCAGCGCAAGCGGGCAATGGCGCGCAAGGTCGCGAACGCGTTCGGCGGCAATCTCCGGGGAAAATCGATTGCGGTCCTCGGCGTCACCTTCAAGCCCGATACCGACGATATGCGCGACGCGCCGTCGATTCCCCTGATCACCGCGCTGCAGGACATGGGCGCTGAGGTTCGCGTCTTCGATCCCGTCGGCATGGAGCAGGCGAAGAACGTGTTTGAGAACGTCACCTTCTGCGAGAACGCCTACCGCTGCGCGAAAGGGTGCCACGCGCTCGTGATCGTCACGGAATGGGAGCAGTTCCGGGCGCTGGATCTCAAGGAGTTGTCCACCATCATGGCCTGCCCCGTCATCGTCGATCTGCGCAACATCTACTCTCCGGAGGAGGTGAGGCGGAACGGCTTTCTGTACTGCGGCGTTGGTCGGCCGAAATCGGTGGCGTATTGAGACGCATGAGCGCCATGACATCGGCTGGTTAAGGATGCACGGATGATAATGCCGGATCAGGCAATTCTGGTAACGGGGGCTGCGGGGTTCATCGGATTCCACGTAGCGCAGCGGCTACTGCAGTCCGGCCATCGCGTCGTCGGGCTCGATAATCTCAATGCATATTATGATCCGCGGCTGAAGGCGGCCCGGCTCGATATCCTCCGCAACGACCCGCGTTTTCATTTCGAAAGACTTGATGTGGCCGACCGCGTTGCGATACCGGCGCTGTTCGCGCGGCACCGGTTTCCCGTCGTCATCCATCTGGCAGCGCAAGCGGGCGTGCGATACTCGCTTCAGGACCCGCACGCTTATGTCGACGCCAACCTGGTCGGCTTCACCAATGTTCTGGAGGGATGCCGGCACAATGGCTGCCGTCATCTGCTGTTCGCGTCCTCCTCGTCCGTTTACGGGGCCAACCGGAAGCTGCCGTTCTCGGTGCATGACAACGTGGATCATCCGATCAGCCTCTATGCCGCGAGCAAGAAGGCCAACGAGTTGATGGCCCATTCGTACAGCCATCTCTATGGAATCCCCTGCACGGGCTTGCGGTTCTTCACGGTGTACGGCCCGTGGTACCGGCCCGACATGGCGCTGTTCGTGTTTGCGGACGCGATTATCAGCGGCAATCCGGTCAAGCTGTTCAACGGGGGCCGGATGCTTCGCGACTTCACCTATATCGACGACGTGACGGAAGCCTTGGTGCGCCTGATCGATCGTGCGCCGCAAGTTGGCCCACCCGGTCCTGGTCTGGATGGAATTCAGGATCCGGGATCGAGCATCGCCCCCTGGCGGATCTATAATGTCGGCAACAACAAGCCGCAGGAATTGATGCTCGTGCTCGATATTCTCGAGCAGGAGCTCGGGCGCAAGGCAAACAAGGAAATGCTTCCGATGCAGCCGGGAGACGTGCCGACGACCTATGCCGATGTCGATGATCTCGTGCGCGACGTAGGTTTCCGGCCGGCGACTCCGATCGAGGACGGCATCCGCAGGTTCGCTGGCTGGTATCGCAGCTATTGCGAGATTTAGTCGGTTGGCGGGTTGGCGCGAAAGTCCCGTGGCGTGGCGCCAAATCTGTCCTTGAACGTGCGAGAGGCATGGGCGGCATCGGCGAAGCCGCATTGATGCGCGAGTCTTGCGATCGGAACGCCCGCAAGCGAAGCCTGCCGAAGCAGGCCTTTGAACAATTCGACACGCAGATGAAGGACGCGGCGCTCGAACGTGGTCTCGCGGTCGGCAAAGATACGATGAAACGTTCGTTCCGAAACGCCGAACTCGGCGGCGAGCATCGGCACCGATCGAACGTTACTGATATTTGTCCTCAGATGGCCGTCGATCAGGCGAAACAGATCCGGCCGGCTAAGTTGATGGTCGGCGCCAGCGGCGACGCGCAGCAGGGCCGACAGATAGGCTGCGATGTCAGGACCGGCACGCTTATCAGATGCATTTGGCACTGAGATGGCCGCGTGCACGAAGCCCGCGATCGAGCGCGCCATCGTGCCCGACAGCGGCACAGGTCTGGCGCATAAGCGCTCCGCTTCGGGGACGGTGCGCAACAAGGATGCGGCAGGCACGGTTGCGATCAACACTTCGGCGCGTTGTTCGGGGCCGAACAGCCGATCCTCGAACGGACGCCGCGCATCGTAGAGCACGCCATATCCCGGATTGATCGTGCCCTCGTTGCCGGCTTGGACCATGGTGCTTCGCCCGCGGCGCTGGAAATCGAACATGAATTCGTCCGAGCCGGCCCGGCTTACGAGCCTGGCGTCGCGGGTGTAGCATTGCGGGCTGCTGTCGAAGCGGACAAGCCTGGCGTCGCCGATCTCGACGAACTCGAAGTGACCGCTGACGATGGTGGAACCGAGCGGCTTGGTCTCGATATTGGCGAATGACCGGCAGATCGCTTCGGTCCAAAAGGCCTGACGCTCCGTCGGGCGGATCGGGTCGGTGGAAACGCTGATCGGCATCGTACGAACAAGATCCGATTTGAGGATCCCCAGCGTCGCCCAGGACCGGTAGCTCTGGCAAGGGCCGAACCCGCCGGAGGTGGCAGGTTCATTCAAGACGCGGCGTCTCGACCCGCCGTAACCTGCGGCCAAATCCCGGGGAATTTGGTCCGATATGGTACGCACAAAGCCATCTGCCGGCATAGATGCCGGTCATCCGCTCGATCCGCTTAGCGAGGCCGAAGTCGCGCTGGCGTCCGAAATCTTGAAGAAGGAAAAGAGGCTCGGCCCGCACGCGCGATTTTCGCATGTGCAACTCGAAGAGCCGGCCAAGTCCGACGTCCTCGGCTGGAAGCCCACTGCAGGGTTGCCGCGGCGGGCTGCCGTCACCCTGTTCGACAGCAAGACCGGCGCGACGCATGTCGCGACGGTAGATCTCGGTTCGAGGCGCGTGACGGAGTGGCGCGAGTATTCGACCAAGGCCCATCCCTACGGCCAGCCGCCGATCACGATCGAGGAGGTGTTCAAGGTCGGCGACATCGTCAAGGCCGACGCAGACTGGCGGCGTGCGATGAAGCGGCGCGGGCTCGATGACAAGGACATCGAGCTGGTTCAGGTCGACCCGTTTTCAGCCGGCTACTTCGACCGGGAGGTGGAGAAGGGCCGCAGGCTGGTCAGTGCCGTGTCCTACTGGCGCAGGGATCTCAAGGACAATGGCTATGCGCACCCGATCGAAGGTGTGGTCGCGCTGGTCGACCTGATCGAGGACAGGATCGTGCATCTGGTCGACGAGCCCGACATCATTCCGATCCCAAGGAAATCGCGCAACTACGACCGGGCATCGATTCCGCAAACCCGCAAGGACGTGAAGCCGCTGGATGTCGTGCAGAAGGACGGGCCGAGCTTCACGGTCGAGGGATGGATGGTCGATTGGCAGAACTGGTCGTTCCGCGTCGGCTGGACCGCACGCGAAGGCCTGGTGCTGCACCAGATCTCGTTTCGCGACGGTGCACGCGAACGGCCGATCATCTACCGGGCCAGTGTCACCGACATGATCGTTCCGTACGCCGATCCGACCGCCAACCATTTCTGGAAATGCGCGTTCGATGCCGGCGAGTACGGGCTCGGCAAGCTTGCCAACGCGCTCGAACTCGGCTGCGACTGCCTCGGCCATATCCATTATTTCGATGTGCCGGTCGCCGACGATTACGGCCAGCCCACGATCATGAAGAATGCGATCTGCCTGCACGAGGAGGATTACGGCATCCTCTGGAAGCACTACGAATTCCGCAACGAGACGTTCGAGGTGCGGCGGTCACGGCGCCTCGTCATCTCCTTCTTCACCACTGTCGGCAACTACGATTACGGATTCTTCTGGTACTTCTACCAGGACGGCACCATTCAGCTCGAAGTCAAGCTCACCGGCATCATTCAGACGGCGGCGATCGCGCCCGGCAAGCCCTATCCGTGGGGCGGCATGGTTGCTGACAATCTCGGTGGTCCGACCCACCAGCATTTCTTCAATGCCCGCCTGCATATGATGCTGGACGGTGAGGGCAATACAGTGACGGAGCACGAATTCCGGCCGCGGCCGTGGGGCACCGACAACCCCTATGGCAACGTATTCGACACCACGTCGCGGGTTCTCTCGCGCGAGCGCGACGCGGCCCGCGAGGCCGATGGGCGGACCGGACGCTACTGGAAGATCATTAATCCCAACAAGAAGAACAGCGTCGGCGGCCCGACGGCCTACAAGCTCCTGGCGAACAGCGCGCCCGTGATGCTTGCGCAGGAGGGCTGCTACATGACCTCGCGCGGCGGCTTTGCGACCAAGCACATCTGGGTGACGCGCTACGCCCCCGACGAGCGCTATGCCAGCGGCGAGTTTCCGAACCAGCATGCCGGCGGCGATGGCCTGCCGAAATATATTGCGAAAAACCGCGCAATCGAAAACCAGGATATCGTGGTCTGGCACAGTTTCGGGGCGACGCATGTCTGCCGTCCCGAGGATTTTCCGGTGATGCCGGTCGAATATGTCGGCTTCACGCTGAAGCCGAACGGCTTCTTTGCGGGGAATCCGGCGATGGATCTGCCGCCTGACCGGAACAGCGCCAGCCGGGACAACCGGGACAAGGGTTCATGCTGCGGCTGACGTCCGCAGGTTCGCTCTTTTTCCTCAAGCAAGGAGACTTGAATTGGAGATTCGTACCGGCCGACCGGTGACGCTGGCGTCGAACGGCATGGTGACGTCGCCACATTCGCTGGCTTCCGCGGCCGGCATCGACGTGCTCCGTGCCGGCGGCTCCGCCATCGATGCCGCGATTGCGACGAGCGCGGTGCTCGCTGTCGTCTATCCGCACATGACCGGTATCGGCGGCGACGCGTTCTGGCTCATTCACGACGGCGCCAGCGGCGAGATCCGGTACCTCAGTGGCGGTGGCAAGGCGGCAGCCACTGCTACGCTTTCGTCGATCGAGCAGCGAGGGTTGAAGGAAATCCCGCTGCGGGGAATCGTGCCGGCGACGCTCACGGTGCCGGGCGCCGTGGCGAGCTGGATCGAGGCGCACAATGTCCATGGGCGATTGTCTCTGCCGCGCGTGCTCGAGAGCGCCATCGGCTATGCGCGCGATGGCTTTCCGGTCACCGGCCGCCTTGCAAGCTTCATCGAGATGATGCGCGATGATCTGGTTGGGGATCGCGAGGCCGCCGAGCTGCTCTTTCCGCAAGGGGCGGCAGCTCGGCCAGGGGCAAAGCTCACCAATGTAAACCTGGCCCGCACGCTTCAATCGATCGCGGATGGTGGATGGTCCGGCTTTTATCAAGGGGATGTCGCGGTTGAAATGGCGCGCTTTTCGGAAGAGAAGGGCGGCCTGTTTCGGCTGACCGATTTCAGCCGGCAAAAGGCCGTCTGGGGCGAGCCCCTTGTCGGCCGCTACCGCGACGTCATGGTTTTCAACACGCCGCCGCCGACGCAGGGTTTTACCGTGCTCGAAATGCTCAACCTCCTCGAGGCCCACGAGTCGCACGACAAGGATTTTCTCGGGCCCGACCATGTCCATCTCCTGGTACAGGCCAAACAGATCGCCTACCACGACCGCGATCAGGTGCTCGCCGATCCCTCGTTTGCCGATGTGCCGGTCGAGCGATTGATATCAAAGGAATACGCGCACCTGCGCGGCCGGCTGATCGACGGCACGTCCGCTTTGAAATGGGACATGGTGCCGTCATTCGGCAGCCTGTCCGGCGATACGGTCTATGTCGCCGCCGTCGATCGCGACGGCAACGCGGCGTCGCTGATTCAAAGCCTGTACGGGGCCTTCGGATCCTGCGTCGTTGCGGGAAACACGGGCGTCATCCTGCAAAATCGCGGCGCGTACTTCTCACTGGATCGTAGTCACCCCAATCGCCTCGAGCCCGGCAAGATCCCGCTGCATACGCTGATTGCCTCGATGGCCAAACGCGACGGCAAGCTCTGGAGCGTGCTCGGCTGCATGGGCGCGGATGGCCAACCGCAGATCCAGCTCCAGCTCTATTCGGCCATGATCGATTTCGACCTCGATATCCAGGAAGCGATCGAGATGCCGCGGTTCCTGTCCGGCCGCTTTGCACTCGGCGAGCCACGCGACACGCTGCATATCGAGAGCCGCTTCCCCGAAGCTACGATCGATGCGCTCGCGCGGCGCGGCCACGCGATCAATCGATGGGACGCCTGGAACGAAATGGCCGGTCACGCGCACGGCATCACGATCGATCGGCGGAACGGCATGTTGAGCGGTGGTTCCGACCCGCGCAGCGATGGAGCTGCGATCGGCTACTAGCACGAGGCTGTCATTGGCCGGCCTGTTTGTTTTGCGCTACCACTCCTCTCGACAGGAGTGACGCCGATGCCGTTATGGACTTGCGAACAATGTGGGGCCCAGTTTCCTGAAAACGCCGAGCCGCCGTCAGCATGCTTGGTCTGTGAGGACGAGCGGCAGTTTGTGAACTGGAAGGGCCAGGCGTGGCTCACTCGCGAGGAATTAACGAAACGCTACAAGCTCGTCTGGCGTGACGATCTCGGCATTCCTGGCATCAGCATGCAGCCGGGCTTTGCGATCGGGCAACGCGCACTGTTGGTGCGGGAGGCGGACGGCTGCGTGATGTGGGATTGTGTGCCGATGGTTACCCGCGAAGCCATCGACTATGTCCACGCCCTCGGCGGCCTGAAGGCGATTGCCGTTTCGCATCCGCATTACTATGGCGCGGTCGCCGACTGGAGCGAAGCGTTCGGCGGCGTGCCGGTCTACCTGCATGGCGACGATCGCGCCTTCGTCACCCGGCCGCACCCCACCATCGTGCCGTGGACCGGCGACAGCCACAGGCTCTCCGATGACATTCTTCTGCTGCGGACCGCCGGGCATTTCGCCGGCGGCACCATCCTGCATTGGCGCGCGGGTGCGGAGGGCAGGGGCGCATTGCTCACTGGCGACGTCGCGATGGTGGCGATGGATCGCCGTTCGCTCAGCTTCATGTACAGTTTTCCGAACTATATTCCGCTCAACGTCCCGGCGGTGCGCCGGATCTGGGCTGCGGTCGAGCCGCTGGCGTTCGACCGCATCTATGGCGCGTGGTGGGGCCGCAACATCGAAGGCAACGCCAGGGCGGCGTTCGAAATGTCGGTCCGGCGGTATATCGCAGCGATCTCCGGCTGAAAGCGCTCCCGCAGCATGACCGCGGCTGGCCCGCTCCCGGCTAGCGGTTACCCAGGCCGACCGCGGCTGCGCCTCGCGGCATCGGCGCTGGCTTTTGCGACTGCTGCAGCGGGATGGGCGCGCTCCTGGGCTCGTTGAGCCAGCCGGTGAGGCGCGACATCAACCCTGTCTGTTCGACCGTGCGCGCTTCCTGCACAAAGGGGTCGGTGTAGCATCGGGCGCCGCCAGCCTTCGCGATCCGCGCCACGGCGTCGGTCATCGCCGGCGCGCCCGCGGTATAGACCACGTCGTCCGGCGTCAGCTTCGGCAAATGATCGGTCGGCCTTCCGCTGCGAACGGCGTGCGAGATCTGCTGCGGCTCCGACACCATCGGGATCAGGGTGACGTTGGGAAACAGCGCCAGCCGGCACAGCGCGGCGTGCATGTAGAGCGACCGGATGCTCCGGGCCTGCACGATGAAGAGCATTTCGCGCTGCGGTTGCTCCATGATCGCAGCAACCGCGACCGACCACATCGGAGCGAAGCCGGTGCCGCTGGCGACGAGAACGATGCGGCCGGCATGGCCTTTCCTGAAGAAGGCGCGGCCGTACGGTCCCGTCAGCTTGACGCGGTGCCCGGGGCGGATTTCGCGGCCGAGCGCCGAGGATACCAGCCCGTCCGTCACCTTCCGGATGTGAAAGTGCAGCAGGCGATCGTGGGGAGGGCCTTCCAGCGGATAGGTCGGGCTGTAGGATCGTGCCGGGAATCCCTGAAACTGCAGCTTGCAATACTGGCCGGGAAGGTAATCGAGCGGCTTCGGCAGCTCCACATCGACGCCAACCACGTCGGGCGCGAGCTGAACGGTCTGCGCCACTTCCGCCGACAACGCCACCGGCTCGGGGGCGGCCTCGATCGCAATCTCGAGATCGGAGACGATTCTGGCCTGGCAGGCATGGATCATGTCGTCGCCCCGGCTGTGGCCGCCGAACACCTGGCCGTCGACGAGGCGCACGCGGCAGGCGCCGCAAATTCCGGAGCGGCAATCGTGGGGAAGATCGACGCCGTTCATCAACGCCCAATCGAGCAGAAGCTCGCCGCGATTCGCCAGAAACGGCTCGTCGTTGATGGTGATTTTGCAAATCTTTGACATTTATTCCACCTCGATACGAATGGGTCGGACGTGCCGTGTATGTCTGATCTGGCTGTGGTCGAAAGCGGCGACCCGCATGAAAACGCCGGTCTTGATCGGCACGTCAAACTGGCTGACGGTGTCGAGCCGACGTTTCACCTCGAGCGCCCAATGGCCGGAAGCCCAGCGGGCTGCACTTCGAACGTCGGCGCGGTCGCCTGAAAATTCCCCGCCCAGGATGACGCCCGGGATCACGGTGCCGGTCGGGATGCGCGCATCGGCGTCAGTCGAATAGGGCACTGAATCCTGATCGGTCATGAACCAGCGCGCGCCGTCGCTTTCGCCGTGATTGGGATCGAGATCGATATCCCCCAATGCGGCGGTGGTGGCAGCGACGACTTTGGGCAGGCGCAGCGGCGCGACCAGGCGGCTGCGGCGCGGACCACCTGACGTGTCGGCCTCGACGGTGAAATTGTCCCGGTAGCTTGCCGTTCCCGGGTCGGGTGCGAAGCCGCCTTTGTACGGAACGACATTAGCCGCCTGCATCGGTGTCGGATTCAGCGGCGGCCCGAAATGCGCGTCGTCCATCCATCCGGTCGCGCCGCTGGTGGCCTTCCACTGCCAGACATCGGCATAGCCGGTTGCCGTGTAATGCAGTCCGCGGCCGCTCATGGTGGCCGGCGCGCCGGCGACCGGCTGCGGCCCCGGATGGAAGGTTCGCCCGCCGGCCAGCGTGACATCCGACGTGGTCAGCAGCACCGAAAACTTGTCTTCGTTGTATTGATGCTCGTCGCCGAGCTGAAAGCCGGAATGAAGCAGATGCCATCCGTCGCCTTCCTTGACGAGCGGCAGGTGCTTCAGCGAGCGCGTCGAATCCTGCCAGGTGAAGAGGAAATACGCATAGGTGCCGTCATGCACCGCGCGAATCTCGATTCTGGCTTCTCCTTTGCCGTCGAAGTTTCCGCCTTCTCCGGTGAGCAGCGAGAATGGCTTGACGCCGCGCCAGGCCCGATCGGACGTGTCGCCGTCGAGGCTTGGTGCGTCGGCGGGATTGATGCGGCGAATCTGCACACTGTCCACCGCCAGCCGATCAGTAGCCACGATGAGCGAGGCGCCGGTGATCGCGGCGGCGGCCGCGACCACGAACGCATTGGCTTGCAGGGTCGGGTTTCGCGATAGCGCGGGGCCGGCCGGAGGGCGGGGCGCCGGATCTGCTTCAGGCGCTCGATCGCGGCGCATGTCTGCACGCGGCTGCAGCGGATGGGGTGATACCTCGGACGGCGCGTCGAGATTTTCGGATTCCGGCGCGCGCGCCGACCGCTCGGCCAGCAGGCCCAGCAGTTCGACGGCATCGAGCCGCGGCGGCGGCGCAGGCAGCGGAGCGGGACGAAAGATGCGCAGCAGTTGCGAAGCGCCGCCGCTCTTGTACTGGGTCAACACGTGAAGGGCGACAAAGGCGAGGATCACCCAGGTCCCCACCCAATGCAGCATCGCCACGTCGTAGCCGGAGTAGAAGCCGAAATAGAGTGCGCCACCGCTGACCAACAGCCCAAGCATCGTGACAAAGAAAATCCAGTACATCAGGGCGATCACGGCGCTTAACCTTGCCTGCCCGCGGCCGAACAGCCCGCGCAGGCGAACCTTGTCGAGCTGGACGCGGCGCCCGAGTCCGGAACGGACCATATAGACGATGTAGCCGATCGCCACGGCGACCAGGACGATGGCGGCCTGCATATGGGCGAGCCATACGCTGTCGCGTGGCAGCACGGCATCGAACCAGTTGATCCAGGTCCGGTCGGGCGTTTCGGTCGCAATGCGTAAGCCGGTGACGAGCGCAACGGCGAAGGCTGCCACGAACGTCCAGTGCAGAATGATGGTCCCATAGTCCGTCTTACGCTGCCTCACGCATACGCCCCGCTACTTCACTTCCCGGTCAGCAACCGTTGGCGTCGTTTCCCCAACCGCCGATGTCGCTGCCGTACGAATGATGATCCCCAAGCCGTTGTTGAGGTCATCGTCTAGATCGTTGCGGGCGCAGGCCGATGAAAAGGTCTTCTGTACGCCCCGCCGCGTGAGCCGGATCGGCGAACGCGTTTCTTGATGTGATGCATTGGCCTCCAGCGCCGCGAGAGCATCCGCGACGGCTGGAGGCCGCGCCGCGCGCCGCTATCCCCACATGTGATGTAAATGATGTGCGAATTCGGGCATGTCCGAATGGCTGTGATCGACGACGATCGTGGAGGCTTCCGTCGCTACGATCGGGACCGGCACATCGCCGATCGCGATAGTGGCAACTTGCGGCGCGGCCTGGGTTTCACTGGCGCCCGCGATGTTGATGGCCTGCTGTCCAGGCAAGTTCGGCTGGCCTTGTGCAGTCATGCTTGCCAGATTGATATCGCCCGTAACGATATCGGTGATATCGCCACTGCTGTCCTGTGCCGCACCAACAGAGACGTCCCCCTTGTTGATATGGCTGAGTTCGAGCTGGATCTGCTGCACGATCTCGTCGGCATCGTCGACGGTCAACCCAACGAACAGCTCGGGGTTTGCAGCTATCAACGCTTCCATCTCTGCTATCGCATCATCGAGGTTCTCGTCGATCTGCGCCGTGTTCTCGGCGTCGCAGGCCTCCGCCAAATTGGTGGTCTCCGCCGAATTGGCATCTGGCGCGGTGGCCGCCGTCCCGTCAGCGCGGGCATCCTCGGGCGCCGCGATTGGTTCGGTTACCCCGTTCTGCGCCGCCGGATTCGCCAGCACGGGATCGGTGTTGACGGTGTTGAGGATACTGAGATGGCTGGCGCGGAGCGCTTGTTCTGCGCCGGGCATGCCACCACCACTCACCGAGGTGTTGGCTGCCGAGATGGCGCTCGTGATGTCGGACAAGATCGCCTGAACATGGCCGAGCGCGGCGCCGGAAAACTGGCCTGTATTGAGTTCGGCCAGCAGATTGTTCTGCACCGTGGAGAGATCGTTGGTGCGGTGTGCAGTGCTGCCAGCTCCCTGGCCGCCTTGGTCGATGGCGTTTTGCGGCGAAGCATCCGTCGGCGGTCGAGCCACGCCGCTGAAGGTTGAGCCGAGGTCAGAGAAACTCGAACCGATCGGTCGTGTCGTCGTTGGGTTGTCCGGCAGCGTTTCCTCTGATGGCATCGTGGACGGCGAAGCCGGAGCGACCGACTGATCGGCGACTTCATCGATCGGGAGATCGAGATCAACCTCAGGCTGATATCCGTGAGCAAAGCGAGCCATTATTGTTCGTCCCCGCTATCCCTGCAATTCATGACGTGTGGGCGCAGGCTCCCGCCGGGGAGCAGGATGTGCGCACCGCGAAGGATCATCTAGTTTCATGGCGTCTTTCGGCCGACACAGCGACCAATGCGCGCTGAAGCAAGGTGATAGACGGACGAATCCGTGACGCTCACCGCGCCGAAAAACGACGAAAATGGCACGCGCGGGGAGGTTGTTGCCAGCTTCCGTCGCACGAATCCGAAGCGTCTGCTCTCACGTGCCGGGATGTTGTTCGATCGTGCACTCCGGAGCGGCAACAAAGCTGCCTTTGCCATCGTTCTACCCTCGCGTGAACTCGAACAATCGGCATTCGTCGCATTCTCGCCGAAAAATGGTCTGCATCGCGCGTCAAGGAGGCTTGCAGGGAGACCCGACGCTTCAAGCGGGTCAAAGGGCAGTTCAATGGGTATCGCTCAGGGTCAGGCACAGGGCCGAGCGCGGGCAGCGCCGACGCCGCGCGCGATTTCGGGCCTGTTTTCGACGCTGGCCGCCGACGATCCCGTTGCGAACGCGATGCGTGCAAGCGGACGCCGCATGATCGGCGTCGCCGTGTTCAGCGGTGTCATCAACATCCTGATGCTGTCGGGCTCGCTCTATATGCTGCAGGTGTACGACCGGGTCATCCCGAGCCGTAACCTTGCGACCCTGTTCGGTCTGTCCCTGATGGTGCTGTTTGCCTATCTGGTGCAGGGATATTTCGACGCCATGCGGTCGCGGATGCTCTGCCGGATCGCAACGCTGTTCGACGCGGGGCTGCAGGCATCGATCCACTCGGCGCTCGCCACCTTGCCGCTGCGCGGGGTCAAGCCGGTCCTGATGCAGCAGCCGCTGCGCGATCTCGACCAGGTGCGCACCTTCATGTCGGGCATGGGGCCGACGGCGTTCCTGGACATGCCTTGGATCCCGGTCTTTCTGATCGGGCTGTTTCTGTTTCACCCGTTGATCGGCTTCACGGCGCTGCTCGGTACCGCGGCGATCATTGCCATGACGCTGCTGACCGAGCGGATCTCGCGCGGCTCCGCCAAGGCGGCGATGGACATGAACGCGCAGCGGCAGGTGCTGGCGGATGCGACGCAGCGCAACGCGGAAATCGTTCGGGCGCTCGGCATGACGGACCGATTGACGGCGCGCTGGTCGCAAGCCAACGAGCGGTACCTGCAGGAAAACATCCGCGCGAGCGACGTCTATGCCAATCTCGGCTCGGCCGCGAAGGTGCTGCGCTACATTCTGCAATCGGGAATGCTGGGCATCGGCGCCTATCTCGTCATCGCCGACAAGGCGTCGGGCGGCATCATGATTGCGTCCTCGATCCTGATGGGACGCGCGCTCGCGCCCGTCGAAATCGCGCTGGGGACCTGGAAGCAACTGGCTTCCGCCCGCCAGGGCCTCGCCCGCCTGCGTGACATCTGCAAGGCGACGGCGCCGCCTCCAGCACCGCCGGTCAAGCTGCCGCGTCCCTGCCGCGAACTGTCCGTGCAGAATCTTGCGGTGGCCGCGCCGGGCTTCGACATGCCGATCGTGTCTGGTGTCACGTTTTCGCTCAAGGCCGGCGCGGGGCTGGCGCTGCTCGGGGCGAGCGCGTCGGGCAAGACATCGCTCTCCAAGGCGCTGGTCGGAATCTGGCCGGTGCATCGCGGCGCCGTGCGGCTAGACGGCGCGTCGCTCGATCAATGGCGCAACGAGGATCTCGGCCGGCACATCGGTTATCTTCCGCAGGATGTCGGCTTGTTCGACGGTACCGTGGCCGAGAACATCTGCCGTTTCGACGAGCACGCGGCCTCCGACGCCATCCTCAAGGCCGCGCAGATCGCCGGCGTCCATGACATCATCCTGCGCCTGCCGGAAGGCTACGCGACGCGGATAGGGGCGGGCGGCATATCGTTGTCGGCCGGCCAGAAGCAGCGCGTTGGCTTGGCGCGCGCCGTGTTCGGCGACCCGTTCCTGCTGGTGCTCGATGAGCCCAACGCCAATCTGGATGCCGACGGCGAGAACGCCTTGACGCGCGCCATCTCCATCATGCGTCAGAATAAATCCATCGTCGTCGTCATCTCGCACCGCCCGAGCGCGCTCTCCGCGCTTGATATGACGATGGTGCTCTACGAAGGCAAGGCGATCGCGTTCGGCCCGAGCGAGGAGGTGTTCGCCCGCGTTCGCAACGCCAACGGCAAGGGGGCGCCGTCGCAGCCGTCGCCGCAGGCCAAGGCAGAGCAGCGCGCATCACTTGCCGAGAGTGTTTCGTCATGAAGAACTTTGATCACGTCCATGCTGACGAAAGAGTGGTGCGGAGCCGGTTCGAAGGAACGGATGCCGAGGCCGCTGCGCCGCAAGGCCAGGCGCTGATTCTCGAACTGCAGCGATTGCGGCAGGCATTCGAACAGGACAATCATCAGCGGCCGCCGCTGCGGCGTCCACCGCGCGACGAACCACGTCCGGGCGCGCGGCGTCCGGCCCGGCCGAAGCGGCGGAAAAAGGGCAAGATGAGTCGCGTGCTCGATGCGTGGCTCGGCCCTTTTGGATCGCAGTCCGACAGCCTCGATGCCGAGCCGCCGCCGGCGCGCAGTGGACGCGCGGCGCGTGAGCCGCAGTTTATGTCGCCGCCACCGACGGCCAGCCCCTGCGGGCCGGCGGTCCATTCGTGGCCGAACGAACGGCAGGCGCGCGGCCCGATCATCGCGCCCGACGATCCGTCGCTGATGAACATGCCGAGGCCGCGGCCGGAGGTTTTGCAGATCGACGACAGGCGTGAACCGCCTCGCATCGAGGCGCCCCAATTGGCGCCGCCGAGCCCGGCGGGCGCTGTGGCGCGCGAGCGTTCGGTGACGCGGGTGGTCCGCAACGGCGTGACCGCAGGCGTTGCATTCCTTGCCAATCGCGATGCATCGGCGGATGTGGCGGCTGCGCCCGGCGAGAGCATCGTGCCGCGGGCGGCACGCGCCTATGAGAACGAATTGCGCACGGGCTTGCGGGTGCTGCTCATCGTCGGCGGGCTGGCGGGCGGCTGGATGGCGTTCGTGCCGCTGTCGGGCGCGGTCGTGGTGCCGGGCAATCTGGTGGTGCAGTCCAACGTCAAGACCATCCAGCATCCAACCGGCGGTGTCGTCGCGAAGATCGCCGTCAGCAACGGCATGCGGGTCAACGCCGGCGATCTCTTGCTGCGGCTGGATTCGACGCAGGCGCAGGCCAGCCTTCAGGTGGTGAGCAAGCAGCTCGATGAAGTGCGGGCGAAGATCTCGCGGCTGGTCGCCGAGCGCGACGGTCTGCCCAAGCCGGCAGTTCCGCCCGAACTGTCGACCCGGCTGGACGACGGCAACGTCAAGACGGTGCTGGCCTCCGAAGCCTCGCTGTTCAGGGCGCGGGTGACCGCACGCGAGAGCCAGAGGGAGCTGTTGCAGAGCAAGGTGTCGCAGCTTGGCGAAGAGATCATCGGCCTCGAAGCACAGGTCGCGTCCAAGGCCAAGCAACTGGAACTGATCACCGGCGAGCTCACGGGAGTGCAGGAGCTCTTCGACAAGCGTTTGGTGCCGATCGCGCGGCTCACGGCCTTGCAGCGCGAGAGTGCCAGAATCGAAGGCGAACGCGGCCAGTTGATCTCCACGATCGCCGAGACCAAGACCAAGGTCGACGAGGCGAAGCTTCAGATGGTCAGACTAGACCAGGATGTACGGACGGAAGTCGTCAAGGAGCTCGGCGAGGCGCAGGGCAAGGAGGCCGAGCTCAGTGAGCGCGCCGTCGCCGCGCGCGACGTGCTCGAGCGCATCGAGATGCGCGCGCCGACGTCGGGTGTGATCCATCAACTCAACGCGCACACCATCGGCGGCGTCATTCGCCCCGGCGACACCATCATGGAGGTGGTGCCGGATTCGGACGATCTGCAGATCGAGGCGCGGTTGCAGCCGAACGATATCGATCAGGTGCGGAAGGGCCAGCAGGCTTTCGTGCGTTTCTCGGCCTTCAACCAGCGGGTTACGCCGCAGTTGATGGGGCAGGTGTCGTATGTTTCGCCCGACACCACCCGCGACCAGCAGACCGGCACATCCTATTTCACGGTCCGGATCATGCTGCCGGAAGAGGAGCGCCGACTGCTCGCCGGGCTGCAACTCGTCTCGGGCATGCCCGCGGAAGTGTTCATGCAGACCGGCAGCCGGACCATGCTGAGCTACCTGTTCAAGCCGATCCTGGATCAGTTCCAGCGCGCGTTTGTCGAGCGGTGAGGGGGCGATATAGGTCTTTTGCGCGTCATCGCAAATCTTGCCACCCCCGATGACATCGCTATATCAGGGCTTTCCTTTGACCCTGTTCCCTGCGAGCCACGTATGACCACCACCACTGCTCCCGAATCCCAGCCGTTTCAGGCCGAGGTCGCCGAACTTCTGAATTTGATGGTGCACTCGGTCTATTCGGAGACCGAGATCTTCCTGCGCGAGCTGATTTCGAATGCCTCTGACGCCTGTGACAAGCTGCGCTATGAGGCGATCTCGGCGCCCGAGCTGATTGTCGATGGCGCGCCGCCCAAGATCCGTATCGCGCCGGACAAGAAGGCCAATACGCTTAGCGTCGTCGACAGCGGCATCGGCATGGACCGGCAGGAGCTGATCGACAATCTCGGCACCATCGCGCGCTCCGGCACAAAGTCGTTTCTTTCGCGCCTCACCGAGGCCAAAGACGGCGCCAATCTGATCGGCCAGTTCGGCGTCGGCTTCTATGCAGCGTTCATGGTTGCCGAGCGCATCGTCGTTACCAGCCGCCGTGCCGGTTCCGATCAGGTCTTCGTCTGGTCGTCCTCCGGCGGCAGCGGATTTGAAATCGCTCAAGCCAGCGACGATGACGCCACGCGCGTCACCCGCGGCACCGAGATCGTCCTGCACCTCAAGAAGGAGGCATCAAAATATCTCGAGACCTACGAGATCGAACGTGTCGTCCGAGCCTGGTCCGACAACATCCAGTTTCCGATCGAACTGGTGCCGGAGGAGGGCGAGCCGCGCCAGATCAATTCGGCCAGCGCGCTATGGCAGCGGCCGAAGTCGGAGCTCTCGGCGGAGGACTACAAGCAGGCCTACCAGCAGATCGCCGGCGCCTTCGACGAGCCCGCGATGACACTGCATTATCGCGCCGAGGGCCGGCAGTCCTACGCGGTGCTGCTGTTTGCGCCGTCGACGAAGCCGTTCGACCTGTTCGATCAGGCCCGCAAGGGCAAGGTCAAGCTCTATGTCCGCCGCGTCTTCATCGCCGACGACGCCGATCTCTTGCCGGCCTACCTGCGCTTCATCCGCGGCGTGATCGACAGCGAAGACCTGCCGCTCAACATCTCGCGCGAGATGCTGCAGAACAATCCGCAACTCGCGCAGATCCGAAAGGCCGTTACCGGCCGCGTGATATCGGAGCTGGAAAGCCTCGGCGAAAAGGAGCCCGAAGCGTTCACAAAGATCTGGGACGCGTTCGGCCCTGTGATCAAGGAAGGCATCTGGGAGGACTTTGAGCGCCGCGAGAAATTGTTAGGCTTGTCGCGCTTCACCACGACGAAGGGCGAGAAGCGCTCGCTGAAGCAGTATGTCGACGACCTCAAGCCGAACCAGACCGACATCTATTATCTCACCGGCGACAGCATCGAGCGGTTGAAGTCGAACCCGAAGCTCGAATCCGCAACCGCGCGCGGCATCGAGGTGCTGCTGCTCACCGATCCGGTCGATGCGTTCTGGACCTCGGCGCCGCTCGATTTCGGTGGCAAGCCGCTGAAGTCGCTAAGCCAGGGCGATATCGATTTCGCCCTGATCCCGCTCCTGGATGACAAGGCCGACGAGAAGAAGGACGACTCCGGTACGGACGAGGCCACGACGATCGCGCTGATCAAGGACGCGCTCGGTGAACGCGTCTCCGACGTGCGCGCCTCGCAGCGCCTGACGTCGAGCGCGTCATGTCTGGTTGCCGGCGGCGACGCGCATGATCGCATGCTCGAACGCCTGCTGGCGATGCAAAACAAGGCGCCGGCCACCAAGCCGATCCTGGAGATCAACATGCGCCACCCCCTGGTCGCGGCGATTGCCGGCGACAAGGGGGCGGCCAATGATCTATCAAAGGATCTATCAAAGGATCTGTCGTTCCTGCTGCTGGAGCAGGCGCAGATTCTCGACGGCGAGTTGCCGGAAGATCCGGCGGCGTTTGCCGGCCGGCTGAACCAGTTGGTGCTGCGCGGGATCGCGAAGGGGTAGGACGTTCAGCCGCACGGCTGAACCGGATTCCCAAACCGGCCGTATCTGCTAGGAAGGTGAGAACCCCCGGGGTAGCCCAGATCGCCATGACGACGCCCGACGGCACCGACATTTTCTATGGGTCGATCCCGGTCTTTCGCGGCTTTGGCAGCCTGATGGACCCCGCGGTGTATTCGCCGTTGCCGGACGACTGGACCGTCGGCGTTGCCGACATCGTGGAATCGACTAAGGCGATCGCGAACCAGCGCTACAAGGCGGTCAATATGGCCGGCGCCGCCGTCATCGCGGCAGTCACCAACGCGCTCGGCGGGCGCGAGTTTCCTTTCGTGTTCGGCGGCGATGGCGCGAGCTTCGCGGTGGCGCCCAGTGATCTCGCGCGCGCCCGCGACGCGCTGGCGGCAACGGCCGCATGGGTCAGGCAAGATCTCGATCTGATGATGCGCGCGGCGCTGGTGCCGGTAAAGGACATTCGCGCGCAGGGACTCGATATCAAAGTCGCCCGTTTCGGCCCGTCGGCCAACCTCTCCTACGCGATGTTTTCCGGCGGGGGGTTGGGGTGGGCGGATGCCGCGATGAAGCGCGGCGAGTTCGCGGTGCCGGCGGCAACGCCGGGCACGCAGCCCGATCTGTCCGGGCTGTCGTGCCGGTTCGAGGAAATTCCGTCCGCGCGCGGGCTCATCTTGTCCGTGCTGGTGGTGCCGGCCAAGGGCGCCGATCCGCTCGCCTTCCGCAAGGTGATCGAGGACATCATCAGATTGGTCGAACAAAGTCCGGATGCCGGGCGGCCGGTGCCGCCGGGCGGGCCGCCGCTGCGCTGGCCGCCGGCCGGCGTGGAGTATGAGGCGCGCGCCGCCCGCGGCGGCCCGCTATTGAAGCGGCGCACCGTCGTGCTCGCGGTAACGCTGTGGGCCTATGTCGTGATGCGCTTCGGCATCAAGGTCGGCAATTTCGTGCCGAAGAATTACGTGCAGCAGGTGGTGGAGAATTCCGACTTCCGCAAATATGACGACGGCTTGCGGATGATCCTCGATTGTGCGGCGGAGCTGGAGCGCGGACTGGCTGAGCTTCTGGCCAAGGCGGCATCGGAGAAGATCGTGCGCTACGGCCTGCACCGGCAGGACGCGGCGATGATGACCTGCTTCACGCCGTCGGTGATGCGCAGCGATCACGTCCACTTCATCGACGGCGCGCGCGGCGGTTATGCGTCGGCGGCGACCGCGCTAAAGGCGATGGCGGCGTAGGGCGGGAATTTGCGGCTCGGTTTTGAGGGCTCTGTCTGCCGGCGGAATATGCGGCGGCACCCCCACCCCAGCCCTCCCCCGCAAGCGGGAGAGGGAGTTCTGGCCGTGCTTGGAAAGAGTGTTGGCCGCAGAGAAAGTGCCTTCCCTCTCCCGCACTTGCGGGGGAGGGTTAGGG
>NZ_JAACFS010000047.1 GCF_029051645.1 Bradyrhizobium sp. CSA112
CGGCCCATGAGATGGCCGACGAGGCCTCGGCGGCGCATGCGCTCGGCGGCGAACAGCTCACCTCGCTCTTGGTGTTCCGCGCCGGCTCCTCGCAGCCCAAGGCGGTGCCGCTCGGCCTCGTCACCCGGCTGGAGGAGATCGCCACCGACAAGATCGAGCTCTCCAACGGCCGCTACATGGTGCAGTACCGCGAGCAGTTGATGCCGCTGGTGCAGATGAACGGGGTCACCGTGCAGAGCTCTGGCTCGCAGCCGATCCTGGTGTTCGCCGACGACGGCCGCTCGATGGGGCTCGTGGTCGACGAGATCATCGACATCGTCGAGGAGCGGCTGCACATCGAGGTCGCCGGCCAGCAGGAGGGCATTCTGGGTTCCGCCGTGATCAAGGGCCAGGCCACCGAGGTGATCGACGTCGGCCACTTCTTACCCATGGCGTTTGCCGACTGGTTCTCGCGCAAGGAGATGCGGGCCTCCTCGACCGCGCAATCGGTGCTGCTGGTCGACGACAGTGCGTTCTTCCGCAACATGCTGGCGCCGGTCTTGAAGGCCGCCGGCTACAAGGTGCGGGTCGCCGTCAACGCGCAGGAGGGGCTTAGCGCGCTGCGCTCGGGCTACACCTTCGACGTCGTGCTGACCGACATCGAGATGCCCGACATGAACGGCTTCGAGTTTGCCGAAACCATCCGCTCCGACCATAACCTGAGCCAGCTTCCGATCATCGCGTTGTCCTCGCTGGTGTCGCCGGCGGCGATCGAGCGCGGGCGGCAGGCCGGCTTCCACGATTACGTCGCCAAGTTCGACCGTCCCGGCCTGATCGCGGCGCTGAAGGAACAGACCGCCGACGTCAGGAACGCGGCCTAAGGAACAAAGCAGATGACAACCAAGACCGAGACCATCGAGGGCACTGTGGCCGAATACGTCACCGCCGTGATCGGCGGGCAATTGTTCGGCCTGCCGATCTCCCGGGTGCAGGACGTGTTCATGCCGGAACGGCTGACGCGGGTGCCGCTATCGTCCGCCGAGATCGCCGGCGTGCTGAACTTGCGCGGCCGCATCGTCACCGTGGTCGACATGCGCGCCCGGCTGGGCCTGCCGAAGAACGACGACGGCAAGCCGGCGATGGCGGTCGGCGTCGATTTGCGCGGCGAGTCCTACGGCTTCCTGATCGACCAGATCGGCGAGGTCTTGAAACTCCACGATAACGGCCGCGAGGAAAACCCCGTCAACCTCGACCCCCGCATGGCCAAGCTCGCCGGCGGCGTTCACCGTCTCGACGGCCAGCTCATGGTCGTCCTCGACGTCGATCGCGTTCTCGAAATCGTGCCGAAAACAACCCTCGCAGCATAGCGCCGCTCGTCAAGCAAGGAAGCAAAAATGAAAACCTGTCTTGTCGTCGATGATTCCAGCATCGTGCGAAAGATCGCGCGCCGCATTCTGGAGGAAATGGACTTCCAGATTACCGAGGCCGAGGACGGCGAGCAGGCGCTTGAAGTCTGCAAGCGCGCCATGCCTGAGGCGGTTCTGCTCGACTGGAACATGCCGGTCATGGACGGATACGAATTCCTCGGCAACCTGCGCCGCCTGCCCGGCGGCGACGTACCCAAGGTCGTGTTCTGCACCACCGAGAACGGCATGGATCATATCTCGCGCGCGCTGCATGCCGGCGCCAACGAATACATCATGAAGCCGTTCGACAAGGACATCGTTGCGGCAAAATTCCAGGAAGTTGGTCTGGTCGCGCTCCCGGAACAGAGCTCGATCTAAATCTTATCCGCTTGTCCTTGAGAGGCCGCCCGTGAACCCGACCGACTATGAGTATCTGCGTAAGCTCCTGAAGGATCATTCCGGTCTCGACCTTTCCGCAGACAAGCAATACCTGATCGAAAGTCGCCTGCTTCCGCTGTCGCGCAAATGCGGCGTGTCGGGTATCGGCGAGCTCGTGCAGAAAATGAGGGGCGGATCGTCCTTGATCATCGCCCAGGTGGTCGAAGCCATGACCACCAACGAGACCTTCTTCTTCCGCGACAAGGTGCCGTTCGAGCACTTCCGCGATACGATCATGCCGGAGATGCTGAAGGCGCGCGCCGGCCGCAGGAGCATCAGGATCTGGTGCGCTGCCGGCTCAACCGGCCAGGAACCGTATTCGCTTGCCATGTCCCTGAAGGAAATGGACGCGGTGCTGGCCGGATGGCGGGTCGAAATCATCGCGACGGACCTGTCGACGGAAGTGCTTGAGAAATCGAAGTCCGGCATCTACAGCCAGTTCGAGGTCCAGCGCGGCCTTCCGATTCAGTTGCTCGTCAAATATTTCAAGCAGAACGGCGAGCTCTGGCAGATCAACCCGGAGCTCCGCGCCATGGTTCAGCACCGGCAACTGAACCTGCTGCACGATTTCTCCCAGCTCGGCGTCTTCGATATCATCTTCTGCCGTAACGTCCTGATCTATTTCGATCAGGACACCAAGATCAATATCTTCGGCCGGCTTGCCAAGGCGATGGAAGGCGACGGCTTCCTGGTGCTGGGCGCGGCGGAAACGGTTGTCGGCCTGACTGATGTGTTCAAGCCGTTCCCGGACAGGCGCGGTCTCTATCGGCCGAACGGCGCGCGTGCAGCATCTCCGCAGGCCGCAATGTCGATGCCGAAAATCGCGGCGATGGCAGGACGGTGAGCGATGACAGAGGACGGCAAGGGCGCGGAAAGAGTCACATTCAGCCGGGGCTATGACGTCTGCATCATGGCGATCGACGGCACCTGGCGCAGGGACTGCCAGCTCAACGCGATCTCGGACACCGACGCCGAGCTGACCGTGGAGGGCTCCATTCAAGGCCTCAATCTCAAGGAGTTCTTCCTGCTGCTGTCGTCGACCGGCCTCGCCTATCGCCGATGCGAACTCGTTCGCGTCAACGGCACGGAAATGGACATTCGCTTCCTGAGAGGCAAGCACGGCAAAAAGCGGCCGGGCGCCTCGTCAAAGGCCGAGGAGGCGATGCACTGAGGCAGCGAGCCCTGTCAGACTAAACGCGCTGGCGCGGGTGATTTTGCCGGTTCCGACGCACAGGCGCTCAAGCACCAGCCTGTATATTTTGACGTAGCGAATCGTTCCATAGCAGCAGGCGGTTATTCGTCGCAGGCCTGCAACGCGGCGGCGGTCTTCATGTCGCGGGAAGACACGTGGTCAAGCACGATGACGTTGGTGGAACTTTCGGGGCTGCCGAGCGGCGTTTCCCCGGCCATCGTCTGTTCAATCAGCCGCAGGCTCTTCTGGATGTGCTCGACCAGGCGGACGAGGTCCGAAACCACGGCGCGATATGCGTCATTCCGGTCGTGCGGCGCCTGTGCGACGCCGTCGCCTGCTGCATCCTGCATGAGTGCGCTCCTTAGTTACTTTTTTAGGCGTGCGTTGCTACTTGTGCGCTAAGCCATGGTCCCGTACAAATACGGTCCGGTATGCAGTTGAATACCGTTATCCGAGTGTGCGTCCCATTCAACCACGCATGGACGATGGAACATGGCTGAAAAGGCCCCCTCCCGCGGGGAGATTTTCGTAGTCGATGACGACCCTGCCGTTCGCGACACGCTTTCGATGGTCCTGACGGCAGGTGGCTACCAGGTCATCTGCTTCGCCGACGGTGCCGCTCTGCTGGCAGTCGCACGAACGCGCACGCCAGCCTGCATCCTGCTCGATGTGCATATCCCCGGAAAGTCCGGTCTCGATATTCTGAAAGAACTTCATGGTGAGGATTACCCTGCGCCGATCTTCATGATCTCAGGACAGGGCGATATCGCTATGGCGGTCAGCGCCATCAAGAGCGGCGCGCTGGACTTCATCGAAAAGCCGTTTCGCGGCAGCGAAATCGTGGCAAGACTTGATGAGGCGATCGAGGCTTATGCTCGCCGGCAGGCGCAAAACGCGCAGTCGCGCATTGCGGCCCTGCATTTTCCGGGACGTGAACCGCTTACACGGCGCGAACGCGAGGTGCTGGAGCAGTTCACCGCCGGCGCTTCCAACAAGGAAGCAGGGCGGCATCTCGGGATAAGCCCGCGCACGATCGAGGATCATCGCGCCAATATCATGAAGAAGCTTGGCGCGCGGAATGCCGCCGATCTGGTCCGGATCGTGATGACTACCCAGCGTCAGGGCCAAGTCTGATTGTAGGTTCTGAGGCCTGATCCGGCGCAAGCCTGCGTCAGCTAGTATTGCGTCACAACCGTTCAAATCCTCATCCCGAGGAGCGGCGTCTTCGCCGGGTCTCGAAGGATGCAGGCCCGTCTGTGGCCTCATGGTTCGCCCGGCGATGCGAAGCATCGTCCGGAGACGCCGGGGAGCCTGTCATCGGGCCGCGCTACGCGCGGACCCGTTGGCGCTCCTCACCATGAGGGGCTTCTGACGGAGCAGGGCTAGACGCGCTGCCGCGGCGTCAATCGGCGAGCGCCTTGCGGATCATGATCGCCATATCCGATTTTCGATAGGGCTTGGCGAGCAGCAATACGCCTTCGTCGAGCCGGCCGTGATGAATGATGGCATTCTCGGTATAGCCTGATGTGAACAGCACCCTTAGCCCGGGCCTGACCTTCAACATCTCGTCGGCGAGCTGGCGGCCGTTCATGCCGGGCATGATCACGTCGGTGAACAGCAGGTCGAACGGATGGCTGGTATGGACGAGCGCGAGAGCTTCGATCGCGTTCGCCGCGTCCAGCGTGATGTAACCGAGTGAATGCAGTTGCGTCAGCACGTAGTCGCGCACCAGCTTGTCGTCCTCCACCACCAGAATTGTTTCGTGACCACCCTGGACGGTCGCCGGCAGTGCCGGATCGACCGCCGGCAACGCGCTCGTGGCCGGCGGCAGGTACATCTTGATCGTCGTACCGTGGCCCTCCTCGCTGTAGATCATGATGTGGCCGGCCGATTGCTTGATAAAGCCGTAGACCATGCTCAGCCCAAGGCCGGTGCCCTTGCCGGGGCCCTTCGAGGTGAAGAACGGATTGAATACGTTGTCGAGCATCGCAGCCGGGATACCGGTCCCGGTGTCGCTCACGGCGATCATGGCGTAGCGGCCGGGCCGGACGTCGCTGTGCAGCCTCGCATAATTGTCGTCGAGCACGACGAAGCCGGTCTCGATGACGAGCTTGCCGCCATCAGGCATGGCGTCGCGGGCGTTGAGGGCCAGATTGAGGATCGCGGTGGCGAGCTGATTGGGATCGACGATCGCCGGACAGGTCTCGTCTTCGAACACCGATTCGATCTCGACATGCTCGCCGAGCGTCCGCTGCAGCAGCTTCGCGGTGTCGATAATCAGCGTGTTGACGTCGGTTACCTTTGGCTCGAGCGGCTGCTTGCGCGCGAAGGCGAGCAGTTGCTGGGTGAGATCGGCGCCGCGCGACGCCGCCTCGTCGATCATTCGCGTGATGGCGGCGAGCTGCGGTTCGCCCTTGACGGCATCGGCCAGGATTTCGATCGTTCCCGTGATCACCGTCAGGATATTGTTGAAGTCGTGCGCGATGCCGCCGGTGAGCTGTCCCATCGCCTCCATCTTCTCCGCCTGCCGGATCCGGTCCTCGGCCGCGATCCTGTCGGTGAGATCGCGGACGAATCCGTTGAACAGGAAGCCACCGCGCGTCCTCAGCGCGGCGATGCTCAGCTCGACCGTGATCTCCTTGCCATCCCGCCGCCTGACCTGGAGTTCACGGCGGGGCTGACGGACCACCTCGTTGCCGGAGAGCAAGAAGGATTGCAGGGCTTTCTTGAGAGGTCCTTGTCCGTCAGGCTTGCCCATCAATTCGAACACATTCTTCCCGAGCACTTCATCCCGCGGCCAGCCGAAGATATTTTCGGCCTGCGCATTCCAGTCCCGGATGAAGCCCTGCTCGTCGACCTGGACGAAGGCGTCAAGTGCCGTATCGATAATGCCGCGGGCGAGCTGCTCGCTCTCGCGCAACGTCTCCTGTGCCAGCCGGCTCTCGGTCATATCGCGGCCGACGAAGAAGAAGCGCCTGGCCGGCTCTGACCATGTTCCCAGCCAGGACAGCCACACGGCCCGCCCGTCCTTGTGCATGCAGCGCGTGTCGGAAATTCTCGGACGCGCGCCGCGCCGCGCCGAGCGCATTTCCCGGCGGGAATTCTCCAGATGGTCGGGATGAATGAAGTCCTCGCCGCTGCGACCGATCATCTCCTCCGGCCGGTAGCCCAGGATGGCCTCGCAGCTCGGGCTGATCTGAACCAGAAATCCCCGCGAATCCATCACCATGATCAGATCCTGCGAGGTCTCGAAGATGCGGCGAAGCTCCTCGGTTTGTTGCAGCACCACCTGTCTGGTTTTGTTGGCTTCGGTGATGTCGCGCACCACCTTCGAGATACCGATGATCGCTCCCGTGGGCGCCTTGATCGGGGAAATGCTCAGCGAAACCTCGATGCGGCTGCCATTCTTTCGCTGACGGACGGTTTCATTTTGCTCGATGCGTTCGCCCCAGCCGATCCGGCGCAACGTGTCCTGCACCTCCGGCAGCCGGTCCACGGGAACGAGGATGGTGATGTTCTTGCCCGCGGCTTCCGCAGCCGTGTATCCATACAGCCGCTCCGCAGCCGAATTCCAGCCGGTGATCGTGCCATCAAGCGACGCCGTGATGATGGCGTCATTGGAGGATTCGACCGCTGCGCTGAACAGCCGCTCGCGCTCGGCATGATGGTCGCGCGCCGCCACGGTGCGACGATGCTCCTGGACCTCCCGTTCGAGGGCGGCGGTCTTTGCATTCACTTCGCCTATTGCCTGCGCAAACGCGCGTGCGAGTACGCCGGTCTCGCCGCGTGCGTCGACCGGAATGGCGATCTTCTTGTTACTAGCCACCCCCTGCACGGCTTCGGTTAACTGCACAATCGGGCGGGTCAGCGACCTCGCGATCAGCAGGGCCAGCACCGCCGCGCACAACACGGCGATCCCGCCAACGAGAAGGGAAGTATTTCTGATGCTCGCGGCCGGCGCCATGATGACCGCGTTGGGCGCGGTTTCGATGACGCCAACCCATTCGACGCCCGCCAGAACGGCGGGCGCCAGCGCTATTCCCCCCGGCCGTGCGGCTTGATCCGGCACGATATCCGCGCTGTTTTGCGTTGCCCCGGCCTGCGAGGCCAGATGCGGGAAGTCGGCTTTCCAGTTGTTCGGCTTGCCGAGCAGCCAGCCGAACTCGCGCGACCGATCTGGGTGAATAAGATAGTCGCCGCGCTTGTTAACGACGTATATGGTCTCGCCAGGCAACACCGATGACCGGACACGGTCGAACGCGCGCCGCATGTCAACATTGATCATGAAAATGCCGAACAGCTTGCCGTCGTCTGCGAATATCGGCGTCGCGATACGAAGCGTCGGCCTGTGCACCTCCTCGATCAGTCCGTTTCGGCGACCCAGATCGAGCGGCGAGACGTAGATTTGTCCGGGGCCTAGCCGGATCGTTTCCGGGAAGTAGCTGCGATTGTTTCTCTTCAGCAATCCCTCTTCTGGTACGATCCGAACTGCCTCGCTCGGTCCCGCGCGATCGACGCGGACAAGCTCACGGCCATCATCATCAAGGCCTATGATCCGAAGCATCGCATAGGCGGGCTTGGCTTCGAGTTCGGCCGCGAAGCGCGATGCGAGCCGGTCGCGCCAGGTCTTTTCTGAGACGCCATCGACCGGATCTATGCCTCCCGATCTGCGGGCGCGGATCAATCCGTACAGCGCCGCTGCGGAACGAAAGCTCGCGACATCGCCGGTCGCGCTGGCCGCGTAATATTCGAGATCAATCGCGATCTGCCGCGAATGAGTCTCGATGCGGTCACGCGCCCGCAGCAGGAGCGCCTGTTCCAGGTTGCGATAGTTCAGCCATCCGACCGCAGAAACTGCGATCGCGACCAACGCAATCATCGCGATGGCAAGCCTGGTTGTGAGCGACATGGGTTCGCTCGCCCTCCGCTCCGTCCCGGCGAACTGCCGGGCAGGCCCTATGCTACGGCGCATTACGGGGAGGAAGCAACACCGCCGCGCGATGGCGAGCCGCGCCCGGCGGCTTCCAGGCAGCCCGTAACGGCTGCCAGAAGTTCGGCGGGCCGGAACGGTTTCTGCAGACTGGAGACCGCTCCGAGCTTGGTCGCCATCGTCAGGAAGTCAGGGGCCGAGTCTGCCTCGGACGAGATCGGCCGGCCGGAGATCACGACGATCGGAATATGCGGCCGCTGCAGGCGCACCATCCGCATGGTTTCGAATCCATCCATTCCCGGCATGAAGATGTCGAGGAACAACAGGTCGAAATCTCCGGACTGGCACAATGCCAGGCCGTTTTGCCCGTTATCGGCGGTGACCACGCTATGGCCGGCGCGCTCCAGCAACAGGCGGACGGTCATCTGGACCGCCGCATCGTCATCCACGACCAGTATTTTTGCCAACGTAAAAAGCTCTCTGGAATCAGGTCAACGGCAGGTTACGAGTTTTGCCGAAGCCTCTTGTTGCCGCAACTGCTTCGCGGGCAGGAACGTTCCGCTTGGACCGTCAAAAGGCCGGTACAAAACGCCGTTATACGATCAGTTGCTGAGATATTCCGGATAACGCGCCCGAATCTGGGCGAGTTCGCTCAGTGTTCCAGACAGATGGGTGCGCAGATGTTTTTGCGCCGCTTCGGGTTCGCCGGCGTCGATGGCTTTCGCAATGAGCTTGTGATGCCGCACGATATCCTGCGCCTTGCCGGGGGAGGGCAGATGCAGCCGGCGCAGCCGGTCGATATGTCCGCTGCGGCTGCGCACCAGCGACCAGATGTCCTGTTTGTCGGTGGCGGCATAGAGCTGGGCATGGAACTCGTTGTCGGCGGCCATGAACTTCTCGAAGTCACCAGCCTTTGCGAACTGCTGCTGGCGGATGATTGTTGCATTGAGTTCGACGGCAAGGGCTTCGTCATGGCGTAGCGCCAGCATGCGCACGATTTCAAGTTCGACCGCCTGCCGCAGGAAATGCGCCTGCTGCGCCAGCCGCACATCCACCCGGCTGACCACGGTGGCATATTGCGGAAAGACGTCGACCAGCCCTTCCTCTTCGAGCCGCATCAGCGCATCGCGAATTGGCGTCGAGCTGACCCCGAATTGTCCGGCCAATGCGGCGCGCGACAGTGGCGATCCCGGCGGCAGCTCCAGCGAAATGATCATGCCGCGGAGTCGCTCGAACACCTGCGGCGCGGCCTGACGGTCGCGATCGAGCCTGTCGGCGGAACGGAGGGCCGCGCGGCGGGGGGCGGTTTGCAGTGGAGCCATCGAACGAGCCGGCCGGTTTTTCAGAAGGCGCTTGCCTCAGATGCACTAATACATTAGTGCATCTCCCTCAGAGCGTCAATCAGATGCCGGAGGAGATGCACGATGAAAAACGGGATGTGGCGCGCCTGCGCAGGCGCCATCGCGGCACTGGCCGTCACCATGTTGCTGCCGGGCTCGCAGGCCGCGGCCCAACAAAAAGCCGAGATTACGCTGTCGCGGCAGCCGGGCATTTTCTACATGCCCTCGCACATCATGGAGAAGCACAAGCTGATCGAGAAGCACGCAGCCAGCCTCGGCGTGCCAGGCGTCACCACCAAATGGATCAACTTGAGCGGCGGCGGCGCGCAAACCGACGCGCTGCTGGCCGGCAGCGTCGACATTCTCAACACCGGGACCGGCAATCTGCTGCTGCTGTGGGATCGCACTCGCGGCGGCGTCAAGGGCATCGTCGCCACCTCGGCGCAGCCGATGACGCTGATCAGCCGTGATCCGAATATCAAGTCGATCAAGGATTTCGGCCCGAACGACAAGGTCGCGGTGCCCACCGTCAAGGTCTCGACGCAGGCGATCGTGCTGCAGATCGCGGCCGCCGAAGCCTTCGGCGCCGACCAATGGTCGAAGCTCGATCCCAACACCGTGCAGCTCGGCCATCCCGACGCTTATGTGGCGATGACCAATGCGCAGCATGAGGTGCGCAATCACTTCGCGATCCCGCCGTTCACGTTCCTCGAGCTGAAGAACGTCCCCGGCGCGCATGTGGTGCTGTCGTCGCCGGACGTGATGGGCGGCCCGCTCAGCCAGGCGCAGTTCTTCACCACGACGAAGTTCGCAGACGGCAATCCGAAGATCGTGCAGGCCGTGCGCGCCGCCACCAAGGAGGCGCAGGACCTGATCCGCAGCGACACCAAGGCCGCGGTCGAGATCTACAAGGAGATCACCGGCGACAAGACCAGCGTCGACGATCTGCTGGCGTGGCTCAAGGAGCCCGGCATGATGGAATGGAACCTGCAGCCGCAGGGCACCATGAAGTTCGCTGCGCATCTGTTCAAGGTCGGCACGCTGAAGACCATGCCCAAGGCCTTCACCGACTACTATCTGCCGGTCGCGCACGACCTGAAGGGCAATTGAAGAACATGACCGCGCTTCTCGATGTCAGTGACGTAACGCTGCGCTACAAGACTTCGAGCGCGGTGGTGACCGCGACCGAGCGGGTCAGCTTCACGGTCGATCGTTCCGATCGTTTCGTGTTGCTCGGCCCCTCCGGTTGCGGCAAGTCGACGCTGTTGAAAGCGGTCGGCGGCTACATGAAGCCGAGCGAAGGCAAGATGCGCATTAGCGGCCGCGAAATATCGGAGCCCGGCGCCGACCGGATGATGATCTTTCAGGAGTTCGACCAATTGTTGCCGTGGAAGACGGTGCTGGAAAACGTGATGTTTCCGCTGCTGATGACGCGGAAGCTGCCGCGCAAGGAAGCCGAGGCAAGGGCGCGGGCCTATATCGAAAAAGTCAGCCTCACCCGCGTCGTCGATGCCTATCCGCACACGCTGTCCGGTGGCATGAAGCAGCGCGTCGCGATCGCGCGCGGCATGGCGATGGAGCCCGACATCCTCCTGATGGACGAGCCCTTCGCAGCACTCGACGCGCTGACGCGGCGCACCTGCCAGGACGAACTGCTGCAGCTCTGGGCCGAGACCAAATTCACCGTCCTGTTCGTCACCCATTCGATCGCCGAAGCGATCAAGATCGGCAATCGCATCCTGCTGCTGTCGCCGCATCCCGGCCGCGTCAAGGCCGAGGTGGCCGATGTCGACAGGGTCTCCGGCGAGGACGGCAGCGCCGCGCGGCTGGAGAAGCAGATCCATGATCTGCTGTTCGCCGACGCCGCCACGGCACACTGAAGGAGCGCGCGATGGGCGAAGCAAAATTCCTGCTGCGCGATGCCGCCGATCTGACGGCGGCGGTACCGGCGGAAGTCGAGCGCAAGCTGACGGTGCCGGAGCTGCTGTGGAATGACGGCTTCGTTCGCAAGGCCGTGATCATCCTGTTCCTTGCGGCCGCCTGGGAGGCCTACGGCACCGTTCTCGACAATCCCCTGCTGTTCCCGACCTTCCACGACACTATTCTCACGATGTTCGACAAGGTGCGCGACGGTACCATCCCCTTGCGCGCCTGGGCGTCGTTGAAGGTGCTGTTCATGGGCTACGCCGCCGGCATCGCGCTGGCGGCGATCTTCACTATTCTCGCGATCTCGACCCGGATCGGCACGGACTTCCTCGAGACCATCACGGCGATGTTCAATCCGCTGCCGGCGATCGCACTGCTGCCGTTGGCGCTGATCTGGTTTGGTCTCGGCAATGGCAGTCTGGTGTTCGTGCTGATCCATTCGGTGCTGTGGCCGGTCGCGCTCAACACCCATTCCGGCTTCAAGAGCGTGTCCAACACGCTGCGAATGGTCGGCCGCAATTACGGCCTGCGCGGCCTGCCGTATGTTGCCCGCATTCTCATCCCAGCGGCGTTTGGCTCGATCCTGACCGGACTTAAGATCGGTTGGGCGTTCGCTTGGCGCACGCTGATCGCCGCCGAGCTGGTGTTCGGCGTTTCGTCGGGGCAGGGCGGCCTCGGCTGGTTCATCTTCGAGAACCGCAACCTCCTGGACATCCCTGCGGTGTTTGCCGGCCTGTTGACGGTGATCGTGATTGGCCTGATCGTGGAGAACCTGATTTTCCGCACGATCGAACGCAACACCGTTCAAAAATGGGGCACTCAGTCATGAGCAGCAAGAAGAACCCCGCCGACCTCCGCAGCGCGCGCTGGTTCGCGCCCGACGACCTGCGCGCCTTCGGCCATCGTTCGCGCGCGATGCAGATGGGCTACGCGCCGGAGGAGTGGAAGGGCCGGCCCGTCATCGCGATCCTCAACACCTGGTCGGATGCGCAGCCCTGCCACATGCACTTCAAGAGCCGCGTCGACGACGTCAAGCGCGGCATCCTGATGGCGGGCGGCTTTCCGATGGAGCTGCCGGCGCTGTCGCTGTCGGAATCGTTTCTGAAGCCGACCACCATGCTCTATCGCAACATGCTGGCGATGGACGCCGAGGAACTGTTGCGCGGCCATCCCGTCGACGGCGTGGTGCTGATGGGCGGTTGCGACAAGACCACGCCGGGCCTGTTGCTAGGCGCCACCAGCATGAACCTGCCGACGATCTATCTTCCGGCCGGGCCGATGCTGCGCGGCAACTGGAAGGGCAAGACGCTTGGCTCGGGCTCCGACGCCTGGAAGTACTGGGACGAGCGGCGCGCCGGAAAAATCTCCGACAAGGACTGGGTCGACGTCGAGGCCGGCATCGCCCGCAGCTACGGCACCTGCATGACCATGGGCACTGCTTCGACCATGACGGCGATCGCGGAATCGATCGGCATGACGCTGCCGGGCGCGTCCTCGATTCCTGCCGCCGACGCCGGCCATATCCGTATGGCTTCCGAGTGCGGCCGGCGCATTGTCGAAATGGTGTGGGAAGATCTGACGCCGGACAAGATCCAGACCCGCAAAGCCTTCGAGAACGCGATCACGGTGGCGATGGCGATGGGTTGCTCGACCAACGCCATCATTCATTTGATCGCGCAGGCCCGCCGCGCCGGCCAGGACATCGGGCTCGACGATTTTGAGAAGGCCAGCCGCAAGGTTCCCGTGATCGCCAATGTGCGGCCGAGCGGCGACAAATATCTGATGGAGGATTTCTTCTATGCCGGCGGCCTGCCGGGCCTGATGAGCCGCATCAGGGAGCATCTGCATCTCGATGTCATGACCGTCACCGGCCAGACGCTTGGCGACAACATCGCCCGCGCCGAGGTCTACAATAACGACGTCATCCGCACGGTGAAGGACCCGATCTACGCCGAGGGCGCGCTGGCCGTGCTCAAGGGCAACCTCGCGCCCGACGGATGCGTGATCAAGCCCAGCGCCTGCGAGCCGCGTTTCCTCAAGCACACCGGGCCGGCGCTGGTGTTCGACGATTACCCCTCGATGAAGAAGGCAATCGACGATCCCGATCTGGACGTTACCGCCGATCATGTTCTGATCCTGCGCAATGCCGGGCCGCAGGGCGGCCCCGGTATGCCGGAATGGGGCATGCTGCCGATCCCCACCAAGCTCGTGAAGCAGGGCGTGCGCGACATGGTGCGGCTGTCGGATGCGCGCATGAGCGGCACCAGCTACGGCGCCTGCATCCTGCATGTCTCGCCGGAATCCTATATCGGCGGTCCACTGGCGCTGGTGCGCAACGGCGACAAGATCACGCTCGATGTCAACGCCCGCAGCATCAACGTCGAAGTGCCGGAGGCAGAGCTCGCCAAGCGCCGCGCCGAATGGAAGGCGACGGAGCCGCGTTACGAGCGCGGCTATGGCTGGATGTTCACCCGCCACATCAAGCAGGCCAATGAAGGCTGCGATTTCGATTTTCTGGAGACAGGGTTTGGGGCGCCGGTGGAGGAGCCGCCGATTTATTGATCACCGTCGTTCCGGGGCGCGAAGCGAACTACGGTGCGCAATTGCGCACCTGAGAACCTCGAGAGTCCGGGTCTGGTCCTTCGGACCATCCCGGAATGACGGACCCAAACCGACAAGAGCGCCGACACCAAAACAAAAAGCATCACAGGGGGAGGACGACCAATGAACATCACCCGACGCAACCTGCTCGCAGGCGCAGGCGCCGCTGCCGCCACGACGCTTCTCGCGCGCACCGCCGGCGCGCAATCGTTTCCGTTCGCGCCGAACCAGCGCTATCCCGACCCGGCAGTGCAGATCCTCGATCCGAGCTTTGCGAAATACCGGATCTACTCGTCAACGGTGGAGCAGGTCGCGACCGGCATGCGCTGGGCCGAAGGGCCGGCGTATTTCCCCGAGGGCGGCTATCTCCTGTTTTCAGACATTCCCAATAACCGCATCATGAAGTTCGACGAGAAGACGAACCAGACCAGCGTCTTCCGCGCCAACGCCAACTATGCCAACGGTAACGCGCGCGACCGCCAGGGCCGGCTTGTCACCTGCGAGCATTCGGTCAGCCGCCGCGTCACGCGTACTGAGAAGGACGGCAAGATCACGGTGCTCGCCGACAAGTTCGAGGGCAAGCGATTGAATGCGCCGAACGACATCGTGGTGAAGTCCGACGACACGATCTGGTTCACCGATCCGCTGTTCGGCATCAATGGCGAGTGGGAAGGCAAGAAGGAAAAACCCGAGCAGGCCACCACCAACGTCTATCGCCTGACCAAGGACGGCAAGCTCACCGCCGTCATCACCGATATCGTCAATCCGAACGGGCTCGCCTTCTCGCCCGACGAGAAGAAGCTGTATGTCGTGGAATGGAAGGGCACGCCGAACCGCAGCATCTGGAGCTTTGACGTCAGCGCCGACGGCACGTTGGGCGGCAAGACCAAGCTGATCGACGCTGCGGATCAAGGCGCACTCGACGGTTTCCGCGTCGACCGCGACGGCAATCTGTGGTGCGGCTGGGGCTCCAACGGCGCGCTGCAGCCCGAGCCGACCGAGGTCGGCGGCCGCAGGGTGTTCCAGCTCAAGGGCAAGCCGGAAGATCTCGACGGCGTGATGGTGTTCAACCCTGCCGGCAAGCCGCTCGCCCACATCCGCCTGCCGGAACGCTGCGCCAACCTCACCTTCGGCGGCCCGAAGAACAACCGCCTCTACATGACGAGCTGTCATTCGGTCTACGCGCTCTATGTGGAGGCGCATGGGGCGGTGTGAGTAACAACCACCGTCATTCCGGGGCGATGCGTTAGCATCGAACCCGGAATCCCGGGTCTGGTACTGACGCACCATCCCGGAATGACGGATAACCGGATAGAAAAAGATGACAAAACTGAGCGACGCCACCCGCACCAAGCTGAAGACGGTTTCCACCGCCACCGTTGCCACCGCGCTGTTCAAGCGCGGCTTTCGCATCCAGATGATCCAGGACGTGCATCCGCTCGGTCCCGATCAGCCGGTGCTGGTTGGCGAGGCCTTCACGCTGCGCTACATGCCGGCGCGCGAGGACCTCAACAAGATCGACGTGTTCCGCGACCGTAGCCATCCGCAGCGCAAGGCGATCGAGGATTGTCCGCCCGGCGCGGTGCTGGTCATGGACAGCCGCAAGGATGCACGAGCGGCGTCGGCCGGCGCCATCCTGGTAACGCGGCTGATGCAGCGCGGCTGCGCCGGCGTCATCACCGACGGCGGTTTTCGCGATTCAGCCGAGATCGCCAGCCTCGGCTTCCCCGCCTATCACCATCGCCCGAGCGCGCCGACCAACCTGACACTGCATCAGGCCATCGAGATCAACGTCCCGATCGGCTGCGGCGACGCGCCGGTATTTCCCGGCGATGTCATCCTCGGCGATGCCGACGGCGTCATCGTGATCCCCGCGCACCTCGCCGACGAGATCGCCGATGAGGCGGTCGAGATGACCGCGTTCGAGGATTTCGTCACCGAGCAGGTCCGCGGCGGCCGCAGCATTTTGGGACTCTATCCGGCGACGGACCCGCAAACGCTGACCGATTTCGCCGAGTGGCGGAAGAAGAACGGGCGGTAATCAACGCTCCATCTCCGCCGTCGTCCCGGGCAAGCGAAGCGCGACCCGGGACCCATAACCACAGGGCTGTGTTGTTACGAAGATCGACGACCATCGAGCAACGCAGATAGATTCCGCGGTATGGGTCCCCGCGTTCGCGGGGACGACAGCTCGGCGGGAGCGTTGCTTGTCAAACCTCCCCCTTCTCCGCCAGCCCCACCGCCCACAGCGCGAACGCATAGGCGATCGCAACCTCGTCCAGCCGGTTGAACCGCCCGGACGCACCGCCGTGGCCGGCGCCCATGTTGGTGCGCAGCAGCACCGGGCCGCCGCCCGACATCGTTGCGCGCAGCCGCGCGATCCATTTCGCCGGCTCCCAATAGGTGACGCGCGGATCGGTCAGCCCGCCCATGGCGAGGATCGCCGGGTAATCCTTCGCCGCGAGATTGTCGTAGGGCGAGTAAGACAGGATGGTGCGGAAATCCTTTTCGCTCTCGATCGGGTTGCCCCATTCCGGCCACTCCGGCGGCGTCAGCGGCAGCGTGTCGTCAAGCATCGTATTCAGCACGTCGACAAACGGCACTTCCGCGACGATGCCGGCGAACAGTTCGCCTGATCGGTTGGCGCTAGCTCCCATCAGCATGCCGCCGGCGCTGCCGCCATGACCGACGATGCGTTTTGCGCTGGTGTACTTCGCCTCGATCAGTGCGCGCCCGGCCGCCGCGAAATCATCGAACGAGTTCGTCTTCTTCTCGCGCTTGCCATCGAGATACCAGCCCCAGCCTTTATCTGCGCCGCCGCGGATATGCGCGATCGCATATACAAAACCGCGGTCGACCAGCGACAGCCGGTTGGCGGCAAAGGACGCCGGCATCGCCATGCCGTAGGAGCCGTAGCCGTAGAGCAACAGCGGCGCACGGCCGTCGCGCACCAGGTCCTTGCGGTGCAGGATCGAGACCGGCACCTGCGCGCCGTCATGCGACGTCGCCATGATGCGCGTGGTGACGTAGTCGGCCGGGTTGTGACCGGACGGGATCTCCTGCCGCTTGCGCAGCACCCGCTCTCGCGTCGCCATGTCGTAGTCGTAGACTTCGGCCGGCGTCGTCATCGACGAATAGGAGAACCGCAGGTTCGTGGTCTCGAACTCGTACCCGCCCATGGTGTCGAGCGAGTAGGCGGCCTCGTCGAAGGCGATGGCGTGCTCCTCGGCTGTCTTGAGGTCGCGGATGATGATCGCCGGCAGCGCGTTGGCGCGCTCCAGCCGCACCATGTGGCCGGCATAGAGCTCGACATCGAGGACATAGACGCCTTCCCGATAAGGAATGAGATCGCGCCAGTTGGCGCGCTCGGGCGCTGCCAGAGGCGTGGTGACGACCTTGAAGTCGATGGCGCCGTCTGCATTGGTGAGAATGAACAGTTCATCGCCGCGGTCGGCGATCGAATATTGTACGCCTTCCTCGCGCGCCGCGACAAGCCGTGGCGGTGCCTCGGGATGACCAAGGTCGATCAGCCTTTGCTCCGAGGTCTCGTGATCTCCGCCGGCGATAACGCAGAAGCGGCCGGAAGAGCTCTCATGCAGATGCGTGAACCAGCCGGAATCCTTCTCCTCGTACACCAGCGTGTCGTCGGCCTGCTTGGTGCCGAGCCGATGGCGCCATACCTGCATCGGGCGGTGGTTGTCGTCGAGCTTGACGTAAAAGAAGCTGTTGCAGTCCTTGCTCCAGACGATGCCGCCGTCGGTCTCATCGACCACGTCGTCGCGATCGGCACCTGTGCTCCAGTCCCGCACGCGGATCGAGAAATACTCCGAGCCCTTGGTGTCGGCGCTCCACGCCTGCAGCTTATGGTCGGGCGAATGCCGCGCGCCGCCGAACTTGAAGTATTCGTGGTCTGCGGCCAGCGCGTCGCCGTCGAGTACGATCTGCACGTCGCCGCCATCGCGCGGCGTACGGCCGAACTGTTCATGCTGGCCGCCCTCGCGAAATTTTCGCAAATAGGCGAACGGGCCGTCCGGCGCCGGCACGCTGGAATCATCTTCCTTGATCCGCCCGCGCATCTCCGCGACCAGTTTCTTCTGCAGCGCGGCGGTGTGGCCGAGCAGGCTCTCGGTGTAATCGTTCTCCGCTTCCAGATAGTTCCGGATGTCCGGGTCGAGGATGGACGGATCGCGCAGCACTTCCTGCCATCTGGCGTCTTTCAGCCACGCATAGTCGTCGGTCACCGTAATGCCGTGCGTGGTGAAAATATGCGGGCGGCGCGGCGCGATCGGCGGCGACAGGGCAGGCTTTTTGGCGGCGGCTTGGGTCACGCGGTCCTCGTATGGCTCAATGATTGTGCGCCTTATATCGGGGCGAATGTGGCGGATTACCAGATGCGCTAACCGTCGTCCCTGCGAACGCAGGGACCCATACGCCGCGGCCTGCGAAAGTGGCACAAGGGGAGACGGATTCTCTCAAAACGCTGAGCGGTGGTTATGGGTCCCTGCGTTCGCAGGGACGACGAGCCGATAGAGCCGATCAACTATTCCTTAACCGCGCCGCCGCACCGCCGCCGAACACCGGGATCCGGTTCACCGCCAACACCACCGCAAACGTAATCACCAGCATGGCGATGCCGAGCACTGAAATGGCGGCGAGGTCGCCGCTTTCGTTGAGGTCGTATATCAGGACCGACAGCACCTTGGTCTGCGAGGTGAACAGCACGATCGCGGCGGACAGTTCCCGCATCACGCCGATGAAGATGAAGCACCAGGTCGCGATCACGCCGGTGCGCAGTAGCGGCGCGGTGATCTGGCGCAGCGCTTGCAGCCGCGTCGCGCCGAGGATGCGGCTGGCGTCTTCCAGTTCGGGGTGAATGGTCGCAAACGCCGCCTGCAATTGCTGATAGGCCGAAGGAAGATTGATGGTGAGGAACGCCAGCAGCAGGATCCAGAGCGTGCCGTAGAGCACGAAGGGCGGCCGCGTATAGCTCAGGAACAGCCCGACGCCGAGCACAATGCCGGGCACGGCGACCGGCGCGGTGGCGAGAAAGCCGAGCATACGATGGCTTGCGATCACGCGGCGGGTAGTGACATAGGCGACCACGAGCGCGAGGAGCGTGCCGACGGTGGCCGTCGATGCGCCCAGGATCACCGTGTTCTTCAGCGCGAGCTGGGTCGACGATAATTCTGTGAACACGAACACGATGTTGCGCAGGGTCGCCGTCGACGGCGTCACCAGCGTGGTCGCGTTCGGAGAGAACGCCGCGTTGAGCAGCGCGAAATAGGGCAGGAACACCGGATTGAGCAGCACGATGAGGCAGAATGCCAGCGCTGCCCACCGCCACCCCTTCATCTCCACGGGGCGCGGCGCGCCATATTTGCCGCCGACCACGGAGAAGCCGCGGCGGCCGAGCAGGAATTTCTGGCCCTGCAGCAGCAGGATCGTCAGCAGCAACAGCGGCACGGCGGCGGCTGCAGCCAATTCCAATTTCGGCGGATACTGGAACAGGCTCCAGATTTTTGTCGTCATGGTGTGGAAGCCCGCCGGCAGCGCCAATATTGCGGGTGATCCGAACAGCGTCATCGCCTGCAGGAACGCGATCAATGCGCCGGCGACCACCGCCGGCAGCGCGAGCGGAATCGTGACGCGGCGCGCTGTCGTCCACGCCTTGCCGCCGAGGATGGCGGAGGCGTCTTCCAGCTCGCCCGGCATGTTGTCGAGCGCGTTGGCGACCAGCACGAAGACGAACGGAAACGTGTAGCAGGAGATGACGAAGATCAGCCCGGTCAGCGAATAGATGTCGAACAGAGGGTCTTCGGCGCCGGTTACATAGCGATAGAGCTGGTTCAGCATGCCGCTGTTCGGCGCCGCCAGCAATTCCCAGGCGACCGCGCCGAGAAACGGCGGGGTGACGAAGGACGCCGTCACTAGCGCGCGGATGGTCTGCCGCCCCGGCATGTCGGTGCGCGACACCAGCCAGCCGATCGGTGCGGCGACAATGCAGCAGACCACGGCCGAGGTGGTGGCGATGATCGCCGTCGTCAGCAGCGGATCCAGAAAAGCGGGGTCGGTAAACAGCGTGACGAAATTCTGCAGCGTCGGATACCGTGCCTTGTCGGTGAACGCGAAAACCACCAGCCACGACAGCGGCAGCACGATCAGCACGATCATGAAGGCGGCGAACAGCCACAGGATGGGGCGGGTGATGTCGATGCCGGATTTGGGAGGATCGGTGGTGATGATAGTCATTTGATCCACGAGTCAGATGTTTCCCTCATCCTGAGGAGCCGCGCAGCGGCGTCTCGAAGGATGAATGGCACCAGCGGGGCCTCATGGTTCGAGACGGCGCTTCGCGCCTCCTCACCATGAGGAGATAGTTCAAACCCTGAACAGCCGCGCATAGCGCGTCTTGATCTCTTCGGCCATTTTCTCGACGCCCTCGGCGTCCTCCTTCATCAGCTTGATGTCGGAAATCTTCCGCCGTCCAGGCTTCGACTGCACCTGCGGGTGAACGGAATGCTGCGCGGTGAAATCGCAAAAGAACTGCTGGGTCTGGCGCGTATGCAGCCAGGCCTGGAACAGTTTTGCGGCGTTGGGATGCTGCGCGGTCTTGAAGATGCCGGTCGGCCCCGAAATCGTCGGCGTGCCCTCGACAGGATAGACCGGCTCGACCGGCTGGCCGGCTTCCTTCAAGAGTACGATGCCGTATTCGTTGCCATCGGCCATCACCGCGCGCTCGCCGAGCGACAGCTTCTTCGGCGGGTCGGTCGACGACTGCACCTGCATCACACGCTGCCTGGCGAGCTTTTCCATGTATTCCCAGCCGAGCTCGCGCACCATCTGGAACGTCGCGGTCATGATGGTTCCGCTATAGGCCGGGTGCCCCTTCACCATCTTGCCCGCCCATCTGGGATCGAGCAGGTCGGCAAAGCTCTTCGGCGCATCCTCTGGCTTCACGAGGTCGGTGTTGTAGGCGATCGACGACAGCCAGACGCGCGAAGTCGCAAACATGCCGTCGGGGTCGCGATAGTTTTCCGGAAAATGTTTCGCGACGTCCTCGGGCACGAACGGCATCAGCCAGCCGTTTTTCTTCCAGACGATGAAGTGCGAGGCGTCCGAGGAGTTGACGATGTCGGCGGCGCGAATGCCAGAGGCAAATTCCTGGTCGATCCGCTGGAACAGCCGCTCCGAACCGGAGCGTTCGATCTGGATGGTTACGCCCGGAAAGGCAGCCTCGAACGCCTTGCCGAGCTTTTCGCCGACCGGCAGGTCCATCGAGGAGTAGAAGATCAGTTTGCCTTCCTTCTTTGCCGCCTCCACCAGCGCCGGCGTGATCGCGGCCGGCTCCGGCGCCTGGGCACGAACGGGTGAAGGGAACGCCGTTCCGGCCGCCAGCGCCACTGAGCCTTGCAGGATGTCGCGCCGCGAAAGCTTTTGCCCTTTCATCGCTTCCTCCCGCTTGTTCTTGTCTATCGGCTCAGTGCCCGGCAGCGCTCGGGCGGCAGCGTCAGCCAGACCTCGCTGCCTTTTTGCACGTTGGTTTCGGTCGGCGTGGTGGCGCGCAAACTGGTGCCGTCGGCGACCTCGACCATGTAGTCGCGCGCGACGCCGAGATAGACCTGCCGCGTGACGACGGCCTTGATCGCATTCTCTGATGAAGCCGGCGCCTGCGTGGACAGGCCAATATCGTGCTGGCGGATCGCGACCACGGCGCCCTGGCCCGCGGTGAGCGGCGCGCCGACCACCTTCAACGTCGCGCCCGCAAAGGAAATGTGGCTGGCGTCGCGCGCCGTACCCTTGATGACATTGCTGGCGCCGATGAAGCGGGCGACGAATTCGGATTCCGGCCGCGCGTAGATGTCCTCGGGGGTGCCGAGCTGGTCGATCCGCCCGCCGTTCATGACCGCGATAAGGTCGGCCGTGGTCATGGCCTCGGACTGGTCGTGGGTGACGTAGACAGTGGTGTAGCGGTATTGGTCATGCAGCCTGCGGATTTCGAACCGCATCTCCTCGCGCAAATTCGCGTCGAGATTGGAGAGCGGCTCGTCGAGCAGCAGCGTCTGCGGTTCGACGATCAGCGCGCGCGCCAGCGCCACGCGCTGCTGCTGCCCGCCGGAGAGTTCGCCGGGATAACGCTGCGCCAGCGCCTCGAGCTTGGTGGTGGCCAGGATCGCCGCGAGCTTCTTTGCGATGGTGTCGCGGTCGAGTTTGCGCAGGCGCAATCCGTAGACGATGTTTTCTGTCACCGTCATGTGCGGCCACAGCGCGTAGCTCTGGAAGATCATCGACATGTTGCGCTGCTCGGGCGGCAGCGTGCGCGCTGTCGACGACACCAGCCGTTCCCCGACATGGATTTCGCCGTCGGACGGTTCCAGAAAACCCGCGATCAGCCGCAGCGTCGTGGTCTTGCCGCAGCCGGACGGCCCCAGCAGGCAGACCAGTTGCCCATGATCGATCCTGAGCGAGACGTTATCGACCACGGCAAGCGCCCCAAATCGCTTGGTCAGGCCGCGCAAATCAACGGACGCCAATCGCCTCACTCCCACTATTGTCTTTGCACGGATCAGCGCCCGGCTTGGTATGCCAGTATACGGACAAAAACAGGTTGGGAAAGGGAGTTGAGTTAGAAACGATGTCGTTCGCCTCGTGCGCAATTGCGCACGGGCGCGTCACCACGATTTCACATTGTGAGAGACGCCGTCTCCAAGTGGTCGTCCCTGCGAACGCAGGGACGACCACTAGCTTCGATAGTCGGTAGGATGGGTGGAGCGAAGCGATACCCATCACTGCCGCGATGGACTCGCTGCTTTGTCGTCCCTGCGAACGCAGGGACCCATACGCCGCGGCCTGCGGAAGTGGCACGGCGGGAGACGGCTTCGCCCCGAGAAGAGCGCTAGCCGGCGAACGCGAAGTATCAGCCGCGGCGCTTCATCGATGGATCACGCGGTATGGGTCCCTGCTTTCGCAGGGACGACCACTACGACCGGCGAAAGGCTCTTACGCCCCGACGTTCTCGCCGAGATATTCGATCGCGGCCTCGGTTCCGCCCTTGCCGTGAGGGATGCCGAGCGCATTGAGGCCGACCTCGACGACGCCGAGCGTGCCCAGAATCATCGGCGCATTCACATGGCCCATATGGGCGATGCGAAAAGCCTGGCCCGAGAGGTCGCCGATCCCGGTGCCCAGCACCACGCCGCATTTTTCCTTGCAGTAACGCTGCAGCGCGGCGGGATCGTATTCGTTCATTGTCACGGTCGTCACCGTGTTGGAGCGCTCATTGGCTTCCGCGATGTTGAAGCCGAGCACCTGGCCTTCGCACCAGACGGCCACTGCGCGGCGCACCGCCTCGCCGAGCAGGCGGTGACGCAGATGCGCGTTCTCCAGCCCTTCCGTGTGCAGCATGTCGATCGCCTTGCGCAGCGCGAACAGCAAGTGCACCGGTGCGGTGCCGGCATATTTGCGGTAGTGCTCGCTTCCCTCGCGCTCGGTCCAGTCCCAATAGGGCGTGCGCAGATCAGCTTTCTTGTGCACTTCGCGGGCGCGCTCGTTGGCGGCGACGAAGCCGAGGCCGGGCGGCGTCATCAGGCCCTTTTGCGAGCCCGACATCGCGACATCGATGCCCCATTTGTCCATCTCGAACGGCATGCAGCCGAGCGAGGCCACGGTGTCGACCATGAACAGCGCCGGATGTCCCGTGGACTTGATCGCCTTGCCGATGGCTTCGATGTCATTATAGGCGCCCGAGGCGGTATCGACCTGCACCGCGACGATCGCTTTGATGCTGTGATCCTTGTCCTGCCGCAGCCGCGCCTCGACCTCGGCGGGACGGATCGCGCGGCGCCAGTCGCCCCTGAGCACCTCGACCTCGGCGCCCATGGCCGCCGCAGCCTGACCCCAGCCGATCGCAAAGCGGCCGCTCTCCAACACCAGGAGCTTGTCGCCGCGCGACAGCACGTTGGAAAGCGTCGCTTCCCATGCGCCATGGCCGTTGGCGATGTAGATGTAGGATTGGCCCTTGGTGGCGAACAGTTTGGAGAGATCGGCGAGCAGGCTTTCGGTCAATTCCACCATCTGGTCGGAATAGATGTCGAGCGCCGGGCGGTGCATCGCCTGCAGCACTTCGTCGGGCATGGTGGTGGGCCCCGGGATGGCCAGAAATTCCCGGCCCGCGCGAACGGTCATTTGTTGTTTTTCCTTATAGGCAAGCACGCTGAATCGAAGCGCGTGAGATTCAGCCGGCATAATATTCGATCGGAACCGTCATTGCGAGCGCAGCGAAGCTGCAAAAAAGGATCAAATTGCTCTCATTGCTCTTCACAATGACGGCAACGGCGCATCTTATTTCCCCACCGCATTCGCGATCGCGCGCCAGATCTGATCCTTCAATTCGGTCGCCGGCGGGCTTGGGATCGTCACCGCAGGCCCCTCGCGCTTTCGGCACGCCTCGACCAGCCGCAGCACCCAGATCTCGCCGTCGGTGTAATAGAGGTCGCCGCCGCCATTTCGGCCCGCGATCGTGGGCCCAATGCCGGTGACCTGATACTTCGCCTCTACCATCCCCGCGCTTTCCAGATCCGCAGCCAGAAGCGCGCGCTCGGCGTCGAGATCGGGGCTGATGTGGTGCGTGACGGCGGCGGTGTAGTGGCTGACGCCGACGCCGCGATCCTCCGTCGCTGCTCCGAGCCAGACCGGGCGCTTTTCCGCGCCGCTCTCCAGCACCTTCCAGTAGCGCACATGGTTGCGACGGTCGGCACTGCTCCCGATCGGCTTTTCATAGGCGAGATCCTCGCGGCGGCCGAGGTAATAGAGATTGCTCACCGGCGCCTCCTTGTACGGCCTGTCGAGCAGCACGCTACCGATGATCTCGATCGAGGATTTCAGCGTGATCTGGTCGGCCGGATACCAGCCGGCCGCGTGCATCGCGCACACCACGTCGCCGGTGTTGCCGATCAGCCCGACATTCATGGGATCGCCAGGGATGCCCTGCGCGGTGCGTGTCACCATCGGCATGTCGGCAAGCCCGCGCTGATGCTCGTAATGCGTCCAGAAACCCGGCAGCACCAGATAGGCGAGCAGGCCGTACCCGCCGAGGATGACGAGCGCGAGCAACAACACGCGCTTTAATCGCAAATGATCTCGAACATTGGCCACGTGTCTGAGCTCTCGCCGATTCAGTCGTGGAGGCTAGGATACTCGATAGTGCGGGGGCTTTCATCCTTCGAGACGGCGCTGGAGCGCCTCCTCAGGATGAGGTTTGAGACCCTCATGGTGAGGAGCGCGGCATCGCCGCGCGTCTCGAACCATGAGGCCGCAGAAGCATCTACCGCCGCGTCTCGCGGCAGCCGGCGGCCTCAGCCTCCTCGACCGAGCAAAACCAGCGCGTGCCCTTTGAGATCTTCATTTCGATCTTCGCATACCAGCGGCTCGTCGGCTGGTGAAAGATGCATTCGCCGGACCGGTTGACGTTGCCCTTGATGGTGCAGTCGGGAGAGGGCGCCACCGATCCGGATGCTGACGCCAGCAGAACCGCCTTGGCGTTCTCCGGCGGCTTCACCGCGCCAAGAACGGTTGTCTTCTTGTTGCGTACGCGCCAGTCCCACGGCGCGATAAACGCGCCCTGCCACATCCCGGCCTTGGCCTCGCGCGCGGCCTTCTCATCCGGCTCGTAGTCGCGGGAGATCCGTGTAGCCGCCAAAGCCCAGCCGTTCGACACCAGCCATTTCTGGATGTCCTCGCCGTCGGCCTGGCACCGTGCGACGGTGCGGCCGCGGCGATCCGCAACCGGCCTGGTATGACAGGTCCAGCTTTTGCCGCCGAAGCGCTTTGTCAGTTCGTCGCGCGCGGCGGCGCCGCAGGTCCAGCGCTCGCCCTTGGTGTTGAGGCAAAGCTGATCGACCGCCGGCGCGTCGATGCCACCCAGACGGATGCGGTGATTGCCGATCTGAAGCTGATCGCCTTCGCGGATTTTCGGAACGCCGGAGATGTCGGCCGCCTGCGCGATGGCGGGGAATGACAATACCGCGATGGCGGCAAGCAATGTCGGTAGTTTCATCGGCAATCCCGGCAAAGAAAGGATGCGGATTGTGCGGAGATCGGAGCTATCTCGCCAGAGCCGGAACGTCGCACCGCTGTCAACTTCCTGTCATTGTGTTCGTCATTCCGGGGCGATGCGAAGCATCGAACCCGGAATCTCGAGATTCCGGGTCTGGTCCTTCGGACCATCCCGGAATGACGGCGGTTACGTCGAAGCGCCCTTCACCATCGCCCTTCGCGCCAGTGCCAGCCCCATCAACACAAACGCCGACGTCACCTCGGGGCCGCCGACCAGAATCCGCGTCGGCGTCTTCATCTTGTTCCACTCATAGGCCTTGTAGGGCCCGTGCCTGCCGCCTTCGCCGAAATGGGCTGTGATGCAGTTCAGCGCAGGCGCGAAGGTCGAAACGTCGGCGCCGAGATGCGCCAGCGCAATCAACGCCAGCGCAGCGTCGAACGGGTTCATCTCGCGCGCGATCAGTTCGCCCTCGACATAGGCGAGCACACGGGAGCGGATGAACTCGAACGTGCCGTCGGGATCGATCGCCTGCTTTGCTGCGTCAGGCAATGCCATGAACGCGGCATGGCAGCGGCCGAAATAGGCGGAGTACAGTTCCGGCAGATAGTAGATGTGCGAGCGCGGATTTCTGAACGCGCCGCTTTCCACCAGCCGCCGCTGGAAGCCGATGATGCGATGCACGGTCTCCAGCCGCGCGGGCGTTTGCAGGATATTCCAGCGCGTGAGGTTACGGAAAGAGACTTCGAGAATATCGAGATTGAGCGTCGGATCGAGGTCGTTGCCATAGGGCCGGTCGCCCGCGAGGTTGTCGATCCAGGTGACGACGCCGCCCTCGTAATCGATGTTGTCGTTGAGCGGCACGGTGACGCGCGGCTCGTTGGCGCCCTCGCGCACCTGGTAGCCGCGGTAGAAATCCAGGAGCGGCTGGTCGAGGATCGGATCCGTCGAGCCGGCCTGCGTTGCCGCCGAGAACGAGCACGCCGTGGTGTCGCAATCCGGCACGTAGATGCCGAAGCCGAGATCCTGCTTGATCTGGGCGAAGAAGCGCGAGAAGCGCGGATGCGGCAGCGGCGCCAGGGCCGTGATCACGCGTACCGTCGAGCCGTCATGCGAGGCTACTTCTTCGGCTGAGGTCTTCAGGCAAAAATCCACCATCTCGGAAATCGCCCGCCGCGACGCCGCGGCCTCGTTTGAAGACGCCAGCCCGGTCTCGACGTAGCTCAGCAGCGCCTCGGTGAAGAAGGCATCGTAATAGGCCGAGCGGTGGCGGATCTGCACCGGCTCCCACATCGGCTCGGCAATGCCCGTCCAGGGCGGGTTGATCAGGGCGCGGGCCGGCGAATGCGCAATGAAGACCCGCGCCAGGTTGAACAGCAGCGTCGAGTTCTTGTAGCCGCGCGAGTTCAGTCCCGTCAGCGCCATCAGCATTTCGCGGCCGCCCATGTCGGGGTCGCCGATCAGGTTGAAGGCGGCATAGGTCGGAATGAAGCCGTTCTTGGCGAACGAGCGCAGCAGATGGGCGCCGCAGCGGCGGATCACCCGGTCGATCTCGCTTCGGTCGGGCGCCCGGCTAGGGGCCGCGACCGGCTTCGGGGAGGGGTGGCGGACGTCGATGTCGGCCATCAGCTCGGCGATCGGCGCCCCGACCGCGGCCCAGTCCGGCTCGGCCTCGTCGCGCGCTCGCCTCAGCGCCTCCCGCAAGGCGCCCAGCCGCTTCTCGTCGCGTAGCGCCGGGTGTCCGGTCCGCCGCAGCAGCGGCCGCAGCGCCGGGTTGCCCAGCGCCGTGCGATAGAACTTGCCGAGATGGGGGTCGCCCCCGCGGTACTTCAGCAGCACGGGGTCGCAGACGTCGTACAGCGACGGGCCGTCTTTCCGGGCGGTCAGCGCCCGGAATGTGGCGCCGGCAATGGTGTGGAAGCCCATGCAGTTTCTTTCCGCCGGAACGGTGAAGGAAGGGCCGTGTTAAGCATGGCATATTACTTAAAGCGGCCACCGCCGGCCGGATCGGGCCCGCAAGCCCTTGAAAACTATATAAATCGACGAAAAACACAAATGTGATGCAGATCACTTAAGTAGAATTAACCCTTCGCCATAGTCGGCGGCAATTGGCTCTATGCACCAAATGAGGTTGTTCGGGAGGGCCCGGCAGGCTAAAAGCCGGGTTGTTGCGGTGCCGCAAATTGAGCGCAATTTGACGGCACACACCCGGCAACCCCTTCAAACCTGAACGGTCCTCACGCGACTAACTGGCGCCGGTCGTGCTTGGTGCCTTTGGACAAACTTGGGATGGTAACGCGATGAACCTCGGTCAGCTCCGCATCTCCCGCCGCAGCCTCACCATTGCCGTTGCGTTTGTCGGCCTGGTGTCGCTGGCGATCGGCGCCCATGCCGCGCTGAACAAGCGTTCGCTCGACGCCGCCAAGGCGATCGGGACCGAGCAGACCGGCTCGATCGGCACGTCAGCCAGCCGCGTCGCGCTGGTGATCGGCAACGGTCATTACCCGGATGCGTCAGCCCCGCTGTCCCAGCCCATCAACGATGCCCGCGGCCTCACCGCTGCCCTGCGCGCCAAGGGTTTTGACGTCGACGTGGTCGAGGACGCCACCAAGGACGACATGGCCCGCGCCATCATCCGCCTGAAGGGCAAGATCAAGCAGGACACCGTGGCGATGCTGTTCTTCGGCGGCTATGGCGTTCAGGTCGGCCGTGAGAGCTTCATGATCCCGGTCGATGCCGCGATCTGGAAGGAAGGCGACGTTCGCCGCGACGGCGTCTCGATCGAGCAGGTGCTGGATGCGATGACCGAGAAGGGCGCCAAGGCCAAGCTCGTCGTCGTCGATGCCTCCCGCCGCAACCCCTATGAGCGCCGCTTCCGCTCCTACTCGCACGGCCTCGCGCCGATCTCGGCGCCGGAAAACGCGCTGATCCTGACCTCGGCGACGCCGGGCAAGGTCGCCGACGACGGCAAGGGCCAGTACAGCGTGCTGGTGACCGAGTTGCTCAACAATCTGAGTTCGCAATCCGGCGCCGCGAGCGCCTTCAACAAGACCCGCATCTCGATCTCCCGTGCTTCCGACGGCGAGCAGGTGCCCCAGGTGTCGTCGTCGCTGCTGGAAGACGTCCGCCTCGGCGGGTAGGGGCGGACCCAACCGTTATCTCTCAGCACGTCGTCCCTGCGAACGCAGGGACCCATACGCCGCGGCCGGCGGAAATGGCATACGGCGAGACGGCTGCGCTTCAACAATGTAAGCTGGTGGTTATGGGTCCCTGCGTTCGCAGGGACGACGGCGGTTACGTGGCGATAGCTTCCCTCAAACGATCAGGTCGCTCAGATCCCGCTACTCCAGATTCTCGCGCTCGATCAGCTCGATCTTCCAATCGCGTTTCCACCGTTTCAACTGCTTTTCACGCGCGATTGCTTCATCCGGTCGCTCGAACGCCTCGACATATACTAGCCTGTAGACGCCGTAGGTTTTGACGAACGAGGAGCCTTCGCCATTGCGATGCTGCTCCATGCGTTTTGCGAGAGAATTGGTCACCCCGATATACAGGGTCCCGTGACGCCGGCTCGCGAGGATGTAAACGTAATACATGCGCCACCCGGTCGTCCCTGCGAACGCAGGAACCACCGCGTGAGCGCCCCCGCGCTCATCGCGATACCGCGTGATCTATCGATAAGACGCAGTAGCAGACACGGTATCACACAACGACCGCCTGTGGTTATGGGTCCCTGCGTTCGCAGGGACGACAGCGGAGGCCGCCGCTTACTTCACATCCGCACTCGCCGTTACCGGCCGCACCGGGTCGCCCTCGCGGAGCAGCGCGCCGGCGCGCGCCACCACGATGTCGCCTTCCTGCAGTCCCGAGGTGATTTCGACCTGGCCGGCCGACATCAGCCCCGTCTCCACTCGCCGCGTTTCGACGCGCGCGCGCCGCACCACCTGCACCACGGTGCCGGCGGTGCCGTAGAGGATCGCGGTGAGCGGCACCGAGACGCCGCAGCTCTGCCCGGTCTTGATCTGTGCGCGGCCGCTGGAATTCACCAGCAGGCGCCGGTTGGTGGTGACGCCGACGAACACCTGCGCGAGCTGGCTGTTCGGCTCCACGGTGGTCGACAGCCGCCGCACCTTGCCATCGACCTCGCCGGCGCCGATCACCTTGATCCGCGCGGTCTGGTTGACCTGGAGCTTTTGGATATCGCGCGTCGGCACCATGCCGACCAGGTCGAACTCGCCGCGCGCGATGATCGAGAACAGCGCTTCGCCCTTGCCCGATGCCATCGCGCCGACGGACGCCGTCGAGGCCGAGATCACGCCGCCGACCGGCGCCTGCACCGTGATCTGCCCGCCCTCCGGCAGGTTCAGCTTCGCCAGCGCCTGGCCTGCGGTGACGCTGTCGCTCGCATCCACCATCACCTCGGCGACCTTCAGCCCCAACCGCTCGGGCCGCACCTGCGTCTCCTCGCGCGCAATGATGGTGCCGGACACCTCGACGATATTGGCGAAGCAGGATTTTTGCGCCTTGAGCACGGTGACCGCGGCGCCCTTCGGGGCGGCGGGGTCGGGGTCCTCGGCGGCGCGGAGCGGGGAGGTGGAAAGGCAGATCATGGCCGCTGCGATCAGGGGGGCCAGCCTCAGTGAAAGGTCGCTCGCGCGAAAAATGGTCATCGGCATTTCGTTCCCGGTTTCGGTCTAACCGATACCAGAAGGCCGACAGGAGAGCCAAGCGCCAAGAATCTCACCCCTCCGCCCCGCTGACCGCCTCCGCCGGTGCCTCGGCCGCCAGCGGAACGCCTGCGAGTTCGTCCGCGCGGGCGATATGCCTCGCGATCGCGGGATTGACTGACGAGGCATGGGTGAGCGGGAGCATATGGCCGGCGGCCGGCAAATGCTGGATTTCGGCGCAGTCCATGATCGCGCCGAGCCGCTGCACAATGCGCTGGGTGAGATAGGGCGACAGCCCTCCCGAAAACAGCAGCGTCGGGACGCGAAGCGAGGCCGCCGCTGTGGCGACATTCTGTTCGGCGAACGCCGCCGTGAAATCGAAGGCGAGCTTGTCGGCGCGCTCGATCATGCGCAGGCGCGCGCTGGCCGGCAGCGGATCCTGCGGACCGGACCCGTTCCAGAACTCGATAAACCTGTCGATCGCTTCGAGCGCCGATCCACTCCAGAGGTCCTCGGAAACCTCCCGCGCGACCTCCGCGAAACGCGCGTGAAGCCGCCGGTCCGCATCGCTCTCGCACAGCAGCGTCGGCAGCACCGGCTCGATCAGCGTCAGGCTGCGCACGCGATGCGCGAACGGTGAAGCGGTCGCGATTTTGAACGCAATCGCGCCGCCGTAGGAATGGCCGACGAGATGGATCGGGCCGTCCGCGTCGTTGAGGGTACCGCTCAGGCATCGGACCTCTTCCGCGAGCGTCAGCGGCAGATCCAGCGCGCAAGCTTGGGCGCCATAGCCCGAGATATCAGGGGCGAAGAACCGATGGCTGCGCCCGAGTTCATCGGCGAGCGTCTTCCATTGGCGGCCCGAGCCGAGCGAGCAATGCAGGGCCACGACGCTAGCCTTTTCGCGTTCTTTGCCGCGCTCTGCGCGCGCGATTGGAATCACATTCGTCATCGAGCTATTCCTGATTTGCGGATGGGACGCATCGCATCAGCGGGGCCATGCCAATGGCCCCGCCGAAGTCTTGCCGGCGCGGCGTTTCACCGCTTGGTGATGACGACCTCGAGATATTCGCTGGGCACGACCATCGTGCTGTCGCCGGACCTGTTCATGCGAACGATCAGGGCATGCAGATCGTTATGCAGCTCTTCCTGTTTCACCGGGTCGAGCGCAGCGAACGCTTTCAGCACCGGGCCGTAATACGTCTTGAAGATGTCGAGGAAGTGCGCCGGCGAGCGATAACGAAACCGGAACAGGCGCGATTCCGCTCGGATCGAGCGCGCGCCCGCGTCGAACATTTCGGTCAGCCGTGCGCTTGTGCCCCACAGCGCCGGGGATTTGGTGCCGGCCGGGGGCGGCAGATATTTGCCGAGCGTCTTGAAGACCTGTCCGATAAAACCTTCCGGCGTCCAGTTCGCCAGGCCGATCTGGCCCTTGGGCTTGCAGACCCGCATGAGCTCGGCGGCGGCGCGGTCCTGGTTCGGCGTGAACATGACGCCGAAGGTGGAGAGCACCGTGTCGAAGCTGCCATCGTTGAACGGCAGGTTTTCCGCGTCGGCTTCCCTGAACTCGATTTGCATGCCTTCCGCCGCGGCGCGCGCCTGGCCGCGTTCCAATAGCGCCGGCACGTAGTCGGTCGAGGTGACGTCGCACCACCGCCGCGCCGCGGCAAGGCTCGCCATGCCATTGCCGGCGGCGACATCGAGCACCTTGGAGCCGGCCTTGAGATCGAGCGCCTCGCAGAGTTCTTCGCCGACGATCTGCAGCGTCGAGCCGACGATGGCGTAATTGCCTGACGACCATGCGGCTTGTTGACGCGTCTTGAGGGCTGCAAGGTCGGGGGCGGGTTGGGCAGAATCGGCCTGAATCTGGGTCGCTGCGATCGCGCTCTGGGCGGCCATCGATGTCTCCTTTGGGGATGCTGCGGCCACAGGAGAGGGCCGCGGGTGAACCAAACATGGCCTTGGGCGGACCTAAAGACTGTGATGCGGGGCTGATTTTGCCTTGAGGGCACCCTGATTTTTCAGTGAGGTGCCCGTTTCTGTGAGATTTTTCACACGGTTCCGCCGGGAAATTCGCTCTAACTTTCGCGCGTGCGGGACAAAGCGACCGGAAATTACGTGCCGATCCGAAATGACTTATGAAGTTTTAACCGGGATGAAGCCGTGCAATTTCACTTTTCCAACCATGTGCTGGATGTCGACCTTCGCGAGCTGACCCGCGGCGGCGAGAGCGTGGCGGTCGAGCCGCAGGTGTTCGATCTGCTGGTTCACCTGATCGAAAACCGCGACCACGTCGTCACCAAGGACGATCTGATCGAGACGGTGTGGGATGGCCGCATCGTCTCCGAATCCACATTGACGAGCCGGATCAACGCCGCGCGCAAGGCGGTCGGCGACAGCGGCAAGGATCAAATCATGATCCGCACCCTGGCGCGCAAAGGTTTTCGCTTCGTCGGCGACGTGCAGCCGAAAGCCGCGAACGGCGGCGATGCCCGCGGCGCGGCGCCCCAGCTGCGCGCCCCCGCCGGCGAGCCGCTGCCCCGGCAATTCCCGGCGCTTGATCGAACGGCGATCGCGGTGCTGCCGTTCGTCAATCTCTCTGGCGAGCCGGAGCAGGAATATTTTTCGGAAGGCATCAGCGAGGACATCATCACGGCGCTGTCGAAGCTGCGCTGGTTCTATGTGATCGCGCGGAATTCCTCGTTCATCTACCGGGGAAAATCCGTCCACCACCAGCAGATCGGCGAGGAGCTCGGCGTCGGCTACGTCGTGGAAGGCAGCGTGCGCAAGGACGGCGACCATGTGCGCATCACGGCCCAGCTCGTGGACGTCGCGACCGGCAGTCACCTCTGGGCGGAGCGCTACGACCGCAATCTCGCCGACGTCTTCGCCGTGCAGGACGAAATCACCCAGGCCGTCGTCGCGGCGATCGAGCCGCAGCTCTATGCGGCCGAGGATTTCCGGGCCCGGCGCAAGACGCCTGACAACATGGATGCGTGGGACCTGGTGATGCGGGCTCTGTCGCATTACTGGCGCGTGACGCGGCAGGACAATCTGGTCGCGCAGGCGCTTCTTGAAAAGGCGATCAGTGTCGATCCCGCTTACGGCCAGGCGCTCAGCCTGCTGGCTTCCTGCCATACGTTCAGCGCCCATATGGGCTGGCAGGAAATGTCCAGGACCGTTCCGGTGGCGGAGCGCGCGGCGCTGGCGGCGATCCGGGCCGACAGTGAGGATGCGTGGGCGCATTATGCGCTGGCCAGCGTCTATCTGTTCAACCGGCGCTTTGATGATTGCATCGCCGAATTCGAGCTGGCGCTGCGGCTCAATCCGAATTTTTCGCCTGCGCGCGGCATTTACGGCGTTGCGCTGTCCTATCGCGGGCTCTGGGAGGAGGGCGATCGCGCCGCGCGCGAGGCGCTGAAATTCTCACCCCGCGATCCCTTTGCCGCGATCTATTGCGGCGTCGCCGCCTATTGCCAGTATGTCGGCCGCAATTACGCGGAGGCGATCCGCCTGTCGCGTGAAGCGCTGCGGCAGCGCACCGACTTTGTCGGCGCCCACCGCGTGCTGACGGCTTCATTGGGCATGGCCGGCGGCACCGACGCCGCCAAAGCCGCCCTCGAGGGCCTCCGCCGCGCCCAACCCAACGTCACGCTCGCCTGGCTGGCCAGCGAACTGCCGTTCGAGCACGAAGCCGACAAGGCGCATTATGTGGAAGGGTTTAGACGGGCGGGGTTGGGGTAGGCGAGCAGTGTGCGCCTGAAGGCCAGCGTCTTCGGGCCGCAGCATCTGCCACAGCCCCGAGCCATCGAGTATTCCAGTTTCCCCAGGAGGCTCTCAGGATGATGGTACGCTGAGCAGACGTTGAAGGTTAGCTGGTACGGCCGTCCGCAATCGCCATCTTATGGAGATTGGCGCCTCACCCTCCCATGAGATGAAATCAACCTCGCCGCAATAAATGAAGGGCGTTGGCTTTGAACCCGTCTTCTTAGTTGATCTAACAAGCAGATGGACTCGTTGCCCCAGGGCACCGTGATTGCGGAGAAGCTGCCCATGCTTGGAGTCTTGCGTTGTCCGTTTCTGACTTTGCCAGGCAAACTCGCGATCGGATACAAAATGATCGACGTATCGATGACCCTCGTTCATGTCTTCTTTGGCGAGCGTCACCAGAAGGAAAATCTCCGGATCTTGGACGACAAAACCAGCGTTCCAAATCGCCTGACTAAAAGCGAGACCAAAGGCCGGCGCTATGGCTTCGCGTAGATAGCGTTCCCAAACCTGCAGTCTTTGAGAAGCCGGGATTCGTAGCGGTTCGATTTCAAGGCCCGATGGGCCGCGCTTTAATCTTACTCGTTCGCCACGTCCTGGTAGTCCAGCGTCATCCCCAAACCAACGACGGAGGATATCTGGCAGTTGGTTTGTCTCATCATCCAGCTTCCGGACGACGTCGATGGAGTCCTTTGCGATCAAGGCCTCGTAAGCTTCTTCTTCTACTTCGATGGGAGCAAGCCCCTGCTCTAGGTGGAGAGTCGCAGCGGCAGCCGGAAAGAGCAAGGTCGGACGATCGTCAGCACGGGATACTCGGCAGAAAATATCGTTAGTCGCGTCGCCCGAAACTTGTCGGTCCAAATACTGCGCTAGCCGCCAGTCTAGAATCTCGCGCAGAAGGTATCGAAAGGGCTCGGCGTCTCCAGCTTCGAAGGTGGTCGACAAGCGATTCACTTCGAAGCGGAAGAAAGAGACGCCGCCTGTTCCATGTCCGTCAACAAAAGCACGGATTGGATTTTCAATGAGTAAGCGGCGCAAGGCTTTCGTATCGTTGACGTCGACAGAAAAGTCGTCTCGGATTTTGAGATATCGACCGGCTAGCTTGGCAACTCCCTCTACTAACTCGTCAATTCCGATGTCGCCAGGTATTGCCTCTGCTGAAATCAGCGCAAGCAACAAAACGATTTTGTAGCTACGTGAAACCTCGGTCTTTTCAACGCTCTCTAAGAAGGCGCGGGATCTGGACAGGGCGGTAGACTCGGCCTCGCCAAGTCCGTTCATGCGAGAGACGAATCCTAGCCAAGAACGTTCGCTGTTGCTGCGCGGATTATACCCTTCGTGAAAAGCCTCAACGGCGGTCGGGCGGACACCGTGACGCTCGAAGAAGTCTCTGTAGAACGCTTCGAGCGCAGCTTCGGGCCGAGCTGGCTTCAATAGCCGTTCGAGAATCTCTATGCTCTCAAGTTCGTAAGTAACGGAACACCCTTCCGGCAGATCCAATTTTTCCGTAACGACCTCATGGAGGGTGCTCCTAAGAGCGCCGATGCTGCTTGCATTTCGGTTTGCTAGAGCCGCAACTGAGCGCAACTTCATGAGAAATGAGCGGTGATTGCCTATGTAATCGATTACTTTCAGAACTGATTTATCGGGTGCTCTGCGTAAGCCCCGACCAAATTGCTGCATCCAGATCACCGTCGACTCGGTTGGCCGCAGCATCAGAACGGTATCGATATTTGGAATATCGACGCCTTCGTTAAAGATGTCCACTGAGAAAATGACGTCAAGCTCGCCGTCTGCTAGCTGCTGAAGCGAGGTCGTTCTGGGAGCACTTTCACTACCGGCATGAACAGCCACCGAGCGCACGCCACGAGCGTTGAAGAACTCTGCCATGAAGTCGGCATGCCGTTGCGAGCAACAGAACGCAATGCACCGCTTTGCACCGTGCTTGCGGAACTGCTCAAGAGCATTTTGAGCACGCGCCTCGGTGGCAACTGCTGCTGTAAGCTCCGTTGGGTCAAAGCGCGCGTTCCGCCACGGAATATTGGCGTAGTCGACGACATCCGGTACGCCAAAGTACTGGAAAGCGCTGAGGAGGCCAGCAGAAACGCCATCGGGTACTGAGGCTTCAAACACAACGTTCTCTTGGCACAGTGCGAGAAGATCACCACCGTCCATTCGCTCTGGCGTCGCTGTTAGTCCAAGTAGGAATCGTGGTTGGAAATGATCAATTATCCGCCGGTAGGTCGTGGCTGCGGCGTGATGAAATTCGTCGATGATGATATAGTCAAAAGATGTTGGCGCGAACCCACTTAGGTTTTCTATGCGTCCCAATGTCTGTACTGAGGCAAAAAGCAGGTCCGCACTGGTCTCTCTCTGCGAAGCAATCATTCTTCCGATAGACGCATTCGGTCTGACGCGTCGAAAATTGTCGATCGCCTGATTCAGGATCTCTTCACGGTGAGCGACGAAAAGAACGCGGCGGAACTCTGACCTGTCGCTATCGAAAGCGGAAAGCCAGGTCTTCCCTAGTCCCGTTGCCAGAACAACTAGTCCTGCGGAGAAGCCCTCCTGGCGAGTGTCTTCGAGGGCCTTGAGCGCGGCTTGCTGGATAGCGTGCGGGATCGCCATAGGAGCGGGCGCTTCTTCTGCAACTCCTGCTGCTCGCCAATCTGGGGATGTCCGGCGCGATTCGTAGCTGCGTATCCAAGCTTCGGTGGCAGGGACAGCCGAGTATGAATTGAAGATATTTTCGAATGCGGTCGTGACTTCCAAGAATCCGGCTTGCTCATCGCGAGAGACCACTTTGTAGTTCCATTCGATGGAATTGGTTAGTGCCGGGGCTGATATGTTTGAGCTTCCGACAAAGGCGATGCCTTCGACGTCGGTCTGAAATATATAGGTTTTTAGGTGGAAACCTCGGTCCCGCGCTTCAAAGACCCTGACTGTGAAGTCACCAGCAAGGTCGTTGAGACGTCTTAGCGCCGCGGGTTCCGTAACGTTGAGGTAGTCTCCAACAAGAATCCGCGCCGTGCCTCCCCGCGCCAAAAAGTCTCGAAGATGCGCGACGATCATCCGTGCGCCGCTGTCGAGCAGAAAGGCGACGGCAATGTCGCAGATAGTTGACCCATCGAGGTGGAGTAGTAGATGCGGCAATAAAGGGTCGGTGCCGCCTTTCACGAGCTTTTGGCGGATGGCAATTCCAGAACGGGTTTCGTTGACAGCAAGGTAATTAGCCTTATCCGGAATCACATGCCGCACCCCGCCGCGAGGGTCGGCAACATCGCCGGCATAGCGCGGGATAATGTGCAAATGAAAGTGGAAGACCGTTTGACCGGCGGCCGTGTCTTGATTGAAGCCGACGTTGAAACCATCTGGGCGGAATCGCTCGGAGATGATGCCTTGACCCTGATCGACCGCTAACCAAATCGCAGCCTTCTCGGCGGAGGTTAGGTCCGGCCAGGCTGGCACATGACGCCCGGGAATGATGAGAAGGTGACCTGGACTCGCGGGAAAGCCATCCCAGATAGCGGTCACGAGGTCGTTTGAGAAAGCGATGCGGCTTGAATCAATCGAACAAAATGGGCAACTCGCTAAGCTTAAAACGTTCGCCGGCATCGCCAGTCTGTCTCCACGATGCGTTCCCGGCAATCGACGAGTCCGGCCTCAAAATCGAGCCCAGATGCAACAAGCGTCACTTAGCTGATTGGCAAGATATCGGCAACGGCCAGTCAGAGGAGGGCTTGGCTGGAAGCACTCGCTGCAGACTAGGAAGATCAGACTGGCCGCTTAATTTGCTTGTCGGGCAAATCACCAAAAATCTGTCAATCCGTTGGTGCAGAAATAATTCGCTTCCCGATTGACCCAAATCACCCGTACAACTCCGCGCATCCCGTCCCACCAAGAGGGGCGTATCGCGATCGTCACGGACGTTGGGTGCGGGATGCGATGGACGCGGCAGCGTCGGGCGCGCGAGGGGTCGCAGGGCGGATTTCCGTGAGCGACCATCCGGCGCGCAGACGACCGGCGCTTAAACGCCTTCGCCAGAATCTCGGTCGGCAGCACATGAGCCGGTCGAAGCGTTTTGGTGGAGGAAGCCGCGTACGGCAAAGGCGTGTGGTCCTGGCACCCGTGGCTGGTGTCAAGCTGATGGAGATTTGTCGGGCCCAACCGGGCTTCGAGAAATCGTCAATCCGTCAGCGACGGTGGCAAGAGGAATTCGTCGCCGGGGAGAGCGCGTTATAAGCCGTAAAACCATTGCGCAGGGAAGGCCGGGTGTTCCGGCGCACCTTGCGGTCACCCGTGTGCATTTTTGCGCACGATCGCGGGTGCTGAGGGCACCCGGCTTTCCCTGCGCCCTCTGAATTTTCGGTGGGCGGATGAAGATGCAAATCCTCGGGCGCGTGGCGCCGCGGGAGGTTTTGGCGTGTGTGTGTATGGAGGCCCCCGCCGTCATTGCGAGCGAAGCGAAGCAATCCATTTCTCCTCGCATTCGGAGCTGCATGGATTGCTTCGTCGCTTCGCTCCTCGCAATGACGGCGGAGAAAACTCGGGGCTGTTTGAAATTCGAAATGCGAGCGCGCGGCACACTCGGTGTCGTCCCTGCGAACGCAGGGACCCATAGCCACCGGCGGGTGTTTTGCGAAAGGCGTCTGCCGCTTTGCCCTATTGAGAGATCACGCGGTATGGGTCCCTGCGTTCGCAGGGACGACGGAGGCTACTGCATCTTCTTCCGTCGCGCCGCCGCTGCATCCACGACGTTGTCCACCTCCTCGCGCCAGCTCATGATCTCCGCCGCCAAAATCGGATGATTGAATCCCTTCAGATTCAAATCGTCGATCGGCTTGCCCTCGACCCACGGCTCGACCATGCCGTAGACGCGCCTGCTCACCACGATCTGGTTGGCCTTGGCTTCGTCGCACAGCCGCGACGCCAGGTTGGTCACGCTGCCGATCGCGGCGTATTCCAGGCGCTGCTCGAAGCCGATCTGGCCGAGCGTGGCGTAGCCGAGCGCGATGCCGATGCCGAAGCCGAGATTGTGGCCGCGGTTGCGCCACTTCTCGGTGAGTTGCCCGATGGTGTCGCGCATCTCGACAGCCATGCGAACGGCGCGCGCGGTGTGATCCTCGAACTGGATCGGCGCGTTGAACAGGATCATCACGCCGTCGCCGGCGTAGCGGTCGAGCGTGCCTTCGTATTTGAAGATCAGTTCGCCGAGCGCTGCGTGATATTCGCGCAGCACGTTCATCGCCTCTTCCGGCTCGGTGGTCTCGGTGAAACTCGTGAAGCCGCGCAAATCGCAGAACACCACCGTGACTTCGCGGCGGTGGCTGTCGAGCAAGCCTTCATGGCCGTCGGAGGAGGCGATCAGTTGCGCCACCTGCGGCGCGAGGAAACGCTCCAGCCTGCGGATGCGCTCGATCTCGCCGAGCTGGGTTTCGACGCGCTCCTCCAGTGAGCGGTTCCAGTCCCTGAGCTGGTCGGTCTGCTCCTGCAGCTTGTCGGCCTGCTCGCGCACGATGTCGTTGGCGGCCAGCAGCTCGCGGCTCTTGTGGTCCACCTCGGTGAACAACCGCGCATTGCGCATCGCCAGCACGGCCTGGTGGGCAAAGGTCTTCATCAGCCCGATCAGATTGGCGGAGAATTCACCGGCGTTCTGCCGCAGCACCACCAGCGATCCCAGAATGCCGGTCTGGTCGACCAGCGGCACCACCAGCACGGAGTTGTAGCCGGCTTCGATCGCGACGTCGCGCAGGGGATGTTCGCGCATCGCGCCGAGCTGGGAAATGGCGATCGGCTCACCGCTCGTCGCGGCTTCGCCGAGCGGCGAATTGTCGGCGTCGATGGCGCGGTGGCTGCCTTCGGCCGCCTTGTCGATGCCGATGGATTCAGCGAGGCTGAACTGGTGATTGCCGGCGTCATAGCCATAGATCAGCACGGCGTCGGCATGGGTGATTTCCAGCGCACGCGCGGCGACCGTGGGCAGCACCGCGTTGAGATCGAGCGAGGAGGCGACCGCGCGGCCGACTTCCTCGAGCACCTTGAGCTCGTTGATCGATTGCGCCAGATCGCGCGTCCGCTCTTTCACCTTGGCTTCGAGGTTCGAATAGGTCTCGGCGAGCTGCCCGGCCATGCCGTTGAACTGGTTCGCCAGCTCCTCCAGCTCGTCGGACGTCTTCACCTCGATGCGGTGGCCGAAATCGCCGGCGCCGAGACGCCGCGCGCCGGCCTGCAGCGCCGTGATCGGCACCAGCATGCGCCGCGCCATCATGGTGCCGGCGATGATCGCGACCACGAGGCCGAGTGCGATCAGCAGCGCGATCCGCGCCAGTTGATCGCGGATCGGCGTCAGCGCCTGCGCCGTCGGCTGTTCGAAGAACACATGCCAGCCGAGCTTTGCGACCGGCCTCGACGTCGTCAGCACTGCATCGCCCCTGCTGTCGGTCCCCGACGCCGGCGCCCTGCCGCCCGAGGCGATGACGGCAGCGACCTGCGGCAGCGCCGCGAGATTCTTGCCGACCTCGGGGCCCCTCGCCGAGCTCGCCAGCACCTCGCCTTTGGGATCGACGACATAGGCGAATGCCACCCGGCCGACCTGGTCGTCGCCAAGCAGATCGTCGAGGAAGTCGAGGTCGATCTCGGCGACGGTGATGCTGCCGTCGGCATGCGACAGCGCGATCGACATGAACGGCCGCTGGTCGCGCAAGTAAGCCGGCGCGAAACTGGTGCCGCGCGTGACGGTCTCGGTGAAACGGATATCGCGCGAGAAATCGGCGTTGCTGCCGAGCGTGACGGTCTGCCGCGTCAGGCGGAGCTGCTCGCGGCCATTGCTGCTGAGCAGCGAAAGCTGGCTGACCTGCGGCACCTGCCGCAGCAACTGGGTATAGTCGGCGCGGCGCAGATCCAGCGTGTTGGAGGAGGCGCGCGTCACCCAGGAGATCTGGCGTTCGAGGTCGGACATCGATTGCTCGATGCGCTTGGCGGTCGCCTGCGCCTTCTCCGACATGCCGTCGCTGAGCGAGCTCTTGATGCCGCGGTAGGTGATCCAGATTTCCATCGCGCCGTTGACCGCCAGCACGAACACGACGAGGCCGACCAGCGCGACGACGTATTTGGCGAACAGGCCCTCGCGCAGGAACCAGACTCTGTCCTTGACCTCGTTCATCCGGACCCTCGTGCCGGCCCACGCGGGGGCGCGCGCATCGGTTTGTCACGGCCGGCCTGTCTCGGCAGCCCCGGCATGAGGGTCTGTCTAGCACGAATTGGGGGGCAGGGCTGTGAGCCCGCCGACATGGTTAGCCCCAATTGTGGGCAGGAATCACGGGGGATTCGTCATGCCCGGGCTTGCTTAACCTCGCCCCGCTTGCGGGGAGAGGTCGGATCGCCTTTCGCGATCCGGGTGAGGGAGTACAGGTCTCACGTCGTTCAGAGCTCGCGGAGAGAGCCCCTCACCCCGACCCTCCAAGAGCGAGCTACGCTCGTCTCGACCCCGCAAGAGCGGGGCGAGGGAGTGGCCGTGTCACCGGTTGAAAAGCTGCCGCAAGACCTCGTTCATCGGCTGGCTGTCCGGCTGCGCGGTCGTATCGCTCGGTGGCGGGGGAGCCGTCGGCTCAGCCGGCGCGGCCTCGGCAGGAGCCTGCGCGGGCGAGTTCGGACCGGGGATGCTGCGTTGGCCGCCCGGACGCGCGCCGCCCTGACCCAGCCCGCTCAAGCCCTGCTGCAGCAGATTGCCGATGCTTTCGCCGAGCTGGCCACCAAGCGGGTTGGCCGGCTGTCCGCCAGCCCCCTGTCCGCCGGCGCCGCCTTGTTGTCCGCCGGCCGCTCCCGGCTGTCCGCCGAGCAGGTTGCCGATGGCAGCGCCAAGCCCGGCGCCGCCGTTGGCGCCGAACAGGCCCTTGCCCATCTCCTTCAGCCTGGCATAGGCCGCATCGGGATTGTCGAGGATGCCCTGCATCTCCGGATAGATCCGCGGCGCGCCCCACGGGCCCTCGATCATCACGGGAATGCCGAGCCCGACCGGATCGGCGGCGCGGCCCTGGCCCTCGGTGGTCATCACGAGCTTCGGCTCGACGCGGAAGCCGATCTGCTTGGTGCCGAGATCGATGGTGCCGACGCCGGTCATCTTCACCAGCGGGCCGACCAGGTTGAGGTCGGTGGTTTGCGCCTGGCCCTTGTCGATCTTGAACGACGCCGACAATTGCGAGAGGTCTGTCGCCTTCTCCTCGCTCTCCTGCCAGCCCGACAGCGTGCTCGCCGTGAGCGAGCGGATCATCTGCGCGACGTTGAGCCCCTTGATCGCACCGTCCTGGAACACGACGAAGGCCGTGCCCGCCATGTTCGACATGATCGCGCGCTGGCTGGTGCCGGCGGAGCGCACGCTGATCCTCGCCTGCATCTTGCCGTCGATCCTGTCGAAATCGGCGAGGCCATCCAGCAGCGGAAGCGCGCGCACGCCGGTGAGATCGGCCCGCATCGTGTATGCGGGATTGGCGGTGGAGACATCGAGGGTCAGATCGCCATTGGCGTTGCCGTCATAGGCGCCAAGGTTGGAAATCTGCGCCTTCAAGACGCCGCTTGCGAGCGTGGCGTCGATCGCGGCGGGGGTGAAACGCGCGTCGCCGACATTGAGTTCGGCCGCGGAAATGCGCGCCTGCAGGTCGATGTAATTGAGGCCGTTGACGTCGATCGTAGCACTGCTCCAAGGCTGTGCCGAGCCGCCGCCGGTGCTGCGCGTCATCGCGACCGTAAGCTTCTGGAAGTCGAGGTCGAGCTTCACCAGCGGCTTGCTCGACAGATCGACCGAGGCCCAGCCGTTGAACGCGCCGTCGCCGAGCGCGCCGGTAACGCCGTTGATCATCACGACCGAGCCGTTGAGCCGGGCTTCGGCCTTGGCCATGAGCGGGGCGTGCAGCAGGCCGGGCGCGTCGATCTTGATCTCGGCCGGGATATTCTGCCGCTCGATCGGCGGCGCGGGCGGCGCCGCCTTGATCTCGAACTTCAGCGGATGGCCGCCGCTGCGTGCGCTGCCTGTCAGCCTGACCTTGCGGTCGGCATCGATGGTGATGTCGGCGTTGACGGCCTCGATCCTGTTCTCGACGCGGTCGCGCAGATTGGAGAACACGACGGTGCCGCCGGTGACGCTGACGCGCTCGATCGAAAAGGCGTCAGCCGCTTTGCCGGCCGCGGGCTTGGGGGGAGGACTGGCCTCCTTCACGCGCTCGCGTTGCAGCGGCAAATTCACCACCGGACGGATGATGACGAGCTCAGTGATCTGCGGCTTGCCCGCCCACAGGCTCGCGAGCGTCACGTCCGCCTCGATGCTTGAGGCCGTGAAGCGGTGGTTGATGTCGCGGTCCTTCGGATTCTGCAGCGTGACATCGCTCAGCGTGACGTTGAGCGACGGCCACAGGCCGATCCTGGCGCCGCCGTTGATCGCAAGCTTGTAGCCGGTCTCGCGCTCGACCCGCTCCTGGATCTGCGCCGTCACAAAGCTCGAGGGGATGCCGATCACCAGCAGCAGCGCGATGACGACGATCACGGCGGCAATGGCGGCGCCGGCAATTTTCAGTGCTCTCATATCGACATTCCAGACCGCGCAAGCGGCTCTTATTTCGGTCGCGCGATACGCGGGCGCAACCGGTCAGGCGAGCTTATCCCGGAAACGGGATGGGCCCAAAGAAGCCAAAAATATTCCGGGGGTACTGCAAAGTTATGTGACTTATGACACACTCGTTGGCGCGGGATCTTGCTAACGGCCTTGATAGGGCGGGTCCAGGCCGATTTGGAAGGTAATACTATGAGTAAACAGGCCGAATTTGCGGTCATTTTGAAAATGAACCCGATGTTCGCCGATCTGGGCGCCGATGAGCTGCAGCGCATCTCCGGCCTTTGCCACACTCAGCAGCTCGGCGTCGGTGAAATGCTGTTCCAGAAGGGCGACGCTGGCGACGCCCTTTACGGGGTCCGGCGCGGCCAGATCCGGATCGAGACCGGCGCCTCCGACGGCAGCCGCCTGACGCTGAATTTCATGGGACCCGGCGACCTGTTCGGCGAGGTCGCCGTCCTCGACGGGGAGAGCCGCACCGCGGACGCCACAGCGGGTGAACCTTCCGAACTGTTCGTGCTGCGGCGCGAGGATTTCCTGGCGTTCCTGGAACGCGAACCGAAAGTCGCGATCAAGATCATCAAGCTGCTGTGCCAGCGCATCCGCTGGCAGAGCGAGCGGATGGAGGAATCCGTGCTGCAGCCGCTGCCGGTTCGCCTCGCGCGGCGGCTCTGTGCGCTGGCTTCCGATTTCGGTTCCGAAGTGCACATCTCGCAGGAACAACTCGGTGTCTTCGTCGGCGCCGCCCGCGAAAGCGTCAACCGTCAACTGCAGCTCTGGCGCAAGGACGGCATTCTGGACCTGCAGCGCGGCAGGATCCTGCTGCAGAACATGACCAAGCTGACGGCGGTGGCGCGGAACGAGTAGGAGCTGCGGGCGCGCTATACGCGCGCTTCGCGACCGTGCCAGATTCTCGTGATGAGGATGTCGCCTGCTTCGGCAAGAATGACGTAGCGGATAATATAACCAGACGCCCCGAAGCGGACGATAATCTGGCGAATCTCGGGATCCTCCGTCGACATTCCGAGTGTCGGAAAGTCCTGCAATCTCTCGATCGCGGCCGAGATCAGCTCCAGCGCTCGTCGTGCAGCGGCCGGATTCACATCATTGAGAAATGTTCTGAGCCGCTCGACGTCCTCTACGGCGTCGAGCGAAAGGAGAATCATCTGATCTTGCGGGGTTGCGGGCGTGGCAGTTCGTCTGAGGAACCCCAGCTTGCGACCCACGCTTTGACATCGTCAAGCGGTACGGCGGCGCGGGTCCGTCGAAATTCTTCGTAGCGACGACGATCCTCGCTAATGTCTGGACCGGCAAGATCGACAACGGAATCGAGCAACGCGACTGCTTCCGCCAACACGGCAGCAACATCCTGGCCGCGCTCCTTCGCCATTTCGCGAAGTCTCGCGTCAGTTTCAGCGTCGATTTCAAGCGTTCGGTTGACCAAGTTCATGATGTGAAATTTATCATCTATCGGTTGCCTGTCGAGGCCTCTCAACCAAGCGACCTCATACAAGTTCCCTCACTCCGCCGCAGGCGACATCGCCGGCGGACCCTTGGTAGGCGGCTCCTTCTCCGATCCGTGAGCGTCGGACTCCGTCTCCGCGCTGGAGACGATCAGCTTTTTGCCCAGCCGCCAGAACAGCGCACCGAGATCGTCCATCACCATGAACATCGCCGGCACGAACACCAGCGACAGGATGGTGGAGAAGATCAGGCCGCCGATCACGGCGAGCGCCATCGGCGAGCGGAATTCGCCGCCGGCGCCGAACGCGAGCGCTGACGGCATCATGCCCGCGGCCATCGCGATCGTCGTCATCACAATCGGGCGGGCACGCTTCATGCCGGCGTCGATGATCGCCTCGTCGCGCTTCTTGCCCTCGCGGATCGCCGTAGTCGCGAATTCGACCAGCATGATGGCGTTCTTGGTGACGATGCCCATCAGCATCAGGATGCCGATCCAGACCGGCGTGGTGAGCTGCTTGCCGGTCAGCAGCAGGGCTGCGATCGCGCCGCCGATCGAGAGCGGCAGCGAGAACAGGATGGTGATCGGCTGCAGGAAGGTGCCGAACAGCAGCACCAGCACCGCGTACACCATCATCAGCCCCGCGGTGATCGCGGTGGCAAAACCTTCCGACAATTCGTTGAGGCTCTCGGCGTCGCCTGACGGGCTGACCTTCACGCCCTTTGGCAGGCTCTTCATGACCGGAAGCTCGTAAATCATCTTGGTCGCGTCGCCGAGGGCTGCCGTGCCCACGAGGTCGGCCGCGACGGTCGCCTGTCGCTCACGGTCATAGCGGTTGATGCTGGTCGGACCCTGGTCGAGCTGGATGTCGGCGACAACCGACAGCGGCACGCCGCCGCGTTCGCCGCGCTGGCCGAGCGGCACCCGCAATTGCTGCAGCATCTGCAGGTCGCCGCGCGCATTGTCCTCGAGCTGGACCCGGATCGGGACCTGGCGGTCGCCGGCGTCGAATTTTGCCAATGCCGGACCGACGTCGCCAATGGTGGCCACGCGGATCGTTTGCGAAAGGCTTTCGGTGGAGACACCAAGCCGCGCCGCCAGTTCGGCCCGCGGCCGGATGCGAAGCTCGGGCCGGTCGAGCGAGGTTTCCGAAATCACGTTGGCGATGATCGGAATCCGCTTCATCTGCGTCGCCAGCTCGCTGGCGACGTTGTTGACGATGTTGCTGTCGACACCGGTCACGACAAGCGAGATCGCGCGCAGGCCGTTTTCGTCGAGGAACCAGAAGCGGATATCGGGAACGTTTTCCAGTTCCTGGCCGATCTCGAGCTCGAGTTGCCGCTGGGTGATCTTGCGATCGCCCTTCGGCGTGTAGTTGATGATCAGCGCGGCGCGACGAACTTCCTGTGTTCCCGGCGGCACGCGGCCGCCGTCGACGAAGATGCTCTTCACCTCGGGGCGCTTGCGCAGCCGCGCGACGATTTCTTCCGTCACCTTCTCGGTGTAGGCGAGCTGCGAGCCCGGCGGCAATTCCATCGCCAGCAGCGAGCGCGCGGTGTCCTGCGCCGGCAGGAAGCCTTGCGGCAGCAGCGTGATGCTCCAGATCGAGGCGGCGAAGACGCCGAAGCCGATCAGGACGGTGATGAAATAGTGCTTCACCGACCAGGTCACGAGCCGGGTGTAAACCTGCAGGATACGTCCGGGCGGCGGGTCCTCGTGCGGGTGATCCTTCAGGAAGTATGCCGCCAGCACCGGCGTGACGAAGCGCGCGGCAAGCAGCGAGAAGAACACCTGTACCGACACCGTGATGCCGAACTGCTTGAAGAACTGTCCGGCAATGCCGGACATGAAGCTGGCGGGAGCAAAGATCGCGATGATCGTCAGCGAGATCGCGATCACGGCGAGGCCGATTTCGTCGGCGGCTTCGAGGGCCGCGCGGTAGGGCGACTTGCCCATGCGCATGTGGCGCACGATGTTCTCGATCTCGACGATGGCATCGTCGACCAGAATGCCCGTCGATAGCGTGATGGCGAGGAAGGAGACCAGATTCAGCGAGAAGCCGAGCAGATCCATTGCCCAGAACGCCGGGAAGATCGACAGCGGCAGCGAGATCGCGGCGATAATGGTGGCTCTGATATCGCGCAGGAACAGCAGCACGACGATCACCGCAAGGATTGCGCCCTCGAACAAGGTCGAGATCGCCGCATCGTAATTGCCCTTGGTGAAGTCGACCGAGGTATCGATCAGCTTCAGATCGACATCGGGATAGGCGACCTTCAGCGCATCGATTCGCTTCTGCACGGCGGCGGCAACCACGACGTCGCTGGCGCCCTTGGAGCGCTTGATGCCGAGCGCCACCACCGGCTCGCCGTTGAAGCGGGCAAAGGTCCGGCGATCGGCAATGGTGTCGGTGACGGTGCCGAGATCGTCGAGCCGCACCTCACCGCCGCCGAACAGCGGAATCATGGTGCCGGCGAGCTCGTTCAGCGTCTTGGCGCCGGCCAGCGTGCGAATGGCCTGGTCGTTCTTACCGATTTCGGCGCGGCCGCCGGCAAGGTCGACATTGGTGCCGCGCAGAATCTGGCTGACATTGACGGCAGTAAGCCCGGCGGCCTGCAGCCGGTCGGGGTCGAGCGAGACAAGTATCTCGCGCTCGACACCGCCGATACGCTCGACTTGCGCCACGCCGCGCACGCCCTGCAGCGCGCGTTTGACGACGTCGTCAACGAAATAGGAAAGCTGCTCCGGCGTCTTGCCGGGCGAGATCGCCGCATAGGTGACGATCGGCAGGCCGATCACGTCGACGCGCTGGATCAGCGGTTCGTTGACGTTCTGCGGCAGGTTGGCGCGTACGCGAGTGACGGCGTCCTTGACGTCATTGAGCGCGCGGTCGGTGTTGGTCTCCAGCGCGAACTGGATCGTGGTCACTGACAGGCCGTCGGTGATCGACGACGAAATGTGCCGCACGCCCTCGACGCCCGATACGCCGTCCTCGATGGTCTTGGTAACCTGCGATTCCAGCTCGGCCGGAGCCGCGCCGAATTGCGCTACCGCGACCGAGATCACCGGAATGTCGGCGCTCGGCAGCCGCGTCACCGCGAGCTTGGTGAAACTTACCCAGCCCAGTACCAGCAGGATGATTGAGAAGACGATCGAAGGCAGCGGGTTGCGGATCGACCATGCCGAGATATTCAAAGCCATTAGCGTGCCCGCGTGCGCTCGAGTTCATCGGCGAACATGGTCTTGACCTGGTCGCCGTCATGCAAAGAGGTGCCAGCATCGGCCACGACGGTTTCGCCGACGTCGAGGCCTTCAAGAATTTCGGTAGAGGTGTCGGAGGTCAGGCCGACGCGCACCCTTCGCGTCTCGATCGTGTTGCCCTTCACGACCTGCAGGGTCAGGCGGTCGATGGCGGTGCGCGGCACCGCGACGCCGCAGGAGCGTTTGGCGTCGATATTGGCGCGGGCAAACATGCCGACCTTGAGTGATGGATTGTTGTTCAGCGAGATCCGGACCTTGCCGAGCTGGGTGCCTCGGTCGATCTGCGGCGAGATCTGCCGGACCTTGCCGACAACGTCGGGCGCATCGTCACGGCTGATACGCACCGTCGCGCCGGGATTGAGCTTGAGCAGGTGAACGCTCGGCACTTCGGCTTCGAGCTCGATTTCATTGTTCACGGAAATGCGGAACATCGGGCCTGCCTGCGGCGAGGCCGGCGCGCCGACGGCGGTCCTGGCTTCGGTGACGAGGCCGGCAGCCGGCGCGCGCAGCGAGATCGGCGCCTGTCGGCCGCCCGGGGCGCCTGGCTGCTGCGGCGGCGCGGTGAGGCGCGCCAGTTCCTGGTTTTCGGTGACTGTGTCGCCTTCGCGAACGAACAGATCGGTGACGCGGGAACCCTCCTGATCGACGCCGACCTGGGCCTCGCGGCGTGGCACGATAAAGCCGGTGACCCGCACCATGTCGGAGAAGCAGGCATTGGTGGATTTGGTCACGATCACCAGCGCCTGGCCCGGCGTGTCCTTTTCTTCGGCGCGGGGTCGGTGCTCGAACCAGTAATAGCCGACGGCCAGAACGACGACGAAGGCCGTTCCGAGCGCAGGTTTGAGGTATTCGGAGAATTTCATCGCCGGATCAATCCAGACTGGAAGTCAAATTAAACAGGGCGCTTGGCCGGCCGATGGCCTGCAAGGGAGCCCAAAACGAATACGTCCCGCACGGGTGCTGCGGGACGTATTGTAGCCGGAAACTATTGGTCGGCGCCACGCCCTTACTTGCAGGTCCTTACTTGGATGCGCTCGACGCCGTGGCCTTGTTTTCCATGTTTACGACCTGAACGCGGCGGTTCACTTCCGCCATCGGCTGGCTCGGATCCTTGAGCTTGCTCTTGCCGTATCCGACGGTGACGAGATCGGTGCCGTTGATGCCGTATTTGTCGACGAGATAGCGCTTGATCGCGTCGGCGCGGCGTTCGGAGAGATCCTGGTTATAGGCCTCGCCGCCGGCCGCATCGGTGTGACCCGCCACGACGAAGGTTGAGCCCTTGAGATCATTGTTGGTGAGCGCGCGGCCGAGCGCCTGAACCGACGGCAGCGACTTGGTGCTGATATCGGCCGAGTTGTAATCGAAGTTGATCTCCAAATCGATCTTCGGCTTGTCCTTGACGATGGCGGCGATCTCCTCGCGTTCGGCGCTCGAAAGCGACCGCGTGGAGCGACCACGGATCTTCTGCACGAACTTGCCCTCGGCGGCGGATGCGGCCGGGTCGACGGTGGCGGTCTGCGGACCGACCGAAAGCCCGCGGGTCAGCGGCTTCTTTTCGGGCGCCAGCGCACGGACAATCTGATCCTCGGTGACGTTCCTTTCCTGGGCCAGGGCGGTTCCCGTACTGAAGGAAAGTGCGGCGCCGAGCGTCGCAACCGAGACGATTTCGGTAAGAATTTTCGTTGCCGAGAAACGCGCCATTGCCAGTCCCCTCCTGCGCGTTTCCCGCGCGGTTCCAATATCATTTAAATGGGCTGCCGGACCTTGATCGCAGCCGGCTGCTTTCCTTTAGTCTGGACGCCCGCCTCAGGGTTCGAGGGGCGGCCGGCCTTCATCCAAAAAACGTCACTGCACCCCGTAATCGGCGAATTCCTTGACGATATTGGGGTCCATCGCCTTCGCATTGTTAATATCCAGGTCGCCTTCCGGAATCGAGCCGTTGCGTTTCTTGGCAAGGCCGCGGCCGTACAGCGACGACGTCAATCTGGGGTTGATCTTGAGGGCTGCGTCGAAATCAGCAATTGCATTCTTGTTCTGGCCGCTCTTCAGATTGACGAGGCCGCGGCTGTCGAGCGCATCGACGAAATTCGGCCGTAGCCGCAGCGCCTCGTTGCAGTCCTTCAGGGCCGCCTGCAGGTCGCCGATCACCGTGCGCGCCCAGCAGCGGTTGTTATAGGCTTCCACATCCTTCGGGTTCAGCCGCAGCGAATTGTTGAAGTCCTTGATGGCGAGCTCGTAGGCTCCCTTGCTCGCATAGACCTGCCCGCGCCGGTACAGCGCGGCCGCATCATCAGGATTATCGTTGAGCTTTGCGGTCAGGGTCTTGATGGTCGGGTCGTCGGCGAGCGCGACCGCCGTCGGGCTGGGGCTCTCGGCCGGCTTGGCCGGCGGCGGGGGCGGAGGAATCGCGGCTTCAACCGGCTTCGACGCCGCCGGAGGCGGTGGGGGTGGCGGCGCAGGCGCGGCCACCTGGGGTGCGGCCGGCGCAGGAGTAGGTGCAGGAG
>NZ_JAACFS010000048.1 GCF_029051645.1 Bradyrhizobium sp. CSA112
CTGGCCAAAGACTTCGAGGCAACCATCGCCAGCGCGGAAGCCTGGATCCTGATCGCAAGCATCCGCCTGCTCTCCCGCCGCCTGGCTAGAACCTGAGATGCCAATGACTTATTTTGAGTCAGACTCTCAGGATGAGGTCTGACAGATGGGAGAAGCGGCGAAGCGAAAGCGTGCCCTATCGCTCCGCTAAAACCTCCCCGCCAGAGTTAGCCGCACCGCCAGCGGTTCTGCCGGATGCACATGCCGGTCCGCTACACCGCCGATCGGCTCGCCCGGCAGCCGCGACAGATAATAATACTCGATCTGGTTGGTTCGCGCGTTGAAGAGATTGAGCACGTCGAGCTGCAGCCGCAGGCCGTTGTCGAATTTGTAGCCCGCGCGCGCATTGAAGATCAGCGACGCTTGCGAACGAGCGCTGTCGTCCTCGATCAGGGGGCGCGGCCCGAAATAGCGCGCCCGCAGCGCGCCGAACCAACCGCTGTCGCCACCAAACGTCATGCCGCCTGCCGCCACCCATGCGGGCGCGCCCGGGATGAAGTTGCCCGCAGGATCAAGGTCGGTGAAGCGGGCACGGGTGTAGGCGACATCCAGATCGAGCCGCATCCATGGTAGCAGTTGATACTGGTTGGTCCATTCCACGCCGACGCGCTGGCTGGGGCGGCTCGGCTCGGTGGTACCGGCGTCGCCGACGAACAGCAGCTCCGAATCGAAGTCGAGCACGAATACCGCGAACGAACTGGTGAGGCCTTCGACCGCCTTGGTGCGGATGCCGAGGTCGGCGCCTTTCGAGCGTACCAGCAGAGGCACACGATCCTGCGGCGCCACCTTGTCGATCGGATCGACCGTGATGGTCACGCCTCTGATATCGTTGGAGTGCAGGCCGTAGCCGGCATTGCCGTAGAGTTCGGTCCGATACCACGGCCCCAGCACGATACCGGCCCTGGGGCTTGTCATCGACGCCTGCGCATTGCCGGAATTCTCCGGCGTGTCGCTGATGACGCGGCCGGCAAAGTAATCTTCGCGGACGCCGACCGTGGTACGCAGCCAGTCGGTCCATCGTGCCGTCGTGTCGGCCCACAGGCCGACATTGCCTTCACTGACGCTGTCTTCGCGAACCGTGGAGAGCGTCTCACGCCGGAACGTCTTAAGCAGGCCGACACGGATATCGTCGCCTCGCGTCTGCAATCCAACGCGGGTCTGCGTCTCGACGCCGGCGACACGCATATCGAGGGCGTGGCTGGCATTGAGCCCATAGACGGTGCGCCGGTCCATCTGGCTGAACTGATCGCCGCTAACGGGATCGTCGAGAAAGTAGGTGAAATTGTTATAGAGCCGCAGCGACGAGTTAATGGCATAGGCGCTGATCTTGCTCTGTCCGTATTCGCTCGATTGCGCCCAATTGCTCGACAGCGAGAACCGGCTCGAGACCCCGCCATCCGTCGGATCGAGTGTGCCGAACCGGCCGATCACGCCCTGGTCGATCGCGCGCTGCGCCACCTGGTCGGTCGAATTCCAGCCGTTGGAATAGGCCATCGCCGCCAGCGTGTATCCATCGGTGGCGGTGCCCTGGCTGTAGCGCAGCACGCCGTTGAGCTTGCGCACATTGTCAGGCGCGTCCCAAGGCCCGCTATATCCAACGCCCTCGAAAGCGGTGAGCAATGTGCCCACGCCGACAGATTTCGATGCCGCCGCCAGCGCGCGACGGTAGCCGAAGCTGCCGAACGTCAGCTCGGCGGTGTTCTTCGGCAGCCGGTTGACATAGTCGATGGCAACGGCGCCTGCGGAAGCGAAATCGCCCTGGTCGGCAAAGTACGGCCCTTTGCGGACATTGACCGACTGTACCAGCTCCGGAATCAGGAAATTGATATCGGCATAGCCCTGCCCGTGGCCATGGGTCGGCATGTTGACCGGCATACCGTCGACGCTGATGGCCAGGTCAGTGCCGTGATCGAGATTGAAGCCGCGGAGAAAATACTGGTTGGCTTTGCCCTCGCCGGAATGCTGGGTCACGATCAGCCCTGGTACCGCCTCCAGCGCTTCGCCGGCGCGCGAGAAAGGCAGGGCGTTCACTTCCGCGCCACTGATGGTCATGGCGCTGGCCGCGGTGGGCTGAAGATATGCCGGCCCTGCAGTCGCGGACGCCGACGTCACGCCGCCGCTGACCTGCGGCGGGACAGGTGCGCTCGCCTGAACCGCGGATGGATTTCGCGCGTTCTGTTCACGGCGTGGTGGCTTGGTGCGCCTGTTTGGCCGCACTTCGGGAGAGTTCACCGTCACGGCGGGAAGCTGGCCGGGCGTGACTGCCGCGACACTCTGCGCGTCTGCCGGTGGCGCCATGACAAGCAGTGATGCGGTGGCGGAAAATACCCACCAAACGGCCCTACACAACGCCCATGCCCCCGCATCATAACTGGTACAGTCGGCGCACGATCGTATCAGTTCGACTTAACCCGGCGCCTCACGCTAGCAAGCGCAGTATGACGTTACAATAAAAATATCATACTGCAGCACGCCAATGGAATTTCCATGCAACGGATCACCATCACCATCGAAGACGATCTGCTCGCCGAGATCGACGCGGCGGCACAAGCCCGCGGCTATCAGAACCGCTCCGAGATCATCCGCGATCTCGCCCGCGCCGGCCTGCAGCAGAGCGCCGAGGACGCCCCTTCAGGCCAATGCGTCGCCGCCCTCGTCTATGTCTACGACCACGCCGCGCGCGACCTGTCGAAGCGGCTGGTGCAGAATTTCCACGGTCATCACGATCTGTCGCTGGCGACGCTGCATGTGCATCTCGACGACGACAGTTGCATGGAGGTGACGGCGTTGAAGGGCGCCAGCGGCGAAGTCCGGCATTTTGCCGATCACATCATCGCCGAGCGCGGCGTGCGCTACGGCCGCGTCGTGATGATCCCGACGGGATCCGACAAGAAGCCGAAGGCGCGCAAGCACGGCCGTCACGACTAGCGTCGAGGCAAGAACGCGTAGGGCTGTAGCCCGGATGAAGCGGAGCGAAATCCGGGCTGCGAGTACGCGCTACCTGTCGGAACGGCCGATCACGGCCATTAGCTCCGCGATCTTTTCGCGCTGATCGGCCTTGTTGCCGCTGGTGATCGCATGCTCGACGCAATGCGCCACGTGATCCCGCAGCACTTCCTCCTCGACACGGCGCAGCGCTGCGCGCACGGCGGAAATCTGCGTGACGATGTCGATGCAGTAGCGGTCCTCTTCCACCATCTTGGAGAGGCCGCGGACCTGACCCTCGATCCGGCTGAGACGTTTCTGACAGGATGCCTTGATGTCTTTTCGCATGAGGCCTATATACCCCTACAGGGTATAGGTTTCAAGTGCCGGAGCGAATGATGCACAAGAACGAAAGCGCCGACCAAAACGGCGCGTCGAAGAGCGGCTGCTGTGGCGGCCATGGCCACGACCGCCATAGCCATCACGATCACGCCCACAATGCCGCGGCCGTGCGCGACCCCGTCTGCGGGATGACCGTGAACCCCGCGACCAGCAAGCACCGCTTCGATTACCGGGGCGAGACCTTCCATTTCTGCTCAGCCGGCTGCCGCACCAAATTCGCCGCCGACCCCGTCGCCTATCTCGAAAGGGACAGCCGGCCGAAGGCCAACGTGCCGGAAGGCACGATCTACACCTGCCCGATGCATCCGGAGATCCGCCAGGTCGGCCCCGGAAGCTGCCCGATCTGCGGCATGGCGCTGGAGCCGGAGGTCGCGAGCCTGGATGCGCCGCCGAATCCGGAACTCGCCGACATGACGCGCCGCTTCTGGATCGGCCTCGTGCTCGCGCTGCCTGCAGTCGTGCTCGAAATGGGCGGCCATCTCGTCGGCGGCCACGGCTGGGTTGATCAGACGCTGTCGAACTGGATTCAATTCGCGTTTGCGACACCCGTCGTGCTGTGGGCCGGCTGGCCGTTCTTCGTGCGCGGCTGGCAATCGCTGCTGACGCGCAATCTCAACATGTTTACGCTGATCGCGATGGGCACTGGCGTGGCCTATATCTACAGCGTCGTCGGCACGGTCGTGCCCGGCATTTTCCCGGCCACCTTCCGCGGTCATGGCGGCGCAGTCGCGGTCTACTTCGAAGCGGCTGCGGTCATTACCGTGCTCGTGCTGCTCGGCCAGGTGCTTGAGCTGCGCGCCCGCGAAGCGACATCAGGCGCGATCAAGGCGCTGCTCCAGCTCGCGCCGAAGACCGCGCGCCGGATCGGTGACGACGGCGCTGATCACGAGGTAGAGATCGATACGCTTGCGGTCGGCGACAAGTTGCGCGTCCGGCCGGGCGAGAAGGTGCCGGTAGACGGCGTCATCCTTGACGGCCGGTCCTCGCTCGACGAGTCGCTGGTAACAGGCGAGTCCATGCCCGTCACCAAGGAGCCGGGCAGCAAGGTCATATCAGGCACGCTCAACCAGTCCGGCGGGTTCGTGATGCGCGCCGAGAAGGTCGGACGCGACACGCTGCTTTCCCAGATCGTGAAGATGGTGGCGGATGCACAGCGCTCCCGCGCGCCGATCCAGCGGCTGGCCGATCAGGTTTCCGGTTGGTTCGTGCCCGTTGTCATCGTCGTAGCGCTGATCGCGTTCGGCGCCTGGGCCTGGTTCGGACCGGAGCCGCGCATGGCGTTCGGCCTGGTCACCGCCGTCAGCGTGCTCATCATCGCCTGTCCCTGTGCGCTCGGCCTCGCCACGCCGATGTCGATCATGGTCGGGGTCGGGCGCGGCGCGCAGGCCGGGGTGCTGATCAAGAACGCCGAAGCGCTGGAGCGCATGGAGAAGGTCGACACGCTGGTGGTCGACAAAACTGGTACGTTGACCGAGGGCAAGCCGAAGGTGGTCGCGATTGTGCCTGGCGCAGGATTTGAGGAAGCGGAAATTCTGCGGCTGGCGGCCAGCGTCGAACGCTCCAGCGAACATCCGCTGGCCGACGCCATCGTGCGCTCCGCCAGGGAACGAAATCTCGATCTCGGCACGGTGGAAGAATTCGACTCGCCAACCGGCAAGGGCGCCACCGGCAAGGTCGACGGCAAGTCTATCGTGCTCGGCAATGCCAACTTCCTGCAGTCGCTCGGCATCGAAACCGGTTCGCTCGACGAACAGGGCGAGCATCTGCGCGGCGACGGCGCGACCGTGATCAACATGGCCGTTGACGGCAAGCTGGCAGGCCTGTTCGCCATCGCCGACCCAGTGAAGGCGTCAACGCCAGACGCGTTGAAGGCGCTGGCGGCGGAAGGCATCAAGGTCATCATGCTGACCGGCGACAACAGGACTACGGCGAACGCCGTCGCGAAGAGACTTGGTATTGCCGACGTCGAGGCGGAGGTGCTGCCCGATCAAAAGAGTGCGGTGGTGGCAAAGCTGCAGAAAGCCGGAAAGATTGTCGCGATGGCCGGCGACGGCGTCAACGACGCGCCGGCGCTCGCCGCCGCCGAAGTCGGTATCGCCATGGGCACAGGCACCGACGTTGCGATGGAAAGCGCAGGCGTCACGCTGTTGAAGGGCGATCTCGTCGGCATCGTTCGTGCGCGCCGCCTCTCGCAGGCGACCATGAGCAATATCCGGCAGAACCTGTTCTTCGCCTTCGTCTACAACGCCGCCGGCATCCCGATCGCCGCAGGCATCCTCTATCCCGCTTTCGGGCTATTGCTGTCGCCGATCATTGCGGCCGCAGCGATGGCGCTGTCCTCGGTCAGCGTCGTCGGCAACGCACTGCGGCTGCGGATAACGCGGCTGTAATACGAGGCTTCGACAGAGAAGGGCGACACTCTCACCGCACGGGCAGTGCGCTCCCTCCCCCCTTGCGGGGGAGGGCTGGGGAGAGGGTAAGCCTCGGGCGCGGACCGGAGAGACTACCGACAGTTTAGGCCGGCATGATTCCAGTTGAACAACGCGCACCGCCGATGCCGCCACCCCTCTCCCTAGCCCTCCCCCGCAAGGGGGGAGGGAACATACTTCCCGAGCTGACTCAGTAGACGCCCATCACGCCGCCTTCGCCGCTGTGCCGCGCGGCAATCCGGCGCGCGCCAGACCGCCGTACAGCGCCTCACCGGGCATTTCCGATTGCAGGATCCCGCGCACCGCGATCAGCTTCTCGATGTCGATGCCGGTCTTGAAATCCTTACTCTCGCAAAGGAACACGAGGTCTTCGAACACGACGTTCCCCGTCGCGCCGGGCGCGAACGGGCAGCCGCCTAGGCCGCCAAGCGATCCATCCAGCACGCGCGCGCCGGCGTCGAGCGCGGCGGAAGCGTTGGCGATGCCCATCCCTCTTGTATCGTGCAGGTGGATGCAGACCGGCTTTGTGCCCGCGATCCTCACTGCGGCCGCGACCAGTTCGCCGACCTGTCTCGGCCCGGCATAACCGACCGTGTCGGCGATCGCGACCATGTCGACGCCGGCCTCGAACAGTTTTTCCGTCAGCCGCAGTACTTCCATCGGATCGACTGGCCCCACGATCGAGCAGCCCAGCGCCATCGAGATCGCCGAGTTCACCACTGGCTTGTGCGCGCTGGCGTCGCGCAGCTCGCAGAGCCGCCTGACATTAGCGATGGCCGACTCGCGAGAGCGGTTGGCATTGGCCTGGCTGTGCTCCTCGGTTGCCGAAACCACCGTCGCCACCTCGGCAACGCCGGACGCCAGCGCCTCGTTTGCGCCGCGCTCATTCAGCGTCAGCGCAATGCCGCAGGCGCCCGGCAACGACGCCACGGTCGCGATGATATCGCGCACGTCGGCGAACTGCGGGAACGTCTTTGCCGGCAGGAACGAGCCGACCTCGAAGTGGCGCACGCCCGCGGCATATTCGTCACGGATCCAGCGCTGCTTCGCTTCGGTCGACGGAAATGTCTTCACGAGCTGCAGGCCGTCGCGCAGGCCGACCTCGCGCAGAATGATTTTGTTGTCGGGATAGAGTTCCTGAACGCGGGTCATGGCAGCCTCATGCGGCGTTATTTTTGGAAGACGGCGTTTTGTTTGCGAGTTCGGCGCGAACAGCTTCAGTATCGGCGCCAAGCACCGGCACCTTCAGCCCCTCGCCGATATTGCCGCCGTTCCACTCCACCGGCAACGCCGGGACGCGGAACGGCGCGCCGTCGGCGTTGAAATTCTGCACCAGCCCACCGGGACGCAGCACATGCGGATCGTGCAGCAGATCCTCCGGGCGATTGATCGGCGAATAGGCGATGTTCAGCGCGTCGAGCCTTGCAGATAGATCGGCGATCTTCCAACCCTTGATCACTTCGACGACACGCGGAATGATTCTCCCGCGCGCCAGAATCCGGTCCGTGGTGTTGCGCAAGCTCGGATCGTCGGCAAATTCCTGCAGAGCGAACTCGCGGCAAAAACTCCACCAATGGCCCTCGGTGACGACGCCGATGAAGATACGCTCGCCTTCAGCCGTGTCGAAAATGTCGTAGATCGGCCAGGCATGTTCGCGCTCCGGCATCGAGCGCGGCTTCCTGCCGGTCATTTCATACTCGACCATGTGCTGCGCGACCAGAAACAGGCAGTTCTCGAACAGCCCGATGCGGATATCGGCGCCGGCCTTCTTGCCGCCGCGCTTCTCGTAAAGCGCGGCGAGGATTGCGATCGCGCCGAACATGCCGCCCATGATGTCGTTGGCGGAAGAGCCGACGCGTTGCGGCCTGTCGCGCGTCCCGGTCATGGCGGCGAGCCCGGACATCATCTGGACGACCTCGTCGAGCGCCGGCCGATGCTCGTAGGGACCGGACAGAAAGCCCTTGTGGCCGGCAACGATCAGATGCGGATGTTTGCGGCGCAATTCCTCGGCGCCGAGGCCCTGCTTTTCGAGCTGACCGTCGCGAAAATTCTCCAGGAACACGTCGGCGCTTTCAAGCAGCCGGTGCATGGTCTCCCGATCCTCGGCATGCGTGAAATCGAGCACGACGCTGCGCTTGCCCCGGTTGAACAGTGGGAAGAACGAGGTTCCCATGCCGCCGAGCGAACGCGTCTTGTCGCCGACCGGCGGCTCGACCTTGATGACCTCGGCGCCCAACTGCGCGAGGATCATGCCGCAGGTCGGGCCCATCACCATATGGGTCATCTCGACGACCCTCACGCCGTCAAGCGGCAGTCCCGTCCCTGTCATCGCGGATCTCTCTCCCGTGCAATCTTTTGGCGTCCAGCCTAGGCCTTCGGCGGCCTTTGGGAAGGCACAATCTGTCAGACGCTGCATTCGCTGCCGCATAACGCCCGCCGCCACCTGCAGTGTCCGGACGGAGCTGGCCCTTGCCGAAGGGCTCACACATATCTACCTCTCGCGAGGGTTTTCTTGGGAAGAGGTTGAACCGCCATGTTGGACGCCGCCGTCAAGGCGCTTTCGCAGATCCTGTCGCCGCCGATGCGCACCATCCTGTGGCGCTCGATCGCCTTGGCGCTGGTGCTGATTACGGTGCTGGCAATCGGATTGCAGCGTGCGTTGAGCTGGTTCGCGGAATACGGCGAGGTCTGGGCCGAGGCGATGCTCGGGCCGGGCTTCCACACCACGCTCAACATCCTTTCCTGGATCATCTCAATCGCGGCCGGGCTTGGCGTCGTACTCGGCGGCATCTTCCTGATGCCGGCAGTCACCTCGCTGGTGGCGAGCGTGTTCGTCGACGACGTCGCCGAACATGTCGAGCGCGAGCATTATCCGGCGGAGCGTCCCGGCGACGCGCTGCCGCTCGGCGTCGCCATCCCCGAAGGCATCAAGACGGCGCTCTTGACGATCCTGGTCTACCTGATCGCGCTGCCCTTCGTGCTATTCGCGGGCGCCGGCTTTCTGATTTTCTTCATCGCCACCGCCTGGCTGCTCGGCCGCGAATACTTTGAGCTGGCGGCGATGCGCTTCCGCCCGCCCACGGAAGCCAAGGCGATGCGCAAGGACAATGCGGCGACCGTGTTCACCGCCGGCCTGTTCATCGCGGCCTTCGTGTCGATCCCGATCGTCAATCTGGCGACGCCCTTGTTCGGCATGGCCTTCATGGTCCACATGCACAAGCGCCTCTCCGGCCCGAGGCCGGAGCTGATTGAGCCGGCGCGGAAGACGGGAATGCCGGTGGTTTGATTGCGTCGTCATTCCGGGATGGTCCGCAGGACCAGACCCGGAATCTCGATATTCCGGGTTCGACGCTTCGCGTCGCCCCGGAATGACATGAATCCCTCACACCGTCTTTTCCGGCCAACGGCAGAGATCGTTGATCAGGCACACCTCGCAGCGCGGTTTGCGCGCCAGGCAGGTGTAACGCCCATGCAAGATCAGCCAGTGATGGGCGTGCAGCATAAATTCCGGCGGGATCACCTTTTCCAGCCCCAGCTCGACCTCGAGCGGTGTGTTGCCGGGCGCCAGCCCCGTGCGGTTGCCGACGCGGAACACGTGGGTGTCCACCGCCATCGTGTGCTCGCCATAGGCCATGTTGAGCACGACATTGGCGGTCTTGCGTCCGGCGCCCGGCAACGTCTCGATTTCAGCGCGCGTCCGCGGCACCTCGCCGCCGAATTCAGCGATCAGTTTTTCCGACAGCGCGATGACGTTTTTGGCTTTGTTGCGATAAAGCCCGACGGTCTTGATGTACTCGCGCACTTTTTCCTCGCCGAGCGCCAGCATCTTCTCCGGCGTATCCGCGACCGCAAACAGCGTGCGCGTCGCCTTGTTGACGCCGGCATCCGTTGCCTGCGCCGACAGCACCACGGCGACCAGCAGCGTATAGGGGTTGAGATGTTCGAGCTCGCCCTTCGGCTCGGGATTGGCCTTGCGAAAACGGCTGAACGCCTCGTGGATCTCGGCCGGTGTCCACGGCCTTGGCTTTGCGGATTTCTTCCCGGGCTTGGGCGGCGCCTTGGCGGCTTTCCTGGCGGCTTTCTTGGCGGCCTTCTTTGCCGGTTTCTTCGGCACGGATGGAACGCTGGGCTTTTTGGCGCTGAGAGAGCGGGTGATTTTGGCCATGATCGGGATATACTGATACGCGATGACAGCAAGCAACGACTTTGATCCGGTGCTTGACCCGCCGACGCTGTTTTCGGCGCGGGTGACGCCGCACCGCTCGCTCAATCGAACCGGCTTTCTGGTGCTGATGACATTTATCAGCGTGGTGAGCTTTGTCGCCGGCATCGCATTTTTGCTGATGGGTGCCTGGCCGGTGCTTGGCTTATTCGGCCTCGATGTGCTGGTGATCTATTGGGCGTTCCGGATCAATTTCCGCAGCGCAGCGGCCACCGAGGATATCGTGATGACGCCTTCGGAATTGCACGTGCGCCGGGTCAGCCATCGCGGCGACGTCATGGAATGGACGCTCAATCCGCTCTGGGTGCAGCTCGAGCAGACAGGCGACCCCGAATTCGGTATCGAGCGCCTCTATCTGGTCTCCCGGGGCCGCCGCGTCTCGGTCGGCTATTTTCTGGGGCCAGACGAAAAAGCAAGCTTTTCCAAAGCCTTACTGGAAGCGCTGCAAACCGCCAAGCGCGGCATCACATACAATCCGGTCAATCCGGTCGCGTAGGTAGTTGTCAGAAATCGGGTGGTTTGGACCGCGCATGAGCCCTAAATCAGATCCCATGATGATAACAGCCATACAAGACCAGCGCCTAGCCAAGCCAGGCCTCCAGAGCGCCGCGCTGCGCGATTACGACTCCGTCCGCCGCGCTATCGCGTTCATCTCCGAGCACTGGCGCGCGCAGCCGACCATCGAAGCGATGGCGGATGCAGCCGCCGTGACGCCGGATGAACTGCACCATCTGTTCCGCCGCTGGGCCGGGCTGACGCCGAAGGCCTTCATGCAGGCGCTGACGCTGGATCACGCCAAGGGCCTCTTGCGCGATTCCGCCAGCGTGCTCGACGCCGCGCTCGATTCAGGGCTGTCAGGGCCGGGCCGGCTGCATGATCTGTTCGTCACCCATGAAGCGATGTCGCCGGGCGAATGGAAGAACGGCGGCGCCGGCATGACGCTGCGCTACGGTTTCCACGCCTCCCCCTTCGGCACCGCCATCGTGATTGCCAGCGACCGCGGGCTGGCGGGGCTCGCCTTCGCCGACCCCGGCGAGGAGCCGACGGCGTTTGCCGACATGAAGCGGCGCTGGCCGAACGCGACCTATGTTGAGGACCACGATGGCACCGCCGATCTCGCGCAGCGCATCTTCGACACGCGGCTGTGGCGCCCCGACCAGCCGCTCCGCGTGGTGCTGATCGGCACCGATTTCGAGGTGCGGGTGTGGGAGACGTTGTTGAAGATCCCGATGGGCCGCGCGGTCTGCTATTCCGACATCGCCAACAAGATCAAAAACCCGAAAGCCTCACGCGCCGTTGGCGCCGCCGTCGGCCGCAACCCGGTGTCGTTCGTCGTGCCCTGCCATCGCGCGCTCGGCAAGGGCGGCGCGCTGACGGGCTATCACTGGGGTGTCACGCGGAAACAGGCGATGCTCGGCTGGGAAGCCGGGCAGGTCGGGTTGCATTGATCGCGAATCTGTAGGGTGGGCAGAGGCGCATCGCGCCGTGCCCACCATCTATCCCGACGACACGCGACATAGTGGGCACGCTACGCTTTGCCCACCCTACGCACTCAGGATGAGGTCTGACACCTCACGCGGCGAGATCAACCTTCGTCGCCACCGTCGAATCCGCATTGAGCCGGTAGATCACCGGCACGCCGGTGGCGAGTTCGCGCTTCAAAATCTGCTCGGGCGTCAGCTTCTCCAGCACCATGATCAGCGCGCGCAGCGAATTGCCGTGGGCGGCGACCAGGGTGCGCTGTCCGCGCAGCACGCCCGGCAAAATCTCCTGCACGTAATAGGGCAGCGCGCGCGCCAGCGTATCTTTCAGGCTCTCGCCGCCGGGCGGCGGCACATCGTAGGAGCGGCGCCAGATCAGCACCTGGTCCTCGCCCCATTTCTTGCGAGCGTCATCCTTGTTGAGGCCGGAGAGATCGCCGTAGTCGCGTTCGTTGAGCGCGAGGTCCTTCGTCGTCGGCAGCCCGGTCTGCCCAATCTCGGCGAGCATCAGCTTCAGCGTATGCTGGGCGCGCGTCAGGTCCGAGGTGAAGGCAACATCGAACGTCAGCCCTTGTGCCTTTAATTTGCGGCCGGCTTCCCTGGCTTCGGCAATACCCTGCTCGGTGAGGTCTGGGTCCTTCCAGCCGGTGAACAGGTTCTTCAAATTCCAATCGCTCTGCCCGTGACGCACGAGCACAAGAAGACGTTCGCTCATTCCTGAATTTCCGTTGTTCGATTCTAGAAGTCGGCAAGCCCCAGCACATCGGCCATCGTGTAGAAGCCGGGCTTCCTGCCGTGCGCCCATAGCGCGGCCTTGACGGCGCCCTGCGCAAACATGGTCCGATCCTCGGCGCGGTGGGTCAGCTCGATGCGCTCCATGGCACCGGCGAAGATCACGCTGTGATCGCCGGTGACGGTGCCGCCGCGCAGCGAGGCAAAACCGATATCGCCCGGCTGCCGCGCGCCGGTGTGCCCGTCGCGGCCGCGCACCGAGTGGGTATGCAGGTCGACGCCACGGCCGGCAGCGGCGGCCTCACCGAGCAGGAAGGCCGTACCCGACGGCGCGTCGATCTTGGCCTTGTGATGCATTTCGACGATTTCGATGTCGAAGCTTTCGTCCAGCGACTGCGCGACGCGCTTGACCAGCGCGGCGAGCAGATTGATGCCGAGGCTCATATTGCCGGACTGAACGACTACCGCACGCGAGGTAACGCTCTTGATCACGGCCATGTCGGACATGGATAGCCCGGTGGTCCCGACAATGTGCACGAGACTGCGTTCGGCGGCGATCGCGACATTGGCGATGGTAGCGGCCGGCACGGTGAAATCCAGAATGCCGTCGGCATTGGCCGACAGTTTCCAGAGGTCGGCGGAGAGCTCAATACCGTTGGCAGGCAGGCCGGCAAGAACGCCGGCATCCTTGCCCAGGAGTTCCGAGCCCGGCGCTTCCAATGCGCCGGTCAAAACAGCACCGGGCGTCTCGGAAATGACGCGCACCAGAGCGCGGCCCATCCGGCCGCCAGCCCCCGCAACGATCAATCGCATATCGGCCATGGCTTCACCTCTCCACGCCCTATAGCGGGATGAGGCCGTTCCGGCAACCAATCAGGCGCTTGGGGCTTCCGGGCGGCCAGGCGAATCCGCCCCGGGGAGGGAGAATAGAGAGCACGCAGGACAGCATCCCGCGCCGCGCTCGATCCCGCCATGACCGGCATCGATCGGCCATTCCTGGAAGCTCAAACCAAATGCTCGGAAGAGCGGCACCCGTTGCGCCTAAAGGGTGAATTCCAGGTCGCGCTGCAGAACGACGCGGCCGTCGCGCTCCACAACGTACATGGCTTTGTAAGTACCCCGCTCCCAACCCGTCGCCGGACGCCTTTTGCCGGTAAACAACAGGTATTGCGCCTTGTTCTTGTCCAGTTGTGAGGCTCGATTTTCAGCGATGACGTTCCCGGTCGGGTCCTTGACGACGAGCCGTTGTGTGTCGCCCGTCTTCAGGCCGATGACACGAACAAAAGCGACAATTGCCGCCGCGCCGGCAGAGGGCAATTCCTTGCCCGCGCTTCCATCCTCGATAAGTTCCATCGTCACCGGCCCGTTCGCAAAGCCGGCGTTTATGACGACCCGCTCCTGATAGGCGAGTTGCGCGTGGAGTGCAGGATGCCACAGCAGTGCGCCGCTCCCGCAGGAGTCCGCAGGAGCCCCATACGCGAAAGGATCTACAATCGCCCCCTTATGCCTGACCGTGAAATGCAGATGAGGATATTCGGTCATTCCTGAAAGACCGACGCGACCAAGCGGCTGCCCAGCCTTGACCAGGTCACCCGGCTTCACCATCAGGCTGCCGCTTGCCATGTGGCAATATTGGGTTTCCCAGTGCTCCGGATGTTCGATCACAGCTCCATTGCCGCATTCGACATCGCGAACAGCTTCGCGCGCAGATTTGCTAAAGGCGCCGTCCGGCGCGTCACCTCGTGTGCGAAGAACGCGGCCACTCGCGGCAGCAAGAACTTCCACGCCGGCCTTCTGCGACGCCAGTGACGGCAAGCGAAAGTCCGTCCCATTATGGGCGTCATACGTCAGAGTGCCGCATTTGTAGTCTTGCGTTGATGCCGACGGATCGACATCAACGTAGTTCTGGATGTAGCAGGTCCGGCCGGGCTCGCAGGCGATTGGCATCCCCAATTGAATGCTCTGGGCGATCACCTCGGAAGAAAAGCCAAAGGCCGCGGCAATGGCAAAGGCTCGAGTCATGCCGCGCATAAAGTCTTGGACTATCATAGGCGGATTGCGCATCAATTCGGTGGCCGCTTGCCAGCCGTCCAGATCAGCCGGCAATCTGATGACACTGGGCAGACGGCCTTCTCGCGCCCGCCGGCCCCGAACGGCGATTGCGTGAGATGATAAAGCAGAAAGAACTCGGCCTGCCGGTTGATTCCCAATTTGAGCATGATGCGCTTGGTGTAGGTTCTTACCGTTGCCTCGGTCAACCGCAGGTCGGCGCCGATATCGCGTGGACATTGGAATTGGAGAATCTTGGCGATGATTCTCTCTTCGGCCCAGTTCAAGCCGAACGCGGATGCAATACGGTGTGCCCCCAGCGCTTCATCGAATTGCGGCACGACGATCAACGCCTTGCCCGCGTCCCAATGCGTTGGTGCGGCCCCGATCTTGGCGAAGGCAAACTGCTGGCGCTCCGTCGAGAGAGGCACAGTTGTGTTCAGCCAGACCTGGCCGGGTCGCGGGACCAACGCCTCCCGGATCGCCTCCCTCAAGCTCTCGGTTACCGGTCCGTTGCCCGCGAGCCTGCCGCCATCTATTTTGAGAAGTTCGCCCTTTGCCAGCAGCGCTTGTCCACCATGGTTGATCCCGTGAACATGCAGGCCTTCGTCCACGACGAGGGCGGGAAAGGCCAGTTTTTCCAGCCAGATTTCTGCGTCCAGATGTCGATCAGACGATCGCTGCGCAAGGGAATGAGCCGTCTCCCATACCGTACGCACCGCACGCGCGAGACAGGGAATTTCGGCCCGAGCCAATGCAGCCTGCCGCCATCCTGCTACAAATACCACGGTTGATCTGTCACGGGAGGCGAACCTCCCGATGACGGAATGACTATTTATTCCTGGCTCGGGGCCAATCAATTTCCGTACAAAAGTAGTACGCGCGTTGACAGGTTCGAGAAGGGCGCAGTCTGTACCAGCGCCCTTGCGGGCAATGCGCGCGACGGTATCGCTGCATGACGGATCGACTGTGGCGTGTCCGATCCGGACCTCTTTAAGCTCCGACTCGCTCGTGCGAGACATGACCGCAACATAGCAACTGTTGCACTCGAAAAGCTCGGCAACAGCCTTGCCAAAATATTCCATCGCCCGCTGGTTGGGACCTTGCTCGATAGATCCCGCTATCTGAGGGTCTTCGGCGTTCCGAGACTCGCCGCCCTCAGCATCATCAAAGCGAAATCCGCTATGCCTGAGAGGTAGTGCTTTGCTGTTCTCATGCATGGGCGCCTCCCGCAAGAGTATGCGGCCGGACTGATGCCGGCGTCCTAACGCTCCTTAAACGCGCGGTTGATGCGCAGTTCCATCGGCTGCATCAAATATTCCGCGAAGGTTCTTTCGCCCGTCTCGATAAATATCTCAACGGGCATTCCAGGCAGCAATGACGGAAGATACGAGGCCGTCGGCGCGTTGATATCAAGCTCGACTTCCGCCATGTAAGATGTGACGCCGCTCTTGGCGTCGGTCAGTGCGTCTGCCGCTACGGCGACGACCTTTCCATCGAGCATCGGCCGACGACGAATATTCAGCGCGTGAACACGCACGCGCGCGCCCTGTCCGGCATAGACCTCTTCCCGATCCATTGGCTTCAATGCTGCCTCGATGACGAGCCGATCTTCCGTCGGAACGATTTCCAGGAGAGTTTCGCGTGGTGCAAGCACGGCATGGAGATCTCTGCTGTTGAGGCCGACGATCTTTCCACTCTCGGGGGCACGCAATTCAGACCGGTCAAGCTGATCGCGCAAAGCGGCAATTCGATGTCGGAGATCCCCAATCTCCTCGCTCGTCGCATGCCGCTGCTTCGCTATCTCCTGATTTTGATTGAAGCCCAGTTGTCGACGCCTGTCCTCGAGTTCCGCCATTTTGCCCCGCTTCTCCGCGACCGATGCCGAGTTCCGGGCAATCTGTCCGCTGGCCTCGGCTTCGGCCCGTTTCAGGGCCAATACGCGCGGCTTTCGAGCGAGGCCCTTTGACAGCAGGTAGCTTGTGTCAGCTATTTCTTCCTGCAAAAGCTTGAGTTGTCTCTCGACACCCTCGGTGTTGCTCTCGAGGCCGCGGATCGAGTCAGTCAGTTGCAGCATCTGCTGGTCGATCATTTTGCGTTCATTCTCGATTGCGGCCAGTCGCGCCGCAAACTCGGCTGCCTGGGTTTGCATGGCAATGCGCGCGGACGCGTTGCTCGCGTTCCTGTTCAGCTCATCGGGAAACACAATCGATTTCACGAGGGCCTGTTCCGCCGCCAGCCGCGCCTCCATCGCCAGAGCAGCAAAATACTTTGTCTCGAACGAGCCCAGGGCAGCTTCGATCTGGGTAGTGTCGAGCTGCGCTATGAGCTGACCCGCCTGGACGTGATCGTTTTCCCTGACGTGGATTGATTTCACTATTCCCCCTTCGAGGTGCTGGACTGCCTTGCGCTTCGAATGAACCTTTATGACACCTGGCGCCACAACCGCGCCGCGCAGCGGAATCGTCGTGGCCCATACGCCGAAGCCGCAGAATTGCAGAACGAGCAGCACACATCCCCATCCTATGATCCGCCGCATGTCGGATCGCGGCCGCTCCTTGCGGAAAACGGCAACAGCGCGATGCTGACCGCCCTCAGTCATTGAACCGGTCCCCTCGCAGCCAGTTTCTGCGGTTCCGGATTATGCCGGACGACGTGCGGCTTCGGCACGGATGAATTGACAGGCAGGCGGAGAACTTCAGCAGGTGGCCCGAACGCGAGCTGCGCACCATCCCTCAAAAGGAGTACTGCATCCGCGATGGTCAATAGCCGGGGTCGATGGGTGACAATCACCACCGCCGCGCCGCGCGCTTTCGCCCGCTCAATGGCGGAACACAAAGCTTCCTCGCCTTCCGGATCGAGATTGGCGTTTGGTTCATCCAGCAGGATCAATTTTCGATCGCCGAAGAACGCCCGGGCAAGGCCGATCCGCTGGCGCTGCCCACCGGAAAGCTTGTTACCGTCGCGCCCTATTTCGGTCTGGTAACCGGCTGGCAGAGACAGGATCATCTCATGCGCCTGCGCGAGCATGGCTGCGGCAACGATGTCCTCGTCCCGCGCATGTTCGTCAAAGCCGGCGATGGCTTCGGCCACGGTGCCGCCCAGAAGCTGCACGTCCTGAGGAAGATAGCCGACAAACTGGCCGAGCTGATCGGGGTCCCAGTCATGCAGGGCTGCATCGTCCAGCCGGATCGTGCCGCTGCTCGGTCGTTCCAGCCCCGCCATCAGGCGCAGCAAGGTCGATTTTCCAGCGCCGGTCGGGCCAATAACGACAACGATCCTGGAGGGCAGGCATCCAAACGTGATGCCCGCGAGGATCGGGCGCTGCGCCGTGGCCATCCGGTAAGTCACCCGCATCACTTCAATGCTGCCGGATGGGGACGGCAGCAGCGTACGCCTCGCTCGAACAAGCATCGGAGCCGCAGCCGCCTGAACTTGTACCCACGCCTCGTGTGCCGATGCCAATGCGCGCCATGCCGAGATGAGGCCTTCCATCGGCTGCAGCGTACGGGCAATCAGGATCGCACTCGCAATCAGGCTGCCAGCCAGCACCTCGCTCTGAAGCACGAGCCAGGCGCCTGCGCCGATCGCGGCGACCTGCAGAATTGTTCGCACCATGCGCGCCGCGGATGCGATCGCGGACACCCGCTCGCTGCCCCGGACGACCGGGCACAACGCCTGGTCATTGAGATCCATGAATTCGCGAATGGCACCTCGGGTCCAACCCATTGCCCGCACGAGGCCGGAATGCCGGACGATACCGTCGAGAGTGGCCTGCGTCCGCAGCGCGGCTTCCGACGCCTGCGCGACTTCCGTGCGCGCGACCCAGCGGCTGGCGATGCCCATGACCAGCAGAATTACCGCTCCGATCAGTGCGATGACGCCGTACCATGGGTGCATAAGAAACAGAATGAAAATGAACGCCGGCAGGAAGGGAGCGTCAATCAGCGCTGCGACCGTCCCGCTCGAAAGGAAAGTCCGCAACTCGCGAACCCTGACGAGATCATGCGTTCTGCCGTCGCCGCGCCTCGCAACGTCTACAATGGTGCTTTCGAGAACAATAGGCGCGACACAGCGCTCAAACCCGACTGCAAACCGGCTAAGTAGCCGGCTGCGAAGAACATCGAACATGGCGCTGAAGACGAGCGCGCCCGCGGCGATGATGGTGAGGCCAACGAGGGTCTCAACGCTGCCGCTAGTGATGACCCGATCGAACACTTCGATTGCGTAGAAGGGAACGACAAGGAGAAGTATGTTCAAGGACATGCTGAAGGCGACGACCCACACAAATGCGGATCGTCCCGGAATCAATCCAAGCAGCGATCGTGCAGCGGACGCTGGGATCTCACGACGGTTACGCGAATACATGACCGGCCGGCACTATTACTGACTGAAGTATTGCAAAGAGGCAGGAGCGGGGCGGCTGCCGGGCCGCCCCGCTGAAGTTGTGGAGTTATACGACCTCGATAGCCGCGTAACCCGCAGCAGCGTTGATGTCGTCGATCGATTCGAATTCCGTTCCGACGCCACCCGAAACGCCGGTGAGCGTGATGGTGCCGAAGCCGAAATCGAGCACCGTGTTGGTCCCGTCGTCATCCACCACGATGGTGGCCGGATCAAACGCCGGATCGGCATCGACATTAACCTCATCGCCATCAGCAAAGCTCAGGTCAGCAACTTCATCGTCACCGAAGTTGGTGGCCGTGTTGTCACCGAAATTGTGGTCATCGGAGCCTCCAGCGCCCGTCAGCATATCGTTGCCGACGCCACCGTCGAGGACATCGGCGCCATTGCCGCCGTCCAACTCATCGTCGCCCGCGCCGCCGTTGAGGGTGTCGTCGCCGGCATTACCGAAGAGGGTATCGTCTCCGTCTCCGCCATTGATCACATCGACATCGGCACCGCCGGCGAGCGTGTCGTCTCCGGCATCGCCGTCCAGCGTATCGTCGCCCGCTCCGCCACTGAGGTCGTCCGCGCCTTCGCCGCCGGACATCGTGTCGTTGCCGGCACCACCGGTCATGGTGTCGTCGCCGTCATCGCCGGACATGGTATCGTCGCCGCCACCGCCGGCCATGACGTCCGCATCGTTGCCGCCGCTCATCGTGTCGTTGCCGCCTTCGCCGCTGAGCGTATCGTTGCCGGCACCGCCGTTCAGCGTGTCCTCGCCGTTTCCGCCATTCAGCGTGTCGTCCCCGAGACCGCCATTCAGCGTGTCCATGCCCCCATTGCCGTTCAGGGTATCGTCGCCGAGACCGCCGCTCAGCGTGTCATCGCCCTCGTTGCCCGACAGGTCGTCATCACCGGCGCCGCCGTTGATGATGTCATTATCGGCACCGCCGGCGATCATGTCGTTGCCGGCATTGCCGTTCAGCGTGTCGTTTCCGGCTCCGCCATCGATGTCGTCATCGCCCGCGCCGCCATTGACGAGGTCATCGCCTTCACCGCCGACGATCGTATCCATGCCGGCATTGCCGTTCAGCGTGTCGTTGCCGGCTCCGCCATCGATGCTGTCATCGCCCGCGCCGCCGCTGACAGTGTCATCGCCTTCACCGCCGGCGATCGTATCCATGCCGGCATTGCCGTTCAACGTGTCGTTGCCGGCGCCGCCATCGATATCGTCATCGCCCGCACCGCCAGTGACGAGGTCATCGCCTTCCAATCCGGTAATCGTATCGTTGCCGGCCAGGCCGCTGATCTCATCAGGATCTGCCGTGCCGGGTAATGTATCGTTGCCTGGTGTTCCGACGATAATTGCCATGGTATCCGCTCCCTGAGCATGGACATCCGCAATGACGGATCGGCTTGCAGCCCGTCATGCGCGTCGCGATTTTGGTGTTGGCTCGATTCCATCACGATCGATGTTGAACTCGATCGCGGCAACCTTGGATGAAGGCGGGGCGGCATCGCAATCCCCATTTGGGGACAAAAGAAATGTCGGATGGCGAACACGGAGCGACCGGCTCACGTGTTCACTTGCAGGCATGGCCGTTAGCTATTTGCTTTTTTCGATTGCAGCCAATTGTTCCAGCACGGACGGAAACATTCGCACATATTTATTGATACCAGTTTCTTGATGACAGTTTCTTGATGCCACGAGCGCCGCGATTGGACGAACGCAGCGCGGCGTCTACCGCTCAAACGCTTGCGGCATTGATGGCCTTGAGGGATCGATCGCGAAGTACCTGCGGCTTTACGGCTGCGGGCCGTCATAGCCTTCGATGACGATGAGATCGGCGATCGAGTGCGGCTGGCGCACCTTGATATTGGCCTGGTATTCCGGCGAATTGTAGCACGCCAGCGCTTTCTCGTAGCTGTCGAATTCGATCACGACGTTGCGCGAGCGGCTTTGGCCCTCGACCGCAGTGAACTTGCCGCCGCGCACGATGAAGCGCCCGCCGAATTTCTGGAAGATGGCCGGGTTGGCCGCCACGTAGGGCTTGTAGCCCTCCTCGTTGCTGACATCGACGCGACCGATCCAGTATCCCTTCGCCATCTCACTCTCCCGTTTCTTGTCTCGTTGGTTTCGCTACGTCAGAGCCTGTTTGATTTCCGCCTGAATGGCGTCCGCCGCCGCCTTGGGATCGGCGGCTTCCGTCACCGGGCGCCCGACCACCAGATAGTCGGCGCCGGCGGCAATTGCACGCGCCGGCGTCATGATGCGTTTCTGGTCGCCCGTGGCGGCTCCCGCGGGCCGGATGCCTGGCGTTACCAGGTTCATCTGGTGGCCGATGATCTTGCGCAGCGCCGCCGCCTCTTCCGGCGAACTGACGAGCCCATCGACGCCGAGCACCTGCGCCTGCTGCGCCCGCGCCTCGACGAGATCGGAGACATTGAGGCGATAGCCCGCGGCATGCAGATCGCCGTCGTCATAGGAGGTCAGCACAGTGACGGCGAGAATCTTTAAGCCCGATCCGGCGCGCGCCTCGACCGCGGCCTTCATGGTCTGCGGATAGGCATGCACGGTAAGGAAGGTCGCGCCGAGTTTCGCTACGCTCTCGACGCCGCGCGCTACGGTGTTGCCGATGTCGTGCAGCTTGAGATCGACAAAGACCTTCTTGCCCGATTTCGCCAGTTGCTGCGCCAGCGGCAATCCGCCGGCGTAAGCCAGTTGATAGCCGATCTTGTAGAAGCTGACGCTGTCGCCGAGCCGCGCGATCATCGCTTCCGCTTCAGTCACTCCTGGCAAGTCGAGCGCGACGATCAGGCGGTCCTTTGCTGCGATATCGGCTGGTTGCATGTCACCTCACATCATGCGTTGGGAAATGTCGATCAACTGCCGCACCAGCGCTTTCAGCGCCTCGGCATCAGCGGAATTCTTCAAGCGATCCATCTCGTCATAGGCGTCGTCGGCGAACGCCAGCGCGAGCTGGTTCGGGATCACCGGGGCATGGCAGGCCGAAAGGATCAGCCGCAGCGCGGCCAGCGCGCGGGCGCCGCCGAGCCGCCCGCCGGAGGCCGACGCAATTGCAAACACCCGCTCGCGAAATACTTGCCCGCGGGTCTCGTGTGCGTCCTGCACCCGGCTCACCCAGTCGATGGTGTTCTTGACCAGCGCCGGCACCGAGGAATTATATTCCGGCGTCACGATCAGGACGCCATGATGGGCCGCCATCATCCGCTTCAAATTGACCGCGTTCTTCGGCACGCCGGATTTCGCCTGCAAGTCGCCGTCATAGATCGGCAGGGGAAAGTCGGCGAGCGAGATCCGGGTGATCTCGGCGCCTTCCTGCGCCAGCGCATGCGCTGCTACCGCAGCCAGCTTCGCATTAAGCGAGCCTGATCGTAGCGATCCCGGGATCACGAGGATTTTCAGCGCGGACATATTTGAGTTCGTATTCGGGCAGACTTGCCACGCGAATACGTGGCGAGCATCTTCTACGAAAATGCTCTTAGCTGATAAGTTGCGCGTATTCTATTCGCAAAACCGGTACCCACTTTTGCGGAATACGCGGTATCAGCGCTTGCGATACACCCAGACCCGGGCGGGCGGAAGGTTCATCCAGATCCGCTCGGAAGCTTCTGTGGACACGCCCGGCAGGGATTTCGGGATCGGCGGCGCCACCGAATAGGTGAACTGCACGAAGGGCGCCCCCGGCGCCAGCGCCATGAAGGCGTCGCGGATCAGCTTCAGCCGCGTCAGCATCGGTTTGGTGACCAGCGGCAGGCCGGAGACCACGGCGGACGCCGGCGCGTCCAGCACGTCCTTGAGCGAGGAGCGTAGCGCGTAGGCGTCGCCCTGCACCACCTTGGCCTGCGGATAACGGTCGCGCAGCAGTGCGCAGAAGCCCGGATTATACTCGACCAGCACGAGCCGCTTTTGATCGACGCCATGTTCGATCAATGCATTGGTGATCGCACCGGTCCCGGGCCCAAGTTCGACGACCGGTCCTTGCGCTTTGACGTCGACATATTCCGCCATGGTCCGGGCAAGCAGCTTGCTCGACGGCATCACCGCGCCCATGTGCAGCGGCTTTTCAATCCATGAACGAAGGAAGCGGACCTCATCGTCGAGACGAGGCTTCTTCAACGCACGCACGGACGATTGCAAAGGCATGTCGCTACCAGGCGGGACCCCGCAACAAAGCGGGGGATGTCAGAAAACAGTCATAAACACGTATAGGTCGACGGGGGTACGGTCAAGCCAAACGGTAACGTGCTAGGTCCGCCAAAGTGCCCGCGATCCGGCGATAAGATCCTGTGCAAGCTGAATGAATCATGACTGCGGGGCGAGAACTGCACTTCGCCCAGCTCGCGTTCGCGCGCGGTCAGGAGCCCGCGCGGCTGCCGAAGAAATCCTTGACCTTGGTGAAGAAGCCCGCCGCTTCCGGCTGGGTGGCGCCGGACGACAATTTTTCGAACTCGGCGAGCAGTTCCTGCTGCTTCTTGGTCAGATTCTGAGGCGTTTCGACCATGACCTGGACATACATGTCGCCGGTCTGGCGCGAGCGGAGCACCGGCATGCCCTTTGATGCAATGCGGAAACGGCGGCCGGACTGTGTCCCGGCCGGCACTTTCACCTTGGTCTTGCCCTTGTCGATGGTCGGAACCTCGAATTCACCGCCGAGCGCGGCCGCGACCATCGAGATTGGAACCCGGCAATGCAGATCGGCGCCGTCGCGCTGGAAGAACTCGTGGGTGGCCAGCGACAGGAAAATATAGAGATCGCCGGGCGGCCCGCCGCGGACGCCGGCCTCGCCTTCGCCGGCAAGGCGGATGCGGGTGCCGTCCTCGACACCCTGGGGGATGTTGACCGACAGCGTGCGGTCGCGCGTCATCCGACCCGAGCCTGAGCAGTTCGGGCAGGCGTCCTCGATCATCTGGCCGCGGCCCTGGCAGCCGGGGCAGGTCCGCTCCAGCGTGAAGAAGCCCTGAGCCTGACGCACGCGGCCGGCGCCGCCGCACATCGAGCAGGTCTTCGGCTTGGTGCCGGCCTTGGCGCCGGTGCCCGAACAGGGTTCGCAGGTGACCGAGACCGGAATCTCGATTTGCGCGGTCTTGCCCTGGAAGGCTTCCTCCAGCGTGATTTCCATATTGTAGCGCAGGTCGGCGCCGCGCTCGCGTCCACCGCTGCGCCGCTGCCCGGCCATGCCGAACAGGTCTTCGAAAATATCGGAGAATGACGAGGCGAAGCCGGCGCCGAAACCAGGACCGCCGCCGCCCATGCCCTGCTCGAACGCGGCATGGCCGTAGCGATCATAGGCGGCGCGCTTCTCGCCGTCTTTCAGGACCTCGTAGGCTTCGTTGATTTCCTTGAACTTCATTTCGCTGGTGGCGTCGCCCGGATTCTTGTCCGGATGCCATTTCATCGCCAGCTTGCGGAAGGCCGACTTGAGCTTGGACTCGTCTGCGTTCCGATCGACTTCCAGGGTTTCGTAATAACAGCGCTTGGTGGACATCAGTCAGACCCGCCCGAACTTCACGCCGAAGGCGCGCACCAAAGATGCAGCCTTCAACTTAAAGAAAAATGACCCCCACCCATCGAACGCAAGCCGCGCGCTCTTTTGGATGAGGGTCATGACCGAAAGCCCGCTTATGCTGACTTCTTGTTGTTCTTGTCGTCGTCGACCTCGGTGAATTCCGCGTCGACCACGTCATCCTTGGCGGCATCCTTCTTGGCGTCCGCCTCGGCCTGCTGCTTGTACATGGCCTCGCCCAGCTTCATCGAAGCCTGCGCAAGCGTGTTGGTCTTGGCCTTGATGGCGTCGGCGTCGTCGCCCTTCAGCGCTTCCTTCAGGTCGCTGACGGCGTCCTCGATGGCGCGGCGCTCACTTTCCTCGACCTTCGAACCGTGCTCGGCCAGCGCCTTCTCGGTGGAATGCACCAGCGCATCGGCGTGGTTCTTGGCGTCGACCGCTTCGCGGCGCTTCTTGTCTTCCGCCGCATGAGCCTCGGCGTCCTTGACCATTTTCTGGATGTCCGCCTCGGACAGACCGCCGGATGCCTGGATGCGGATCTGCTGCTCCTTGCCGGTGGCTTTGTCCCTTGCCGACACGTTGACAATGCCGTTGGCGTCGATGTCGAAGGTGACCTCGATCTGCGGCATGCCGCGCGGCGCTGGCGGGATGCCCATCAGGTCGAACTGGCCGAGCACCTTGTTGTCGGCCGCCATTTCACGCTCGCCCTGGAAGACGCGGATGGTGACGGCGTTCTGGTTGTCCTCGGCCGTCGAGAACACCTGGCTCTTCTTGGTCGGGATCGTGGTGTTGCGGTCGATGATGCGGGTGAACACGCCGCCCAGCGTCTCGATGCCGAGCGACAGCGGGGTCACGTCGAGCAGCAGCACGTCCTTGACGTCGCCCTGCAGCACGCCGGCCTGGATTGCCGCGCCGATAGCGACGACTTCGTCCGGGTTGACGCCCTTGTGCGGCTCCTTGCCGAACAATTGCTTCACGACTTCCTGGACCTTCGGCATGCGGGTCATGCCGCCGACCAGCACCACTTCGCCGATTTCGGCGGCAGTGAGGCCCGCATCCTTCAGCGCCTTGCGGCAAGGCTCGATGGTCTTCTGGACGAGATCGTCGACGAGGGCCTCGAACTTGGCGCGCGTCAACTTCATCGTCAGATGCTTCGGCCCGGTCTGGTCCGCCGTTATAAAGGGCAGGTTGATTTCGGTCTGGGTGGTCGAGGACAACTCGATCTTGGCTTTTTCGGCGGCCTCTTTCAGGCGCTGCAAGGCAAGCTTGTCGCTTCGCAGGTTGATGCCCTGCTCCTTCTGGAATTCATCGGCGAGATAGCCGACGAGCCGCATGTCGAAGTCTTCACCACCGAGGAAGGTGTCACCGTTGGTGGACTTCACTTCGAACACGCCATCGCCGATCTCCAGGATCGAGATATCGAAGGTGCCGCCGCCGAGGTCGTAGACCGCGATGGTGCCTGTCTTCGTCTTGTCGAGACCATAGGCGAGCGCGGCCGCGGTCGGCTCGTTGATGATGCGCAACACTTCCAGGCCGGCGATCTTGCCGGCATCCTTGGTGGCCTGGCGCTGCGCGTCATTGAAGTAAGCGGGAACTGTGATGACCGCCTGCTCGACCTTCTGGCCAAGATGGGCTTCCGCGGTCTCTTTCATCTTTTGCAGGATGAAAGCGGAGACCTGCGAGGGCGAATAGGTCTTGCTGTCGGCTTCGACCCAGGCGTCGCCGTTCGATGCCTTGACGATCTTGTAGGAGACGAGCTTCTTGTCCTTCTCGACCATCGGGTCGTCATAGCGGCGGCCGATCAGGCGCTTCACCGCGAAGAACGTACGCTCGGGATTGGTCACCGCCTGACGCTTGGCGGGCTGGCCGACGAGGCGCTCGCCGTCATCGGTGACGGCAACGATCGAAGGCGTCGTGCGCATGCCTTCCGCATTCTCGATGACTCTTGCAGTCTTGCCATCCATTACGGCGACGCACGAATTCGTGGTGCCGAGATCGATCCCAATGACCTTTCCCATGGTCCTCATATCCTTCTTTTGCGGCAGGTTGGCCGGGCCCTGGACGGCGCACCTAACCGAACCCCCAACGTTCAAATACTCGCGATATTGCGACGGTGAGCCTCATATAGGAGGGGGGGTCGGGCCCGCAAGGACCGAACGTAACGTTAGGGCCTGAAAAGGCTGACGTTTGAAAGATTGTGCCAGCCCGGGGCGGGGGCGCATCAGTGCCTCAAGCGGCGTTAAGAAATCGGCAAGGCCACTGAGCGTTAGCGGCGCCGAAACGTTGCGCAGCGATGCGGCATCGGGGCGGGACGCGGTATTTCGCCGCTGGAAGCGCCTCAAAAAAGAGCCCGGATACCGGGCAGAATCCTGCAAAAAAGCTGCCATATCGGAGCGTAACGGTGGAACGGACGCCTACCCTGCCCTGTTGCAGGGACATCAAAACCGCTAAAAGCGGGCCGAATGGAACGACCCTGTCGTGCCCCGAGGCCCAAGATTCCACTACAAGATTCCATTGGCACCGTCCGACCATAAACGGCCTCCATGCAAACCCGGTAGATCCTCCATGACGCCCATTCGATACTTCGCTGCGGTTGCCCTGATCGTTGCCGCCATATCTTCTGCCTTTGCCGCTTCCGCGTTCGCCGCCGACCCGGTCTTCCCGCCCGGCGCCAGGGTCGGCATGACGCCGCTGGTCGGCCTCAACAAGGCCAGAACGTTCATAGGCTTCGAGACCGAGGACAAGGGCGTCAAGGTGCTGGTCACCGACCTGCCCGCCGAGGCCTATGGCGAGGTCGCCAACGCCTTCAAGGCCAACCCGGGTGGCACCGGCGGCATCAAGCCGGAGAGCATTGAGACCGCGGCGGGGCTGGCCTACTACACCGTCGAGAACGGCAAGGACGGCGCCACCAATGTGCGCCGCTATTCGATGATCCTGCCCGGCCCCACCTTCTCCGGCTATGTTGCCGTGCAGGTGCCGGAGAACGCCTCGAAGATCTACACCGACGACGCCGTGCGCCAGATGTTCGCTTCCGCTGTGATCCGCACCGAGGTTCCGGTCGAGGAGCAGCTCGGGCTGATGCCGTTCAAGATCGGCGAGCTCTCGAGCTTCAAGAACATCCGCACGCTGGCGCCGGGCGCGGCCCTCATTCTCTCCGACAGCGACGAAAAGAGGGGATTTGAGATCGCGCCCTTCATGATCATCGGCCTGATCGGCTCGACCGCGGCCTCGCCCGACGATCGCGGCCGCTTTGCCCAGCAGATTGCGACCACGATTCCCGGCGTGCGCGACGGGCGAATCACGATGTCCGAGCCGGTCCGCATCGACGGCCAGCCCGGCTACGAGACGCGCATCGACGCCACCAGCGGCAAGGACAATACGCCCGTCACCATCGTGCAATGGCTGCGGTTCGGCTCCCAGACCTCGATGCGCATCATCGGCTCTTCACCGCGCGAGGAATGGACCAAGGCCTTTCCGCGCTTTCGCGCCGTCCGCGACGGAATTCATCCGCGAACCTGACTACCGAACCGGTACGGCGCGCCGTAATTTCGGGCTTTCGTTTGTACACCAATGGAACTAGCCTTTCCCCTGCCGGGTACTCATCAGGGGAGACGTGCTATGCTTTCTCGCAGGCTGGTTCTGACAGGTCTCGGCGCGACATCGGTCGCTGCCCTCGCACCAGGAGGACTCATGGCCGCACCGATCAAGCCCGATGATGCGTCCGCGCTCATCGTCATCGACGTACAAAACTGTTTCCTTCCCGGCGGCAGCCTCGCGGTCAAGGACGGCGATCAGGTCGTTCCGATCATCAACCGCATCGCCAAGGGCTTTGCCAATGTCGTGCTGACGCAGGACTGGCACACGCCGGGCCATGTCTCGTTCGCGACATCGCATTCCGGCAAGAAGCCGTTCGAAACCGTCAGCCTGCCCTACGGCAAGCAGGTGCTGTGGCCCGAGCACTGCGTGCAGGGCACCGAGGGCGCGGCACTGTCGAAAGATCTCTCGCTCCCGCAGGCCGGGCTCATCATCCGCAAGGGCTTTCACAAGGAGGTCGACAGCTATTCGGCCTTCACCGAGGCCGATGGCAAGACGACCACAGGGCTCGCCGCCTACCTGAAGGCGCGCAAGGTGAAGCGCCTGTTCCTGACCGGGCTCGCTACCGACTTCTGCGTGGCATGGAGCGCGCTCGACGCGCGCAAGGCGGGCTTTGAAACCTATGTGATCGAAGACGCCTGCCGCGGCATCGACACCGAGGGCTCGCTTGCAAAAGCCTGGGCAGACATGACCAAAGCCGGCGTCAAGCGCATCCAGTCGAGCGACATCGCGGCATAACGCGCGTTGTCCTCGGAGGCCAGGAATGTCCGGTCCGGCGGCACCGTTCGCGTTTGAGATGATCCGTCGCGCGCCGTCGCAGCGCACGGCAGGCCTGATCTCGGGCATAACCGGGTATCGCGAAACGGCGCGCGGCCGGTTTTTCCAGCGCGAAACCGCAGGTCTGGTAGTGCCGCTGATCATCAGCTTCGGCACGCCGTTCCTGATCGCGCTCGGGCGCGCACCCGACATGGCGGACCGGCAGCCGAGTTTCGCCGCCGGGCTTTATGCCGGGCCTGTTCATATCGAATCCGACGGCGGCGCCGAATGCGTGCAGGTGGATTTCACGCCGCTCGGCGCCTACCGCTTCTTCGGCGGCGCCGTCGTCGATCTCGCCGCGCGCATGGTCGACATCGGCGACGTGCTTGGTCGCGAGAGCCGGCAACTGCGCGAGCGGCTTGGCGCGACACCTCGCTGGCAGGACCGCTTTGATCTGATCGAGGATTTTGTAGCAGGCCGCGACAGCCATTTGCCCTCGCCCGAGATCGAATTCGCCTATCGCCGGCTGGCACGCAGCGCGGGCGGCGCGCGGATCGCCGCGCTCGCAAGTGAGATTGGCTGGAGCCGCAAGCACTTCGTGGATCGTTTCCGATCCGAACTCGGTCTCGCGCCGAAGCCGATCGCTCGCATGTTGCGCTTTCGTGAAGCCTGCCGGCTCGCGCGGACGGAAACCGCACGCGGCTGGGCTGCTATTGCGGCCGAAAGCGGTTATGCTGACCAAGCGCATCTCGTCCGCGAATTTTCTGCCTTGGCCGGCGAAACGCCGACGGCGTGGGCCCGGCGCCTTGCGCTGAACGATAGCCGCCTGACGCGACCGCTCGACGCGCTGGACGTCTAGAGCATGATCCGGAAAAATGGGTAGCGGTTTTCCCTCGCGACAAACGCGGAACGCGTTTGCGCGGAGATCATGCTCAGATAAATAGCTTCTTCCGGTAACAAATCTTCAAGCCCGAGCTGACGCGTCTGTCGCATACTGGTGCAACAGCGATCAGCAGGGAGTTTTTCCGTGACCGAGCAAAGCAAGATCGAAGCGCCGCGCCTCTATCCGACGATGCGCTGTCGCGATGCCGAGGCCATGATCCGCTGGCTGAAGGACGTGGTTGGTTTCACCGAGTATGTCACCTACCGCAAGGAAGGCGCGGTGCAGCATGCCGAACTCGCCTACGGCTCCTCGCTGCTGATGCTCGGCCAGTGCGGCGACGACGAATACGGCAAGCTTGTCGGCGATATCGGCGGCCGCCGGACGGATTCGCTCTACGTCGCGGTCGACGACCCGGACGCCCTGCACGCCAGGGTCAAGGCGTCGGGCGCCAAAATCGAGATGGAGTTGCACAACACCAGTTATGGCAGTCGTGACTTCGCCTGCCGGGATCCGGAAGGCAATCTCTGGAGTTTTGGCACCTACTGGCCAAAGACGACCGAGAAACCACTGGAAGGGTAGGCAACTCCGTCAGACCGTCATCTTGAGGAGCGCGCTTGCGCGCGTCTCAGGATGAGGGGTTACCGTAAGCGCGGCCTACGCTGCGCTGTTCGGTTCGTTGTTGGCCGGCGCGGCCTTCGCGCCGCCCTTGGAGACGCCGACCAGCGCCGGGCGCAGCACGCGCTCGCCGATCATAAAGCCGGCCTGCACGACCTGGACCACCGTCCCCGAGGGAACGGACGGATCGGGCACTTCGTACATCGCCTGCTGGAAGTTCGGGTCGAACTTCTCGCCCGACGGATCGAACTTCCTGACGCCGTTCTTCTCCAGCGTGTTGAGCAGCGAACGCTCGGTCAGCTCGACGCCTTCGATGAAGGCCTTGATGCCGGGGTCGGCGGTCTCCCTGGCCTCGGCGGGAATCGCGTCCAGCGCGCGCTGCAGATTGTCGGCGATCTCCAGAATATCGCGCGCGAACCCGGTGATGCCGTACATCTTGGAGTCGGCAACCTCGCGCCTTGTGCGCTGGCGCAGGTTTTCCATTTCCGCCAGCGTGCGCAGCATCTTGTCACGCGCTTCGGCCAGTTCCCTGGTCAGTGCCTCATTCGATCCTTCCTCGGGGTCGTCGGGCATGATGTAGGGTTTTGAGACCACGGGCTCGCCGGTCTGGGCCGGATTTTCCACGTCGTCACTCGGCCGCTTGGGATCGGTCATAAGACTGCCTTCTCAAAAAACGCATCTGGTTGGATGGGGATTTGTTGCCGGGGATATCGTGCTTTAGTGGCCGAAAATCAAGCGTTCCATAGCGTTTTCGGGCGGAGCATGCCCTGGGACTGATCCCTAGGGTGGGGACCGGTTCGCGCGAAGAAAGCGCGTCAGAACAAGAAAATCCGGATTGGGGTCAATTTGGGGCCGCTTAGCCGCCCAGCATCCGGCTGACGATCCGGGCAGCGTAATCCACCGTCGGAATCACCCGGGCGTAGTTCAGCCGCGTCGGCCCGATCACGCCGAGAACGCCGACGATGCGGCCCGATGCGTCGCTGTAGGGGGCGATGATGGTGGAAGAACCGGACAGCGAAAACAGCTTGTTCTCCGATCCGATGAAAATCCGCACGCCTTCGGCGCGCTCGGCCCGGCCCAACAGATCGATCACGCCGCGTTTGGTTTCGAGATCGTCGAACAGCGACTTGACGCGTTCGAGATCTTCCAGCGCGTGCAGGTCTTCGAGCAGGTTGGCGTGGCCGCGCACGATCAATTGCCGGTCCTCGTTTTCGCCGCCGGACCAGCTTGCGATGCCGGCCGCGATCACTTTCTGCGTCAGTTGATCGAGTTCGACGCGGCTTTGCGCCAGCGCAGTCTCGAGCTCGAGCCGCGCTTCGGCGAGCGTGCGGCCGCGAATCCGCGCATTGAGGAAATTGGTCGCTTCGGTCAGCGCGGAAGAGGGAACGCCGGGCGGCAGCGTCAGCACACGGTTTTCGACCTGTCCGTCTTCGCCGACCAGCACCACCAGCGCGCGCTCAGGTTCGAGGCGCACGAATTCGATGTGCTTCAGCCGCGAATTGGATTTGGCGGTCAGCACCACGGCAGCCGCCCGGGTCAAGCCGGACAGCCGCGTCAGGGCTTCGCCGAGCGCGGCCTCGACCGATTGCGCGCGACCGACGGACGCGAGCTGGTTCTGGATCGATTCCCGCTCGGGTTCGGTGAGATCGCCGACCTGCATCAGAGCATCGACGAAAAAGCGCAGGCCGAGTTCGGTGGGAAGGCGGCCTGCCGAGGTATGCGGCGCGTAGATCAAGCCGAGCGCTTCGAGGTCCGACATCACGTTGCGAACCGACGCCGGCGACAGCGGCACCGCGATCAGGCGCGAGACGTTGCGCGAGCCGACCGGTTCGCCGGTCGCGAGATAGCTCTCGACGATTTGACGAAAAATGTCGCGCGAGCGCTCGTTAAGCTGGGCAAGCCCGGCAGGCGGCGTGATCAGGCCAATCGGATCGTGGTGGGCCACTGTTAACTCCCTGATACCCCCTAATTTGTCGTTCCGGCGGGGCGATGACAAGCGTCCCTTTCTTCATGGTGTTTTCGAGCGAGGAAACCGCGTCAAAACATCACGAAATCGCGGCCAAAAACCCTTGCCGCTACGCACGCCCCCACTTACAAGCACCGCAAACGCGTTTTCGCTCGATTTTCGAAAGGATTCCCCATGCGGCCAAGCCGCCGTGCGCCCGATGAGCTGCGCCCCGTGTCGCTGGAACGCGGCGTCGTCAAATACGCCGAAGGTTCCTGCATGGTGAAGTTCGGCGACACCCACGTGCTGGTCACGGCCACGCTGGAAGAACGGCTGCCGCCCTGGTTGAAGGGCCAGGGCCGCGGCTGGGTCACCGCCGAATACGGCATGCTGCCGCGCGCCACCCTGGAGCGCACCCGCCGCGAGGCCGCGGCCGGCAAGCAGGGCGGGCGCACCGTCGAAATCCAGCGGCTGATCGGCCGCTCGCTGCGCGCAGCCATCGACCTCGAAGCGCTCGGCGAACGCCAGATCACGGTCGACTGCGACGTGATCCAGGCCGATGGCGGCACCCGCACGGCCTCGATCACTGGCGCCTGGGTAGCGCTGGCCGACTGCATCTCGTGGATGAAGAACCGCAACATGCTCAAGGCCAACGTCTTGCGCGACAACGTCGCTGCGATCTCCTGCGGCATCTATCAGGGCACGCCGGTGCTCGACCTCGACTATGCCGAGGATTCCGAGGCCGAGACTGACGCCAATTTCGTCATGACCGGCGATGGCCGCATCATCGAGGTGCAGGGCACCGCCGAGAAGACGCCGTTCTCGCAAGCCGAGTTCCTGGCGCTGATGGAACTGGCGCGCAAGGGTGTCGCGCGCCTGGTGGACTTGCAGAAGATGGCCGTCGCGTAGTCTGATCGATCATGCACCGTCGAATCACCGGCCGGCTCGTGATCGCGACCCATAATCCCGGCAAGCTTGCCGAGATGCGGGAGTTGCTGGCGCCGCATGGCGTCGAGGCTGTTTCCGCGGGCGACCTGGGCCTCGGCGAACCCGAGGAAACCGGCGAAACGTTTCGTGCCAATGCGGCGATCAAGGCGATCGCGGCGGCAAAAGCGGCGCAACTTCCAGCCTTTGCCGACGATTCCGGCCTCGTGGTCGATGCGCTGGACGGCGCGCCCGGAATCTACTCGGCGCGCTGGGCCGGCGAGGGCAAGGATTTTACCGCGGCGATGACCCGGATCGAGCGCCTGCTGCAGGAACGCGGCGCAACCACGCCTGACAAGCGCAGTGCGCATTTCGTTTCCGCGCTGTGCGTCGCCTGGCCGGACGGCCATATCGAGGAGGTCGAGGCGCGCGCCGATGGAACTTTGGTCTGGCCGCCGCGCGGCACCGCCGGTTTCGGTTATGATCCTGCTTTCCAGCCCGATGGGCACACGCGGACCTTTGGCGAGATGACCTCGATCGAGAAGCACGGCCTGCCCCCGCTCGGTCTCGGCCTGTCGCACCGCGCCCGCGCCTTCGTCAAACTGGCGGAGATCTGCCTTGGCTAGCGCCGAACGCCACTACCCGAAGCGGGCCGCCTTCGGCGTTTACGTGCACTGGCCGTTCTGCCTGTCGAAATGCCCGTATTGCGATTTCAACAGCCACGTCCGCCACGCGCCGATCGACGAGGAACGCTTTGCGCGCGCCTTTGCGCGTGAGATCGAAACCACCGCGGCGCGCGCCCCGGGACGGACCGTCACCTCGATCTTTCTCGGCGGCGGCACGCCGTCGCTGATGCAGCCGCACACCGTCGGCGCGATTCTGGACGCGATCGGAAAACACTGGCGCGTCGCCGACAATGTCGAGGTCACGCTGGAGGCCAATCCGACCAGCGTGGAAGCAACGCGGTTTCGCGGCTATCGCTTAGCCGGTGTCAACCGTGTCTCGCTCGGCGTGCAGGCACTCGACGACGCCTCGCTGAAAGCGCTCGGACGATTGCACAGCGCGCGCGAAGCGCTGGACGCGGTCGCGATCGCGCGCACCGCGTTCGACCGCTACTCGTTCGACCTGATCTACGCCCGCCCCGACCAGACGCCGCAGATGTGGACGGACGAACTGAAGCTCGCGATCTCGGAAGCCGCTGAGCATCTCTCGCTCTACCAGCTCACCATCGAGGAAGGCACGCCGTTCTTCGGCCTGCATGCCGCGGGCAAATTGAAGACGCCGGACGAGGCGCTGGCGCGTACGCTTTATGACGTGACGCAGGAGGTCTGCGCGCATCATGGCTTGCCGGCCTATGAAATTTCGAACCACGCGCGGAGAGGCGCGGAGTGCCAGCACAATCTCGTCTACTGGCGCGGCGACGAATATGCCGGCATCGGCCCGGGCGCGCATGGGCGGCTGGATATTGACGGTGCGAGACACGCTATCGCGACCGAGAAGCGCCCCGAGGCCTGGCTGATGCGGGTCGAGGCCAACGGCCACGGCGTCGTGACCGACGATTCGCTCAACAGCGAAGAACGCGCCGATGAATTCCTGCTGATGGGATTGCGCCTCTCCGAAGGCATCGACCCCAAACGCTATGCCGCGCTGTCAGGCCGCGCGCTCGATCCGGGCCGGATCGCCGTCTTGCGTGAGGAAGGCGCAATCACCGTCGGCGCCGACGGCAGGCTGCGCGTGACGAAGGACGGTTTTCCGGTGTTGGACGCCGTGGTCGCGGATTTGGCGGCGTAAGCTTCGTAGCCCGGATTGCGCTGCGCTCCATCCGGCCTACGAACTCAAAATCGCGAAAACAACCCCATGCAAAGTAGACCTGTAGCCCGGATGGAGCGAAGCGCAATCCGGGGATCTCGCAGCCGATAAACCAAACCAGCCCCGGATTTCGCTGCGCTACATCCAGGCTACGGCCACGACAACGCCTACGCCCCAAAACTCTTCGGCGAACCGGCAACCGGCGTGCTGCCGCCGCTGGCGACCTTCATCACCGCGAGGCCCCGCTCATTGGTGCCGTCGGAGCGGAAACGGAACAGTCCGTCGATGCCCGCGAAGCCCGACGGGTTGGTCAGCGTCTCCGCCGCAAAACGTTGGCCGCCCTGCTGCTTCGACAACGCGGCGACGAGGGCAACCGCGTCATAGGCGAGCGTTGCGGTGCGCACCGGGTCTGCGCCGTATTTGGCGCGGTAGCGGCCGGAGAAGGCGCGAAAGCCCGACGGATCCGGCGCGGCATAGAGCCCGCCCTGCAGCGTGGCGCTCGCATAGACGCGCGGATTGTCCCAAAGCCCGGTACCGAGCAACTGGATGTTGCGCAAATTCGCGCCTGCTGCGCTCAAGGCATCCGCCGCCGCCACGACGGATTCGCCGTCGTCGGCGATGAACAGCGCGTCTGCCGAGCCCAGCGATTGCGCCACCGTCCGCGCCGCCGCGGAACGATCGCTGGCGTATTTCTCGAAGGCGACGATGCGCCCCTTGCGGCCGACCGCCTGCTTGAACGCCGCCTCCACCACATTGCCATAGGCATTGTCCGGCAATAGCGCCGCGAAAGACTTCTTCCCGATGCCGGCGGAATAATCGACGATCCGGTTAACGTCGGATTCGGGCAGGAAACTCAGGAGATAAACGCCGCGTCCGGCCACGCTTGAGTCGGTCGAGAACGCGATCACCGAAATGCCGCGCGCGCGCGTGAGCTGCGCGACCGCCGGCACCGAGCCCGCGAACAGCGGGCCGAGGATAATCTCCGCGCCTTCGCCGAGCGCCTGCTGGGTGACCTGCTGCGCGCCTTGCGGGTTGCCGCCGTCATCCTTGATCAGAAGCTGGATGTTCGGATTCTGGAATTCCGCCAGCGCCATTTCGGCGGCGTTCTTCATCGATTGCGCAGCGACGCCGGCATTGCCGGCGGCCGAGAGCGGCAGGATCAGGCCGACCTTGACCTGCCCGGTGCCGACGGCGAGCGGCTGTTGCTGCGGGCCTGCGGGTCCCTCGGGCTCGGACGGGCCGAACGGACTGGAAACCTGGCCGCCGGCGCAGGCGCCGAGCAGCGGCGCGCCGAGAATCAGACCGAGTGCCGTCCGCCGGGTCGGGCCTGACGGCCACGGACCTGAGGGTCCAGGTTTGCGATTGAGCGGGCCTACCATCTTGTCTCTTCTCTTGACCGACCGCCGTCGGTCAGGACCTCCACCCCAGAACGCGAAGGTAGATTCAGCACATTGTCGGCAAATAGTTAACCAAAACAAAAGCATTACGGCCGCGCGGCGCTTGGCCCGTTGCGGCGAATATCACTTGCCTGCAGTCCATCGCGATATGGCGCCGGGCCAGCGGGCGCTCTAGAATTGCCATTATGCGCGCAAAACCCAGTTCCAACTACGTGTCTGGTGCCGAACCGGGTTCGGCCAACAGAACATTTTTGATTGGCGGCCACATTCTGAACGCCCCGAAACCGGCCCCCGGCCTCTATCTGGTGGCGACCCCGATCGGCAATCTCGGCGACATCACCCTGCGCGCGCTGGAAACGCTGGCGGGCGTCGACGTCATTGCCTGCGAGGACACCCGCATCACCCGCCGCCTGACCGAGCGCTATGCGATTTCGGCAGAGCTCAAGCCGTATCACGAGCACAACGCGGCGATGGCGCGGCCGAAAATCCTGGAACTGCTGGCGCAGGGCGCCTCGATCGCGCTGGTGTCGGACGCCGGCACGCCCCTGATCTCCGATCCCGGCTTCAAGCTGGTGCGCGAGGTCTGTGCCGCCGGCCACGCCGTCATCGCGGTGCCCGGCGCCTCCTCGGTGCTGACGGCGCTATCGGTCGCGGCACTGCCCACCGACCGCTTCTTCTTCGAGGGATTCTTGCCGACGAAAGAAGTCTCGCGACGGACTCGGCTGGCCGAGCTTGCCCGGTTCGACGCCACGCTCGTGATGTTCGAATCCGGCAACCGCGTGCAGGAGACGCTGGCCGACCTTGCCAAGATCATGGCCGGGCGCGACGCCGCCATCTGCCGCGAACTCACAAAACTGCACGAGGACATCAAGCGCGCTCCGATTGCCGAGCTGGCAAAATCCGCCGGCACGCTGGAAACCCGCGGCGAGTTCGTGCTCGTCGTCGGCCCGCCGCGAGCGGACGCCAATGTCATGACGCAGGATGATCTCGACGATCTGCTGCGAAGCTCGCTGGCGCGCGACAGTGTCAAGGACAGCGTCGCGCATGCGGTCGAGCTCTCGGGGCGGCCGCGCCGCGAGGTCTACGCCCGGGCGCTGGAGCTTGCCCGAGAAGCCAGGGGTGACGATGGCGAAAACTGATGGCACGCCGCCACCGGACGCCGTGGCAAAGCTGGCCGCGCCCGAGCGGGTCGCCGCGTTTCGCACCGGGCTTTCGGCCGAAAGCCGCGCCGCGGCCTATCTGATGGCCAAAGGCTACCGCATCCTGGCCAAACGCTTCCGCACCCCCTATGGCGAGATCGATCTGGTCGCGAGAAAGCGCAGCCTGATTGCCTTCATCGAGGTCAAGGCCCGCGCCAGCCTGGATGACGCCGCCTACGCCGTGACGCCGCGCCAGCAGGCCCGCATCATCGACGCCGCCCAGGCCTGGCTGATGTCGCATCCCGAGCATGCCGAATTCGAGCTGCGATTTGACGCCATCCTGATTGCGCCGCGGCGCCTGCCACGCCATCTGTTAGCGGCATTCGACGCCAGCGCTTAAAAAGAAACCCTCCAGAGACCCGGACCTTCCCATGAAACTGAATGTCGCCGTCCAGATGGACCCCATCGCGCGTATCAACATCCGCGGCGATTCGACCTTTGCGCTACTCCTGGAAGCGCAGAAGCGCGGCCACAGCATTTCCTATTACACCCCCGACAAGCTGTCGCTGCGCGGCGAGGAGCTGGTGGCGCCGGTGCAAAAGCTCACCGTCCGCGACGAGGTCGGCGACCATTTTACCCTCGGCGAACCCAAGCGCGAGCCGATGACCAATTTCGACGTCATCCTGTTGCGGCAGGAGCCGCCGTTCGATATCGCCTACATCACCTCGACGCATTTGCTGGAGCGAATCCATCCCAAGACGCTGGTCGTCAACGATCCGGTCAGCGTGCGCAACGCGCCGGAAAAGATGTTCGTGCTGAACTTTCCGCAGTTGATGCCGCCGACGCTGATCTCGCGCGATCTCGACGAAATCAATTCGTTTCGCGACGAGCACGGCGCCGTCGTCATGAAGCCGCTGCACGGCCATGGCGGCGCCGCGGTGTTTCGCGTCATGCCGCAGGACATGAATTTCGGCTCGCTGTTCGACATGTTCTTGGTCACCTTCCGCGAGCCCTGGGTGATCCAGCGCTTCCTCCCCGAGGTAAAGCACGGCGACAAGCGCATCATCCTGGTCGACGGCGAATTCGCCGGCGCCGTCAACCGCGTGCCGGCCCCCGATGACCTGCGCTCCAACATGGTCCGCGGCGGCGCAGCCCAAGCCACCGAACTTTCCCCGCGTGAACGCGAGATCTGCGACACGCTGGGTCCCGCGCTGCGCGAGCGCGGGCTGTTGTTCGTCGGCATCGACGTGATCGACGGCAATCTCACCGAGATCAACGTCACCTGCCCCACCGGCATCCGCGCGATTGCCAAGCTCGGCGGGCCAGATGTAGCGGCAAGGACTTGGGACACCATTGAGGCCAAGCGCGGCGGCAAATAGCGTCGCGCTGCACCACCCGCGTTTTCACATCACAGTTGTGCCGTCTCATCCCACTTGCCAATTTCGGGAAGCGGGAGCAGCCTGTAGCTGCGGATCAATCCGTCCGGGCAATATGCTGCAATCATAAAAACAGTGGAGGAAGACGTATGACGATGAACGTTTCACGACGGTCTTTGCTTGCGCTTGGCGCCGGTTTTGGCGCCTCGACCTTTCTCGGCGGCACCGCGCTGGCCAAGGCGCCGAAGCTCGGCACGCAGACGCCCTACTGGCACCGCTTCATCCTCGGCGACGCCGAAGTGACCGTGGTCTCCGACGGCCCGCTGCCGCTCGGCGATCCCTCCGGCACCTTCACCGGCGTGCCGAAGGAAGAAGTGAAGAAGATGCTCTCCGACAACTTCCTCAACCCGGACAATGTCGTGCTGGAGCAGAATTCGCCGATCGTAAACACCGGCGACAAGCTGATCCTGTTCGACACCGGCATGGGCACCTTAAAGGCGTTCGGCCCGACCACCGGCCAGCAGCAGAAGAACATGGCGGCTGCCGGCATCAAGGCCTCCGATATCGACGCCGTGGTGTGCTCGCATGCGCATATCGATCACATCGGCGGCCTCGTCGGCGCCGACGACAAGCCGCTGTTCCCGAACGCGCAGGTCTACATCGCCCAGAGCGATTTCGATTTCTGGACCGATGAAGGCAAGCTCGGCAGCCCGATGAAGGACTTTATCCTCCACGCCCGCAAGAACCTGTTGCCGGTGCGCGACCGCATCGTGTTCATCAAGGACAACCAGGAATTTTTGCCCGGCGTCACCGCGCTCTCAGCCCCCGGCCACACCGTCGGCCACACCATTTTCATGGTGAGCTCGAAGGGCAAATCCTTCTGCTTCCTCGGCGACCTCTCCCACCACGCGGTGCTGCTGCTGGAGAAGCCGCGGATGGAATTCGCCTACGACAGCGACCCGAAGCAGGCGGCCAGCTCGCGCGTGAAGATGCTGGACATGCTCGCCGCGCAAAAGATCCCGGTGATGTCCTATCACTTCGCCTGGCCGGGCTACGGCCACGTCGCCAAGAATGGCGATGGCTTCCGCTATTATCCCGAGCCGATGAACATGCAGCTCTGAGGGAATCGACGTCCGGGGCCGGTCGACACGGCCGGCCCCGGATCGGAAATGCGCTGCCGGAGGCGCTCGCGCAGGCGGCTTAGACGCCTCTTCGGAGGCCTCCATCGAAAGGGCATGCCCCAGGAACAATCGCGGACTACCGAAATTGGTTTTCCCTAAGCAGGAAAACACCGTGAAAGGCCCGCGATCATTCTGTGCGCACTGCCCAGATAATGCGGCCCGAAACTCGACAGCTTGGCAACCGGTATGGAGGCCAGCAAATGACCAAAGACTTCATAGCTATTGGCGCTGGAATGCTGGTCGTGGGGTTGGGAATATGGAGCTTGTGGGGTAGTCCGCAGAGCGCGAGACATGCTGAGACGCAGGAGCTACGCATTCTCGCCGACGATGCGGCGCTGAAGCTTGTCTCTGAAGAGAACCCGTACATGCGAACGGAGCGCTAAGCACCACAGGAGCGAGCAGGCGGAGGGCTCGGCGGATCCGATGGCCGGTCTGCTGATGCAAGATGTGTGTCTGAGCCTTTTGCTCCTACGTTCCCTTAATGTTCTTGACTTGCCCTCCGGTTCCCCGCTACCTTCGATTGCGTCACGAGGGGCAGGCATGGTTGCGCGGGTTTCTACGGTAGCCTTTGAGGGGATCGAGGCCCGCGCGGTCGACGTGCAGGTGCAGGTCGCGCCGGGGTTGCCGGCGTTTGCGATCGTCGGTCTGCCGGACAAGGCGGTGTCTGAGGCGCGCGAGCGGGTGCGCTCGGCGCTGATCGCCTCGGGGCTCGCCCTGCCCGCGCGCCGGATCACCGTCAACCTCGCGCCGGCCGACCTTCCCAAGGAAGGCAGTCATTATGACTTGCCGATTGCGCTTGGGCTGATGGCGGCAATTGGCGCGATCCCGCCGGACGCGCTCAACGGTTTTACGGTGCTCGGCGAGCTCGGGCTCGACGGATCGATCGCCCCCGTCGCGGGTGTGTTGCCGGCCGCGATCGGCGCGAATGCGCGCGAGGAAGGCCTGATTTGTCCGGCGGCGTGCGGGACGGAAGCCGCCTGGGCGAGCCCGGACATCCAGATCATCGCGGCGAAGTCGCTGATCCAGATCGCCAACCATTTCAAGGGCACGCAGGTGCTGTCGCGCCCACAGCCGAAGGTGCACGAGCAGGAAGCGACGCTGCTCGACCTGCGCGACATCAAGGGCCAGGAGAGTGCAAAGCGCGCGCTCGAACTCGCCGCGGCCGGCGGGCATCATTTGCTGATGATCGGCTCGCCGGGCGCGGGCAAATCGATGCTGGCGGCGCGGCTGCCTTCGATCCTGCCGCCGCTGTCGCCATCGGAATTATTGGAAGTGTCGATGATCGCCTCCGTCGCCGGCGAAATCCGCGACGGCGCATTGACGGCACGGCGGCCGTTCCGCGCGCCCCATCATTCCGCCAGCATGGCTGCGCTGACCGGCGGTGGCATGCGCGCAAAGCCCGGCGAGATTTCGCTCGCGCATCAGGGCGTCCTGTTCCTCGACGAGCTGCCGGAGTTCGATCCGCGCGTTTTGGATTCGCTGCGCCAGCCGTTGGAGAACGGCGAGGTCTCGGTGTCCCGCGCCAACCACCGCGTCACCTATCCCGCGCGCTTCATGCTGGTCGCGGCAATGAACCCATGCCGCTGCGGCCATGCCTATGAGCCCGGCTATGCCTGTAAGCGCGCACCCGTCGACCGCTGCACATCGGATTACCAGATGCGCATCTCCGGTCCGCTGATGGACCGTATCGATCTGCGCATCGAGGTCCCGGCGGTGACTGCCGCCGACCTGATCCTGCCGCCGCCCTCCGAAGGCTCCGCGGAAGTCGCCGCCCGTGTCGCGGCCGCCCGCAACATCCAGCTCGCGCGCTATGCGGCGGCCGGCATGCCGCATGTCCGCACCAACGCCGAAGCGCCGGCCTCGCTGCTGGAAACAATCGCGCAGCCGGACGCGCAAGGACAAAAGCTCCTGCGCGACGCTGCCGAGACCATGAAGCTGACCGCGCGCGGCTATCACCGCGTGCTCCGCGTCGCGCGCACGCTCGCCGACCTCGACGGCGCGGAAAAGATCGGCCGGCTGCATCTGGCCGAAGCGCTGTCCTATCGCGCGCTGGCCGAGGATTTGCGGCGGGCGGCATGAAGCGTCGTCCGCATCACACAGAACCGAAAATCAATCCCAATAGGGAATGGCGGGCCGGGCAATCATCAGCCAGAAGATCATGAGCACCGCGGCGAATGCAGGAAAGCCGAAGGCGAACCACCAGCGGAACAGCCGGTGATACTCGGCAGGCAGCTTAGCGTTCGTCTCGACCGCGTGGACGGCAAGGTCGCGCATGCGCATCTGCATCCACACCACGGGCAACCAGAAGGCGCCAGTCACCAGATAGAGCGCGATGGACGCTGCAATCCATCCATCGCCGAGCGAATAGCCGCTCGACCACGCGAGCCAGACGCCGGTGATCGGCTGAAATATCGCGGCACTCGCCGTGAACAGGAAATCGGCCAGCACCACGGTCCGCGCAACGCCGGCAATCTCGCGCGGATCGCCGCGCAGATGCGCCACCAGCATGAAGAAGGCGATGCCGGCACCGGTCCCGAGCAGGACAGCGGCGCCGATGATATGCGTCATCTTGAGAAGGAGATAGAGCATCAGCGATCCTCCCGGATCGCCATGGCCACCAGGTTGAGGATCAGCACCGGCCAGATTTTCAGCATGGGGCCGAGCGGATCGGCCCATAATCGCGGCACCAGTGCCGTCCCGATCACGACATAAACAAGCGAGATGATGAGCGCTGCCCAGAGACCATAGCGGCTCGCAGGTCGCCAAAGAATAGTCAGGCCGATCACGATGTCGGCGAGGGCTCCCGCGATGACGGTGAGAGCGGCGAAGTTTTCTCCCAGCC